>NZ_JAFREP010000030.1 GCF_017377855.1 Acanthopleuribacter pedis
GGTTCCCATTCCGAACACCGTAGTTAAGTCCGATAGAGCCGATGATACTGGGGTTCGACCCTGGGAAAGTAGGTCACTGCCAGAGCCACACACTGAAGAGCCCGCGAAAGCGGGCTTTTCTTATTTCCGGCTGTTTGTTGGTTCCCAGCGGGCGGGCTCGTTGACGATCTGGGAACAGGTAATGCATGTTGGTCGATCCGGCGTATACCGGCCGTGGTTTTCCGATAAACGGAATGCATGGCGGGGTGGTTGATCGGGCGTATGGCGGCCATGGTTTTCCGATAAACGGAATGCCTGGTGGGGTGATTCATCCGGCGTGTGCTAAACGTACACGCACACCGCCATGCGGGGCCCATGCTTTATTTGAACGTGAGGCGGCGCCGAACCTCTTCCCGCTGCCCTGGAGGGGCTAACTATGGCAGCCCGGGGTCAAGGAACGAAGTGACTGCAACCCTGGGTCGCTTCGATTAACCGGAAACCCAGTCCTGAAGGGACTGGCGGCGGAACCCTTTCCACCATCGGAACGCCCGTGAAAAAATCGTCACCTTTGTTGGGTTCCTGATCGGAAAACCGAAACGCTCGCGTGGCAACCCACGGAAAACCGAAACGCCCGCGTGGCAAGCCACGGAACACCGAAACGCCTGCACGGCAATCCACGGAAAACCGAAACGCTCGTTTGGTTTCTCGATGACATCGGCGTATCCCGAAAGGGCTTCGGGGCCGGCACTTTCAGCGCCTGCGTTTCGGAAACCGCGGTGACCCAGGGTAGGTCCCTTTTTCAAAGGGCCCGACCCTTCGCTGCCATAGTTAGTCCTTACAGGACAGCGGGTTGTGGTCCGCCTTCGGCGAACGTTTAAATCAACGGTGGGCCCGGCATGGCGGTGTGTTCGTCCCTTCAGGACGAACGGAACGAACGGGATCGCATTGGTCGGGATTCCATCGGTGGTTGCAACGACGCCCCCAGGGCCAACCGTGATGGGAGAACGAACCGGATCGCGATGGTTGGGACCACATCGGTGGTTGTAACGGCGGCAAGGGTGCGAACCGCCATGCGGGGGAACGAACCGGGTCGCGATGGTTGGGATCTCGTCGGTGGTTGCAACGACCCCAAAGTGCCGAGCCTGTACCGTGGGACGAAATGGGAAACATGCCTGACGGCGGCATCCGCGTCCAAATGAAAAAGCCCGCCGGACGTTTTCACGTCGGCGGGCATTGCCTGTTTTTTATGCGTGTTGGTTATTCGGCGTCGGTCAGGACGCGGGCCAATAGATCCAGTGAACCGTCCAGTTGCTCTTTGGTGATCACCAGCGGTGGGGCCAAACGGATGGTGTGGGTGTGGGTTTCTTTGCAGAGCAGGCCCTCTTGTTGGAGGCGCTCACAGAAACGACGGGCGCCACCCGCTGAGGGATGCAGCTCAATGCCGGCCCAGAGACCGATGCCGCGTACTTCCTTGATGTGTGGGGAATCAATGGCGCGAACGCGTTCCAGCATGTAATCGCCGAGTGTCGCCGATTGTTCGATCAGGTTCTCCTCGACGAGGACGTCGAGCGCGGCCGAGGCAACAGCGCACGCCAGTGGGTTACCGCCGTACGTGGAGCCGTGGGTTCCCGGGGTGAAAACCTTCATGAGGTCTTCGTTGGCCAAGAACGCGGAGACCGGGTAGATGCCGCCGGAGAGCGCTTTGCCGATGGTAACGCCGTCGGGGCGAACGCCCTCGTGCTCAAAGGCAAACATGCGACCGGTCCGGCCGAGGCCGGACTGGATTTCGTCGCAAACCATGATAATGCGGTGTTCATCGCAAACGGCACGCAGCTCTTTGAGGAAACCCTTGGGTGGCATGACCACGCCGCCTTCACCCTGAACCGGTTCGAACAAGATGCCGCAAGTGTTTTCGTTGATCAGTGCCTTTAGTGCGTCCATGTTGCCGTACTCGGCCACGTGGAAACCCGGCGCGAAGGGACCAAATCCCGCGGTGGTGGTGTCGTCGGTAGAAAAACCAATAATGGTGGTGGTGCGGCCGTGGAAATTGCCGTCCATGACGATGATCTCGGCTTTGTCCGCCGCAATCCCTTTGTGCTCATAACCCCACTTGCGCATGGCTTTGATCGCGGTTTCTACCGCCTCGGCGCCACTGTTCATCAACAGGGCTTTGTCGAAACCGGTCAACTTGTTCAGTTTCTCCAGCAAGGGCGGGAACTTGTCGTTGCGGAACGCGCGCGAGGTTAAAGAGAGTACTTTGGCCTGTTCGGTCAAGGCTTCGACGATGCGCGGATGGTTATGACCCTGGTTGACGGCTGAGTAAGCGGCCAGAAAATCGAGATAACGTTTGCCTTCAACGTCCCAAACATAAGCGCCTTCGCCGCGGCAAAGAACGACATCCAGTGGATGGTAATTGTGTGCACCGAATTTTTCTTCTTGTTCAATCAGTGCTGTTGAGCTTTGTGCAGTTGTCGACATGTGGAAACCTCCAGAAAATCCGCCAACCCCCCGTTGTGGTGGTTTTCGTGGCGTAGCGCGAAGAGCCTGGCGCCAAATTCTCCATACTCGTGGATACGGTTCGTACCGTCAAGCAAAAAGGAAATACCCTTTTGCGACCCGAAATCGGTTGCTTGGCGCGGCCTTCGCGGGGCAGCCCTGTCGGAAGAGCCACCCCTAAATTATCAAGAAAGTTGTGATACAAGCTAGTGTGCTTTTGAAAAAAATATTTCACTCTGGTTAGAAAGAAGTTACCTTACCCACCCTTTTGTGAAAAATCACATTCGGTGAAGGTGGCGCGGGTCACACTATCAACTTATTGGCGGGAAGGGCGATGAAAGGTAAAGGGGAACCTGGGACCGCGCGCTTCCATGCATCGAAATCGACCGGCGATTCGGTCCATGCGAAAGGGTTCTTTCCCAGGGTGTATCGGTAGCCAAGAACAGGTGCAGAATCAAAAGGTTACCGGACTTAGAAAAACAAGCATCTGCTGTTATGATTACACCTTGGCAAGGTCCAACATTCATCGATTCTACCGCGAGGCGCCGATGTCCACGAACTACCAACGTTTTGAACAACACCAGCTCATTCTCGATTTCCTACTCAATCGACAAACCGGTGTGATGACTTTTTCTCCCGGCAGCCGCCACCTCTTTTTTGAAGAAGGTAGTTTGGTTTATGCAAATTCTGAGGAAGAGAACGAGCATTTTTCCAACATCTTGGTTGAAAACGGCGCGATTCGGGCCAGTGATTTAGATGATGTCAAAAATGCCCTGGCGCCTGGTGAAAGCTTAGGTAAAGCGCTGAAAGCTAGACGCTTGGTGTCTTCGCAGCAACTGGCCCAGGCGCTTAAATTACAAATTACCCGGGTGGTCCAGCGCTGTTTGGAAATCGAAAGCGGAACCTATCAGATTCAAGAACAACCCTTGCCCGCGAAATTGCCCAAGCTCAAAATTCAAACCTTGGGTCTTTTGATTCGCTCCTTTCTTCGCCTCCACGAAACGCGTTTCTTGCGGGCGCGGCCCGATGTGGAAAGCTTATGGCGGCACACCAACGACTTCCAAACTTATTTAGGCCGTATTGATTTTCCACCCGCTTACCAATCAATCCTCACCTTCGTTTCCGAACACCGACGTTTTTCATTGGGCGAGTTGTCCGACTACATGGAATGGGATGAGGAACAAACGCAACGCATTTTGTACCTGTTCCAATTGATGAAAATGCTGGAAGAAGAACCGCAGCCTGAAGTCATGCCGGTCGCCAAGGTCACGGTTTCGCCACCCATTGTCGATACCTCGCCTGTCTATGAAGAGGCGACCCCGCTGGAGTTGGGTGGGGAAGAGGACGCTCTGGCCACGGTAATGGACGAGGAACCGGCCCTTGATCTTTTGGATGATTCCGAGGAAAACGCGCCTTTGGATGTAGATCACCTCGTTGATCCCGAAACCCAGCCGGTTGACCGCGGCGCCCCCGCGTCGGAAGAAGAACCGGAAGACGACGAACCACTTTCCTTGGACGAGGCGCTGCATGAAGCGGAAGACCCGCTTGGCGATCTCAGTGAAGCGCCGGTTTTGGAAGACGAAGCGCCTGTATTGGAAGACGAAGCGCCTGTATTGGAAGACGAAGCGCCTGTATTGGAAGACGAAGCGCCTGTATTGGAAGTCGAAGCGCCTGTCTTAGAAGAAGACGACTATGACCAAGAGACGGTGCGTATGTCATTGGATGACGCGCGACTCGGCGGCGTTGCGGCGGAGGAAAATCCCTTGGCCGAGGATCCCGCATGGCAAAGTGAACCGGAAATGGTTCTGGGTGACGGGGCTTTGTTGGCTGAAGGACCCGAGGACGATGGGTTGGATGATGCGGATGATCTGCTCGATGATGCGGATGATCTCCTTGAGGCCGATGCGGTGGATCCACTTGAGGCCGACGGCATGGATCCACTTGAGACATCCATCTCCCAGCCCCCGGTTCTTGAGGAAGAGGACGAGGAACACGACACCCTAGACTTTGACGAACCGGTGGTTGCCGCTGAAGCGGAACAATCAATGGATGTGAACGTTGCAGAGGACACCTTGCCCAACTTCACGCCTGCCGATTTAGAACAATTACGCGAGGATGTGCGTGAGCATGCCCGCCACGACGATCCCGGTTTGCCCGAATCCGCCTATGATGAAACCAATCTCGAGGCTCAAAACTTTGATTTAGCCGTGGAAGAACCCGCTTTTGAGGAAGATGACGATCTTGAAGACTTCGAGGTTTCCGATCTGGATGATGAAGACGATCTCCTTGGGGAAGAGCTTGAAGCGGCAGACGATCTCAATGTGGCGGATGCCTTCGCCGCCGACCTTGAAGCTGAGAACGAATTCAATGTTGCCGACGAATTCGCCGCCGATCTTGAGGCGGATGAACCGGCGGCGGAAGTGGATGAGGGCGGCGCGGATCCTTTTGCTGATGAACTTGAGGCCGACACCGCGGCGGCGCCTATCGCGCAAGATCCGGTGGCTGATTTGAACCTTGCCCTAAAAGGGCTGGACGGTGATGAACCCGCGGTTCCCGCTTTTGACACTGCCGGCGAACCGCCGCCATTGCCCGATCCCGGCTTTGGTTCCATGGATTTGTCGGACGACGAAGAACCCGTATTACAAAAGCCACCTTCGCCTGGTGTCATCTTGCCCGATCAAGACGAAGAACCTGTCGCGGAGCCGGCCAAAACCTCGGGAAGCGGTAACGGCATAAAATACGCCTTAGCCGCCGTCCTGATCCTCGGTCTTTTGGGTGGCGGGGCCTGGCTGTTAAAGGAAAATCAAAAATTAACCGGTCCTGCGACGGCCGACCAACAAGAAACGACCGTGGATGAGCCCGATCCCGCTTCATCGACGGCCGCCAACCAACCGTCGCCTTTTGTTGACGAACCCATCGGCGACAGTGTCGACACGGGCGAGGCCGATGCTCCATTAGGCACGGCGAATGAAGAACCGGCGGCAGGGGAACCAAACCAACCCCAACCCGAAACCACGGTCGCCGCCGCCGACAGTCGCCCGGCTGCCGGCGTTCCCGAAACGAAACCCGCGCCGGTACGCAACGAACCCGCCCCGGTCACGACCTCGCCGCCCGCGGATGTTGACGAAGCGTTGGTCAACAGCGTGGACGCCTTCAGGCAAACCGGGGACGCCTACAGCTTGTCTTTTATGGTTGCTTGCCAGCGCGCCACGGTTGAGAAGTTGATGGCGAAAAGCAGCGCCGTGTACGTTTTCACGCGCCGCTTAAAAGGGCGTGACGAGCCCTGTTTCATGCTGACCTGGGGGCACTTCCCGGATCGTGAAGCGGCCAAAGCGGCCATTCCCGAAATTCCCGCTGATTTGAAGAGCCCCGACGATCCGGCTTGGGTTACGGATATCGGTCCCTATTTGAAATAACCGGTGACCCTAATACGCGGGGCTGTCCCATAACCGCGATCTGCCCAGATCTATTCTGGTGGGCACGGGATTCGAGATTTTCCTAGTCTGCATTGCTTACCAGAAGTTCTGCTGCGGCGTTGAAATAGCTGCGATGACTTAGGTTACTCGGCTGCACCGTTGCAAAGCAACGGTGGGACAGCCTCGACGTAGCGCTGCTGCGCCGAAAGGTCGGCCCCGCTACCTTTGCCCTCGGTCGTAACCTGTGTCCTCACAGCGATTTCAAAGCCTCGCGACGAATTCTGGTGAGCCATGCGGGCTAAGAGGCCGCTTCGGCGGCCTGGGCTATTTCGGCCTCGAACTGGGCCAGTAAAGCCCGGCTTTTTTCTAATTGCGCCGCGATAAAGCGTTTGTTGGGCTGGGCGAAAGTATTTTGAAAAAGGGTATTGTCTTTGCTGACCACCTTTCTCAGGATGATCACGGCCTCTTCCAGTTCCCCGTCGGCGGCATGGAGGCAGGCGCGTTGTCGCGCAAAAACCGTACCTTCGTATTTTTTGCGCAGCCGCGGCAAGAGCAGCTCTCGTGCCGACTCGCGCGGACCGAAAGTCAAAAATGCCTCGATCTGAAGTTCGAGAACCGAGTCATCCTTGGGGAAAGCGGCACGGAGCCGTTCGCATAACTTCAAACATGGCGCTGCTTCTCTTTGGTCGAGGTAGGCGCGGGCGGCAAACAAGCGCACGTGGCGGTGATGAAAGGTATCGAAGGGAAAGGCTTGGTACAGTGCCACGGCCAGATCGTCCCGTTCGATGGTGCGCAAATAATCGATCACCTCGATCAGCCGACCTTCGCCGCGTTTTTCCTTGATCCAGGCGACAAGAATTTGCAGATCAGGTGGATCGCTGTCGTTAAAGCGCCGAAACACACGCTGTAATTGACCCAAGCGGTTGCGTTTCACCAGGTAGGAGAACAGCGCGGCAGGCAGCAGCAACCCGATGATGAGGAACAAGTGGAGATAAATAACATGGATATACGACATTTCACGTCCTTGCAGGTACCGCTTTGACCGGCTCGAGGAACCGGTACTTAAAGATGGTGTAGAGAATTTTGGTGCCGGCGCGAACACAGCCGGAAAGCGTGCCGGAAATTTTCGATTGCCCGATGCGGGCGCGGTAGCGAACCGGGATTTCGCTGGTTCGCAAACCGTGGCCGAGCGCCTTAATTTGCATTTCGATGGTCCAACCAAAGTTGGTGTCCGCCATTTGTAG
The DNA here is from genome assembly GCF_017377855.1 of Acanthopleuribacter pedis. GTDB lineage: Bacteria > Acidobacteriota > Holophagae > Acanthopleuribacterales > Acanthopleuribacteraceae > Acanthopleuribacter > Acanthopleuribacter pedis. The sequence goes on from NZ_JAFREP010000030.1 coordinate 7,136, forward strand.
GCGTTGCAAGGCGTGCCAGCCGATGGCGCGGAAGGGGCCTAGGTCGCTGTAATCGGCGCGCCAGAACAGACGCATCAGGCGCGTTGCCAGCCAGTTACCAAAGCGTTGCGTGATGGTCAGGCTCCCTTTTTCCGCGACACCGCGTGTACGCGAGCCCAGCACCATGTCGGCTTCGTCGGCCAAAATCGGTGCCACCAAGTCGCTCATGTGATCGGGGTGGTCGCTGCGGTCGCCGTCGAGGAAGACCACCACATCGGGTGGGTCCTCCGCCATCGCGGCCAGCCCGGCCAGACAGGCGCGACCATAACCGGCGACAGGGCAATCCACCACACGGGCACCGGCCGCTCGTGCTGCCTCGGCGGTGCGGTCGGTCGAACCGTTGTCGACCACCACGATGGTGCGGACCAAGTCGCGGCTGATCTCCTGCAGTACCAACGGCAGGGCGGCTTCCTCGTTGCGGGCGGGGATGAGCACGTCAATGGTGGGTGAGGGTTGGGTTGTCACGGGTTCCTCCCTGGGAGAATCATCGCCGAGGGCGTAGTTGGATGAAACAGAAAAGCAGGCCCACCCATTCCACGATGAGCCAAAGGGTGGGGAGGTGCCAGACGCCCGCGAGGTGCCAATTGGGTAACACGCGGTAGGAGAGGCAACTAAAAACGTAAGCCGCCAGCAGCCAAGGGTGTGCTTTGGAACGGGTCAACGGCAGCAGCCACAACAAGTACCAAGGATAAACGGTTGGGCTCAAACAGAGAAGGGCGATCCAGGCCCAGCAAGCGCGGTCGCGCACGCGCCAAGGGCGCAACCACAGCCAGAGCCACGTGAGCAGCATGATTCCCGTGAGCAAGGCGCGTACCCAAGAGGCCGGTAGGGCGGGGTAAAGGGCTGTGAAAAGGGGGTTGTTGAAGTACCAATGTAACGAAAATGCGCCGGGCGAGCGCAGCAGGGCGGCGCCGTCCTCGGCGAACGGCAGATACAACAGCAATGAGCCGGCCACGCCGAGCACCGCAAACTGAAGCTGCCGCCGTCGCGGCCAATCTCGCCAAGGGAACAGCGTGAGGACCACCGGGACCAGTTTTATGCCGAACAGGGCGATCCCCGCCGCGGCCCCCCGCCACAGTCGGCCGCGTTGCATGAACACCAGCATGGCGTACAGCGCGGGAATTCCGAGCGCATCCAGGTGGGCGTTCCAGAGACCTTCTACCAGCAGGAGCGGATTTCCCAGCAACAACAGGGTTTGCCGCGTCGATAAGAAGGCGCGGCAACTAAGTATCGCTAGCAGCAGCAGGCACTTCCATGGGAACACATGGTGGCCGAGTGCATCGGCCGCGCGGAAGGCGAGTTGGCTGAGTGGTGGGTAGATCGCGGGAAGATGGGCGTGGTTGATGGCGGGTTCCGCCGGATGATGGAGTTGGTCAAAGAGGGTGTCCGGTGGATGGGCAAAGGGTGAATAGCCGTGGTTTTGGACGTGGCCTTCCCAAAGGTAGCGATGGTAATCGTCGCTGAGTCGGGGGGGGGCCGGGAGCGCGGTGATGACAAAGGGAAGGATGACCGCGAGAAGCACGCGTGAATCGCGATGTTGCTGGTGGAGGCGTAGCCAAGCCAAGCTGTAAAGGAGCAGGGCGACCGGGTAAGGTGCCCAGCTCGGTTGTGCGAGCGCGGCGAGCCAAGCGATCAAAGCGGTGACCGCGAGCGTGGCAAGGCTCACGCCCTCGCCGAGGCCTGGGGCAAAGCCGCGTGGGCCTGTGGGAAGCGGCGCCTTCATCAGAACAGTTCGGAATCGATTTCCTTATCTTTGACGATCAGCTCGTCGATGGGCAGGCTGTTGTACAGACCGTCGTTCAAGGATTGTTCCATGCTTTGGATTGCTTGGCGCTGCTGCTCGGTCATTTCGGTTGAATCGGTGGTGCGCAGGGCGATGAGGTCGATCTTTTTGGCGAGAAAGTGTTCTTCCGGTAACTTGCGCCGGAACGCACTGAGATCGTCGATGGTATCGATGTCTTGTTTTTCTTCCAGTTGGTGGACCGTCTTCTCGCGCACTTCAATTTTATCGAGGGTGGTTTCCAGTACGGTTTCGGTGCTCCAATGGATGTCCTCGAAAAGCCAGGGGTTGTATTCCTTGAGTGCGATGAGATAGTATCCGCCGTCGCTGGCCGGACCGACCACGAAATCGTGGTGATCGAGTTCGCCGAACATGGCGTCGATGCTTTCCTCGCTGAAGCCAATGCAATCGGAGCCGATGAGGGCGATTTTTTGGTAACCCTCGTCAAGCGCACGGTCGACGGCGCAGCTCAGACGGGTTCCCAGGTCGCCGCGTTCTTGTTCCCAGAAGGTCCAGTTGGAGCCCAGCCAGGTTTCGAATTGTTCCTGGTCGTGTTGCGGATCGTAGCAGAGCACCAAGTCGTATCCGCCTTCCATGGGATAGACCTCGGTAATAAGGCGCTCGGCCAGTGAGGCGTAAAGGTCGACGGCGTGTTCGTCGCCAATCTCCGCGGCGAGTCGGGTTTTGACGTGGCCGGGTGCCGGAAACTTCAGAAAACAAATCAGTGCGGACGATGTCATGCTACTTCCCATTTTTCAAAATCATCAGCCCGGTCACGGGGAGCGGGCCTCCCATGGTACCAGGATTTTAGGGTTCCAAGGATACCCTTGCGTGGGTTTGATGGTGGTTGCCGGCGGGAGAGGCTTGGGATGGGTCATTTTTCAGGAATGCAGGATGAAAAGAGGCAGGCAAGGATGAATCGAGGATGCGGATAAACCCGTAGCTTCGTTATTCAGAATCAATGCGGGATGATTGCCAATGTTTAACATTCGTAAAGTGGGTCTACCCCAAATGGGTGGACAGTTAATTAAGCAACACGCGCTCGGGCATATCGCATTTATCCGAATTCGTTTGGGCCGGCGCCTCCCAAGGTTGAGAATAAATGGGTGACAGTCACCTTCAAACGCCGGCTAAACAAAGAACGGGTTTATCCGTATGCGCGATCCATCATGCGAGGGAACAACCGCCCATCGCCATCCTCTATCAATCCGGGCATCCTGAGAAAAAAAGAATCCCAAGCCAAACTCCGGTTTAACAACCGCCTAGCCCGCATTTCTCACAAGGATTCGTCGCGAGAAGCAGAAAGCCTTGTGAGTACGAAGATTACGACCGAGAGACGGAACAGGGGTCCGACCTTTCGGCGTATCAGCGCTACGGCGAAGGCGGCTCGACCGAGTAACGCCGCCCCCTCGTAATCCCATGGCTTTCGGCTTCGTAGCAGCATGACTTGTGAGAAATGCGGGCTAGATCCGCCCCTCTTTTTAGAGGACGTTGGATTGGAGTTCGTCGATAAGTTCGTTCATGTCACCGAAACGCATCATGCTGTTTTTCATGCAGCATTTTTTGATGATTTCGGCCAGCCAGAAAGGGAGGTTCCGATTGTATTCCATGGGTTCGGGCAGCGCTTGTTCAATTTGCTTGAGCATGATTTCCTGGGCGGTTTTGGCCACGAAGGGTTCGCGCAAGGTGAACATGAAAAACATGACAATCCCAAGTGCGTAGATGTCGGTGCGGTTGTCCGTCAGCGTGTTTTGGATTTGTTCCGGCGCCATGTATTTGGGGCTGCCGCTGATGCTGCGTTCTTTGCGGGTGTTGGTGACCTTGCGGGCAATGCCGAAATCCAAAATCTTGGGGATGAAGTCGTTGGTCACCAAAATGTTTTGCGGCTTGATGTCGCGGTGTACGACGGATTGATCATGGGCTGCTTGCAGGCCTTCCGCGATTTTAATGATCAGTTCGATTTTTTTGGGAACGCTGTCGTTGGCTGAATTGAGGATGTAGCTTTTTAGCGACTGGCCCTCGACGTGCTCCATGGTGAAATAACCGATGTTGTTCCATTCGCCGATGTCGAATACTTTGATGATGTAGGGGTGGGTTAAGTCTCGTGCCGTGATCAACTCGGTTTTAAGTTCCTCAAAGTTACCGCGGTCGGCTAACAGGACTTTGAGCGCGATAATCCGATCCAAGCTCAAATCACGTACCTTAAAGATGGAACCCATACCGCCCTTGCCGATGGTTTGGATGATTTTGAAGCGATCCGCGATCACCTCGCCCACGGCCAGGTCATCTGGAGAAAAAATACTTTTTGAATTGCTCAGGCTGGCGTCGGATTTGGGGATCAGGTTGGACAAGCGTTTGAGCCGCTGGCGTACATCGGCGTACCCGACCCGGCGGGCCATGACCCGTTCGTAGTAACGGCGTGCGCTTTCCAAATCGTGTTCTTCTTCCAGGCAGCGACCCAGCAGGTAGAAATACAGGATATTGCTGTCGTCCAAACCGGCCGTGGAGGTGATGTCCTCCAACAATTTACGCGAAACCGAGAATGCGCCCTGCTTAAAAAAGATCTCCGACATGATGCGCTTGGCATCCATAAACCGGTCGTCGTCGGGATCCAACATTTGCAGTTGTTGGAGCGCGTCGTCCAGGCGGTTCAACCGGTACAGGCACTCGCCCGCTTTGTAGCGGTTCTTGGCGTGGTGGTAAAGTTTTGCCGCGTGCCCATATTTTTTGAGGTGTTCGTAACAGGCCGCGGCCTCGCCAAACAACCGAACCTGCTCGAACAACAGCGCCGATTTTTGGAAATCGTGGGCTTTCTTGTACAAATCAGCCGCGGCTTTGAGGTTGCCGCTTTTTTCGTGGTAAAAAGCCGCTTCCTTGTAATTGCCCAAGTGTTCGTGGGCGCTGATGATGAGTTCGAACTCTTGACTGTCTTTGAGCAGCGTGACCGCCTCACGGTAGTTGCCCCGCGCGATGGCGATCCGACCCAGGAGCACCCGACCCTCCGGGCTGTGTACGCCCTTGAGCAGGTTCATCGCGGTATCGAGTTGGTTCATGTCCAGGTAGAGTTGGGCCGCGCGAACCGGGTTGTTGCCTTTGGCGAAACATTTGGCCGCGGTTTCGGTTTGGTTGAGCTGTAAAAAGATTTCGCCCGCCGTGGCAAAGCGCTTGGCGCCGACGTGAAGGTTGGCAATCCAGGTCTTGAACTTATTAATTTTGACCTTGCTGTTAGGACCGCTGTCCTTTTCCAGCCGTTCACATAACAGAGTGAACATTTCGATGGCTTTATTGAAGTTCTTGATTTTTCCGTAAATCACGCCGGCTTTTTCGTGAAAACCGAGCTGATCGTAAATCGCCGCGGCATTGGGGAGGTCGTCCAGTTTTTCAAGCAGCTCGGCGGCTTCAAACAACAAACCATGCTGCCGGTAAATTTCGATGGCGCGGGTTGGATTTTCCTGACGCAAGTGAAAATCGGCGATCTCCTGCGGGGTTCCGTTTTTTTCGATCAGCTGCTGGGCTTTTTTGATTTTGTCCATCATCTCGTAAAGCTTGGCTGCTTCCGAGAAATTGCCGGCCTTGAGGTAAGCCTTGATCGCCGCTTTGTTGTTTCCGTCTAATTTGTAAAAATCGCCGGCTTGGGTATAGTCCCTATTGCTCATGGCGAGACGGGCTTGTTTGGCCCAGTTTCCCATCGGCTACCTCGAGGCGTTCTATTGCAGGAGAAATGTCGTAATCGACCTTAGCATTATAACCCGGCCTATTGGAATGAGGCATCCCAGCTTTTGCCGTTCTTCTATCATTTTAACGTGCTGATCCCTTGCGGCAAATAGCTTTGTTTGGATCGTTTAGAATCCCAGGGTTCGGCTGGATGAGGGGCGCCCGGAATCCGCCGCGGTCGGGTTAATTTAGAACGGCGGTTAACTGTTCAACGCCGATAGAAACTCGCCGGGTCCACTGATGGGCAGGGGGATCACCGTTTCAATTTTCATCATTTTCAATTTGATGAGGTCTTTACTGGGAATGTCGTTGCCGCAAATAACAACCTTGCGCTCCTTGAGGACGCCCATGTTGTTGATTTTCTCCAACACCTCGACGATGGCCCGTCCCTTGAACTCCGTGCCACACAAAATCAGCGCGGGTTTGTCCTCGGTGATGACCTTAACCGCCCGAATCGGGGTGTTGCAGACCGCGACCGCGAAGGGGCTGTTGGGCGCGTCCAAAAAGGGGACTTCGCGCAACACATCGTCGCCGAAAACCAACAGGGTCGGTCGGTTAACCGCGTCGCTTGCCGGTGGCGCCTCCTCGCTTTTTTGAGGGGCCGTGGTGGGTTGCGGCGGCGCTTCCTCCGCTGTTTTGGCCGTTCGCTCGCTCGCGGGTGACGCGTCGTCGCTGCTGTTTTTTGTGGTGGCACTGCTCTCCGCGCGGGGAACCGCGCGCCGCTCATCCATTTCTTCACGGCGTTTCTTTGAACGTCGCACCGGTTTGAATTCCAGCGTACGTGGCTCGATAAAGCGCAGCAGCGCCGTGTAATCTTTCTTGGAAAGTTTGGCGAACTCAATCGCCAAGCGCCAGCGCCCGTCGCGCCAGACCCGTTTGGCGATTCCCGACAGTTCCATAAGCTGGCAGCCCGGTACCTTGTTGATCTTAACCATGGCGAGTTTGGTGCCGGGTTTAAACAGGTTTTCATTGGGTGGGATTTCGCGTTCATTGGCCAAATACATGGCTTTTTCAATCGTGAGCGAAATGCCGCCGGTACTAATATCAACCGCCATGCCGAAGACGCCGTTGCCGCTGCCCAGTCCTTCTAAGACCGTGACCTTTACCTGTTCCCGCGCCGTGAAGGAGCAGCGCAGGTTGCGACGCCGTTCGTGGTGTTGAATCCCTTTTGGAACCAGGATATGCGGTTTTTCATTAACGAGCGCAAATTTGGTGCGGAACGTCCACCATGTCCGGTCCAAGGCAAAACCGACATCCAGATCGGTGCCGTGGGCTAAGCCCGGCAAAAGGTCCTGCTGGATGCGAATTAATTTGTTCTTCTCGTCGAAAAACAAAATGTCTGTCTGGACGGACTTCTTTTTGACAAACAAGGTAATCGGCACGCGTTTGCGGTATACCTCGTCAATGTACCCCATCACCTCATCTTCGGTGCTGATGGTCGCGTCATTAGCTTTTGATTTTTTTCTTGAAAATATCGGCACGGGTTTTGGCTCCGAGGTGAGACATGGTTTGTTAACTCTATCGAAGCAAAGTGGGAATCCCTTTAGGGCTGATAAACCTATTAATGAGAATTTTTAACATGATTGCGCGCCCGTTCGGGTCGCGCGACTGCTTCGACGCCGCCGGCGTCCCTGGCGAACCAAGGCCGCGGCGGTATTTTTTGACCGGTTGTCTTGCCGATTCCTTGCGACCAAGTTTGCTGGTCCGGGCTAGGTGAGACCCATCAACGGGTTCATCGTGAGACGGGTCATGCTTGCCGGCATCACGGTGGATGTAAGGCGACGCCTGTTGCGGTCCTAATTAATGCAGGCGCGGTTTGCGTTTCGTTCTTTTCTTACGGAAACCGCGGGGCATAGGTTGAACACACCGCGGCGCTTACAGGTCTCTCGCCTGTGTACCCGTGCCGTTCATCATGTCGCGCATGGCACGGCGACATTGGGCTTCCAATCGAGCGTCGGGTTGGGTTTCTAGTTCGCGCAATATATAGCGGTAATCTTCCAGGGCGCGGCTGTAATTGTCCAGCCCGTATTGGAAAATCTGAGCGCGCTGGAGGTACAAATTTAATCGGTTGGGCGCAACGCGAATGCCGCAATCCAAATAGGCAATCGCCTTGGGCAGGTCCTCTGCCAAAATGGCTTGTTTTGCTTTTAAACAAAACGGCTTTACCAAGTCTTCCTGACAAAGCTCAGGCTTGCGGCGCAACAAATTCCTAAAGAACTTCATTGTCCCTATATCCTTTGATGGAAAAATATTTATCTAGTAAACCATACTTAAACAGCTCGGTCAAATTAGTAATGACCTTAGCTTTTCTTGCAATTTTCTTAGCTTTAAGGTGCGCCTTTTGACGTACGCGCATTCTGGTTGCTTCGCCTCGGCTCCCGTGGACCAGAAGCAGCCTCCTTCGCCAACGGGCTAGCCCCCATCTCTTTCGGGGCAGGTTGTTTTCTTGGGTGATGCGACCGATCACCCCGGGCAAACTGCAACCGCTGTGAGTTCGGCATTTAACCAAAATCACACCGACCGTGCAACAAGAACCGTGAGGTTTTTGTGAGCGCCGCGGATCGGCGGTCGTCCCCGGTTATGGGTGAATCAGGGTCCCGTGCCTATTCGTTGAATTTCGGCCTGAGTCCACTTGGTGGCCACAAGCGCTAGCGATTAAGCTACATTATGAGCAACACCCCCTCGGAGGCACCTGCCATGTCCACCTACAATCGCGTTGTTTTCGATAAGCGAATTGGCGGGGATTGGATTCGGGTTGTCGACCTTTTTCCTTTACAACACCGTTATCTGCATTTTGAACACAGTATCCAAGGTGTGATGAGCCTTCTCGACCACACCGTGCCCGTCCTGGAATATGTTGGGCTCATGTGTTACGCCGTTCGCGAACTCGCGCATCATCCCCCGCGCGTTTTGATCGGTGGGTTGGGGAGCTGTACCGCGCTCCACTTCATTGACAGGTTGTGGCGCCATACCAGTGACATTGTGACCGTTGAAATTAATCCCGCCGTGATTGACTTGGGGCGCCGGTTTTTTCGGCTGACCCGGCAACACCAGGTCGTGGAGGACGACTTGCGCGCCGTCCTTGAAGGGGGGGCTTCATCGGTTCGGGTCCCCGCGCCTTGGGATCTCGTGATCGTCGATTGTTACTCGTCGCAATTCGTGCCCGCGTCCTTGATGAGTGTCGAATTCATGGAACTGGTTCGGACCCGCACCGCTCCGGACGGATTGGCCGTATTTAATCTGTGGAGTCCCAACTGCAACCGCATATGCGGTCACCAGGTCCGTACCATTCTTGAAGTGTTTGAGACCGTTGCCGTGCTGCATTGTCGCGAGGATGACAATTTGTTGCTGTTTGCCTCGCCGCAACGGCATTTCCCCTGGCCGACCAAGGTCTATTTCAAAGGGTTGCGTTACCCCTTTGCCGTGTACCAAAAACGGTTCGAATCGTTTTGGCCGGGTTTTCTGCGGGATTCCTCCGTGATTGACGACGCGGGCGCCGACCGGTACCTGCAACATCAGAATGAAATCTTCGAGACCCCCTGAGAACAAAGCCGCGACCGACACCGCGCGAAATATGGTGCGAGGTTTGCAAGGTTTGGGACCACTCCCGCGCTTCCTGCTATGATGGTGCGCGCCACACGTTTTTGGGCGCGGGATTCCACGGGTCTTTCCGGCCCACTTATGCTTATTCCCGTTCGCTGATTTTTCGCTTTAGAGGTTGTGATCCTTATGAAATGGTTTGCCTGTTTGATGTTTGTACCGGCGTTTTGCGGTTTGCTTTCGGCCCAAAAACTGGACCTCGGTCCCAGTGAGGATTTTTTGGCGATTGTCGACCCGATCATGACCCAAGGGGAGCGCGAGATTTACGCCAAGCTCCCCAACCGCGACGCCAAGCGCTATTTTCAGGGCATCTTCTGGTACAAACGCGACCCCGAACCTCAAACCGTCGGCAACGCCTTTCGCCTCGGTTTCTTCGAACGTCGCCAGATCGCGATCAGTCAATTTGGGGAAGGGGAGACGCCCGGACACCGTACCGACCGCGGCCGGATTTTGCTGCTGATGGGCGACCCCGAGGATGTGAAACAGCGCAAACTCTCCCAAACCGGTTTGATTCAAGGCTATGAGGAAGTTTGGCACTATCCCTCGCGCAACATGAGCTTCCGTTTTCTTTACGACACGCGTAACAACAGCTACCGCTTAAAAGCACCCGAGGACCTGGAAGCCCAATTGGAATCCGTGCGTTTGGCCTATGTACTGGATCGCGCCGAGCCCTATCGGCTCTCTTCCCGTGCCTTGACCTTGCCTTACCTGGGTTTCACCAAGGATATTGAGAACCTCGCTTCCGAGGATCGTCAAGAGTTGCGTTACAACCTTAGCTACGCTTTCTTCCGCGGCGATCAGAACCGCACCCAAATCATGGTAAACCTCACCTTTGCCGACGCCTCTCGTCGCGGTGTCGACATCAACCTGGCCGCCTACGATCCTTACCAGCACAAGGTGGTCGACTTCAAGAAACGCTTTGACGTGGTGAACTACGAAATGCAGCGTTTCTCCGTGGTGATGGAGCCGGATCAGTACGATATTGTTCTGCGACTGAAGGACCGCGATGGACGCGAATCGGTTGACCGCCGCCGGATTGATGTGCCCCGTCTGGGTGGCGGCGGCATCGGCGCTTCGAGCATGTTGATCGCGAGTGGCTTGGCCCAGATTCCCCTGGAAGGTTTTGTAACCCCCAAACAGTTTGTCTTTGATAACCGTTATTTCCCCTTGCAAGACAACTTTACCGGCGTGGCTTTGGCGCGCCTGTTTGTGTTTCGCCGCTATTACGAAACCGAACAGGTTCCGCCCTCTCGCTTTGTGGTGAACGGCACGCCCGTAACGGGCGTCGTTGAAGCGACCGCCGCGAGTGGCGACGGGCTAAGCGTGGTTTACCGTCTTGACGGCGTTTCCTTGCGGCCGGGTTGGAACGAGGTGCGCGGCGCTTGGCAACGGGCTTCCGGCGATTGGGCCGCCGACGCGGTCATGCTTAATAGCAGTACCCACGTTCCCGAGCAGGCCAAGGCGCAACCCGTTTCGCTGCTGTTGCAACAAGCCAAGGAGGCGCGTGACGGCGCGGTTGACGGGGTGGCGATGGTGCTGCCCGGTCGCGACGACGCCGCCGCCTTGGACCGGGTGGTGATGCGTGCCGACGGCCACACCATTCATGCCATGCACGTTTTTCTCAACGACCGCCTGGTGCTTGCGCGTTATCAGGATCCCTGGGATGTTTCCGTCGATCAGGGCTTGTTCTCGATCTCGGGGGAAAACAATCTGACCGCCGTGCTTGAAACCGACCGCGGCCTGTTTAAAGTCACCAAGGAACTCAAGCCTTTGAAAGCGGATGAAAAAATCAGAACCCGTTTGGTTGAGGTGTTTTTTAACGCCTATGACGAAGAACTCAAATTCAAAAATGATCTCGACCTAAGCCAACTTGAGGTGAGTGTCGACGGGGAAAGCACCAAGCCGGTTCGTGTCGAAAAACTCGAGGAGCCCATTACCTACTGCTTCCTGGTGGATACCTCCTACAGCATGAAGGCGTCCTACCGCTCCAACATCGGGGCTTTGAAACGCTACATCGAAAGCATGCGCCCGATGGATCGGGGTTTCTTTGTGGCTTTTTCGGATCGGTACGACCAGTACCTTGAGCCCAACCAATCCAAGGCCGTTCTTCTCAGCGTGGCCGATGCGTTGAAACTGCAAACGCCCAATCCCAAGCAGGCCGATAAGCTGTACGAGGAAAACGAGACTTATTTATATGATGCGGTGATCGCCTCGATCCACAGTTTGTTGCAGTATTCAGGACGCAAGGTGATGGTGGTCGTTTCCGACGGGATTGGAACCGAGGGTGAGTACTCTCGTAACGGGATGTTGTCTTATGCGCGGGAAAACGATGTGGTCGTCTACAGTTTGTGGTTAGACAACAACCCGGGACTGTCCGATGATGAAACCGCATTCCTGCAGAAGGAAACCGGCAAAGCGGAAAAGTTCGTGCGCGCCATCGGCCTCTCGCGTTTGTTTGCCAAAAAAGACGCCAAGAAGAACTACATTTCGGACAAGGTCCGTTTTAGCAGCATTAACCAAGGGGTGATGAAGATTTTGGCCGAGGAGTCGGGTGGTTTCCACTACCGCATTTTCCGCGCGGACCGAAGCAAGATTCGCGAGTATGTGCGCGATATTGAAGAGGCGGCCAATACCATGTACGCCATGACCCTGAATTTGCCCGTCTCGGTGAAAACCCAAGAGGTTCGCATTGACAGCCCGGACGAATCGGTGAACATCCGCGCCAAAACCCATATCAAGGTTCGCAAAACCAACCCCTTGTTGGATTAAAAGGGTCTTGCTTCCCGAGAAGGTAAAGACCCGCGCGAGGGGTGGCCGGAAAGACGAAACGTCCTGTGGCCGCCCGCGGTCGAAAGAAAAACTCGGCAAGGCCCCACCATGCCGGGTGATGCCACACCGCCTGGCCATGTGACGGCGGGTGATGGACCCGGCTAGGCCGTATGGCGTCCTGTGATGAACCCCGGCTGGGCGGTGTGGCGTCGTGTGATGAACCCCGGCTGGGCGGTGTGGCGTCGTGTGATGAACCCCGACTGGGCGGTGTGGCGTCGTATGATGAGACCCTGCATGGTTGTGACAGATCCGGCGAGCCCTGAAAGGGCCGCACACCGTGATCCGCGGACCGTGTTTCAAATAAATGCGAGGCTTCGCCTCGCCACTTTGGACGCCCCCTGAAGGGGGGCACTATGTCAGCCCCGGGTACGACCATTGAAAATGGTCGCACCCTGGGTGTTGGGGGTTCACGGACGGCAAACCCTGAAGGGGTTGGCGCTGGATGCCCCGTGGACGAAACCGGATGGAAAAAACCGCGAATGGAACCGGTTGGAAAAATCGCGGACGACACCCCGTGGAAAAAACCACGGGAGGCACCGGGTGGAAAAACCGCGGACGGAACCGCGTGGAAAAACCGTGGAAAAAACCGGTTGGAAAAACCACGAATGGAACCGCGTGGAAAAAACCACGGGAGGCACCGGGGTCTGTGCCGGGGGCTGAACCACGGACGGAACGTCGCCGCGGATGATTGCCCCGATGGGTTAACCCGCATTTCTCACAAGGATTCATCGCGAGAAGCTGAAAGCCTTGTGAGTACGAAGGTTACGACCAAGAGACGGAACAGGGGGCCGACCTTTCGGCGTAGCAGCGCTACGGCGAAGGCGGCTCGACGGAGTAACGCGGAAGGCCGCCCCCTCGTAATCGCATGGCGCTCGGCTTCGTAGCAGAATTACGTGTGAGAAATGCGGGTTATCGGCCGGTCCATACTCTGGTGGATGGTCACCCGGCCCAAAAACAAAAACGGCGCACCCAAGGGCGCGCCGTTTGTTGTCTGGTCTCGCGAACAGGTGTTAGATTTTTTCGTCCAAATCGAGGTATTTGGGCGGCTTTTTGAGGATCACTTGCAGCAGGTACTTTTCTTTGAGCTCCGTGATGTAACTCTTCATTTGGGCTTCCATCCGAGGGGCGCGTAATTTGCGCACAATCTCTGGGCGGACATCTTGGATCGGCTTGGGGCGGGGTGGCGTGCGCTCAAGCAGTTTGATGATGAAGAAGGCCGTGGGGGTTTCGAAGATCTCGGAAACGCCGCCGGGTTCCATGGCTTTCACGCGGTCTTCAATCGATGCGTTCAAGTCGCCGAACTCAACCGTGCCCAAATCGCCGCCGTTCTCCTTCGAGGGCGAGTCACTGTACATCTGGGCCGCCTCGGTGAAATCACCACCCTTTTTAAGGAAATCCGCCGCGCTGTTGGCCTTAATTTTAGCGGCAAGAGGATCGCCTTCGCCTTTGAGCAAGGCAATCTCGGCGATGCGGTAGGTGGCCGGGGTCATGTACTGCGTCCGGTTTTCGCTGTAGTACTTGGCGATGTCGCTTTCTTCGATTTTGATACGGCTCAGAATGCGGGCTTGGATCACCTGGTCGCTGCTGTCGACCCGCTGGCGGTACTTGATGAATTCGGGCAAGGCCATGCCGACTTGTTCTTGGATGATTTTTTCAAATTCTTCGTCCGTGAAGCCGTTGGATTCCCGCATGGCGTTCAAGCGGGTGCGGACGTCTTCCTCGGAAAGGGAGACCCCTTCTTGGACCGCGTTTTCGTACAAAAGGAGTTGTTCCTGGGCTTCCTTCAGGGTGTCGTCCCAGCATGACTTGAGCTTTTCGTCCAACTCGGCGCCGCGGAAGGCTTCCATGTAACCTTGCCGGCGTTGTTGGTACATCGCGACCAACTCCCGTTGGGTGATGATTTTGTCGTTGACCTTGAGGGCGATGCGATCCACGAAATGGATCGGCGAATCGTCTTGCCAGGTGAACAACATCAGGCAAAATAAGAACGTCATTGCGGGGTGCTCCTTAGGGATGGTTCTTGGTAGGTGAAGGTGAGGTTGTTGCGGAAAACCTCGATGTGGAGTCTGGCGCGCCATTCTTCGAGCACGGTTTCGAGTTGGGCTTCGATGGCGCGGCGCTCCAGTGTTTTGCGGATATCGTGGTAGGCCTCGTCAAACGACTGGGTCGCGGCCGGAATCGCGGCTTCGAGATACAGTATATAGTAAACCGTGATCTCGCCTTCTTTTAGCGGGATCGTTTTGGAATGACGCCCCGGCCGCAGCCGACGAACCGCGTTTTGGAAGGGTTCGGCCAAATTCTTGAGCGGGACCGTGACCGGCATCAGTTGGTCGGCGTCTTCCAGGTGGGCTTGGGCCACCTCGATGAAGGGCTTGCGGGTGCGCCGCAGGGTGTTCTGGATGGTTTTGGCGACCGCCTCGTCCTCGATCGGCAAAACGCGAATGCGGTACATCGGTTCCCGCTTGAATTCATCCTCGTTATCACCGTAATAGGCGTGAATCGCGTCCTCGTCGATGTTGACTTCACGCAACAGCTTGCGCTGCAGAAATTGTTGCACCCGTTGACGGCGGCGGATGGCCCGGCGCCACTGGGTTTGTTCCTCGGCGTTCATGAGGTGGAAGCTGACGGTGGTCATTTGGTTTTGAATGAAGGCGTCGATTTGATCGTCGCTGACGTGGAACCCCGTGCGTCGGGCGATATAGGAAAGGATTACCTCGCGTTCGAAGCGGTCGAACAGGCGTGAGTGTAGCTCGTCCTCAATGGTCCCTTCCAATTCGGGGTAGACCTCGGTCACAAAAAATTGAAATTCGTCGAGATGATGCTCTTCCGACTGGCCGTGTTCCGCGCCGATGCGAATCAGAAGCGGTGCATCGGGTGATTGGGTGGCCGGCGGCGGCGTGCTACAGCCGAGGAGACCCAGGAGGAACGCCAGGGATAAGGCGATCTTTTCTCGCGTGTCGGTTGGGGAAAGGAAGCGGTTCATGAACGGGTGCTCTGGAAACAAGGGTTACACGTGCAGGGTCGGCAGCAGTTCGGCGATGGGGAACAACTGGTCCTGTTCAACGTAAAAATCGAGGTCTTCGTAATGAAGCCGAGCGAGGGCGAGGGAGCGCGCACGTGCTTTGTGCTGTTCAGGGAGGTCGGGATGGTCGTCCAAACCGACAAACGCGTGGAACCCACCGCTGCTGGTGCAGGCCGTGTTGCGCTCGCTGATTTCGCGGCCGCAAACCGCACAATGACCGGGTAGGGTAATCAGGCTGCGCAGGGTGTAGTGGGTAACCCCCTCGGTAAGGGGATGGTCGGTCCGGCCGCGTGCATTAAAGGCGTCGAGCACATCACCGTCGGCGTCGACCAAAAGGACGACATCGTTGTAAACATCGATGTGAAGGGTCTGGGTCATGAAAACGGGTCCTTGCGGCTTTTATAGAATAGGGGCGGCCGCGTTTGGTGTAGGCAAAACCCAGGCCGGCTTTTGCCAAAACTTGATGATTATATGGGAAGCCGGCGCGGGGAGCTATGGCGAAGCGGCTTTTCGCGAGGATTTCCCGGAAAGATGCGTGGAAACGGTGCCGGAACCGATGCCGTCCCCGTTTGCGGGTCAGCCCATGCGATTACGAGGGGGCGGTCTTCCGCTTTGCTCAGTCGAGCAATACGCGACGTAGCGCTGCTGCGCCGAAGGGTCGGCCCCGCTCCGTTTGCGCTTGGTCGTCATCTTCGGACTTACAAGGCTTTCAGCTTCTCGTGACGAATCCTCGTGAGAAATGCGGGTTAGAATGGGCGCGGTTGAATGGAGAATCGTCCGCCCCTTGCCGAGGCGATTCGCCAAAAATGACGAATGAGGTGACGAATTGTCGTTTCTCGCCGGATGGCATCCCTTTCTGGTTCATTTCCCCATCGCGATGTGGTTGGTGGGGACGGCCACGCTGTTGGTCGGGAGTGTGGCCAAAAAAGAAAGCTGGCTTGGAACCGCGTGGTTCATGTTGACCGTGGCGGCGGTGACCGTCTTGCCGGCGGTGTGGAGCGGGCAGGAGGATATTCAGGTATTGGTCGGTCGTTTTGGAGAGGAGATCGTAACCGAGGGGCTTCAAGATCATATGGATATAGGCAACCTGATTCCGTGGGCGATGATCGGCATGGTGGGACTGCGTCTCCATAACCAGTTTAAAAAACAGGGATTTAAAATAAAAAATTGGATTTGGTTGATTTGGGGGGTTGCAGTTTCAATCGCTATCCTCTATGCTGGCGTCCTTGGTGGCGCCTATGTCTACGAGAGGGCATTCGCGGCCCCGTAGCAACCCGAAGAAAAAAAATAAATTTTAGGGGTTGCCGCGCAAAAAGTTTTCTGCTAGTTTACAGAACTCGTTGCGTACAGCTAATAAAGCCGGACGCGAGTTTGTAATATTGAGAGCGACGGGGGAATTCCAGAGTGGCCAAATGGGGCAGACTGTAAATCTGCTGGCTATGCCTTCGGTGGTTCGAATCCGCCTTCCCCCACCACTCTCTCTCAAATGCCTTGACGCGGGAATAGCTCAGCTGGCTAGAGCATTAGCCTTCCAAGCTAAGGGTCGCGGGTTCGAATCCCGTTTCCCGCTCCAACCACAACTAAGATGTCATTTAAGAAGCCCTTATAGCTCAGCGGTAGAGCGCATCCTTGGTAAGGATGAGGTCATCGGTTCAAATCCGATTAAGGGCTCCATTCTCTGTTTGGGGTTGGGTTCAGCTGTTTCGAAGAGGCCTTAGCGAACTCTTTGCTGCTTTTTTAGAATTAACGAGATCGTAGGAGATCGGCACCATGGCAAAGGAAAAGTTTGAACGTAGTAAGCCGCACGTAAATATCGGCACAATTGGTCACGTTGACCATGGCAAAACCACCCTGACTGCTGCTATTACCAATACTCTGGCTGACCAGGGTTTCGCAGAGAAAAAAGCTTACGATCAAATTGACAACGCGCCCGAAGAAAGAGAGCGCGGTATTACCATCAACACGGCTCACGTTGAGTACGAGACTGCAAATCGTCACTACGCTCACGTTGACTGCCCCGGCCACGCTGACTACGTTAAGAACATGATCACCGGTGCCGCTCAGATGGACGGCGCGATTTTGGTTGTATCTTCCGCCGACGGCCCCATGCCTCAGACGCGTGAGCACATCCTGCTCGCTCGCCAGGTACAGGTTCCTTCTATTGTTGTTTTTATGAATAAAACCGACCAAGTCGACGACGAAGAGTTGCTCGAGCTGGTTGAAATGGAAATTCGTGAATTGCTTTCCAGCTACGAATTCCCCGGCGACGATATCCCCATCACCATGGGTTCCGCTCTGAAAGCCTTGGAAGGCGATGCAGAGCATAAGCAAAAAATCCTCGACTTGATGCAAACCGTTGACGAGTACATCCCTACTCCCGAACGTGCCTTGGACAAGCCTTTCTTGATGCCTGTTGAAGACATCTTCTCGATTTCCGGTCGCGGTACCGTTGTTACCGGCCGTATCGAGCAAGGTATTGTTAAAGTAGGTGAGGAAATTGAGATTGTGGGTATCAAAGAAACCCAAAAGAAAGTTGTTACCGGTGTTGAAATGTTCCGCAAGCTCTTGGATCAAGGCGAAGCGGGCGACAACGTCGGTCTGTTGCTGCGCGGTTTGGACAAGAAAGACGTGCAGCGTGGTCAGGTTCTGGCGAAAAGCGGTTCCATTACGCCACACACCGTGTTCGAGGGCGAGGTTTACATCCTTACCAAGGACGAGGGTGGCCGTCACACGCCTTTCTTCCAGGGTTATCGTCCCCAGTTTTACTTCCGTACCACGGACGTTACCGGTGTTGCTTCCTTGCCTGAAGGTACCGAGATGGTTATGCCTGGCGACAACCTGAACTTGGTTTGCACCTTGATTACCCCGATCGCCATGGACGCCGGTCTGCGTTTTGCGATTCGCGAAGGTGGTAAAACCATCGGTGCCGGTGCTGTAGCCAAGATCGTCGAATAATCAATCATTAACACGTCGGTCCCTTGCCGGGCTTCGGTTTGGCAAGGGTTTCCGCACGTTTACAGGGGTATAGCTCAGTTGGTAGAGCAGCGGTCTCCAAAACCGCAGGTCGTGGGTTCAAGTCCTACTGCCCCTGCCATTCCTTTTTTACAAACAGGGAGCCTTCGATGTCCGGCTTTAGCGAATATTACCAAGACGCCAAGAAAGAATTGAAAAAGATTCATTGGCCAGACAAACCGAAAGTCGTTGAGACAACTTTGGTTGTTCTCGGAACAACGGTCTTTTTTGCGGTCTACCTCTATGGGGTAGATGTTGTCATTTCTACGGTATTTCGCCGGCTTTTTTATTGATGGTCCGCGCTGGAAGACGGAGTTTTTAAAAGATGGACGAGGAAAAAGTAGAAGGTCCCGATCAGTCGACAATGCGGTGGTATATCGTCCATACGTATTCTGGTTATGAGAACAAGGTAAAAGAAAGCATCGAGCAGCGCTTCGACGCCCTCGGTAAAAACGCCCTTTTGGGCGAGGTTCTGATTCCGACGGAAAACGTCATGGAGCTCAAGAACGGCAAGCGCGTGATTACGACGAAAAAGCTTTTTCCCGGTTACATCTACATCCGCATGGATCTCACTGATGACGGTTGGCACGTCGTCAAGAGCACGCCCCGTGTGACCGGTTTCGTCGGTGGCCGCAACCCGAGCCCCCTTTCTGAAGAAGAGATTAACCAGATTCTCAACCAAGTTCACATGGCGCAAGAAAAGCCCAAGCCTAAGTTCCTGTTTGAAGCAGGCGAAAAGATTAAAATTATCGACGGGCCGTTTGCTAACTTTATTGGTTCTGTCGATGAAGTGAACGAAGACAAAGGTACCTTGAAAGTCAAAGTCACCATCTTTGGGCGATCTACTCCCGTCGAGTTGAGCTTCCACGAAGTCGAAAAGATTTAGCATTTTAGCTACCAATTACCCGGTAGGCGTTGTGAAACGCGTATCGGGCTAACCACGCAAAAGGTGACTGTACCATGGCAAAAAAGATCACTGGCTACATTAAGCTCCAGCTTCCTGGAGCACAAGCCACGCCTGCACCGCCCGTCGGTCCGGCACTGGGTCAGCACGGCGTCAACATCATGGAGTTCGTTAAAGCATTTAACGCCAAGACGTCGCAAAACCCCGGCTTGATTGTTCCGGTTGTCATCACAGTATACGCGGACCGTTCCTTCTCCTTCGAGGTGAAAACGCCGCCTGTTGCTGTTTTGATTAAAAAGACTCTGGGTTTGGAAAAGGGTTCGCCCGAACCAAACAAAAACAAAGTTGGCAAGTTGACCGAAGAGCAAATCGAGGAAATTGCCAAAACGAAAATGCCCGACCTCAATACCACCAGCATTGAGTCGGCAAAAAGCATGGTTCGTGGTTCTGCACGCGCCATGGGTGTTGAAACCCCTTAAGGGATTTCAACTTTCGCGGCAACCACCCCGCGAACCAGCAAATCCGGTGGTAGCGTAATTTAGGAGGATGTATGGCCAAAAAAGGCAAAAAGTACCGTGCCGCCGCCTCCAAAATCGAACAAAAAGATTACGATTTACGCGAAGCTTTAGAACTGCTGAAGTCAATGGACATTGCCAAATTCGACGAAACCGTCGAAATGGCATTCCGACTCGGCGTTGACCCCCGTCGTGCGGACCAAATGGTTCGCGGCACGCTGATGCTGCCAAACGGGACCGGTAAAACCAAACGCGTTTTGGTGATTGCCGACGGTGAACGTCAGAAGCAGGCCGAAGAGGCCGGCGCCGACATTGTCGCCGGTGAAGAAATCGTACAAAAAATCCAAGACGGATTCTTGGAGTTCGATGCGGTAATTGCAACTCCCGCCATGATGCGGGTTGTTGGTCGTTTGGGTAAGGTTCTCGGCCCCCGTGGTCTGATGCCCAACCCCAAGACCGGCACCGTCACAATGGACGTTGCAAACGCGGTGAAAGAAATCAAGGCCGGCAAAGTAGCCTATAAGGTCGACAAGACCGGTATTGTTCATGCTCCGATCGGGAAAAAGTCGTTTGGTCTGGACAAGCTTTTTGCTAACGCTGAAGCGCTTGCGAACAGTGTTGTTAAAGCGAAACCCCCAGGTGCCAAAGGCAAGTATCTCAAGAGTGTTTACGTTTCTGCGACCATGAGTCCCGGTATTTCCATCGATACCAGCTCGGTATCGGGTTAAGGAGAGGCAGACATGGATAAACAGAGCAAACGAGAGATCGTCGATCAACTCCGCGACGACCTGAAAGAAGTCAGTAGCATCTTTCTGGTGAATTTCAAAGGGTTGACCGTTGAGAAGGACACTCAACTGCGACGCAAGATGCGGGAAAACGGTGCACGGTATGTGGTCGTTAAAAACACCCTGCTCAAACTTGCGTTCACGGACACGGACTTTGCCCAAGTAAACGACCAGTTGGTCGGCAACACGGCCCTCGCCTATAACCCAGAAGATGTGGTTGGCTTGGCCAAGTTGGTGAATGAATTCGCTGACGAAAACGACGCTTTCCAATTCAAAGCGGGTGTTGTCGAAGGCAAGGCAATTGATTTAAATGGCTTGGAAACCCTCGCCAAACTGCCTCCAAAAGAGGTTCTGGTTTCCAAGATGATGTACATGATGAACTACCCTGTACAAGGACTTGTCACCGCGCTTTCCGGCGTATCGCGTAACCTTGTCGTGGTACTTGATCAGATTAAACAGAAAAAAGATCAAGAAGGTTAAAAGAGTTAAGGAGATTTGATCATGGCGACCATTACTAAAGACGAACTCATCGAATCCATCAAATCGATGACCGTTTTGGAACTTGCCGAATTGGTGAAAGCTCTCGAAGAAGAATTCGGTGTTTCCGCGGCTGCTGTTGCAGCTGTAGGCGCGGCTCCCGCCGCTGACGGCGGTGGCGCTGCCGCTGCTGAAGAGAAAACCGAATTTGATGTTATCCTCGAGAGTGCCGGTGCGAAGAAAATCAACGTTATCAAAGTTGTTCGCGCTGTCACCGGTCTCGGCCTCAAAGAAGCTAAAGCCCTCGTTGACGGTGCCCCCGGCAAAGTTAAAGAAGGCGCTTCTAAAGAAGAAGCTGAAGACATCAAAAAACAGCTTGAAGAAGCCGGTGCCGGCGTTAAGCTTGACTAATCATCTCGCGGCACCCCTTTACGGGGTGCCGTTTTTCAAGGTAAAACCATTTCTCCGTGTGGGACCGAAACCAACTATCCCCAAAATTGATTCAACTTTTAAAAAGCCGGCCGCCAATCGTGGTCCGGCATTGCTGTGTCTAGGGGTAGGGTGTCACTGACACTCATCATGAAGGAGCGTCGCTTATGGGCAATTCCGAACTCACCTATCGCCAACGTACTGATTTCGCCAAAATTGAAACATCGATTCCGGTACCGAATCTGATCAATATTCAAAAGGCCTCTTACGATTACTTCCTGCAGATGGACAAGCTCACCAACGAACGTTCGGACATCGGCCTGAAAGCGGTTTTTGAGTCTCTTTTCCCTATCTCTGATTTCAAAGATACCTGCTCTCTTGAGTTTGTCGATTATACGATCGGCAACTGGGAGTGTCGGTGCGGTAAATTACAGGGCATTCACCACAACCGTACCGAATGCCACCAGTGCAGCCATATGATCATTTCCGATCAATACTCCGGTCACCGTTTGACCTGTGACGAGTGTGGCGCCACCAACGAAAACCAAAAGGCGATCTGTGACGTCTGCGGTACCTCCGTAAAATTAAAAGTCAAATACTCCGTTGATGAATGTAAGGAACGCGGCCTCACTTTTGACGCGCCGCTCAAAGTTACCGTGCGCCTGGTTGTCTGGGACAAAGAAGAAGGCGCACCCGCCGACGCTGCACCGCTGCCGCGCGACATTAAAGAACAAGAAGTTTATTTCGGCGACATCCCGCTCATGACCGAGCAGGGCACCTTCATCATCAACGGCACCGAGCGCGTCATCGTTTCTCAGATGCACCGCTCGCCCGGCGTCTTTTATTCCGAGGGCGACGACCAAGGCACCTATCACGCGCAGATCATTCCTTACCGCGGTAGCTGGATCGAGTTTGAAACCGACTCCAAGGGTGTGCTTTACGTGCGGATCGACCGCAAGCGCAAGTTCCTCGGCACCAGCTTTATTCGCGCCTTGGGCAGTTTGGACAAAGACATCCACAGCAACGAAAGCATCTTGCGCAAGTACCAAGAACCCCAGGTGATCCGTTTCAAAGACGGCAAGGTTCTGTTGGGCATGTACGAGGCTTCCTTGGGCGCCAAGTTCGCCGAGGACGTCACCAACGACGACGGCGAGGTTGTGGTTGCGGCCGGCCGTAAGGTCTCCCGTGCTTCCCAGCGCCAGCTCAAAAAAGCCGGCATTGAATACTTCCCGGTCCAGCTCGACACCATGCCCAAAACCACCCTCTTGGCCGATTTGGTTAACGAAGAGACCGGTGAGATTTTGGCCGAGGCCAACACGGCGCTCGATGAAGAATTGCTGGCCGCCATCGTGCAAAACGGCATCGCCGCCGCCGAGGTCTTTTTCCCCGAGGTTGATCCTTGCGGCGAACTGATCTCCAACACCCTCCAGGGCGACCAAGTTCGTCTGCCCGAGGAAGCGCTGGTTGAGATCTATCGCAAAATGCGTCCCGGCGATCCTCCCACGGTGGAAAGCTCGCGCAAATTGTTCATGCAGATGTTCTTTGACTCCCAACGCTACGATTTCTCGCGCGTGGGTCGCCTCAAGTTCTGCACCAAACTCAACCTGGAAAAGAACCTCGATCAGCGCGTGCTGACGCCCGAGGATTTCCACGCCACCATCGATTACCTGCTGCGCCTGCACCGCAACATCGGCAAAGTCGACGACATCGACCACCTGGGTAACCGTCGTGTTCGTTCCGTCGGCGAATTGCTGGAAAACCAGTTGCGCGTCGGTTTGGTGCGCATGCAACGTGCCATCAAGGAAAAGATGTCGTTGTACAACGACCTCAACACCATCATGCCGCACGAACTGATCAACGCCAAACCCGTTATGGCCAGCATCAAAGAGTTCTTTGGTTCCAGCCAGTTGTCCCAGTTCATGGACCAAACCAACCCGCTTTCTGAAATTACCCACAAACGCCGTCTCTCGGCACTGGGCCCGGGTGGTCTGTCCCGTGAGCGCGCCGGCTTTGAGGTTCGTGACGTTCACACCTCGCACTACGGTCGCATCTGCCCGATTGAAACCCCTGAAGGTCCCAACATCGGTCTGATCTCCTCGTTGTCCTGCTACGCGCGCATCAACGAGTTCGGTTTTATCGAATCGCCTTACTACCGCGTTGAAGACGGCCGCGTGATCCGCGAGGTCAGCATCATCAACCCATCCGGCACCGGTCACAGTAAAGGTGACGTGGTGACCTTTGAGCACGTTGAGGAACTCAACAAAAAAATCGCGACCGAGGGCGGCGAACCGGTCACCTTTGACCCCTTCGCCCACTACCTGAGTGCATGGGAAGAAGACAAGTACGTCATCGCCCAGGCCAACGCGCCGTTGGACGAAGACGGCCGCCTCTCCCAGGAACAGGTTAACTCCCGCTGCGGTGGTGAATTCAAATTGTTCCCGCGGGAAACCATTAACTACATCGACGTTTCTCCCAAACAGGTTGTTTCGGTTGCCGCCTCCTTGATCCCGTTCCTCGAGAACGATGACGCCAACCGCGCCCTGATGGGATCCAACATGCAACGTCAGGCCGTGCCCCTGTTGAAAACCGAGGCGCCCCTGGTCGGTACCGGCATGGAATACATCGCCGCACGCGATTCCGGTGCCACCCTGGTTTGCCGCAACAACGGCTGGGTTGAAACCGTTGATGCGGAACACATCGTTATCCGCCTTGAAGGCTCCCGCGACGATGTCGGCGAAATTCCCGACTTCGGTGTGGATGTGTACTACCTCTCCAAGTTCAAACGCTCCAACCAAAACACCTGCTTCAACCAAAAGCCGCTGGTTCGCAAAGGCGATTACGTGCGCAAGAACCAGGTGATCGCCGACGGTGCCTGCACCGAATGCGGCGAGCTGGCCTTGGGTAAAAACGTACTCGTTGCCTTTATGCCTTGGCGTGGTTACAACTTCGAGGATGCGATCCTGATCTCCGAACGCGTTGTGAAAGAAGACGTTTACACCTCGATCCACATTGAGGAATTCGAAATCGAAGCCCGCGACACCAAGTTGGGTCCTGAAGAAATCACCCGTGATATCCCCAACTTAAGCGAAGAGTTCCTCAAGGACCTCGACGACTCCGGCATCATTCGCATCGGTGCTTCCATCAAACCTGGCAGCATCATGGTGGGTAAGGTTACCCCTAAAGGTGAAACCCAGTTGACCCCGGAAGAGAAACTGCTGCGCGCCATCTTTGGTGAAAAAGCCGGCGACGTTCGCGACGCTTCCCTGTACGCACCGCCCGGCATCCGCGGTACCGTGGTTGATGTCAAAATCTTCTCCCGTAAAGGCGTCGACAAAGACAGCCGTTCGCTTCAGATTGAAGAAGAACAAACGCTGAAATTGAAACAGAGCCTCGAGGACCAAGAACAAATCATCCAAAACCAGGCGATCAAAAACATTCTCCGTTTGCTGAAAGGCAAAGAAGTTTTGGACGATGTGATTCACCCCTTGACCGGTGATGTGTTGATTGGCGCCGGCGGCGAAATCGATCCCGAGAAGTTGGATGGTTTGAAACTCTCCGACCTCAAGCGCATCGACGTTACCGACCCCAACATTCAGTTGGAAATCGCCAACATCTCTTCCAAAACCAACCAACAGGTTGAAGTCGCCCGTCAAGTCTTTGAAGAGGAAGTCGAAAAGCTGAAACGAGGCGATGAACTTCCCCCGGGTGTTATCAAACTGGTTAAGGTGTTCGTCGCGGTAAAACGCAAGTTGCAGGTAGGCGACAAAATGGCCGGTCG
This sequence comes from Acanthopleuribacter pedis, assembly GCF_017377855.1. GTDB lineage: Bacteria > Acidobacteriota > Holophagae > Acanthopleuribacterales > Acanthopleuribacteraceae > Acanthopleuribacter > Acanthopleuribacter pedis. The sequence continues at coordinate 32,020 of NZ_JAFREP010000030.1, forward strand.
CCACGGTAACAAAGGTGTTGTCTCGTTGATCTTGCCTGAAGAAGACATGCCGTACATGCCGGATGGAACCTCTGTCGACGTGGTGCTTAACCCGCTGGGTGTTCCCTCGCGTATGAACGTTGGTCAGATCCTGGAAACCCACTTGGGTATGGCCGGCAAACGTCTGGGCAAACACTTCGCCACCCCGGTTTTCGACGGTGCCCGTGAGATCGACATCAAGGATTGGCTGAAACAGGCCGATTTCCCCACCTCCGGTAAAACCGTGCTCTACGACGGCCGTACCGGTGAGCCGTTCGAACAGCCCGTTACCGTGGGTGTGATTTACATCCTGAAACTGCACCACTTGGTTGATAACAAAATTCACTCTCGCTCGATCGGCCCTTACTCGCTGATCACGCAGCAACCCTTGGGTGGTAAAGCCCAGTTCGGTGGCCAGCGTTTTGGTGAGATGGAAGTTTGGGCGCTGGAAGCCTACGGCGCCGCGCACATCCTGCAAGAATTGCTGACTGTCAAATCCGATGATGTACAGGGCCGTACCCGGATTTACGAAGCCATCGTCAAGGGCGAGCCCGCGTGTGAGCCCGGCATCCCCGAATCCTTCAACGTTCTTGTCAAAGAACTGCAAAGTTTGGCGTTGGACGTTCAACTCTTCAAGGAAGGTGACTTGGAGAAATTGACGGCCGAACCAACCGAAGGTTCTGAAGAGTAATTAGGTCCGAGAAGTAGAGGAGGAAACATGCAACGTCATGGGTTTTACAATCGCCAGCCGGCGATCAATGAGTTTGAAGCCATTCGAATCAGTCTCGCTTCTCCCGAAACGATCCGTTCTTGGTCGTTCGGCGAAGTAACCAAACCAGAGACGATTAACTACCGAACCTTCAAACCCGAAAAAGACGGTCTCTTTTGCGCTCGGATCTTTGGTCCTGTCGTGGATTGGGAGTGTTTGTGCGGTAAATACAAACGCATGAAATATCGCAACATCATTTGCGATAAATGCGGTGTCGAGGTCACCTTGTCCAAGGTGCGCCGCGAGCGTATGGGCCACATCGAATTGGCCGCCCCCGTTTCCCACGTCTGGTTCTTCAAAGGCTTGCCCAGCCGTATCGGCTACCTGCTCGACGTATCCCTCAAAGATCTGGAGCGCGTGCTTTATTTCGAAGCCTACGCGGTCATTGATCCAGGTGGTATCTCGACCATTCAACCCAAGGAACTGTTGACGGAAGAAAAGTACCGCCAGTTGCGCGAGGAATACGGCCCGGTTTTCACCGCGAAAATGGGTGCCGAGGCCATCAAGGAACTGCTGCAAGGTTTGGATCTGGACGATCTGGCCACCGAACTACGTTACAGCATGCGCCACGAAACCTCCGCCCAGAAGCGGACCAAGTTGGCCAAACGCCTCAAGGTGGTTGAAGCCTTTTTGAAAAGCGGCAACAAACCCGAGTGGATGATCCTCGACGTTATTCCGGTGATTCCACCGGAACTGCGGCCCCTGGTACCCCTGGACGGTGGTCGTTTCGCGACCTCCGACCTCAACGATCTGTACCGTCGCGTGATCAACCGCAACAACCGTCTCAAGAAACTGCTGGAACTGCGCGCACCCGATGTGATTATTCGCAACGAGAAACGCATGCTCCAAGAAGCCGTCGACGCCTTGTTTGACAACGGTCGCCGCGGTCGCGTCCTTAAGGGCGGGAACAACCGTCCGCTCAAGTCGCTGTCCGACACCCTCAAAGGGAAACAAGGTCGTTTCCGCCAAAACCTGTTGGGTAAGCGTGTTGACTACTCCGGCCGTACCGTTATCGTGGTTGGCCCCGAGCTGGCGCTCGATCAGTGTGGCCTGCCCAAGGCCATGGCGCTTGAGCTGTTCAAACCCTTTATCTACAACCTGCTCGAAAAGTACAACCATGCCTCCACGGTCAAAACCGCCAAGGAATTGGTCGAAGCCCGTGCCCCGGTTGTCTGGGAAGTGTTGGAAGAAGCGGTTAAATCGCACCCCGTCTTGCTAAACCGCGCACCCACGCTTCACCGTCTCGGCATCCAGGCCTTTTATCCCGTTTTGGTCGAAGGTAAAGCGATTCGTCTGCACCCGCTGGTGTGTACCGCTTTTAACGCCGACTTCGACGGCGACCAAATGGCCGTTCACGTGCCACTGAGCCCGACCTCCGTCATTGAGGCCGAAACCCTGATGCTCAGCTCGCGCAACATCCTGTCACCGGCGCACGGTCACCCGATTACCGTACCCACCCAGGACATCGTGTTGGGTTCCTACTACCTGACCTTGTCGCGCGAGGGCCTGAAGGGCGAAGGCATGATCTTCAAAAGCCTTCAGGACGTGATTGCCGCCAAAGAGCGCGGTTTGGTTGAAACCAACAGCCGCATCTACCTGCGTTACACCGGTAAGCTGATCGATCTTGAGAAGGCCGCGCAAAAACAAAGCGTTCAGGCCCACCTCGAGGAAGATGTGGTGAACCACAAGGTTGAGACCACCGTTGGCCGCGTTATTTTCAACGCCGCTTTCCCCGACGACATGCCGTTCATCAACGGTCTGTTCAAAAAGGGCGGTTTGACCAGCCTCGTTTACTACTGGAACAATTCCTTCGGTCGTGAACGCACCGTTCGCTGTCTGGACATCCTCAAGGAACTGGGTTTCTTGTATGCGACCGTCGCCGGCATTTCCTTCGGCATCGACGACATGGTCATTCCTCCCAACAAGGAAGACCTTCTCGAAAGCGCCAAGGACAAGGTTATCGAGGTCGAACACCAGTACAAAGACGGTCTTTTGACCAACAAAGAACGCTACAACAAAGTTGTGCAGATTTGGTCCGAGGTTACCGAAGAGATCGCCAAAGAGATGTTCGACTTTATGGAAGATGTCAACATCTCCAACGAGCACCTCAACCCGATCTTCATCATGGCCGACTCCGGTGCCCGTGGTTCGAAACAGCAGATCCGCCAGTTGGCCGGGATGCGTGGTTTGATGGCGAAACCGTCCGGTGAAATCATCGAAACCCCGATTACCGCCAACTTTAAAGAAGGTCTGACCGTACTGCAGTACTTCATCTCGACGCACGGTGCCCGTAAGGGTCTGGCCGATACCGCGCTGAAAACCGCCGACTCCGGTTACCTGACCCGTCGTCTGGTTGACGTTGCGCAAGACGTGATCATCACCGAGGAAGATTGCGGTACCTTGGACGGCATTACCGCCCACGCCATTATTGAGCAGGGTGAAGTCATTGAGTCCCTGCGTGACCGAATTATCGGCCGCGTTGCCCTCGATGATGTGTACCACCCCACCAGCAACGAGCTGTTGGTTGAAGCCAACGACATGATCAGCCCGTCCGTTGCCCAAGAAATTGAATACGCCGGCATTCATGAAGTCACCATCCGTTCGGTGTTGACCTGTGAATCAGAATACGGCGTATGTCGCCTGTGCTATGGCAAAAACCTGGCCACGGGTAATTTGGTTGAAATCGGTGAGGCTGTTGGTGTTATTGCCGCTCAGTCCATCGGTGAGCCCGGTACCCAGTTGACCATGCGTACCTTCCACATCGGTGGTACCGCATCCGCCGTTGACGAGCAGTCGACCCACGTTACCCGCCGCGGCGGTACCATTGACTTCCGCAACATGAAAACCGTTCAAGGTCGTGACGGCGACGAGGTTTGCTTGTCCCGTAACGGTACGGTTGTGGTTATTGACGACGAGGGACGCGAGGAACACTACGCCACTGTCATCGGTGCCAAGGTGAAAGTACACTCCGGCCAACGCGTTGAACCCAACACCATCTTGGTTGAATGGGATCCCTACTCCTTTGTTGTTGTCTCCGAGGTATCCGGTACTTCCGATTTCAAAGACATCATCCCTGGTGTCACCATGATTGAAGAAGTGGACGAGGCAACCTCCTACTCCCGTCAGAAGATTGTTCCTTCCGCCGACGAGAAGTTGCACCCCACCATCTTGATCAAAGACGCCGACGGCAAGGTCATGGACCGTTACCCACTGCCCAACGAATCCTTGATCATGATCGAACGCGAGGTTGAAACCCACGCGGGTGACGTTATTGCCAAGATCGCAAAAGACACCACCCGTCAGATGGACATCACCGGTGGTCTGCCGCGGATCGTTGAACTCTTCGAAGGTCGGAAACCCAAGGAACCCGCGGTCATTGCCGAGCTCGACGGGGTTGTGGCTTACGGCAACATCAGCCGTGGTCAGCAAAAGATCTCTGTTGAGAACGAATACGGCGTCAAACGCGAGTACTCCGTTCCCAAGGGTAAATACATCCACTTTAAAGAAGGCGAGTTCATTCGCGCCGGTGAGCAGCTCATCGACGGTGCCCGCAGCCCGCACGATATCCTCAACGTTCTGGGCGAGAAGGAATTGCAGAAATTCCTGGTCGACGAGATCCAAGAGGTTTACCGCCTACAGGGTGTAAACATCAACGACAAGCACATCGAAATTATCATCCGTCAGATGATGCGTTGGATGGAAATCGACGAAGTCGGCGATACCGTGTTCATCGTTGGCGAGCGTGTTGACAAGTTCCGCTTCCAAAAAGAAAACGAACGCGTCATCGCCGAGGGCGGCCAGCCCGCCAAGGGTCACCCACTCTTGGTTGGTATTACCAAAGCCTCTCTGTCGACCGATTCCTTCATTTCGGCCGCGTCCTTCCAGGAAACGACCCGTGTGCTTACCGAGGCTTCCATCGAAGGCAAAGTGGACACCCTGCGTGGCCTGAAAGAAAACGTCATCATGGGTAAACTGATCCCGGCCGGTACCGGCATGATCTACTACCGCGATGTAGAGATCGATCCCGATACCACCATTCGCGAGAAAGCGGACGAGGTTACCGACGAGTTCAGCCTCGACAGCTTGATCAAGAGCAGTCAGGAAAAGATCAGCGGTGCCAAAACCACGATCTAACCCAATGCAACATTGAAATGAAAAAGGGGCGGTAGCGATACCGCCCCTTTTTTCATTTCAGGGCGTTGGGGGGAACTTCTCCGACGGGTTCGGATGGGCCGTTTCCCAGCCCGCATTGCTACCTAGAATTCGTCGCGAGGTTTTGAAATTGCTGTGAGTAAACAGGTTATGCCCTGGGGGCGGCGCGAGGGCCTGACCTTTCGCCGCGCCTCGACCATGCAATGCGGAAGGCCGCGCCCTCGTCGTCGCATGGGTTGCCCCGTAGCAGCATTCCTTGTAAGCAATGCGGGCTAGTCCCAGTATTCCTGAAGCTCTTTGACCCGGTTTTCCGTCAGCTTTTTGTGGAGATCGACCACATCTTTGACAACCCGCTTCAGTTCGTCCTCGCGTGATTGCTGGTCTTTGACCGGCGCCACCTTGTTGTACACATTGGCCATCAGCAACGCCCGTTCACCGGCCTCATTGATACGGTGCTTCAGGCGACGGCGGTTGATGGAGTACACCCCGTTTTCGCCGGATTGCGCCACCGCCGCTTCGATGTGGTGGTCGTAAGCATAGGTCAGGTGACGGGCGATTTCGGCGATCAGATTGCTGTCGACTTCCTCGCACGTTTCTTTTTCGTCCAAAAACATCGGGCCTTTGCCCAAGATCAGCCAGTCACCCGACACGCCCGTGAAGGCAAGGATCGTGGTCAACGCATCGTACCCCGGCTTGCGGACGCCCGTGTAGTAATCACGCAACGAAGGGTAAGCCATGCCGGCTTCCCGTGCGAAGTGTTTAATTTTCATTTTTTTTGAATCGATGGCGCGTTTCAGTCGTTCTTTTTGCGATGAATCATCAATTGACAAATAAGCGACGGTTTCTTCTTGATTGTTCAAGCTGATACCTCATTGATCCTCATCAACAGGCCTATGATAGGGCAAGGTGACCCATTACCCGTGCGCGAGGTCTCCCGAACCTTGTTGATACGGCAGGTTTTTTAAACGGACGCGGCCGTTTATTTGCGAGAAGGGCGGAAATTTTTTGGCGGTAAAGTTTTATGTGAGTCCCTTATCCTAGCAAGTCTCCACGTCCCAAGGCAATCGAAGAGGTCGGTTTGCGGTCGATTTTTTATTGGAACCCATTTTCGGTGCTAAGAATGCGGTGGTTTTTGGTGTGTTGCGGTGGTATTTCCCGGGGTTCGCCTTGGTTATCATTGTGTAGTGCGGTGGCGTTTGTGTTTTACCGGCCCGCGCGGTCGCCACTGGTTTTTTTCTTAGGCCGTGCCGCGGGCTTTTTTCATTCGGTTTGCCTTTCAAAAAACCTTGCAGGCCATTAACCCCGCTGCTGTGGCATAATGCATAGTACGCACGATCCCCATGTCCGCATGACGAATGATGCTCGGTATCTTGGCCGGTCCGCCTCGATCCCGTGGTGTTTTATCCCACATTGCTGGGACGGTTCATGGTTTGCCGCGCCTTCGCCTCGCAACCAATACCTGTCCGGTTTGCCCGTTCGGTCATTTCAGCCTGTCGTGGGTGGGGTCGGAACCACCGCTAAATTAAGGGTTTGCGGCTTAGACCTCGGCACATGGTGATGGTGGTGGATCGGGGTCTCTCCGTTCCTCACTTCCCCCCTGGCAAGATGTTCCGCTGTTGTGCCGGTCGGCATGCCTAACTTGTCTGAATTGAAGCTCATGACGCCTACTCCTACACAAAAAAACGGTCTGACGGTTCCGATTCGGTGCATCTGGATTGATGCCCTGTATCCCGCGTTCTTGTTGCGTAACTGTGCGGCCTGGTTTGTTTTTTCGCTCGTTTCTATGTTGGCGCTGAATCCGCAGAAATTGATCAGTCAGTACATTCACAAACACTGGAGTTTGGAAGAGGGGCTAAGTCAGGTCACCGTTCAGGCTATCTTGCAATGCGACGACGGTTATTTATGGCTGGGTACCCAGGAAGGTTTGGTCCGTTTTGACGGTTGGAACATGCGCGTTTTTGACCGCAACCAAGAGCCCAAGCTTGAAAACGATTTTATTAACGGTTTGTTTCAAAGTGCCCAAGGTGATCTTTGGGTGGGGACCCGGCGCGGTGTGGTTCGTTTTCGCGAGAGCCGCTTGGTTTCTTTTAGGGGCGCGGCCCCCCAGCCGCGTGGGAACATTGCCGCTTTTAGTGAGGATGCCGAGGGTCGGGTATGGCTGGGCGGAGATGATGGATTATGGGTTTTTGAAAACGAGGTCTTTCGTCGGGTTCCCCTACCTTTCGCCAATCGCGCCCGTTTGCCGGTGACCCAATTGCTGAACGACAGCATGGGACGTCTGTGGATTGCGACCGACCGGGGCTTACTGCGGAAAGAGGCCCGTGCCACCATTCAGGTACCCTTGCCGGGAACCACCACCGCTTCGCGAATCAACGCCCTCTTTTTGGATGAAGGTGATCGTGTTTGGGTGGGCACCAACGAGGGTTTGTTTGATATTTCCAGCAAGGGGACCCGTCGCTATACTCGAGAAGAAGGGCTGACCTCGGATCGGATTCTCGCGTTGCAGCGCGACCAAAACGGGGTGTTGTGGGTTGGAACCAGCGGGGGCCTCAATCGTTTCTTTGAAGATGAACTCTTGCCGGATCAGGAATTTTACCCCTTACGCAACCACCAAATATCCGCGATCCACCATGATCGCGAAAGCAACTTATGGGTGGGCACCTACAACGACGGCCTTCATCAGTTACGCGACGGTTTGATTACCTGTGTCGGTCGATCCGAGGGGCTGCCCCACGACAGTGTGCGTGCTTTACTGGAAAACCCCGACGGTTCGATCTGGATGGGGACCGCCGGCGGTTTGGGCCTCTTGCGCGGCAGCCAGGTGGTGCGCCATGCCATTCGGCCCGCCGACAACGACATCATTGTGCAAACCCTGATGCGCGATGACCGCGACAATTTATGGATTGGTACCCGTTTTTCCGGGGTTTTGCGCTATCACCAGAATCGCTACGACGTCATCGATATGGATTTTGGGTTGTCCGACAATTACGTGCGCGCTCTGCTTCAGGACCGCGAGGGACGCATTTGGATCGGCACCGCCGAGGGCGGCATTGATGTGCTGTTCCGCGATCAGCTCACCAACATGTCCGTGGCGCAAGGCCTGTCCTCACCCTACATCTTGACCCTGTTTCAAGATCGGTTGGGTGCCGTCTGGGTCGGTACCCGCGGGGGCGGCGTGAACCGCATTTACAAGGGGACCATCGAAACCTTCACCACCGCCGACGGACTTACCGGCGATACCATTTACAACTTTTTCGAGGATGTTGAAGGCAAGCTGTGGATCGGGACCGATGAAGGGTTGTCGCTTTACCATCAGGGTGTCTTCCGCGGTATTACCACCGAACAAGGCCTGTTTAACCACGTGGTTTATTCGATTACCGAGGATCGCGGCGGGCGTTTCTGGATGACCTGTAACAAAGGGATTTACAGCGTGCGCCGGCAAGAGTGCGAGGCCGTGATTCAAGGGCGGAAACCGCTGATTCATTGTCGCGTTTACGGCGTGCCCGAGGGCATGCGCAGTCCCGAGTGTAATTTCGGCGGCCCGTCCTCCGGGATTCAAACCACGGTAGGTGAACTCTGGTTCCCAACCGTCAGTGGCGCCGTCCGCATTGATCCCGCCCAGAAAAAACTCAATTGGGCGTTGCCGCCCGTGCGGGTTGAGCGCGTGGTTGCCGACAATCGCTTGTTGGACCGCGAGGGCGCCCAGGTTGGCCCGCGTCTCGAGCAGATCGAACTGAGTTACACCGCGCTTAGTTTCTCCGAGCCGGAAAAAGTGTTGTTTCGTACCCGGCTCGAGGGCTTCGATTTGGAATGGAAAGAGCAAGGCTCGCGTCGCTTCGCCAACTACACCAACTTGGCACCCGGTGAATATACCTTTCGGGTGGTGGCCTGCAACAATGACGGTTTGTGGAATCTAGACGGTGCCTCGTTCAACTTTGAGGTAAAACCGAGCTTCACCCAAACCTATACCTTTTACGCGCTGGTGGTGGTGGCTTTGGCATTGGTCGGGTACGGGTTGATTCGGCTGCGCTTACACGGCGCCGCCCTGCGTGAAGAACGGCTGCATCGTCTCGTTGAGGCGCGAACCTTTGCCCTGAAACAAGCCAATACCGATTTAGTCCAAGCACAGGAGCGTTTGGTGCAGGCCGCCCACCAGGCGGGGATGGCCGAAATCGCCACCAACGTGTTGCACAACATTGGCAATGCACTGAACAGTGTCAACGTCACCACCAGCCTGATCGGTGACCAATTACGCACCATGAACATCGGATTCCTGGAGCGTTTGGTTTTGTTGCTCGGGCGTCACAAGGACAACATGGTCAGCTTTTTGGTGGACGATCCGCGCGGGCGGCATGTGCCCCGCGCACTCGGGAAAATTGCCGAATCTTTGCTGCGCAACAAACAAAAATTACTGGCCGACGTCGCTTCGCTGGAAGAACAGGTGCTGCGTATTAACAACCTCATCCGTCAGCAACAGGCCCACATCGACAACGTCCATTTTCTCGAAATTGTGCATCTCGGAAACCTGCTCGACGAAGTCTTGCACCACGCGGAGGAGCGCATTCAGGTCCAGGATATTCGCCTCGAGGTTTCGTGCGCGCGACTCTCTCCGATCCGCGTTCATAAGTCTAAGTTGGTGCAGGTGCTGCTGTACCTCATCGACAACGCGATTGAGGCCATGGAAGTGTGCTCCGAGCGCAAGCTCACCATCACGGCCGGTCGAACCGAGGACAAGCGGGTCTTTATCGAAGTGGTTGATACCGGGGTGGGCATTGATCCCGAGATCATGGATCGCATCTTCTTCCACTCGTTTTCCACCAAACCCGACGTCAACGGTTACGGTTTGCACTACAGCGCCAACGCCATGATGGAGATGGGCGGTAACATTCGCGCCTTCAGCGACGGGGTTGGCCGCGGCGCGCGGTTCCGCGTCGAATTACCCTACATCGAAGTTGACGAAGAAACCCTCAACGCCTCAAACGGCATGCGCAGCATTGTCACCGATTTAGGCGCGGACGAAGAACGGTGACAGGAGGCGCAAACAAGCTTGGTATGGATGAATAGATCCGTTGATCGGCGTGACGGCCTCATCGGGGACGGGAAGTGCAAAAGCCAAACCGGGGATTGGGCGAAGCGGGGACTCTTGCCGATCCGCATCCTCTAACAATCACAAGAGCCTAAGCAATACCGAATCCCAAGCCAAGCCTCGTGGGAACACACCCCATCCAAAACATCCCTACAGCCATTCGTCCGAGGCCGGTTTCTCCACGATGCGGTGCTTGTTGGGATTCATCTTGCGATTGACCATACTGTAGACGCGGTTCGGTAAAATCGGGGTACCGTAAAAAGACAGCACGTAGTGTTCCGCATGCCAATCCCAGGTGAGCCGACCGCGTAACACACGGTCAAAGGCTTGCCCGTAATCGGGTAAGCCGATTTCGCGGAACCAGGTCACGTGATCGTACTTCTTGTTTTCGGGTGGGATTGGGGTGTTGTGAAACTGTCCCTCATAAAAGGCCCACAAGCCGTCGCCTGGCTGCACTGTGGTTTCCTTGGCTTGGTTCATCCATACCTCCGCCTGTATCGCGAAAACCCGGGGTGTCTCGGTGCGGCCGCGTCTCCCGTGGGGGCGGATCAGGTGGCTTCGGTTCGGTGGTGGCTCAAGGGGCGCGGCTTGGGTTTCGCTTTTGCTGCATTCCGATCATTGTACACCGGCCTGGCTTAGGGTAAAGCCGCTTTCTCACAGGAAAATCACGTCTAGGATGGATACGGGTTGGGTGGGGTTTGAGGGGTGTGCCTTGGTTTCCTCATTTTTAGAAAGTCAGGGAGAACAGAGGTTGGCGGGAAGCGGAGGATCCCGCGTGTGATGGATCGCGAATGCGGATCATGCCCTAGTTTCGATTGTGCGGTGGTGGTGGGATGGATCCATAGTTTTGGCAGGGGTTTGGCTTGGAACACATTATTTATCAGGAGATTAGGAGAGATAGAGGATGGCGAGGTGCGGTTTTCCCCTCGTGTGATGGATCGCGCATGCGGATAAGGCCGTAACTTCGATTGTTTGATTTCACTGTGAATGTCGGTCTTTGCATAAAGTATATAAAACTAGGCGTTTGAGCGTGTCTGGTACGGCGTGTTTTTAGAAAACGAGTGGACCTGATTAAAAAGACCGTGATCCAGGTGGCCCCCTCCATCCGCGGCGCCTCTTTGCATGGGCGAGGAAAACGGTGCCCCGCCGATCCTGTATCAATCCTCTTATCCTTGGTCGTGTTCGTGCATGCCGGTTAGGGGCGCAAAGCATATAAAATTAGGTGTTTGAACGTGTCTGTCACCACGCTCGTTAGTCACCGCGCTCGTTATTAGTAGACCATGATCCTGGTGGACTCGTTCATTTGCGGCGCCTGTTCGCTGGGCCGCGAAAAGCCGCTTCACGCCGATCCTGGGCGATCCTTCCATCCTTGTCGGCCGGCTATTCGTTCCAGAGCCAGTTGTCGTCTTCCGGCGGGGCGCGTTTTTCCGCTGGTGGTGGTTCGGGTTTGGGTTGGCGTAAGGCAAGGAGCAGGCCGCTGATTGCCCCAAAAAGGTGCCCTTCCCACGAGATGCCGGGCTGACCCGGCAACATGCCCCAGACCGAACCGCCGAAAAGCAGCGCGGTGATGAGGGCGACGCCGCTGCCCGCGCGGTTGCGTCGCCGCATGCCGTCGAAAAAGAGGAACGCCGAAATACCGTAAATGACGCCGCTTAAACCGATGTGGGTCACTTGGCGGGCCAGCAACCAGACCATCGAGCCGGAGAGCAGCCACAGGGCGGCGAAATGTTGGACGCCGCGGCGACCGTGGAAGTGGAGCAACAGCAGGCCGAGGATCAGGAAGGCGCTGGAGTTGGCCATGAGGTGTTGAAAATCGCCGTGCAGCAAGGGCATGGTGAGCACACCCCGCAAGCCGGTCAGCGTGCGGGGCACCACACCCCAGTGGGCGAAGCGGGTATCAAACCACAGCTCGCACCACTTAATCGTCCAAATGATCAGAAGGAAACCGCAGACCGCCAGCAGTTGCAGCGCGAAGCGGGATTCCGCCTGAGCCGCCCGCTCCGGTTGTTGCATTAAAAGCCACCTGCCGCCGCGCGCAGGATCAGGCCGCAGATGTACGCGCCGATGGTACCCACGAAGTAACCAAAGACCGCCAGTAAGACGCCGACCGGGGCCAGGGTGGGGTGGAAGGCCGAGGCGACGACCGGGGCCGAGGCCGCGCCGCCGACGTTGGCCTGACTGCCGACCGCCAGGAAGAATAAGGGGGCGCGAATGATTTTTGCGACCGCGATCAGCAGACCGCCGTGGATACCGATCCAGATCAAACCGACTAAAAACAGAATGGGCGTTTCGGTCAGCGCCGTGATGTCCATTTTCATGCCGATTGAGGCCACCAAAATGTACAGCATGGCCGAGCCGATGCGCGAGGCGCCGACGCCTTCCAGCTTGCTGAGTTTGGTGAAGGACAGAGCCATACCGATCGCCGTGGCCGTCATGATTAACCAGAAGAACTTGCTGGTCAGGCTGATCTTTTCGAAGAAATCGGCATTGTCAGAGGCCGCGATCAGCGGGGTCATCACGTCCGCGACAATGTGCCCGATTGCCGTGCCCGCGAAACCGACACCCAGGATGGTCATCAGGTTGGTCAAGTTGGGGATTTGGGCGATACGTGCCTGGTAATCTTCCATTTTGGTCTGGAGTTCCTTGATCGCCGTGTTGTCTGCCTTGAGCATGCGGTCGTATTTGTCGGGATCGCCCGAGGCAAACAGCAGGCAGGCCATCCAGATATTGGCCACGATCACGTCGACCGCGATCATGGCGCTGAAGATACCATCGCCCACGTTGAACATTTCTTTCATCGCGGTTTGGTTGGCGCCGCCGCCGATCCAGCTACCCGCGACCGTGGTCATGCCGCGCCACACCTCGTTGGGTTCGATGCCGCCCATTGCTTCCGGGCTGAAAAAGCTGACAATCAAAAAGGCGATGGGTCCACCGATGATAATGCCAAAGGTGCCCGTAAAAAACATGATGATCGCTTTGGGTCCGAGGCCGATGATGCCTTTGATATCAATGCTCAAACAAAGCAGGACCAAACAGCAGGGCAGCAGGTAGCGCGATGCCACAAAGTACAACTTGGAAACGTCGCCCGAGATAACGCCCAAGGTACTGAATACGGCAGGGATAAAGTAACAAAGCAGGAGGGCGGGAACCACCCGATAGAACTTTTTGAGTGTTGGGTTTTCACTGTGAGACGTGACAAAAATAAATGCCAAGATCGTCATGAGCAAACCCAAGACGACCGCATCATTGGTAATTAGCGGTGGTGGTTGAACCATGGCTGGGAGTATCCTTCAAGGTATTGGTAAAAAAAGCGCGCTTCGACCGTTGCCGGCCCCTAGAGCCGCCGGACCAACCCCGCGTTGGGTTGTCCGTGAAAAACCGAGGCCCGGGTCGCCCGGCGCGGTGGATGCGCGGGATCGGTTGTACCGAATCGGTTGGTTATCGAAGGCGCGACCCTGATCGGATGAGCCGTTGCCCGGTGGGATGACCGCCGGCGCTGTTTCGAACCTATTCCATTTCATCGCGCATTGCGACCATTCAGCGGCTGTTGGGTCAGGGGTTGCCGCGGATGGGGGGTTGCGCCGAGCGGGTGCCGTTCGTCAGGGTAATTCATTAAAACCCGGCACCGGCGGCGGGTCAAGCAAGAGCGTCGTTCGTCGCTTTCGTGTCCTGAGCTTGTGGGCGGCAACTGATCTGGCTATGATGCGGAACAAACAGGAAACGAATGAGATTGAGGTGATCTGTGCCTGAATGGTTGTCGGTGGTCCCGCCGATTGTGGCGATTGCAGTGGCGGTGTGGAAGCGCGAGGTTATTTTGGCGCTTTGCTCAGGGATTTGGTTGTCCGAATGGTTGATGGTGTGCCGCGATTTGAACGAAAAAACCGCCGCCGCTTGGGAATGGCTTTTGTCGCCCGGGACCGCCGTGGTTCAAGCCTTGGAGCGTGCCGTTGCCGTGTTTGAGGGCGGCAACACCCGGGTGTTGTTGTTCTGCCTGCTGGTCGGCGGCCTCATTGAACTGATGCGTGTCTCCGGCGGGGTGAAGGGTTTTGTGGCGAGTTTGTCCCGTCGCGGTCTTGGTAAAACGCCTCGCCAGGCCGGGATACTCACCATGATGGTCGGCGTGTTGGTTTGGATGGAAACCAGCATGAGTTGTCTGGCGGCCGGCATGGTGGGCATGCCGCTGTTTGACCGGTTCAAATTGAGTCGCGAGCGCCTGGCCTTCATTTTGGACTCAACCTGTGCACCTATTAGCGTCATTATTTTATTCAACGGCTGGGGCGGATACGTGCTCGGTTTAATTAGCGAGGACAGTTACCAGATCGCCAGTCCCGTGAATGTTTTGGTCGGCTCCATCGGCTTTAACTTCTACGCGCTGCTGATTCTCGGCCTGGTTGCCTTTACCGTGATTTCGGGTCGCACCTTTGGCCCCTTGCGCCGGGCCGAGGCCGAGCTTGCGGTTCGTGAGGAATCTGCCGAGGCCGTGGCCGACCGCCTCGGTCAGGACGAGATTGCCGTCGGCAAAACCCGTTACATGTTGCTGCCCCTGGCGATCATGGTTGTGCTCATGATTGTCTTTTTGATTCAAACCGGGTCCGGCTCACGTTCCGTGCTCTGGTCTGTCAGTATTGCGCTGGTGGTGACCGTGGTGTACATGGTTCGGGACGGTGCTTTTTCCTATCCGCGTGCGCTGGAGCTGGGTTACCAGGGGATGGGGAAGTTGTTGCCCTTGGTGCTGCTGATGCTGTTGGCCTTTACCATCGGTAAAAGTTGTCGCGAATTGGGGACCGGTGTTTTTGTGGCCGGCTGGATCGGTACCACCCTGCCTGCCGTCGCCATCGCGCCGCTGTTGTTTCTGGCGGGTGCTTTGATGTCCTTTACCACCGGCACCTCGTGGGGTACCTTTGCCATTTTGATCCCGGTCGGCATGCCGTTGGCCGCCACCTTCGGCTTACCGCACAGTCTTTTCCTCGCCGCGATTCTCGGCGGCGGTGTGTTTGGCGATCACTGCTCGCCGATAAGTGATACCACCCTTGTGGCATCGCTTGCCGCCGGCTGTGACCTGCTCGATCATGTACGCACCCAGTTACCTTATGCCTTGGTCGCGGGCGGCGGTGCACTGATCCTCTACACCTTGGCCGGTTTGGTGTTGCAGGCCGGATAAAAGGCAACGGATCGCGCCGGGGGTTGTCACACCCTTCTCATGAGGGCTGCTGTTGCGGGTAGCCCTTGTGGGCGATGCGGCGAAGCCGCGCGGTGCAAATTCCACGGACCGCAATGCTGTGCCCAGAAACGCGAAAAGCCCCGCAATGCGGGGCTTTCTCGTGTTGTTCCAGGTGTTTAAGGAAGTTGGTGGCGGGGGGAGGATTTGAACCTCCGACCTTTGGGTTATGAGCCCAACGAGCTACCTGGCTGCTCCACCCCGCGTCAACAAGGGGCAATTCTAGACCTCAGCCCGGTCGCTGTCAAACAATAAATTAAAAAAAGCCAAAAAAATCCCTGAACCCGGTCTGGGCCCCTGTTTGGCGGTGTTCATGACTACTTATAACTATTTTTTAGAAACGGATTTCTCCATAGTCAAGGCGACGCGCCTAAAAAAATGTAAAAAGTGCCCCGCGGGCCCATTTTTCAGTTTCGAAATCGCCGGCCCCCTGCCCGTCGGGGCTTTAGCTGTCTTTTGAGGGCAGTTCAAAGGCCATGCGTTCCGTATTAAAGGCCGCGCCGCAATAACCGGAGCGCGTCATCACCACGATGCCCCCGTAGCCGCCGACCCGGCGTTCCAAATGGTTTACCGCCGTCTCCGCCGCGGCTTGGGCCGCCTCGGACGAATCACCCTTTGCTTTGAGCTGCGCCAGCGCTTGGTGAAGCATGCCCGCCCGCATGATGCTTTCGCCCCAGCCCGTGCACATCGCCGCGCCCATTTCGTTGTCCGCGTACAAACCGCTGCTGATCAGCGCCGCATCGCCGACGCGGTTGCGCTGTTTGTTGGGAATGCCGCCGGTGGAGTTTCCCGCCGCCAGATTGCCGTGTTGATCGCGGGCCAGTGCACCAACCGTGTCGTGGGCCGCGCGCCAAACGCCGCTGTTCAGTTTTTCGGGTTGATCCCGGTAGGTCTCGAAGCGTTTGCGCTCGCGCGGCAAAACATGGCTGTGCGGATCAACCGACGCCAAACCGGCCGGCCCCGCCAAGGCCTCCGCGCCCTCTCCAAAAAACACACAGTGTTGGTTGTGTTCCATGATGTACCGGGCCAGGTCGATGGGGTTTTGGATACGCGCCACGCCCAGCACCGCACCGTAGTGGAGTTGATCGCCTTCCATCAAGCCCGCATCCAATTCCACCTCGCCCCGTTCATTTAAGAAGCTGCCTTTGCCCGCATCAAAGGTGGGATCGTCTTCCAGTACGCGAATTGCGGCACAGACCGCGCTCACCGCATCGCCGCCTTTCGCCAAAACCGCCGTACCCGCGGCTTGCGCGGCACGGCAACCCGCCTGGTGGGCCGCCCACAATTCGTCGGGAATGTTCCAAGCACCGCCGTGAACGGCCATCGCAAACCTCGTCATAACACTACCTCAATTCACAGGTTATTTTTGGTTGGCAGGCCAACCCGGCTTTTCGTTAGCCGTGTTTCAACACGATGAGCAGCGTGGGAAGGGGCCGGCTGAACCGGCATGTTGGCCACAATTCAATAGGAACAGAAGCCTTGCCGCCGAGTTCGAGGGGGCTTTGTTCGCTCGCGCCGGAAGCCCGCGGTTTCGCCGGGGCGCCTTGACGCGAATTCAGAGGGTTGGTTGCCATCCCGGCCGCGCAAATACCGGTGGATCCAACCTTTTCATGCCCGTGCCGTCTTAGTTTCGGACGAAGAGGACGTGATCCAGGTTCACAATCACCTTTTCCTTCTCATTATAAATAGGCAAAAAGGTCTCGTCCTGGTTAAAGAAGTCGGAGGCGCGGCGCTGATCCGGCGGGAGGTTGGGGTAAATGTTGCCGCTCAATTCTTTGCCGTTATCAAGTACCAGGGTTACTTCCTGGGGTTCCAGCATCAATTGCTCTTCCAAATCGAGGGCGTCGTTTTCCGAACTGCGCAACAAGATCAGCTGCGATTTGTTAAAGAGGATGTACTCCTCGTCGTCGAGGAGGAATGGGAAAAAGCGGCGCTGTTGATTGAGCAGGTCTTCCAAGCGCGGTTTCATGGTGTGGGAAAAAATGTTCTCACTGATGAACACGGTTCCGTTCAGCTCTTCCTGGCCGACAATTTCAATGACCACATGGACCTTGGTGGTCGGTACCTGATACAGCATGATTGCCTCCATGGAAACCCAAGCTGTCCTTATTACCCGTTATCGAATAATCGGCGAAAAGCTTAAGGTTGGCTGAGGTGACCCAACAGATCGCCCCGGCTGATCGTGGGAACGGGAAAACAGCGGGAGCCGCGGTCGCATTTGCGCTTCGCCCGGTTTCCATCGCCACGAGGCGGGGTGGCATTTCCTGTGTAAAGCCACGCTTGAGATTCAGTGATGGTTCCATTATAGCCTAGCAGCGACCGGTTTCGCGTTAGCTAAGATACGTTTCCTTGTAACAAGGTTCTCGTCCGCCCTTCAACCCGCTCCTGCAAACCAGCACTCGCGCCGCGCGCGTGGCTCGGTTATAATAGCTTCTCGATAATCCCCCATAACTCTTTGTAAACGCGTTTCAATCGACCGGGCTCGGTCGTCAACACGGCTTGTTTTCTTGGGATGTTCCATGCTTTTTGCTCCGTTCCAGTTTGCAAAATGCAATTCGGTGTTACCGTGGTTTTCCTTGGCGCTGCCGTTGTCGGCCCATGCACATGAACTTACTTAAGCGCAACGACGATAAGGTGTGACCCTATGGCCAAAATAGACGGTTTCTTTCGCCTCATGGTTTCCGAGGGAGGTAGCGACCTCCACATGTCCGCGGGTAACAAGCCGCGCATCCGTGTGAGTGGTCAATTGCGAGAGATTGAGTACCATGTGCTCGTTCAGGATGAGCTGCAGTCCTTGCTTTACGAGATTTGTCCCGAGGACAAGCAAAAACTTTTTGAGGAAACCGGCGACCTTGATTTTGCTTATGAAATCCCCGGCGTGGCCCGCTTCCGCTGCAACTACTTTTTGCAGAAATACGGCATCTGCGCCGTGTTTCGCCAAATCCCCAGCGAGATTCTCACCGCCGAGCAGTTGGGTTTGCCCCCGATCTGCCTGCGCCTTTCCATGTTACACAAGGGCATGGTCCTGGTTACGGGTCCCACGGGCAGTGGTAAGTCAACCACCCTGGCGGCGATGTTGGATTACGCCAACAAAAACCGTACCGACCACATCCTTACCTTGGAAGACCCCATTGAATTTGTCCACGCCAGTAAGTCGTGTCTGGTAAACCACCGGGAAATCGGCACCCACTCCAAGTCCTTTACCGCCGCCTTGCGCGGAGCCTTGCGTGAGGATCCCGACATTATTCTCGTTGGTGAAATGCGGGACTTGGAAACCATCGAACTGGCGATTGAAGCCGCCGCGACCGGTCACCTGGTGTTTGGCACCCTGCACACCATCAGCGCGATGAAAACCGTTGACCGTATGGTGGAGGTCTTTCCTTCATCCCAGCAGGAACGCATCCGGGTCACCCTTGCCGATGTCCTCAAAGGGGTGATTGCCCAGAACCTGTTCCGGCGCGTCGACAAACCGGGTCGCTGTGCCGCGCTCGAAATTTTGGTGGTCAACAACGCGGCTTCCGCCGTCATTCGCCAAAATAAAACCCACCAATTGCTCAGCGTCATGCAAACCTCGGTCAAAAGCGGCATGCAAACCCTCGACGACGCCATCGCCAAATTGCTCGACAAAGGTTGGATCAGTGTCGAGGAGGCGTTTGAGAAATGTATTAACAAGGAACGTTTTGCACCGCTCCTCAAAGAGGCACCGGACGAATTGGCCATGGGTTAGGGGTTGTTATGCTGCGAAAAAAAGATACCGACCGCATTTTGATGACCATGCTGCGCTCGCAAAAAGGAACCAGCGATCTCAACTTCACGCCCGGCAAACCCTTGCAGGTCGAATCCAGTGGCGCCTTGGTTCCCGTCGCGCTTGAGCCGCCGCTGGAGAAACTCACGCCCTACCAAACCGAAATGTTGGCCTTGGCCGTGATCGGCAAGGATCCCGGTCAATTCGATACCCTGGTGCGCAGCGGTTCCGCCGACTGCGCCTACGAGGTTCCCGGCGAATGTCGCTTCCGCGTCAACGTGTTTCAAACCAAACAAACCTACAGCTTGGTGCTGCGCAAACTGGAAACCAAAATTCTCACCTTGGACGATCTGGGCTTGCCCGCGATCTTCAAAGACATCGCCGCCGAGAAAAACGGATTGGTGCTGGTGACCGGTTCGACGGGCAGCGGTAAAAGTACCACCCTGGCCGCGGTACTCAATGAGATGAACGAAACCCGGCCAATCCACATCCTTACCATTGAGGATCCCATCGAATACGTGCACCCCCACAAAAAAGCCACCTTCAACCAGCGCGAACTGGGCTCCGACTTCGATACCTTCCACTCCAGCTTGCGTGCCGCCTTGCGTCAGGCCCCCAAGGTGATTCTGATTGGGGAGATGCGCGACCGCGAAACCGTGGATATCGGTTTGGCCGCCGCCAGTACCGGCCACCTCGTGCTTTCGACGCTGCACTCCATTGATTGCGGCCAAACGATCAACCGCATCGTCGGTATGTTCGACAAAGAAGAGGAAGACCAAATTCGCGGCCGGTTGAACGAATGCTTGCGGTACGTGATCAACCAGCGTTTGCTGCCGCGCAAGGGGGGCGGTCGCGTCGCCTCCCAGGAAATTATGGGCGTGAACCTGCGCGTCAAAGATATGGTGCTCAACGGGGAAACCGAGCAGAAAACCTTTTACGAGGTGATGAGCGTAAGTCGCAACCGCGGTTGGCAAACCCACGACCAGGCCATCGCCGATTTGTACGAGCAGGACAAGGTCACCGAGGAAACCGCCGTTGCTTATTGTTCCAACCGCCCCGTTTTATCCCGCATGATTGATCGAATGAAACAGGAACGCGGCATTAAAGACGAGGATGCGCTTGAGTTGACCCTCGACAACTCGGCAGCCGAGTTGGGCAAACTGATCAAACGGATTTGGCCGGGATCCGGGGACGAGTTCCCCGTGCGGCATGAGGTTCAGAGCCAGGGCAGTTGGGTGATTTACGAGCCGCGCGCCGAGGGCTCAGGTAGCCAAGTCGATTTGGTATTCCCCATTAAGTTGTTGGGTGAGTTGAAAGGTTTGCCCGTGAACAACCCGAAAGGGGAGGTGATTGCCTCGGGCACCACCAGTGGCGGCAATGAGCCGCTGGTCGATTACAAACTGAGCGCCCTCAAAGAGATCACCCTTGGTGGGGCCGACATGACCGCCGCCTTGAAGGATCTCTTACCGCCCTTTTTCCCGCCGGCGTTCAAGCTGGCCAATATCAAGTTCACCGAAGGCAAGAAACGCGCTTTGCAGGAGATTGCTGAAAACGGTAAGTTCCAGCATGTGAACGCCTTGGAGGCGATTGCGAGCAAGGCGGTCGACCAAAACGAGATTGCCGCGATTGAAAACGTGATCAAAACCATTAAGGAACGCGGCGTTTAATTCAGCGGTACCGGGAGTCGTGTTATGGCAATGAATGATTTGCAATCTTTGGTCAAACATCCCTCGGTGCAGGGTGGCGAGCAGTTGTTGCTTGTCTCCGGGCAACCGATTGTGCTCAGCAAAGGCGGGGCACAGAAAACCATGGGCAACCCGGTTAACAACCAACAACTGATGGCCTGGCTGAAAGCCTCGTTGCCGGTTGATGTGATGGGTCAGTTTCAGTGGGGCCGCGACGTGCAAGTTTCTTTGCCGGTAGACGGCCACAGTTTGCCGATGCGGGTGGTCTTGGGGCGTGACAAATCGTTCCGTATCGAAATCCGCCTGATTAGCGCCGAACAAGCCGAGCCGGCGGCGCTGACCCCCGCGGCGCTGACCGCGGAGACACCGACCGTCCCGGTCCAAGCGGCACCGGTCGAAACGGCGCCCGCGCAAACGGAAGAAGCGGCGGTGGATGAGGAACGCTTGGACGCCGAACTGGCAAATCTGGGCGGCTCCGATCAACCCGCCTTGTTGGTGTGCCCGCCCGACCGGCTCGCGACCTTCAGTGAGGTGGTTGGCGAACTGGGATGTGAACCCAAACACAGCGATTACCTTCCTGCCGTACTGGAATCGCTTAAATACACTGTTTATCCCTTCATTCTTTTACAGCCTGCAGGCCCCGTCGCACAAGATCCGGTTTATCAAGCGATTGCCGCGATGAATATGGAAATGCGCCGCCGTCAGTTTGTGGTGCTGTTCGGTGATGCTTACAAAACCGGTGATGTGTTCCATGCTTTTTGTCTCAGTGTGAATTTGGTGGTCCACCCACGCGACCTTGGCGACTTGGCCGCCGTGATTGAAAAACACCAGCAGAATTATCAGAAATTTGTCGCTCCCTTACACCGCGCCTTGCAAGATGCGGGCAAGTTTTAGGACGGTTCTATGTTTGAACAACCCCACAAGCGCCAAGAATTTCTTCAGGCGGTTAAAGCCGGACGGATCAACGCCCAGCTCTTGGAAAAAGCCCTGGCCTCCTATCAAAGTTTTGCCGACGCCGATTTGAACGAGGTGTTGCAACTGATGCAGCTTCCCGCGGCTAAGAAGTTCGCGGCCGCCTTGATCAGCGTGAACCAGGACCCTGAAAAATTGGGCAAATTGATGCAGATGTTCGCCCGTGAGCGGCGACCCGAGGTCGAAGCCGAGTTGGCGGCCGCGATTGCCCTGTGCAAGTCCGACGCGATCTTTACCGAAATCGCCAAAATGATTAACAACAAGGATCCCAACCATCGCAAAAAGGCCCTAAAACTGTTGATCAAACAGGAGAAGGGCATGCAGCAACGCGAGCTGGTTTTGGCTTTGATGAACGATCCCCAGCCACCCATCGCCGAGGCCATGCTCAAACAGGTGATTGCCTCCGGCGCCAAGGGCTACCAGGGGCAATTGCGACACATGGCCGTGGTCGGCGCCGATTCCATCGCGGTGCTTTGCCTCAAGGCCTTGTTAAACCAGCCCTCGATGAAAAACGTGCCCGTTTTTATTCATGCGCTCGCCACCCAACAGGGCGAAATCGCCGCTGCGCTGTCCCAAGCCCTGGGCCGCCACATGCAGGAAGCGCCCGAGGCCGTGCTCGAGGAAATCATCCTCGCCATCGGATCTTCCGACCCCAAGGTCGGGGCCGCCGCCCTCAAAATGTTTGTCGGCATGCCCGACCTCAAGGAAGCCACGCGGCGTCTGTTGCTCTTTGCCGATTCGGTGTCGCCGCTTGTTCGGGACGACATTTTCCGCTTGATGGGTACCGTCGGCGATACCTTTGTGCCCATCGTGCTGGCTTTGGTACAGGAGCAACCGGAGCAGGCGGTTCGAATCCAGGCGATGAACCTGGCCAAAATTATGAAAAATCAAAAGTTGGGACCGCTGTTCCTGCAAGAACTCAAGAACCCCGATTGGATGGTTCGCTACAGTGCCATGCAGGTTCTCTCCGCCATGAAGTCACCCCAGGCGTTGCCGATTTTGGTGGAGTTCCTCAATCAAGACGAGTCGTCCATGGCCGCCATTCAGGCTTTAGATCGCTATGGCGACATGCGTTTGGCCAAACCCTTTTTTCAGAAACTCACCACGCAAAGCAATGAATCAGAACAGCTTGCCTTGCTGGATGCGCTCCTCAATTTGGGCGACCCGCGTTTTATCGGTCACCTCTCCAAGTTCTTGGACTCGCCGGCCGTGCGTGGGAAAGCCGTTAAGCGGTGTGCCGAGGTGATCATCGAGTTGGGCAAACGCCACGGTGTGGCCGTTCCCGAAAAAGTGATCGCGCTTAACGATCAACTTACCGAGAAGAAACTGGAAGATCTGCCGGATCTCGGTTTAAAACTCAGCAGTGATTAACCGCGAGCGGGAAGCCCTTCTATCGGACCTGCTTGTCCCGTGCCGCCTCTTAAAGCAGGGGGCGGTATTTTTAATCCTCTCGAAGAAACAGGTGGAACCATGCTGGAAGAAGAAGCCCTCTCGGCATTGCCTTTAATTACGCTGACCACCGATTTTGGTGATCAGGACGGCTTTGTCGGCGCTATGAAAGGTGTCATTCTTTCGATTAATCCCGAGGCGCGCATTGTGGATATCAGCCACGCCGTTCCCCGCCAGGATGTGCGTGCCGGTGCCATGGTTTTGCGCGGGGCTTGCCCGTACTTTCCCGAGGGCACCGTCCACGTTGCCGTGATTGATCCCGGTGTCGGCAGCAGCCGTGCCGCGGTGGTGGTGGAAACCGCGCTCGCGTTTTACGTGCTGCCGGACAACGGCCTGATCACCTTAATTGACCAAATCACGCCCGTCCGCCATGTCTACGCCATTGAGCAGGCGGGTTTGTGTCTGCCCGACGTGAGCCGGACCTTTCACGGCCGCGATATTTTTGCGCCCGTGGCCGCCCATTTATCCCGGGGTTTGCCCCCGAACCAAGTCGGCCCGCCCATGCAATCCTTTGCGGAGCTGGATGTGCCTGCAGCGGTTGTCGATGACCATCGGGTCGAAGGGCATGTGCTCTATGTGGATGTGTTTGGCAACTGCATTACCAACATTGGACCGGAGCAGGTGAACTTTGGGGCGTTTGATTGGCGATGGCGCTCGGGTGACCGGGAAGTCGCTGGTTTAAAGACCTCCTATGCCGAGGCGACCTGGGGTGAGGCCTTGATGATTCAAAGCAGTAACGGTTGTTTGGAGTTGGCCGTGAACGGCGGGAACGCTGCCGAAATGTTTGGGTTGAAGGTCGGAGATCTTTTGGTTTTGTACCGTTAAAGACGTCGGGTACGGGCGGGAGTCCGCTCGGTTTTTTCCCTAAAAAGGCGGGTAAACTTGCTGAGCCTGTGACTTTTGCAGGTAAATAAGTTATGCTTGCAGCACAACTCCCCACGGAAAACGGTGTCGTTTTCAGATTGACGCCGGAACAAAATTTTTGGACCACGCGAATTCAGGTTGTTTGGTTTCAGGTGCTTGTGGTTTATCTTGAAATCGAACTCTGCTCCACCAGGCTGAGACTTCATGAAGAATGTGCTGATTGTTGACGACAGTCGCGTCTGTCGCAGAATGTACGCCAAGGAATTGGGCCGGGCCGGTTACCAAACCTTTGAGGCCAAAGACGGTCTTGAAGCGTTGCATCTTGTCAAAGAACAGGAAATCGACCTCGTGGTGCTGGACGTGGAAATGCCCAACATGAATGGGTACGAAACCTGTGAGCATTTGCGGTCTGAGGAGTTTTCCGCCCATTTCGGTAAGGCCGACAAGCTGCATGATGTGTTGCCGGTTGTTTTTGTCACGTCGCACAAGTCGTTGGAAGGTCGTGTCAAAAGTTTTAACAAAGGCGCCACTGATTTCATTACGAAGGGTTTTAAGCCGGGCACGCTTGCCGACACGATTAACCGCATTCTCAAACCTATCAGCCCGCTGATGGGCTTGACCGCGTTGGTGGTTGACGACAGTAAATTCATTCGCAACATGTTGTCGTCCTGTTTGAAGGAGCAGGGCCTGAATGTGTTGGAAGCTGTTGACGGAAACGATGCATTCGACCTTTTGTGTGAGCGAAGCGAGGGCGTCGACATGGTGATCACCGATCTCGAGATGCCCGGCATGAACGGCGATATTTTGTGTCGCAAGATTCGTCGAGAACTGGGCATGCGCGGGATTCCGGTGATCATCCTGACCGCGCGGGACGAGCAGAAAGGGCTGTTGGGGTTGTTCCAGGCCGGCGCCACCGACTATTTGATTAAACCCTTCGCACGCGACGAGTTAATCGCCAGACTAAAAGTTTCCGTGGAAGTGAAGCGCGAGGCCCGTCGGGAGGTGGTCCAGGCTGAGAAAAACCAGACCAGCGAGCAAAAGAAGTTGGTGGAAGCCCACGCGAAGGCCGCGGACCAGGCCGAGGTGGCGACCGCGATCCTCCACAACGTCGCCAATTTGCTGAATTCGGTTTCGGTATCCTGCAATCAGGTACGTGCGCAAATAAACGATTCGCGTATCAAACAATTGTTGTTGGCCAACCATCTGATTGAAGAGAATTTGACTGATTTACCCCGTTACTTGAGTGAGGACCCGCGCGGTCGCATGTTGCCCGATTACCTGTTGCAATTAGGCGAAAGGCTCGAAGGCGAACGGGTGGCCGTGGCCCAGGAGATTGAGGCGATCAGCGCCAAAATTGAGATCATGAAAAGCGCCGTCTTTTCGCAGCAAAGTTACGCCAAGGGCAAGGAACTGTTGGAGCGTTTTTCTCTGGCCGAGTTGGTTGAGGAAGTGTTGCTGATTCAAAATGCCTTGATTGAAAAAGCCGGGGTGGTGGTCGGTACCGAATTTAATGTTCATCAACCGGTTGTTTTGCCTAAGTCAAAGGTGACCCACATTCTCATCAACTTAATCAAAAACGCGGTGGAAGCCATGGCCGACTCGGAGCCGCGTTTGCTGACCATCCAGTTATTTCGCGTGGACGGCGATGTGACCTTGACCATCACCGATACCGGGGTAGGCCTGTCGCCGGAGAACCTAAAGAAAATGTTCACCCACGGCTTCACCACCAAGGAGACCGGCCACGGTTTTGGCCTGGCCTACTGCAAACGGGCCATGGACGAAATGGGTGGACAACTCACGGTTCACAGCGACGGCCCAGGTCTGGGAACCAGCTTCGCAATGACCTTCTCCCGGGTGGAAAACGAAAGGTAACGGCCGCATTTCTCACGAGGGTTGTCGCGCGAAGCAGAATGCCTTGTGAGCAATGCGGGTTAACTGGATTGGTTGAGGTGGTTGGTTAGCTGTGCCAAAAGCTCGTCGAGCTGGGGTTTCTTTAGGAAGCTGTAGTGGTCGCCGGGTACCTTGACCAGGTCGGTGGGGATCTTAAAGAAGTCCCAGCCGTTGTTTGCGAATTTTGCCGCGCGGAATGGGTACGGCGGCGTCGCCGCCTTAAAGAGGATCGGCCTGCAATCGCTCGGTTCCGGCGTGTAGGCGTTGGCCGCGCGAAGATTGGCCATAAAGACCCGGAAGGGACCGGCCAACAGCGCGTCGTCGAAGTCCGGCGGGAGGCAGCCGCGTTTGCGCGCCAAGGAACGGATCCGCTTCAGTTGCTGTTCTTCATCCATGTCGCGGAGTTGGTAGGGGTAGATATCGAGCGGCTTCACCGCGAACCCGCCGAGCTGTTTGGCGAAAAGGGAGGCCCATTCACCGGGATCGGGCGGCATCGAACAAACGGCTGCCCAGGAATCGAGCAGGAACAGCGCGCGGGGTGCCCGATCCAGCGCCCGCAGGCGACGCATCATCTCATAGGCGAAGATCCCACCCAACGACCAGCCGCCCAGGTAAAAATCGCCCTCGGGCTGTTGTTTAAGGAGGAGATCCACGTAGGTGGCGGCGATTTCGTCCATGGTGGTCAGCGGTTCCCGGCGATTGTCCAGGCCTGGCGCCTCAAACGCGTAGACGGGATGGTCCGGCAACCCCTTGGCGAGATCGTTGTAACCCATCACCATCCCTTCGACCGGGTGGACGAGGAAAAGCGGGGGTTTCGATCCCGTGGTGCGGATCGCCACCAGTGGGGTGTCGCCGCGTTCCCGGCCGCCGTCGATCAGGGCGGCCAGGCTCTCAATGGTTGAATGCGCGAAAAGTTCCCCGAGCGGGGGCGTATGATCGAATTGTTGGCTGATCTTGCTGAAGGTTTGCACGGCGAGCAGGCTGTGTCCGCCCAATGCGAAGAAATCGTCGCGGATACCGACGCGTTTGAGCCCCAGTACCGCGCACCAAATTTCCGCGAGGCGGTGTTCCGTTTCGTTGCGAGGGGCAACATAGGCGTCGACCCGCGCGAATTGAACGGGCAGCTCCGCCAGCGCGCGCCGATCCACTTTTCCGGTTGGGTTGAGCGGGATCGCGTCGCGTGGGACCAGCGCGGCGGGGACCATGTAATCGGGGAAGCGGCATTCAAGTGTCTTGCGCATGGCTTCGGGGTCGCGCGGTTCGCTTTCGGGTTCCCCGGTCCAAAAGGCGACGAGCCGATCATCGCCGTTCGCGGTCGACTTGGTGATGACGGCACAATCGACGACGCCCGCCATGTCGCGGATCGCGGTTTCGATCTCACCGAGTTCGATGCGGTGGCCGCGGATTTTGACCTGAGCATCGCCGCGACCCAGATAGGCAAGGTTGCCGTCCGGGAGGTAACGGACCAGGTCGCCGGTCCGGTAGAGCCGTGAACCGGCTTCCGCTTCGCGGGCGAACGGGTTGGGCACGAAGGCGGCGGCGGTTAACTTGGGCCGGCCCAGGTAGCCGTGGGCAAGGCCCGGCCCGCCGATATAAAGTTCGCCGGTCGCACCGCGCGGAACCGGACGCATCCATGGGTCGAGCACATAATGGGGACAGTTGGGGAAGGGTTTCCCGATGGGGAGCACGTCCAGCAGGTGGTCCGGGGTATTGGCATCGGCCTGGAACAGGGTCGAGGTGACGGTGGTTTCAGTCGGCCCGTAGCCGTTGATCAG
Organism: Acanthopleuribacter pedis; assembly: GCF_017377855.1. GTDB lineage: Bacteria > Acidobacteriota > Holophagae > Acanthopleuribacterales > Acanthopleuribacteraceae > Acanthopleuribacter > Acanthopleuribacter pedis. The sequence continues at coordinate 59,643 of NZ_JAFREP010000030.1, forward strand.
GACCGGTTCCGTTCCCACCCGCGCGCGCCAGGCTTTGAGCAGGGCGGGATTCGCCTTCTCGCCACCGATCACGACGGCACGAACGGATTCGGGGAAGGATTGCGCTTCCAGGTCGCGCACGAGGCCGTGCCAGTACGCGGTCGGTAACTGAAGCAGGGTGATCCCGAAGCGCTGCACGATGGCGAAAAGCTCGCTCGCGGTCATGCCGAAAGGGTGGCCGTGTAGGACCAGACCGGCGCCGACGGCGAGGGTGGGGAAAATCTCTTCAATGGCGACATCGAAGCTCAGGGAGGCGAATTGGAGGACCCGATCCGTCTCGGTCAGGTGGTAGAGATCGCAAATCCCGTGGACGAAATGGACGAGTGCGGCATGGGGGATCAATACACCCTTGGGCCGACCGGTCGAGCCGGAGGTGTAAATCACGTAGGCGGTTTGGCTGGGATCAACCGCGATCTCGTGATTCGCGTCCTGGAGCGCGGTGAGTTCGTCGCGTCGCTCGGTAAAGTCGAACCGTTCGAGACCGTCATCGGGTGCTTCTTCACCAAGCTCGCCACCGCCGATCAAGAGTTTCATGCCGGAATCACGAACCATGTACGCGATTCGTGCGGCGGGTACCTTCACATCGAGCGGGAGGTAACAGCCGCCGGCCTTGAGGATGCCGAGGAAGGCGACGAGAATGTTGCTGTCATCGCGGGCAAGCAGGACGCCGATGGGGGCCTGTAACAGCTCGGGTCGGCGACGGAGCCAGGCGGCCAGGCGATTCGCCTCGCGGTTCAGTTCCGCGTAGGACAGGACGGTTGATCCGCTGAGCACGGCGGGCCGATCCGCGAAGGCTGAAGCGGCGCGTTCGAAGATGCGGTGGTAGCCGGGTTCGGCGGGATAGGCGACGGACGGTGCCGTCCATCCGCGCAGCAGTTTTGCCGCGTGGTCCTGGGAAAGCGCGCGATGGTCACGGAGCGGTTTGTCGGGATCGGCGACGACCTCGGCGAGGAGCGCCGCGTAATCGGCCATGAAGGTTTTGACGGTGCTTTGCAGGAACAGGTCCGGGTTATAGGTGAACACCAGCTTGAAGTCTTCCTCGGTTTCGTAGATCTCCAGGCCGAGGTCGGAATCGCCCTCTTGCTGAACCTCGATCAAGAGCTCGCGCGAGGCGTTTCCGAGCGCCCACAAGGAGTCGCCGCGCAAAAAGTTCTGGTAGGAGAAGGCGACTTGAAAGAGCGGCGGCGCTTCGTCGCGACGGACGTTGAGGTCGCGGACGAGTCGCGCGAAAGGGTACTCGGCATGTTCGATACCCGTGAAAACGGTGCGGCGCAGGTCGCGCGCAAACGCGAGAAAACTCTGGTCTTCACACACTTGCGAGCGGACGACGATCATATTAATAAAGAGCCCAACCATGTCGCTGAACTGTTTTTCGTTACGACCCAGTGTGGGCATGCCCACGGTGAGGTCGCGCTGCCCAGTGAAACGGGCGAGTAGGATTTTGAACAGGCCCAGGAACAGCACGGACCCAAAGAGTTGATGCTTGCGGCCCAGCGCTCGCCATGCGCTTGTTAACGCCTCACCCAGCGAGGCGCGCACGGAAGCGCCGCGGGTCGGGTGCCCGGCAACACGCGGCCGATCCACGGGCAGGTTTAACGAGGGTGGATCGGCGAGCTGTTCGCGCCAATAGGCGAGGTCCCGTGCACCCGCCGCCGACGTCAGGCGGGCTTGCTCCCAGGAGACGTAGTCCGCATAATCCGCGACGGATGCGGTTGCCTCGGGAACCGACCCGGCGAGATAGGCATCGTAGGCGGACCAGAGATCGCACATGATGATCACGCCGGAATACCCATCCACCACAATATGATGGAAGTTGAGCAAGACGATCCAATCGCCCGAGGCGGTTCGGAAGACATGTAACCGCCCCAGGGGCCCGGTCTCCAGGTCGTATGGTTGCTCTCCCGTTTTTTTGAGGAACGCGATCAGCGCATCTTCAGAGAGGTCCTCGATCTCCTTGTATTCGATCAAAAGTTCAAGCCCGGGATCAACGTATTGGTAGGGAACGCCGTCTTTCCGGCCGAACAGGGTTTGCAGGATGGGATGACGCCGGGACAAGGAACGGAACGCCTTTTTGAGGGCCGTCAGGTCCAAGCCTTCATGGAACCGGAACGCAAGCGGCAAATTATAGGTCGCCGTTTCCGGGTTGAGATGATGCAACAACCACAGGCCCATCTGAGCTTCCGAGAGCGGGAAGGTGCCGGGTTGACCCGTCGCCGATTGGGTCTGCACGGGTTGCGGCGATTTGGCTTCGGCCGGGGCCTGGTCGGCAACGCTCGCCGACGGTTTGGCTTCGCTCGGGGCCTGGTCGGCAACGCTCGCCGACGGCGCGCTGCTTTGGGGCGTATCCGCGTCCGAAACGGGTCCGCACAGGCAGGCGTCGATCTCGGCTCGGAAGTCCTCGAGCAGGTAGCCGACGAATTGTTCGAGCGTGGTGTACTCAAAGAAAACGGACGGCGTGATCTCAACCCCGAGCTTCTCCTTGAGCCGGTTTCCGAGCTCGGTCAAGCTGATCGAATCGAAACCGTAGGTGCTCAATTCCTCGTCCAGGTCGATATCCCGCGTCTCGATTTGGAGGAGCTCGGCGATTAATGCCGTGAGGAATGAGACCAACCGATCAGCAAGCGCATCCTTGTGATCCTGTTCCTCGGTCGCCGCGGTTCGAGGCGCGGACACCGCTGAGGCGGCGGGGTCAACGGGTGTCGCGCGATTGGCGAAAACATGCGCTAGGGCGGTGCCGTGATGTTCCATTAAGTAACCGCAGAACGCCTCGAGCGTGGTGGTTTCAAAGAAGATCGACGGTGAGACCTCAACCCCGAGATCCTCTTTGACCCGGTTACCAAGCTCGGTCAAGCTAATTGAATCGAAGCCATACGCGCTCAAGTCCTCATCGGCCTCAATATCGCCGGCCTCGAGGTGGAGGACCTCGGCGATGACCTGTTTGAGCGCGCGCTGCAAGGCGTCTTTCACCGAGTGGGCTGGCGGCACCGCGGCGGCAACGACGGGCGCTTCAACCGCGGGCGCTTCAACGGAGGACGCTTCAGCGGCGGGCGCTTCAGCGGAACCCAATCGCGCCGACAAAGCCGTGCGGTGTTCGGCAACCAAAAAGGCGCAAAAGGTTTCCAAGGTGGTGTAATCGAAAAAGGTCGAGGGCGCAATCTCAATGCCGAGCGTTTCCTTCAAGCGGTTGCCGAGTTCGGTCAAGCTGATCGAATCGAAACCATAGGCGCTCATATCCTCGTCGGGTTCGATATCCGTTTCGTCGATGGAGAGGATTTCGGAGATAAGCCCCGTTAAGGTGCGTTTTAAACGGCCGGTGAGTTCCGGGCCGGGTTGCGCGGGTGCCGCCGGCTCGGTCTGATTCGGAACCGAAGCGGTCGCATACACGGCAACCGTCTCCTGAAGGAACCGCGTGCGCAAAAGATCGGGATCACCGACGAGGACCACGCGTTGGGGGTGTGGCTCGCGGAGCGCCGCCTCGAAAACACCAATGCCGAGCTGGGTCTCAAGCGGGACCATGCCGGTTTTCCGAGCGATCATCTTCACGGTTGGTTCATCCAAGGCCATGCCGCCGTTGCGCCAAAAAGGCCAGTTGATCGAGACGGTTTTGCCGTGTCGCTCCCGGGCGGCGACCCGGCGCGCGCGCATCGCGGCGAAGGCGTCCAGAAACGCGTTTGCTCCGGCGTAATCGGCCTGGCCCCGGTTGCCCAATGCGGCGAAGGAGGAAAAGAACACCATGAAATCCAGGTCCCGGCTGCCAAGCGCGGCGTCGAGGTTCAGGGCGGCGTTGACTTTGGGTTGGAATACGGCGCGAATCTGCGCGTGGTCCTTGCGCACGATCATCATGTCGCGCAGCACCCCGGCACAGTGGATCACACCGGTCAAACGTCCGTAATCGCGATCAATCCGCGCGACCACGCGGTCCACATCCGCGCGAGAAGCCATATCGGCGGGGAGGTAGGTGACGCGGGCGCCGGATGCGCGCAGCTCGGTGAGCAGGGCGGTGCGTTCGGCGTTCAAGTCGGAGCGTCCGCTGAGGACCAGGGTGACGCCGGCCATGCGGCTGAGGTGACGGGCGAAGACCAAGCCGAGGCCACCCAAACCGCCGGTGATCCAATAAACGCCGTCGGTGCGCATGACGGGTTCCTCGCGCCCCATCTGATCCTCAAATTCCTGGAGGACCTTGATCTCGCGACGGCCCGCGGCGTCGTAACGGACTTCAACCGCGTCATCGTTTGCGGTCCGTTCCTGTCGGACCAACGCCAAAATGGGGTTGGGTTGGAAGCCGGGTGGGATGGTAACCAATTTCCCCACGAGTTTCGGGTTCTCGAGTCGCGCCGTTCGCAACAGCGCCGCCAGGGGCGCGTAGAGATGGGCGTCTTGATCTTCTGGAACAAGGACCATGATTTCTTGGACCCTGGCCGGCTTGCCGAGCATGATGCGTTTCACCGCGTCGAAGAGCTGGGTGAAGAGGTCGAGACAACGGGCCGCGGGTTCGGCGGCCGAAGGCGTGATCAGGGTACCGTAATCGCGCAAGGCGTCGCGGGTAGCCGGCGCAAAGCCGGTGAAAAAGAGATGCAGCTCGGATTGGGACAGGGTCGCGGCATCGGGTTTCACCGGGGTGGGGCGCCAATCGGGGCGTGCGTTGACCACGCCGGTTGGTTTCTCCGGCGAAGGCGGTTGAAGCGCCCGTGTCGAGAAGCCGCGCAGCGCGACGCAAAGGCGACCCTGTTCGTCGATGATGTCGATATCGTATTGGGACACGCCGGCGCGGGGTTTCACATCGCTCGGCCTCAGGTAGGCGTACCCGTGCCGCGGGGTCGGCCGATGCACGTAAGTGGTCTCACAAGCGAACGGCAATTCAAGGGCACCGTTTGGCGAATCGACCGCAAAGCCGGCGACGGCTTGGAGTGCGCCGTCCATCATCGATGGGTGGAGCACGAACGACCCTTGTTCCGCCGCCGCGGGCAGCTGCAACTCGGCGAGTACGCATCGACGCGTCCGATCCATGAACAGGTTGCGGACACTTTGGAAAGCGGGGCCGTAATCGATGCCGTACTTGCGGAACCGATCATAAAAGACATCCGCTTCCGCGACGGGTGTGCAGGTTTCGCGGAGGGCCGACACATCGCGTGGCGACGCGGCGGCAAGGGGTTCGAACGACACCGTGCCTTGGCCGTGGGCGGTGGCGGGGCCGGCACCGTCGGAGGAAGCAATTTGGTAGCCGAACTGACCGGGCTCGGATGCAAGCGAGATGGTCGCGGTCCGAGGTGTCGCTTCTAGGATGAGGGGTCGTGTCCAAACCATATTGCGGATGTGGGTGGCGCTGCGACCTTCCGAGGCGGAAGCCGCGGCGCGTGCCATCTCCATATAGGCGACGCCCGGCAGGATCTTGCGGCCTTGGACGCGATGGTCGTTGAGGAAGAACTCGCTGCCGTCGAAGCGGGTGCGGAACCCGGAACCTTCGCGAACCGGTTCGCCGAGCAACAAGTGGGCCTGGTCAGCCGGCGGCGCGGTCGGCACGCCCGGCGCGGGCGTCTGGGATGGTTCCGCGGGAAGCGGCCAGTGGCGGATCTTGGCAAACGGGTAGCCCGGCAGGTTGAGGCGGCGCGGACAGGGACCGTTGTAACACAAGTCCCAAGCGACGTTTGCCCCGCTCGTCCAGGCCGTCGCCAAGGGGGAGGCATCCCGGTCCGTGAGCCAGAGGTTGAGGTGCCGCGCGGTTTCTTCCTCTGAAGCAATCTGTTTTGCGGCTTTCCCGCGCTTGACCCGACCCAAAAACAGGCCGTCAAGCGCATCGGCACCGCGGCTGAAGCGCGCCAAGGTATCGCGGAGACCGGCCAAGTCGTGGGCGACGATCAAAGCGCGCTGCGCCATGGCGTCGCGGCCAACCTGAAGCGTATAGGCGAGATCGGCGAGGTTCGGTAGCGATCCATCGCGTTCGCAGCGCGCCAAAAAGGCGGCATGGTTGGCGGCGTAAGCGCGGAGTTGCGCCTCATTACGGGCGGAGAGAGGGACCAGGTAGGGCGGGTTGTGGTGCTTCGTTTCGGGAACCAACCCTTCCTCGGGCAGGTACTCCTCCAGAACCACGTGCCCGTTGACGCCACCGAAACCAAAACTGCTCACGGCGGCCCGACGGGGCAGCAGGCGGCCCTGGTCGTCGCGGATGCGATCCCAGGTGCGGCGCTTACGAACCAAGGTAAAGGGACTTCCTTCCAAGTCGATGTAGGGATTGACGCGATCACAATGGAGCAGGCTCGGCAGCATGCCGTGTTTCATCTGCAGCAGGACCTTGAGCAGGCCCGCGATTCCCGCGCCGACCTCCAGGTGGCCGATGTTGGTTTTGACGCTGCCGACGCCACAGGTTTCCGGTTGGATGGTTTTGCCCTGCTCCTCGTAAAGCGCTTGATAGGCTTTTTTGAGGCCGTTGATCTCGGTGGGATCGCCGAGTGCGGTCCCGGTCCCGTGCGCCTCGACATAGGTGACGGTGCTGATATCCAGCCCGGAACGGCGCATCACGGTTTTGATCAGTTCGGCCTGGGCCGAGGCATTCGGCGCGGTGAGCGAGGTGGCGCGCCCGCCGTGATTGACGCCGGTCCCGCGGATCACACCGTAAATGGAATCGCCGTCGGCAATTGCGCGGTCGAGTGGCTTGAGGAAGGCGGTCCCGATCCCCTCGCCGCGCACGTAACCATTGGCCTGATCCGAGAAGGTTTTACAGCGACCGTCCCGCGACAGCATGCCGGTCCGCCCAAAGGCGATGTGACCCCGCGGGGTGAGGATGGTGTTGATGCCGCCCACGATTGCTTGGGAACAGGTCCCGCTTTCCATCGCCTGGCAGGCGCGATGGACGGCGACGAGCGCGGAGGAACAGGCCGTTTCCACGGGTTCACTGGGCCCGTGAATATTGAGCAGGAAGGACATGCGATTGGGGCCGACGGAGGGCACAGCCCCGGTTGCGGAATAACCGTCAATCGGCAAACCGGCCTTTTGGATGATCGGCGTGTAGGTCCCCATGCCGCTACCCATAAAAATGGCGGTATCGGTGCCGGCAAGCGACTTGGCGGAATGGCCGGCGTCTTCAATCGCCAGCCACATGTACTCCATCATGAGCCGTTGCTGCGGGTCCATCAGCTTGGCTTCCTTGGGTGAGATCCCGAAGAAAAGCGAGTCGAACTTGTCGATATCACTGATAAAGCCACCGTGTTTAATGGGGGTTTTGTTCACTTCCTTGGCGGGATCACCGAAGATGGCACGCCAGTCCCAGCGCTCCGGGGGAATTTCGGTGATGCAATCGCGGCCCTCGATCAGATTCGACCAGTAGGCGTCCAAATCTTCGGCTTGCGGGAAGCGGCCGGCGATGCCGACGATGGCGACGGGCATCGCGGTTCGATTCCGCGCCGACGTGCCGGCAGGCGAATTTGATGAAGCGCTCGGTGCGGCTTGAACCGTTTGGAAACGCGACGTTCCGAGGGTCGGCGGCGGGACGACCTGTTCGGAAGGCATGGTTTTCTCGGGCGGGGCGGGCGGAGGTGGCGCGCTCGGCGTCTCGGTTCCGGTTCCGAAGGTGCGCGCGAGCGCATCGCCGTGCTCGGCGAGGAGAAACGCGATAAAGGAATCGAGGGTTGCATGCTCAAAAAAGATCGCGGGTGTTAGATCCAAGTTGAAGAATTCATTGAGCTTGTTGCCGTAGTCGGTAAGGGTGATCGAATCGAAGCCGTAGCTGCTGAGTTCCTCGTCGAGGGCGATATGCTCCTCGTTCACCTTGAGCACCTCGCACACCATTTCGAGCAGGCGTTTGGTGGTTTTTGATCGCAACGAGGCTGACGCGTCGTTTTTGCCGCTACCGGCTTGGGTCGCCGCGAGGGCGGACCCCGCGAGGGCGGACCCCGCGAGGGCGGACCCCGCGAGGGCGGACCCCGCGAGGGCGGACCCCGCGAGGGCGGACCCCGCGAGGGCGGACCCCGCGAGGGCGGACCCCGCGAGGGCGGACCCCGCCCTTTCAGCCCGCGAGCTGCTTGTAGGCGGCGCCGCCTTCATGAAGGTGCGCCGGATTTTGGCGACATCGCCTTGTACCGCGAGCAGTTGGCCGTGGGGACCGGCCAGACCCGCTGCAAAAATCCGCAGAGCGGCGGCCGTTTCGAGCGGGGCGATGCCGGTTTCGCGGAAGATAAAGTCACGGGTTGCCGCGTCCATGGTCATGCCGCCCTCGGCCCAGAGCGGCCAATTGACCGAGAAGGTTTTCCCGGAACGTCGGCCGTTTGCGACCAGGCGATTGCGGTAATGGGCGAAGGCGTCCAAAAATGCGTTGGCCCCGGCATAATCAGCTTGGCCGCGGTTGCCCATGGCGCCGGAGACCGAGGAGAACAGGGCGAGGAAGTCCAAATCGAGGTGGGCGGTGACGGCATCGACGGCGTAAGCCGCCCGGACCTTGGGCGCAAAGACGGTTTCGATGGCCGCCTCGTCTTTATTGACGATCATGGCGTCGCGCACCACGCCGGCGCTATGGATGACGCCGTCCAGTTTGCGGTAGCGGTCCAGAATCTCGGCAAGCGCGCCGCGCATTGCGCTTTGGTTGGATGTATCTGCTTGGATATAAGTTGCTTCCGCCCCGTTTTGGCGGAGATCGTCGAGCAGTTGGCGGCCCGCGTCACCCAGAGCGGAGCGGCCGCTTAGGACCAGCTTGACCCGCGCCGTTTCCGCGAGGAAGCGGGCGAAGATCCGGCCCAAACCGCCGAGTCCGCCGGTGATCCAATAAACCCCGCCCTGCTTGAAGGGGGAGGGGCCCGTCTCGAGTCGGTCCTCTACCCATCCCAAAACCTCACGCTCGCCGCGCGCGTTGTAGCGAACTTCAACCGCCGAGTCAACCAACTCGGCCGTGAGGGTCTGTTCCAGACGATCCGCGCTCCAGTCAATCGGGAGGTGGAGGATCTTGATCGAGATGTTGGGGTTCTCGACGGCGGCGGTTCGCAGAAGACCGCCGAGGGGTGCATGGACGACGGCTTCGTCACCGAGGGGAACGGTCACAACGAAACGCCGCTTCTCGCGGGGATGCGCGGACAAAAACCGTTTCACCACACCGAAGGCGTAGGTGAAGAGTTCGCGTGGGACATCCGCCGTGTCGCCGGAACGCGGTTCGGGAAGCGCATACCGGGCCAGGTCGGTTCCCGCGAGCCGGGTGGGCATCCGGTCGGCGAACGCGTGGGCCGCGAAAAGGGTTGCCTGTTCCGGCGCGGGAAGATCGCTGAGACAGGGGGCGGCCGACCAACGGGGCGCCATCGTGAGCACATCCTGGGCGACCGCGGCCGGTTGGCGCAACCGCCGCGTCGCGAATTCATCCAGCTCAAGCCAAGCCCGGCCCTGGTCATCGGTGATCGTGATCGCGAATTTTGAGACCGAATCTTCGCTGGAACACAAGCGCATGTGGACATAACCCGCGGCGGGAAGCGAACCCAGGATTTCCAGCGATTTCAGGGCAAAGGGAACCGCCGTTTCGTTGCGGGTCGCGGCAAGCACCGCGGTCGCCTGTAGCGCCGCGTCGACCACGGATGGGTGGAGCGAAAACGCGGGATCCGTCTGATTTGGCAACACCCACGCGGCCAAGGCCTCGCCTTCGCCGCGCCAAAGCGTCTCGATCAATCGGAAGCTCGGCCCGTACTGGAAGCCGGCGCGCGCGAATTGGCTGTAGAAATCGGTTGCGGCAATTTCATCGGGACAGCGGTTGCGGATCGCGGCGATATCGAGCGTCCGCGGCGCCGCGGCCGCGGGTGCGACGAAAAGCGTGCTCGTCCCATGGATGCGGCGCTTCTCACCGTTGCCATCCTCCTGGGAAACGATCTCACAACGGATTTGCTCACCGTCCGGTACCAGCTCAATACTGACCCGAACAGGCGTTTCCGCGACCTGGATCGGCGCGGTCCAGGCGATGTCGGTCAAACGCGTGACGGCGGTGGCGGCGGATCGCTCGGCGGCAAAGCGGGCCATTTCGAGAAAGGCCGCACCCGGTAACATCGGCGCCCCACCGACGCGGTGCTCGGCCAAAAAGGGTTCGCGACCGTCAAAGATTGCGTTAAACCGCTGCACCCTGAAATCCGAGCTGTTCTCATGGACGAGCGGATGCAGGCGTTGCGCCGCGAGCCCCGTCGGCGCGGCCGTTTCTTCCCATTCTGGGACCCAGTACCGATCACGGGCGAAGGGATAGGTGGGAAGCGAGATTTTGCGCGGTTTCTCGCCCCGGTGCAGCAGATGCCAATCCACGTCCAGACCCTTGACCCACAGTTCGGCCAACTTCTCATACTTCCCTTTCTCCAGCCAGCGAACGACCGCGTCTTTGAGGTCGTCGTCATCGGCAAAGAGTTGCAGCGTCTCACGATCCTGTTTGACGTGACCCTCGAAACAGCGCTCGCTCTCCTTTTCCCCATCGCACCGAAGCGCCAGTTGCCGCTCAAGGTCGGCGAGGTCCTCGACCAGGAACATGATGCGGTGTTCCATGGGTTCACGGCCGACTTGCAGCGTATAAGCGAGGTCCTCCAGGTACCCCTCGGGTATGCCCGCGGACCGCACCCGCGCAAGAACCAAACGGAAATTTTCGAGCAATTCGGCCAGCCGGTCCCGGTTCCGCGCTGAGAACGGGACCGCCAACGGCCCGGTCACCCGATCCACCTTCGGTCGGGTCGTCGCGGCGAACTCTTCAATGATGAGGTGCGCATTGGAACCACCCGCCCCGAACGAGCTGATGCCCGCCAAGCGCGGCCCGGTGATGCGGACCCCGTCCTGCTCCCACTCGGGTTGTTCCCAGTCACGCAAGGATTGGGGCACGGTAAACGGCGATTGTGCAAAGTTGATTTTGGGATTGAGCTCGGTGGAATGGAGCGAGGGCACAATTTGGCGGTGTTTCAGTTGCAGCAACACCTTGGTCACGCCGGCGATGCCGGCCGCCGATTCACAGTGGCCGATATTCGATTTCACCGAACCGATGGCGCAGAAGCTGCGGTCGGCGGTACGGCGCTCAAACGCTTTGGCCAGTCCGCGGATCTCGATGGGATCACCGAGATCGGTGCCCGTCCCATGGGCTTCGATATAGCTGATCGCGCGCGGGTCGATGTGCGCCTGACGGATCGCTTCATCGATGACGGCGCCTTGGGCGTGCGGGTTGGGGACGGTGTAACCGTTGGTTTTTCCGCCGTGGTTGAGAGCGGTCCCGCGAATCACGCCGTAAACCTGATCGCCGTCGGCGAGCGCCTGGGCCAGCGGTTTCAACAAAACGGCGCCCACGCCTTCACCTGGAACATAACCGTCCCCACCCTTGCCGAACGTCTTACAGCGACCGTCACTGGCGACGAACTTGCCTTGGCTGAGCAAAATATACTTGTTGGGGTGCAGGCTGAGGTTGACCCCGCCGGCCACGGCCATGTCGCAATTGCCGAGTTGCAGGGCCTGGCAGGCGAGGTGGATCGAGGTCAGTGAAGAGGAGCACATGGTGTCGACGGCCATGCTCGGCCCGTTGAAGTTGAAGGTGTAGGAAACGCGGTTGGCGATGGTGGCCGGGCTCCCGCCCAGGGCAATCGATTTCCCGCTCGCCGCATCGCGACCACCGTAGAGCTGGTACTCCTCGTACATCACGCCCACATAGACGCCGACCCGAGCCTGTTCCCCGGCGCGGAGCAGGCCTGCTCGCGAATAACCGGCATCCTCCACGGTCTGCCAGACGCATTGCAGGAACAGCCGTTCCTGGGGATCCATGACCTCGGCCTCGCGGGGTGAAATATTGAAGAAAAGTGGGTCGAACTTATCGACGTCGTCGAGGAACCCGCCCCAACGGCTGTAGGTCTTGCCCATCGCTTTTTTGTCAGCGTCGAAGTAGAGGTCGTGGTTCCAGCGGTCACGGGGGATTTCCCCGACGCAATCGCGTCCTTCCTTGAGGTTGGTCCAAAAGGTGTCTAGGTCGCCGGCTTGCGGGTAGCGACCGTTCACGCCGATGATCGCGATTTCGAGGGGACCGGACCCACCGGGCGCCGGTGATTGTGGTTGCTCGCTACTGAACCGGGACGGGGCGAACCGGTTTGGCGCGGGCACGGCCGGCGCGGGTTCGGGTTTTGCGACTGGTGTCGCCACCGTCTCCGCGGTGCGGGCGACGGGTTCGGATTGCAAGCCCAAGAGCTTGCCCAAGCGCGGTCGATGGTTCTCGATCAGGTAATCGGTGAGTTCGGCCACGGACTGGTACTCGAAGAACAAGGTTTTGGGGAGTTCCCCGAAACGGCCCTCCAAAGTAGCGGTCAGGTCCATCACCAACACGGAATCGATGCCGTATTCCTCAAACGGCGTTTGGGCGACGATCCGTTTGCTGGGGAGTTTCAGGCTTTCCGAAAGCAGTTTTTTGAGGAAGGCGACGGTGCGGTCGCGCAAATCCGGTGCGACGGGGGCCGGTTGCGTCGCGGGGGGCGATGGTGTCGCGGGGGCCGGTTCTGGTTGCGCCGGCGCCGCGACCGAGGCCTTAATGCGTGCGATATCACCCTCCAATACAAGGAATTGCGGATAAGGTAAGCTGAGTGCTCGGGAGAAGGCCGCCAAACCGACCGTGGTTCGCATCGGGACCAGGCCGGTGGTGCGCGTCATCATTTGCTCGGTGCGCTCGTCGACGCCCATGCCGCCCTCTCGCCAGAGGGGCCAATCAAAGGCAATGGTTTTTCCCGCGCGTTCGCCCTTGCGTACCCATTGGTCGCGGTGTGCCGCGAAGGCGTCGAGGAACATATTGGCCCCGGCATAATCGGCTTGGCCGACGCTGCCCATCACCCCTGACACGGAGGAAAAGAGCACGAAGAAGGCGAGGTCCGAGCCTTTTGTGGCGGCGTCGATGTTGAGCGTGCCGTCGATTTTGGGTGCGAACACGGCATCGATTTGCGCGAAATCTTTTTTGAGAATGAAGGCGTCACGCAGCACGCCGGCACTATGGACGACGCCGTTAAGGCCGCCGTACGCGGTGTGGATCTCGCCGACCAGGCGCGTCACATCCTCGGCGCGGCTGACGTCGACCGGTTTGTAGACGGCGTTCACGCCCTGGGCGCGCAGCGCATCGAGGCTTGCCTGCTTGTCCGCATTCATCGCGGACCGGCCGCTGAGCACGATGGTGACATCCGGGGAGGTCGCCAAAAAGCGGGCGAAGATGAGGCCCAGACCGCCGAGCCCGCCCGTGATCCAATAAACGGCCTTTTTCGTGGCCAGGCTGAAAGGGGTCGCGGCTTCATCGCCGCCAATGGGTTGCAACGTGGCCACACCGCGGCGACCGTTCGCGCTGTAGCGAATCTCGGTATCGTCGCCCTCGTGATCTTCCGCGGCAATGGCGGTTTCGAGTTGGGCGGGATCCTCCAAAAGAATCCACTTGCCCTGACACTTGGGGTTCTCGCGCACGGTGGTTTTCACCAGGCCGGCGAGCGGCGCGTAAACCACCTCATTGAACGGTTCGGCCCCGTTCACCAGAACGAGCAGGCGCCGCGCGGTTTTGGGGCGTTCCTCAAAAAGCGCCTTTACGCGGGCGAACGCGGCTTTGAAGGCGGCGCGCGCCGTCGCGGCGGGGTCGGCGGCCTCGGGGAGGATCAGGGTTTCGAATCGGGCGGCGAGCGTTTCGCCCTGTTCGCGATTAAACCCGGCCAACACGATCAGCGGCGGGTCGGACGCTTTTCCGGTCCCACCAGGCGCCGGCTTCTCGCGCCATGCGCGGGTGATGTGAAGGTGATCCGCGGCGCTTTCTCCGCTGCCGGAAACGGAATGAACCGGGACGGGTTGCGGTTTGGCCGGTTCACGCACGGCCCGTGCTGAATATTCGCGGAACCCAACCTGAACCACACCCTGTTCGTCGGTGAGATCGATGTCAAATTTAACCACGCGGGCCTCCGGCGAAGCGCCGGGACTCAGCCGAACATGGGCAAACCCGCGCCAGGGCGTGGGTCCGGCGATCAAAACCTGCTTCACCGCGTAGGGTAGGTGGCGCGTGCCGGTGTCACCTTGGGTGAACAGGCCGGCCACGGCTTGCAGAGCGGCGTCCATCATGCTCGGGTTGAGCAGGTAATCCTCGTGTTCGGCCGCGTCGGGTAATTCGAGACGGGCCAAGGCCTCGCCGGGCCCGGACCACAGTTCCTCGATCCCCTGGAAGCCGGGCCCGTATTGGAAGCCGTGATCGCGAAAACCCCGGTACAAGTCGGAGGCATCGACCCGGTTATGTAAGCGCGCTTTAACCGCCGCGAGATCGACGCGGGACGGTTGCACGGACGGTTCGGTCAGGATGGTACCGCTTGCGTGAACCCGGCTCGCGCCTTGATCCGAGCCGGTGCGAACCTCGAAACCGAGTTTGGTCTGCTCCGGCCGGACGGCAATCGTTACATCGAGGGCGCCACGGTCGTGAACGATGGGAACCGCCCAGACCACGTTTTCGACAGCGGTGACGGTTTGTTTGGTTGAAAGCGCGCCGGCAACACGTGCCATTTCCAGGTAGGCGACGCCGGGCAAAATGGCGCGGTTCTCGACGCGGTGGTCGCGGAAGAAAAACGCGCCACCATGGAACACGGACGCGAAACACTGTTCTTTCAGATCGGAGATGTTGCGATGTACCAAGGGGTGCAAAACGGCGGCTTCGGTCACGGTGTTCTGGGACGATTTGGGGAGTTTTGGGACCCAACGGCGATCCCGCTCAAAGGGATAGGTCGGCAGGGCGACTTTGCGGGGTTGTGCCCCGCGCGCGAGAAGCGACCAATCTGGATTGGCACCGGCGACCCAAGCTTGCGCCAAACGGTCGTGTTGGTTTTCCGCGAGCATCGCCGCGAGCGCGGCCGCCGCCAGCCGCACCGGTTTTTTCCCTTCCAGAAAATTGAAGTACATCCCGGTGCGCGCGCGGTTGCCCGCCCCATAGGCCGCCAATTTCTCGCGCAGGTCGGCGAGGTCGTCGGCCAGGAGCGCGAGGCGACACGGCAGTGGTTCGCGACCAACCTGGAGCGTATAGGCGATGTCGGCCAGGGCGAGTTCGGGTTCGGCGGCGAGGTGGGCGTTCAAGCGCGTGACCACCGCGGCCAATCGATCCTCGTCGCGGGCGGACAGCAGCACCAGTTGCGGTTGGGTATCGGTCGCGGCCTCCGCTTGGGGCGCGGTGTGCTCTTCAATGATCACGTGCGCATTCGAACCACCCGCCCCGAACGAACTGATCCCGGCGATGCGCGGGAAGACGGTGGACACGCCGTCGATATCGAGGACGGGTCGTTCCCAATCCGCGAGTTGCTGCTGCACGGTGAAGGGTGTTTTGGTGAATTCGATGTTGGGGTTGAGCTCGCGCGAATGGAGGGATGGCGCGATTTTCTTGTGTTTGAGTTGAAGCAAAACCTTGGCGACACCGGCGATGCCCGCCGCCGACTCACAATGACCGATGTTCGATTTGGCGGAACCGATGGCGCAGAACTGGTTGTCCTTGGTAACGGTGCGAAACGTTTTGGTGAGCCCGGTGATCTCGATGGGATCGCCAAGGCTGGTCCCGGTCCCGTGTGCCTCCACGTAACTGATCGCGCGGGGGTTGACACCCGCCTGCTTCACCGCGCGGTGAATGACGTCGGCCTGGGCGTTGGGGTTGGGCACCGAGTAGCCGTTCGTCTTGCCGCCGTGGTTGACGGCGGTCCCTTTGATCACGCCGTAAATGCGGTCACCGTCGGCAACGGCCTGCTCGAGCGGTTTAAGCAGCACGGCGCCCACGCCCTCGCCGGGCACGTAGCCGTCGCCGCCTTTGCCGAAACTCTCACAACGACCCACCGATGAAGCAAAACGGCCCTGACTGAGCAGGATGTATTTGTTGGGGTGGACGTTGAGATTGACGCCTCCGGCGATGGCCGTTTGACAGTTCCCTTCAATTAAGTCCCGACAGGCCAGATGGATGGTCGTCAGGGAGGAAGAGCACATGGTGTCGACCGCCATGCTCGGACCGTGAAGGTTCAAATAATAAGAGACCCGGTTGGCGATGTTGGCGGGTGTTCCGGAAAGCGCGACCACGTTTCCTTTGAGCGCTTCCTCGGCGCCGTAGAGCTGGTACTCCATGTACATCACACCCACGTACACGCCCACATTCCCCTGGAGCAGCGCATCGGCGGGCCCTGGCAGCTTGCTCAGTGCTTTGCGGGTATAACCGGCGTCTTCAATCGTCGCCCAGGCACACTGCATAAAAAGCCGGGTTTGGGGATCCATGATCTCGGCTTCACGCGGTGAAATATTGAAGAACAGTGAATCGAACCGGTCGATGTCCTCCAAGAAGCCGCCCCACTTTGAGTAGGTTTTGCCGAGTTTGCCTTTTTCGGGATCGAAGAAGAGGGAATGGTCCCAGCGGTCCGACGGTACCTCGGTGATGCAATCGCGCCCGGTCTTGAGGTTGTGCCAAAACGTGTTTAGGTCGGGTGAACGGGGGAAGGAGCCAC
Organism: Acanthopleuribacter pedis; assembly: GCF_017377855.1. Classification (GTDB taxonomy): domain Bacteria; phylum Acidobacteriota; class Holophagae; order Acanthopleuribacterales; family Acanthopleuribacteraceae; genus Acanthopleuribacter; species Acanthopleuribacter pedis. The sequence goes on from NZ_JAFREP010000030.1 coordinate 76,121, forward strand.
TCACGCCGATGACAGCAATATCCAGCGGGGCCGTGCTGTCGCGCCGCGCCGTGCGCGGGGATGGGTTCGCGACGGACGCGAAACGGCGACCTTGGGGTGGGTTCGCCGAGATCGGTGGCTCGGGCAACGGCGCCTCGGGTGATAAGGCCTCGGCGTGATCCGGCGTTTCGGCGCGGTTCGGTGCGGCCGCGGGCGGCGCCGCGAGTAACTCGCCCAAGGTTTCGGCGTGGTTTTCGAGGAAATAATCGCTTACCTCAGCCACCGTTTGGTATTCGAAGAACAAGGTTTTTGAAAGCGTGCCGAACACGGCTTCAAGGGATTCGGTGAGGTCGACCACCATCAGTGAATCGATGCCGTAATCCTCGAGCGGCGCCTCCTCGTCAATCGCGTCGGTGTCCAACTTCAAGGTCGCGGACATCTGCTCTTTCACAAACGCGACCACCTGATCACGGAAGGTGGCGGTATCCTGCTCGGCACCCCGCGCGACAGGATGCTCCGCGGGCGCCGGCGCTCGGTTTTCGGGGGGAGGCTGCGTCGACGCGACGGTTTTCGCTTTCTTGGGTGTCATCGAACGGATGGAATAGCCGCGGATTGAGACCGCGATTTGGCCGGCCTCGTCGGTCACATCGATATCGTATTTGGTGACGTTGCCGCGGCGGTCACCCGGCGCGGCGTAACGCACGTGGGCATAACCGGACGCCGGGGTGGGTCCAAAGAGTTCGAGTTTTTCCAAGGCAAAGGGGATCGCGACACCGCGATCCTCGCCGGTCATGACCAGGCCGGCCACGGCCTGCAGCGCCGCATCCAACATCGAGGGGTGCAGCAAGAACCCGGAACCGTTGGGGATCGCCTCAAGCGCGGTCGGTACATGCAGCGATGCGAGCACCTCGTCTTCCGCGTAGTGCAGTTCCCGAACCCCCTGGAAACAGGGCCCATAAGCGACCTCAATCGCCTCCAGGCGCGGGTAAAGCGCGCTTGCTTCGATGCGCGACCCGCAACGGCGCAGCACGGCCTCAAGATCAAGCTTTGGCGGTCTTTGTCTGGTTTCGGTCAACACCAGGCCCTGGCCGTGGCGAATCCGGCGTCCCTCGGGTCCTTCGGAGTAGACCTCGTAACCGATCCCCTCGTTTTGCGGGATCAGGGCGGTGAACACCTCGCGCGCTTCGGCTTCGGCTTCGGGTCGGATCGGCGCGGCCCATACGATCTCGCGCATGCCGGCAACCGTGACGCCGCTCATGACGGCCGCGGCGCGCGCCATTTCAATATAGGCGACGGCAGGCAAGATGGGTTCACCCTTGATGCGGTGGTCGGTAAAGACGAACTCGGAACCGGTGAAGGTGGCGCTGAAGCGTTGCTCCTTCAGATTGGAAACGTTGCGATGAACCAGCGGGTGCAGGAACGGCAAACCCAGGGCGGGGTCGGCGGCGGGGCGAGCACGGCCGGGCGCATCGACCCAAAACCGTGTCTTGGCGAAGGGGTAGCGGGGTAGCGAGATGCGGCGGGGTTTTGAGGTGCCATACAAGCGGTGCCATTCGATTTCGGCACCCGCAACCCAGCGACGTGCCAATTCGTTTGCGTCTTGACCGGGCACCGGTCGCAGCGGTGCCTCGGCCGAACCTGGCCGAACCCGGCCCTGGAAACAGTCGGCGATCTCACCACCGCCCGCGGCGTAGGCGCCGGCCTTGGCGATCAGTTCCGCGCTGTTGGACACGACAAAGGCAACCCGCGCCGGCAAGGCGTCACGGCCAACTTGGAGCGTATAGGCCAAATCGCGAAATGCCACCGGGTTTTTTTCAAGGAAGGCGACGCATTCGGCCACCAACACGCGCAGGCGCTCCTCGTTTTTGGCGGAAAAAAGGACGGGCGTCGGCGCGGCCTCGACCGGTGCGGCCGGTTCTTCCTGAGGCAGGTATTCCTCCAACACGATGTGCGCGTTGGAACCGCCGATCCCGAACGAACTCACCCCGGCCCGGCGCGGCGTTGCACCTGGGTTCTCCCAATCACGCAACGCGGTGTTCACGTAAAAAGGCGAGCGCGCGAAGTCGATGGCGGGATTGGGGGTTTGATAATGCAGGCTGGGCACGAGCTTGCGGTGTTTGAGGCAGAGCACGGCTTTGATGAAGCCGGCCACCCCGGCGGCGGAATCCAAATGACCGACGTTGCTTTTGACGGAGCCGATGGCGCAAGAACCCGGCCGGCCCTGTCCGAACACTTGGGTCAGGGCGGTGATCTCGATGGGATCGCCGAGTGGCGTGGCGGTCCCGTGCGCTTCAATATAAGAAGCGGTGTCGGGTGAAACCGCGGCGTGTTGCCAGGCGGCGCGAATGACATCGGCCTGGCCCGCCGGGCTGGGGGCGGTGTAGCCCGCCTTGAGCGAACCGTCGTTGTTGACGGCGCTACCCTTGATCACCGCGTAGATTTGGTCGCCGTCTTCAATCGCTTTTCCTAGGGGTTTGAGCAGGACGGCGCCGGAACCTTGGCCGATCACCGTGCCTTCCGCGCGCGCATCGAACGGGCGGCAGTGCCCGTCTGCCGAGGTGATCAGGAACTTTTTGTACCCGCTCCGCTCGAGACCGCCGCCCAGGGAAACGCCACCCGCGACAGCCATCTCGCAGGCCCCGTCCAGAATCGAGGCACAGGCCAGGTGGATTGCGACCAGTGAGGTCGAACAGGCCGTTTGAACCGTGACCGCCGGACCTTTGAGATCCAGTTTGTAGGCGACGCGCGTACACAGGTAATCGTGACCGTTGCCGATCATCGCCTGGTAGGGGTCGAGCGAAATATCGGGGTTGTGGGTGAGGTTGAAGGGCAAGTACACGTCGAGCCCGTTCCCCCCGAAAATCCCAATCTTGCCCGGGTAGTGGCGCGCCACGTAACCCGCATCCTCCAGGACGTGGTAACAGGTCTCCAGGAAGATGCGGTGCTGGGGATCCATGACCTCGGCTTCCTTGGGACTGAACTTAAAAAAGGCCGCGTCGAAACAGTCGATATCCTCCAGCAGGCCCTTGGCCTTGACGTAATCCGGCTGGTTGTATTCCTCGGGTGAAAGGCCCGCCTCTTCGAGTTCGGCATCGCTAAAGAAGTGGATCCCCTCCTTGCCCGCCTGAAGATGAGCCCAGAAGTCGTCGGCGTCGGCAGAGCCCGGCACCCGGCAGGCGAGGCCGATCACGGCGATGTCGGTCTCGGCAACCTGCTTGAGCGGTGCCGGTTCGGCCGGCGCGGGTTCTGGTTCTCGGCCGCTTTGAGCCGAGAGATGACGCGCCAGATTGCGAATGCGGGGGAAGGTGAACAAGTCGGTAACCGCGACCTCCAAACCCAATTCGTCGGTGATCAGGGCGGCGACCCGTACCAAGACCAGCGAATGGGCGCCGAGTTCGAAGAAATTATCGTCAATCCCCAATTTGTCGAGCCGCAGCTCCCGTTTGAAAAGCCTGACCAGATCCTGTTCAATTTCCGATTCGGGCGCGGCGAATTCCTGGCTACGCTCGAAGCGGAGCTCCCGCTCCATCAACGCCTTGCGATCAACCTTCTCGTTGAGGGTAAGCGGCATCGCGTCGAGGGCCACGAAGGTGCTCGGCAACATGTACTCGGGCAGGTGTGCCGCGAGCGCGGTTTTCAGCGCCTCGGCGCTCGGCGTGGGCGGCGGGGCCACATAATAGGCGACGAGGTGGGTCTCACCGGCGACCTCGACCGTGACCACGGCGGCCTCGCGCAGCGGGGTATGGTCGAGCAATACGCGTTCGATCTCGCCGCACTCGATGCGGAAGCCGCGCACTTTGACCTGGTGATCAAGGCGCCCCAGGAAGTCAACTTCGCCATTGGCAAGGTAGCGCGCAAGATCACCGGTTTTGTACATCTTGCGTCCCGGCTGGAATGGGTTGTCCACAAACCGTTCCGCGGTCAGTTCGGGCCGGCCGAAGTAACCGCGGGCAAGCCCGTCGCCACCGATAAACAACTCGCCGGGTACGCCGATCGGCGCGGGATTGCCGCGGGGGTCGAGGATGTACAGCGAGGTGTTGGCGATGGGCCGTCCGATGGTCACCGGATCGCGGCCTTCGATGCGTTTGGCGGTCGACCAGATGGTCGTCTCGGTAGGCCCAAAGAGGTTCCATACGGTGCAATCCAACGCGTTGAAGCGGTCGCGCAGAGGTTCGCCGAGCGCTTCGCCGCCGCACAGGATGGTGAGCCGTTCCGGGTTGCGCCATCCCGAGCCGAGTAACATGGTCCAGGTCGCCGGGGTCGCCTGCATAAAGGTCGGTGAAACGGCGGCGATTTCCCGGGCCAGCAGGCGGGGGTCGCGTGTCTTCTCGCGGCTGCAGATGTAAGTGGTGCCGCCGTTCAGGAGTGGTAGGTAAAATTCGAGACCGGAAATATCGAAACAATAGGTGGTCACGGCGAGCAAGCGCTCATGGGCGCCGAAGGCGAGGATATCGGTCATCGAGACGAGGAAATTGATGAGGGCGCGATGGGAGATCATCACCCCTTTCGGTTTTCCGGTCGAGCCGGAGGTGTAGAGGATATACGCCATATCGGCGGGGCCGGCATGTGCCGCGGGTAGGCCCGGCTGATCGGCAATGGTTTGCCAATCGGCATCGATGAGGAGCGTGCGACAGCTCTGGCGGCAATCCGCGGCGATGGCCGAAATCTTCTCGGCAAGCCCGGATTCGGTGAGCATCAGGCCCACGCCGCTGTGTTCCAACATGTAGTGGATGCGGGCATCGGGGAAATCCGGGTCCATCGGCACGTAGGCACCGCCCGCCCGCGAAATACCCAACAGCCCCACGATCATATCGAGGGAACGCGAGAGGCACACACCGACCGGTACATCGGGCCCGACCCCCTGCTTTTGCAGGTAAACCGCCAACTTTGCGGTTCGCGCGTCGAGCTCGCGATAGCTCAGGGCGCGGCCCTCGTAAACCAAGGCGACGGCTTCCGGCGTTTTGGCGACCTGGCGGGCAATCAAGGCGTAGAGGGTGTTGGCGCGGGGATAATCCCGATCCGTTGCGTTCCAATCCACCAGTTGGCGACGGCGCTCGGCCGGGGAGAGCAGGGGATGGGTGCCGATCGCCACATCGGGTTGTTCGATCAAGGGTTCCAGTAGGTTGATGAAATGGTCGGCCATGCGCTGGATGGTCTCGGGGTCGAAGAGGTCCGGGGCGTATTTCAAGTTGAGCCGAAACCCGTCCTCGTCCTCGAAGACTTCCAGTTCGAATTCGGTTTCACCGACCTGGCCGACCTCGCGCAGGACCTGCCAATGCCGCGGCAGCTCGGACACACCGCTGTCGGCTCCCACGGAGGGGATACTCTTTTGGAAGCCTTGGTAGGCAAAACCGACCTGGAACAGCGGTGCCGTGGACGGGTCTCGTTTGACTTGGAGGTCCCGAACCAACCGCGCGAATGGGTAGGCGCCGTGATCGAGTGCATCGGCCACGGTTAGGCGCAATTCATGAAGCAGGTCGCGAAACTTGAGCGTGCCGTCGACCCGCGAACGGATGGTCAACACATTCACGAAGTAACCGAAGACCGATTCGAAGCGACGTTGCGGCCGGCCAATCGAGGGCATGCCGACGAGGAGGTCCTCCTGCCCGCTGTAGCGGTGGAGCAGCACCTTGTAGGCGGCCAGAAAAACGACGGCGGCGTTTGCGCCCGTTTCCTTGGCGAAGGCGCGGAGGCGGCCGGCAAGGGCCGTGGGAAGTTTCGCCAGGTACGCGGCGCCGCGAAAGGTTTGAACCGCGCCCCGGGAGCGGTCCATCGGCAGCGTGAGAACGGGCAAATCGCCCGCGAGTTGGTTGTGCCAATAGGCGGCAAGCGCGCGCCCCTCCTCACCGGCCAGCATGGCCTGTTCCCAATCAATGAAAGCGTAAAAGTCGTTTACGGGTGAACCGTGGGGCGTTTTTCCCAAAAACGTCGCGGCAAGCGCGGCGAGGAGATGGATCGAAGAGAGACCGTCGAAAATGATGTGGTGGACATTGATCAACAGGACGGCGTCACCGCCCGCGATGGGGAAAAGGTGAAACCGAACCAGCGGGCCGTTTTCCAGATCAAAGGGTTCTTGCGCCTTGTCGTTTAGGAAGGGAATCAACGCGTATTCGGCGAGGTGGGACGCATCTTCGAAACGGAAGAGGCCGGCGCGGGTGGGGTAGGCGGCGACTTGGTAGGGCTCGCCGGCGCGCATCCGCACGACGGTGCGCAGGATTGGAAAACAATCGAGCAGGGCGAGGCAGGATTGTTCCGCCTTGTCGGGGTCGAGACCGCCGCGAATGCGCAGGGCGGTAGGGATGTTGTAGGCCGTCATGCCCGGCGACATCTTCTCGAGGATCCACAAACCCTTTTGGGCTTCGCTCAGCGGTTTCTCGACGGCACCTTCCCGGTTCTCCCCGGTGGTGTTCACCGTGCCGTTGCGAAGCGATTGGAGTTTGGCTTGCACTTGCGCCAAACTCAACCGGCCCTCTTGATAGGCAATCAATAATGCGTCTTTATTCATGTTTTCCTCATGTCTCAATCGCACGTTGTCGGTGACTTTTGTTAAACCAGGGACTTGATTTCGTCCAGACTGAGCTCGCCTCGTTTGAAGCGTTCCAAGAGCTCGCGTTCGCGCGCCCCATCGTCGGGCGGGGCTTCCGCCGCGGGCGCCGCGACCTCGGTGGTCGGCGGGGTGGCGACGGGCGGGGTGCTGCTTTGGGACGGGGCATCCGCCGACGGGGCATCCGGCGACGGGGCCTTGGCATCCAGGAAGGCGATCAGCGCGGCGGGCGTGGGGTGTTCGATGAAATCGCGCGCTTTGACCACGATCCCGTGGCTCTCTTCCAATTGCCGGATCAGTTGCAGGCCGAGAATCGAATCAACGCCGTATTCAGCAAAGGGTTTGTCGGCATCGATCTCGTCGGGTTCATAACCCAGGAGTCGGCTCACCAAATCCAGGAGGTTGGTTTTCAACGGTTTGGACGCCGAGTCAGCCGGTTGCGCGGCCGCGCCGACCAAACGCGAGACGAGCCGGCCCGATTCGACACTCATGGCGATGCGCGCGCCGGGGAACGCCCAATGACCCGCGAGGAACAGGTTCCGCCACGGCGTGGTTTGCGGGAGCCGTTCCTTGCCCGCTTGGTCGACGGTCATCGCCCAGCCCGAGATGGCGCCTTTGTAGTTGAGCGTGTATTTCTCCATGGTCGGCGGGGTGGCCAGTTCGAAGTTGGCCACGTGGCCGCGCAGTTTGGGGAAACACGCGTAGAAGCGCGCCATAAAGGCTTCTCCGATCTCGGCGGCGTTTTCTTTCCAGAACGCGGGTTCCAGGTAGGGCACCTCGACCGTCGCCACCACGTAATCGCCCTTGGCGCCCAAACGTGCATCCAGTTGGGTGGGGCAGACGCAGTACAGGTATTTGATATCGAAACGGTCAAGCACGCGTTCCGGCGCCACGCCGTCCTCGTGGTCGAAGATGTACATGGCGTGCAGGTTGTGGCGCAGCTCGTCCGCTTCCAACCACTGATCGAGTTTGCCGTCGAAGAAAACGGAGAGCACGCAACTCGGCATACAGGGTTTTAGCGCGCGAACCTTGCGCAAGTAGGCGTTGTCCACCTGCTTGTCATCCTCGTACATCGCATCGAAGATCTGCCGCGGGGAACAGGCGAGGATGGTGTCGTCGCCGGTGTATTCACCTTTCGCGGTCACCACGCCGCGCACTTTTTCGCCCGAAACATTGACACGCAAGACCTTGCGACGGAACTTGAGCGTGCCGCCAAGGGCGCGAAACCGTTCCACGAGTTTGCCAATCAGGTTTTTGGAGCCGCCGGCCGGGTAGTACTGGGGCACGCCGATGAACATTTTAAAGACCACGCGGTAGGCGATGAAGGCGGTATCCTCGATGGGATCGGTCGGGTTCGAGAAGGGTAGGTAAAAGTGGCGGTGGAAGCGCTCGGGCAGGAAACGGCCCAAAAAGGCGCCGAAGGTGAGGCGGTTGTAGTGCTCCTCCTCGCGTTCGATCAGCGCATCGTTGAAGATGTACCGCAACATGTCCTTGAGTTCGCGTTCATATCCGGGCGTAAAGTTGCGGAAGATATCAAAGGCGTTTTCTTCCTGTGTTTTTGCACCGATTTTGAACTCGATGGGGACAACCCCTTCGTCGGGGGTTACGCGGAAGGGGGTCACCGCGCAATCGATCCAGTCCATGGCGATCCCGAGTTCCTGCAACGCGCGGCCGATAATCTCATCCGGCTCGACGAACGGGTAGAAGGCGGTGACGGCGTCGACGTCGTAACCCTTGCGTTTGTAGTTCTGTAAATAACCGCCCGGCAGGCCGTGGTATTCGAGAATGAGTACCGCCTTGCCTTTTTGTTGGAGGTAACAGGCGGCGATTAAGCCGGCAATCCCGGCGCCCACAATCACCACATCGTAGTGGGTGCGTTCGGGGCTTTTTTTGCGTTCCGGCATGACAACGGTTTGTTGCGGTTGGGCCGCGAGCGCGTTTCGGGTGGGTTGCTTGGCCGCGGGCGTGACCCAGCAGCGTCGTTTTTCGAAGGGATAGCCGGGTAGCGAGATCCTGCGGCCGCGGGTTCCCAGCGTTTCCAGTGGGATCTTGAACCCCAAGACCCACAGTCGGGCCGCCTTTTCCAAGTCACCTGAAGCAAGGGTTTCGTCCAAAAGCATCGCTTGCGAGCCGGCACCAAACAAGTCGGTTACCTTCTCGCGCTCGGGATCCGTGACGGCACCGCGCACAAAGCCGGCGTTGTTTTGGTCGGGATCGGCGATGAAGTTTGCTAAGGCGGCGCTTAAGGCTTCTTTCGAGGGCGCGGGGATGGCGAGTCGTTCCGCCATGTGTTCGCGCCCGACCCGTAAGGTGAAGGCGATATCGACGAGGGAAGCGTCATCGTTTTCCAGAAACGCAAGCAGATCGCGCGCCCGCTGCAGCAGGATGGCCGGTTTCGCGGCGGAGAGCGGCACCAGTTGGGGTTGGTCAAGCGGGGTTGGTTTCGCTGAATGGGTGCATTCCTCTACGAGCAGGCTGGAATAGGAAATGGTCGCGCCCACGTTGCAGATCACGGCCCGACGCGGCAGTTCCACCTCGCCCTGGACCGGCCGCCGCCACAGCGTCGTTTCCCGTTGAATGCGAAACGGCGAACGCCCCCACTGAATATGTTGGTTGGCGGGGAAGGCGTCGGCATGGATCGAGGGGGTGAGCAGGCCGTGTTTGAGTTGGAGCATCACTTTAATGAGTTGGGCCATGCCGGAGGCGGCTTCGGTATGGCCGATATTGGATTTGACTGAACCGATGGGGCAGGAACCCGGCCCGGTAGCAAACGCCTTGGTGAGACCGGCAACCTCAATGGAGTCCCAGATCTCGTCCCCCAGCGCGGAAGACTCCACGTAAGAGATCGTTTCCGGTTTGACCCCGGCCTGCGCGAACAGGCGTTTGATGAAGGCGGCCTGGGCGTTGGGTTTGGGGATCATGAAGCCGCCGCCCTTCCCGCCGCCGTGACCCATCACCGAGGCTTTGATCACGCCGTAGACATGGTCGCCGTCGCGCAAGGCGTCGGCGAGGGGTTTGAGGATCACGGCGCCGATGCCTTCGCCGGGGACGTACCCGTCCGCGGCGGCAAAGGGCCCGCTTTTTTCCTTGCCCGAGTAGAGGTTGGTCATGGAATAGCTGATTAATTTGCTGGGGTGGAGGCAGAGGTTGACGCCGCCGACCACGGCGACCCGACATTGACCCGAGGCCATGGCGGTGAGCGCCCAGTGCAGGGCGGTCAGTGCGGAGGAACAGACGGTGTCGACGCTCATACTGGGGCCGTGGAAATTAAAGAAGTGGGAGACGCGGTTTGCGACCGGGGCAAAGCTTTGCGATACGGGGAAGGCCGCCCGTTCCTCGGCAGCCAGGGCTTCCAGTAGGACGGATTGGTAATCGTTGTTCATGATCCCGGCAAAAACGCCCACCTGGTTGAGGTTGCGATCACCGCCGGGATCCAGGGTCGCGGGTGTGTAACCCGCATCTTCGACCGCGTTCCAGACGGCTTGCAGGAAGAGCCGACACTGGGGGTCGACGTACTTGGCTTCGAGCGGTGGGATCTTGAAGAACATGGGATCGAATTGATCGACGTCGTCCAATAACCCGGCCCAACGGGGCATTTCTTTGCCCGTCGGCGAGGTGATATGGGTGAAGTCGTCGGTGTTCCAGCGTGTGTTCGGGATGGGCCCGACACAGTCCTTGCCGTTCTTTAAGTTTCGCCAAAAGGCGCGCAGATCGGCGGCTTTGGGGAAGGCGCCGCTCATGCCGATGACGGCGATGTCGCCTGCGTGGGGTGCGGCCGGTTCAACGGCGCGAATCTGGGCGGCCGGTTCAACGGCGCGAATTGGTGGGGCGGCGGGTTGTGTGATCGGTGGGGTTGCGGCTTGGGGTAGGGTTTTCTCGAGTTGCTCCGGTTTTGGCTCGCTATTCGCGGGTGCGCCATTCGCGGGGGCGCTGTTCGCGGGGACGGCACCCGTTTCGTCGGCTAGGAACACCGCGAGTTCGGCCAAGGTCGCGTATTCGAACAGCAGGGTCGGCGCCAAATCGAGGGACAACTTCTTGCCGACTTCCGTCACGATTTCGAGCAGCATCGACGATTCGAGGCCCATCTCGTAATAGTCGCTTTCGGCATCGATTTCCGCCGGCGCGCGGCCCAAGGCGCGGGCCACGATCTCCTTCAAGAAACCCAGCATGTCCGCAACCGTCCCGGCAGCGGCCGCGGCCGGTGGAGTGGGTTGGGGTTTGCTTGTTTCGGCGCCGGCTTTCAGCGCCTCAGCGCTGTCTTTCACCGCTCCTGTCTTGCGCTTTTTGGCATCGGACCCGCCGGGGTTGATCAGCGCGGATGAACGCACCAATTTATTGGTGAAGCGACCCAGTTCGGCGATTTTCTCGCCGGCGTCGTTAAAAAAGGCGAGATCCATGTACAGGAGTTCATTTTTCCTGGAGACGGAATCGAGCGGGATCCTGCACCAGGTGCGATCCTGCAAGGTCGCGGCGGCGCGAAAGGATTGGAAGAAAAGCGGGAGGAAGAGCTTGCCCGCATCCTCCGCCGGCACGAACTCGGGAAACAGCAAACTGCCTGCGACGCCGGCCGAATCGATCAGGGTTGGGTGGAACAGTGCGTCCTGTCCGCCGGCGCGGTAGGGCTCGGCCAGGGAAAGGTCGACCAGCAAGCTATCGTCGAGGCGAAAAATGCGACCCTCCGCCTTCATGATCCCGGTATGGACGAGTTCATTGTCGCGGCAGACGTCGTAACAGGCCGCCAAATCCGTTTCTTCACGCGCCTGTGCGGTGAGCGCGCTTAGGTCGAGCGTCTCGTCAAAGCGGACGGGCTCGCGATGAACCACCTCCGCGGCGGCGAAAAGATCCGCTTCACCGTGGGCGTCAAGGGCGAGACCTTCGATACGGACATCGCGAACGCGGTCGTCGCCGTTTTTGGGTTCGCCGCGAACGAAAACCCGTACGGCGCCCCCGTCGGGTGGGATGAGGGGCCGAAAAATGGAGAGGTTCTTCAGTTCCAGTTCCGGGTATTCGAAACCGTTCTGGAGGAAAAATCGGTAGATGATGTCGATATAAGCGAGTCCCGGCAGCAGCGCGTGACCGTGGGCCTTGTGATTGCCCAGGATGGGGTGCTCTTTGGATAGGATGAATGCCGCTTTTTTCATGATAAGCCCTCCTCACGGGAACCGTTGCCCCATAAGCCTTGAAGTGCAACGGCCTCCTCGCGGGTCGTCGCGGTGTTGCCCTCGGGTGCACCCTTGGCCGTGGTGATCGGGCTCGCGGTCGCATCGCGACCTTGGCCGGACGGCGCCAGGATTTGGGTGGCCGGTTCGGGTGCCGGTAATCGGCCCCGTCGTGCCCGGTAATCGGGGAAACGGGCGGGTTCCCACGCTTCAAGGACCAGATGACAGTTGGTGCCGCCGTCGGCGAAGCAGTTGAGCGCGGCGGCACGGGAGCCGTTCGTTTCCCAAGCCTGAGCCTGGCGCGGCAACACGAAATCCGATTGTGTTAGATCGAAGTGGGTCGGTGGTTGCTCACCGGAAAGAAAGGGCGCGAAACGGCGTGCCGACAGGGTAAGCAGGGCCTGGATCATGCCGGCGATGCCCTCGGCCGCGAGCGGATGCCCGATATTTGGTTTCATCGAACCCAAGACGCAGCTTCGCGTGCCCGTAGCGTAGACGGCCTTGAGGGCTTTGAGTTCGAGCAGATCGGTTACCTGAGAACCGGACCCGTTGACACCGATGAAGCCGATCTCCGCGGCGGTTTTGCCGCTGTCGGCGAGGCCGGCGCGAATCACGCGGGTCTGTGCGGCCAAGTTCGGCGTGGTGGGTCCGGCCGTGCGCCCGTCGTTATTGACCGCAATCCCCTTTAACAGGGCATAGATCGGATCGCCGTCGGCAAGTGCTCGGTCCAGACGTTTCAGCATCACCATGCCGCAGCCTTCGCCGAGCACGACCCCGGCCGCACGCTGATCGAAGATGTGGAAATCGGGTACCGGGCTGAGGATCTTGCGCATTTCGAAGAGTCGGAACGCGGCGTCGTCCGCGAGGACGTTCACACCGCCGACCAGGCCGACCTCAATCTCGCCGAGCCGCAGTGATTGGACGGCGGCATGCATCGCGACCAAGGCGGAGGAACAGGCGGTATCGATGACCATGCTCGGTCCGGTGAAATCAAAGAATTGGGAGACATTGGCGGCCAAATAGTTTTGGCCCACGCTGACAATCGCGTTTTTCACGGAGTGCAACAGGGTCGGGTCGGCAGGCCGCGAGGTGCGACCCCCGATATAGACACCAACCGCGCCGCCCTTGAGTTCTTTGGGGGTGTAGCCGCCGTGGTGGATGACCTTGAGGCTCTGTTCAAGGACCAGGCGCGCCTGGGGATCCAACGTCGCGGCGTCGCCCACGCTCATATGGAAAAATTCGGCGGGGAAGCGATCTAAACCGTCGATGAACCCACCGAAATACGTGGCATCGCGACCGAAGCGCGGCGCGGGCGCCACGCTGATCGCACGGCGGCCCTCCGTCAGCAGGGAAGCGTAACCCGCGAGGTCCGCCGCCCCGGGGAAGTGGCAACTCACGCCGATCACGGCGATATCCTGGCGCGTCCGATTGCCTGCCGCGGCTTTGGGCCGGGCTTGTTCTTGGGTGGGCGTGGCCTCACCAACGGAGATGGTGGGCGCCGGCGCTTGGGCAACGGGGATCGGGCGTGCCGGTTCGGGTTCGGGATCGGGTTCGGATTCGGAAGGACCGGCGGCGATCTCGGGTTGTTGCGCGCTGAAATGAGCGGCCAATGCCTCGGGTACCTCATCGAGGAGGTAGCGCGCGAATGCGTCGAGGGTCGTATGCTCAAACAGGATCGAAGGGTCGAGCTCGTGCCCGACGACACCGTTCACCGCGGGCAGGATCTGCGCCATGAGGATGGAGTCGACACCGTAGTCCTGGAAGGGGGTGTCCGGCTCCAGGCGATCAGCGGCGATGCCGAGTTCTTTGGAAAAAAGGCCGGTCAACCAAGCGACGGTTGCCGCGTGGGCGTCGCCGGCCCCGGGGCTCCAGGTGGTTTGTGTTTTTTTACGTTCTGTTGATTCGTCCGTGCCGGCCGCTTCGTCCACGGGCGCGGGGGCTGCGTCCAAGCGCGCTACCGACCAGTCCGGCGGGACCACGACCGGCATCACCACGCAGCCCGGCCGTTCGACAAGCACCGCATCGAGCATGGCGAGGCCTTCCGCATCGCTGATGCTGAGCAGGCCGGTCTCGCGATAAGCGCGGCTGGTTACCTCGCCCATGCCGCTCTCTTTCCAGCTCGGCCACTGGATGGAAAGGAAACGACCGGGTGCCCGCGTCGCCTGATTGCGGGCGAAGGCGTCCAGGTAGGCGTTGGCCATGGCGTAATCGGCCTGACCCACGCCCAGCGCCGCAACCGAGGCGGAAACCGAGGAGAACAACACGAAAAATTGAAGGTCGTGACCGGCCACGGCTTGTTCGAGTGCATGGGTGCCGGCGATCTTGGGTTCGACGATGCGCGCCATGCTCGCGGGCGTTTTGCGAATGAAGGCCGGGTTCTCCGTATCGGCCAGACCGGCGGCGTGGATCACGCCCGTGATCGGCCCCACGCCGGCGAGGGCGGCGCCGAGGGCGGTTTGATCGGAAAGCCGCACGGCCAAGGTTTTGACCTCGGCGCCGAGGCCCTCGAGCGCGCGAATGTCGCGGATCTTCTGTTTGAGCACGGGATCACCCGTTGCCAGGTGTTTATCCCAATCGGCGCGCTCGGGTAAGGGGGCCCGGCCAAGCAGGATTAGCTTGCGTGCCCCGTGTTGCTGCACGAAATGCCGCGCCACCAACATGCCCAAACCACGGGTGCCGCCGGTAATGAGCAAATGTTTATCCGGCGGGAAGCCGGGCACCTTTTTGGCGAACGCCTGCTGCAAGCGTTGCGCGGGGTAGCACTCGGCCAAGCGCGCCTGTTCGCGCAAGGTGCCGCGGTAACGAACTTCGTTGGGACCTTGTGCCTGCCATTCGGCGATGATCTGATTCAGGAGTTGATCCGACGCGTTGGGGAGCAGGGCGTCCGAATCCATGTGACGCGAGGAAATTTTGCCGTACTCGCGAGCCAGCATGCGGTAGAGTCCGACCGAAGCGGCGCCGGCGAGTGAGGTCTGTTCCTCGCCTTCAGCGGCCGCCAAGCCGGCGGTCACTTGCAGGAGTCGCAGCCGCGCTTGTTCGCTGTGGCGCACCAGGTTCCCCAGCATGTCCAAGCGCCGGCCCCAGGTCGGCCCGCGCAGGTCGGATACCGCGGTGTGCGGATCGAGCGCGGTGAGATCGATCCAACCACCGTATGCCGCCCAATCCGGTGCCGCATCATCGTGAAGGTCGAAGAACCGGGCCTCGGGCAGCGCGGCGACCAACCGTTCCGCGAATGGGCGGGTCGCCGCCGTGGCGAGTACCGCGATGCGGCCCGAACAGGCCGCGCCCGCGGGGACACCATCCTGAGCCGACCACTGTTGCCACAGGAGTCGGGGTTCCCGTTGCGGTGCCGCCGCCGCGGGAATCTTTGTTTGGGTCGTGTCGGGGCTTGCCGTCGGTGCCGATACCCAACAGCGTTCTTCAGCAAAGGGATAGGTGGGGAGCGGAACCCGGCGTCGCGACGCGGTCTCATGAAGTGCGCCCCAATCGATGTCGAGGCCGTTCACCCAGGCCTGCGCCAACTTGGCCGTTTTGCGGGCCGCGACCCAGGCACGCAGCGCCGCGCTGATGTCCGCGTCGCCGCTGAAAAAACGCATGCGCTCTCGTGCTTGCTTCACATTCCCTGAATAAACGTGGTCAAGACCGCGTTCCCCCGCGGCGAAGCGCTTCAGTGCGTCCAGGAGCGCCGCCGTGCCGTCGGCCCGGTCAAGCAGGAACACGGCGCGAACATCGTGGGCGTCCCGGCCGACCTGAAGGGTGTAGGCCGCATCGCCCAAAAACACCGGCGAAAGTTCGCGCTTCGCCAGGAAGTCGTGGAGCTCGCCGGCCATGCGCGCCAAAATCCCATCGCTTTTGGCGGAGAGTGGCAGGAGTAAGGGGAATTCGGGCGCGGAACGCGGCGCCGTGTCCTCGGGCGGTTCCTCCAGGATGACATGGGCATTGACCCCGCCGAACCCGAAACTGCTGACCCCGGCGCGACGCGGTAACGCCTGACCCGAGGCATCGCGAAGCGCCGTCCAAGGCTGTTGTTCTTGAAGAATGCGGAACGGCGTTCCGGCAAGGTCGATGTACGGATTGATGCGTTCGCAATGGAGCGATTTCGGCAGGATACGCCGTTTCATCGCGGCAATCACCTTGAGCAGGCCGGCCACGCCCGCGGCCAGTTCGGTATGGCCGATATTGCTTTTGACACTGCCCAGATAGCAGGTGTGGTCCGCCGCGGGGCCGCCGGGGCTGAGCTCGGCAAAGGCGCGTTTCAATCCGTTGATCTCGACCGGATCGCCCAAGCTGGTTCCGGTACCGTGGGTTTCGATATAACCAATCGTGCTTGGCTCGAGGCCCGAGCGGGTGATCGCCGTTTTGATCAGCGCGGCCTGGGCGCTCGCGTTGGGGGCCGTCAATGAGTTAGCCCGGCCGCCGTGGTTCTGGGCCGTGCCCTTGACCAGCGCGTAGATGTGATCGCCGTCCCGCTGTGCATCGGCCAGCCGTTTGATAAACAGCATGCCCACGCCTTCACCGCGAACATAACCGTTGGCATCCTCGGAAAAGGTTTTGCAGCGACCGTCCTCGCACAACATCCCGGCTTTGCCGAAACTGATGTGGCCGTCCGGGATCGGGATGGTGTTGACCCCGCCGATCAGGGCCTGATCGCAATCGCCCGCGCGAATGGCGATCACCGCGCGGTGAAGCGCCACCAGCGAGCTGGAACAGGCCGTTTCAATCGGTTCACTGGGGCCGCTCAGGTTGAGCAAAAAGGAAAGCCGGTTGGGGCCGACCGAAGGAACGCGACCGGTCGCGCTGTAGCCCTCGAGCCCAATCCCCGCCGCGGTGAGGCGCTGGTGGTAACCGCTCTCCGCCGTGCCGACGAAGACACCGGTGGCCGAACCGCTGAGCGATTTCGGTGCATAACCGGCATCCTCAATTGCTTTAAAGGCATAGAGCAACAGCAGCCTTTGTTGCGGGTCCATTTGCGCGGCTTCCTTGGGTGAGATCCCGAAGAACAACGGGTCGAACAAATCGATGCCCGGCATGAAGCCGCCCCATTTGACGGATGTTTTGTTTTTCTCGGTTTTTGGATCGCCGGCATAGGCGCGCCAGTCCCAGCGCGCGGCGGGAACCTCCGAAATGCAGTCCCGGCCCGCGGCAAGGTTTTCCCAAAAAGCGTCCAGGTCGGGTGCCATGGCGAAACGACCGCTGACCCCGACGACGGCAATCCCGTCATCTTGGCGCGGTTGTCGCTGAACTTCTTCCGCCGCGGCGATTTCGCGCGCCACCGGAGCCGCGTGGGTCGGAACGGGCGGATTGATCGGGTTCACCGGCACCGTGATCTGGATCTCCGCTTCAGGAACCGCCGCGTCGGTTTCGAGTGAGAAATGGGCTGCCAATTCGCTTGCATAGGTTTCCGCGAGGTGGTCGCGTAGCGTTTCAATCGATGCGAACTCGAAGAAAATCGCCGGCGTGAGTTCCAGGCCCAGTTCCTCGTGCAACACATTGGCGTACTGGGTTAAGGTCACGGAATCAAAACCAAAGGAACTGAGCTCTTCGCCGGGCTCGATTTCATCTTCATCGACCTTCAGAATGCGGCTCACCGAGGCGATGAGGGCGGCTTCCAGGCGGGCCGAGAGTTCGGCGGCATGGCTTTGAACCGGCGCACCGGCCGCGGCTTTTTGCTTCGCCGGCTTGGCGGCGGTGGCTTTCGCGGCGAACAGTTTGGCGCGCATGCGCGCGAGCTCGCCCTCGACGACCAACACCCGCGCGGCATCACCGTGGAGCGCGGCATCGAACGCGGCGCGCCCGGCGGCGGTGCTCATCGGCACCATGCCGAGCGTTTGGCGCAGCATGCGCTCGGTGCTTTCGTCCACCTGCATGCCGCCCTCACGCCAGAGCGGCCAATTCATCGACACGGTTTTCCCGCGGCGTTCGCCCCGTGCGACCCGGCGGTTGCGATGCTCGGCGAAGGCGTCGAGGAAGGCGTTGGCGGCGGCGTAATCGGCCTGCCCCAAATTGCCCAGGTAACCGGCAAGCGAGGAGAACAGCACCATGAACTTGAGGTTCTCGTTTTGGGTTGCGGCGTCGATGCATGCGAGCCCGCCAATTTTCGGCGCAAACACGGCATCGATGTCCGACTCGGATTTGTCGACAATCATCGCGTCGCGGATCACACCCGCGCTGTGAATGATCCCGGCGAGCCCGCCGTATTCGGCCCGAATCCGCTGAACGGCGGCGTTCACCTGGTCCGAACGGCTCACGTCGACTTGGAAGTAGGCGACGTCGAGGCCTTCGGCCGCGAGCGCATCAAGGCGCTTTTGTTTGGCCGGATCCAAGGGGGAACGGCCGCTGAGAATGATCGGACTCCAGCCCGACCCGGCCAAATGCCGCGCGAAGATCGTCCCGAGCCCGCCCAAACCGCCGGTGATCCACACGGCACCTTTTCCATCGCCCAGTCCTTCACCCTCACTCGGGGTGAATTCCTCCAAGGTCAGCACCTGGCGGCGAAACGCGGGCCCGTCGCTCGTGTAGCGGACCTCCCATTCACCGTCATGGGCGGGGTCGATTTCCCGCGGCAGCCAATTCAGCAGGGCCTCGGGCGCGAGCATCGCGGCGGGAACCTGAACCACCTTGCCGGCAATCCGCGGCGACTCAGCCGCGGCGGTTTTGATCAATCCGGTGAGCGGGGCCGAGAACAAGGGATCGCGGCCGTCCGCGGTAAGCACCAGCACGGGCCGACGCGTTTTCGGTTTCGCGGCAATCACCTCACGGATCGCCGCGAAGGTTTGTTTAAACATCGTTTCGAGACGGACATGGATTTGGGGATCGGGGTGCTCATGCTCGGCGGCGGTCATCAGAACGGTGACGCTTGCGCCCCGTGCCTCTAGCTCGCGGATCGCGGCCTCGGGTACGCCAAGCGTGAAGACGAGCAGGCCGGCGGTCAACTCGGCGCCTTGAACCGGGTCCACGGCGCGGTCACGCCACAGCGGGCGCGCGTACAGCAGTTTGGCCCGCTCGGGCGCCTTTTGCGCGCGAACGGAGAAACCCCGAATGGCGACGCGCGGGTCGCCCTGTTCATCAAGCAAGTCCAGATCGTATTGGGTGACCTCCCCGTTTTTCCCCGCTTCACGGATCCATACATACCCGGAATCCGGGCTCGACCCATACAGGGTGACGCTGTCAATGGCGAAGGGGAGGGCGCGCGTGTCGTCTTTGCCTTCCTGCTCGAAACGAAGGCCGATCACGGTTTGGAGCGCGGCGTCCATCACACTGGGATGCAACCCATAATCCCCGCGCCCAAGCGCCGAACCCGCGGGGATTCCGACGCGTGCCAAGGCTTCCCGCTCCCCGCGCAGGATGTGCTCGATCCCCTGGAAGCTGGGCCCGTAATGGAAACCCTTGGCGGCGAAAGCGGCATAGATCCGCGCGGCATCGAGCCGCGAAGGGCAGCGGTTTTTCAGTGCGGTGAGATCGAGCCGCCCCGGCGCGGCGGACGGCGGCGCCACAAGCACCTCGCCCTGGGCATGGGTGGTGTCCACTTCCGTGGTAACCCGGAACTTGGTTCGCGCACCGTCGCGTTGCAGCCGAATCTGAACAGGGCGTTTCCCTTGGGTGAGGGTAATGGGTTGCGACCAGACAATCTTGCGCAGGGTCGTGGTGCCGGTGTCGGTGTCGGCGGAAAGCGAAGCCGCGGCGGCGCGGGCCATTTCCAGGTAAACGACCCCGGGCAGGACCATGGTGTCGCCGATGCGGTGGTCGCGCAGAAAAAACGCGCCGCCGTCCAATTCGGTTTCAAAGCAGGGATCCCCGCTGTCCGCGACCTGGTGCGCGATGAGCGGGTGGCGGGTCGCCGCGACCTTTTGCGGTGCTCGCGACTCGGGCGTGATTTCGAGCCAATAGCGCTTGCGCGCGAAGGGGTAGCTGGGCAGGCTGATCCGGTTCGGGTGCGGCGTTTCGGTAAGGCGCGACCAGTCGACCGCGACCCCGCTTACCCAGAATGCGGCCAAAGCATCCAGGTCACGGGCGGCGAGCTTTTGTTGGTAGCGCTCCTGACTTACCTCGCCGCGGCCGCCTTCGCGGTTTTTGCCGGCGCGGCCTTGGTGACAGCCCGGCCCCGGCGCGCGCTCCTCCGCGACGGCCTTCAGCCGCTCCAGCAGGTCCGCCGCACGATCCGCCACGATGGCGATGCGGTGGTCCCAGTGTTCCCGCCCGACTTGCAGCGTGTAGGCAAAATCTTGTAACCCGTTTTCGTCTAAGGGATTGGATGCCAAGAAAGCGGCCATGCGGGCGGCCAGTTCGCGCAGCTGCTTCTCGGTCCGTGCCGAGAGCGGGACCAGCACCGGACCGGCGGGTCCGGGGTTGGTTTCCCGCGTGCCTTCATATTCCGCGATCACGATGTGGGCGTTGGCGCCGCCCGCGCCAAAGGAGGAAACCCCGGCGATGCGCGGCAATTCGCGACCGTCGGCCGTGACCGGTCGCGGCCAGGGGGCAAGTGTCTGTTGCACCACGAACGGCGTCTCATCAAATGCGATGTTGGGGTTGCGTTCGCTGGAATGGAGCGACGGAAAGAGGGTTTTGTGTTTCAACTGGAGCAGGACCTTGGTGACGCCGGCGATGCCCGCCGCCGATTCGCAATGGCCGATATTGCTTTTGGCGGAGCCGAGCGCGACGGTATGTGCCGTTTTCGCATCGAAGCCGAAGGCCCGCATCAGCCCGTTGATCTCGATGGGATCGCCCAAAGACGTTCCGGTCCCGTGGGCTTCGATGTAACTGATCGCGCGCGGGTCAACCCCTGATCGATCCAAGGCGTTGCGGATCGCATTGCCCTGGGCCTTGGGGTTGGGCACCGTATAGCCGTTGGTGCGGCCGCCGTGATTGATCGCCGTGCCTTTGATTACGCCGTAAATGAGGTCACGGTCGGCGACCGCCGCTTCGAGCGGCTTGAGCAACACCGCGCCGACGCCTTCGCCCGGCACGTAACCGTCACCGCCGACCCCGAAACTTTGACAACGGCCGCCGCTGGCCATGAACCGGCCTTGCGAGAGCATGATGTACTTGTTGGGATGGATGCTCACGTTGACGCCGCCGGCGAGGGCCATGGCACACTCGCCGGCCCGTAAACTCTGACACGCCAGATGGATGGTGGTTAACGAAGAAGAACACATGGTGTCCACGGCGATGCTCGGTCCGTGGAGACCGAGAATGTAGGAGACGCGGTTGGCGATGCTGGCGAAGCTGCCGGAAAGCCCGACCACGCGACCCCTGGCCAGTTCCTGGGCGGCGTAGAGTTGGTATTCCTCGTACATGACCCCGGCGAACACACCAACCCCGCCGCCGATACCGCGCGCCGCCACATCGCGGAGTTGGTGACGCGTGTAACCGGCATCTTCAAGGGTCTCCCAGGCGGTGAGCAGGAAAAGCCGTTCCTGCGGGCTCATGATTTCGGCATCGCGGGGTGAGATATTGAAGAAAAGCGGGTCGAAACAGGCGACATCCGGGATGAACCCGCCCCACTTGGCGTAAATTTTTTCCTTGGTTTTATCGGGATCGTAATAGCGGAACAAGTCCCAGCGTTCTCGCGGCACCTCGGTAATGCAATCGCGCCCTTCGGCCAGGTTGCGCCGGTAATCCTCTAAGTCGCGGGCCTCGGGATAACGGCCGGCCACGCCGATGATGGCGATATCATCCGGGCCGGACCGCGCCGGCGCGCGCGACGTCTGAACAGCAGGCGCGGCTGCCGCCGTTCGGAACCGGCCGCCCTCGGCAAACGCGGGCGTCGGTGAGAGGGCGGCGAATTCCGGTGCCTCGGAATCTGAGGCCTCGTGCGAAGCGCCCGTGTCGGACGAGGTCGCCGCCTGGCCGGCCGGCGCGCCGGCGAGCACCGCCGCCTGGCCGGCCGGCGCGCCGGCGAGCACCGCCGCCAAACGATCAGGGTACCTGGCCGTGAAATAATCGACCAACTCGGCAATGCTCCCGTACTCAAAGAACAGGGTTTTGGAGAGATTGCCAAAGGTTTTTTCCAGAACCGCCGTCAGGTCCATCACCATCATGGAATCGATGCCGTATTCGCCGAGTTCCGCCTGTTCGTCGATTTGCGCCACCGGTAATTTGGTTGCCTCGGCGAAGCGTTCTTTAAAGAATGCCACAACGCGGTCGCGGAAATCGGGGGCCGACCCGGTGCGTGACGGGGTTCCCTTTTTGATCGTTGGTTTGGGTTCTTCACGGAACAGACGGGCAAGAATCTTTTCTGGGTTACCCTGCATGACCAGGAGCCCGCTAAGGTCGGACGCCAAAACCTGTTCGAAGGCGCGGAAACCGGCATCGGCATCGAGCGGCACCATCCCGGTCTCGCGCGCCATCCGTTCTTTGGCGGCGGCATCCAGGTCCATGCCGCCCTCGGCCCAGAGCGGCCAGTTGATGGAAATCGTGCGCTGGGCAGCGCGCCCCTTCCTTTCGGAGGAGACGTCGAGAAAGGCGTTGGCGCCGGCGTAATCGGCCTGGCCGGCGTTGCCGAAGGCGGCCGCGATGGACGAGAACAGCACCAGGTAGCGTGGGTTCAGGTTGCGAATCGCCCGTTCCAATGCGAGCAGACCGGACACCTTGGGCCCCAAAACCGCCTCAATGTCGGCCGGCTCTTTTTTAATGATGAAGCCGTCGCGAAGCACCCCGGCGGCATGGATCACCCCGTCGAGTCGGCCGTAGCGCGTGGCGATATGCTTCGTGATGCGCTGCAAATCGGCGTGGCTGGTCACATCGGCCTGGATGTAGTCGGCTTTCATGCCCGAACCGCGCCATGCGGCGAGCTGTTGTTCGATTTTTTGGGTAAGCGGTGAGCGACCACTTGCGATGAGGGTCACGCCCTCGGTGCGACCGAGGCGTTCGGCGAAAACACGACCCAATCCGCCCAAACCACCGGTGATCCACCACACACCGGAAGGCTTGAACCCACTCGGCTCGGGCAGGGTGCTCGCGTCCCGTTCGACGAAGCGACGAACCTCGCGTCGGTCGAAAGAAGGATAGCGGATCACCACATCCCGCGCGGCCCGCGCGCCGGTAACGGGCGCGGCAAGTTCGGCCCGGAGCAAGGCGAGACAGGACGCGGTGGAAACGCTCGGAGCGACGGCGACGATTTTTCCGCTGAACAGGGGGTTTTCCTGCGCCGCGCTTTTCAGCAAACCGGTGAGCGGCGCGCCGTGGTGCGGGGGCTCGCCGGCGGTGGTCAGAACGACCAGCCGTTGGTCCTGCTTGGGTTTTCCGGCCAACATCCGCTTCACGGCTTCAAAAACCCGATGGAAGCGTTCGATGACGGCGGCGCCTTCACCGTCGCCCGCGGCGATGGGCGGCAGCACCGTCACCTCGCCGAACGCCGCGCGTATCTCAGCCGCGCGCTCCTGGGGCAACCCGCACAGGACAACCTGCCGCGAAAAGGGTTCGGCGCCGGCTTCCGGCACGCTGCTTGCCGTCCATGTCGGTACGGCGAAGACGCATGACTTGTCGTTCGTCGCATGCTCGGCCAGAACGCGGCCGCAAAGCTCCCGCAAGGCCACACAAACCTCGCCCGCCTCGTCCAGAATATCGATGTCGTATTTTTTCACGTTGCCGCGCGAGTCGGCGGCGGCGCGCACGTAGGCATAACCTTTGACCGGGGTCGGCTTATAAAACGCGAGTTCGCCCAGTGCGAAGGGGAGCAGTGTACCGGGCGACCCGTCCGCCCAGGACGTCGAGGCAACGGCGGCTTGGAGCGCGGCGTCCATCATGCTGGGGTGCAGGGTGAAGGCGGAAGCGTCGGCCTTGCGTTGGGCGGGTAATTGCAACTCGGCCAAAATCTCTTCATCGTTGAAACGGACCGATTCCAGACCGGAAAAAGCCGGCCCGTATTCCAGCCCCATTTGGCGGAACCAGGCGTAGAGCGCCCGTTTCTCGCGAGCCCCGCCGCAGCGGCGCAGAATCGCGGCGATCTCGCGCGGTTCGGGCCGCGCGGCCGGCGTACCGATCAACGCGTAACCCTGACTGTGAACGATCACCGCGTCACCGGAACCGGTGGCAATCTCGAAGCCGAGCCCCTCCTCGTTTGGGTGAAGGGAAACGGTTACCTCGACGGGGGCGTCGAGCACCGCAATCGGCCGCGAGAAAATAATGTTGTGGAGGGAGATCGGCTCGGTGACGCCGGAGGCGTGGATGGCCGCGCGGGCGGCTTCCAGATAGGCGACGGCGGGCAGGATCGGCGTTTGCCGCACGCGATGATCATTCAGGAAAAATTCAGAACCGGTGAACCGTGAACGGAACTGCTGTCGATCAAGGGTGGCGGTGTTGCGATGGAGAAGGGGGTGCAACGCCTGGCCCGCACCCTGTTGATAGGTGCTGATGAGCGCAAGTGCTTCGGCCTTGGAAAGCCGACCCTGCTTTACTTGATCAAAAACATAGCCGTAGAAATTCGCCATGGTACTCCCCATAGAAATCGGGTCTCACATTGTGCCTTGGAAGGGGTCGGTCGACCCCGCGAGTTCGGTTGCTTCGTCCACACCGATCTCCCCGCTGAGAAGGCGGTCGATCAACGTGCTGTAAAAGCCCATATCGTTCGTTTCCGGCGCTTGCGTTTCCTGCACCGCCTGCCGGTTACCTTCCGGCATCCAGTAGCGATTGCGGGCGAACGGATAACTCGGCAGCGGGACCCGCCGCGGTGGTTGCGATCCATAAAGTCCGCCCCAATCCGGTTGCGCACCCCGCGTCCAGAGCTGGGCCAGTTGGGCCAAGTCCCGACGCGCCGTCGCGGCGTCGAGAAGGTCCTTCTCAACCTGGATCGCGGAACCCTTGGGCACCGTGCCCGACCAACAGAAATCGTTGGGGGCGTCGCCGGCAAGCCATGCCTCAAGCGCGGCGACGAGCTGATTGTGGTCGCTGACCACGAAAGCGAGTCGGTGGGCCATCGGTGTGCGGCCGACTTGAAGCGTGTAGGCGAGCGCATCGAGCGCGACCTCGGTGTGCCGGAGGTGGGCGAGCAGGTTGGTCGCGGCGCGGGCCAGGCTGTCGGCGCAGCGCGCGGACAGGGGCACCAAAACCGCGCCGGGTCGCGAATCGCGGCGAGCCAACGGGTACTGCTCAAGGACGACGTGGGCGTAGGCGCCGCCGAATCCGAAGGAACTGATCCCGGCCCGATGGGGTGCCGGCGCGCCGTTTTCCTCGGTAAAGGTCGGCCAGGGTTGTGCTTCCGCGACGATGTAGAAGGGGCTCCCCGCCAGGTCGATGTAGGGGTTGAGCGGCGCGTGGTGGAGCGTGGCGGGCAAGATGCCTTGTCCCATCGCCGACAGCACTTTGACCACGCCCGCGATGCCGGCCGCGGTCTCACAATGGCCGATATTCGACTTCACGCTGCCGATCCCACAGGTCGGTTTGGGCAAGGGGTGGTGCGCGCCCCGTTCCGCGTAGAGATCGGAAAAGGCGGATTTGAGGCCGTTGATTTCGGCGGGATCGCCCAATTCGGTGCCGGTCCCGTGGAGTTCCATATAACCCGCGGTCCGTGGATCAAGGCCGGCGCGGGTCCAGGCGGTTTTGATGAGCTCGGCCTGAATGTTGGGATTGGGTGCGGTCAAGGAACTGGCCTTGCCGCCGTGCGCTTCCGCGCTGCCCCGAATCAGGCCGTAAACCGTATCGCCGTCCGCGAGGGCGCGCGACAGCGGTTTGAGCAAGACGGCGGCCGAACACTCGCCGCGCACGTACCCGTTCGCCTTGGCGGAAAACGTCTTGCAACGCCCGTCCTCGGCCAACATGCCGGCTTTGGAGAAGCCGATGAACAATCGCGGACTGAGCAAGGCGTTGACCCCGCCCGCGAGGGCCTGTTCACAGTCGCCCGAGCGAATCGCCCCGACGGCGCGATGCAGCGCCACCAGCGACGAGGAGCAGGCCGTGGCAATGGGTTCACTGGGCCCGGTGATGTTGAGCAGGTAGGAAATGCGGTTGGCGAGCACCGAGGGGGCCAGACCCGTGGGGGTATAGGCCTCGATCCCCACCCCGCGTTCGGCCATCAGGTCGGCGTAATCCTGGGATTCGACGCCGACGAACAGGCCGGTGCGGCTACCGGAAAGGGATTTCGGATCGTAACCCGCGTTTTCAATGGTGGCCCAGACCGTTTCCAGGAAGATGCGGTGTTGGGGGTCCATCAGTTCGGCTTCCTTGGGCGAAATCCCAAAGAAAAGCGGATCGAAACAGTCGATGTCGGGCATAAAGCCGCCCCACTTGATATGGGTACGGTTGGTTTCGACGCGCGGATCGCCGTAAACGGCGCGCCAATCCCAGCGCTCGCGTGGGATTTCACGGATGCAGTCGCGGCCCGCGACCAGGTTTGCGTGGAAGGTCGCCACATCGGGGGCCATGGGGAAGCGACCACTGAGGCCGACGATGGCGATGGGTTCCTGTTCGGCGAGGCGCGGCTTGGTGGGGCTCGGTTCGTAGGAAGGTGCCGTCGCGGGTTCCGAGACGAATGGGCCGAAGGGCGCCGCGCCGGGCGGATCGGGTTCTGCCGCGGCGCTTTCCGCGCCAGGCTCGGGTTCGGGCTCGGGTTCGGGCTCGGGCCGGAGTTGTGCCGCCAAATGTTCGCGCAGGGCGGCGCCGTGTTTTCGGGCAAGGTAGGCGATCAAATCGTTGATGGCGGGGGTTTCAAAGAACACGCTCGGCATCAAGCGAAGGTTGAAGGTGTCGTTGATGCCGTCGGCCAGCTCGGTGAGCGCAATCGAATCAAAACCGAGTTCGGTCATGCCGACTTCCCGATCAACGCGGTCCTGCTCCGTCCCGAGGATGCGGGCGACAATCTGGAGCAGTTCGGCCTGGATCACCTCGGATAAGGCTTCGTCGCCGGCCGGCTTCGCGGTGGGCTCGGGGGTGACTTCGGGGGCGGCTCCGGCGGCGGGTTCGGCTTCCTTCTCGTCCACCTTGCCGTAGCGCGCCGCCACAACGGCGGCGACCTTGTCGCGGTCACCATAAAGCGGCAAGACGCCGCTGTAAAGCGGCAGGATGCCGCTGGAGGAAGCGCGCAAGAGCCGATGGAAGGCGTCGAGGCCCGCCTCGGTCGGAAGCGGGTGGAGGCCCAGTTGCGCGCGCATGGCGTCCACGGCGCGTTGGTCCGGGCGCATGCCGCCCTCGGCCCAAAGCGGCCAGTTGATCGAAATGGAACGGCCCCGACGGGAACCCTCCGCGACGAGGTTTTGACGGTGGGTTGCAAAGGCGTCCATGAAGGCGTTGGCGTAGGCGTAATCACTCTGACCGGGATTCCCAAGCGCGGCACTCACCGAGGAGAAGGTGACGAAGAAATCGAGGTCGTCGGTTTGGCTTGCCTCGTCCAAGTTGAGGGTGCCGAGCGTTTTGGGCGCCAGCACGCTTTGAACCTCGTCCGCGTTTTTGCTGACGAGGAAGCGGTCGCGAATCAGCCCGGCGCCATGAATAATCCCGTTGATGCCACCGTACGCGGCGCGGACCCGCGCCAGCAAATCCGCGACCTGGCTTTGATCGGCCACATCGCAGGGGAAATAGGCGGCTGAGCCGCCGAGCGCGCGCAACTCGGCCAGGCGCGCTTCGATTTCCGGGCTCATGGGTGAACGACCGCAAAGGGCCAAGCGGGCCGCGAAACGTTCGGCCAGGAAACGCGCGTGGCGCAAGGCGAGGCCGCCCGCCCCGCCGGTAATCAGGACCACGCCGCCCCGGGTCAGTACCTCGGCCCCGTCCGGTGCCGAAGCCGGTTGTCTGAGGACCGCGCGGCGGCGGGATTGCCCGGCGATCTGGAGCACCGAAACCGGTTCGACCTGACCGCATTCCGCCAAGGCGGCTTTAATGCGATCCCGCGTCGCGTCGAAGCGAGACAGGCCGAGCAGGCAAGAGCGGATAGAGCCTTTCTCTAAGTTGACCGTGCGCGCCAGTCCACTGAGTGCTTGGTAAACAGGCGGGAAGGCACCATTGTGCAGGTGGGTTGCGATGACCTGAATCGCGTTTTTGAGGTTGCGCCGGCACAGGGTGCGGTAGAGCGCGAACATCATCGGAACCACGCGCGCCAGGTCCGCGCGCGGGTCGGCGGCGGACGGCGCGAACGCGTCGCCCAGAATCAGGTAATCGGGCAGGTTGCCGGTTTTCTCCAAAACCTCGAACAACCGCTCGAAGCCGTCGGGATCGGGGGTTTCGAGCCGGAACAGGGTAACGCCGTCGGGTTCTCCGCCAGACGCCGCAACGAAGATCGGCGCGGCCAATCCGGCCGCGGCGGCCTCGGCCCGTACCGTTTCGATCAGCGCCGCGTCGGGCAGGAACACCAGCGCGCGGCCCGAGCCGGTTGTGTTTGGCTTGGGTTTGGACGGCGGGGTTTCGCGCCAATCGGGCACAAAGTAGGTGGTGCGAATTTGATCGCGCAGGACCGAACGTCCCAAGTTCTGTGCATCGAAGGGGCGCGGGTGGAAGGACACCATTTCCGCGACCACCTCACCCTCGGCGGTGAGGATGCTGACGTCGTAGGTCTGCTGATCGGGATTCGCGTGTTGCCGACCGCCCGTGTAACGGGCGTAACCGTAGCATTCACGCGGAATGGGGGCGTGGAAACGGACCGCCCCGACCTCATAGGGGATCTTCATGTGGCTGTTTGCCCGGAAGCGGGTTACGTCGATGCCGGCGATGGTGTGCAGGGCGCAGTCCATCAGGACCGGGTGGAACGCGAAACCGCGCGCATTTTCATCGGCTGCAGTGGCGCCGGCCGCGGCCTCGGGTAACACGATGGTCGAAAGCGCCTCGGTTTCGCCGCCCTCAATGCGGCGAACGCCTTGGAAGGCCGGACCCAGGTGGAGGCCGAACGCATCAAAATGGTTGTAAATGGCGCTGCCGGGAATCGCTTGGGGACAGCGGCGCCGAATCGCGGCCAAATCCTGTGACGGCGGCGCGGAAGCAGCCGCGGCGCCCGTGTTGCCCGAGTTACCCGAGTTACCCGAGTGCAAAATGCCGTGGAAATGGCGTCGTTCCGCGCTGTCGCCGCTCTGGATGCGGAAGTCGAGGTCGCCGTCCTTGCGCGGGGCGAGGTTGATCCAAAGTTGATAGGGCGCCTGGTCGACGCGGACCGGCCAACCCCAGACCGCGTTGCGGATCTCGGCGACCGCCGTCCCGAGCGCCCGTTCCCCGGCGGCGCGGGCCATTTCAATGAGGGCGACACCCACCAAGACGTGGGCGTCGGCAACCACGTGATCTTTAAGGTAAAAGGCTTGCGGCCGCAGGTTGGTTTGGAAGCTGAGGCCGCGAACGGTGGACGCATTGGTGTGGACCAGCGGATGAAGAAGGGACGGTTCACCGCCGGCCGGTGACGCGGCGGCTTGGCGGCCGCGTCCGGTGAGTTCGGGAACCCAAAACCGCTCTTCATCGAACGGCGTCGGCGGCAGTGAGATGCGCACGGGTGTTTGGCGGCGCGGGCGTGCATCCCAGTCGATCACCCCGCCCGAAACCCAAAGCTCGGCCAAATGATGCGCATCCCCGACGGTAACGGGTTCTTCCGCGACGGCCGCCGTGGCAACTGTGCCGCTGTAAAGGCGCGAATCGGTGCGTCCCGCCGCGAATGCGCGCAAACCATCGAGTAAGGCACGTTGGTCGGCGACCACAACCGCCAGTCGGTGCTTTTTGGGTTCGCGCCCAATCTGTAAGGTGTAAACGAGATCGCCGAAGTTCGGCTCGGTCCCTTCCAGAAAACCGATCAAGCGTGCCACGTAGCGGCGCAAGCCGCTTTCGCTTCCCGCCGAAATGGGAACCACGACTGGCTCGGGCTCCGATGGGTCGGACCCAGACCATTCAGGGGGGAGGGGGCGTGGAACGGGGACGTACTCTTCGACGACCGCGTGGGCGTTGTTGCCGGTCATCCCAAACGAACTGATCCCGGCCCGACGCGGGCTACCCGCGGGCCGTTCCCACGGAATGGTTTCGGTGTTAATCGTAAAGGGCGCGTTTTTCAGGTTGATGTAGGGGTTCAGCTCGCGGAAGTTCGGCATCCTCGGAATGGTGCCGTGTTTCATCATGAGGATGACCTTGACCAGCGAGGCCAGACCGGCGGCACCCTCTAAATGGCCGAGATGGGCCTTGGTTGAACCAATCGAACAGAAGGCGGTTCGGTCCGTGTGCTGCTTGAACGCCTTGCGCAGGGCGTTGATCTCGATGGGATCGCCGAGCGGGGTTCCGGTCCCGTGGGCTTCGATGTAGCCGAGCGTTTCGGGATGGATGTCGGCATTGGCCCAGGCATCCAGCAACAGTTTGGTTTGAAGCTCGGGACGCGGTGAGGTCGGGTTATTGGAACGACCCACGTGGTTGATGGCGGTGCCTTTTATGACGGCATGGATCGGGTTCCCGTCGCGGATTGCGTTCTCCAGGGGTTTGATCAGAACGGACACAATCCCCTCCGCCGGCACGTAGCCGTCGGCCTGTTTGTCGAAGGTATGGCAACGACCCGTGGGCGAAAGCGCCTGGATCCGCGAGAAATACACGTAGTGGAGCGGGCTGATTAGGGCGTTGATGCCGCCGATGATCGCCTGGTCGATCTCGCCGTTTTGCATGGCGCGACAACCCAGGTGGAGCGCGGTTAAGGAAGAGGCACAGGCGTTGTCGAGTGGGATCGAACCGCCCTGGAAATCAAAGATATAGGAGACGAGGCCGGACTGGGAAGACATGACGCCGCTCAAGTGCTGGTAATCGCTGAGTGGAATGTTCGCGCGCACCACCTCGTCCCAGTACTCCTTGAAACAGGAACCCACAAACACCCCGGTCCTGCTGCCCTTCAGGTTCATTTCACCGGCATCCTCCAGCGTTTCGTGGACGGATTGCAGCAGTCGCCGCAGTTGCGGATCGTACCACTTGGCCTGGCGCGGCGTGATGCCGAAGAACAGGGGATCAAAAAGGGCCAAATCCTTGGTGAAACCGCCCCATTTGGAATAACTTTTGTCGGCGGCATTGCGGTCCGCGGAGAACCAATCCGCTTGATTCCAGCGATCAGCGGGAATTTCGGTGACGAGGTCGCGGCCTGCTTCGAGGTGGTCCCAAAACTCGGACAGGTTACGGGATTGCGGTAAATAGGCACTCATGCCGACGACGGCAATGTCTCGGCTCCGCGACGGGCGATCCCCGGAGCGATTCGCATCCGGGGCCGCGGTAACGCGCGGCGGCTGCGGTGCCGGTGTTGGCGCGGGCCGTGCCGCCGCCGCGTTTACGGGCGGTGCGCTTCCCGGATCGGCACCCCCCGCCGGTGACATGGGCGCGGTACCCAGATAGGCCGTGAACGCCTCGGCGTGCTCTTCGGCGAGGAAGGCGGCCAATTCGCCGATGTTCTGATACTCAAAGAACAGGGTCGGGTAAAGCTCGGTGCCGATTTCCCGTTCGATATCGGAAACGGTCGCGATCATCTGGTTGGACTCGATGCCCATATCCATGAAATTTTGATCGTCGCGGATCGCATCGGGTGCGGTTTTAAGCAGGTTGGCGACTTTCTTCTTAAGGAAGGTTTTGACCCCGCCGGCGGGATCAGCCATGCGGGGCCCGGGGAGCGGTTGCGGGGCGGCGGGTGTTGGTGCCGGTTCGGACGCGGTGTTTTGCACGGTTGCCGGGGGGGCACCCGCGCCGCCGACCCATGTTTGTAATTCGGCGGCGTGCTCATCGGCAAGGAATGCCGCGAGTGCGTCGATGTTCTGGTACTCGAAAAACAAGGTCGGATACAGCGTTGCCTGGAGTTCCTTCTCAATCAGGGAAACGGTTTCGATCATCTGGTTTGATTCGACGCCCATGTCCATGAAGTTTTGGGTCACCGAGACTTTGGCCGGCTCAAGACCGATTAAGGCGCCGACCTTGGCCTGGAGATAGGCGCGGGCCGCATCCTTTAGGTCGCCTTGCTTGAACGCTTTCGGCGCGGCGATTGGCGCGGTCGGGGTGGTCGGCGCGGCCGGGGCGGGGGTTTGGCTCGGCTCGGTGCGTGCGGCGCTTGCGTTACCCATGCCTGCGAGGAAGCGTTCCTGGTTGAGAATCTTTCGGGTCGAAAACCCGTCGAGCGCAACAAGCAGCCGACCGGTGCTGTCAAACAGTTCTAGGTCGATCTCCGCAAAGTCAGCCGTTTTTCGCACCAGCCGCGCCCGGCAGTAGCCGTGGGCGAGTTGGGCGGCTGTCACCGACCCGGAGAAGCGAATTCGTTTTACCATGAAGGGGACCCAATGGTGGTGAACCGGGTCGTGGGAGACGGCGAACGCGGAAACCACATGGCAGGCGTCCAAAACGGCGGGGTGCAGGTAGTACTGATCCAGCTCGGCGCGAATGGCCTCGGTCAGATGAATCTCACCGAGCACCTCGCCCTCGGCCAAATCGTAGACACGACGGACACTGTACAAGTCCGGTCCATAAACCCGTTCCTCCGGGTGGCGGTAGAAATCGGCCCCATCCCGCGCGGGTTTTCCTTCGATCAGCGCTGCAATGGCAAGGTGCCGGCCGGCGAAGGCCGGTGCGTCGGAATTCTCGCTGAGTTCGGCCGCATGGACCTCGGGTCCACCCGATACCCTATAGGTGGCGCGGATCCGTCGTTTCTTTTCTTGTCCTTCAAAAGCGAGGGTGACCTGGCCGGTCTCCCCTGGCTCAAGGCCCAAGGCGCCGGAGAATAAGGCGCGCTCCAGGACGCCGTCCCGCCGCTTGCTCGATGCGCGCAGGAGTTCCATCGCCAAGGCCACGTAGGCCATGCCCACCAAAACCCGACGACCGAGAACGAGGTGGTCGCGTAACAGCGGTTGATCGGCGGGGAAGTCGCGCTGCAACCGATGGGTCGGGGATGCGGTAGCGACCGGGTTCGCGGTGATGGGGGCACGGGTAACAGCGGTCGGGGCGCCGCCTAACCAGAACCTTTTTCGCTTGAACCGCGTCGGCGGCAACGCCTCGCGGGTGGGTCCAAGCGGGGGCGCCTCCTCGAGGATGAGGTGGCAGTTGGTGCCGCCGAACCCAAAGGAGGAGATCGCGGCCCGGCGAACCCCGTCAAGCGGTTGCCAATCGCGGGTCGCGAGGTTGGGGTAAAACGGCGATTCTTCGAAGCGGAAGCGGGGATGCGGTTTTTCGCAGTGGAGGGTGGCGGGAATGCGTTGGTTCTCCAAACTGAGCAAGACTTTGATCAGGCTGGTCACCCCGGCGGCCGTCATGGTGTGGCCGAGGTTGGTTTTGACGGAACCGACCGCGCAGAATCTGCGAGCTTCCGTGAACGTGCGGTAAACCTGGGTCGCGGCCTTAATTTCAATTGGGTCACCCAGGAGCGTGCCGGTCCCATGCGCTTCCAGGTAACTGATGGTCGCCGGGTTGACGCCGCTTGATGCGAGCGCTTGTTCGATGACCTGCTTTTGGCCGTCCATGCTCGGAACGGTGAGGCCGATGGTGTTGCCGTCGTTGTTGACGGCCGAGCCGAGCATCACCCCTTGAATGCGATCCCCATCGGCGACGGCGCGGTCGTAATCCTTGAGCAGCACCAGGCCGGCGCCTTCTCCGATCACAAACCCTTTGGCGCGCTGGTCGAAGACATAGGACTTATCGTCGGTGGAGAGGACTTTCGCCTGGGAAAAGCCGATGTGCCAGAACGGGTCAACCATCAGGAAAACGCCGCCTGCCACGGCCATATCGGCATGACCGTCGAAGATTTTGGTACAGGCCTCATGGACGGCGACCAGGGAAGAGGAGCAAGCGGTGTCGATGAGATTGGCGGAACCCTTCAGGTCGAAGAAATCCGAAACGCGGGCGGCGATCATGTTCCCGATGGTGTTGACGACCATCTGTTGGGCCGCGCCGGCCGGCATGACGTCTAGGTTGTTGGGTAGATAGCGGCCGTCCTTGGCGCCGATGATGACGGCGGTTCGGCTGCCTTTGATGGCGTCGCGCGCATAACCGGCTCGGTCGAAGAGCTCTTGGGCCAGTTCGAGGACGAGCCGTTGTTGGGGATCGAGACAAAGCGCCTGTTCCTCGCTGAGACCGAAGTAGGCTGCGTCGAAGGCGGCGATATCGCGGAGGAACCCGCCGTATTGGGTGTAGGCCTTGCCCGCCGTCCCGAGATTGGGATCGTAAACGGCGGCGGCGTCCCAACGGTCGGCGGGTACGGTACTGACCAGGTTGCGCGCCGCGACCAGGTTTTCCCAGAACTGTTCCGGCGAATCCGAACCGGGCAAGCGGCAGGCCGAGGCGATTACGGCGATTTTTCTTTGTTTGACGACCGGCGCAACCGATTCGTGCCCATGGGCTCGGCCCTTGCGACGTGGTGCGCGGATCGGTGGAATTGCCTCTGAAACGGGCATCGCAACAGGTGCCGAGACGGGTTCGGGTTTGGGGGCCGGCGTTTGCCCGACGGGCACGACGCCCGGTCCGACGGGCACGACGCCCTGTCCGACGGGCACGACGCCCTGTCCGACGGGCACGACGCCCTGTCCGACGGGCACGACGCCCTGTCCGACGGGCACGACGCCCTGTCCGACGGGCACGACGCCCTGTCCGACGGGCACGACGCCCGTCTCGATGAGATGCGCGGCCAAATCCATGACCGTTGGGTACATGCTAAAGCTGTCCGGGGCGAGCGCCGTCCCGTAGGTTTGTTCCAAACGGTCCAGCATGTTCATCATGCCGATGGAATCCAGACCCAGCTCGGTGAAATCGCTTTCGGGTGACAGATCGGTGCGTTCCACCATCAAGATTTCGACACAAAGGTCCATGATGGTTTCGCGAACCTGGTCCGCGGAATCCTGTCGCACCGGCGCTTCCCGCGGTTTTGTGGGCTCCGCGGGTTGTGCAACAGCGCGCGGTGGTGGCGAGACCGGCGCGGTGCGCGCGGGGTTCTTCCAGGTCGTGGTCGCCGGCGAGGCGGTGGCTTCGCCGGCACCGATCCCCAACTCGAGCAGGTAATCGGCAAAGGAATCGAGCGATGCGTATTCGATCAATGCATTGGGATCCAGGGTTTTGCCAAACTCGGTCTCTAACTTGTCGAGAAGGGTCATCATGGCGACGGAATCGAGACCGACCTCTTCGAATGGGGTGTCGGGCTCCAGTTCGCCGCGTTCAACGCCGAGCTGTTTACTAAACATCATCGTGAGACGCTCGAGCAGTGCCTCACGCCCGCGAACCGCTGTCTCGGGTTCTTGAAGAGGCTGACGGGTTTTTTCGATTGCGGTGGTTTCGGTTGCGACGACCTCGTTCGGCGCCGGGGACGCCACCGTGACCTTTAATTTCTCAAGAAGTGCGTCGCGGTTTCCATAGGCAACGACCACATGGTCGTGGACCGGATCGGCAAGCAGGCGATCAAAGGCCTCAAGCCCGGCGTTCGTTTCAAGGACGGCCAGCCCGGTACGACGCTCCAAGAATTTCTCACTTTGCGCATCGATCTGCATGCCGCCCTCGCGCCAAAGCGGCCAATCGACGGCGATACAGTTCCCGGAACGTTCGCCTTTATCTTTCAGGGCGTTGCGCCACGCGGCGAAGGCGTCCATAAAGGCGTTGGCGGCGGCGTAATCGGCTTGGCCCCTGTTGCCGATCACACCGGAAACCGAGGCAAAGACGACGAGAAAGTCGAGGGGAACCGCTTGGGTGAGTTCGTCCAGCACGAGGAGGCCGTCGAGCTTGGGCGCAAAGACGGCGTCGATTTCTTCATGGGTTTTCTTGGTGATGATCGCATCACGGATCACCCCCGCGCTATGGATCACGCCCGATAATTTGCCGAAGCGGGCGCGTATCTCGTCCAGAAGGCGACCCATTGCCGCACGGGAACCGGTGTCCGCGGCCAGGTATTGGATTTCGACGCCCGCGGCCGCGTCCGCGCGTAAGCCACCGAGTACCTCGGACTTGGCCGGGTCTAACGCGGAACGTCCGCTCAGGATCACCTTTACGTCGGGGACCCGTGCCAGGCGCCGTGCGATGACCAGGCCCAAACCACCGAGTCCGCCGGTGATCCAATAGACACCGCCCGGTTTAAACGGCGCCACCTCCGCGCGGCCCGGCTGTATTTCGGTCAAATGCTCCGCCCAGCGTGCGCCGGTTTCGGTGTAGTGGATGTTGCGATAGGCGTCGGCGGTGGTTTGTTCCCCGGCGACGATCCGGGCGACGGTTTCGGCGTCGATGCCTGCCGGCACCCGAATAAGGCGACCGTTGATGCGCGAATGCTCCAGGGCCGCCGTTTTGAACAGCCCGACCAACGGGGCGAAAACGAAGGCTGGTTCACCTTCCGGCACCACAACGATCACCGATTGGGGGTGCTTGGGATTGGCGGCAATCAGGGCTTGGATGCGGTCGAAAACGAACTTGAACAGCGTCTTGGTTCGATCGACGACCGACAGGTTCGCCGCGGCGGGAAGCGCAACCACCTCGGCAGACGTCTTTTGGCCCAAAAGCCCGTGCGCCTGTTCGTCGATTCCGGCGGTGAACACCAGGGTCGTGGGTTCCAATGGTTGTCGCGCGGTGATCTCGGTTTCAAGCATTCGTGTTGAGAAGTAAAAAAGCCCCTTTGCCGTTTCGCTTGAGCTTGGTGAATTCTTAGCCGCGAACACACGGGTCGCAAATTTTCGGAACTGCACCCGGGTTTGGCCCTGGTCGTCGAGCAGGTCGATGTCGTAGCAGGGCGCCGCTGAACTCGGATCCGTACCCGGGCTGAAGCGGGCCCAAGCGTAGCCTTGCGCCGGTGTCGGCCCCAGGATGGAAACCGAACCGACGGAGAACGGGAGCGCAAGTTTCCGGCTGCCCCGGCCCAGCAGGGTGAGGCCGGCGGTGGCCTGCAGGGCCGCGTCCATGATGCTGGGATGGAGATGGAACCCGGCGGTTTCGGTGGTGGGCATCGACAAACGCGCCAGCGCTTCGTTTTGGTTAAACCGGATCGATTCGATCCCTTGGAAGGCGGGCCCATAGACAAGCCCGTATTCGGTTAAGCGCGCGTAGAGTTCGGGTGCATCGGCGCCCTGGCTACAGCGGGATTCGAGTTCGGCGAGCGACGGCTGATCGGGACGGATTGGGGGATGTTGCCCAATTCGGGTCTTGCCCTTTGCGTGGACACCCGCCGCGGAAACCACCTCGAACTCGAGCAAATCTTCTTCGGAACCGGCATAGATGCGAACGGTGGTCTGTAAACCCGCTTCACCGGCGACAATCGGCCGCACCCAAACCACCTGGCGAAAGTCGCACACGGATTCGGGGCAAGAGCGCTCAATGGCCGCGCGCGCCATTTCTAAATAAGCCACGCCCGGCAGGACGCGGTTCTCAAAGACGCGGTGATCGGCGAAAAAGAATTCCGAACCGTTAAAGGAAGCGGAGAACTGTTGGACGTCCAGCGTGGAGGTGTTTTCGTGGACGAGCGGGTGCTGCACGGCGGCGGGGGGCGGCCCCGTGGCGCCGTGCGCCTCGTCCGACGCGGCGTGGCCGACTTGCGCCGCATCAATGTATCGGTATTCTTTGCGGGAGAACGGATAGGTGGGTAACGCGACTTTACCCGGCTTGCGGGTCCCGTAGAGGAGATGCCACGTCAGATCGACGCCCTTCACCCAAAGCTGGGCAAGTTTCTCGAGTTTGCCCTTGGTGACCCAACGCGCGATCATCTCCTGCATATCCTCATCGGCCGACAGGAACCGCAAGGGGTCTTTGCCCTTTTTGGCCTCGCCCCGGTAACAACCGTCAATGCGGCCTGTACCGGCCGCAAAGGCCTTGAGCTTCACGATCAAGTCATCCTGTTCTTCGACGATAAAGAGCACGCGCGTGCTCATCGCCTCGCGACCGACCTGGAGCGTATAGGCCACTTCCTCAAGGTTGAAACGCGCCGTTGCCAATCGGCGGTGCAGGTTCTCGGCGATACGCATCAGGCGCTTTTCCGTTTTCGCGGAGAGCGGAACCAGGTAAGGACCGCTGTTTGCCTGCTCGGAACCGTCGTGGTAACCGGCGACGTATTCCTCAACGATCAGGTGCGCGTTGGCGCCGCCCGCCCCAAACGAGTTGATCGCGGCAATTCGGGGTACCTCGCGATCATTCACCCGCGGCCGGGTCCATGGCGCGACCTCCTGCTGAACGCGGAACGGCGTTTCGGAGAAATCGATATTGGGGTTCAGCGTTTTGGAATGGAGCGAAGGGACCAGGGTGCGGTGTTCCATTTGCAGCAAAACCTTGGTCAGCGCAACCACCCCGGACGCCGATTCACAGTGCCCGATATTGGACTTCACACTACCAATCGAACAATAGCCGCGGTCCCGGTTTGATTTGGAAAAGGCCTTGGTCAAACCCGCGATCTCGATGGGATCGCCCAGCGAGGTGCCGGTACCGTGGGCCTCTACATAACTGACGGTTCTTGGATCGATTCTCGAACGCTCAAAGGCCGATGAAATGAGCGCGGCCTGTTGGTTGGGATTGGGTACGGTATAGCCGTTCGCGCGGCCGCCGTGGTTCACCGCGGAGCCCTTGATCACGCCGAGAATGCGGTCCCTGTCCGCGACCGCGTTGTGCAGCGGTTTGAGCAGGACCGCGCCGACACCTTCGGCGGGCACGTAGCCGTCGCCGCCGGCCCCAAAACTGGTGCACAGGCCCTGGCTGGAAAGGAACTGCTCCTGTGCGAGGAACACGTATTTGTTGGGATCGAGTGACGCGT
The DNA here is from genome assembly GCF_017377855.1 of Acanthopleuribacter pedis. Taxonomy (GTDB): domain Bacteria; phylum Acidobacteriota; class Holophagae; order Acanthopleuribacterales; family Acanthopleuribacteraceae; genus Acanthopleuribacter; species Acanthopleuribacter pedis. The sequence goes on from NZ_JAFREP010000030.1 coordinate 114,399, forward strand.
TGACCCCGCCCGCCAAGGCGACTTCACAGTCGCCCGTCAACAACGCATTGCAGGCCAGGTGAATCGCCGTTAAGGAGGAGGAACACATGGTGTCCACTGTCAGGCTCGGTCCCTTCAAATCAAAGAAGTAGGACACCCGGTTGGCGATGCCCGCGATGTTCCCCCAGGAGGCACGCGGGCCCTTCGGCCCCGCCTTCCGCGCATTTTGGATTTGGTACTCGTACCACATGGCCCCGGCGAACACGCCGACCGTCTTATCGGCCAACGCCTTGCGGGTTATGCCGGCGTCTTCAAAGGTTTCCCAGGCGATTTCCAGAAACAGCCGGTCTTGGGGATCGAGTTTTACGGCATCCTTGGGGGCGATGTTGAAGAAAAGCGGATCAAACCTATGGATATCCTTAAGAAAACCGCCCCACTTGGCGTACACCCCGCCTTCCTTGTTGCGGTCGGGATGAAAATAGGGGCTGTGGTCCCAACGCTCGCGCGGAATCTCGGAGACACAGTTTCGACTTGCCAACAGGTTTGCCCAAAACTCGGATAAATCGGCTGCCTCGGGATAACGACCGCCTTGTCCGATGATGGCGATGTCCATGGGGCCGAATGCCTCGGGTGAGACCGGCGCGAAGCGTTCCGGGAAACGACTGGTTTGGAAGGTGCCTCGCGTTTCTTCGACGACCGCGGGATCGGCAAGGTGCTCGGGCGCCTCGGCGGGTTCGGCAGGCGCCGGTTGGTCATTGAAGATCGTGGCAAGTCGGTCAGATTGGTCCGCCATGAAATAGTCGGCCAAAGCGTCGAGTGACGCGTACTCGAAGAGCAGTGTTTTCGATAAGTCGCCGAACTGTTCCTCGAGGCCGGACGTGTATTCGACGATGGTAAACGAATCGAGCCCGTAATTTCTCAGGTCCTCGTCGTTGGCAATTTCCGTCGGCGCGACTTTGAGGACCTCGGCCAGCTTCTGCTTAAGCAGCGCAAGTAACTGCCCTTTGAGTGGTTTTTCGCCGGCGACGGGCGGGGCGGCGGGGGCTTTTCCTTTAACGCGCGCTAGGTTCGGCTTTTCGGCCGGTTTCTCTTTCACCGGGGCGGTTCTGTCGAACAAACTTGCCTTGAGTCGCGCCAGGTGGCCTTGGAGCACGATGAGCTGGTCGTGGCCCGAGGCCAAGGCCTCGTCAAACGCGGCCAGGCCGACCTCGGTACGCATCGCCGCCATGCCGTTCGTACGGAACATGCGCCGTTCCACTCGGGCGTCAACCTGCATCCCGCCTTCCCGCCAAAGCGGCCAATCAACGGCAACGGTGCGACCGCGGCGTTCCCCGCTCGCGACCAGGCTGTTGCGGTAGGCGGCGAAGGCGTCCATGAAGGCATTGCCCGCGGCGTAATCGGCTTGCCCAACGTTGCCGAGCACGCCGTAAATGGAAGCGAACAGCACGAAGAAATCAAGCGGTTCGTTCCCGATTGCACGGTCTAAGTTCACCAGCCCGTCGATCTTGGCGGCGAAAACCTCTTCAATTTCGGCGACATTTTTCTTAATTAACATCGCGTCGCGAATCACGCCCGCCGCGTGAATCACCCCGTCGAGGCGGCCGTACGTATGCCGAACCTTGGCGACGGCGGCGTCGACCTCGCGCGCGTGACTGACGTCGACGGTGATGTAGCGCGCCGTGGCACCCAACCCTTTCAGCTCGGCGAGCAGGGATGCGGCTTCGCCGTTTTCGTCGGAACGGCCCGTTAAAATGAGCGTGACGTTGGGGGTTCGCGCCAGGTGGCGCGAAAAGATGCGGCCCAGCCCGCCGCGGCCGCCGGTAATCAGGTACACACCGTCCGGGCGAATGGGGGGAACATAATCCGCTTCGCGCGGCTGGGGTTCGGTCTCTTTGAGGACGGTGACCTGCCGTTCTCGATCCGCACCGTAGAGGATGTCGAGCACTTGATGGTGATCGCGCTGTTCCGCGAGCAGGATCTCGCCCAGCTCATCGATGGGGATGCCGGGATCGACGCGGATCACCTTGCCCTGGATCTTCGGGTTCTCCTGAATCGCGGTTTTGAAGAGGCCGAGCAGGGTTTCATAGACGAAATCGAGTGGGTTGCGCCGCACGACTACCAGCAACCGACAGGGGGATTCCGGTTTGGCGTAAACCAGATTTACGATTTGTTCAAAGGTGCACAGGAACTGGCGGCGGGTACTCCCGGCCAAATCGTCGGGGTCAAGCGCGGGTAAGGGTTCATGGGTCGCGTGATCGAGCACCGAATTGAGGGCGGAACCCTCTTCCTCGGAGAAACCCGCCGTGAACAACAGGTTGCGGGAATCGGGCCGGTGGGTCGTTTCATCGGCGTCACGTGGGAGGGGGGCGGGTTTTCGGCGGCGAATCGCGTACAGGATGCCGTCGCTTGACTCCGCCGTTTGCAAGAGCCGCGCGGTGAAATTTCGGAATGCGATGCAGGTACGGCCCGATTCGTCCAAAATCTCCATATCGAACTTGAGCAGCTCATTGTCGCCCGACGGGCCGGGCAACTGGCGCGCGTGGACGTAGCCGGATTTGGGTGTCTCGGCATGAATGGCGACCGAATCGACCGAGAAGGGTAGATAGGGTTTTGAGTTTCCGCCTTGGCGCGGTCGAACCGCGATTTGAAAGGCGGCGTCCATCATGCTGGGGTGGAGATGGTAAGCGGAAGCGCCGGCACGGGTTTTTTCCGGGAGTTCAATCCTGGCGAGGACCTCGCCTTCGCTGTAGCGAATTTCTTCGACCGCGGAGAAGCCGGCCCCGTAGGCAAAACCCAGTGCAAGGAAGCGTGCGTAAAAGGCCTGCTTCGACATCACGGAACGGCAGCGTTCGCGGACCGCGTCGAGGTCGGTGGTTGCGGCCGGTTCGAGACGGCCGCCCGTGCGCACGTGACCACGGCCGTGGACGCGTCGATCAGCCGGGTTGTCTTCCCGATGGGTATACACCTGAAACCCGATCCCGCCAGATTCCGGGTAAAGCGTGACTTGCACCTCACGGGCTTTTTCACCGAGCGCGATCGGATCACTCCAAACCAGGTTGCGCAAGTGGGTGATCCCACCCTTGACCGAGATCTCGGCGGCGGCGCGCGCCATTTCCATATAGGCCACGCCCGGCAGGATCTTCTCCTCGAGGATGACATGGTCGTAGAGAAAAAATTCCAGACCGTTGAAGGTGGACACGAATTGCTGTTCGTTGAAATCGGAAATGTTCTCGTGGACGAGCGGGTGGAGCGCGCTTTTGGTGCCGGTCCTCTCGATCTCAGGTTGGTTGTCCGGCAACCAGAAATGGTCCTTGGCGAACGGGTAGGTCGGCAGCACGGCGCGGCGGAAGCGGCCAAGCTGGAAGAAGCGGGCCCAGTCGACGGTGAAACCGGAGGCCCACATCATGGCGACCTTGCCGTAGTCTTTGACGGCCATCGCCGAGTCCACGACCGTGTCGGCGAGGTTTCCGTCCTTCAGGATGGCCATGCCGTTGGTGAGCCGATTGATATTTCCCCGGTAAACGGAAGCGATATCCTGTTCGCCCATGCAAAAGCGGGTCAGTTTATCGATTAGCGACTGCTTGTCGTCGACCACAATGGCGAGCCGTTCCTCCATTTGCTCGCGACCGACCATGAGGGTGGCGGTGATTTCCGCCAGGGTGAGTGCGTCGTTTTCCGGGTCCGTCAGGAAGTCCATGTATTTGTTGGCGTAGGCGTTTAACTGTTCCTTGCGACGCACGGAGAGCAGGAAGATGTAGGGGCCTTCGAATTGGGGTTTTTGTGCCCGCGGGCCGCGGTACTCCTCCATGGCAACGTGCGCATTCGCGCCACCCGATCCGAAACTACTGACCCCGGCCCGCAGCGGCTTGCCGGGTTCGAGCGTTTTCCAGTCGCGGTTCTTGTCCACGATGTAGAAGGGACTGCCCTCGAGCTTAATTTGGGGATTGAGTTTCTTAAAATGGATGGTCGCGGGCAACGCGCGGTGGCGCAGACAGAGTGCGACCTTGATCAAACCGGCGACGCCGGCCGCGGCCTCGAGGTGGCCGATATTGGTTTTGATCGAGCCGAGCCCGCACCAGGGCGCTTGGGGTGACGGGGCGGCCGGCGCCCCGAAGGCCTGCTTCATGCCGCGCACTTCAATGGGATCGCCCAGGGAGGTGCCCGTCCCGTGGGCTTCGAGGTAACTGATTGTTTTGGGGTCGATACCGGCGTCGCGATAGGCTTCCTTCAAAAGCGCCGCCTGCTTGCCGGGGTTGGGCACGGTCAAACCGCCCGCCTGCCCGCCGTGATTGATGGCGGACCCTTTGATCACCGCGTAGATCTGATCGCCGTCGGCAATGGCACGTGCCAGCGGTTTGAGCAACACAATGCCCGCGCCCTCTCCGCGCACGTACCCGTTGGCGCTCTGGTCGAAGGTACTGCAGCGTCCGTCCTTTGACAGCATGCCCGCTTTGTAAAAGGCAATGGTGTTGGAGGGATGGCAAAGCAGGTTGATGCCGCCGACAAGTGCCGCTTGGCAGCGACCCGCCCGCAGGGAATGCACCGCTTTCTGGACGGCGACCAGCGAGCTGGAACACGCCGTGTCAATCAGAATACTGGGCCCGTGAAAATCGAAGAAATAGGAAATGCGGTTGGGCAGAACGGCCATCGAGGTGCCGGTCCCGAAATGGGGTTCGATGCTTTCGAGATGGCGCTCGAGCAGGATGTTGTAATCGGAGCCGCTGGCGCCGATGAACACACCCATGTTACTGCCCGCGAGGCTCGAAACCGGATAACCCGCATCTTCAATCGTCTCCCAGCAGAGCTCGAGCAGGATGCGTTGTTGCGGGTCCATGAACTCCGCTTCTTTCGGTGAAATTCGGAAAAAGGCGGCGTCGAAACAGGCGATATCGTCCAAAAACCCGCCCTGGTCGATGCCTTGATGTTCTTTGAACACATCGATTCCCGCGGGCCACTGCCATCGGCCCGGTGGTAACCCGTGGACCGCGTCCTTGCCGGCGCGCAAGAGTCCCCATAATCTTCCCGGGTTATCGACCCCGCCCGGGAAACGGCAACCCATGCCAATCATGGCCACCGCGTCGTCGGAGACGGGTTCGTCGTCGTTGGAAACGGGGGCGTCCGCGGCGGCGACGGAGCGCCGGTCGGCGGAGCGCCTGAGGACGGCGCGCCGGTCGACCCTATCCTCATCTGGGGTTGGGGAAGCCGGTGGAACGGGCGCCTCGTGCGTCCGCGGTTCCGGTTCGGCTAGATCCAGATGTTCTTTGAGGTAGGCGATGATCATGGCGGCGGTATTGTACTGGAAGAACATGGCCGTCTCGAATTCGAGCCGGTATTCGACCGTCAATTTTTCGGCAAGGGTGGTCATATCCGCGGAGTCGAGGCCCATCTCCATCAGGGGCAAATCGATGCCGACCTCGTCGCCGAGCATATGCCGCAATGTTTCGACGATAAATTGCTCGATTTCCACGGCCGTATAGGTCCTCGCGGGAGTTGCTTCCGTGCCCGCGGCGGTCTCCGGCTCGAAGCGCAGATCGTCGCGTTCACGACGCTCCAGATCGTAGCGAACCAAAACCCCGTTCCCGCGATTCACCTGATCGGCCGGCCGGTAGCCGGGAACCAGGCAATCGATGCGGGCGCCGTGGCGTTCGTGGAAACGCAGAATGGGATCGACGATGCGGCCGTGTTCCCCCGTGTGGCGCAGGTACGCGTCAACGCTCATGTTCGCGGCGTGTTTGCCGAAATCCTTGAACAGCGTGACGCCGCAAACCTCTTCGATATCATCCGCCAAGGTACAGCGCTGGAGCATGAACTCCAGGAGTTGATCACCTAAGTTGAGGTACTGTTTGGCGGGGAAAATATTGACGGCCAGTAATTGAACAACGGGGCCGTCGGGCTGGAATTGATCGAGAATGCGATCTGCCGTCATGCCCTGAACGCGGTCGGTGTCGGCAATCCGGTGCGAGAAAAGGGCACCTTGGATTTCACCTTGGCTCGTAAGTACGAGTTGCCCGGCCGGGCAGAGCGCGATGCGTTTGAGCAGGGTTTCCCGCGGCGTGCGCAAGCCTTCCGCCCAGCATTGTTCTTCAAGCCGCACAAGGTCATCAATGTCGTCGGGTCGGGCATGGCGGATTTGGTAAGCAACCGGGCGCAACCGAATCGCGGTCAAACGGGTGAGGCGCGTGACCCGCGGCGATTTCCAAGGCGGCTCGATTGCCTGGAGTCCCAGCCGAGCGGCGGCGGCCAGGCAGGCGTCTGCCGCCAGGGTCGGGCGACCGGATAGCGGGAGCAAGGTTTTGAAAAAATAGGCGTGGCTTTCCGGCTCGGGACGGTCCGTGCGCTGAGCCGGGCCGTGTGTGGACCAAGTTAGCAAACCGTGGCGTCCCAAATGAGGCGTCCACCGCGTGAGCTCGTCCGTGAACGCCGTCTCTAACGCCGCCGGTGTGGGCAGGTCGCCGCGCTGCACGGCACCCGTCCCATCAGGGGCAAAGGCGCGGATCGGTAACAGCGCGTCCCGGTCGCCGTAACCTTCGCTTTCGAGGAAGGCGAACAAAGCGGCGGGATCGCGAAGATCGGCCTCGAGGCGGACCGGTTCGTGCGCCGCGTTTGGATTGGTGCGGCGCGGCGCCGTTTGCCGATGATCGACCGCGATCAGGGTGAGGGGATGCTCGGTTAGGGTGCGCCCCCGCGCGGTCCGTTCGCGGACGGCACGGACCAAGGTTTCGATAAGGGCGTCGTCACCGCCGCCCAAGACCAGGAGGGCACGGGGCTGCGCTTCGAGCGGCCCGTGATCGAATAAGGCGATGATCGGATCGAGCGGGTCCGTTGATTGGGACCGCCACCAGGTGAACAGCCTGTCGGCGCTGAAGGGATCCCTCCACGCCGCGTGAACCTCGGCGGGATCGCCGAACACCAAATCATCGAGCCGAGCCAAGAGCGGGCCGTAGGCGGTGATGAAACCAAAGGGTTCGGCGGCGTTTAATAGGTCCTGTCCCGCGGCCGTAAGTTCTTGGCCTTCCGCCCAGCCGCGTGCGAGGAAGAGGGACATCACTTCCTCGCGTGCGACTTTACGCAACCCGCCGAAAAGCAATTTCCCCTTGGGTTTTTTGTGATGGAGGCGACCTTGGGCCACGGCGACCAGGAGGGGAAGAAGCAGGAACCCTTCCGTCTGAGCTTCGATCTCTTGCGAAGGTGGCGAAACCGAAGCGAGCCGCTCAAGCCAGGGGCCGAGCAACCCTTTACCACGACGTTTCGTCAGGTAATTCGTCCAGGGGAAATCGATCCATTCCCGCAATGCTTCATCCAGCTCGGGCAGCCCGGCCGGCCCCAAGCTATATACCGGGTCGTTATTTTGGCGCACCAGCCGGCCCGATTGGACCAACGTCTCGAGACAGATGCGCAGGTATTCCTGATTGGCATGGGTTTGGGCGGCCAAATCCGTTAGGGAAACCCCGTCCGTGCCTTTCAGGCACGCGAAGATGCCTCGCCGCGTGCAAAGTTCCGCGATGGGCAGCGCTACGGTTCCTTGGGCGTACTTAGTGATCAGGTTCATCGAGCTTCTCCGTCCGTCTCGCGAAATTCGGGGTTCCGAATTGATGGGGATCGCCTGGGATTGAAGGGAAAGGACACCCGTGGCGGTGTCGTTATTGCGGTGACGGACGCCCTGCCGGCCCCAATAGGTCGGTCATACGCGTTCGCAAGTATTCTGCTGTTGCGTTCATGAGGTGGTCGGCAATACGATCAACGTTGCGCTGGGTCCAAGGTTCCAAATCGGTGCCCTTGACCCACTGATTGAAGGCGCCGAGCGCGGGCCCGCAATGGATTTGAAAATCGACCTTGCGTTTCATGTCCCCGCTCATGGCCAGGCGCGTCGAATAGACGAAGTACCATTTAAAGATGAGTGCCATTTTGAATTTGGGGTTGCGTTCCGCCTTCTCCACGACCTGGGGCCGTGTTTTCAGGAAGTGGGCCCGTGTTTCTTGCCAAACGTCGTCGAAGCTGCGCCGGAAATACTTCTCCTGGATCATGTGCCGCGTCTTGGCATCGAGCTCGTCGAGGCTGTTGTGGTTGCGGTAGAGGTCGTAGAGTTTGTTGGCGCGGGCCGGAAAGAAAAGGCCGCGTCGGACGACCTGTACCTTGGCGCCAAGCTCGAACATGTCGCCCGCCGGCGCGTATTCGGTATCCTGCACATTGATTTGCTGGAGGAGGTCTTTGACCGCGTCGCTTGCGCCCGATTCCGGGCTTGGCTGATTGATCGAGCCGGTGAGGATGAAGTCCGCGCCGAGCATGAACGCGGATGCCGCCGCCTCCGGCGTTCCGATCCCTCCCGCGCTGCCAACGTGGATATGTTCGTCATGACCGAATTGTTGGGCCAACCGGTCGCGTAGGCGACGGATGGTGGGGATCAGGACGGCGGCCACGCCCATATCCGTGTGCCCACCTGAGTCGGCCTCCACGCAAAGATCCGCGCTCATCGGTAACGTGCGACCCAGGGCCGCCTCTTCCTCGGTGAGCCGGCCCGCCGCGACCAATTGCCGCACGATCTTTTCCGGGGCCGGTGAGAGGAAGTTCTCGGCGACCTCGGGCCGGGAAACTTTCGCGATGATGTTGTGGGGAGCGCGCACCTTTCCCGCCGCGTTTCGGTAGGCCCCTTTGAGCCGGTAGTAAACCAGAGCCGGGGACATGACGATGTACGCGGCCGCCTCGACATTGCGAACCCCGTACTTGAGGAACAGATCCACCGTTTTCATTTCTGTTTCAGGTGAATCGGGCTGACTCAGCAGGTTCATCCCGAAACTTTGTTCGGTGCTCAATTGACCGGAGATGAAGCGCAGGTCTTCCTCGATCCGATCCATTTTTAAGCCACCCGTTCCAAGAAAACCGATCAGACCCGCCTGGCCCATACGAACTACCAACTCCTTGGAGGCAATACCTTTGTACATGGCTCCGGCCACATAGGCGTAGCGAACCCCGTAACGTTCGCGGAAATCGGCGGCGCCCAGTGTTTCGGCTTTGATTGAAGCGAGCATCGTATCAACCGCGCAAGCGGTCACGGCACCTTGTGAAGGGGCGGGAACGGGGGAGGCCGGTGGAACCGAGGTTTTCGTAGGTTCAGGGGTCTTCGTAGGTTCAGAGGTCATCGTCGGTTCAACCGAGGTCATCGTCGGTTCAACCGAGGTCATCGTCGGTTCAACCGAGGTCATCGTCGGTTCAACCGAGGTCATCGTCGGTTCGTCCGCCACGTAAAGGGGTTCGGCTTCTTCCATGATGCGCTTATTAAGGTTGGTGAGCACGCGGCCCGGCCCGCATTCGCGGAAGTCGGTCACGCCTTTCCCGCGCAGGTAACAAATGGTTTCCGACCACTTGACGGCACCGGTGATTTGCGCGGCCAGATTCGCGCTGATTTGGTCCGGTTGGTAGGGACGTGCCGTGACGTTGGCGATCACCGGGAAACGCGGCTCGTGAAAAGTGAACCCCTCCAGGAACTCGGCGAATTCGCGGCCCGCGGGCGCCATGTACCGCGAATGAAAGGCGGCGCTGACCTTCAGGACCAGATAGGTGCGTGCGCCCGCATCCATGAACGGTTGTTTTAAGGCGGTGAGGATCTCAAGCGGTCCCGAGATCACCGTTTGGTGCGGTGCATTGAAATTGGCCGGGTCGACGGCACCCGCATCAGCGTCGGCGAGCACCGCGCGGATCTTCGCTTCAGGAAGCCCGACCACGGCCGCCATGCCGCCGTCTTTGGCGCGACCCATCAGCTCACCACGCTTGCGCACCAAGCGAAGGCCTGTCTCAAAATCGAAAACGCCCGCGGCGAACAATGCGTTGTACTCACCAAGACTGTGCCCGGCAACAAAGGCCGGTCGTGCCTCGGGCTCGTCCCGCGCCGCCTTCATCCACGTCAATGCGTTCACGACGTAAAGCGCGGGTTGGGTGAACTGGGTGAGAACGAGTCGGTTATCGGGGTTTTCAAGGCAAAGCGCTTCGATCGAGTAGCCCAGGATCCGGTCGGCTTTGGCCGTTATCTCCTGAAACTGTCCGAAGAGGTCTTTGCCCATTCCTTTTTTCTGCGATCCTTGGCCGGGAAATAAACAGGCAAACATAGTCACTCACAAAAAGTCTTCGATGGAGAAACGGTAAAAATATACGAGCAGACAGGTTTCGTTCATCCCAAAAACCGCGAAGTGTGATCCAGACTAAATCCATCATCAACGAACATGCGGACCTGTTGGGATGCTGAACCGTTCAAGAGAAGGTTCATCATTCGGAAAGGATAAAATTGGGCGCTAAGTCCCAAAATTATACCGGGCCGCGGTTTGGGTTTCAAGACTTGAATCCTGATGAGGTAGTGGGGGCGGGCCTTTTGGGCGCCCGTTTTTAAGGCCCTCCATTTTATTACAATAGTAAGTGGGACGGGTGATTTCTTGGGACCATTCGGGCGGTCTGTATTTTTTGGATACTTATTCGGATCCAGGGATTGTCAGTATTTTCTTTTTGATTTTCAATAAATTACGTTTGTTTGGTTATGTTTGAATTCGCAAAGCGTTTTGTCTTTTGGCTGGAGCCGATGGGTCGCGGGGTCTATCTCGTTTAGGCAATTCCACGGCAAGGCGGTCCGTCACGAAAAATGCTTTATTTTCGGTGTTGATGATGTGCCGTTTTTGTTCCCGTGGTTGGTTCCTTTGTCATGAACCACGCGGCTTCTTGACTGGATGTCCCGGCGATCCGCAAGCATAAGGCAGTACAAACCGGCTTATAGATCGCCCGCCACGAGGATGCCGTTTTTGCCGCTTTCTTTGACGCGGTACATGGCTTTGTCGGCCAACTGCATCAACTCTTCCTTGTGGTGGCCGTGGTTGGGAAAGGAGGCAATGCCGATGGAGGCGCTCATCGATAGATCGTGGACGCGGTATTTCTCGATGCGGTCGCGAATGCGTTCGCTGACAATCACCGCGCCTTCCGTGTCCGTGGTGGGCAGGATCAGCATAAATTCGTCGCCGCCCCAGCGACCCGCGATGTCGGTATCGCGCGCGCATTCATTGATGATTTTGGCGATATCAATCAGGGATTGACTGCCTTGCAGGTGGCCGAACTTGTCGTTAACCGCTTTGAAGCCGTCGAGGTCCAGGAACACCAGGCTGAGGGGGCGGTTCAGGCGGCGGGCGCGTTTTATTTCGGTGGACAGGCACTGGTTCAGATGGCGCGAGTTGTAGAGTTTGGTCAAATCATCTTGAATCGTCAGCGTTTGCGCTTTTTGGAACAGGAAGGCGTTTTCAATGGCGACCGCCGCCGGATTGACCAGGATTTGCACCAGTTCCAGGTCGTTTTCGGTGAAGCCGTCATTGTCGTCCCGGTTGAGCATTTCGATGACACCCAAGGTGCGACCGCGACTGATCAGCGGGGCACACAAAATATTGCGGGTCCTGAAGTTGGTGTCTTTGTCGATTTGGTTGAGGAAGCGCGGATCTTCCTGGGCCTGATTGACGATCAGCGGTTGCCGGTGTTTGGCGACCCAGCCCGCGATGCCTTTGCCAAATTGGATGTGCTGGTCGCGGAGTTGGTCACTGGTGGGCCCCGAGGCGGCGGCGAAGCGCAAGGTGTCCGGTTGGTTTTCATCGAGGATCAGGACCGACCAGGCCTCGCAGGTGATCAACTCGTGAATGCGCGTCATCACGGTTTGCATGACGTCTTCCGGTTGGAGCAGCGAGTTGGTGGTGGTGATGATGTCGATCAGGGTTTTGAGGTGAATCTTGTCGATGGTTTCCTGGGAGGGCGGTACCTTTTCCGCCTCATTGTGGAAGTGCAGGAAGTTAAGCGTCACCTCGTGTTGCTCGCGGCGAAGTTCATCCAGCGGCCGGGTAGGCAGGGCGTAGCTGAAAAACGGATGACAGTGACCCAGGCAAATCGCTTGGATTTCCTCGCGTTTTTCGTCGGACAGGCGCATGTCGATTAAGGTTGCGCTGGAGGTGGTCAGGTGGTGTGGGCTGAACTCAGCCGAACTCAAAACCCCGGTGATATTTTTGGCAAGGAGGTATTTCGAATCGGTGACGAGTAAAATGGGACCGTGTTTCAAAACGGACACCTCATTGCAAGACGTTATTCGTTAATCTGAATTTTTTGGGGTTTGTAGCTGCGGTTGCCGGCACGATCCTCGGAAACCACATTGATCGTGTAGATGCCGCGGCCGGGGAGGGTGGTGGCATGGGAGAAATCGCCGGTACGGTCGTCGACCAGGGCTTTTTCATCGTTCACCCGAACCAGTGCATCGCGTTCTGTTTTACCCTGCACGATCACCAGGTAACCCTGAACGCTGACCTTGGTGACCTGGAGCGACGGTGGTGCGTTGTCGACATTGGCGACCTCGCGTCGTTGGGTGCCTTCGTTGACCGTGAACTCGCGAATGAGGCTGGGGACGCCGATTTTACCGCTGTTACTTTGACTGGTGATGCGCCAGTAATAGGTGCCGGGTTGCAAGTTGGGGAGAATGACCCGTTGGCCGGGGAACCCCTCGCGTTCTTCAATTAAATTGAGCAGGTAGGGGTCGCGGCTGACTTCAAGATGGTAGGCGTTGGCGCCGGGGACCGCGTCCCAGGTAAAGGTGACCTTCACGAAGTTGTTGGCGTTGGCTTTGTAGGTGTCGAAGTTGCCGGGACTGTTGGGTGAGGGCGATGGCAGCAAGGCAAGTACCGCGTCGCCGGGTTGATCGCGGCGAATAATGAGCCCTTGATTCTTAACAAGGTTGACCGAGGTGCTGCCCGTTTGTACCTCGACGCGACCGGTGCGGACCAAAATGGTGGTGACGTCGTTTTCTACTTGGTGCAAGAGTTCGCTGTTGCTGTAGACCAACGACTGGGTAAATTCGGTGGAGATGGTGGCGCGTCGACCCTGACCGAGGTCGCTGGTGGAAATTTCCAACTGACCGCCGTCGGCGTACAGACTGAGCAGGCTTTTTTCTTTGGCGCCGCGGAACGATTCGTCTATTTTGATCAGGCTGTTGGGGTCCATCAGGATACGCATGCCCTCCATGAACACCACACGGCAGGCGCCGCCCGCTTGGGTTCGGATGCGATCACCAATTTCCAGCACCGTATTGCGGTTGGCGGCGACGAAGGTGTTTTGGTTGTTTTTGCGCACCGCCACATTGCCGACGAAATCGCTAATGGTGACCTTGGCCTTTAGGGTTTGTTTGGGATCGTATTGTTCCAACACGCTTTGCGCGTAACGGTTGGCGCGCTGAGCTTCCCGTTGGGCGGCGGTGTAATCACTTTCGATCAGCAAGCTCTGCGCTTTTTCCAGGGCTTTGGCCGCTTCTTCCATACTGACATTGGGCGTGTTGTTGCCTTGGGTGCGCACGGCGACCCGTGCTTCCTGGAGCGTGTTTTGGGCGCGTTGGACCATCTCACGCGCTTCGCGTTCGCCCTTGGGATTGAACATCACTAAATAAACCAAAACCAGTCCCACCAAGACGATCCCGAAAACGGCCCATTTCTTGATCTCGGTCGAGGATATATTGATTTTAGTAGCCTTCATCTCAAAACGTCCTGAATGGAGGAATTTATCGCGTACTGCCGGCTAGAGGTGCGGGACTTGGCTTTTGATGCCAATGATTTACAGGTGTTCTCGGCGGCTATCTTATCAGATTATGATACGGCAATGAAAACAAACATCCAATTCGAGAATTCCCGGTTGCTCAAGCTTTGGACGGCGATTCAGTTTGGGTTCTCCACGGCGCCAAACACCCATACATTAATAAATGGTTCGAAAAAGGTTGTTTGAGACCGAGTGTCGCGCCATACGGAGTCCAACCTAGCACGATGCGCATGGGGGTTCGGTGATCCATCTTAAGTGGCGGATGATCGAGGTACCGAATGGAGCTGGGTTTCGCGTCCCCGCTTTGATGTTGAACCAAACCAATGAAGAGTATGAGGGTGTGTGGGATGGGTTTCGCGTCCCCGCTTTGATGTTGAACCAAACAAGAGAAGGATAAGGGGCGGATATGGGGGGTGCCGGTGGGGCATGGATAGTGTCTCCCCGGTTGGGAGATTGTCCATGGATGGGCAGGATAGGGCGATGGATTTGAGCCTGCCCCGTGTTTTCTGGTTCCGCCATGGATGGGCAGGATAGGCGATTGCGTGTAGGGCGCCGGTTGTGTCCCGTTCCGCCCTGAAAAATGGAGCAGGATTTGGGGGGCCGGCACCGCCGTTCGCGGGGTACCAGTTCTTATCTTTATTATAGGTTCATCAGCGTGACGGCTTTATCCGCGGGCAGGAAGGGGCAAAGCGCAGCCGGAGGCTGTGCGAAGAGGGGTGTCCCGATCCGGCCGCATATCCTGTCCCAAGGAAACCGAAGTGTGTCGCGCCGGCGCGGAACCCAAGAGCAAAGAGCGGGAAAGCTCCCGCGCGTCGAAGCGACGGCTTCATCCGCGTCGGGAAGGGGTCGTCGAGGGTGCTAAGGCGGCGGCCGCATCCTGCTAAAAAAGAATAAACCACGGGTGGCCGACCCGACGCGAACAGCAGCCACCGCCAATCCACCCGAACCCCGCGCGACACCAACCCCATCCAATTATCCCGAATGTGGATTCGACCGTTGCGGTTGCTTGACATCCTCTCTATAATACCTAATTTGTGTCCAAAACCATCCTGCTAGTGGACGGGTACCGCGGACCTTCTAAACCTCGACGTGGCCAACCACGTTGCGGTGTTGCAACAAGCGTGATTGGAAGCCTCAGCCACCGAACTCTTTACCCGGTGGCGAGCCCAGCGCGGTCTTTCACTAGAGCAGCCATTAACCGGACCTCGGCAACGAATACCGAGGATCCTGAGGAGTTTTTCAAGTGCTAAAGTTCATGCGAAAAAATGAAACTGCCCGCAATGTGGTCATTGTTTTGGTCTGTATTGCGCTCGGCAGCTATGTTCTCTTTTCCTTCGGGGAAGCTCCTCCCACGGCCCAGGGTGATACGATTGCAACGATCGGGTCTACCACCATTAAACGTAGAGATGCACTCATCCAGGAAATCAACTATCGAAACCAGTTTCGGGGTATGGATGCGGCTCAAGTCGATCAATTTGTCGTGTCCAGCCTGGTGCGGGGAGCCATTTTACAAGACGGTGCCGAGGCCCTCGACATGGCCGTTTCCGACGATGAGTTACGCGATCTCATCATTCGCATTCGCACCGACGGCGAAGGCAATTTTGCCGGCAATGAAGATTACGCCAATTACATCCGTCGTCAGTACCGCATGCCCGTCACTGCTTACGAGCAGTACCTGCGCGAAAAAGCCTTGCTCGGCGACAAGTTCCGCCAGCTTTTTGTGGGCAGTGCCTATGTTTCCGAGGAAGAAATCCGCGAGCGTTTCACCGAGGAAAACCGCAAAGTCACCTTGGAATACGTAACGGTTCGACCCAACAACATCCAAAGCGAAGTTTCACTTGACGACAACCAACTGAAAAAGTTGTACGACGAGAACCCCGACGAGTTCCTTACCGGCGAACAACGCCAGATTAAATTCGTGAGCTGGGTTCTTTCCGATTTGCGTGACGAGATGACCATCACCGATCAAGAAGCCTTGGATTACTACAACACCAACCAAGACCGTTACCGTCAACCGGAACAGGTTCAGGCTTCCCACGTTTTGGTAAAAACCGGTCAGGGTTTCCTGAGCGACGAAGAGGCCCAAAAGAAAATCGGCGAGGTTCAGGAAGCGCTTAACGGTGGTATGGAATTCGCCGAAGCCGCCAAAAAGTTTTCCGACGATTCCAACGCTTCGCGCGGTGGCGACCTCGGCTTTTTCAAGCGCGGCACCATGGTGAAACCGTTCTCCGACAAAGTTTGGTCCATGGCCGAGGGTGAAGTTTCCGAGCCGGTTAAAACCCAGTTTGGTTACCACATCATCCAACGTGTGGCTTACAAGCCCGAGGAGATGCAGGATTTCGACGCGGTACGTGACGCCATCACCAACGAGTTGAAAAATACCAAAGCACGTGAAGAAATGAGCAGCCGCGCCGCCAACTTTGTCGAGTTGGCCAACAGTGACGGTTTTGAAGCCGCCGCGGAAAAGCAAGGCGCCGTCGTTCAAGAATCCCTGTTCTTCGACAGCGATCCTTCTTCTGAAATGGGTCCCACCCTGAAAAGCGCCGCCGCCGCGCGCAACGCTGCTTTTGCGCTTGCCGAGGAAGGCGACGTTTCTCCCGCGGTCCAAATCCCCAACGGCCAGGTGGTCATGACCTGGACCGCCACCCGTGAGGGCCAAAAGCTGAGCTTCGAAAACAACAAAAGCCGTGTCCGTACCTTGGGCGAAAGTTTGGCGCAAAAAGCCTTCATCATGGACTTCTTCGATGCCTTGGTTGCCGCTGCTGAAAAAGAACCCGAAAAATCCTTGCAGGAACTCAAAGGTGACCGCGAGTGGGCCAAGGACAACTTCTTCCAAGTCACCAACTCCATTAACGCCAACGGCCTGCCCTACCAGTTGCGCAACAGCGTTGACTTCAACGAAGATATTTTCCCGCTGGCGCCTGGTGAGTTCTTGGCGCAACGCGAGTTCGAAGCATTCAACAGCAACCACTACTTGTTGGTTCGCTTGAAGGAAAAAGAAGACGTCAACATGGACGACCTTCAGGAGAAACGCTTCCAAATCGCCCAACAGATTCAGGGCCAATCCGGCGGTGACTTCCTCAACGCCTACTTGTTTGAGCGGACCGTCCAGTACGATCCCAAAAAAGACGTAGAAAAGAAACTGCTGTCTTCAGTCGGCGGCAGACGTTAAACCTCCGTTTTCCCAAACACGAAAAGCCACCCAATCGGGTGGCTTTTTTTGTGGTTTGCCCAGCGTAGCGGGCAAACCCGGCCGACTGAAAGAAGTCGGCGTCGCCCCGATCAGGGGGAAGACCATCCGAGTCGCAAGGGCGTCGCCGGTAACGGCGGGGTCTGAAGGAAGCGATAGGAAGTGAACAGCACATAACGCAAGTGAACCTGATTCGGCCCGGTGGGTGGGTAAGCGTGCATCCTAGTGCGAAGCCCGGTACCTGATCAAACTCGAAGTCTGCCCAGCTAAAGCCTTTGCATTAAAAAACACTTCTTACCCTCGAGGTATTTGGCAATTTTCCCGCAAACGAAAGGTCGGCTCTTGTTGAAGAGCTTGGGTTTCGGGGAGGATTGGGTGACTTGTATATTTTTGGGACACCGCGGGAAGGTGGAAACGCGGCAAAAGGCCGTGCTTGATTTTCTTTTGTGCCTGATTCAGGTTCAGCGAGAAACGATTCGTTCATTAAATAAAGGTAGGGATAAACGTTTGACCGATCAGCAGCGGCGCCGGCTTGCGATCCTGGCAAGGGCCGTTCTCAATGATTTTTTGCAAAGTATCGCGACCCTGAGTTACAGCCCGGACACGTTTTTGCGTTGGTATCGAAGGTTGGTTCATCAAAAATATAGGCCCGAAACGCGTGGCCGGCAAGGACGGCCGGTCACTTCGCCTGAGACGGTCGCTTTGGTACAGCGTTTGGCCGAACAAAATCTAAGTTGGGGCTACCGACGGATTGTCGGGGCGCTGAAGCATCTTGGGGTAACGCTTTCAAAAAACACCGTGGCTCGAATTCTGGAAGACGCGGGTTTGAGTCCGGCCCCGAAACGCACGCGCTCATGGCGTTGTTTCTTGGAGCAGCAGTGGTCGAGCATGGTCGCCGCCGATTTCTTTACGGTGGAACTGACACGTGGTTGGGGGATTCAGCGGGTGCATGTTTTGGTCATGATGCACTTGGCAACGCGAAGAATCCACATTGCCGGCATTGTGAACGAGCCGACGCAGGCATAGCTGGTGCAGGTCGCACGCAACGAAACGGACGAGGAACACGGTTTCCTGAAAGAGGGCTCGTTTTTGATTCATGATCGAGCGGCGGTTTTCGGCGAAAAGTTTAAGGCCACCTTGGCGGCAACTGGTGTAACGACGGTCAAATTGCCGGCCCGCTCGCCCAACCTGAACGCACATGTGGAGCGTGTGATTCGGAGCATTCGTGAAGAATGTTTGGACCGATTTGTGATTTTTTCGAAAGGGCAACTTGAATACCTTTTGCGTGAATACGTGGCGCACTACCATGAAGAGCGTCCCCACCAAGGCCTTGGAAACCAGCTGATCTCCGGCAAGCAGGGGAAGTCAGAGGGAAGAATCCGGCGACGAACCCGTTTGGGCGGCTTGCTCAGTTATTATGATCGCGTTTCAGGTTAAGAGTACGGTGGATTCGAAACGGATTCCAGGGCCAAAGTGCGCCCAAATAAAGCCTTTGCATCAAAGAAACACCTCGCTCGGGCAAAGTTTTTTGCGAATTTCCAGAAAACAGAAGGTCGGTTCCTGTTGCGCGACGCGGAATTCAGGGTGATTGGGCGGCATGTTTATTTTTGGGACACTACGCCTTCTTTATGTCCGAATTTTTGTCAATTTTACAACAATTGGAAGCTTGGCTCCTGTTGCGCGGCTTGGATTTTAGGGTGATTGGGCGGCATGTTTGTTTTTGGGACACTGCGATATTTCAAGAAAATTCATTGTATCCTTCTTGATTTATATTGCTGATAAGTTCGTATTCTGTTCAGCAGTAACGATTTTAGGATGAATTGTCAGCTTGGTTATTTTTGGGACGCTACGGGGTATTACTCGTCGGACCACAGCACAGTTACTGAACTAGATCCATTAAATTTATTGATTACCGCTCGAGCAACCACTATGACATTTTCTGGTGACTCCGATGAAACGAATAATTCAAAAATCCAATCATCTCCTTCCGGCCACATTTCAAGGGCTAGTTTTTGTTGAATTTCCCTCGGGATTTTATGACCTTCAAGGGCTTGCCGTGTCTTCTGGCGGGCAATCTCTTGTAGCTGTGTTAGCTTCATTGCTTTGCTCATGGGGTCCACCCCAAAAGAAGATCTCCGCTTGGACCGAATATGCGAAACTTGCCCTCCGAATTGAGTATCACACTCATCCTCCCGTTCATCGCCCCTAAAACCAATCGGTCTCCGTCGGAAGAGCGTAGCACAATTTGGTCGATGCCAGGATGGGTATGGGCCGACCATTTCCAGCCACTTGCAGCAAGTTCCGCTCCTCGTTGAGAGTTGACTGGGACACCCCGCTCATAGCCTCTGATAATTAACCGCCGACCGCCAGCCGTAAACATCGCAAATTCAACTCCCGTTTCTGCAGTTAACGCCGCTAGGTCATTTGTGTTAAATGATCTTTTTCTTATTATCACTTGTGATCCTTCTATCGGCAATTGATCAAGAACATTTTGCTGTCGCCTGCTAAGACCCCCAAAGCCTCGAATTATCGCAGCAGGGTTTCCTCGTGCTGGAGAAGCAATAGTCAATGCCGAAGGTTGAGTCATTATAAATGACTCAGACAGATTTATTGTGTTTCGTTGAGCCACCGAGGCTAGACTCTCGGCAACATAGGTGTCAAGCAAGGCATCATCTATCACCAGCGCCTCAGTTCCTGCAGACGCCCGGATTTCTCCTGCCAAAGCTCGGACCGAGCCATAGCCTCCTAAGGCTCCCAATGCTACCCCGCCTACGCCCAAAGACGTTTTGAGGGCATCACCCTCTTGAATACCTTCGTACGTTCGGATCGAGCCATCATAAACCGCATAACCGGAAAGCCCCGTCTCTGTGGTAAAAGTCAGCCCGCGCACAAATGCACTGCCACTCTGCGCACCCGCGCCCAGCCCGAAGACCAAGAGACTTCCGTTAACCACGACGACCGAGATGTCTTTTGTGATCTCCCCCGCGCTCGCGGTTAGCTCGGTGCCAGGTCCGAACATATGCTCTAGTACCGCATTAGCTCTGGCATTATACTCGGCCTTTCCGTAATCCGTTGTAAGATCTGGAGTTCCTGTTTTTAACTTGAAATTCTCACCAGTATAAGTCCCATATCCTGCAGCTTGTCCGGTCACGAGTTTCACCCAATGCTCTTGAGGCATGTAAAGGATCCGTAACACTCCGTGGATATCGCGAGCTTCAATCTTGACCCTTCCGTCCCCTACGTACTCCACAGCGAGACCATCTGGATCCCAAAACATCATTGGGTTACCGGCAGCATACGAATACGGTTCGGTGAATGTGCTGGGGTCGTAAATGTCGGGAGCGCGGAAGTCGGGGTTAAGGAAGTGGCCAAGCGCTGGATCGTAGTAGCGGTGGTGCATGTAGATCAGGCCGGTGTCCGTGTCGCGTTTGTGCCCGCTCAAGCCGAGGAAGGGCTTGTCGAATACGCTGAACACCGGTCGTTCAAAGCCGATACCTAGGTCATACTGGATGGTGGTTTCGTTTTGGGCGGTGCTGTGTTTGGCCGCAAAACTGCCCCACCAATCCTCGCCGTGGGGGCTGTAGGGGGTGTAGAACACCTTGCCGTCGCTCAGGCGTTTGTACGCGAAGGGCGTGCCCAGGTGGTCGTTGAAGAGATAATAACTCTTTTCTCGGTCTTTGAGGTCTTCGATGAAGGCCGGGCCCAGCGGGCCGTGCCCGACCGCATGGGTCCAATCCACGCCTCCTTGGCGTTTGATGCCGATGGCCACGACTTTTGAGCCGTGGTACGCGAAGACCATGGCTTCAAGCCGGTTTGCTGACGTGGCGCGGATGCGGCGGCCCTCGCTGTCGTAATCGTAGGTGAACAGTTGGTTGCCCTGGCTTAGGGCGCGCAGCCGCCGTTCGCCGTCCCAGGCGAAGGACTGTTGGTCGCCCTCGGCGGGGGTGATCTGGTCCAGGTTCCCGTTTTCCGGGATGTAGGCCATGGTTTTGGTTTGGCCGGTGTTTTCCGCGTGGGTTTGGCCCACCACTTGGGCGTCCCATTCGGTTTGGCTGTTGATGCGGGGACCTGCTTGGTTGGCGGCGGTGCGACGGCGTAGTTGGATGTCGCCGGTTTCGTTCGGGTCTGCCAAGGGTTGGTCGCGCAGGATCAGGGTCAGGTTTTGTAGCAGTTGTTTGTCGCCGCTGCCGTAGCTTTCGTCGAAACGGATGGTTTCGTAGGTCGGTTCGGGTGCCGGCGTTTCTTCTCCGCCGGTCGCGGGTGGTGGGCGTTCGCCGATGTGGCGTTCCACCGTTACCCCGGCCAAGGTGTGGTTTGGGTTGTAGCTGGGGGTTAGGATTTCGCGTAGTTTCGGGCCCGCGCGGGTGACACCGGTGATTTTGGCGCCGATGTAATCGGCCTCGCTGTTGCACCCGTCGATTTGGGCGTTGCCGTCGTATGTGAGTTCCAGGGCGAAGCTGCCGTCCGCTGTTTGGATGCTAGATAAACGCTTGCTGCCGTCCAAGCTGAGATCAAAAGTGGTGCCGTCACCCCAGGTCATGGTGCTGGGATAACCGTTTTGCCAATCGGTATATTGGACGAACATTCTGGGGCCGATGACGCCGGTTACGTTGTCCGCGTCGTCGTACAGGTAGTGAAGGTTCACGGCGTTGTCGATGGTGGTGCCGTGGAAACGCTTCTTTTTGTCGTAGTTGAATTGGTGAACCACACCGTTGGCGTCGGTGTAGCGGTCGATTCTGGCCAGGTCGTTGGTGTCCTGCACGTAGCTATAAGACTCCACCAGCGCGGGGCCTTCGCCGGAGGCGGCGTTCCGGGTTAACTGCACCAGGCGACCGT
>NZ_JAFREP010000031.1 GCF_017377855.1 Acanthopleuribacter pedis
ATTGATCCGGCGAACCCTGATGGGGTTCAAACACGGGAATAACGGAACATTTGGACGGGCATTGATCCGGCGAACCCTGATGGGGTTCAAACACGGGAATAACGGAACATATGGACGGGCCTTGATCCGGCGAACCCTGATGGGGTTCAAACACGGGAATAACGGAACATATGGACGGGCCTTGATCCGGCGAACCCTGATGGGTTCAAACACGGGAATAACGGAACATATGGACGGGCATTGATCCGGCGAACCCTGATGGGGTTCAAACACGGGAATAACGGAACATATGGACGGGCATTGATCCGGCGAACCCTGATGGGGTTCGCATACCTTCATGTGTGGACCACAACTGATTTAAAATGTGAGCCTAAGGCGAACTTCCACCGGCGGCGCTGAAGGCGCATAGGCGCTTTCAGCGCCGATGATTTCAGCCCAGATCAAATGGTTGTGGCACAACCATTTGCTCTGGGTCCCCGGGTGTTCCCGTCGTGTAGACGCCGGCGGCGTCGGCCTCACAAGGAATCCACCGAACCACCCGGAAAATGATGACCGCGGCACAACCACCGGACCGTGATAATCCCCGCTGGGTGATTCATCCGTCACGCTTGTGGTGCCGCCCCCTTCAGGGCCTTCCCGTCCGTGAACCCCCGGCACCCAGGGTACGACCATTTTCAATGGTCGTACCCTGGGCTAACCTACGGCATCCCTGCAGGATGCGTCCAGTGTTGGCCGGGCTGCGCCCGGCGTTCAATCAAAGCATGGTCCATGGTTGGGGTGGTGCGGCCCGTTTCAGGGCGCGCCGGATCAAACCACGTCCACACATTCGACGCGCCGGATCAAATCCCGTCCAGACGAGGGCCGGGACAAATCACGGCCTAACATGGGACGGCCGGATCAAATCACGTCCAAACATGGGACGGGCCGGATCAAGCCATATCCAGGCATGGCGTCCAGCGGATCAAGCCACATCGAGGCCGGGTGCGGACGAGTCAACCCATCTCAACCCAAAACCAAACGACCCGTTTAACCGTCCGTTCCAAATAAAAAAGGGCGTCCCGGTTGTTCGTGGTTGGGTGGTACCCGCCGACAGAAACCCCATGAGGCGTGGGGTTTGTGTTGGCCGGTTCCGGCAATCTTGGCTGTGCTTGCCGAAATTCACCCGGTCCACCTAGCCCGCATTCGTGTGCGGGCGAAGGTTGAGACATGGACCTTAACCACGTGGCGATGACCGAAGCGCGAGGGTGGCGCTTACAACCGGGACGCCGAAAAGAGGGTGGGAGGCACCCTCACCCCATCTCGCTCCACGAGATGAGGCGCACCCGCGTTTCCCGTCAGGGGGCCGGCTTTGCAGCCGTATCCTCTTGGGAAATGAGGGCTTGGGACGGAGACGGAGGACAGAGAATCGTGAAACGCTTATCGGCTTTTCTCGTCCGCCGGGACCCGGTTCGCGCGGTGACGGGCTCGCGGGGGCTGTCGCGGGCCGGGACGCGCTGCGCCGCCTCATTCAAACAAAGGCTGTATGAGGCGCTGTTCTCGCGGTGACCCCGAGAAAACAGATGAAGGGGAGGGGCGCGTGGGAACCGGGGATGGGTCGGCGGACCAGAAAAACCGACAATCGGGTCGGCGGCAAACAGCTTGTGTTTACCTCGGCCGTGATGAAGGTCGGTTAACGCGCATTGCTTACCAGGGTGAGGGCGTCCCCTGGCAAGCAATACGCGTTATGCGGCGGGGCGTTGGTGGGGATATTCGGGGAGCGGGCGTGGTTTGGGGACCATCGGCCGTACCACCGTTTCGGGTGGACGTTCTAAGCGGGCATGTTCATCGGTTTCCGCCGTCTCAAACGCTGTCGGGTCCATGGGCAAAACAACGCGTTGTGTCGGATGTTCGGGATGGTGTTCTTGTTGGTGTGCCGAAAAGGCGAGTAAGTTGGCGACAATAAAAAGAATGGAGAAAAGGACGACGACGGCGATGCTCATGGTGCCTCCTGTCGCGGGTTAAACCGCTGAAAAACAAATCGTTGCGTGCGTTTTCTTCTAACGCCCGCCTGCTATGTCTTTAAATATACAGCAGCGCCTGGACAGCCCTTGTCATGGCCCTTGAAAAAGTCGGTTGTTTTTGTTCTTTTTTTGCAAGTGTTTGGTTTTTATATGTTTGTTTTGTGGCTTTTTGGCGCGGTAAGCTAACTTTTTTGGCTGTGGAGCCGGCCACCGCCTTTTTAGCTGAAACATGGGCGATCTGCTCCCTTCTCTCGTAGATCCTCCGCACTTCCCCGTTGGGATTGGTTATAATGCTGGCAGGTCCGTTCCCAGCCGGGTTTCGTTTTCCGATCTCGCCGTGGGAAACGACCAAATGTACTTTGTTTGTGACGACACCGGAACCGTCGAGGAGAATTCGCCGACGGCCGTTTCGCTTCATCCGCGCCAACCCGTGCGCGGTGGCACGGCCGAGCCGAGCGAATGGCGGCTCCACCCGGCATGCCCCGCCCTCCCGTGGGCACGGTTTTTTGCCTCTTCCATGAGGTTTTATTGATTGAACGTTGCCGGCTTCCGTTCCCTTCCATGATTCCCGGCCAAGTCGCCGTGGTTGCGCCGTTGCGGTGTCTTCCGCTTTTGCTGCTGAAGACAACCCGAGGTTGTGGCCGAAGAAGGGACGGTTTCCATTTCATGAATGGCGTTTTTGCATGAACCCGCGGTGGGTTCACCGTGGCCGTGGTTCCTTCGCGATCCTCGGAAACCTTGTCGGTTCATGCCTACCTTTGATCCGCCCGTGGTCTGCTGGAACACGTCACACGCTGGTTTTTTTGGAAGGAGTCAATCGTGGAATTCGGTTATAGCGAAGATCAACAAATGATTGTTGAGAATGTTTCCAAGTTTGTTGCAGAACGCATCAAGCCACACGTGCTTGAGTGGGACGAAAAAGAATTTTTTCCGGTCGATCTCTTTCACGAGATGGGCGAACTGGGCTTGTTGGGGGTTCTTGTCCCGGAAGAATATGGGGGTTCCGGGTACGGTTATGTCGATTACGTCGCCATTCTCGAGGAGATCGGCAGCGTTTGCGGCAGTATCGGTCTCGGTGTCGCGGCGCATAACTCGCTGTGTACCGGGCACATCCTGCAGCACGGCAACGAAGCCCAAAAACAAAAATACCTGCCCAAACTTGCCTCCGGCGAGCACATCGGCGCCTGGGGCCTCACGGAACCCGGCAGCGGCTCTGACGCGGGCGGCATGCTTTCGACCGCCAAAAAGGTTGAGGGCGGTTGGATGCTGAACGGCACCAAGAACTTCATCACCCACGCCATTAGCGGCGATGTCGCCGTGGTGCTGGTTAACACCGCGCCCGAACTGAAAACCCGCGGAATCTCCGCCTTTATCCTCGACAAATCGATCAAAGGCTGGGGCGGTGGTAAGAAAGAAAACAAGGTCGGTATGCGCTCCTCTGAAACCGCTCAGCTTGTTATGGAAGACTGTTTCGTACCGGACGAGAACCTGATCGGCGAGGTAAACCAGGGCTTCAAACAGGCCATGGTTGTGCTGGACGGCGGCCGGATTTCAATTGCCGCGCTTTCACTCGGTGTCGCCCGCGGCGCCCTCGAATGTTCGCAGCAATACGCCGCGGAACGTGCCCAGTTCGGCAAAACCATCGATCAGTTCCAGGGCATCCAATTCAAGCTGGCCGACATGGCGACCAACCTCGACGCCGCGCGCCTGTTAACCCTGCGCTCCGCTTACAACAAGGATCGCGGACAAGCGCAGTCCATCGAATCGGCCATGGCCAAGTACTTTGCCAGTGAAGTTTCGGTGCGCAACAGCGAGGAAGCGGTACAAATCCACGGTGGTTACGGCTATTTGAAGGAGTATCCCGCCGAAAAGTTTTGGCGCGATTCCAAGCTGCTCACCATCGGTGAAGGTACCTCCGAGGTTCAAAAAATCGTCATCGCGCGCGAGCTGAAGCGCGCCTTTGAAATGGCCCGCGTTTAAGCGGTTGATTTTGACCCGACCCATGTCGATTCGTCGTGGGTCGGGTCTTTTTATATAGGATGGATCTATGCTGGTGGTTGGGCTGACCGGGGGCATTGCGAGTGGCAAATCACAGGTGGAACGCTTGCTTGCCGAACGGTTTCCCGTCATTGACGCCGATGTGGTGGCGCGAGAAGTGGTCGCGCCCGGCCAACCCGCGCTCGCCGCTATTGCCGAGGCCTTTGGACCGTCCGTCATTGCCGACGACGGCGCCTTGGACCGCGCCCGCATGCGCGTCTTGATCAGCGAAAACGGCGAATGCCGTGAGCGATTGAATCAGATCGTTCATCCTCGCATTTATCAAAGTATTGAAGCCAAGCTCGAAGCGTTGCGACCACACCACCAAGCCGCCTTTGTCTCCGCGGCGCTGATGATTGAAACCGGAAGTTTTCGTAAATATGACCGCGTTCTTCTCGTGACCGCGCCCGCCGAGCTTCGTCTGGCGCGGCTTCAAGCACGTGACGGCATGCCTGAAGCCTTGGCGCAAAAGCTCATGGCGGCCCAGGCACCCGACCCCGAAAAGCGGCGCCATGCCGATGTGGAGATCGTGAACGACGGGGATCTGGTTGCCTTGGCTGAACGGACCGAGGCCGCGCTGGTTGAACTGGGTTTGGCGGACCCTTGATTTTGGGCCCTCCGCTTTGAAGCTCCCGCTCGCTTGGCCTGGGTTGCCCCGCGGTTTTTTCCCGCGGCCGGTAGTTTAGCTCTTGCAATGCTTTGCCGATAGAACATTTAAGTCGGCGCTTACGGTTTTCTTTTGTGCTTCTCGGGCGGAGGGGAAACCTACGTCGGGCTTGAACCAAAAATGCACCGGCTCTTGTGAATACGGCCGCCTTAAGCGTGGTTGGTTGTGATGCAGGCGGTCGGTGGATTTGATGTTTTTGCCGCGGAATTGTGGTTTAATTGGGCCAATTTCCTCCATAACTTGGTCGACGCCCTTGTTTGTGCGGCACCGTTTTGAAACGGTTGTTCTCGCGTTTGGTGGGTATCTCGTAACACTTGAGCCATAGGTGTTTGTATGTTTTTGAAACTAAATCGTTTACCGCGTTATCTAAAAAAGTTGATTGTTTTGTTCGTCGATTTTTTGATTCTGTGGTTGGCGCTGTGGTCTTCCTTTGCCATGCGCTACGATACCTGGTGGCCCGAGAATTTTGTTAAGTATGTGGAAATTTGGGCGTTGGCGCCCGTTTTGACCATTCCGGTGCTCTACGCGCTGGGCCTTTACAAAGCTGTGATTCGATACCTGAGTCCCCATTTCCTCATTCCCATCTTGCGCAGTGCGGTGATTGCCGTCTTGATGTTCGCCCTCGTGGCCATCATGACCC
Source organism: Acanthopleuribacter pedis (assembly GCF_017377855.1). GTDB lineage: Bacteria > Acidobacteriota > Holophagae > Acanthopleuribacterales > Acanthopleuribacteraceae > Acanthopleuribacter > Acanthopleuribacter pedis. The sequence continues at coordinate 5,345 of NZ_JAFREP010000031.1, forward strand.
ACATTCAAATTCCCCGCCCGCTTTATATTGTGTACGGCGTGAACGTGGTCCTTTTAATGGGGGGGACACGCCTGTTGGCCAAAATGTACCTTCCCGATGTAAACGTTCAGGATTGCAACAAGCGGCGAATCGGCCTGTATGGCGCGGGTAAAGCCGGCACCCAAATCGCCCATGCTCTGTTGGGCAGCCCGGAATACCGGGTGATGGCCTTCTTCGACGACAACAGCGAGATCCAGGGATGGGAAATCCTGGGCGTGCGGGTGTTTTCACCGGATCGCATGGCTGATATTGTCGCCAAATACCAATTACACGAGGTGGTTCTGTGTATTCCTTCCGCCACGCGCTGCCGCCGTCGCGAATTGATCGAACGCATGGCCGCGATGGGTGTCGACGTGAAAATTCTGCCCGGAATTCCCAACATTGTGAGTGGCAAGGTCCGTGTTGACGATATCCGCCAGGTAGAGATTGAAGATGTTTTGGGTCGGGATCCCGTCGAGCCCGACGCCGCGTTGATCGGCAAAAGCATTACCGGCAAGGTGGTTCTGGTTTCTGGCGCCGGCGGTTCGATTGGGTCGGAGCTGTGCCGGCAAATCTTAGATCGGCAGCCGGAGACCTTGCTGTTACTGGAGGCCAACGAATACGCGCTTTACAACATTGAGCGCGAGTTGCGTCGCCGCGACAGCCAGGGGCGTGTCGCCATTGTGCCCGTCCTGTGTTCCGTGCAAAACGGCAAACGCTGTCAAAAAATTATGGAAGCCCATGGCGTTCAGAGTATCTTTCACGCCGCCGCTTACAAACACGTCCCGATTGTCGAGCAGAATATTTGTGAGGGGATTCGCAACAACATCTTCGGCACCCTTGCCTTCGCCCAAGCCGCGGAGCGGGCCGGGGTTGCGCGTTTTACCTTGATCTCGACGGATAAGGCCGTGCGTCCCACGAGCGCGATGGGCGCCACCAAACGTTTTGCCGAGCTGATTTTGCAAGGTATGCATGAGAGCGGATCCAAAACCGTATTTTCCATGGTGCGTTTTGGGAATGTGCTTGGCTCTTCCGGTTCCGTGATTCCTCTGTTTCGTGAACAGATCCGCCAGGGTGGGCCGGTTACCGTGACCCATGAGGAAATGACCCGCTACTTTATGACGATCCCCGAGGCCGCGCAATTGGTTGTCCAGGCGTCGGCCATGGCTTCCGGCGGTGATGTGTTTGTGCTCGATATGGGTGAGCCGGTACGCATTTACGATTTGGCCGCGAAGATGATCCACCTTAGTGGATTGAGCGTGATTGATCCTGATACGGGCCGGGGTGATGTCGAGATTCGCATTACCGGTGTTCGGCCGGGTGAGAAATTGTACGAGGAACTCTTGATCGGGGATAATGCGCTGGCGACCGACCATCCGCGTATCTCCCGTGCGATGGAAGAGTCCATTGACTGGAAGCGCGTCGACGCTTTCCTCAAGGAGTTCGAGCCGGCCTTGGACAATCAAGACGCCGAGTCGGCACGGCGCATCTTGCTGCGCGGTGTGCGCGGGTTTCGGCCTGCCGACGCCACCCATTTTGATGCGGCCACACGCCGTCAGGAAGTGGTGGAAGTGTTGGATCAAGCCTCCTAGACAGTGCTGAAAGCAACCTGTCCTTGAAACGAAAAGGGTGACCGTCTTCGCGGTTTCAATGTGGGTTATTTGTGATAACCTAAAAAGAAGTTGTCTTTCGAACATAAGATGGTACCCACGTCCGCGCTTTGCGTGGGCGTTACATGCGGCGGACCGATTGCGTGGGAATCATGCTAAGCGTCGGCCGAGTTTTGTTCGCGTGCCCAGTATCGGGCCGATCTTCTTTGATTTGAGCTGCCTATGTCCCTTGACGCAATTACCGCCGATGAGTTGTTAACCAAAATTGAAGCGCGGGTGGCCGATGATGCCAAAGCGCTGACCTGTCTCCTTATTAATACACGCAGGCAATGTCACGACCTGGAGCCGGTGTCCGTGGATAAAGAAGCCGCCTTGGTCGCGTTTCGTGCGCCGGGCGGGCGTGTGGCCCCGTTGGATCCCGACTGTGGTTGGGATCTGGTTATTCAAGCGCCCAAAACCGCGTATCGAATTCCTGTAGCCGCGTTGGCAGTCGACGCGCGTCGTGTGCGCTGTACCTTGCCGCTTGAAGGTGAGGTTTTGGCGCGCCGCCAGTGCGAGCGGTTTTCCGCGTCCTCGCGCAACCCTGTCCAGGTTTCTATTGTCTGCCGCGGTGAAGCTTGTCAGGCCTCGTTGGTTGATTTTTCCGCCGTGGGGATCGGCATCCAGCAAAATGCCTGTTGCGGTTTAAACGTGGGCGATGTGGTGGAAGACGGTGTTTTTGCCCTGCGTGGGGTGCCCGTCCATTTTACGCGCGCCCATGTGGCTCACCAAAAAGTGGTGGACGGCGGTATTCGCCTGGGTTTGGCGTTTTCCGATTTGTCGGCGTCGGATCAGGAGTCCATCACGCAAGCCTTAGTCGCTTGCGCGCGTGCGCGTTCTTATGTTTCCTCAATGAGGGCGGACGGATAAAACTTAATGGTGCGTAGCTCCATGCCGCCGTAATAGCGGCCGTCCTTGGGGTTTTGAAAACCCGCCTGCATGCGGGTGGAAAGTTTGAATACGCCGAAGCCGCGCAACTCGACACGCCCGTCCCGTTTGAGACCGGCGGCGAGAATTTCGAAAAACCGACGGACAAACCAGTCGGCTTCCTCGGCACTTAAACTGCTTCTTTGTTTGAGCAAAGAGACTAAATCAGATCGGTTCATTTTTTTTGGGGCCTCCGACAAGGGCTGTCTGAGCGCTTATGTATATTTACTTATGTAGCATACATGAGGAGGCTCAACATGACAGCTTTAAACTGGATCGACTGGTGTCAGAAACAACTGGGTGACTTAAGTGTACGTCTTTCCCGTCAGGGTTACTACCCCGCTCAAATTGAATACCTCAACGCGACCAACGCGCTCTTCCGCGAGCGCTTTGAAACCTTCATGACCGACCTGACCTTGGTGATGGACGCGATGGCGGATAACCCCGAGGGTTACCACCACTATGAGGACTTTAACCGCATCAAAATGGAGCTCTTGCGCTTCACCAATACCTACCGAGGAGTGTTTCTTGCTTTGGACCTGGCCGAAAGTGCGTAAGGCGACGTTGCGAAAAAGGCCTGCAACCAGGATCTTTTTGTCGTCGTTTGGATGGAACGGGAGGCGGTACCGCGTGTGCGGCGTTTCCCGACTGTCCAGGATTCCGCGTGGGGTGTTTCGGGATTACGCCCTGGTATCGCTTTGGATGGTCCGCGGCTGTTGTTCGCCTGTCCTTGACGAGGGTTAGGTCGTGGGTGAAAGGTCTCTCCGCGTGGATTCTTAATCTGTATGCCTGATCTGGTGGTTCGTGAAAGCACGAGACCGGATGAGGTGTGTGGGTTAAACGGAAGGTTTGCCCTGTTTGGGGATCCGTTAGGGATGGTGTTTGGTTGTGGAGCCGGCGCCTTCAGCGGCCTGCACGACGGAAACTCCCCGGGGACCCAGAGCAAACGGTTGTTTCACCAACATTTGATCAAACCGGAACGATCTCTTTGGACCCTTGCCGACCCGGCGCGCCCCGGAGCGGGCCGCACCACCTCATCCATGGACCATGCTTTGAATGAACGCGAGGCTCCGCCTCGCCACCCTGGACGCCCTCTGAAGGAGGGCAATAGGTTAGCCCCGGGTACGACCATTGAAAATGGTCGCACCCTGGGTCTCGGGGGTTCACGAAGCGGAAAACGCTGAAGGCGTTGACACCAGCGGCGCCTGGGGTTCAAACCCCGCGGCGTTTCATGGTGTTGGGGTCGGTTTTTCGGTGGTGTTGGTTCGTTGGGTTTGGTTGGGTGTGGATGGGTGTGGCTGGTGTTCATCCATTGGGTTTGGTTGGGTGTGGATGGTGTTCATCCATTGGGTTTGGTTGGGTGTTGTTTGGCCGGCGCCTTCAGCGGCCTGCACGAAGGGAACTCCCGGGGACCCAGAGCAAACGGTTGTTTCACAACCCTTTGATCTGGGCTGAAATCACCGGCGCCTCGGCGCCTATGCACCTTCGGTGCAGCCAGATGAGGCTCGCCTTCGGCTCACGGTTTAAATCAGTTATGGTCCACGGGTTGCGGTGTGCGAACCCCAGTGGGGTACGCGGGATCATCGCTCGGTCAATCATTCCGTCGGCTAGGCAGGGGGCATCCCGGTGGGGTACGCGGGAACATCGCTCGGTCAATCATTCCGTCGGCTCGGCAGGGGACATCCCAGTGGGGTACGCGGGATCATCGCTCGGTCAATCATTCCGTCGGCTCGGTGGGGGCATCCATTCGGGGTGCGCGAGGTTATTTGTGTTTGGGCGTTGCGATGGGCGTTGTGATGGGTTTTGATGATAATATGAGTCTCTTGGTGTTAGGTATTGTGTTGTTCGGTGTGTTAGTTTTTCTCTGTTTGTTGGAAAAGGGGTTGACAGCATCGCAAACCCTAAGTAAATTAGCACTCACAGTCCGAGAGTGCTAAAGGGACCCCTTTAGCCCATTCCAATCAAAAAGAGGTGCGTCTACCATGAAGGTAACTCCGCTTTATGATCGAGTCTTGTTGAAGCGCGTCGAAGCCAAAGAAGAAGTTCGCGGCGGCATCATCATTCCCGACTCTGCCAAAGAAAAGCCCCTTGAGGCTGAAATTGTTGCCGTTGGCCCCGGCAAGCGTGCCGACAACGGTGAAGTTGTCGCGCTGAACGTCAAAGTGGGCGACAAAGTGCTCGTTGGCAAATACGCCGGCACCGAGATCAAACTGAATGATGTTGAGCACATCATCATGCGCGAAGACGAAATTCTCGCGGTGATCGAAGCTTAAGTTCTGTTTCCACAATAGCCGCCCGCGTTTTTACCGCTTTTGCGACCGGTGCGCGGGCTCGCGAGGCTTTGACCTCGCCACAAAAAAGACATTCCGATTAAAGGGAGCATGAAACATGTCTGATGCCAAACTCCTGACTTTTGATGAAAACGCCCGTCAAGCTTTGCTGCGCGGCGTTAACAAGTTGGCCGACGCCGTTCAGGTCACCTTGGGCCCCAAGGGCCGCAACGTTCTGATCGAGAAAAAATTCGGTTCACCCACCATCACCAAAGACGGTGTGACCGTTGCCAAAGAGATCTCTTTGGACGACAAGATCGAAAACCTTGGCGCGCAACTCGTTAAAGAAGTTGCCTCCAAGACTTCCGACACCGCGGGTGACGGTACCACCACCGCGACCGTTTTGGCCCGCGCCATCTACCGCTCCGGTGTTAAGTCCGTGAGCTCCGGCCACAACCCCATGTCCATCAAACGCGGCATCGACAAAGCTGTCGAGCGTTTGATTGCCAAAATCAACGAAAGCGCCCGTCCCGTTGAAGGCGACGCCATCGCACATGTCGGCACGATTTCCGCCAACAACGATCCTTCCATCGGCAAAATCATTGCCGAAGCCATGGAAAAAGTTGGCAAAGACGGCGTCATCACCGTTGAAGAAGCTCGTGGCTTGGAAACCGAACTGGAAGTTGTTGAAGGCATGCAGTTCGACCGTGGTTACCTGTCTCCTTACTTCGTAACCGACCACGATCGCATGGTTGCCAACCTCGAAAACCCCTACATCTTGTTGTTCGAGAAAAAAGTTTCCAACATGCGCGACCTGCTGCCTGTTTTGGAGCAAGTTGTTAAAACCAGCCGTCCTTTCCTGATCATCGCCGAAGACATCGACGGCGAAGCTCTGGCGACTTTGGTTGTTAACAAACTGCGCGGTACCTTGAATGTTGCCGCCGTTAAAGCCCCCGGCTTTGGCGACCGTCGCAAGGCCATGCTGGAAGACATCGCTGTTTTGACCGGCGGCCGTTTGATCTCCGAGGACATCGGTATCAAATTGGAGAACGTGACTTTGGAAGACCTCGGTCAAGCCAAAACCATCACCATCGACAAAGACAACACCACCATCATCAATGGTTCCGGTGCCAACGCCGACATCCAAGCGCGTGTTAAACAAATCCGCGCTCAGACCGAAAGCACCACGTCCGACTACGACCGTGAAAAGCTGCAAGAGCGCCTGGCCAAATTGGTCGGCGGTGTTGCCGTGATCAAAGTCGGTGCCGCGACTGAAACCGAAATGAAAGAAAAGAAAGCCCGCGTTGAAGACGCGATGCACGCCACCAAAGCCGCTGTTGAAGAAGGCATCGTTGCCGGTGGCGGTACCACCTTCTTGCGCGCTGCTTCTGTTCTCGACGACCTCGAGAAAGAATTGGCGGAAAGCGACGAGAAGTACGGCGTTAAAATCATCCGTGAAGCATTGGAAGCGCCCCTTCGTCAGATTGCCGTTAACTGCGGCAAAGAAGGCGCCATCGTGGTTAACGAAGTCGTAAACGGCAGCGATGCCTTCGGTTACAACGCTGCAACCGACACCTTCGAAGACCTGATCAAAGCCGGTGTTATCGATCCCGCCAAGGTTGTTAAGCACGCCTTGATGAACGCTGCTTCCGTATCCAGCATGATGCTGACCACGCAAGCAACTGTTACCGAGATCGAAAAAGAAGACGACGGGCCGGCAGCACCTGCCGGCGGCATGGGCGGCATGGGCGGCATGGGCGGCATGGGCGGCATGATGTAAGCCGTTCGCTTATGTGAACAACGAAAGGGAGAGCCTCGGCTCTCCCTTTTGTATTTTTAACCCGCATTTCTCACAATGCTTTCAGCTTCTCGCGACGAATCCTTGTGAGAAATACGGGTTAGGTCCCCTGTCTCGGCTATAATCGAGCCCGTTTGACACCTCGATTTCGCGGAGTACCCCATGACCGACGCCAAAACCATTGCCAAAATTCTGCTCGATCTGGAGGCGGTTTCCGTCTCGCCCCAAGAACCTTTTACCTGGACCAGCGGCCTGCGTTCGCCCATTTATTGCGATAACCGCCTCATTATTAGTACCGTCGCCGAACGCCGCGCCGTCGCCCAATGTTTTGTCGACGCAATCAAACGCCGGGGTTGGCAACCCGACGTGATCGCGGGAACCGCCACCGCCGGCATCCCTCACGCCGCCTGGGTCGCCGAGGCCATGTCGCTGCCGATGGTGTACGTGCGGTCGGCCGAGAAAAAACACGGCAAACGCAATCTGATCGAAGGCCGTGTGCCGGCCGGTGCCAAGGTCGTGGTGGTTGAAGATTTGATCTCAACGGGCGGAAGCTGTATCCAAGCCGCGGACGCCTTGGTTGAAGCGGGCGCCGGGGTTCTCGGCATCACCGCGGTGTTCCAGTACGGCCTGAAGAAAGCAACGGATCGTTTCGCGGAATCCGGTTACGCCTACACCAGCCTCACCCATTTAGCGGCGCTTCTGGATGTCGCCATCGAAACCGGTCGTTTGCCCGCCGACCAAAAACAAAGTCTGTTCGAATGGCAAGCGGATCCCCAGGCCTGGTCCGCAAAACACGGCGGCGCTTAACGGCTGCATAGCGACCCGGTTGAATACACCGCCGGGTTGGGCTCATGCAAAGACAGAGGGTGTAGGCCTGTGAAACTGTATGGTGGCAAGCGCGGTACCCTTTGCTTACCTATCGCTCCGGTTCGGTCGGGTAGAGAGCGTACCTTACGGAACGCTCCCCCCCTAAGAACCGTACGTGCGAGTTTCCCCACATACGGCTCAAGCAATGAAAAGGTCGCGTGTTAAAGCGACCCGGCAGTGTTTTTCGAACGGGTCCATTTGGTGAGGGTCCGCCCTTTCAAGTGACTTTCCTTTAAGCGGTTCGCCATGTTCATGGCCTCCCGTTTGCGGATGTACTTGTTGAACGTTGGGTCGAACGGGTGCGCCGCCATCAGGAATTTCACGTGACGTCGGATGGGAAGCCGGCCCAGTTGGAACAGATAGTGTGTTCTTTCCTGGTCCTCTCTTCTCTCTTTGCCTGCTAAAATCCAATGGTCGTTGCCAATGGTCTTGAAGTAGGTTCTCCTGATCCATTTGCAATGCCCACGCCGGATCAATCCCCCAACCAAGAAGGCGGTGTGCGTGTGCCTTCAGCACACGCCGGATCAATCCCCCAACCAGATGGGGTGTTTAAGGAGCGGTTGTGGTGTTGGGGTCGTCTGGCGAAGTAAGACGCATGAAGTCAGTGGGTTGTTGTTTTTGTAAATGTAGCTTTCACAAAAACAACTGAATTATTCTGCCGAGCCGCGCCATAGCAAGGTGCTTCCCGGGGCCAGGGTTTCCTGGGACTCGGTGTGGTTTTGTTCGTCCGCCCAATAAAAAGCTGCATGGCCCTCGGTTAATCCCAAATCAGCGCAAGCCACCGCTTGCTCGCCTTGATGCACGATCAGAACCCAGCGCGCCTTTTCGTTTTGGAAACGGCGGGTGATGAGGTTGTGGGTTTCATCGTGGCTGACCTTGGATGGTTTTTTGAGCAAACCGACCTTGCGCATAATCTCCCGCTGAGCCAACAAGGTCTGGTAGGCGCTGAAAACCCGGGCGCCGACACCTTGCTGGTGATCCTCAAGGTTTAGGCGGCTCGCCGCGAAGGTTTTTAGGTCCTGAGGATCGGTGCCTTTTCCTTTCCAGCCAAAGGTTTTGAACTCGCGTTTTCGCCCCTTGCGGGTGGCGTCGATCAGAGGGGCGTCGCCGTAATCGATAAAGAAATAAAAGGGTTGTTCCGCCGCGTATTCCTCACCCATGAACAGCATGGGGACAAACGGTGAAATCAGGTACAGCGCCGCGTACTGAATGGTGCGGTCGATGCCGACCAAGTGGTGGAAGCGTTTGCCGTCGGGGCGGTTCCCGGTTTGATCGTGGTTCTGTAGGAACACGATTTGGTGTTTGTCGGCCAGGTGGGCGAAGCTTTTGCCGTGACGGCGCCGCCGGTATTCGCGGTAGCCGTTGGGTGCCAAAATGCCTTCTTGCAGGGTTTCGACCAGTTGGGCGGTTGTTCCGAAATCGGCGTAGTAACCGGTGCGTTCACCGGTGGCGTGGGCGTGCATGGCGTGGTGGAGGTCGTCGTCCCAGAGCGCGTGTAGGCCGATGCCGCCGCGGGAACGGGGCGTGACCCAGCGGGGATTGTTGGTGGAAGCCTCGCCGATCAGTATGATGGAACGGCCCGATTCGCGCGCCACATCTTCCACCATCTCGCTCAACTCTTCTAATAAATGGGTTACTGAAAAATCGCGAATGTCGTCGATGGCGTCCAGGCGCAAACCGTCGATGCGGTATTCGGTCAGCCAATAGCGGGCGTTTTCCAGGAAATAGGCGCGCACCGGATCACAGTCGCGGCCGTCGAAATTGAGGGCTTTGCCCCAGGGGGTGGTGGTGCGCTTGGAGAAGTAGGGGCCGAAATGGTCGAAGTAATTACCCTCGGGACCCAGGTGGTTGTAAACCACGTCGAGAAAAACCGCGACGCCCTGTTGGTGGGCCAGATCGACAAAGGCCTGCAAATCGCGGGGCGTGCCGTAACACTCGGGAACGGCGTACAGCAACACGCCGTCATAACCCCAGTTACGGCGCCCGGGGAAACCGGCAATCGGCATCAGGGCGATGGTGTTGATTCCGAGTTTTTTGAGGTAGGGCAGTTGTTCCGCCGCCTCGCGCAAGGTACCGGTTTGGGTGAAACAGCCGAGGTGACATTCGTACAACACCAATTCCTCGAGTTTGAGACCGCGCCAGTTTTTGGTCTGCCAGGGGTATGGGTCGAGTTTGGTAAGTTGGGAAGGGCCGTGTACGCCCTGGGGTTGGTAACGGGATGCGGGATCGGGGAACCGTTGGTGGTCGCCCACTTGGAAGTAATACAAGGCGCCCGGCACCACATCGTCGCAGATCAGTTCGTGAAAGCCGTCGCAAATCGGCGTCATCGGTCGTGGTCGGTTTTCGCCGTCAAAAACCAACTTGACCTGGTCTTGGAAGGGCGCCCAAACGCGGAACAAAACGCGGGTATCATCAAGGAAATGTGGGCCGTGCATCAATCTCTCCCCAGGTGTGTGTTGGCTGAATAAAACCCAACTCGGGTTTTTGGACAAGTAAAAAAGGCCGCCGGGATCGGCGGCCTTTGCGGTTGCGGGTCAAAAAGGTGGGTTAGGCGTGCCGGTTACGACGACCGATGACCATCGCGGTGGCGGCCATGGCCGCCAACAGGAACATCAGCGCCCATTCACCCAAGGTGGGAACGGTCACGAACAGCACCTCGGTGGGCAGGACGCTGCCGTCGCTGCTGCCGACGCCGATGGCGACATCTTGCGGCAGGGTGCCGGTGATGGTGCCGTTGCCGTTGCCATCGAGCGTGGTGCCGCCGATCAGGATCCAGGTATCGGTTGCAGGGTCGAAGTAATAAACACCGACGTCGCTGTTGGGAGGACCGGTGATGCGGATGGTGTTGGTTCCGGTTTGGACGACGGTGAAACCCGTGACAGAACCTTCGCTGGTGGTGCCGCTCACGCTGACCGGGGTCAGGCTGCTGAAGCAGGCGTCGCCGGAGGTCGCGCTCACGGTGATGGTGAAGTTTTGGTCGCCGTCGATGGTGTTGTCCTGAACACCAGTCACGGTCACCATTTGGGGTGTACCGAAGTTGGTGCTGTTGAAGGTCAACATCGCGGTGTCGACGGTGGCTTCGCCGGTGTCGCTGCTGGTCACGGTGACGGTGACGTCGCCGCTAGGCGCCGCGCTCAGTGAGACCTGGAGCATCGCGGTGGTGGTGCCGCTTTCGTCCACGGTCAAACCGGCTGTCGGCGTGACGTTCAGGCTGGGACGGGGGCCGATGAAGGCCACGATGCCGTCGTGGTCACTGGAACGGGCGGCGGTTGCGCCGTCTTCATCCAAGTCACGCGGCATGTCCGCGTTGCCGCGGGCATACTGAACGCCGCTGACAAGGCAGGTACCGTTTTGTGAACTGAGCACGTGGTCCAGGGCATTGGCGCTGCCGTCGAAGACGAAGGAGTAACGTTCTTCAGCGGGCAGATCCAGCACGTGGTTGCGCAGGGGCGGATCCACGACCACGGTGGCGGGAACCAAAGAACCCAGCGGATCGGGGATGCCGCTGATCTGGCCGAGTGCATCGACAAACCCGTCGGTGAACTGGTAGGCGTTGAAATCGCCGAGTACGATCAGGTTGACGGTGGGTGTGGCGGTTTGCAGGTCCTGGATGTATTCGGAAATCCGGGTCGCCTGCAGGTTGCGTTTGGTGCGAACGAATTCGCCGCTGCCTGGATCTTCGTCAATGTCATTCAACGAGCGGTTGTGAATGTTGATGACGGTGATCTCGGTGGTGTTGGTGCCGGCCGTGACGGTGGCGTTCAAAACCAGGGGCGGACGGTCGTGAAGGTCGAAGGTGTTGCTGTTGAAGCTGAAGGTTTCGGAGGCTTGAACTTGGGTCAGGCTGTTAACGGTGACGTTGTCGCGCACCAGGTAACCCACGTTGATGGCGCCGGGATCGTTGCCGTCCAGCAACTGGGCCGTGTAGGTGATGGTGCCGTCGTCCGCGTTAATGCGTGCGGCCAAGTCCTGCAGAACCGCCAGGCTTTCCACTTCTTGCAACGCCAGAATGTCGGGTGCGCCCATGACGGTACGAATCCACAGGGAGAACTTGCCCAGACGCAGGTTGTACTCGTTGGTCGGGGTAACGCTGTCGCCGTTGCCGTTGTCCTGATCGTCGTACAGGCGCAACATGTTTTGCGAAGCGACGGTGAATTCGCCGCTTTGACGGGTGCGAACCGGGGTGGGGTCGAAGTTGGCGGGGCCGACGGTCAGGGTCGAGGGCCAGATTTGGAAATCGCCAAAGCTGAAACCGAAACCACCGGTGGCCTCGGTAATGGTTTGGCCCGCGTGGATTTGGACACGGGGGGTGCCCAACTGGTCGCTGTTGATTTCGAATACCTGGGGGTTGCCGTCGAAGACAGGTTGACCGGCGCGGCCGGGGAAGGCAATACCGGGTTCAATAAACGCGCGATCCTGGCTACCGGCCACGACGGCGGTGTCGCCGAATTGGTCGGTCGGTCCGGTAGCGATCCCACTCATGGTCACCAACATGCCCTCGAAACGTTCCAGCGCGGTGTCGGCCTGGGGTTGGTTCGGAGAAGGCAGGGTTGCGTCCAATTGAATGGGTGTCGGCAGCGGGTTGCCGCTGGAAATGATGTCGACGGTGATGCCGGCGCCGGTGAATTCGGTGAAATCAAAGAATTCAACAACCGGACCTTCGACGTTGACGATGTCGCCGACGGAAACGGTGGGGGCGGCATCCAAGAACACAAAAATACCTTCCGAGGTTTCGGGATCGGCGTCGACGTTGGCGTCGGGTGTTTGCATGAAGAAGCCGCTGTCGCCGACGACGGTAACCACGTTCCCCTCGGTACGCACGGTGTTGCCGTCCTGAGGGGAAGCCAAGCCGTTGCCCTGAATTTCGGCGATGGTTAGGACCGTTGGCGGAACGTTGGTCTCACCGGGCGTGGGGATTTGGGCGACATAGGTGCTGGTATCGCGCCGGGTTCCGCCGTCGGGTACGCGGGCCACACTATGGTTGTCCTTGTCGCCGGCGCCGTCTTCATCCACTTGGCTCTGGCCGGCATTTAACAATACGAGCAGGCCGGCATCGTCCGAGTCGCCGGTGTCATATACGAGCGCATCAACCAGGTCGTCAGTGGTAACGGCGGTGCCGTTGGGGAAGGAGGCGGGTGTACCCAGGTAAAGCGCGACCGCGTCGGCGCCGTTCTGAAGAGAACCTGTTGGCAGGGGGAGGCCGGCTTGGGAAATGCCGGCACCACCGATGACAAAGAAGCCTTCGCCGTTGAGGCTTTGGCCGGTTAGGTCAATGGCGTTGTAGGAAACGTCGCCGTTGCCGTTGTAGAGAACCAGCACCAGGCCGTCGAGCGAGAAGTTGGCGGGACCATGGAGTTCGATGAACTCGCGGTCCTCGGTGCCTGCTTGGTCGGCGTCCAACTCGTTGATGACGACGGGCGGGATGATGCGGTTGGATTCACCCGGCGTGGGGGTTTGGGCCACGTAGGTGTTGGTATTGCGCGGTGTGCCGCCGTCGGGCAAGCGGGCGATACTGTGATTGTCTTTATCGCCGCTACCGTCTTCGTTGACCTGAAGTTGGCCCGCGTTCAAAAGCGAGAGCAGGCCGGCGTCATCGTTGTCGTTGGTGTCGTAAACAACGGCGTCAACCAGGTTGGTGGTGGTCACGGCGGTGCCGTTGGGGAAGCTGCCTGGCACATCCGCGTACAGGGCGACCGCGTCGGCGCCGTTTTGAAGCGCGAAGTCGGCCAAAGGCAGGCTTGCTTGGGTGATGCCGGAGCCGCCGACAACGAAAAAGCCGTTGGCGTCGAGGCTTTGGCCGGCGAGGTCGATGGTCAGGTAGGAGGTATCGCCGTTGCCGTTGAAGAACACCAACACGTGGCCGTCGAGTGAGGTATTGGCGGGGCCGAAGAGCTCCACGAACTCGCGGTCCTCGGTGCCGGCTTGGTCGGCATCCAGCTCGTTGATGACAATCGTGGGGCCCAGGGGGGGCACGTTGGGTCCGCCTGGCGTGGGATCCTGGGCATCATAAGTGTCGGTGTTCCGGGCGGTGCCGCCGTCGGGAAGGCGGGCGATACTGTGGTTGTCTTTGTCCGCGTTGCCATCTTCATCCACTTGCGGTTGACCCGCGTTGAGGAGAACCAGCAACCCGGCGTCGTCGGGATCCCCGGTCCCGTAAACAACCGCGTCAACGAGGTTGTTGGTGGTAACCGCGGAGCCGTCAGGGAAGTTGCCGGGAACATCTTGGTAAATGGCAACCGCGTCGGCACCGTTTTGAAGGGTCGTGTCGGGCAAAGGTAAGTCCGCGCCGGCAATACCCGCGCCGCCGACAACAAAAAAGCCGTCGCCGTCGAGGCTCTGACCGCTGAGGTCGATGGTGTGGTAGGAGGTGTCGCTGCTGCCGTTGAAAAAGACCATGATCAGGCCGTCGAGCGAGGTGTTGGCGAGGCCGAAAAGTTCGACAAACTCGCGATCCTCGGTGCCGGCCTGGTCGGAATCCAATTCGTTAATCACCACCTCGGGTGCACTGGGCCCACCTGGATTGGGTGCACCGGGCGTGGGGGCTTGGGCCACGTAGGTGTCGGTGTTGCGCGGGGTGCCGCCGTCGGGAAGACGGGCGATACTGTGGTTGTCCTTGTCACTATTGCCGTCTTCATTGACCTGGGGTTGACCGGCGTTGAGCAGGATCAGCAGACCGGCGTCGTCGCCGTCGTTGGTGTCGTAAACGACCGCATCAACCAAGTTGGTGGTGGTGGGTGCGGTGCCGTTGGGGAATGAGCCCGGAACATCTTGGTAAAGCGCAACCGCGTCGGCGCCGTTTTGGAGCGAGCCGGTGCTCAAGGGCAGGTCGGCGCCGGGGATGCCGGAGCCACCCACGACAAAAAAGCCGTTGGCGTCGAGGGTTTGGCCGTCGAGGTCAATGGTGTTGTAGGAAACGTCGCCGTTGCCGTTGAAAAAGACGAGCACGTGGCCGTCAAGCGAGGCGTTGGCGGGACCGAACAGTTCGACAAACTCGCGGTCCTCGGTTCCGGCTTGGTCCGCGTCCAGCTCATTAATCACGATAACCGGCGGTGCGCCGCCGTTGGTCGCGCCCGGCGTGGGTAACTGTGCCACGTAGGTGTCGGTATTGCGTTGGGTGCCGCCGTCGGGAAAACGGGCGATGCTGTGGTTGTCCTTGTCGCTGTTGCCGTCTTCATTGACCTGGGGTTGGCCGGCGTTGAGCAGGATCAGCAGGCCGGCGTCGTCGCCGTCGTTGGTGTCGTAAACGACGGCGTCAACCAGATTGGTGGTGGTTGGCGCGGTGCCGTTGGGGAATGAGCCCGGAACATCTTGGTAAAGTGCGACCGCGTCGGCGCCGTTTTGGAGGGCGCTGTTGCTCAGGGGCAGGTTGGCACCGGGAATACCGGAACCGCCGATGACAAAAAAGCCGTTGGCGTCGAGGGTTTGGCCGTCGAGGTCAATGGTGTTGTAAGAAACGTCGCCGTTGCCGTTGAAAAAGACGAGCACGTGGCCGTCAAGCGAGGCGTTGGCGGGGCCGAAGAGTTCGACAAACTCGCGGTCCTCGGTACCGGCTTGGTCTGAATCCAGTTCGTTAATGAAGATTTGGGCTTGCACACTGGCGGCGAAGCCCGCGAATAAAGCGAGGGTCAAGGAAAGCGCGGCTGATCGGCGCACCCTTGAGAAAATCGTATCACCAAACATGTAAAAGGTTTCTCCTTGCAAGAACACGAAGCCGGCGGAACTTTATGGGAACGGTGGAGCGTGGTGCCGGCTCGTACGAAGTGTCATAGGGTCAAAACGCGTCGAGATTCCAAGTAATAAACATTGCGAGACAAGGAAAGCGCGCGTGGCGGGGGGTCATCAAACCGTTGGTTCAACGGAATCGCACCCCACCTAACACAACCGAAGGTTGCGTTTTCCACTTTTCTCGCGGAAGCCGCGAGGAAAAAGCGAAAGGCACATCATCATCCCGGTTGAATCACCCAATTCCTCACCAAAAGTGACGCTTCTCCTAGCCAATAAAAAGAAGCGCTGTCGTGGGTGATACGCGGACCGGGATGCGCATTGTAGCGATGAAACGTCAAGCTTATGTTAAAACCGGGCCAAGCGGTGGTTCTTTTCTTAGGAATCTTCAGTGAATTTCATCGATTCGTCGGGTTTATGTTCCGGTCGATGAAAATATTGTCAAGAACGGAAAACTCTTGCCACCTTCGTTGCGCGCGAATGATATTGCTGATGGCTGTCGTGTCGCCGGTGTAATCTTGCACAATCGGCCGATGACGCGCCGCCTCGCGATACTCCAAAACGTAGTCGGATGTTTCCAATTGATCCAAAATTTGCCACAAGGGGCCGTGTGACCGCGACAAGCGAAACATCATGCGGGATAGGGCGAAATAGCCGGCATCGTCGCGACGAAGGCCGGCCTTGATGCGAAACCGCAAAATCGGCCGGAACCATAGCCAGCGGCCTAGTTTGCTGGTTTCCCCCGATTTTTCCGCCAACACCCCGCGCATGATTTCAGCAACCTTGGTCATGCCCGCTTGGGTCAGCACCAGTCGGTAGCCGATTTCTGCGTCTTCAAACGGCTTATCCATGGGGGCGCTTCCGCCGCGCTTTAAGGCCGCGCGTTGTCCCAGGCTGCGTTTCAGACGTTGGGTTAGTTGGTAATAACGCACGGGCGACATGTTCGATTGGCTTTTCATATCGATGACCTGGAGGTAAAAGCTGCGCCCCTCTCCCTGCTGGTCAAAATGGCCCAGGCCCGAGAAGGCCGCGGCTTGGACCTTGCGCCGGTTGAGATGGTCGAAGAATCGGAAGGTCCGGTTGTAGCGGTAGGAGCCGGTGCGTCCGCGGTTTTCTGTGACATCGATCAGGTCGAAGAAGTGCCAATCGTCCTCTATGTTGGTTTGTTCACCGCGCAGGGAAATAGGGCGAATGCCCAGCTTGGCGTAGGCCGTCTGGAACTGGTAACGGCTTTCCATGCGGCTCTGCCAGGCCATCTCCGGCAAGCTGCCGCGAATAAAACGGTCCACCAGAAAGGCGTCGATTTTGGGAAGGAAGGTGAAGTTGACGATGGCGGCGCTGCCCAGAAACAACCCGTGAAAGCGCACCCCGCGGGCCAGTGCCGCCAGGGTTTCCGCCACCGCCTCGGGGTCGTTTAAGTCGACTTGTTTTTGAACAAAGATGCGGCTGCCCCAGGTTTGCTCGGCACGCAGTTGGGTGACCGTGCCCATGACCAGACGCAGCGGGTCAAAGGCGCCGTCAAAATCGGGGCGAAAGCGGACGTCGAAACCAAAAGGCCGTTCGATGCGGGCGCCGAAGCGCACGTCGAGGCGGGTGGGCGTGCGTTTGACGACGCTGACAAAAAAGGTGCCGCGAATGCCCATTAACGCGTTCCGTCGCAAGGGCAGGCTTTGACCGAAAAGATCGGTGCGGCGCACCTGCTCGACCAGGGTTAACCCGCTTGAACTGGGAAGGATGACACGGACGCCGACGGGAAGATTAATCAGGTTTTCGGTGGAATAGGGTAATCTGGACGGCGAGAAGGTGCGCGCAAAAAGCGCCTTGTGCCAGGAGGCAAAACCGTGGCGCACCACGATCACCCGTTTCTCCGTTTCGAACAGTGCGCCTGTTTCGCGAGAACTTTTGGATTCACGGCGGATCTTGCGTTCGCCCACCAGTACCTCGGCCTCAATGGAGAAAATGTCGAAAACCGTATAGCGCCCGCTGAGGTCGCGTTTGAGCCGGCGTTCCAGCGCGATTTTGGGGGTAACGCGGCTGAAGCGGCCCTCGATCGTGTAGGACTTAGAGATACGCAGCGGGACGCCCTCGCGGTCCATGAGTTCCTCGTTCACCAGGTCGGTCAGGTAACCGGCGTTGCGGTTGGAAACAAAAGGGTCCTGCGCGGTGCCCTCGCCCGTGCGGTCGGCTTCCCCCTGCACAATCGGCAGGTGTTGCAAAAGGAAAGGGGTGAGGTTCCAGGGATTGGCGTCGAAGGGGAGGTCCCGAAAAATCGCCAAGCGGCCTTGTTCCGCGTCGGCGACAATGCGGCCTTCCGGTATCTCGCCGAGCAGGCGTGGCCAGTCGACCGGTTCGGGGTGGCCCCACAGCGAGAGGAAGGCTTTGAGCCGATCCGGCGCGAGATGCCAGGCTTCAAAAACCGTATAACCGCCGTCTGGTGAATTGAGGATCATGCGCCGAAAACCGACATCGCCGACGGGTGAGAAGGACCAATCGAGTTGCAGGTCGGTGCCCGGATGGGTCAAATCCCAGACGCTGGGTTGGTGAAGGCCCATCGCGGTTTCGATATCGCGCAGCATGGCGGCGCGATAGGGAAACGGCTCGCGTGTGACGCGGGGTTTGCCGGCGGTGGCCGGGTCAAGTTGGAAAAAGACGGCGATGGTCAGCGCAAATAACATACAGACTCAAAAGAGCGAGGATTCGGATAAACATGCGGGTTGGCAATTTACCCTTAAATTAGCAGGTTCGCGGGTGGTTGTCCGGTTGGAAATTCGTTTTGTGATGCGGTTGCCGCGCATTAACAATCCAGCAAGGGCAGACGAATGAAAAACGATGCACCTTGACGGTTGATGGATTCGGCCCAAACCGTACCGCCCTGTAACTCAACCAGTTGTTTCACGATGTACAGGCCCAGACCGGAAGAAGGTTCGCCACCGGTGGGTTTGGCAGACAATCTTTGGAACTTGCCGAACAGCTTGTCCATGTCCTCGCTGCTGAGTCCACTGCCTTGGTCGCTGACTTGGACAAGGGCAAAACCCTCTTCTTGCTCCAGTCTGACGCGAATTTTTGTTTGTGGTGGTGAAAATTTAATCGCGTTGCTAACCAAGTTGTCGAAGATTTCCTTGGTGCGGCGGCGATCAATGGAGACCTTGGCCTTGGCTCTGCTTTCGTATTCGACCGTTTGACGCTTGAGGTTGGCGAGCACGATCCATTCCCGTGTCCAGTCCCGCAGCAGGGTGTCCAGTTCTTCGCCGGCCAAGCGGGGTTTGGGTAAGGCGGTCTCGTACTGTTCGCTTTCGAGCAGTTCCTGGATCATGCCCAGCATTTGGTCGGCGCTGGTTTGGATACGGGTTGCAATGTCGCGGTTGTGCGCTTCCAGTTCGTCTTCTTCCAGCATCATTTGGCTGTAGCCGGAGACGGCGGAGATCGGGTTTTTGAGGTCGTGGACCACCATGTGCATCAGGTCGCTGCGTTCCTTTAGCGCCACGGTCAGGGCTTGGTTGGTTTCTTCAAGGCGAAGGCGCTTTTGTTCGATTTCGCGGGTACGGCGCGCGACCAAATCGGCCAGGTACTTTTGGTGGGCGGCCAAGCGTCGGGTTGCCACCCAGTGGGCCAACCACGCCAGCACGAGGAAAACCAATACCATAAGTCCGCGGAAGGCGTGGGTCTCATAAAAAAACGGCAAGATTTCAAAAGCGATGCGGACTTCCTGGTTTTTGGGGCCGCCCGCCCGGCTGGTTGACTGAATGGTAAAGGTGTAGTGGCCGGGTTTGAGGTTGGTGTATTTGACCTCGTTGACATGTTCGTCTTCAATCCATTCCTCGTCCTGGCCGTCCAGCTTGTAGCGCACCCGGTGGCGACCGGGATCGGAGAAACTTAGGGAACTGAAACGGATAAAAAAGGAACGACTGCCCGCGGGCAAGGTGAGGTTGTCTAGGCCGGAATTGGGATACCAAACATTGTTGACCTCTATCCCTTCGATAAAGAGGTCGGCCTGCTTTTCCTCGCGCGCAAAGGATTCGGGGTGGAAGGAAACCATGCCGCGCATGGTTGGTAGCCAAATACGTTGGTTGCGGTCGCGAATGGCGGAGGGGTAAAACCCGCCGTTGCATTCCTCGGAAACCATGCCGTCCGCGCGGTTAAAACTTTGCCATTCCAAGCCGATCTCGGGGTTGTCGGCCGCTTGGCTCAGGTCCGTGTAACGTATGCGGTAGATGCCGGTGTTGGAGGAGAGCCACAGGTAACCTTCCGCATCAAGGGTCATCCAGTGAACGGTTGGTGGAGGGAAATGTTTGTTGATTTGAACGGCTTTGGCGCGGGGTTGCAGCGGGTCGCGTTCGTCGAGCAGCGCGAGGCCGCCACCGTAGGTACCGACCCAAATGCGTTTGTCTGGACCTTGAAACACCACCCGTGCCAAGGGGTGTGGTAAACCGTGATCGGCGGTGATTTTGCTAAGGCGATCACCCTCCAAAATAGCGGCCCCGCCGCTGGTGGCCAGCAAAATGCGGTTGCGATCATCCTCGAGGAGGTAGGTGACCCGGTTTCCGGGGAGTCCGTCCTCATGGCCGATGTGGGTGAGTTGGTTGCCGTCAATGGTGTACAAGCCGCTGTCGGAACCCAGCCACATTCGGTTGCGGCGGTCGCGGTAAATCAGGTACACCGTCATTTCGCGCGGCAGCTCGGGGTGGAGCACGTCGTGCCGTGGTTGGAAATCGGTGTCAAACACGTCCAAGGCAGCTTGGGTTGCCACCCAAATGTTCCCCGCCGGACCTTCACCGACCGTCCACACAATGTCGTGGCTCAGGCCGTCTTCCGTTGTGAAGCGTTTCAATCCGTTTCGGTTGTAGCGATAGAGGCCGCCGCCGTAACTGGCGAACCACTTGGTGCCGCGACTGTCTTGGACCATGCCCATCATGGCGTCGTGGCTTAGCCCCTCGTCTCGGGATAGGGTGGAAATGGGTTGGGGGACAATTTTGTAGAGGCCGCCGCCGTGGGTGCCGAACCAAATGGTGCCGGTTGTATCTTCCCACAGGGACCAGACGTTGATTTCTTTGGCATCCAAATGGGAAAAGGTTTGGCCGTCGAAGCAAATGACCGAACCGCGACCGGCCAACCAAATCATGCCGTTGCGGTCTTCGACCATGTGAACGATGGTTGGGTGGCGCAAGCCGTCGGCGACCTGCCAGTGGCCGATGCCGTCGATATAACTTTCGGGCATGGCCTCGGGATAGGGGATGGTCTGCAGGGGAGGCAGGTACAGGAGACCGTAGTCCTGTGTGGCGACCCAGAGCCCGCCGCGGACGGAGGGGGTCAAATGGTTGACGATGGGTTCGCTTTCGATGCCCTCCTTGGGAATGGGGAACTTTTTGAAAATCCCCGAGTTGCTGAGGTACCACAGGCCGCGGTCGGTACCCAACCAAATGCGCCGGCTTTGATCCCGGGCCACGGTGAACACCGTGAGGCCGGCGATTTCGCCATGGGTGAACAGGCGGCGTTGGGCTAAGTCGAGTCGGCTGATCCCCCCGCTGGTGCCGATCCAAAGCGTGCCCTCACCGTCGCCGGTCAGGCAGTGAACCACCTCGGCCGCCAGACCTTGGCGGCGATTGTACAAGGTGGCTTGTCCATCTTTGAGGCCGACCAGGCCACCGCCTTGGGTCCCGGCCCAGAGCGTGCCGTCCTCGGTTTGATGGATGGCCGAAATGCGGGTGTTCGGTAGGTTGGGGATGTTTTCCGGCACCACCCGCTTAAATTGGGTGCCGTTAAATTGAATGAGACCGTCCAGGGTGCCAAGATAAAGAAAATGACTGTCGGTTTGGTAAATTTGGGTGATTGACGTTTGTGGCAGGCCTTCCTCGGCACCCCATTGCTTGACCACCACGTTGTCCATCCGGTCGGACGCGAGGACGAGGGTACAGCAGGTCAAAAGCCATGCTTGAAGAATCATCGATGGGCGGTTCAAACGAATCATTATCGGCCTGTCTCAAGAAGTCGGGCAAAAGATGGGACGGATACCGCACCGAGTGGGGGCGATCCCCTTTCTCGGAAACGTATGTGGCTGGGCGGGGTACCGCGAAGCGGGTTCGCTTGAGGAACAGTCGGCGCGCGCGAGGTGAAGTATCTGTTCCCGTACCTGCCGCTGCAATCAGCAACGACCTTATTTTACAAGGAAATGACCAAAAAAAAGTGGGTCATCATCTACTTATTTCTTCGGAACAATTCGCTTGTGGCATAAGTTTCAATCGAGGAGAACAGCCGACGGCCGTTGTGTTGCCGCGCGGCATGAAGCTATTTCGAGGCCTGGCGGGGCGAACCTGCATGGGCCGGTTCCTCCCGTTGCATCCCTTGCGGTGGGGCGGGTCAAACGCGGTTCGCGTCGGTTTTGATCTCAAATCAAGGGAACCGGCACGACGGCCGGCCTAACCCGCACTTCTCCACTTCTTTGTGCTAATTTAATCGGAACGGTTCAGAACCAAAGCCGCCGATCCGATGGTCTTTAGAGGGATTTTCATGAGTGCAGAATCATTCCAGGGTCTTGACGACTGGTGGCTGGCGATTGACGCCATCATCGACGGCCTGAGTTCCTTGAACCAGGCCGGCGGGCCGGAAACTTACGGCGAGGCCATTGTTTCGCTGTTTGGCGAATTTAGTGTGTTTCGGGAGGTCATTCTCGGCTGTCGCGAAACCCTCGGCGATCAACTGCATATCCACGGCGAACGCTCCGGGGAACGCTGGCACGTGCGTCAGCAAGTCTGGCACGAGGCCGCCGACAATGAGCCCGGACCCCTGCCGTTTCAGGCCAAAGCCTATAAAAATTACGGCAGCCTCAAAGGGGTTTACCAGAACCAAACCAGCGACGGCGCTCAGTGGTACCGCTTCATGCACCCCAATGAGGTGGGACAGGGGAGTTGCACGCCGGGCTCTTGGGTACTCGATTTGCGCTGTCCCTTCCCTCTGCCCCTGAGTAAAGCCTCTACCCTCTTGCGGTTATGGCAGTTGGCGCTCAAGCAGGAACGTGACGGTGGGGACACCGAGGACGCGGCGACCCTGTTACGCCAAAAGAATCGCGACATGCGTACCGAGATCAACCGCAACCGCGAACAACTCATGCGTCAGGAGAAGCTGGCCTCCATCGGCACCCTGACCGCCGGCATTTCCCACGAACTGAAAAACCCGCTCAATTTCGTGAACAACTTTTCCGGGATATGTTTGGAACTGGTGGAAGAGATGACCGACGCCATTCGCGAAAACCGCGAGCGCCTTCCCGCCGAAGTATTGGAAGATATTGACGATATTTTAATTACCCTGCGCAACGATGTTTCCATTATCAGCAAACACGGCAAACGCGCGACCAGCATTATTCACAGCATGTTGATGCTTGCGCGCAACGCGCCCTCCAAACCTGTCGCCACCGATATCAACGCGCTGACCGAGGAGTATGTTTCCTTTGCCTACCATGGTTTGCAGGCCAAACACAAAGCCATGAGTTTGACCATCCACAAGAAATTTGACGAACGTTTGGGGTATATCGTGGTCGTCCCACAAACGCTGAGCCGGGTCATCCTCAACCTGCTCAACAACGCCTGTTACGCCGTCCTCAAAAAACGGCAGGAGGTCGGCGGCGATTTTAATCCCGAAATATGGGTGAGTACCGAGGATAACGGGGCGACCGTCGACATTGTTGTGCGCGACAATGGATTTGGCATTCCGGCAGAACTTCTGGAAAACATTTTCAAACCCTTTTTCACCACCAAACCACCCGGTGAAGGTACCGGTTTGGGGCTTGCCATTTGTCGCGACATTGTGTTGGACCATGGCGGCGATATCCGTGTCGTCAGCGAACCCGACCGCTTCACCGAGTTCCGCATTCAATTGCCCAAAAAACTGCCGCGCGGTCGCAAGAAACGGAGTCACTGAAGCCCGCATTTCTCACCAGGAATTCTGCTACGAAGCCGAACGCCATGCAAGTACGAGGGTTGGCCGTCCGCCTTACTCGCTCGAGCCGCCTTCGCCTCAGCTGCTACGCCGAATGGTCGGCCCCCTGTTCCGTCTCTTGGTCGTAACCTTCGTACTCACAAGGCTTTCAGTTTCTCGCGACGAATCCTTGTGAGAAATGCGGGCTCAGGCGGAAAGATCATCGTCTTGGTGAAACAAAGTGGCGCGAAGCCGCGTACAATTTTATCGGCGTACTTTGTCTTTATTTTTACTTGGCTTGCCGCCTGCTCTTTTGCCTCGGCTTCGCGGGGAATCCCCTGGGATATTCCGTTATGAGGCGTCCTGAACAGGGTTTTGGCCAGGGTGTATGCCGCCGATTTGGTTCCGTGGAGCGTGCATGAAATACCTAATGCGTTTCGGGCTCTTTTGCTGGGTCGCCCTTGTGGGCGCCGGCACCGTGCTTCTCGCACAAGACCTTGAGACCCTCATCGACAAAAACCTGGCCGCCCGCGGTGGTGCGGCCAAGCTGGATGCATTGACATCCATTCGGGTTTACGGGGTCGTCAAAGGTCCCTCGATCACCATGGACTTTAGTTACGCCGTCGCCGACGGGAAGATCCGCTTTGAATACGCCATGGGTGACAAACACATCATGATGGTGTTGGTCCAAAATGAAGGTTGGCAAATTAACCCCATGATGGGTGACGCCAAACCCATGCGCATGGGCGCGAAAGAAGCCGCTTTTTTAAAAGAGATGGGTGACATCGCCGGGCCGCTGGTGGCCTGGCGTGAGAAAGGCCATCAACTCGAGCACCGTGGTAAGGTGTCGCTTGGCCAGGGTGAGGCCTACGAACTCGACCTCAAAACCGCCCACGGCCATCACAAATCCGTTTTTCTTAATAGCGATACCTATCTTATTCAGCGTGTGGTGGAACATTATTCCGGCAAGAAGCCGATTTTTAAAACAACCAAAGCCTATCAGGCGGTTGACGGCGTTGTTTTTCCCAAGCGCGTTGAGAAGCGCGATACCAATTTCTGCACCCACGAGGACGGCCACGCCCAAAAAGGACGCTGTGCCGGGTTTTCCGAGATTAACTACACGTCCATTGAGATCGCACCCGATCTGGACCGTTCTTGGTTCCGTTTACAGCACAAAACCACCTTGCTGGCCGACGCCGGCCATTAAACCTAAGAAGCGCGATAACTCGCGGTGATTTTGGCTAAATCTCTGGGCTACAACGGCCTGTGAAAGTGCTCACCGCATCCGGCGGGTGCGCGTCGTGCGCGACCCCGGCCCGCTTTTTCCAAGCCATTTCGCTCCAGGTTTTTAGCCAAACCCCCTCGCTTCAGCGCCTCTTAGCTTAAACCGAGGCAGCGCGATAACCCGCGTTTCCTAGACTAAACCGCCCCATGCCCGCGTGGCTGGTGGAGCCGTCCCGCCACCGCCGTGGCGCGCACATGGTGCGGGCGTACCAAGTTAAGCTGGGTGAACAAAGCGTCTTCCGGGTTGTGGCAAAAGCCCAGTCGCAAACGCAAGCCTGGATCCTCGGCCGTATCGATCACCACGAAATCAGCCTGTTTGCCCACCGCGAAGTTGCCAATACGATCCGCCATTTGCAATGCTTCCGCGCCGGCGAGGGTGCCCAGGTACAACAATTGCGCCGCGTTCAGCGACAAGCGCTGCATTTGCTGCGCTTTGTAAACCGATCCTAGTTCTTCCAGTACCCCGAAGTTGGTGCCGGCGCCGATGTCCGTTCCCACCAAAACCGGCACGCCGTGGTGGCGGTGGCGTTTCAATGAAAAGATACCGCTGCCCAAATAGAAGTTGCTGGCGGGGCAGTGGCAAACCGCGGTGCCCGTTTCACCGAGGCGCTTGAGTTGCGCGTCGCAGGTGTGAATGTTGTGGGCCAGAACCGTGCGCGAGCCCAACAAGCCGAAACGATCGTAAACATCTAAATAATTCGCCGCCTCGGGGAATGCCGCCGCCGTGGCCTCAATTTCTTCGCCGTTTTCATTGATGTGGGTTTGAATGTAAAGCCCATCGTAAGCCCGTGCCAGCTCGCCACAGAGCGTCATCATCTCGGCCGTGCAGGACAGGGCGAAACGCGGGGTCAGGGCATAGTGCAGCTTGGGTTCTTTTTCGACTTCTTCAATCAGCGTGCGGCTTAGCTTTTCGGCTTGGGGTACCGTGTGGAGCAGGGCGTCCGGCGCACCCTGGTCCATGAGTGTCAGCCCGGATATGATGCGCAATCCCTTTTCCGCCGCCACCTGGAACAGGGCGCGGGTGGCGCCGGGGAATTGGGAGCCGAACACCAGCGCGGTGGTCGTCCCGGAGCGAAGCAGTTGGTCGACAAAGGTTTCGGCAGCGGACCTGGCGAAATCTTCATCGGCATAAGCGGCCTCGGCGGGAAAAACCGATCGTTCCAGCCAATCGAGTAAGTGGGTGCCGTGTGCGGCGGTGGCAAAGGTTTGTGGGAAGTGAATATGGCCGTCGATCATGCCTGGCAGCACCCAGCCGTCGAAACGGGTTTCAACCGCATCGGGATAACGCCGGGTTACCCTGTCGCGTTTGTCGAGGGCCAGGATCGTGCCTTGCTCGTCTACCGCGAACGCGCCGTTTTCGATGATTTGCAGGGCGTCCCCATGGGTAAACGGATCCGCGACCACATGGGCGATGTCGCCGGAAAATATTTGCACCACTTGCTTCCTCCCGTATCCCGTCCAGCGGGGCGCACATCATAACAAAACCGGGACCCACCCTGTCTATCGGATTTGGAAGCCAATGAATTGAATGTGTTGTGTGTCGGGTTCCGGGTCGGGAAAGGCCGGCTTGCTCGGGTTGGCGCGGACGGTTGCGAGATTGCCTCCGCCGCGACCGAACCACCTTATTTTCCTTGGTAGGCCGCGGCGCAAAGGCGGTGTAGCAAGCGCGCCCCCACGTTCAAATCCCATTCGTCGTCGTCGCGATCTTGGTTCGGGGAAACCTCGCACAAATCGAAACCCACCACCTGTTTTTTGTGGTGGCGCAAACGGTCGATCAGGAACAGCGTTTGGTTGAAGGACAAACCACCCGGAACCGGGGTGCCCGTGTTGGGACAGCAACCCGGCTCGAGTCCGTCGATGTCACAGGAAATGTAAACCTGTTGCGGTAGCGCGGCAATGATTTGATCGCATTGTCGCGACCAGCTTGTGCCCTTGAACGCGGCGGCGGCCAAATCAGCGTCATAAAAGGTCGTGATGCGTGGATCCTTTTCTGCAAATTCCCGCTCGGCCTGGGCGTAATCGCGAATACCCACCGAAACCAGTGGCCCCTTAGGCGCGTTTTGCGTCAGGTAGTTGTACATAATCGAGGCGTGTGAATAGGTAAAACCCTCGTAGGCCTGACGCAGATCGTGGTGGGCGTCGATGTGCAATACGCCCATGTCCGGGAAACGGGCCAGGTGGGCGCGCATCGAGCCGAGCGGCGAACTGTGGTCGCCGCCGAGGACCGCCACGATTTTGCCTTGCTTGAGCCAGTGGCGGGTGAGGTCTTCCAGTTCGCCGTTGATCTGTTCGCTGATTTGGTTGATCTGGGCCAGGTTCTCGGCGAGGTCGCCGCTGAGTCTGCCGCCCTCGGCAAGAATCGGGTCGGCCAAGCTGATGCAACGTTGGTTGGCGTCGAGCCAGCTTTGGTTGAGCGGGAGCATGGCCACCTCGTCGGCGAATTCACGGCCGAGGAAAGGCACGAAGTAGTCGAGTTGGTGGGAGGCGGGAACCATTCGCGCGGGGGCCTGGGAGGTGCCGCGACCGTAGGAAACCGTGGGTTCCCAGGGGA
Source organism: Acanthopleuribacter pedis (assembly GCF_017377855.1). GTDB lineage: Bacteria > Acidobacteriota > Holophagae > Acanthopleuribacterales > Acanthopleuribacteraceae > Acanthopleuribacter > Acanthopleuribacter pedis. Next base: position 32,339 of record NZ_JAFREP010000031.1, read on the forward strand.
CGCCGATCACAATCACATCGGCCTGATCGGGGAGCCGGGCGCCTGCGAACAAACCGGCATCCTTGTCCGGTGCAAATTCGGTGGGATTGGACGGAGACATGATGGGGACCTCCAAGGAAGGGAAACCGAGGGTAACCTGGTGGGTTTTAGCAGTGGGTTATTCGCCGGGTTAGACAGCTTTTACAGGACGGGAGGAAGTGCGTCGCGGCACGGAGCGTGGCGGCCAAGCCGGCCCATTCAAGATGGGAGACTGTTGTAGAAGTCGGCGTCGTAACCGACCTGGAGCAGGGTGTTTTCGCGCAGTAGGGCGGGCCGTTTCATGGCAGTGGGTTGTTCCAACAATACCTTGACCTTGGTTTCGGCGTCGAGCCCTTTGGCGGGTTGCCCCGTTTTGCGGAAGGAGGGGCTGCGCGTGTTGATCAGGGTGCCGGTGTCGTCTTGGTCGACGAGGGCGCGCCATTCATCGGCGCCGAGTGGTTGTTTGCGCAAATCGCGGAAGGAAAAGGGGACGGATTTTTCTTCCAGATGAACGCGTGCTTTTTTAACCGTGCTGCAGTTGGGAATACCAAGTAAAACGTAGCTCATGAAGACTCCTGAATTGGGGCGAGTGAGGTGGTGTGTCACGTGGGTACACGGGATCACGGCCGCTCATCTTACAAATCTCGAGGGGCCGGGGCAAGGCCCGATTGTGGTCGGGGTGAGCCGGGGTACATCGTCCCTGTCGACAAGGGTTTATCGACCGGGTGTCGGCGCGGGCGAGCGCTTCTAAAGTACGAAGCGACGTTTGGTGAGCTTGTCCTCATCCCGGCTTCAATTGATTGTACAACGTTCCTGAATCGTGCTAGATTAGCCCATTGTCATGACTTAGTAGGGTTTATAAGATGTGCTTGTTCGTGTGGAATGGGCAACTGATTCGGTCGTGTACGAGACCGTGATTTGGAGCGACAGATGGTTCTGTTTAATTACGCCACCAAAGAACTCACGGCGAAAGTCGTATATTACGGGCCAGGTCTGTGCGGAAAGACCACCAATTTGCAGTATATCTACGACACTTTGCCCGGTACGGCCAAAGGGAAAATGTTGTCCCTCGCCACCAAAACGGACCGTACCTTGTTCTTTGATTTCCTGCCGATCGACCTGGGCAAAATCCGCGGAATGAAAACCAAGATTCAGCTTTACACCGTGCCGGGCCAGGTTTTCTACGACACCACGCGGAAGTTGGTGTTAAAGGGTGCGGACGGGGTTGTTTTTGTTGCGGATTCTCAGGCGCCGATGATCGAAGCGAACATCGACAGTTTTCAAAACCTGATCACCAACCTCAAAGAACAAAATATTGAAATCGCCGACATGCCGCACGTGATCCAGTACAACAAACGCGACATGAAAAACGTGATGGCGATTGAAGAATTGCAGGCGCGCGTCAACACCTTCAATGTGCCGCACTTCGAGGCGATTGCGCCCAAGGGCGTCGGCGTGTTTGAAACCCTTAAAGGCATCAGTAAGGTGGTGTTGAAGAACTTGGCCTCCAAGTACGGCTTGGAGGAAGAAGGCGGCCCGGCCGCGAGTTCTTCCAAATTTGCCGCCTCCGCGCCGCCGCTGCCCACGGTCCCTGGTAAGTCGGCGTCACGCCCCAAGCCGCAAATTTCCGCCGCGCCGCCGAAGCCGGCACCCGCGCCAAAACCGGCCGCGGCCCCGCCGCCCCGCCCTGCCGCTTCGATTGCGCCTGAACCCGTGCGACCGGCGTCCTCCATTGCACCCAATCCGGTGCGGCCACCCGCCGCTTCCATCGCGGCCAATCCGCCCACCCGTCAACGTGCGTCCGAGGGGGAACTCGACGAAATCGATTTTATCGAAGACGAAGTTGTGGAACCCGCGGTGAAGGGGCCGGCCAGGGCGCAAGCGCCCGGCTTGAAACCTTTACCCGCCTTGGACGACTCCGAGGTCATCGAGCTGGACGACATGGATCCACTCGAGATCGAAGAGCTCGACGATATGGCGGAAATCGCCAACATGGCGGAAGAGGATTCCGGCTTTGCGACGCCGCAACCACCCGCCACCGGACCGGTGACGGCACCACCCGCCGCCGCTGCCTTGGCCCCGATTGAGGTACCGGTCACCATTAACCTACCCGCCAATTTGGCCGGGAAACCGCTTCGGTTGCGGTTGGATATAACCTTTGACGATTGATTGATGGAGGCGGCCTAAGGGTCGCCTCCTTTTGTGTTGGGAGCCGTGATCGCCGCTTTTTGTGGAAGGCCCGTGTTGGGTGGGTTTTTCAACGCGCTTTGGACGGCGTCGGTAAGTTGAGCGGCCATGGATTTTTACGTAACCTAAAACCTAAGAGACGTGGGACGAGCGAGGGATTTTTGGCCAAAAATCTGGAGCGAAATGGTTTGGGGAAAGTGGACCGGGGTCGCACACGACCGCGCCCGTTGAGCACCTTCACGGGCCGTTGCAGTCCAGAGGTTTAGCCAAAGCCGGCGCGGGTTCTCGCGCTTCTTAGGACAAAACGCGATAGCTGGGGTTGGTTTTTGTTAACGATCTGGAGCATAAGGGTTTGGGAGAAGACGGTGCGCGCCGAACGTTTCGAGCGTGTTTTCTCCAAGTCGATGTCGCTCAGAGGGTTGACAAAAGTCATTGCCGAGGATCACGTTTTTTAGGTTTGAGTCTACCTCCAAGTTGCATTAGGCTTCACGTAGGTTCAACTGGCGTTTGACGCACAGGAACAGGAGAATTTTGATGAGATGGCTTATTAATTTGGTGAATTCGTCCATCGGTAAGAAATTGCTGATGGCGCTGACGGGCGTCGCCATGACCGGATGGTTGGTCGCCCACCTTGCCGGCAATCTGCTCATTTTCGTGGGTGCGGAAGCGTTTAACGCTTACGCTGAATTTTTGGCGAAACAGCCGTGGTTGTGGCCGGCTCGTCTGGGATTGTTGGGAATCTTTTTGCTTCACGTCGGCCTTGCCTTTCGTTTGACGTGGGAAAATAACCGCGCGCGCGGGAACGATTACGAGTTTAAAGACGCCTCGGGCGCAAGCTATGCCTCGCGCAGCATGATCATTACCGGCATTTTGGTGATCTTTTATGTAGGGATCCACCTTGCCGACTTTACCTTCGCCGATAAGTCCGGCCCCTTTGGGCTTTACGGATTGGTCGTCGAAACACTCGCTCAACCCCTGCATGGACTGATGTATTTGGGTTTCTTGGCGTTGATCGGGTACCACCTTAGTCACGGTCTCCAGTCATTTTTCCAATCGTTGGGTTTACACCATTCGGCGTATACCCCACACCTCAAAGTGCTTACCCTGCTTGCCTCGGTCGGTTTGTGGTTGGGCTTTTCCAGCATTCCGATCTACCTGATGATCAAGGGAGGTCTCTAGTATGATTCTTGATTCAAAAGCGCCAACGGGGCCCATAGAAAAATCCTGGGATGACCACCGTTTCAACCTTAAACTCGTGAACCCCGCCAACAAACGGAAGTACAGCATTATTGTCGTGGGCACCGGTTTGGCCGGCGCCTCGGCCGCCGCAACCTTGGCTGAGTTGGGTTACCACGTCAAATCCTTCTGCATTCAAGACAGTCCCCGTCGCGCCCACAGTATCGCGGCTCAGGGCGGTGTGAACGCCGCCAAGAACTACCCCAACGACGGCGACTCCGTTTACCGTCTTTTCTACGACACCGTCAAAGGTGGCGACTACCGCGCCCGCGAGGCCAACGTGTACCGGTTGGCTCAGGTTAGCAACAACATCATCGACCAGTGTGTCGCCCAGGGTGTTCCCTTTGCGCGTGAGTACTCCGGCATGTTGGCCAACCGCTCCTTCGGCGGCGCCCAGGTTTCGCGTACTTTTTATGCCAAGGGTCAAACCGGTCAGCAATTGTTGCTCGGCGCCTACAGCGCGCTGATGCGCCAGGTCCACGAAGGGCGTGTCGACCTTTACCCGCGCACCGAAATGCTGGATGTGGTGGTTGAGGACGGCAAAGCACGCGGCATCATCACGCGCGACGTCGTTACCGGCAAAGTTGAATCCCACGCGGGCCACGCTGTTTGTTTGGCGACCGGTGGTTACAGCAACGCCTTTTTCTTGTCGACCAACGCCATGGCCTGTAACGTGACCGCCGCCTACCGCGCTTACAAACGCGGCGCCTTCTTTGCCAACCCCTGCTTCACCCAGATTCACCCCACCTGTATTCCGGTGGCCGGTGAGCACCAATCCAAGCTGACGCTGATGTCCGAGTCCCTGCGCAACGACGGTCGCGTTTGGGTTCCCAAGGAACGCGGCGACAAGCGACGTCCCACCAGCATCCCCGAGGGTGAACGCGACTATTACTTGGAGCGCCGTTACCCCAGTTTCGGTAACCTCGTGCCCCGCGATGTGGCCTCCCGTGCCGCCAAGGCCGTCTGCGATGAAGGCCGCGGGGTCGGTCACTCCGGTTTGGCTGTTTACCTGGACTTTGCCGACGCCATCAAACGCGACGGCCGCGCCGCGATTGAAGCGCGTTACGGTAACTTGTTCCACATGTACGCCAAAATCACCGGTGAGGATCCCTATTCTACGCCGATGCGGATTTTCCCGGCACCGCACTACACCATGGGCGGTCTGTGGGTTGACTACAACCTGATGTCGACCATCCCCGGTTTGTTCGTGTTGGGCGAAGCCAACTTCTCCGATCACGGCGCCAACCGCTTGGGTGCCTCCGCGCTGATGCAGGGTTTGGCCGACGGTTACTTTGTGATTCCCTACACCATCGGACCCTACCTCGATTCCTTGGCCCGCGACAACGATATGGGCCTCAACCCCGACGCTGCTGCGTTTAAAACCACCCAAAAAGAAGCCACCGACCGCATTACCAAGATGATGAACATCAACGGCAAACAAACCGTTGACGACTTCCACAAGAAGTTGGGCCGCATCATGTGGGACAACTGCGGCATGTCCCGTGAAGCCGAGGGCCTCAAGGGCGCCATTGAGCAGATCCCCAAACTCCGCGAGGAGTTTTGGAACGATGTTTCGGTGACCGGTACGCCCGGCGAGTTCAACCAGGTTTTGGAAAAAGCCGGTCGCGTCGCCGACTTCCTCGAATTTGGCGAACTCATGTGTCGCGATGCGTTGACGCGTGAGGAATCCTGCGGTGGTCACTTCCGCGAGGAACACCAAACGGAAGAAAACGAGGCCCGTCGCGATGACGAAAACTTCACCCACGTTGCTGCTTGGGAACACAAGGGCGACGACCAGGAACCCACCCGCCACCAAGAAGCACTTGAGTTCGAGTACGTGAAGTTGACGCAGAGGAGTTATAAGTGAGTAGCCTGAATCTTACCTTACGGGTATGGCGTCAGAAGGGCGCCAACGGCGAAGGCAAATTCGTCGATTACCGCCTTAACGATGTGTCCACCGATTCTTCCTTCTTGGAAATGATCGATCTGCTGAACAATGATTTGGAAAGTAAGGGCGAGGAACCCATTGCTTTTGATCACGACTGCCGCGAAGGCATTTGCGGTGCCTGTAGCATGTTCATCAACGGTCAACCCCACGGACCGGAACGCGGCACCACCGCTTGTCAGTTGCACATGCGCAGTTTCGAAGACGGTGCCACCATTGTTATCGAACCCTGGCGCGCGCGGCCGTTCCCGGTCATCAAGGATTTGGTCGTTGACCGTTCCGCCTTTGACCGCATCATCGCCGCCGGCGGTTACATTTCCGCCAAAACCGGCTCGGCACCCGACGCCAACGCGATCCCCATCGCCAAGCAAGACGCCGATCTGGCCATGGACGCCGCGACCTGCATCGGCTGCGGTGCCTGTGTCGCGGCCTGTAAAAACGCCTCGGCCATGTTGTTTGTGTCCGCCAAGGTTTCGCAATTCGCATTGCTGCCCCAGGGCCGCGTGGAGCGCGCCACCCGCGTTCGCAACATGATCGATCAGATGGACACCGAGGGTTTCGGCAACTGCACCAACACCGGTGCTTGCGAAGCCGAGTGCCCCAAGGAAATCAGCTTGGCCAACATCGCCCGGCTCAACCGCGAGTGGATTCGCTCCAACTTCGTATTGGGATAAAACCACCGCCTTCCTTTTAAAAACCCTGTGGAGAGCCCGGTGTTTCGCCGGGTTTTTCCTTTTTTGGGAGTTCATTCATGTTGTGTGTTTCGCTGACCCCGCACGATTTGCCCTTTGCGCCCGCCCGCACCGACCCCGCCTTGGCCGTGGAAGTGCGTTTGGATCACTTCGACCAGGCTGTCGACGCGGCCGGCTTGCGCGCCGCAACCGCCGGCCCCCTGCTGGCCACCTTCCGAAGTGAGCATCACCTGGGCCGTGCCGCCGCCGCCGACCGTGACGGTTCCGGTTGGGAACAACGGCTTGCCTGCCTCAAGGCCGGCTTTGATTGGATTGATCTCGAGCTGGATGAAAACGATTTGGACGACAAAATCGCCGCGGTTCACGCCGCCGGTAAAAAGGTGGTGTTGTCCCATCACAGCCTGAGCGTGGGTGTGGATCTCGAACCCTTTTTGGAACGGGCCTTGGCGACGCGGGCGGATATCCTGAAAATCATTGGGACCGGAGGCGCAACGGCCGATTTTGCAACCCAGCGCCGCCTGTACCAAAGAGCGGGGACCCGGCCGTTGGTTCATTTTTTCATGGGTGCCGACTATTATGCCTCGCGGGTGCTTTCGCTGCGTTACGGCGCGCCTTTTACCTTTGTCGCCAAAAGCGAAGCCGCCGCCGTCGCGCCCGGTCAGGTGAGCATTTCACGCATGCGCGACCTGTTTGGTGATCGCGGTGGACCTTTTGAGGCCTTTGCCGTGTTGGGGCTGCCGATTGCCCATTCCCGTTCACCGGGGTACCACACGCCGCTGTTGCGCTCAATTAACCAAAACGCGTTGTTTGTGCCGCTTCCCGGCGAAACCGACGCGGATTTAGCCCTGTTGTTACAGACCTTCCCTGAATTGCGCGGGGCCGCCGTCACCAAACCCTTGAAAGAAGCCGCGGCGCGACGGGCCGACCGTTTTGTGCATCCCGAGGCCGCCGATTTAGGCGCGGTCAACACCCTGCTCCGCGACGGGAGCACCTGGTCGGCGGCCAACACGGATTACCTGGCCATGGAAACGTTGCTGGAGGATGTGGTGCCCGCGGGCCGCACCGTGCGCGTTTTGGGGTACGGCGGCTTGGGGAAAGCCGTGGTGGCGGCCTGTTTGAAATTGGGTTTGCCGGTCGAGGTAACCAATCGCTCCGCCGAAAAATGTCGGGATCTACCCGCCCAAGCGCGTTTCCTAGCGTGGGAAACGCGGCATGAAGCGGGTGCGTACGCTTTGGTGCAGGCCACCTCGGTCGGCATGGCGCCCCACGACGCGATGAGCCCGTTGGAACGGGTCCCCGAGGGGGTGGCCGTGGTGATGGAAACCATCTACAACCCCGCCGTCACCCAGCTCATGAAGCAGGCCGAGGCCGCGGGTGCGCGGGTATTGGACGGGATGCTGTTGTTCGAGAAACAGGCCGAAATTCAAAACCGTCTGTTCCGAGAAACGTTGACGGCCGATATCGGGAATTGAAGCCGGCGGGCCTGGTTCCCCCACCCGTCGAATTGCGGGGAGGCCTACCGCCGGCTCGTTATCTTTGAATGGGTGTTGATCCGGCGAACGTTGACGGGGTTGACCTTTAAAATGGGGGAATGGCTGGACGAGCATTGATCCGGTGAACGTTGACGGGGTTGACCTTTAAAATGGGGGAATGGCTGGACGAGCATTGATCCGGTGAACCCCGTTGGGGTTGACCTTTAAAATGGGGGAATGGCTGGACGAGCATTGATCCGGTGAACCCCGTTGGGGTTGACCTTTAAAACGGGGGAATGGTTGGACGAGCATTGATCCGGTGAACCCCGTTGGGGTTGACCATTTAAAATGGGGGAATGGTTGGACGAGCATTGATCCGGTGAACGTTGACGGGGTTGACCATTTAAAATGGGGGAATGGCTGGACGAGCATTGATCCGGTGAACCCCGTTGGGGTTGACCTTTAAAATGGGGGAATGGCTGGACGAGCATTGATCCGGTGAACCCCGTTGGGGTTGACCATTTAAAATGGGGGAATGGTTGGACGAGCATTGATCCGGTGAACCCCGCTGGGGTTCGCACACCGCAATCCGTGGACCATAACTAATTTAAATCGTGAACCGTAGGTGAACCACGACTGGCTGCGCTGAAGGCGCATAGGCGCCGCGGGCGCCGGTGATTTCAGCCCAGATCAAATGGTTGTGACACAACCATTTGCTCTGGGTCCACTGGGGTTCTCGTCGCGTAGACGCCGACGGCGTCGGCCACACAACAAAACCACCAAACGGCCCTAAAAATGATGGCGACCATGCAACACCCGACCGGGATCATCCCCGCGGGGTGATCATCCGCAACGCCCGTGGTGTCGGCCCCTACAGGGCCTTCCCGTTCGTGAACCCCATAGACCCAGGGTACGACCATTTTCAATGGTCGTACCCTGGGCTAACCTATTGCATCCCTTTAGGATGCGTCCAGTGTGGCCAGGCTGCGCCCGGCATTCAATCAAAGCATGGTCCAAAGATGGGGTGGTGCGGCCCGTTTCAGGGCGCGCCGGGTCAGTGCCCGTCCAAACATATTCCCTATAAAACCGATCCCCTCGGCCGGCGGCCGGTGTTCATTCAAGGAATCGTCAAAAGATGGGGTGGGGGGCAGCCCGTAACAGGGCGCGCCGGGTCAACCCAGGCTCCCGCGTGGGGGTTAATCCTCGTGGGGCCATTTCTCCAGGGTGTAGGTCGCCAGCTTCAGCGCGTGAACCTGGTTGCTGTCGATCAAATCGCGCAACGGTTTGTACACCGCTTGGTGCTGTTTCACGCGGGTCAACCCCTTAAAGTGGTCGCTGGCGATTTCTAGGTGCCAGTGATCATTGGTGCCGGTGGTGTCGACCAGGGCCATTTTTGCGTCGGGGAAGGCTTCTTTGAGGCGACCGAGTACGTTTTCTTTTAATGCGCTCACGGGTGGTGCTCCTTGTGATTGGGGGGAACCCCCCTTTTTTGGCGGCCCCTATTGTAACCTATCCCGGCCGGCGTCAAGCTTGGTGCCGGCTTAATTCTGTAACCTAAGAGGCGCGATAAGCGCGAGGGATTTTGGATAAAGGTCTGGAGCGAAATGGCTTGGAGAAAGCGAAGCCGCACCCGCTGGGTGCGGTGAGCATTTTTACAGGCCGTTGTAGCCCAGAGATTTAGTTAAAATCACCGCGACATATCGCGCTTCTTAGGTTTAAATCCCGGCTGTGCCCTCGGTGCTTAACACCCTGTCCACGCCGCCGTATGCGGGTTTCGTATCTATTTCGTTAAGAATTTGTTTAAATATCTCTCTGAAACAGCGTATCTGTCTTTACCTTCAACGAACTTTGAGAACAGGGTTCGGGTTTTCTACCTCTTTATACGGGCGCATTCCGTGGGTCTCCGTCGAATGCGCCGGCCGGAATGGTCGTTGCTTGCCTTTGGTGTACCTTTCCACGGTTTTATTTATGGTTGGATCTAGCACCCCATCCGAACACGCTGATTTTTTCTAGGAGCATTGCATGGGAAAAATGTATCGATTGTGGATCGCCGCAATCCTTGTTGTCGCGTCTCTGTCCGTCGGGCCGCTTGCCGCGGCGGATCTGCCTAACCAACGCGCCGAACTGCGCCAAAAACTCAGTTCCTCGCTTAGCAACATTCAACGCGCCCGTTACGACGAACATCGTGGTACCTTGCGCACCCTCGCCGTTCAAAACCTCGTCAACGGCACCGGCCTGGTCGGCAAACACGCCGCCGGCACCAACCCCGAGGTTTTGGCCAAAACCTTTTTGGACCAATACGCGCCGCTTGTGGGCGCCCACGCGGATTACCGTGATCTCCACAAAACCGCCGTGAAAAGCGATAGCCTGGGTTTGACGCGTCTGAGTTACGAACAAAAGCACGGTGAGGTGCCCGTCTACGGCTCCGTGCTGCATTTCTACAGCGACAGCAGCGGTCGTCTCCTGCGTGTTCAGGGCAACCTGCTACCGCTCGACGGCGTTCCCGCCCAAGCACAAATCACCGCCGACCAGGCCGCCGCGCGCGCCTTGGCCGACGTCATCGCTCGCTTCCCCGAACTCAACGAGGCCGACCTCACCATGGACACCCCGGAACTTGTCGTCCACGACACCGGCCGCGGTGCCCCTTACGCGGGCCGCATCGTGCTCGCCTGGCGGGTCCCTATGAAACGTGGGTTCCTCACGGTTGAGTCCGTGTTTGTTGAAGCCGTTAAAGGCAACGTCGTTGACCAAGTCAATGAAACCCACACCTTGGCCCGCGAGGTTTATCAAACCAACGTCAATACCGACGGTTTGGTATGGCAAGAAGGCAACGCCCAGCCTTACGCCGGCGTCGACGCGCCCGCCATCAATGAACTGATCGCCGCATCAGCCGAGACCTACAACTTCTTCGCCAGCTTAACCAATGGTGAATTCCTCTCTTGGGACGGCCAAGACAGCCCTATGCGTTCGCTGTACAATCCCGCCAACGGCGGCTGCCCCAATGCCTTTTGGGGCAACGGCACTGCCGCCTTCTGTGAAGGATTTGCCACCGACGACGTCATCGGCCACGAATTCGCGCACGGTTACGTCGAGGGCAACGGCGACTTGATTTACCGCTGGCAGTCCGGCGCCATGAACGAGTCCTACGCCGATGTCTTCGGTGAGTTCATCGATTTGCTTAACGACCGCGACGTCAACGGCGGCAATGCCTTGCGTACCCAAGACGCTTTGTCCCAATACGTCACCCCAGGGCCCGAGCTTTTTGTAGAAATCGCCGGTGGTGAAACGCGCACCTTCCGCGCGGGCGGTGCCTCTTTTGGGGCCGCGCCCACCATCGCCGGTGCTTCCGGGACCATCGTCCTGGTTGAAGACACCACCGCCAATCCCAACCAGGGTTGCGAAACCTTGGCCAACGGCGCCGCCGTTGCCGGGAACATCGCCCTGATTGATCGCGGCGAGTGTTTCTTCTCCGAGAAAGCCGCCAACGCTCAGGCCGCCGGCGCCATTGCCGTGGTGATTGTGAACGTGCAGGGCAACGAGGTTGTCAACATGTCCGGCGACGACAGCGCCAACCCCGTCACCATTCCCGTCATCTCCGTGGGTTTGGCCGACGGCAATTTCATCAAGGCCGCTTTGGCGGAAGGCGTGACCGGTTCCGTTCAAGCCGCTCAAGCCGAGGTTGAGGATTCCGCCCGTTGGGTTGTCGGTGAAGACATCGGTGGCGGTGCCGGCATGCGCGACATGTGGGTGCCCAACGCCGGTAACGATCCCGCGACCCTTACCGATCCCATTTACATGTGTGGTCCCGTTGACGTTGACAACGGCGGCGTTCACATCAACTCCGGGGTAGGTAACCGCAACGCTTCGTTGCTGGTTGACGGTGGCACCGTCAACGGTGTGACCATTCCCGCCCTGGGCATTACCAAGGTTGCCCACATTTACTTCCGCGCCTTGTCACAGTACCTCGTGTTTGACTCCGATTACCGCGACAACGCCGATGCCCTGGAACAGGCCGCCCGCGACTTGGTTGGCGTGCCGCTCAACCAAATCAGCCTGACCTCCGAGTGGCCGGGTCCCGGTGAGTCCGTCATTACCGAGCAGGATGTGGCCGCCGTCATGGCTGCCGTGGCCTACTCCGAAATGCGCGAGCTGCCCGAGTCCTGTAACTTCGCGCCCAACCTGATTGCCGCGGCGCCCGCCCTGTGCACCGAGGGTTCCAGCCGTACCTTGTTCGCCGACGACTTCGAGGGCGACGTGACTGCTTGGACCTTAACCCACGAAGGGATTTTCGAATCCTTCACCGAACGCGACTGGTCGATTGTTTCCGAACTGCCCGCCGGTCGCAACGGCAAAGGCTTTTTTGCGCCGGATGTCGGCCTGCTCAACAACTGTGGTGTCGGCGTTAACGACGAAACCGGTCGCTTGATGCTGGCCAGTCCCGCGATTGACATCGCCGACGCTTCAAACCTGCGTTTGGCTTTTGAGCACTACTTCTCAACCGAACGGGATTTCGACGGCGGCAATGTCAAAATCAGCATCGACGGTGGCGACTTCCAACTCATCCCGGCCGACGCGTTCTTGTACAACGGCTACACCGGTCCCTTCCAAATCGACAACAACTCCAACCCGCTCAACAACCAGCCCGGATTCCACGGCACCAACGACGGTACCAACCGCGGCGGCACCTGGGGCACCTCCGTGGTTGACTTGACCGGTTTGGTGACCGGCCCGGCATCGATCCAAATCCGGTTCGATTTCGGCACCGACGTTTGTCTCGGCAACGACGGCTGGTACATCGATTCTGTACGCGTTTTCCGCTGCAGCAGCTCCAGCATCGTCCACGCCGACAGCAACCGTTGGGTTCCCCACCTGACCAGCGCTACCGGTGGCTTTACCACCAGCTTGCAAATGCTCAACACCGACAGCACCGCACAAACCGTGACCCTGCAGCCCTACGCGAGCAACGGCGATCCCATCGGTGCCGTCTCCATCGAACTGGCCGCGGGTGAGCAACGCACCGTCAACGCCGGAACCCTGCTGGGTGCCGAGGCCGGCCAAGTTTCCTTGGTGGCCGATGCGACCGTGATTGTCTCCGCCGCGTACCGCATTGCGGAAGGCGCCGGCGCCAGTGCCCACGTGCGCGAATCCCAAGCCATGGGTCGTGTTTTCGAGGTACTGCCCGGCGAGCAAGATGTGGTTTTTGACGGCATGGCGCTGATCAACCGCGGCACCGAGTCCGCGCGGATCCAGGTACAAACCCTGAACGCCGCCGGCGAGGTCATCGAAACCTTCGAGGTCAACACCGCCTTGGCACCTTTTGCCAAGCAACTCGCCGTTTTCGACACCTACATCAGCGAAGACACCGTGCGCGTACGCGTGATCTCCAGCCAAGACGCGACCGCCTTGTTCCTGCGCGGCACCCGCGTCGGCGTGAACCCCGGTTACCTGTTCGAGGTTCAACCGCTGGTCATCACCCCGTAAGCAAGCAACAACAAGCGATCAACCAAACGGCCCCTCCCCAGTGAGGGGCCTTTTTGATGTGTCCCGCGGCATTGCCGGCCCGAAATGCGGGCATATGGTTTTATTCAAGCCGTTTCTTGACCTGACCCAGCTTATTGGTGATCCGACCAATCTGCTTGTTGAATTTGGTCTCTTTACCCGCCGCGGCTTTTGCGTTTGCTTCAAGTTCGCTAAGAAGCCCTTCTGCATGCTCGTAAAGGGGCCTGTCAAACCCGGCCTTTAGCAGCCCGAAGATCTCATTGGTCGTTTTCTCGAGATCGCCAATCTGTTGCGCCGGCTTTGCATTGGGGGCCGTCAAATGGAGTTTTACCTTGTGTTCGAAAAGGGTCATCTTATCGGCGGGGTTTTGGGTTTTTTCGACAAGTGTGCTCAAGAGCTGACCTTGGTGTGACGCGGTTTCGACACGGACCGAGGCGTCAACGTTATCGAGCAAGGCCATTTGGAATTTCGGCAGTTGTTCCAACGCCATTGCGATGTCCTTGCCGGTCGAGCGGGGAGAGGCCAGGGTTTGGCTGAGTTCGTTGATGACCGTTTCGCTGAGCCAGACCACATCTTCCTTCGGAACGCCTGCGAAATCGATTTTGTTCAACAAGGCGTTGGCTTGGACCGTGTCGCCCAGTTCCAATGCGGTTTTGGCGGCGTTGGTGTAATTTTTAGCCGCGGAAACCGGGGTGCTCGCTTTTTCCGCCAGGCCTTTTTGGATCGCCAAGGAAGCTTCCCACTCCTCTCGTCGGATGTCGCCGGCCCCGCCCTTGTGAAGGTCTTTGGCCTTTGCGACCAAGTCCGCGACCTCGGGTGGCTCATCCTTCATCATTTCCTTCAATGCCCATTCGCTTTCGATGGCGGTACGTTCCGTGAAATCGTTGGCATAAAGGTTCTGCTGTTCGTTGAAATCCCCGACGATGGGATTTTTGTGCACCAACGCGCGGTTCTTCAAATCGAAATTGAGCCGCTCATGAATGAGGGCAGGCGCCGTGCTTCGCCCTGGGTTATCGAGCATATCGTATTGGTAGGCATGGGTTAATTCGTGAGCCAGGGTTTTGAATATCAGGGTTGGGTCGTCGGTTTGGGCCGTGATCTTGCTGAGCATCAGGGTGTATTTCGTTTCAGCCAGTTCTCCAAAAATGGGTGCATCTTTGGATCGGTTCAGCGCATCTTTGTGTGCGTCTAATTTCAGTTCAACCTTGTTCGGATAATCGTGGGTTTCGGCGTGAAGTGCCATGAATTTTTGGATGACCTTCGTCCGATCCGCGGGTTCGAGTTGCTGCCAAATTTCGGTTGCGGGATCGAAAATTTCCTGCATCGTCGGCGTGTGTTGCGTTCCATTGATGGTGACCGGCACCGTTTCCTTCTTAAGGGCGGTCGCCAGCTTTGCCACCATTTCGAAACGCTGGGTTCGTTCTGCTGTTGCCGGATTGCCCACGCTGGGCCCCACTTTTGGTGCCAAGGCCCGCGAAAGTGCGCCGAGTGAGAAGTCGCCATTGATGGCGGCACTGGCGCCGTCCGTTTTTAGAGCACGAATCAAGCCATTGCCAAAGCCGGCCATCCCCGTGTCGATGGTGCCTCTTTTTCCGGCAGCTCCGCGTAGGTCCGAGGCATGGTCGGCGGTACGTTGGGCCAGCAGGCCGAGGATGTCGTCCGCCGATTTTCCGTGTATTTGCACAATGGCCGTGATGACTTTTTGGACCTCCCGTTTGACCAACGCCTTGTCGTTTGTCGTGAGGTTTTTGGGCCAATTCGGTGGGTTTTCTTCGAATTTATTCATGATGAGTTTGCCCACGGTTTGGGGGTTTTGGGCTTCTTTGGCCTCGATTAACTTCTGGCCCAGTTCCCGTGCGCGGGCATCGAGAAATTTGATGTCGTTACCGGTTAATCCGAGGTTCCCGATCTCCTGATCAATATTGAGATTTCTTGGCTGAAGGTCGTGTTTGGTGACCAACAAACGGGTAAAAGCCTGATCGGTGATCGTCGCGCCGTATCGCTGGGTAAGCGTGGCTTTAATTCTGTTTAAGGTTTGCGTGTTTTGGGCGTTGTTTGTTTTCGTGGCTTTAATGAGTTTCGATTTACCGGAGACCTTGGCAAAACGGTCGCCGATTTTATCAGCCATGCTGAGCATTTTTTGGTGTGTGATGACGCCGGACATAATGGATGACTCCCTTGATTCGTGAAAGACGGTTGGTTCGGTTGTTGCGCGTCGGACGGTTTTGATCGCGGGTATCGCGGGCAGGGGTTAGCGCGACCTGGCTTACGAATACGCCGGACGGCCGCTTCCGATGACGGGTTCGGTGTGTGGCTGCACCCTTCATCGTTCCGGTTTTTTGGGGCTTTTGGCTTGCTCCTAACGCAATCAAAGACAGTGTTTTGCGCTGTTCTCACGGGATCCGAGAGAATTGTGCCGAGAGGTGGATCAGGCAAATTGGGTAGGGAACAAAAGCCGCCCCATCACCGCGTTTTCGAGCTTGGCATCCTTCGCCGCGGCGCCGGTGGGCTCATCGGGTTGCCCCGCAACGCGGTGTGCCTCGGCCAGGTAGCCTCGCCAAAGTTCCGCCACTTCCATCAGTGCTTCCAGAGCTTCCTGAAACGCGACCGGTTGAAAATCGTTCAGTTGCAGGCTTCGTTGCAGCACCAGGGCTGAACATTCCTCGTCCAAGCCGAGGGTGGCGCCGCGGGTTCGGCCCTGGAACAGGTTCGAGCCGAGCGCGTACGAGAAAATGTTGAGGCGGTTTTTTTCCGGGACCACGCCCAGAATGCTAAAAGCGGTGATGGATTGGGTCTCCGGCTCAAGGTGGAAGTGGAAGCTGGTTTCGTCAGCGAAGGTGATGACCGCGAAGCCCTGTTCGTCGCCTTCGTGAAACTGAGCGTTGTGCTTGTGCGCGAACTCGGAAAGATAGGTTTCAAGAATGGGGTGGTGTTGCATCAGGGGCCGTCCTTTTTGTGTACAAAAGCGCGGCCTGGCCGTGCTCTCTTTCTTTCTGTTACACGGCAGAGTGGGGGGGGGGTGATCTATAAATTGCGTGGCGTCAGTTTGTTTGTGACTTTTGCCGCCTTTGCGTTTTTATGACGTCAAAGCTGCTGTTTCGTTCGTGTTTCTGTATCGAAATAGCCGGGGCTCTTCACGCGATAAAGGGGAATGAGCGCGGGGTGATGCTGTTTTTGCGCGGTTTTTTTGGCGGCATGACTGTGTTTTGACTTGGGGTTATCCTCGGTTATCGAGACTGGATCGGATCACCTACAACAGGGGCTTTTGGGTTGACCCTGCTAAAAACGCCTGACTAGAATGGGTTTATCAAAAGCCAAAAAGGTTGTTGAAAACCGATGATTTTGTTCCAAGCCTTGTGGCGGTCGTTGGGTTCGCAAGCGGCGTTCTGCATGGAGCCCGCGTTGTTTCCGAGCGGCACCGAACGGCGCCGGCCTGTCCTTGTTTGATCGTTAAAACGGTTCTTCGTTGATTTGACCGGGAGGAAGGTCGTGAAAGCTTTAGGATTGCTTTTTTTATTGATGTATTTGGGTCCTTTGGCGGCCGGCGAAGCGGGTGCCAAGCCCACCAAAGCCACCGCTCAGCCGGTGCAAGCGAAACAGGTTCGAGCGAAACCGGTCCTTCCTAAATCGGTCTATTTCGGCGATCTCCACATGCACAGTGGCTTCTCGTTAAACGCCGCCGGGTTTCTCACCATGAACCGTCCCCATGAGCTGTACCGATTTGCCCGCGGCGAGAAAATCAAACACACCGTTTTGGGTTATGTCCAACTGGAAACCCCGCTCGATTTTGCCGCGGTGACCGATCATCCCGCGTATTTCGGGCTGATGTCGGCGATTTTCGACAAACGCAACCCGCACTTTGTCAGTAACATTGCCGCCGAATTTCGCAAGGGTTCGGCACGCACCCGCAAGGCCGTCGAGGAGCATTTATATGGTGACAGTTTGGTTCCCGAGGCGATGCGCGCGGATGCCGCCTTTATCGCGGGTGCAGCCGATGTTTGGGAAGAAATCGTGCGCGCGGCCGACGAGGCCGATCAACACGAGGCATTTACGGCCTTTGTCGGCTATTCCTGGCGTCACGTGCGACCGCGGGAAAACGGACTCGCCGGCCTGCATCGCAATGTGATTTTTAAAGGCGCGGCACCCCTGTTACCCTGGGATTCATTCCACTATCGCGGGCCTGAAGCGCTATGGGCCCGCATGGAGGCCTTCCGCGCGCGTGGCGCCGGGGATGTCATCGCCATTCCCGTCAACGTCCACCTTAGCGGCGGCTGGATGTATGCCGCGCGCAAGGATGACGGCCTGCCCTTTGATGCGGCTTATGCGCGGCGGCGAGCACACAACGAACCCTTGATGCAGATCATGCAGAGTCGCGGTGCATCTGAAACGCACACGGCCCTGGCGCGAAACGATGCATCTGCTGATTTTGAGCTGTTGCCACCGGACGCACTGCTCCTCGGTGGGCCGAGCGGCGACCCCACCGATGCGGCGACCGGATATGCCCGCGAAGGTTTGAAGCACGGGTTAAAGCACGCCGCCGAACTGGGGCACAACCCCTTTAAACACGGGTTCGTCGGCAGCACCGGTACCCACAACGCCACTCCCGGGCGCACCTTGGAACAGGGCTACGGCGGCCATCACGGTATTATCGACAACACCGCGCCGGAACGGTTGCAGGACCGACCCCATGACAACCCCGGTGCGTTGACTGCTGTCTGGGCTACCGCCAACTCCCGCGCCGCCATCTTCGAGGCCTTGCGTCGGCGCGAGACCTACGCCACCTCGGGCACCCGACTGCGCGTGCGCTTTTTTGGTGGCTGGGATTTGGATGCGCAGGCCCATCGCCGTCCCGACATGGTGCACTATGGCTATTCGCAAGGCGTATCCATGGGGGCCGACCTACCGCAACCAGGCCCGGCCGCCAAGGAACCCGTGTTTGTGATTTGGGCCTACTGCGATACCGACTCCGCCATGTTGGACCGCGTACAGGTCGTCAAAGGCTGGCTGGACCAAGGTGAAATCAAAGAAAAAGTGTTTACCGATGTTGTCGTTGCCGCCGACAACACCACCTGCGAATTGCGCGGCACCTGGCGCGATCCGGCCTTCGACAAAAACCAAGCGGCGTTTTATTACCTGCGCGTGTTGGAGAAACCGGTCAAACGCTGGAGCGCCTACCAGGAAGAACGCACGGGCTTGGACTCCGGCAAACCCAAAATGATCCAAGAGCGTGCCTGGACCTCGCCGATTTGGTACACGCCCGCCGCGCGTTAAGAAGTATGGTCGCCGTCGGGCGCGACCAAACCGGCCGCGATTTGGCCGATGATCCCTTGCATGTGTTGAATGCCTCGATGGTCGCTGCCGCGGCGCTTGTAAGGCGCTTTGGGATTACTCATTAAAGGAGGCCGCCGCTTGTACGAAGGAATTAACCCTTAGGGGCCTTTTTGCCGAAAAAGAAACCAAACCCTGAAAAACCATTGCGCCCCGCTAAACCTTCCGAAGGTGGTCTCATGAAACGCGCCGCGTTGCTGCTTCTCTCATTTTTTGGTCCTTCGTTGCTCCACGGGGCTACGGATCTTGTGTTTCCCTGGGTTACCCACAATGCTCAGTTCCGCGCCAAGATTGTGGTCAACAATCTCAACGCGGCACCCGTGACCGTTCTTTTGCGGGCGGTACGGGCTGATGCTGCCGACCCCGCCGGCGCCGAACAATCGGTTTCGTGGACCCTGGAACCACTGGAGCAACGGGTATCCGCCGCCGGAGACGTTTTCAGTGACCTGGCCGAAGGGGCCGGTTTTTCCGTGTTTCTCTCCAGCAGCGCCGACAACATCGACGGTGCCTTTGTGGTTTCGGGAACCAAGGCAGACGGACTCGGTGATTCGCCGGCGCAGGGGAATGTGGTGCCTGTCAGCGAGGCCGGTTCCCTGGTTCTGTTTAATTTTTTACCGACCGAACGCGATTCTGAGGCTGCCTCCGCCGCGGTGCTTGTCAATGTCGGTAGCCGGCCGGCCGAGGTCCAATTTTATGCCTATCAAAACGGGCAACGGATTTTGAGTGAACAGCCGGTCACCGTCCCGGCGGGGCGGCCTTTTGCCGTGCTAACCGAAACCCTCTTCCCTGAGCTTTCCGGTGACCTGTACCTGGTTGCCGCGACCGATCAGCCGCTTGTCGGGCTGGCGTTTTTGTTTAACGAGGCACGTGAGCCGTCGATGGCGAACGCGCGGGTCATTGCTTCGTTACCGGATCCCGATGCGCCCGCCGGGGATCCTTTAACCGCCGGCGTCAGCCAATTTTTTATCGATCAAGAAATCGCCGGGACGATGGTGTCACGGCGGGTGACCCTGGTTGCGCCACCCGTGCTTGAAGCCAATCCTTCCTATCCGGTGGTTTTTGCCTTTCACGGGGCGGGGGGGAGCGGGGACGCTTTTGCGAATAACCAACATCTAAACGGCCTGATCAATTCGGGCGCGTTCGTTGGGGTTTATCCCGACGGTCACGCCGACAACGGCGGAAATGGTGGCTTCTGGAATTTGGGAACGGAACCCACCAGCGCCGACGATGTGGCTTTTGTCGATGCGATTGTTGCCAAGCTGGGCACGATCCAAGGATTAGACGGTTCGCGGCGGTATGCCTTGGGCATTTCAAATGGTGCCGGCATGGTGAATCTTCTGGGTAAATCAACCGCCCACTTCCGCGCCATTGCGCCGCTTTACAGCCAGCAAACCGTTGCAACCGGGGCCTTGGAAGCGCCTGCCTTGGTTTCTGTTTTTCAATTGAACGGCGACAACGATACCTTGATCCCGTTAAACGGCGGCCCCTCGCCGGTTGGCGAATTTATGTCGGCCGCGGACAGCGCCCAAAATTGGGCAGACGCCGCGGCCTGCGATTCGCCACCGGAGGAAGCGGTGCAAACGTGGGGTAACGCGACCTTGGATGCCTTCACCTATGGGGGATGCAGGGAAAACCACGAAGTTGTGTATTTTGTGGCGCGAAACATTGGACACAGTGGGTTTCAGAACGGCGAGGCCAACAGTCGGATGTTTGCCGAGATATGGGCCTTTTTCCAAAGCCACTAACGCGTCAACCGCACCGACCCGCCGCGGGGCCCGTGCAAATGGGTGTCCCCGCGGGACATGTGTTTGTGCTCAAACCCGCGCCATCGACGAAAGGTGGGTGCGCAAAGCCGCGTTTGTTTCGCCCGCATTTCTCACAAGGATTCGTCGCGAGAAGCAGAATTCCTTGTGAGAAATGCGGGTTAGGCGTCACGGCGTTCGCGGAGCCACAGGAGCAGCGCGACCAGCGGCAGGCCGCCGTGGACCAGGCGGTACACCGTTTGGTGGAGCCAGCCGTCGAGCCAGGGGAGCAGGGCGTCAAATTGGAAGTAGGCGACCGCGCGGGCCAGGGCCGTGAGGAATCCCCACAAAACCATGTAACCCAGGGCGATGCCGCGCAGGCGAGGAACCAACAAGGCCGCCGCGGCGACGAAGTCGAGGATGCCCGCGCCGATCAGCAGCGTGCGGGCACCGCTTTCGGTGAGGGGCAGGCAGCGCATCGTCATCGACACGAAATTGCCGGGTTGGGGGTGGAAGCCGAAAGCGTACAAACCGTGCCCGATGAAGGTCAGCGCCGTGGCGAGGTACAGTGCGTTGAGGGCGCGTTTGCTGAAGCCGTCCCGGGCCAGCCATGCCGCTAGGAACAGCGGCGCCGCGCCCTGCAGCGCGTGTTCGATGCCCATGCCGATTTGGTAGCTTTTGCCCAAAAAGTAAAGGGCGAAGGTGAAGGCGAGCACCAGGGCGCCGAGCATCATGGCGAACCCGTGCCAGCGTTTTTTGCCGCTGATGGTCCAGCAGAGGATGCCGCAAACCAGCATGATCACGCCCATGCCGCGGGTGGCTGCTTGCAGGAGCCAATCGGTGGTGGGGCTGGTGACGTATTGCTCCCAGCTCATGCCGGTGAGCCACAGGACCGGGGTTTCCATCCAGGCTTGTTTCCAGAACAGGGTGCGCAGGGGGGCGTCCCAGCGCAGGAATTGCCAGGCGCGGCCGAGAAAAAGCGCGCTGACGAAGAAGCGCAGCATCCAGGTGAGGGTCGCATGGCTGCTGAGGTGGTTGAGCGAAAAGGTCGGGGTGGCGCCGATGGGCGCCGTCATGGTTTTGGTGGTCATATTGGAACCTCAATCCGTTCAGCGTTGCCCACTGGGGCTTCGCGAACAAGGCGCGACGCTTGGGGGTGCCAAGCGTCGGCCGGTCAAACAGGGGTGTTCGTCTGGAAAAGGACGCGGGTGGTGCCCGCCGCTTAGAAGGTCAGGGTCCAGCCGTTGATCGTGCCCGTGTCGTAACGCGCGTTGTCGACGGCTTGGAGGCGCCAAGTCCCGTTGGCCGGAACGCCGTTGGCGTCCACCGTGTAGGTCTGGACGATGTTGTCGGCCGAGCCGCCGCTGTTGCCGTGCAGCACCCATTCCGTGCCGTTGGGGGCGATCAAGCGTATGTTGAGGTCACCGATGTAGGTGTGGCTGATGTTGACCGCAACTGAGAGCGAACCGCTGTCACCGCCGTGGGTAACGTTTAGGCTGGTAGAAGCGCCCGTGCTGCTGTTGTCGGGGATTGCGGCCGAGGTGGTGCTTTCATAGGTTGCACCGCCGCCACCACCGTCCGTGTCCCAGGCCACGCTGAGCGTGACGCCGCTGTAGCTTTGGTAACCGCGCAGCATCAGGTGCCAGGTTCCCTCCGCGGGGCTGCCGACCGATACCGTTTCGTTGTTGCCGTTCAGATAGGGACGGTAATCCCAGGTATTGGTGGTGGGCCGGGCGCCGCGGCGTACGTAGAGGTCGGTGTCGCCGCTGCCGCCGTTGATGCCGATGCGCAGGTTGTTCGCGTTGGCGGGCAGGTTGAAATAGAAAAAGGTTTCGCTGCCGCTTGCGCCGGCGAGGTTGGTGCGCGAATCGCCGTTTTGCAACTGGTTGGGATCGGTGCCGTCGCCACCGTCCGTGCCGTCACCACCGTCGCCGCCGTCCGTGCCGTCACCACCGTTGCCGCTGCCGAAGGTCACCGTCAATTGGGCCGCTTTGTCGGATTCGCCGTCGTAGGCCTCGGCCACGCGACGACCTTCGCCCTCGATCAAAAAGACCATGCTGTTTCCGGACTGCCAGTCGGGATGGCTGACGATTTCCGCCACGATGTCCTTCAGGTCGGGGGTGCGTTGGGCCGCGCCCGCCGCGCCGGTACTGGACCAGGCCGAGGGTGACCAGGCCACGTTGCTGCTGGTGCGCACGCGGTCGCTGATATCGCCGGAACTGCTGCCAAAGGTGGATGCGTTGGCCGCGTCTTGACCGAAGATAACCAGGTTGGTGCTTTCACTGCTGGTTTCGTCAACCGTGAATTGAATCGTGGCGCTGTCGATTTGGGCGTCTTGCGGGATGTGCATGTTGGTAAAACGCACGCCCACCGTTTGGTCGCGGCTGCCGTCGCGGATCAACTCCAGGTCGGAGCTGTCACGGTACATGCTGCCACTGCTTCGTTCTTCCGCGTCATCGCTGCTTTGGGCGATGGTACGGATCAGGGTGGCGACGCCAACCGAGATGGTGACGCTGTCGTCGCGGGTCTCGCCGTTGGAACCGGTAGCGACCGCGCGGATTTGGAATGCCCCGTTTTGGGTCGCGTCCCAGGTGGTGCTGTAGGGCGCGTTGGTATCCTCGGCGATCAGGGTGCTGCCCACGTAGAAGCGAACCGAGCTGATTGAGCCGCCGTCCATGGAGGCGTTGGCGGCGATGGTGACTGCCGCGCCTTCGTCGAAGACCTGGTTATCGGTGGGTTGGGTCAGGCTCACCACGGGCAGGCTGACGTTGTTGTTGGGGATGGTGATCACGGCACCGTTGCTGGGTTGCCACACGTCGAGGCCGTTGGGTTCGGCCCAGGGATTGTTGTCGGAAACCGAGCCGACTGAATCGACGTTGTCGTAGCGAATGGTTTTGATGTCGATGCCGCCGGTGGCGATGCGCATCCATTTAAATTGGTTGAAGGCGGCCGTGTTGCGCGTCCAGCTTTTGCTGTCGTTGGCACCGCGCAGCGGGGCGCCCCAGGTGCCTTCGCCCACATAAACCGTGCCGTTGTTGTCGTCGCGCACAAAACCCTCGTCGCTGCCGGAGCCGCTGGAAGGACGGACCGGCCAGGTGGATTTCACGCAGTGTGAATCGCACTCCACCACCAGTTGCACCTTGCGGGTGTAAAACAGGTTGGCCCAAGCGTCGTATTCGTCCCAGCCCTCGGATTTGGAACTGACGTGAGGACGCATGGGTTTGTGGTATTGGGCAATCCGCCAAGTCACGTTTTGGTTGGCCGCCAGGTCGTTGGCCAGCCAGCTCGCTTGGTCGCCGCCTTCCGTATCCTCGGAGTTCAGCGTGTAGGTGCGCAGCATATTGGCCCCGAAGGTCAGCGCGTAATAGTTGCGTGAGCCGGGTGTGTCGAAGATTTCCTGAACCACCGCGTTGTTGCGCTCGTGGTTGCCGCGCGCGGCCACAATCGGGTAGATGCGCCCGTCGCTGGAAATCGTGTCCTGCCAGTCTTCGAGCCATTGCTGCCACTGGCTGTTGCTGTCGGCGTCGGTCATGTCACCACCGAACATCACGAACAGGGGACGCAACTTGGAAACCATGCGGTTGGCGCGCCGGCGCGTGTTGGCGTTGTTGCGTGAGTCGCCGCCGGCGATCACCGTGAAGCTGCTTGAATCATTGGGTGCGGTGCGGAACCAAAAGCGTTGGCTGGTGCTGTTGCTGTCGGCGACCACGAAGTAATAAGCGGTGTCGGGTTGGAGCCCTTGCAGACGGGCGAATTGATGGGTCATGCCTTTTTCGGAGGTGGTCCGGTCCGCGGCGCGGTTGAAGGCGTAGTTGGCGGGGTTGGTGCCGCCGTCGCTGGTGTCGTAGTAGACCCGGGCGTCGCTGCCGCTGGTCACGGCCCAGCCGACGACCATGGTCGTAGCAGGATTATCACGCCAGGTTAAGCGGTATTTCTCGGTTCCCGCCTTGAGGCTGGAAACGAGGCACAAAGCGGTCAGGGCGCCCCAAAAGGCGAGGCGTCGAACGTTCAACATGAAATGTCTCCTCGAAGATGAACGAAAACGAAAACGATTGAAAAAGAAAAGGAGTGAATCAGCGGCGACCCTTGGGATGGGGGTGCCGATGTTTCATGAGGACACGGATGGGTCCTTCGGCCGTTTTTCCATCCGCGGTGTTTCCAACGCCTCAAACCCTGTCGCTGCGATTCGTCGCCCGTGGATCCGGTGGGCGTGGACCCGGTGCGATCCGGGCGTCATTCAAAATCGAGCCGTTCCCAAAAAACCGCGCACGGGTCATCGCATCGCCAAGCCTCTGGCAGGACTCCCAGCAAGCACGGCAATGAACGGTCGGAAGCAAGGGTAGGGATAGGTATGAGAACGGTGATGGGTCAGCGAGGGGTGGCAAAAGAGAGCACGGCGGCCTGAAAAGAGTTATCAAACGAGTGAACTCACGGCCGGGATGAAGGATAGGTTTATCATGTTAAGGATTTGTAGCGGCTGGGTAAAGTTCGCGTTACGGTGAATTGCCATGGGTGACAAAGGTCACCTGGTTAAAAGCGGCGGGTTGTTCGCGCAAAGGCCTTTCGTTGCTGAGCCTTATGGGGGACAGGCGGTGCACGGAGTCTTATGGGGAACAGGCGATGCATGGCGTTCCCTCGCCGGCTCACTCAAACGGTGTGGATTTCAAGGTCGGTATGAACCCTTACCCGGCAGGCGAGGCGGGTTTCTTTTCCTTCCTCACCGAAAAAGGCGAGTAGGGCGCGTTCGGCCTCGCTTGGTTCAGCGAGCTTTTGGGGATCGGCCGGGCGGATGTGGGCGATACAGGTCCCGCAAACACCTGAGAAACAGCCGAATTCGATAGGGCCGCGCCCGTCGATCAGCGTGCCCAGGTTGGTGCCCGGCGCACAGGTCACATCGGGGGCGTCCGTTGCGGGGAAATGGATGCGGTGGACGGTGTCGCTCATGGGGTGCCGCCTTTGACGAAAACCGGGAGGCCCGCCACCATCAACACGACTTGCTCGGCCGCCGACGCCATCACTTGGTTACACCGACCCGCGCAATCACCGAAACGCCGCGCCAAGGCGTTGCCCGGCATGATGCCCATCCCGGTTTCATTGGTCACCAGGAGCAAGTGACCGGTTTGTTCCGCCGCCACAGCCAACAGGGCGCGGCTCGCCTCGGCGACGCGGTCCTCGGTCATCTTTCCCGCCCTGTCGTGGTACAGCAAATTGTTGACCCACAGGGTGAGGCAGTCGACCAAAACAACCGGGACCGATGCGTTTTGGGACAAGGCGCCGGCCAGATCGGTTTGTTCCTCCACTGTCCGCCAGTGTGCCCCGCGTTCCTCCCGATGGCGGCGAATGCGTTCCTTCATTTCTTCGTCCAGCGCGGGGCTGGTGGCGATAAAGGCATGGGGACCGGGATGTGCTTCTCCCTGTTGCAGGGCAAAACGGCTTTTCCCTGAACGACTTCCCCCGGTGATCAGGGTGATATGGCGCATGAACGGCTCTCCGATCTCTTGAATGTCCCCATCCTACACCCTTCTCGGCAAGCGATGGGCGGCCTCGCGGAGGTGAGCCCTTAACCCAATTCGAGACCCTTTTTCATTTTTGTAAAGGTTGTGTAATCGACAGGCAAGGACCTGTTTCCTGGATCGAGGCGTGAATGGGCGTGCACGGATGTGAAAAGAAGTTGAACACGGGTGTCAACATTTTTTGGGTCGATGTCTGAAGTGTCGCTGAAATACCTGAAAACGAATCTGAAAGCCTTATGTAAAAGTCAGTTATCTTTATTAGAAAAAGAGGTTTGGCGCGAAATGTTGCCGGCCGAATTGCGTTTCCCGAAATCGTCCGGGTCTTTCAACCCGTTTCAAGCATCTTTCATTAGGACGGAATTCTCCGCGCTGATAGCTTTGGGTAACACACCTGTAAAGCGAATTTCGATTCTGTGTGGATGTTTTGTGGTTTTAAAGATTGATGTGGTGGCATGATTTTTTGAGTATTCCTTTATTTACTCAGGTTTTGTTTGGCCGCACATTCCCTTTTGCTCACCTGCCGCGTTCAGCATCTACATTGCCGCTTTATGGGTTTCCGCCGCCTCCCGGTTTTGGTAACGAACCGACCCGATCAAAGGACTGCGACTCGGTTGGTTTTTAGGTACGGGGTGGGTACGGCGGTTTCCGGTTCTCTCCTAAGCCCTTGCGACCCTTGCGGGCTTTTGATTGAGAGGCCGACCATTTTGGAGGAACACCATGAACCAGTTTCAATGGAGCCGTTTGGCTCTGATCTTGGGTTGTTTGCTGCTACCGATGATGGTGGTTGCACAAGATACCCAGACGGCTCGTAGCGCCCGCGACTTGGGCTTTTCACGCGTATCTTTGGATCAATCCGGCAGCCCGCGTTTCCTGGGCGGTCAGACCAATTTGATTGTCCGCGACAGCAAAGATGCCGAGGGCTTGTTTCAAGGCAAATTGGCCAAAATCTACCAGTTGGGTAAAGCCGATGCGGTGCGATTTGTAAGTATGGAGAAGTTTAACGGGACCCGTACCTATCGCATGCAACAAACCTTTCAAGGCCTCGAGGTGCGCGGCGGCGACCTGGTGATTCAAATCGGTGCCGACGGCCAAGTCCTCGCGGTCAGCGGCCGTGTGATTAACAATATTAATGTAAACGTCCGCCCGGTTCACTTCTTCAACGGACTCTACGAAAACGCAATCAGCGACTTGCTCGGTATCGACGGCATCGCGGCCGGCGCCATTCCCTACAACGTTTTGAAACCGGCCGACTTGGTCATTTACGCGCATCCCGAGGGCGGCGTGCATCTGGCGTTTGAAACGGATGTCGAGTTCGCCCACGACGACCACTTCTACATGGAACGCATGATGATCGATGCCGAAACCCAAGGCTTGATCGGTTCCGAAACCCTGATCCACAGTGCCTTGGACCGTCGCGTTCATACCGCCAACAATGGCTGTTTCGCGCCCATCTTCGGTACCTCTTTGCCAGGCCGCCAGGTGATAAGCGAAGGCGGAGCTTCGGATGATTATGTGGCGCAAGGCGCTTATGACAATACCGGTACCACCTACTGGTTCTTCTACCACATGTTCGGCCGCGATTCTTACGACGGCCGCGGTATTCCCCTCGTCTCCACGGTTCACATCACGTTTGCCACCGGTTTGTTTCCTTCCAACTGCTCACCCAACAACGCGGCATTCTTGCAAGCGCCTTATAACCAAATGCTTTACGGCGACGGTGACGGCGAAATTTTGCGTGAGACCGCTTTGTCCCTGGACGTAACCGCTCACGAATTGGCCCACGGTTTCACCAACAGCACCTCGCGTTTGGTGTACCAGCGAGAGTCCGGCGCCATTAACGAGGCGATGTCCGACATCTTCGGTGCCGGCGCCGAGGCGTGGAAAATGTCCCTCGATGCGGAAGGCAAACGGCCTGAAGACGGCAATCCCGCCAACTACCAAACCTTCCGCGAAACCTGGCTGCTGGGCGACGACATCGCGGGCTCCCAGCTCGGCGAAGCGCTGCGTTACATGAACAACCCCACCCTTGACGGTCGCTCCCCCGACTTTTACCCCGAACGCAACTACCCCAACAACTGTAGCCCCGGCGCCGGCAACGACAACTGCGGCGTTCACACCAACAGCGGCATCGCCAACCTGGCTTTCTTCCTCCTGGTTGAAGGCGGCACCCACCCGCAAGGAAAAACCACCGTCAACGTGCCGGGCATCGGCATGATCGACGCACTCAACATCTTCTACGAAACCAACGCCCAGCTTTTGTCGCAAAACGCCACCTTTGAAGATTTGCGTTTCGCATCCGCTCAAGCCGCGGCCAACCAGTTCGGCGAGAACTCCTGTCAGTTCAGCGCGGTCATGAAAGCCTGGGACGCCGTGGGTGTCAACGGTTCCTGGAACGATCCCGGCGGCACTTGCGGCGGTCCCGTTAACGAGGCGCCCACCGCTTCGTTCTCCTTCACGACCGACGAACTCAGCGCTGCGTTCGACGGCTCCGCCAGCACCGACAGCGACGGTTCTATCGCTTCTTATGCGTGGGACTTCGGTGACGGCAACCAAGGCAGCGGTGTTTCCGCCGCCCACACCTACCGTTCCGAGGGCACCTACCGCGTCGTCCTGGTGGTTACCGACAACCAAGGCGCCACCGGTCGTGCCGAAGCGGACGTCACCGTATCCGAAACCGACATCATTCCCCCCACCGCCGCGTTTACCTTCAGCGCGGATCGCCTGAATGTCAGCTTCGACGGTTCCGCCAGTTCGGGCCCGAATGGCGCGATCACCGATTACGCCTGGGATTTGGGTGACGGTTCAAGCGCCTCCGGCGCCCAGGTTAACCACCGCTACGGCGCCGCCGGCAGCTACAGCGTGACCCTGACCGTGACCGACGCCGCCGGCCTGCAAGGCAGTACCAGCCAAACCGTCACCGTCGACGATCCCGGCGACGATTGCGGCAACGGCTTCCAAATCGGTTCCTCCGTGGTTACCTTCAACAACAACGGTCGTTCCATCCAAACCGACCTTTATTACCCCAGTGCAAGCGGCGGTTCCAACGCCGACATGATCGAAGGCTGCGGCTTCCCCGTCGTGGTCTTCGGACACGGTTTCACCATCGGCACCAACGCCTACGACTATCTGTTCGAAGGATTGGTTCCCGCCGGTTACATCGTCGCCATGCCCCGCACCGAGTCTGGTTTCTCCCCCAGCCACGGCCGCTTCGGCAGCGACATCGCCTTCTTGGCAAGCGAAATCATCCGCGCTTACCCCAACAGCACGAGCGGCACCTCGGCTGTTTCGGGCCACAGCATGGGCGGTGGTTCCGCGTTCCTGGCGATGGCGGAGAACCCCTCCATCACAGCATTGTTTTCCCTTGCTGCTGCTGAAACCAATCCCTCGGCCATCGAAGCGGCGGCTTCGATTGACCGACCCAGCCTGGTGATCGCTGCGAGCCGTGACTGTGTGACTCCGGCTGAAGATCACCAAACCCCGATGTTCGAGGCGCTCGCCGCCGCGGATAAAGAATTCGTCATGCTTGACGGTGCCTCGCACTGTCAGTTCACCACGGGCAACTTCAACTGCTCGTTTGGCGAATTCTTCTGCGGTCAGCGACCCTCGCTCAGTGAAGCCGAACAACACGCCCAAACCCTGGCGACGATCCTGCCTTGGTTGGATCGCGTGTTGCGGTAACACAGCTCGTCTTTTGGGCCCGACACCTGGTGTCGGGCCTTTTTTTATTGGGGTTATCTTGAGGTGTTGCCGCGTCGCGTCAGAGGGTGGAAGCCGTCAGGGGTTCTGGAACTAGCCTACTTTTATTCGTCAATATGCGGAAAATGAACGCCGTCTTTAGGTGTGATAGTAGGTTGCTAAACTTATGTTCTGGGTATTTGTTTTTTGCCTTCTTAGTTGAAGTGAGAGAGTTGACACGTTACGGCAGATTTTGACTTGATAACCAGCCGCTGAGGACTATAATAATCCTTAAGTAAACCGACTGTAAAAGCTATGTAAAGTGGATGCTTTTGGTCGTCCGTCCTGCCCTTTTCGTCCTGGGCTTTTGCCCCAAATGGTGCTTTTCAATTGCTTTGCCCTTTGTTCCATGTTTGCTCAAAGGTCTCTTAACGGATTCGTTTTCACACGGGTTTTTCGGGCCGACCACTACCCAGCATCGACGTGTTGGGTAACGCGGGGTTCACCTTGCAGAAATCGCCCGAAGACATGGTGTGAAGGTTTTGCCACTGTGCCTGTTTCTCCCCGCACGTTTTGCCGGGTGGTGTTTCTTTGTGTGTCGGTTCCTCTAAAGGCACGAACGGCATCCCTGGATCTGGTAACCGCGCGTTACGTGAAACCGCTGCTGGGCGTTGGTCAAGGTAGAACCCGTTCCCCACGGTCCTTGTGTCGCGAAACGCCGGTGCTGCTCCGGTGCTTGTTCGCGGTGTTTTGTTCACGGTCGTTTTCTCCCCCCGTTGACCGGCCGACTGCTCCTAAGGAGGGGATCCCTGCCCCCGATTCGGTTGTTTTCGCGTTGCTCACCGCGCTCCTCCTATGGCACCGAATCGCTTCCTTCAAACGAACAGACCCCGCAAGGATTGCTTAACTTTTCATCAATCCAGCTTCAATAAGGTAGGTTGCCCCATGAAAATTTATTCATTCGATACATACCTATTCGAACCCGACTCCGGTAAACTCTCATGGCCGGGTGGGGAAGAATTGCTTCGCCCCAAAACTGCTCGTTCTTTGGAAGTTCTGATTGAAAATCGCGACCGCCCCCTGTCGCGTCAAGAGTTATTGGAAATTGTCTGGAAAGAGACATCCGTAACCCCTAATGTGCTTTACCAAAGTATTAAAGAAATTCGTCATTGCCTCGGTGGTCGTGAACCGTCGCAAGCATACCTGACCAGCTCCCGCAATCGGGGTTACCAGTGGGTGTTTCCCGATACCGAAGCCCACCAGGAACCGCCGCCCCGTTTGACGCCCGCCGTCACGGTCGCGGCGCCCAACCCCACGGTAGAAGCGGCGCCTGTCGCCGTTGCCGAGGAGGCCTCCGCGGAAACCGTGACCGCCCCATCGACCGAAACGGCCGGTCCCGCGCGCCGGTTCGCGCGCCATTTTAGCTTTGCCCTTGCCATGCTGGTCTCCACCACCGCCGGCTTTACCTTCCACTCCTTGCTCGGTGATTCGGTTCTGCGTCCTGAAATGCCGCGCCCCGCGGCCATGCGTGCGGTGATCCCCGAACACACGCCGCGTTTGCCGGGCACCCTGAAAATCGGGGTGGTCCACAAGCAGGTCGAGGCCATGCAGCCGGTTTCCTGTATGGTTCGTCAGCGTTTGGATGCGCGTTTTGAGTTTGTCTGTATCCCCGAGGTTCAGATCGACCAAGCCCTCAAAGCCGCGGGGAAAACCCTCGACCAGCGGGAACACGTCAACCTTGCCGAGTTGCTTCACTGTGATTTGTTGTTGGATCCCACCTGGGATCACGAGCGCAATAAATTGTCTTACGCCCTTGATTATTCCGGCGGGCAAATCGACATGGGCGCCTTGCCCTTTGAAACGGTCGACGACGCCGTCGCCTTTCTTGTCAGCCAAGTGGGCCATCAGGCGCATTTCGTGAACACCTTCATCTTGGCCGCCAACCAACCCTAATTCGCATTGACCGCCGGCCGCTGCATCGCGTGCCGTTGCTCCTTCGCGCTTACGCCCGGTCGTAAACCTTGTGCTAACAAAGCTTTTTACACGCTCGCGACGAAGCCTCGTGAGAAATGCGGGCTGACTTTCCGTCATACTCCTTGCCGCCGCCCACGTCCAACCAACGTGGGCGGTTTTGCCCGTACAGGCGAGAAAAGCGTGCTTTTTGGTAGAATGGGCCGTTTCTTTTCAAAACGTTGTTTGCCGTGATCGCGAACAACGCGCTTGACGCTACCACCGGTAGCCTTTGGAGGAGGAAAGGTGCCCCAACGTCTCATCGAAGCGGGAAACGCGCGCTTCGGTCTTTTTGACCAACCGGTCGAAACCATTAATGCCGATGATTTTGTGCAGCGTTCCAGCATGGATCGATTGGCGCCCACGCTGTTGCGACGTTTCGCCTACAACCAATTTCAGTTTGTCGGGGTGTGTAGCCCCGAGCTGGTTTTGGGTTGTGCCGTGGTAGACCTCAAATGGGTCGGCTCCTCGTTTTTTTATGTCTATCTACCGCCCAGCGGTGAACTCTTTGAATGGAGCCGTCTCCAACCGCTTGCTCGGCGTACCGCGCTGGCACTCACGCCGGACCGGGGCTGTTCCGTTTTTTCCGGGCGTGGCTTAAACGTGACGATTCAGGCCGAAAGCGATCCGCGACAACGCCGGTTAACCGCAACCTTCGGCCGCGACGGTCGCCTGGACGCGCGCCTCGTTGAACCCGCCGCCTTCCGGCCGCTGGCGCTTTGCACCCGTGCCGGCTACAACGGCTGGGTTTACACCCAAAAAGCCGCCGGCTTGCCGGTGACCGGATCCCTCCAGTTCCGCGGACGCGACTTTGATCTCGGTGCCCTTGCAGCCCACGGCAATTACGACTGGACCTGTGGTTTCATGCGCCGTCATACCTTTTGGAACTGGGCCTGTTGTACCGGTGTTCTGCCCGACGGGCGGCGTTTCGGTCTCAACCTCGCCGCCGGTGTCAACGAGACCGGGTTTACCGAAAACGTGTTTTGGCTCGGGGACCGCTTCGTCAAAGTCGATACCGTCCATTTTCAGTTTGACCGCTTGCAGCCGACCCAACCTTGGACGGTTTCCTCCTACGACGGCCGTGTCGCGCTGCGTTTCGAACCCGAGGGGTTGCGCCGCGAGAAATTGCATGTCGGGTTTCTGGCGAGCAACTTCAAACAGGTGTTCGGCCGTTTTTACGGGACCGTGCATGACGCGGACGGCCAAGCCGCCCCCATCGATGGCTTGTACGGTTTCTGTGAGGACCACTACGCGAAGTGGTGATCAGCGCGGGATATCGGGGTAGGCCTGATGGCCGTCGATGCTGACTTGGTTGCGGTTCTGTTGGTAGGCTTCGATGCCGTCGCGGCCTTTTTTCTCCGCGTGGTCGATTAATTTGTCCCGCTGTCCGATCAATTGGTAACGGGGGACCGCGAAACCGCAGGATTTTTGCACCGATTCAATGTGCAGCAGGATGATTTGCCGGTAGCCGGGTAGCAAGTCGAAATGGGGCGCGTGTTCCGCCCAACCCGCGTCGGTCGGGCGAATGACCTCGCCGCGGCCGTACAAGCGCAGAATCAGCATGCGCGCGTCGTAGCTGCAAAACATCATGGTTAGGCGGCCGTTTTCGTTGATGTGGGCCGCCGTCTCGTTGCCGGAACCGGTGAGATCCAAATAAGCCACGCGGCTTTGGTCGAGAATGCGAAAGGTGTCCAAACCCTTGGGGGAGAGGTTGATCCGGCCTTGTCGCGGCGCGGTGCCCGTGAAAAACATCGCCTGCGCGCGGATGAAATCACACAAATCATCGTCCAAACGTTCCTGAAACGGCATAAAGCCTCCTGTGTAGGATTGATCGTTGGGTCCGCTTCTCGGAACCCCGCCTTGTGAGATAAGATAGTTCACGCCATTCAGCCGCGAACCAAACCGTTTAGCCGACCCCTGTCTCATTGGGTACGGTTGCATCTTATTCTAAAACGATGCGGCACTGCATGACACGGCCCGAGGGTTCTTTATTTTACTGAGGAGATACCGTTATGGATGAATTGTGGTTATGGCTAGATAAGCCGTGGGTTGCGAGTGCGTTAACCATGGGCGGCGGCGTTCTGGTCGCCCTGTTGATCCGTGTTCTCTCACAAGGTTCCGTCAAACGTTTGGCCAAACGCACCAAAACCAGGCTCGACGATCAAATCCTCGAAATTTTCCAAGGACCCTTGACCCTCACCATTGTGGTTGTGGCTTTTATCCAGGCATACAACATCCTCGGCTTGGCCGGCCACTGGCGAACCTTTGCCTTTGGTGGGGCGGTCACCCTGGCGGTGGTTTCTTGGATGATCGCGGCGCTGCATTTTGCCGGCGCCTTGATCGATTGGTTCGGCAGCGGCGACAATCCCCATCGCATTGTCCAGCCCAAAACCAAACCGCTGTTTTTGTTTGTCTACAAAACGCTGGTGGTTGCCTTTGCCGTATACTTTATTATCCTCGCCTGGGGTCAGGATCTTTCCGCCTGGCTGGCCTCGGCCGGTATTGCCGGTATTGCCATCGGTTTGGCGTCCAAGGACACCTTGGCCAACTTTATTTCCGGTATTTTCATCATCGCCGATTCGCCCTTTAAGATTGGCGACTTCATTGTCCTCGACAATGGCGACCGCGGTCGGGTCACCCACATCGGCATTCGCTCCACCCGTTTGATGACGCCCGACGATGTCGAGGTCATTATTCCCAACGCCGTCATGGGTAACTCGACCATCATTAATCAGAGTGGCGGTCCTTACGAAAAGTTTCGTTTGCGCGTGCCGGTTTCGGTGGCCTACGGTTCCGACATTGATCAGGTTCGCGGGATCTTGATGAGCGTTGCCGAAAAGGGGGAGCTGGTTGAGCAGATTCCCAAACCACGGGTTCGCTTTAGGGAACTGGGCGATTCCGGCCTGCTGTTCGAAATTTGGGTTTGGGTCAGGGAACCCGTTTTTCAGGAGGACGTTCGCGACCAGATGCTTACCGAGAGCTATAAAGCCCTGAATCAAGCTAAGATCACCATCCCGTTCCCACAGATGGATGTTCACATCAAAGAAGTGCCCCGCGCCGCCGACGCCTAAATCCCGGCGGCAGGCAGGGGGCACGCGCGTTTTCGGCGTGCCCCGGGTAAATTAAACTTTTTTCTTACTGCATGCGATAAGATGGGTACATTTTCTCGGGCATGAAAAACCAGGCTTTGTATTGAGGCTCTTAAATTCAAGCGGCGCCGTTGACGATATTTTTTTGTTGGCGAAGTTTGCCGGCTTTCGTTGACTTGGAGGAACCAGGGTGGACACCAATAAAGGTTCTTTGTTTATCTACATTTTCGGACCGATTTTGCTGATGGTGGTGTGTTTCGGTGTGGTCGCCTTCACCGCGGTTGATGTTCTGGATCGGCAGAATAGCGACGGCTTGGTAATCAACCTTGCCGGTCGCCAGCGCATGTTGTCCCAAAAGTTCACCAAGGAAGTCTTCATCGAAATGAAGAACCCCGGTATGGCGACTTCGAGCGAGTTGCCAAGACCCCAGCAACTCCATGTAACCCGCCAACTGTTTGAAGCGACCTTGAAGGCGCTGGATCAGGGCGGCACGACCTACAGTGATTTGGGGGCGACCAAGGAAGTTTCCACGCCGCCGACCCGAGACAACGAGGTGAAAACGCTGCTGAAAGAGGTTGATGCCAAGTGGAGCACCTTGACCAGTCACAGCGAGTTGCTGATCGGCATGGCGAACCGCGGTGAAACCGTGCCCCCTAAGGAAATCGATTCGCTGAAAACCCAGAGTTTGGCGGTTTTGGGCACCATGAACAAAGCGGTGGGTTCCTACCAAAAGTTGTCCGAGGCGCGTGTTAGCAAACTGCGCACCATCCTTTTCGGCGGTTTGGTTCTGATGGTGCTGTGTGCCGGCGCCGCCTTCCTGGTGGTGCGCAACCGTGTGCTCAGGCCTTTGAAAGAGGCCTTGGATTTGGCCGAGGCCGTGTCCGCCGGAGACCTGCGCCGACGGGTCAACCACACCCGCAACGATGAGGCCGGCCGTTTGTGTCAGGCGCTGAACCAGATGTGCGACAACCTTTCTCAAATGGTGACCAGCATTAAGGACCATTCACAAGATTTGTCCGACAACGCCACCGGATTGTCGAGCTTTTCCGACCAATTAAACAGCGAGGCCCAGGGCTTGATTCGCAAGGCGGAAACCCTGGGTGGGTTCTCCCGCGACATTACCCAAACCACCGAGCGGGTGCAGGCCAATTTCTCCGAATCGACCCATAACATTTCCACCGTGGCCGCCAGTACCGAGGAAATGTCGGTGACCGCCGGGACCATCGCCGAAAATTCGCGCATGGTGCAAAACGCCAGTGAGGGCGCGGTGAGTTCGGTGAAAAATGCCGTGGACCGGGTCGACCAACTGCGTGATTCGGCGCGGCAGGTTGATCGGGTCGTGGAAGTGATTGTCGACATTTCGGAACAGACCAAGTTGTTGGCGCTGAACGCCACCATTGAGGCCGCGCGGGCGGGAACCTACGGCAAGGGTTTCGCCGTGGTTGCCGAGGAAGTGAAGTTGCTGGCGCAACAAACCAACGAGGCGATTAACGAGATCCGCGGCAAAATCGAAGGGATCAAAGGGGCCACCGAACACACCGTCACGGAAATCAACAGCATTGCCGGCGTGATTAACGAGGTGAACGTCCTGATCGGGAACATTGTCAACTCGGTCCAGGAGCAAAAAATTGCGACCCAGGGCATCAGCCAGACCATTGCCGGCGTGTCCGACGGGTTCCGCGATGTGAATGCCTCGGTTGAGTCCTTGGCCGACGGCCAAAGCCGGTTGAACAACGATGTCCACGGGGTCAACAACTCCGGCCAGGAGTTGGCCGGTGCCGTTGGCCAGGTGCGCGAACGTTCGGTTCGCTTGGTGAACCTGAGCGATGAGCTCAACGGGATCGTAAAACACTTCGAACTCGCGTGAGGGCAGGCGTGCCTTGACGCGGTGCCGTCGGGCGCCATGAAGCCCTCCTCATCGGGTTTTGGCGCGGTGCCTTCGGAAATGAACCGAACCCAATCCCATCGGGTGTTGCCGGGGCGTGGTGCGGGGTGATCCTCACGCAATCCTCCATTTCAGCCAAAGCCCCCCGCTTTCTCCTGGCACCCGCATCGGTTCTAATGTATGATTCCCGACGTTGTTGGGCTCGAACACGCACTTTTGGTTGACATCTTATGGCATTTAATTTCACTCGCATTTTTTCCGCGTTTAATCGCGATCTCGCAATCGATTTAGGGACCGCGAACTCTTTGGTTTACGCGAAGGGGTTGGGCATCGTTGTCCGTGAACCCTCCATCGTTGCCATCAATAAAGACGAAAGCCGCGTTGAAGCGGTGGGCAACGAAGCAAAAGAAATGCTCGGTCGTACACCGAGCAACATCGTGGCGATCCGTCCCATGCGCGACGGGGTGATCGCCGATTTTGAAGTCGCCGAGCAAATGCTCAGCTACTTCATCCGCAAGGCGCAGCGGCAATCCTCGCCGTTTAACCTGTTTCAGGTGGACGTCGTTATTGGGGTTCCGGCCGAAATTACCCAGGTCGAACGCCGCGCCGTGCGTGACAGCGCCAAAAAAGCCGGCGCCTCAAACGTCTACCTCGTTGAAGAAGCCATGGCCGCCGCCATCGGCGCCGGCCTGCCCGTTACCGAACCGACCGGTAACATGATCGTCGACATCGGCGGGGGTTCCACCGACGTCGCCGTGATCTCCTTGTCCGGGATTGTGTATTCCAAAACCCTCAAGGTTGCCGGTAACGCCATGGACGAAAACATTGTCCAGTACATCAAGCGCAAGTACCGCTTGTTGATTGGTGAGCGCACCGCCGAGAACATCAAAACCCAAATCGGTAGCGCCTACCGCCTTGACGAACCCATGGAAATGGAAATCAAGGGCCGTTCCCTTGAAAGCGGGATTCCCAAAACCTTGGTGATCAACGATACCGAGATCCGCGAGGCACTCGCCGATACCGTTGACGCCATCGTGGAAACCATTAAAATCGCCTTGGAACGGACCCCGCCCGAATTGTCCGCCGACTTGGTCGACAAAGGCATCATCCTGACCGGCGGCGGCAGCCTCCTGAAAAACCTCGACATCCGCCTGCGGGAAGAAACGAACCTGCCGGTGAGCATCGCCGAAGAACCCCTGCTTAGCGTGGTCATGGGGGTTGGTAAAATGTTATCCGACCCAAAACTGCTCAAACGCGTCTGCCGCAAAAGCTAAGTCCCGATCCGCCGCTTAACGGAGATTCGCCCCATTGGGAATGCGCCGCGACCCGGCGCTGTTCCACGCCCAGAACCCCCGCACCGCCCCGCGGCGGTTGCGTGAAAACGAGAGGGAGGGAAGTTGGCAGCCTTCGGCCTTGTCAAACGCTACCCCGAGTTAAGCCTCTTACTTGTCCTTGAACTGGTGGCCTTCCTCATTGTGAGTTACCAGATTCAGGTGGGCGAGCGCTTAACCCTGCTTGAACGGCTGAGCCTGATGGTGGTCGGTCCCGTCCAAAACCTCAGTGACGGCGCCGTCGGCTCAGTCACGCGCCTGGTTGAAGACCGCGAAACCATGACCCAGCTCAAGCAGGAAAACGAGCGGCTCCAGAAAAACGTCGAAGAACTTTTTCGCGTGCGTACCCGACTGATTGAAGCAGAGAAGCAGAACCAACGCCTGCGCGACCTGTTGGCCTTGCCCAAACCCGAATCCTGGAAGTATGTCTACGCCGAGGTCATCGGGCGCACCAGTCGCCGCGAGGACACCATGATCCTGATCAACAAAGGTTCCAACGACGGCCTGCTGCCGGACCACGGCGTTTCCAGCCCGAGCGGTGTTGTGGGCGTGGTGTGGGAGGTGTCGGGCGCCTACGCCAAGGTCATGCCGCTCAACAATCCCCATTCTTCCGTGGCCGCCCTGGTCCAAGAATCGCGGTTCTCCGAAAGTTTTGTTTCGGGGATGGGCGGCTCCGTCGGTCGTCTCCAGAACTTTCCCAATTTTGAAACCATCCAGGTCGGCGACCTGATCACCACTTCCGGCCTCGATCGCATCTTCCCCAAAAATTTGCACATCGGTAGGGTTACCTCCGTGTTGCCTTCGTCCGATATGTTCCAAGAGGTACGCATCAACCTCGCCACCGATTTCTCTCGCTTGGAAGAAGTCGTGGTGCTCATTCAGATCGAAGACGACGCCGGCCAAACCATCGTGCTCGACGCCGAGGCAGGCCAAACCCCGCAAGAAACGCCGAGGGAGGACCGTCCATGAAGTGGTCGCACTTTTGGAGCGGGTTCCTGTTGGTGGTGCTGCTGACCTTCGCCAAATCCCAAATCACCCACTTTAACGTCCCGCTCGAGTTCTCCTACTTCTTGGTTTTTTTTATTATCCGTTCGTCGGACACCGTCCGCGCCTTGTTGATGACCTTTACGCTTTCGCTCGGCCTCGACTTTATCGTGCAGGTCGGCCAGGTGAAAGGGCTGGCTTGTATGAGTCAGCTTCTGTTGGTTTACATCGTGATGTTGCTTAAAAAACACGTGATCCCCAATTTTGAAGACCTGTTCCTGCTGGGTTTGTTTGCCTTGTTTTACCTGGCCGACTTTTACCTGCGCCTGCTCATCGGTGTGGCGCTCAACAGTCCTGTTCCCGGCGTGAGTCCGACCGTGCTGGTGTTCCACGCTTTGGTGCATACCGCCCTGTTCGGTGCCATGCAGGTGCTTTACCTGCGCTTTTTCCCGGAGGAAAAATGAGACTGGCGCCGACCCCGCTGTTGTTCCAGGGCCGCATTTTGTTTTTGCGGGTGTTGGTGATTATTGGGTTCTTGCTGGTGACCGGCGGTTATTACCGCATTCAGATTTTGAACCAGGAACGCTACGAGCGGCTCGGCGAAAAGTACCGCATCAAAAAGCGGCGCATCAAAGCTACGCGCGGCTTGATCTACGACCGTCACGAACGGTTGATCACCCAGAACATGCCCACCTACGACCTTCTGCTACGTCGCGATGAGATGGAACAACCTTGGCGCAAGGTGAAGGATGAACTCGCCGAATTTTTGCAAGTTGATGTGGCACAGTTGCAGCGCAAGTACGACAGCCGCTCCACCCTTTTGTCGCAGCCGGTCAAGCTGATTGAGAACATTACCTTTGCCGAGTCGATGCGCATCCGCCGCAACCTCAAGCGTTATCCCGGTTTGGCCGTGGAGACCACGGAGAAGCGTTACTACACCTACAACACGCTGTTTTCCCACGTGTTGGGTTACGTTAGCGTTGCTTCTGAGAGCGCGTTGCGACGCAATCCGCGGCTGCGGCTCGGGGATGTGGTCGGCAAAAGCGGGATTGAGCTGGCCTACGACGACATGCTCACCGGCATTGACGGGGAACGCACCATTTTGGTCGATCACCGCGGCATTTACCATTCCACCGAGGTCACCGCGCCGCCCGTTCCCGGCGGTGATATATTCCTGACCTTGGACCTGGATCTACAACAGCTCGCCGTTGAGGCTCTCGAGGGCCGCCCCGGCTCCGTGGTGATGATGGACACCCGTACCGGGGGATTGTTGGTGTGTGTTTCTTCGCCGACCTTTGACCTCAACATGTTCACGCAACGCTTTACCCAAAAAGAATGGGACGAGTTGATCAACCGCGAGGGGAATCCACTCCTGAACCGTCCATTACAAGGCGCTTATGCGCCAGGATCCGTTTTTAAAGTGGTGACCGCTTTGTCGGCGTTAAAGAACGGCGCCATCACCCCGCAGACCACCTACTTCTGTAACGGCGAGTACAAGTTACACAACCGCATC
The DNA here is from genome assembly GCF_017377855.1 of Acanthopleuribacter pedis. Taxonomy (GTDB): domain Bacteria; phylum Acidobacteriota; class Holophagae; order Acanthopleuribacterales; family Acanthopleuribacteraceae; genus Acanthopleuribacter; species Acanthopleuribacter pedis. Next base: position 72,458 of record NZ_JAFREP010000031.1, read on the forward strand.
TTCCGGTGCCACAAACGCGGTGGGCACGGCCATGTCGATGTGACCGCCGCCATCAAGGGCTCTTGTAACGTGTTTTTTTACAACATTGCCCGTGATTTGGACATCGATCAACTGGCCAAAACCGCGCATGAAATGGGATTGGGTGAAAAAACCGGCGTGGATTTGCACGGTGAGAAAACCGGGTTGGTGCCGACGCCCGCCTGGAAGCGCAAGCGGACCGGTGAGATTTGGTATCCCGGCCAAACCTTGTCAGTGTCTATTGGGCAGGGGAGTTTGCAGACCACCCCGCTGCAGTTGTTGAGTATGATGGCGACCGTGGCCAACGACGGCCGCGTCGTGCGCCCGCACCTGCTGTACAAAAGCCGGCTTGGAATGGAATCCAAGCTCCACGTGCCGGAATCCGGTGCCGTGGAAGGCATGATGCCCGAGTACTACACCTTGGTGAAAACCGCCTTGTGGCAGGTTGTCAACAAAGAGAAAGGCACCGGTTCCACCGCGCGGGTCGCCGGCTTTGATGTCTGCGGCAAAACCGGGACCGCCCAGTTGATCACCTTCAGCTCCGAGGCCGACCACAAGGTGGACCGTTACAAAAACGCGTGGTTTGCCGGATTCGCGCCGCGCGAGAACACCGAGGTGGCCATCGTGGTGTTGGTGGAGCAGGCCGGGGCGGGCGGTGCCAAGGCCGGACCCGTCGCGCAAAAGTTGCTTGAGGCCTATGCCCGCAAAAAGAAAGAGGTCGACCCCACATGAACCGTTTGAATTTACTGGATCGCGGCGCCATGCTGATTACCTTCATTTTATGCGGACTGGGTGTGTTGTTTATTCGTTCCGCCACCGCCGCGCCCTATTTGTCCGGCACGCTTTGGATCAAACAAATTGTGTGGGTGGTGCTCGGTGGTTTGTTTTACCTGTTCATCAGCCAAATCGATTACAAACGCCTGGTGACCCATGCCCATTTCTTTTTCATCGGCGGCATTGTCTTGTTGGTGTTTGTGCTGCTGTTCGGCGACAAGATCAACGGTGCCCGTTCGTGGTTCCGTCTGCCGTTTATGAGTTTCCAGCCGTCGGAAGTCATGAAAATCGCCACCGTGTTGATGGTCGCCAAATACTTTTCCCGTTTTCAGGAGCGGCAGTCGAGTTTGCTTGAGTTTGTGGTGTCTTCCTTGCTCATCGCCATCCCCGTATCGCTGATTATTTTGCAGCCCGACATGGGGACGGCCTTGTGTTACGTACCCTTTTTCGTGATTCCCAACTTTCTGTTGGGCAACAAAGAATCGATTTGGGTGACCGGTTTGGGGACCTTATTGGCGGTGGTGTTGGTGGCCGGCGTGGTGTTTAAACCCGACTGGATCTTTTTTATGAAGGATTACCAGAAAAACCGCATTGTGACCTTTATTTACCCGGAGAAAGGCACGCTGAGCACCGGCTACCAGGTGCACCAAAGCAAGATCAGCATTGGCCAGGGCGGCTTGCTTGGCAGTGGCTTGGGTCAGGGCCAGCAAACGCAAATGGGGTTCCTGCCCGCGCAACACAATGACTTCATTTTGGGCGTTGCCGCCGAGGAGTTGGGTTTTGTCGGCGTGGCCACCGTCTTCGCCTTATTTATGATGTTGTTCATGCGTTCCTTTACCACCGCCCTGGAGGCCAGCGACGCCACCGGCAGTATTTTGGTGATGCTGGTGATCGGAACCCTGGTGACCCAGACTTTGTTCAACGCCGCCATGCTGATCGGCATGGTGCCGACCACGGGGATCCCCTTTCCGTTGTTAAGTTACGGGGGCAGCAGCTTGATGACCAGCATGGGATTATTGGGTTTAATTCAATCCGTGCGCACCCACCGCTTCGTGAACCATTGACGGCGTAATCATTCGGGTATTGTTTTCCCTTGGGTTTGCCGGCGGATTACTTCGAATATTATTTGGCGCCCAAGATTGCCTAAAGCGCTAAGAGAAAAAGATAGGTTTCAGCGGCTGCCGAACGCATTGAAAAAGGTGTCGCGGTAGGATTTGCTTAGGGTGATTTGTTTGCCGTCGCTGAGGGTAATTCGGTATGCGCCTTTGGTCCAGGGCTCCAGGGTTTGGATGAAGCCCAGGTTGACGATGTCGCCGCGGTGCACCCGCAGGAACACCGTCGGGTCCAACTTCTGCTCCAGCGCCGAGATGGGTTCCCGGTGGAGGTACGATTGACCGCCGTGGAACAGGCGCACGTATTTTTCTTCCGCCTGAATATGGGATACCTCGGCCATGGTTAGCGGGATCAGTCGCTTCCCCTGGCGGATGAGCAGGCGTTTGAGCGCGCCGCCTTGGGGGGCCAGGTGGCGTAACAGTTTGTCCAAGTGGGCGCGCTCGTCGCTGTCGCGGCTTAATACCGCGGCCAGCGTTTGTTGGAAGCGGGCGCGGTCGTAGGGCTTGAGGAGGTAATCGACCGCTTGGACTTCGAAGGCGCGTACCGCGTATTGGTCGTAGGCGGTGGCGAACACAAATTTCGGTGGTTTTTCCAATGGCAACGCCTCCAGCACCTCAAAGCCGTTGAGCCCCGGCATTTGGATGTCGAGGAACACGAGGTCGGGTGGATCGGCTTCGATTTTTTCCAAGGCCTCCAGCCCGTTTTCCGCCTCGCCGATGATCTGGAAGCGTGGGTCTTCGCCCAGGAACCGGCGCAGCTTGTTGCGGGCGGGTTGTTCGTCGTCAACGATCAGGGTTCGCATTGTGTTCCTCTTCCTTGTGGCGGGGTTGGGGTGGGATCACCAAGCGGGCGGCGCCGCCCGCCGGGGTTTTTTCCAGTTGGAACTGCGCGGCATCACCGTAAAAGGTTTCCAGACGGCGCAGGGTGTTTTCCAGGCCGACACCTTGGCGGCGTAATTCGGCCAATGGTTTGTCGGGTCCGCTGCCGTTGTCGGTCACGGTTACTTCCAACCTTTCACCGGTTCGTTTCGCCGTGACCTCGATCTCCATGGTTTGGCCCGCGGCGCGCGGGTGGTGTTTGATGCAGTTCTCCACCAAGGGTTGTAGGAGCAAAACAGGGACGGCGTGGTCGGCCGCGGCGGGATCCGCGTCGACGGTCACGCGCAGCCGGTCGGGAAATCGCGCGCGCATCACATCCAGGTACAATCCCAACAACGCCAACTCGCGCCTCAACGGATGGGCCGTTGCCCCGCGCGCATCCATGCTGAAGCGCAGTAAGCGACTGAGCGACGATAAGATCTGGTCGGCGCGATCCACATCCTCGTACATCACATCGCTGACCGCGTTCAGCGCGTTAAACAAAAAATGAGGATCGAGTTGGGCACGCAGGGCTTGCAGTTGGACCTCGCGCAAATCGGCCTGGAGGCGCACACTTCGCAGTTCGGCATCGCGGCTGTTGCGCCACCACGCCGCCGCGCTGAAGATGAGGATGACGGCGATGTAGGTAAAGGTATCCTTGTAGAGTTCCATTAGGGCGCGGTTGAGCGGTGACCCGTATTCGTAGGGCTCCAGGCCCAGCAGCGCATAGATCACCTTGCGCAAGGCAACCATACCGGCGGTGTGCAACCCGCTAAAGGTTAGTAAACCCAGGAGATGGGCGGGGACGGCGGCGGCGAACTTGCCGCGTTCCAACTTGAAGCGGGAAAAAAACCACCAAATCAACGGCAGCAGCAACAACAGCGTGTAGGCGCTGGTGAGCTCCCAGATCAGCGGTTTGTAGAGGGGAACTTGCGTTTCCTCCGCTCGGAACAAAAAGGCAACCGACCCGAAGCTGATCAACCCGGTACAGGTTGTGAGCAGCAAGACGGTAAGGAACAAACGTGCGCGCGCCAATGGGGCTCCTTGGTTGGGTTTCCGCATCATACCACCCATCGTATTAGCCCGCATTTCTCACAAGGAATTCTGCTGCGAAGCCTTTTGAAAAGTGCGGGTTAGAGCACGCGGGTTAAGCCGGGCACTTTTCGAAGCAGGTGGGCACAGAGGAAACACAGCGCGGTAGCGGTGAGGGTGGCGACCGCGAATTTGGTGGTGGGCGATAAGGCGAACCGGAGCAAAAGGCCTTGGATGGTGACAAGAATGAGGAAGTGGATGATGTACACGGTGTAGGCGCCGGCAGCCAGTTGCTTTAGGAAATCGTTCTGTCGGTTGAGTGCTTCGCGGAAAAAGACGGGAAGTCCGAGGCACATGCTGATGCAAATGGCTGCTTCCAGCAGGCTGTAGCGGAATGATCCCCAGGAAGGCCCGCCGGTCTCAAAGCCGAAGGACACATAGTTGCGAATCACGAGCAGGTAGAGGTAAACAAAAGCAACCAAAGCGATGGCGATGCCGAATAATTGGAGGCCGAATCGGGCCGAGATGGTTTCAAACCAACGGTTGCGGCCGGCGGTGATGCCGATGAAAAACAGGCTGAGGTATTGGGGTAGGTGGGCGACCTCGGAGGGGAAAACCCCGGCGATCCAGATCCAGCGGTCAATGGGGAACCCTATGCGTACCAAATAAGTGACGACGGTGAGGGCCAAACCGTAGGCGACCAGTTGGCCGGTGGTCGGCGCGGCGGTGCCGGCCGTTGTGGCCGAACCGCGCCACCGGCGCCAAGCCGCGTAGGCCAGGCTGTAGAAAAGCAGGTGGACCAGAAACCAGAGATGGCCCACTTCCATGTTGGCGCCCAGCACATAGTCGGTAACAAACCAGGTAACGAACGACTGCTCGGTTTGGGCCGCGCGGTATTCGTAGATGCCGAGAATCGGCGACCAAAACAGGACAATGGGCAACCCGAGGCGCACAAACCGATCCTTCAAAAAAGCCTTGGCGCCTTTGCGGTCGAAGGAAGCAGGGGTGAAGTAACCGGAGAGCAGGAAAAACAGGCCCATGAACCAAGCCGCGTTGGTGGCGAAAAAAGGCAAAAGCCAGGGGGCACGTACTTCTTCAAAAATCGGCCAATCGCCGCCCGTGGGGCCGTAGGCTTGGCCCGCGTGGTGGGCGACCACCAAGATGGTGACGAAAATGCGAAGGTTGTCCAAATACCCAAGTCGGCTGGTGGTTCGGCACATGATGTTTTCTCCCGTGTCACAACAAAATCAGGGGGTTACCCGCGTTGTGTGAACGATACCTGTACCGGAATCCGGTGCCCACCGATAAGGCATGAAGGGGCACACTGATGGCACGAAAGGGATTGGGCACGGCACGAATGGGTTTGGCGAAGGGGGTCCGATTCCCCGGCGCGAGGCCGGCGGCATGACGGATTTCGAGGGGAAGCCGGCTCCCTGGCTGCAATTTTCCGATATCTCGGTCGGTGATCTCGGTTGGCGAATGGGCGCCCTTGAGGATTATTTAGGCGATTGGATTGACGGTTTCACAAGCATACCGCGCGTAGAAAGAGAAGCCGTCCTCCGAGCGTCGTGCCCCATTCCCAACGATTGGACGGCGCTCTGTGTGACGCTTTTGGCAAGGCCCAGTGATGAAGATGACGATTTGGATGAAGCCTACCAATTCGTTTCGCAGTTGCTCAGGGGTTGAAGATGAATTTTGTTTTGCGTGCGTAAAAAGGATAATGGATTAATGAGCGATTTAAACAAGGGTTCTAAGGTGGTATTTAAGAGTTGAGGACAATGAAGTCTTATCCTTTGGAAGTCGTGTTTCAGGACTTGAAATGGGATCATGTTCCGCTGGAGCGTGTTGTGTTCGATGCTTCCAGTGAGGTTTTTGTCATCAAGGCAGAGCTGGAGACGGGTTCAACAAAAACGGTAAAGTTTTCTCAAGTGGTGCGCGCCACAATGTCGCCCTGTGAAGACTATGACATGACCATTTTCTGTATCAGTGATTTTTTTTGTGTGACGCTCTACAGGGTTCTGGAGCCTTCAACTGATGTTTTCACCTTTTTATTTCCAACCGAATCGCGTGTTTGGGAAGTTCAAACCCCCGAACTTCCCATCCTTACCTGAAAAAAGAGGTCCCGTCCTGATGCATGATTCTTCCCAGTGTGAAGCGCAAGCCCAGGAAACCGCTTTCTTGGTGGCCGACGGCGTTGGTTTTTCCTTTGCCAACGGCGCGGCGTTGTTCGCCGATTTGTCCTGTTCCATCGGTCGTCGCAAGGTGGGTTTGGTAGGCCGCAACGGTGTGGGCAAAAGCCACCTGCTCAAGTTGTTTACCGGTGATTTGGCGCCGACCCATGGGCGCGTGGATCGTTTGGGTCGCATTGCCTATTTGCCGCAAAACCCAAGGCCTGCCGGTGACCTCTTGATCGCGGATGTGCTTAACGTGGCGCCCAAAATCACGGCGCTCCACGCGATTGAACGGGGTGAGACCGATGCGGTCCATTTTGATGTGTTGGACGGGGATTGGGATATCGAGGAACAGGTGGCGCGGTTGCTGGAAGACATCGGCCTGGCGGGGTTGGATCAGAGCCGCCGGTTTGCGTCTTTGTCCGGTGGAGAAGCCACGCGGGTGCGCTTTGCCGGCTTGCTGCTCGCCAAGCCGGATGTGTTGGTACTGGACGAGCCGACCAACAACCTCGACGCCGCCTCCAAGGATGCACTTTACCGCTTGCTTCAGGCGTGGCGGGGTGGGGCGTTGATTGTCAGCCATGACCGCACCTTGCTCAACATGTTGGACCGCATCTGCGCGTTGAGTACCCTGGGTATGAAACAGTACGAGGGGAATTACGACCACTACGTCGCCCAGAAAGCGGTGGAAGAAGAAGCGTTGCGCCGCGATTTTAAAAACGCCGAGACCGCGCTCAACAAAACCAAACGCGCGTTGCAAAAAACCAAGGAAAAACACGAACAACGCCAGGCCAAGGGACGCAAGGAGCGCCGCGGCGGCAGCCAGCCCAAGGTGGTCATGAACGCGCGCCGAGAGCGCAGCGAAGGCACTTCAGCCGCCCTCAAAAAAACCGCGGACCGACAGCTAAGCCAACAGAAGGAACAGTTGGATGCGGCCCGAATGCGGGTCGAGGCGCTGGAAACCATGGATGTTTCCATGGTGGGCGGGGCGGTGCCTAATGGCAAAATGGTGTTGCATCTAAAAGACTTGGCCTTCACCCACCCCGGTGCGGTCCGACCGCTTTTTTCCGGGATCAACCTCACCGTGACCGGCCCGGAACGGGTGCGCATCAAAGGCGGTAACGGTTCGGGCAAAACGACGCTGATGCGGCTGCTGGAGCAAGCGGCGGGTCGCGATCCCCAGGTATCTGAGGCGACCCCGTGGCAGGGAACCCTCGCGGTTGGCGTTGCGCGGGTGACCTACCTGGACCAGCACATCGCGGTGTTGGATGCGGAACGGAGTATTTTGGCCAATTTCCGCGCGGTTCAACCGGATATGCAGGAATCCGAGGTGCGGTGGCGCTTGGCCAAATTTCTGTTTCGCGGCGATGCGGCCTTTAAGAAAGTGGGTGTTCTTAGCGGTGGGGAGCGTTTGCGCGCGGCAATGGCTTGCTTGTTCGCCCACGCCGATGCGCCACAATGCCTGCTGCTGGACGAACCGACCAATCACCTCGACTTGGACGCGATCCAAAGTTTGGAAACCATGCTGCGGCAGTTTCGCGGTGCGCTGGTGGTCATCACCCACGACGAACCTTTCGCGGCGGCAATCGGCATCACCCGTGTGCTCGACTTGGACAACCCCGATAGGAGCTAAGTAATTTAACCGAGGGTTTGTGGTCGGATGCCAAAATCTTGTTGAATAGGGTTGCTCCATTTAGGTTTAGCGCGCATTTCTCGCAAGGATTCGTAGCAGAATTCCCTGTGAGAAATGCAGGTTAGGCATGACCGACCGGTGCTCAAAAAAATTCTTTCCCTTTTGGGTTACGCATTACAGGCGTAACATAATCTCTATTGCCAATGTCTGAACCCAGAAGGAGGAAGCATGGACGCCGGCTTATTAGAACTCAAAAATAAAGTGTTAGGGCTTCCAATGGAGCAGCGTGTTTTCCTGGCTCAAGCATTGTGGTCTAGTTTTGATGCGTGTGAGGCACCCGAGGCGCTGGATGCCGTTGATGAAGCGGTAAGGCGAGATGAGGAAATGCGTTCGGGCCGGGTAAGCGGCCGTTCTCATGACGAGGTTATGGCTGCCATGGCCAAACGCTTAAAATGAAGGTGTTCTACCACCCACTCGCTGAAGAAGATATTGGGAACATTCTAGATCATTACCAACCCATCTTTCCGGCTCTAGCGAAAGCTTTTCTAAAAGAACTGGATCTGACGATAGCGGCATTGTCGACCCAGCCCTTCCGTTACCGGTTTATCCAAGAACCCATCAGAATGTGTAAGTTGAAACGTTTTCCCTATGCGGTTTTGTTTCGGGTTGAAGGTGACACAATTCGGATTTTGGTTGTCCGGCATCATCGTCGTCATCCTTCCTACGGGCTAGATCGATAAGTGGCCAAGTTGTCGGTGCCGAGTCTTGTTAAAAGCCGAGACAAAGATCACGGCGTCCTTGATCCCCGCTGCATCGGCTGGGTTAAATCCGCTTCCAGGGGTTGCCCGCCCAAGTGGGGTGCGGCGGCGGTGATGTTGAGCGCCTGCATTTGGGCCAGACGGCGTTCGGCGTCGGCGATGGTGACCGGTCCACGCAAGGGCGCCTCTCCCGGTGCGAGGTGGTGGAGCAAGGCGCCGGCTTGGTTGCCGGTTAAGGCCTCGGGGTAATTCGGTGTGATGTTGGCGAAAACCCGCACCATGCGCGCCAATTGGATCGGTAAGTAGCGGGTTAATCGGCTCGGTTTGGGCAAGCGCAGAATGTCACCTTCCATGGCTTGGATATCGCCCTCGTCTTCCATGCGGACCAGCGCGGGTTCCGATTTGAAACAAGGCCTGGTGGATTCGGCCACGAGCAAGGTGCCCGGCTTGAGCTTGTCAATGCGCAGGATGTCCTTCATATCGCTGGTGGCCAGCATCAGGGTTGCCTTGTAAAACGCGGAAGGAATGCCGCGCTTGAAGGTGAGACGGCGCACCTCGCCCTGGTAACCAACCGCGTCGAGGTGGGTTTGCAGGCCGGTTAAATCGCGGTTCTCGGGATCACACAGGATGAGGGTTTTGGGATGGGGCTGTTTGGCCAGCAACAAACCGACCGTGGCGGTACCAACCGGGTCCAAACCCAGCAAACCCAGGGTTTCCTCGGCCAAGTCACGGTCTTGGCGTGCTAACAAGCCGGCGGTGCCCAGGTACAGCGCGGCAACCTCGGTGTCTTGAGCAATGGCGAGGCGCGGCAAATCGGGATCGGCCGCCACCGCTTCCTCGAGCAATCGCCCGTAATCGGTGGCGACGGCCATTAGGCCTGAGAGTGAGACGGTGTCGGCCCCGGCCGCGCGGGCCATGTGGAGCGCTTCCAGCACGTGTTGGCGCAAACCCTCGGGATCGCCAAACAGTTGCTTGTCGAAACGGGGGAGGGTGATGGCGCCGACGCGGCCCCAAGGCGTTTCGCGCAAGACGGAAACCACCGGTTTGTAATCACACCAGCCCCCGAAGATTTCGTCGTCGGTGAGGCCGCCCCTTGACTCGTTGGCAAAGTTTTCCAGGGTGATCGTTTTCACCGGCTCCAGCTCGCCGTTTTGAATGAGAGGGAACAATTTCCGCGTATCCAGGGTGGTGCCGTTGGGGGTGACCACGGTGGTCGCGTCGTCGAAGGGGCCGGGCCTGGTCGCGGTGTGCCAGTGATCGCCCATCGCGGCGCTTTGGCGGGCGTGGCGGATTTCGGAGCGTTTCATGCCGGGTCGGATGACGGGGCCGGGGTCCACCTCGAGCAGGTAGTCCGCCAATTGGGCGACGGTTGGATGGTCCGCAATCATGTCGGGATCAATCGAGGTCCCTTTTCGGTGGCGGATGCTGTTACACAGTCGGCCTGCTTTTTCCGCGTCGCCGCCGAGCGCGAAGAAATCATCGTCGATGCCCACATCGTCGCGACCCAAGACGTCTTCCCAAATGGCTAGGATTTCACTGTCAAATAAGGAGCGAATGTCGCGCTTGGCCGTGGCGGTGGTTCTCGGATCCGGGAGGGCGGCGGTGTGGATGGCGCCGTTTTCCAAAAGCGGAAGTTTCTCCAGTTGCACAAAGTGGTCGGGCATATGGTGTTCGGGAAGGGATTCGGCCATAAACGTCTTGAGCCGCTCCGTGTCGAGGGTGTCGAGGGGAACCAGGTAGGCGGCCAAGGTTGGCGGATCCGCCAGGGTGTGCACATGGGCCTCGGCAACGTTCGGAAAGCGGGCGGCGAGCGCGGCGATCCTATCGGGGGTGGGGGGCGGCGCGGTGTGTGACGTCATAAGGCTTCTCCCAAATAAGTGAAAGGTGCCGTTCAGAGGCGAGCAACGTTTGCATCGTGGGATCTGAACGGTTAAAGGCCGGACCTCGCGATCAGCTTGTGGTGCAAGGGGGGCTGAGATTTTATTTTTGTTAGCGCGTTCTTAAGCGCCAATATAGCAGTGTCGCCGTGGTTTTTAAATGGAAGTTGTTCCGAGCTTAACCCGCGGCCCGTCGCATGGATCGCGGGGAGCGGCCCAATAACTTAGCGATGGGTTGGGCGTGGTTGGTCGTTGTTGTCCGAGGTTTTTTGCGCGGCTTGAAGCAGAAACCGGGTCAAGGCGAAGAGGGTCGGGTAGCTCGAAAGCAGGTTGGTGGGGAGCGACAAGGCGAAGGTGCGCTCGAGGCTTTCTCGCAGGTGGGTGCCGGTAACGGAGTCGACCCCCAATTCAACCAGGGGGATCTCGTCTGGGAAGGCGCCGGGTCGTGTCATGCCGGTGAGCTTGGCGAGCTGCTCGCGCAGGTGCCGTTTCAGCCATGCCTCGCGCTCGGACGGCGGAACGCTTTCCAAAATGAGGTCTGGTTGGCTCGGAAGGGGGTTGGTCGGTTTTTGGATGATGCCGGCTTGGGTCAGGGCGGTAAGCAGGGGGGGCACCTCGCCCGCGAAGTGCTCGGCGTAACCTGACCAATCGATGGATGCGGCGATGAGGTCGTGACGTTCGCCGAGGATGAGGCGTTCGAGTAGGGCGAGGCCTTGTTGTGGGTCGATGAGGCCGATCCCTTCGAGGGTCAGACGGTGTCGGGCCGGCGCGGCGAGGTCGGCGGTCATACCGATTTTGGACCAGCCGCCCCAGTGAATCGCGGTGGCGGGAAGGTTGTGGGCGCGGCGATGGTGGGCCAAGCCGGTGAGGTAGGCTCCGGCGGCGGCGCCGGCGCCCTGTCCGCCGCGGCCGAGGACGGCGTTCATGGACGTGTAGAGGATAAAAAAGTCGAGGTTCAAGCCGCGGGTATGTTTGTGGAGCAGCCAGGCGCCCGCGGTTTTGGGTTGCATCACCTTGACAAAACGCGGTTGGGATTGTCCCGCGAGTAAGCCGTCGTCGAGGATGCCCGCGGCGTGGATCACGCCCTTCAGGGGCGGTAAGCTGTCGTGAATTCGGGCGAACAACGCCGCGGTAGCGTTGCTGTCGCCGATGTCCGCTTCATGGACGACCACCTGTGTGCCGGCCGCCTCGAGACCGGTCAAAACCTCGCGTACCGCATGGTTGGGGGCGCGACGGCCGGCGAGCACCAAGGTCTCGACGCCGATGTCGACCAAGCGTTGTGCCGCGGCAAGACCGAGCGCCCCCAGGCCGCCGCAGATCAACACCGTGCCCTGAATGGGCGCCGGCCGTCGCCGCGTCGGGGTGGCTGTATGGGGTAGCAGTCGTGCCACGTACCGTTCGCCGTTGCGAAAGGCGATTTGATCCTCGCGATCACCTTGTAACAGTTCCGCCCAGGCCGGATCGGCCGCCTGCCACGCATCGAGGTCGAGTAAGCGACAACGGAAATTGGGGTACTCGCGTTGGATCACGCGAGCCATACCCCAGAGGGCCGCACCGTCCGGGGGACCGACCGGGTCCTCCGCCCTGATGAGCCAGGTGCAGCGGGTGACAATGTTCAGGCGCGGTCGTTTGTCGCGGGCGCGGGTGGCGAGGCTTTGGACCAAGCGCAGCAGTGCGGCGCACTCAAGGGCCGGCTTGGCCGGTGCCGCCGAGTCGGCTCCGGGATCGGCCGCGAAGTAGACCACGGCCTGGGGACCGCTTTCGCTTTTGAGGAGGTGCTCCGCGGCGGCGCTGTCGGCGATCACTTGGACCCAGCGTCCGCGGGTTTGCAGGAACCGTTCGAAGGCGGCGGCGGCTTGACCGCGGCCGACCAACAACCAGCGGGTATCGTCCATGGGGTCGGTCTCATGGGGTAGCGGTTGCCTGCGCCATTGGAGCCGGTGCAACAGTTGCTCCGTTGCGCCGTGGGCCTGGTCTTTCTTCCGTTCGGGACGCCGCACGGTAAGGCCGATGAGTTCTAAGAGCACGGTGCCGGATGGGTCGCACAGGCGCAGGTCGGCGCAAATCGCGTCACGGTTGGTTTGATGGGGGCGCAGGAGGGTGTGGTGGAACAGGTCGCCGTCCGCGTTGGGTGCCTGGTGGAAACGCAGGCTCTCGAGAGAATGAGGGGTGTAGCGGTCTTGGCTGGTTGCGTGATCACCAAACAACAAACCCGCACCGGCCACGGTTAAAAACTGGAGGCAGGCGTCCAGAATCCCCGGCGTGGTGCCGCTTTTACCGTGGTTGGGGAGGGCGTGTTCGAGACAGCAGAGTGCTTGGTTTTCGCGCGTCCATATTTGGGTGATGCGGCGGAACGAGGGGCCGAGGCCGCGTCCCGAGGTTTCCAGGTCGCGGTAGAGTTGGTCCGCGTCCCGTGGGCTCCACCGTTCCCGCCATTGGGCCACGGGTAATGGGGTCGGCCTGGTATTCGGTTCGCGTCTCGCGAGATGCCCCTTGAAATGGGTGATCCAGGACGCGTCGTCATTGCTGCTCAATACCTCGAATGATTCGTGTTCTTGGGATGGGCGGAAGACCAGTTGCACGGTGCGTTTTTTGGTGCCCTTTAAGACCATGGGTTGGTGAAAGCTGAGCGCGCGGGGCTCATGATGGTGGGGTTCGAAAGCCGCGTGCAGGGCCTCGAGCAGCATGGCGAGGTAGACGGCCTCGGCCACGGAACAGGCGTCGTCGAGATGATGGTCCTTCAGAAAAGGTGCAGCGTCGGCGGCAAACAGGGTTTGGAAACGGATCTCAGCGGAGCCTGGCAATTTGAGGCGTTGGCCGAGGAGTGCGGCGGCATCGGGCGGCGGGGGCGCCGGCGAGGTTGCCCGCGGTTGGAACAACGTGCGCTGGAAGGGAATCGGGACAGTTTCCAGCGCGGGTTGGCTACCGTGGGTAAAAGCTTCCAGCGAAAAAGCTTCCAGGGCGACAAAGGCATTGGTACCCGTGGCGCCGAACGCGCCAACCCCCGCCCGTAAACCCTCCGCGAGGGGATGCCAGGGCTGGCGCTGTTTGGGAATGATCACGTTCAGATGTTCCCAGTCGATGGTGGGGTTGGGAATGTGGAAATGGAGGTGGGGCGGGATGAAGGTGCCGTGCATGGCCAGCACCGTTTTGATCAGGCCGGCGATCCCGGCCGCCGCCTCGAGGTGACCGATGTTGGTTTTGACCGAACCGACGATCAGGGGTTGCGCCCGTTCAGCCGAGGCAAAAACCTTGCCGAGCGCGGCCATTTCGACCGCGTCGCCGATGGGGGCACCGGTGCCGTGGGCTTCGATCACACTGATTTGGTTGGGGCCGAGTCCCGCGCCCGCGAGCGCGGTGCGGACGACCGTTTCACGGGCGGGTTTGCTGGGGATCGCGAGGCCGCCGCTCGCGCCGTCTTGGTTGACCGCCGAGCCGCGGATAATTGCCCAGATCGGGTCGCCGTCGGCGAGGGCGCGAGACAGGCGTTTGAGCACGACCAGGCCGCATCCTTCACCGCGACCGAACCCATCGGCCGTGGTGTCGAAGGTTTTACAACGGCCGTCGCCTGCCAGCAGACCGGCCTTGTTTAAGGCGATGTGCGGTTCAGGGGCCATGATGAGGCTGACCGCGCCACAGAGGGCGGTGCCACATTCGCGGCGGCGCAAGGCGGCACAGGCGAGGTGGACGGCCACCAAAGAGGAGGAACAGGCGGTGTCGACCACCATGGCCGGGCCGTGGAGGCCGAGTTGGTTGGCGAGCCGGCCCGCGGCCGCACCGGGCGCCGTACCGCTGATAAAGAAAGGGTCGACCCCCGCGCGGTCGCCGGTAGCGATGCGTTGGGCGGCAAAGTCAAAGCTGCCGACGCCCAGAAACACGCCCGTGCCGGTTCCGTAAAGTTCGCGAGGGTGGATGCCGCTGTTGGTGACCGCTTCCCAGGCCACTTCGAGGAGCAAGCGTTGTTGCGGATCTAAGCCGCGGGCTTCCGCGTGGGTGATGCCGAAAAAGGCGGCGTCGAAATGATAAATACGGGACAGAAATCCGCCGCGGCGGCAGGGGATGGGGCCGTCGGTTTTGGGGAGGGCGTCAAACAACGCCTCGAGATCCCAGCGGTCGGTCGGGATGGGTTTGACCGCGTCAACGCCCTCGTGAAGTAACCGTTGAAAGCCGGCGAGGTTGTGGGCACCGCCGGGAAAGCGGCAGCTCATGCCGACCACGGCGATGGGTTCGGCACGAAGGACCGCATGGTTGGCGCTGAGTTTTTTGGCCGCGTAAGCCAATTCGAGTGCGCTCATGCCCGCGACGGGATTGGTCATGCAAAACTCCCTTTGGGGCGGCATCGCGGATGGGTGGGGATCATGGGTCGACGCCCAGTGTTAATTTTCCGAGCAGTTCACCGGCGCTCATGCGGCGGACCTCGGCGAGCATGGGATCGAGTTCGCGGTGGAGGCCGTTGTTGTCGGGTTTCTCGGTGCTCCTGCTGAAATCGAGTTTTTCCAGAAGGTGTTGGTGCAGGCGTTCAAAGGTTGGGAAATCGAACAGCAACATGGCGCGCAGGGAGAAGCCCAATTCGTTTTCGAGGGTGCGTTGCAGTTCCATCGCGAGGATGGAGTTGAGGCCGATGTCGAACAGGTGTTGGCGGGGTTGCAGGCTGTCGGCAGATTTGAGTTTGAGTAAGGTTGCGATGCGCGTGCGTAGAAAGCGGGCCAGCAGGGCGGGGCGCGCATGGTGATCGGCGGCTTGAAGTTGGGCCGCGAAACGGCCTGTCGGCGGGTTTGGGTGAAGGGTTGTTTGGGCGACTTGGCCGAGATCGGCGAGCAAGCGCGGGGGGCGCCCGTTGAAAAAGGCGCGCGCGAAGCGTTCGGGTTGATAGGCGGCGACAAGGGCGCGCGTCCCGTGGTCGGCGAGCAGGTGGGCCAGCGCTTGGAAGCCTTGCTTGGGGGTGAAACAGCCCGCGCCCTGATCTTCCAAAAGGTTTTGTTGCCAAGGGCTTATGCGCGTCGACATGCCCGTGCTTTGCCAGGCGCCCCAGTTGATGGATGTACCGGGGAGACCGAGACGGCGCCGGTAATGTGTGAGGGCGTCGAGGAAGGCATTGGCCGCCGCGTAATTGCTTTGTCCGCGGGAGCCGAACACCGCGGCGCAGGAGGAGAAGCAGACAAAATGGTCGAGCCGGTCCGTACGGGTGTGTTGGTGGAGGTGCCAGGTCGCCGCGATTTTCGGCCAAAAAGTTTGGTGCATCGTGCCGCGGTTTTGTTGCGGCAGGCCGTGGTCCTCGGTGGTACCGGCGGCGTGGAACACCCCCGCGAGCGGGGGGAGGTGGTCGCGGATCGTTGCGAGGTGGTCGTGGACGACTTTGGCGCGGCCGATATCGCCGAGTTTGACGTGGAGTTGGGCGCCGCGGGCGCGTAGGTCGTCGAGGCGTTGTTGGTCCGCCGCGTCGACGGGCCGGCGTGCCGAAAGCATCAAATGACGGGCGCCTTGGTTGACCAACCATTCAACGAGCAAGAGGCCGAGCCCGCCGAAGGCGCCTGTGACCAAATAGGTAGCGTCGGGTTTGATGGACGGGGTCGCCTCGGGATTGATGCGTGTGGGTTGCAGGCGTGGGACCAAGCGCTGGGTTTCGGTGAAGAGGACTTGGTCCTCACCGTCCGTGTTGCGCATTTCGTCGAGCAGAAAGCGGGCTTGGTGGCCGGCGGGCATCGGCGCGAGGTCACAGGTCACCAGGGACAGGGTTTCGAACTCCAGTGCCGCCGCGCGGGCGAGGCCCCAGATGACCGCGTTGTGGGGGACCATGTTGGTGCCGAACCCTTGCCAGAGGCCGGCTTGGGTGGCGAACAGCACCTTGGGCAAGGTGGCGGCGCCGCTGTTGAGCAGAGCCTTGAGCAGGTTGAGGGTCACCTCGGCCGCGTCCAGTTCGCTATTGAGCATATCTTCGCCGTTGGGTTCATGGCTTCCCGAAAAACCCTCGCGTTCGTTGGGGGTGGTGGTCTGCAGGTCCCATAGTAGAAAGAGCCCGGCGAATTGGGAGGGGGGATGTTTTTCGAAGAGGCGGTCGAAGTTGTCCTGGTTAAAAGGGTTGAGGTTGACTTGGTCCGCGCTGGGGGTGCCGTACCCGAAGTTGGCGGAAACGTGCAAGACGTGGGCGCCTTGGGCCGCGGCCTGATCGACGAGCGCCGCGGCGACCGTGTTGTGGTCGCCGAAGACCAGGTAATGCATGTCGGGATGGGTGTCGACGCGGGCGGGCCGCGGGTGACAGGCGAATTCGTAGAGCAGGTCGGGCGCGGGTTCATCGCCCGCAAAGAGGGTTTCTGCTTCGACGCGGCGAAAGGCGAAGCCGTCGACGGTGAGCAGGGGACGGCCGTCGGCGTTGCAGAGCAGCAGACTGTTGGGGTCGCCGTCTTCGGCAAAACATTGCCAGGTTCCCGCCGCTTCTGTCACCGCGAACCAGGCGAGTTCGTCGATGCGGAAAGGGACGTCGATCAGGGTTTCCTCGCCCGCCGCCTCGTTGTCGCCGGGCAGAAATGCGCGCAAAAGTTGGAAGCAACCGTCGAGCAGGCCGGGATGGATCGGGATCTGGGCGTTGACGGGCGCGTCGGCGGGCCGTGCCAACGCACACCAAGCACGGCGGCCGGCCAAAAAGACGGTGCGGTGCCATTGAAACCGCGGTCCGAGCCAAAAGCCTTTTTCCGCGAGTTGGCGCGCCATTGCCGCGCCGGATCGGCGGGTTTGACTCGCGGCGCGGATGGTGCTCGCCTCCGGGGCTTTTGGGGGCGGGGCCGGATCGGCCACCGCGTGGGCCGTCAGGTGTTGGGTCCAAGAGGCGTTGGGTTCGGCGAGGGGGCGGCTGACCAGAGCGACCAGGAAGTTGGTGTCTTCCGGTCGCAAGATAAGTTGCACCAAGCGTGGTGTGGTGAGGACCAGCGCGCGTTGGAACAGGATGTTGCGCAGGTGGGGCGGCCGTTCGGGATGAAGCGCCTGCATCCCCGCGAGAATCATCGCGAGGTGGTGGGCGGCCGGAACCACCGGTCGTTCCAGGACGCGGTAGTCGGCCAAAATCGGGTGGGTCGCCGCGTCGAGGCACAATTCAAAGCGAACTTCGTCACTGAGGGGCAGGTTCAAGCGTTGTCCGAGGAGGGGATGGGCCGATTCTTCGGGGGTTCGTGGCGGTTTGTTCAAATCGGGTGTTCCCTCCTGGTGCGCGGCCGGTGCCGGTCGATGGGGGTCAGGTACGGTACCAGAACAAGAGAAGCAGCGAACACAGGGCGAAAAGCGGCGTGCGAAACAAGGACCAAGGCGGGGGTATCACCAAAAAGGTCGCAACCGAACCGCATAATTTTGTCAAAAACGAGGGTGGCCGATTATAGCCCGCGCACCGGGCCAAAGCAAGGGCACGGCGGGGTGCGGCTCCGTGAAGGACCCGTGCGCCGGTCGGAGAACCGCCGAGATGTTTTGGGGCTTATTCGGGGATGAAAATGCCGAGAACGTGGCTTCGAATCATGGGAGCGAAATCGGAAATTGAGTTAAGGCGATGATGGGTGCCTGATCTTCAGCCCCGTTTGGTAGTGGCTCGCCGCGGTAACCGGCTTAATGGTCTCTTTGTTCGGCTTTCCAGCGGTCGTATTCTTTTTTAATCCGAGGTTCTTGCTCAGAGAGGTTGAGCGCCGTCAGAAAAGCATGGTCAATTTCGCTTCGTGGGTGGGACAGCCAAGCTTTGACGCGGGCGAGATCGCGCCAAACCCAGGCCTGGCGACGCGGATGGGTTTTCATTTGGAGCACGCGTTCTAATAGTTCTTTGGCGTCGAGGAGAAGGCGTTGGTTTACGGCCGCGTTGTTGCGAACCTTTCCAAATAAGCCAAGGCATTTCTGAGCTGATCTTGAAGGCTACCGCGGAAGTATTTTTCTTCAATGATGTTGCCTGAAGCGTCGTCGGGGAAATGAACCACTTCGATTCGCGCTCCTGGAAACCATAACTCGGGGTCATCACTAAACATCAAGAGTCCGATATTTTTGGGGACGTCGTGCCCGTTTACCGGTGTCGCGATGCGCAGTTTGCGATACAGGCTTTTGGTGTCGGTTTCCTGTAATAATCCACCGCGGATGTCTTTTAGGAACTCGCGTGTTTTACCTTCTCGGAGATCGTCGACGGTTGCTTGTAAAGCACGGCGATCATCAAAGGGGACTCTTGCCGTCAATTGCATGAGTTGGTCCAGGACGCCGTTTTTCTCGGCATTAACCGTTTCGGAACCAAGCCTTACGTAATAAACGCGTCGTCCCTTTTCTGAGCCGTCTGGTGCTCGGTGGGGGCGGGTTTCACTGCCGGGGACCCATAAAACCAGGATCTGACGGTCATCGACTTTTTCTACCGAGGTCACTGGCTGGTAAGGTGGGTCAATGCGATTTGCATTTCCGCGCAGCCATGATTGTGCTGCTTCTGTTTGTTGGCCGTTGAGACCTTTGGGTGGAAGCACGGCCTGCCCATCTTTCTCCTCGACGCCGATAACGATGTAGCCGCCGTTGAGGTTTTGTAAATCATTGGCGAAGGCGCAGATGGTTTTAAGGACTTGAACCCCGGTGGTTTTAGGATCCCAGCTTGCCTTGAACTCAACCCTCGCCGACTCAACGCCTTGGCAACGGAGAAGGTCATCAATATTAATGGGGAGTATAAGGCTCCTTGGGGATCCTATTCCTGTATTAAAGAAGCTAGTGCTTTCAACCTTTTACAACAAAAAGTTAAAGGGCGTAAAGGTGTATTGACGTGTCCGTGGGTGGGCAGAGGTGCCCGGGAAAATTAAAAAAGCCGCCGTGACCGGCGGCTTTTCGTTCGGAAACGGGGCTTGCTTAGGCTTTGGCCAGTTGGCGCAGAACCGTGTGCAGGATGCCGCCGTTGCGGTAGTACTCGATTTCAACCGGCGTGTCGATGCGGGACACAACCGTGAAGGTTTTTTCCGTGCCGTCGGCGGCCTTGGCAACCACCTTAATGTCTTGGCCGGCGGTCATGTCGTCGCTCAGCTCGGGCAGGGAGAAGTGCTCTTCACCGGTCAGGCCCAGGCTCGCGTGGCTGTCGCCGTCTTTGAACTGCAGCGGCAACACACCCATGAACACCAGGTTGGAACGGTGAATGCGCTCGAAGCTTTCGGCCAGCACCGCGCGCACGCCCAACAGAATGGTGCCCTTGGCGGCCCAGTCACGGGAGGAACCGGTGCCGTACTCTTTGCCGGCCAATACAAACAGCGGCGTACCCGCTGCTTTGTAGTTGCTCGAGGCGTCGTAGATGGTGCTGACTTCGCCGGTGGTGAAGTCCTTGGTGAAACCACCCTCGGTGCCCGGCGCCAACTGGTTGCGCAGGCGGATGTTGGCGAAGGTGCCGCGGGTCATGACACGGTCGTTGCCGCGACGTGAACCGTAGGAGTTGAAGTCCTTGGGCAGGACGCCGTTGTCCGTGAGGTACTTACCTGCAGGCGTTTCGGGTTTGAAGCTGCCCGCGGGAGAGATGTGGTCGGTGGTGACCGAGTCGCCCAGTTTGGCCAAAACACGCATGTCGTTGATGGGTTTGATGGGTTCCACATCCAGCGTCATGTCCTGGAAGAACGGCGGCTCCTGTACATAGGTGCTCTTCTCGTCCCAGTTATAAATGGCGCTGTCCTGACCTTTGATGGCGTTCCAGGTTTCGTTGGCGGTGTAGGTGTTGCCGTACTGCTCGCGGAACATTTCCGGGGTCAGTACTGCTTTGATGGCGCTTTGGATTTCGTCCAGCGTGGGCCAGATGTCTTTCAGGAAGACATCACTGCCGTCGCGGCCTTGGCCGATGGGCTCGGTGGTCAGGTCCTTGGTGACCGTGCCGGCGAGGGCGTAAGCCACAACCAGCGGGGGGCTGGCCAGGTAGTTGGCTTTGACGTCCGGGCTGACGCGACCTTCGAAGTTGCGGTTACCGGAGAGAACCGAGGCCGCGACCAAGTTGTTCTCACGAATCGGTTTTGCGACATTGTCGGGCAGGGGACCAGAGTTGCCGATGCAGGTGGTGCAGCCGTAGCCAACCGTGTAGAAACCCAGTTCTTCCAGGTCTTTGTCCAGGCCGAGTTTTTCCAGGTAGGAGGAAACGACGCGGCTGCCGGGCGCCAAGGAGGTTTTGACGAACGGTGGTGTTTTCAGACCTTTTTCGACCGCTTTGCGGGCCAGCAAGCCGGCCGCGATCAAAACGGAGGGGTTCGAGGTGTTGGTGCAGCTCGTGATGGCCGCGATCACCACGTTGCCGTGGGTGATGGTGGCGTCGGTGCCTTCCACGGCGCCGGTTTTTTTGTGGTCGTCGGCGGTCAGCGCGAAGCCGGCGTGACCGGCGGGTGCGTCCAGCGCCTTGGCGAAGTTGCCTTTCATGTTGCTGAGCGCGATGCGGTCCTGGGGACGTTTGGGGCCGGCGAGGCTGGGCTCAACGGTGGAGATGTCGAGCTCCAGGTTGGCCGAATAGCTCGGCGTGGGGTCCTCGGCGCGGTGCCACAGCATGTTGGCTTTGCAGTATTGTTCGACCAGGTCGATTTGGTCGTCGTCGCGACCGGTCAGGGCCATGTACTCGAGGGTGCGTTCGTCGATGGGGAAGAAACCCATGGTCGCGCCGTACTCGGGCGCCATGTTGGCGATGGTGGCGCGGTCCGCGAGGGAGAGGGCGACCATGCCGGGGCCGGTGAATTCAACGAACTTGCCGACCACGCCGTGTTTGCGCAGTATTTCGGTGATCGTCAGAACCAGGTCGGTGGCGGTGGTGCCTTCTTTGAGGCTGCCGGTCAGGCGGAAGCCGACGACTTCCGGCATCAGCATGTAGATGGGTTGGCCGAGCATGACCGCCTCGGCTTCGATGCCGCCGACGCCCCAGCCCAGAACACCCAGGCCGTTGATCATGGTGGTGTGGCTGTCGGTACCGACCAAGCTGTCGGGGAAGGCCGCGCCGTCGCGTTGGCAAACGCCGGGCGCCAGGAACTCGAGGTTAACCTGGTGGACAATGCCCGTGCCGGGAGGTACCGCGCTGAAGTTTTTAAAGGCTTTTTGGCCCCAGTGCAGGAACTCGTAGCGCTCGCGGTTGCGTTCAAATTCGTACTTTTCGTTGATTTTGATGGACTCGGAGGAGCCGAAGCTGTCGACTTGAACCGAGTGGTCGATAACCAGGTCCACGGGCACCTGAGGATTGATTTTCTCGGGGTCGCCGCCCATGCGTTGCAGCGCGGAACGCAGTGCCGCCAGATCGACAACCGCGGGTACGCCGGTGAAGTCTTGGAGAATGACACGGCTGGGTTTGAAGGGGATCTCAATCTTGCCCGCGGTTTCAGGGCCCCACGTGGCGATTTTCTCAACGTCTTCCTTATTAATGGTGTAGCCGTCTACGTTGCGCAGGGCGCTTTCCAGCAGTACGCGGATGGAAAAGGGCAACTTGGCGATATCGGCCACGTCCTTAAGGGCGTCCAGCTTGTAATAGTCGAAGGTCCCCGCTTTGGTTTGCAAGGACGCTTTACTCCCGAAGGGATTGCGTTCCGTCATGACAATCTCCTGTATTCGTCATTTATTTTGACACCGTCGTCTAGGGTAAAGGTTGCGGCGCGGTTCCCGAGCAAACAAAACAAAGGTCGGAAGAACCGCGCGGTGTTTCGGGCAAAGACACGTGCGCCGCCACAAACAAGGCAAATCGGCGGCGATCGGTGGGGGTCGCTGTTCCATAAGCGCGGTAGTCGATGTGGTTGGTCGTTGCATGCCGAAAGGTACCCATAGATCGTTTGATTCTACCCGAGGAGGGCGGGAACACCGAGAGAAAAGTTTGAGGTGGGTGATGGTGAAGCAGGATTCAGTTTGGCGTGGGGATCGGTTGTTTGATGGGTGACAGGCTTGTTTAAGTAGCTGGTTGTGATGGGCTTGTGGGTCTGGGTTGTCATTGGAAAGTGGGGCTGTTGGGCATTGCGTGGCATCCTTTATTTCTTAGGATCCTTGGAAGTCAGGATGCGGCCGGGCGTCTGAACCCTATTTGGCCCCTTCCCGTCGTGGATTGAGCCGTTGCTTCGATTGAATTCATTCGGGAAAAATAAGTGAATAACAGGCTTTTTTAAGCGTCCGGCGGGTAACGGCTTTGTGCCGGCTTTTTTAGGCGGCGAAAAAAAGCGAACCGCTTTTTGGTTTTTTGCGGTTTACCAAGGGAGGCTAGCCCGCAATTCTCAAAAGGAATTCTGCTGCGAAGCCGAATCCTTTTGAGAATTGCGGGCTTGGCTTTTTGTGGCGGGATGCGGCTTTGGGATTTTTGATTTTTGTGTTAAAAACAAAGGATAACCTTTTTTATCTGCTTGGTTTTTGGGGTGAGCTTGTGATGCGTTGGCCATGGATGGTGATTCTTTTCTTGGGTGCCTGTTTGCCGTCGGCAGCAGGTACGCCCGACCGCGCCGCGTCCGCGGCAACCGTCGAGCCGCCACCCGCCCATCACCATCCCAAGCGGCGGCTGATGGATGTACGGGTTCAAAACCTCGACCTACGCAACGCGAGCCTGTTTGATACCCTGCGTTTTTTGGCGGATCGTGCCCATGTCCAGCTTGCGATTGATCCCGAGGTACGGGACCGCAAGGTGACCATCAAAATCAAAGACTTGCCGGTGCTCCAGGTGTTGGAACTGTTGCTCTACAGCGAAGGGCTTGATTACCAATTGCTTGGGGCCGATGCGATTCGGGTTCGCTAGCGCGCACCCCTAATAGGCTTTGAAATTCTGGTCGAGGTAGTTTTGCACGTAGTCGGTGACGCCGTCTTCCAGGTTGTGGAAAGGTTGGTTGTAGCCGGCATCCACCAGTTTTTGCATGTCGGCTTGGGTGAAGTACTGGTAGCGGTCGCGCAGGTGTTCCGGCATGTCGATGTACTCGATGTTGGGTTCCAGGTGTAAGGCGTGGAAGGCGGCGCTGACCAGGTCGCGGAAATTGCGGGCTTGGCCGGTCCCCAAGTTGAACAGGCCGTTCACTTGGGGGTTCTCGAGCAGCCAGGCCATGACGTTAACCACGTCCTTGACGTACACGAAATCGCGTTGCTGGCCGCCGTCTTCAAAATTGGCGCGGTGGCTCTTGAAGAGTTTGACCTTGCCGTCGGCTTTGATTTGGTTAAACGACTTGTACACCACGGAAACCATGTCGCCCTTGAAGTATTCATTGGGGCCGTAAACGTTAAAAAATTTGAGGCCGACCGTGTTTTGAAACCATCCCTCGGCGCGCGCCTTGAGGTCGAACAGGTGTTTGCTGTAGCCGTACATGTTCATCGGTTCGAAGCGGTCAATGCCGGATTCGTCGTCGCTGTAACCTTTGTTGCCGTCGCCGTAGGTGGCGGCCGAACTGGCGTAAATGAAGCGTGCATCACGAGCCAAGCAGTATTCGGCCAAACGTTTGGTGTAGCGGTAGTTGTTTTCCATTAAATAGTTGGCGTCACGTTCGGTGGTGGCGCTGCAGGCGCCCATGTGGATGATGGCTTGGACTTGGTTGTGGTGCCCCAGGAAATCAAAAAGCTGGTCGCGGTCCAGGTAGTCGTAGAACTTGAGATGACGCAGGTTCTTCCATTTGTCAGAGGTGCCGAGATGGTCGGTTACCAAAATGCGGTCATGGCCCATTTGGTTGAGCTTGGAAACCATACAGGAGCCGATGAAGCCCGCGCCGCCGGTCACAATAATCATTGGGAAGCACCTCCGTTCGCGTATTGGCGCCATCTTACCCGAAGCAGCCCGGATCGCGCTGCTTTTTTGATGCAAGTGCTTTGCGGCGTTGGGGAACCTTGACGGAAACTTTGCGCCGTCTGTAGAATGCTTGGGGTTTACGACACCAGGCCGGGAAACCTGTCTGGTTGGAAACCGGGGCACGCGCCAGGGTTTCGTTCGGTTGTGTATTTGGTCCCCGTCAAGTGGGGATGGGGAGGCAATAGTGCAAAAAGTGCGCATTAGCGACATGAAAGACCACCTCGATCAAGAGGTGACGCTGGAAGGGTGGGTTCGCCACCACCGCAAAAGCGGCAAAATTCAATTTATTGTCATACGTGACGGCAGCGGTTTCTGCCAGTGCGTCATGGTGAAAGCGGAAGTGGATGAGGCGTTGTGGGAAGAAGCGCGCAAGCTGACGACGGAATCCAGTTTCCGCGTGAGTGGCGTGGTTCAGCAAAACCCGCGCAACCAAAAATACGAACTTTTGGTCAAAAACCTGGAGATCATCCATCTGTCCGAGCCCTTTCCCATTACACCCAAAGAACACGGCACCGAATTTTTGATGGATCGCCGCCACCTGTGGTTCCGCTCCAAACGGCAGTGGGCGGTGCTGCGCATTCGCCATACCTTGGTGCGCGCGATTCGTGACTTCTTCGACGACCGCGGCTTTATTTTGACCGATAGTCCGATTTTGACACCGACCGCGGCGGAAGGTTCCTCGACCTTGTTTGAGGTTGATTACTTCGATGAAAAAGCCTTTTTGTCTCAATCCGGCCAGCTTTATTTGGAACCGGCCGCGGCGGCATTTGGCAAAGTTTACTGTTTCGGGCCGACCTTCCGCGCGGAGAAATCGAAAACACGGCGCCACCTGACCGAGTTCTGGATGGTCGAGCCGGAAATCGCGTTTGCCCACCTGGAAGACATTATGGTGTTGGGCGAAGAATTCATGAAACACCTGGTTCAGCGCGTGTTGGAAAACTGCACGTTCGAACTGGAAGAGTTGGAGCGCGACACGAGTAAGTTGGAAGCCGCCTTGGAGCCGTTCATTCGCATGACCTACACCGAGGCCGTTGAAAAACTCAAAGGCTTGGGCAGCGACATCAACTGGGGCGAGGATTTCGGCGGCGACGACGAAACCATGCTGACCAAGGAATACGATCAGCCGATCATCGTGCATCGTTTCCCCAAGGAATTTAAGGCGTTTTACATGGAGCCCGATCCCGAGGACGACCGCGTCGTTTTGGGCATGGACGTGCTGGCGCCGGAAGGTTACGGTGAAGTGATCGGCGGTGGCGAGCGGGCCTCCTCGATTGATTTCCTCAACGACCAGATCGCCAAACACGAATTGGATCCCGAGCCGTATCAATGGTACTTAGACGTGCGTCGCTACGGTTCTTTCCCCCACGCCGGTTTCGGGATGGGTCTGGAACGCGCGGTGGCCTGGATTTGCAAATTGCCACACGTTCGCGAAACCATTCCTTACCCACGTATGTTGTATCGTTTGAAGCCTTAACATCAAAAGGCGCCGGTGTCGAACAGGCCCCGCGTCCTTGTGTTGCACACCGCGCGCCGCCGAATCGGGAGGTGGCGCGGTGTGTTCATTTACGGGAGCAACACAAAAGTTTTTATTGATTAACCCTTGCAGAATTGGGTTCAATGGAGTTTGGTGTGGCTTTTTGTCTCTACGCCGCGAACCCCACTGTTTGGACCACACCGATTGCGACGCGGCCCAACCTTAAAACCTAAAGTAAGCGATCCTCGGCGGCGCTCTCACGTAACCTGCTGGGCTACAACATGTCGTAAAAATGCGCGCCGTACGTTCCAAGTACGCCTGTGCTTTTTCCAACACATTTCGCTCCAGCATCTTACGCGATTGCATCCACCAGAATCACCCACTTTAGGTAAAATTGTCACCGGTTGTTAAGAAAAGGGAGTATGGCTCCCGAAGAAGGTTTTCTCCATGAAAAAAGTTGGGATGCTGAGTTTAGGCTGTGCCAAAAACTTGGTCGATTCCGAGGTCATGCTGGGCGAATTGGCACGTGAAGGTTACGCCCTGACCAACGACGCAAGCGACGCCGAGGTGGTGATCGTCAATACCTGCGGTTTTATTGAAAGTGCCAAAGAAGAATCCATCGCCGCCATCCTCGATATGGCGGAAATGAAGAAACAAGGCAAACTGAAGAAACTAATCGTTTCCGGCTGCTTGTCACAGCGTTACCACACCGATATGGCCGCCGACCTGCCCGAGGTCGATTTGTTTTTGGGCATTAACCACGTGGGCAGCATCCGCAAATTTTTGGAAGATCTGCGTTCCGAACAAGGGCAGCCGGCGGAAGCGGCGCAACCCGAGGATTGGCGCCCCGACTTTTTGTATTCGTCGGAGCACACGCGGGTTTTAACCACGCCCAAACACTCGGCTTATGTGAAAATTTCCGAGGGTTGTGACCACGTTTGTTCCTTTTGTATTATTCCGAACCTGCGTGGCAAACACCGTAGTCGGACGATTGAGGATATCGTGGCCGAGGTCGAACAACTCGGCGCCCAGGGCGTTCGTGAAATTAACTTGGTCGCCCAGGATTCCACCTATTACGGTCGCGACATCGGCCTCAAGGACGGCTTGGCCCAGTTGATGGAAGCGGTCGCCAATGTGGACAGCATTGACTGGGTGCGTGCCCACTACATGTACCCCTACCAGGTGACCGACCGTCTGTTGGCGCTGATGGCGCGCCACCCCAAAGTTTGCAAGTATATGGACATCCCGTTGCAGCACTGTGACCGCGAAGTTTTGGCGGCCATGAAACGCGGCAGCGGCCGTCCCCAATTGGCGAAGTTCCTTGATCGCATTCGCGAGGCGGTCCCCGATGTGTGGATCCGAACTTCGTTCATTGTGGGTTTCCCCGGCGAGGACGAACGGGCTTTCGACGAACTCTGTGGGTTTGTCGGCGAGCAACAGTTCGATTACATTGGCGTCTTTACCTACAGTCACGAGGAAGACACAACCGCCCATCCATTGGGGGACCCGGTTTCCGAGGAAGAGAAGATGCGCCGTAAGGAGCACTTGCTGGCGCTGCAGAAAGAGATCTCGCGTGAAAAGCTCACCCGTCAGGTGGGACAAACGTTTGATGTGTTGATTGAAGGGGTTCACCCTGAAACGGAGCTGCTTCTGCGCGGTCGCCACCAAGGCCAGGCCCCGGATGTAGACGGCGAAATTTTTGTAACCGAAGGGTTTTACCAGCCGGGCGATATGGTCGCCATCACCATCGAAGAAACGTTTGACTACGATATGGCGGGCAGGGCAACAGGAGGAGTTGCAGTATGAAGAATTTAATGGTTTGCGTTCTGTTCATTGCCGGTGGGTTACTCCTTGCGCAAAAACCCCATGCGGGTCGCGTGACCGGTAAGGTATTGACGATTAGCGGCGACCCGATCGAAGGGGTCACCATCGACCTGAAATTTGCCGATCCGACCTCCGAAAAGTGGAACGCCCAAGGGATTACAACCAAAGGCAACGGTGGTTTTGTTCAGGTGGCCTTGCCCAGTGGCGGCGCCACGCTGTCCTTGAGCAAAGAAGGCTTCGAATCCCGTGAATACACCTACACCCAAGACCAAAGTACGGTGAACCTGAAGATCCGTATGTTGAAAGAAGGTCAAACAATTACCGACGCCGAAATGGGCCCGCAACCGCTCGTTAAAGGCACCATCATCGACACCGAGGGCAACCCCTTGCCCGAGGTAACCCTGATCATTTCATCTCAGGATTTTCCCGGGTACACCAAAACCTACGTGACCGCTGCCGACGGGACCTTTGATGTTGAATCCATCGGCGACGCCAAGGTAGAAATCCTGTGCAAAAAAGAAGGCTACCGCGACGAGATTCTGCGCTACAACCACACCAAGGGCACCTTTAAGTTGAAAAAAGGTGAGTTGCGCATGATGACCATCGAGCAGGCCATGAAAGAAGCCGGTATCGAGAAACCGGAAATGACCCCGCGCGACAAAGCCATTCTGAAATTCAACGACTCGGTTGATCCTTACCAGGCCAAAGATTATGCGCTCGCCGAGCAACTTGCCAAGGAAGCCGTGGCAATCGATCCCACGCTTGATAAAGCGGTCCAGGTGGTGGTTTACAGTAACTACTTCCAGCAGGATTGGGACGAGGCGGCTGAATACGCCCAAAAATATTTGGAACTGGTTCCCGACAACGAGAACATGATGAAGTTGGCCGTGGAAGTGGGCGGTAAGTCCTCTAAGGGCGGCGCATTTGCCAAAAAGGTTGCCGCGAAGTTGCGTGAAATGACGCCGGTAACGCCCGATTCACTCTACCGTGAAGTCATCGACGCTTTGAATGCGAACGATGACGCAACGGCCAAGGCCAAGTCGGAAGAGATCCTGAAAATGGATGAAAAGTACGCGCTCGCTTATTTCGAGCTGGGCAAGATCTATGTTCGCGAGTACGAGTTTGAATCCGCCATTCTCAACCTCAAGAAGTACTTGAAATACGCGCCCGAGGGGTCGCCTGCCGCGAAACACCGCGCCGAGGCAACCGAGCTGATTGTAACCTTGTCGGAATAACGGCAAGACCAACCGCGCCGATGAGAGGGATAACCCCCTTCATCGGCGCGTTTTTTGTGGACCCGTTTCCTTCTGCAGGGGAACGGATTTGGGGATCGTGCTGTTTTTTTTGCGCCTTTGATGCGTTAACGCCGATCACCGATTAAGTGACGATTCATTCATTGATGGATGCTTCAACCGACAGGGCAGAACCTGAAGTGGACGACGCTTCGCGGCGAAATCCCGCAATGGATTGGGCTACAACACCGGGTGAAAAGGCACACCGACCTTTTCAAGTTCGTTTCTGCTTTTCACCGCGCGTTTCGCCCTACTTCTCGGCGTAGGACGCGCCCCTCGCGAGATTTCATGCACCCGCATCGCACACTTCAGGTTGACAAACACCGCTTTTGGGGGATTTTTTGGACAAAAATCAAGAATCACGAAAACCATTAACCGCTTACGTACGGGCCGAACACAAAAGCCCGTGGGAAGGCCGCACACCGCTCACGCCCGACGCGACCCAGGCGTTGGTCGACCGCGATATTCCGGTGGTGGTCGAGCGCAGTGAATTTCGCTGCCACAAAGACAATGCCTTCGCCCGTGCCGGTGCGACCTTAAGCGAAGATTTGCACGGTGCCCAACTGGTATTGGGCATCAAAGAGCCGGCCTTGGATTCAATTGAGCCTGGCCAGGTCCATGTGGCCTTTTCCCATACGATTAAAGGGCAGGCCTACAACATGCCGTTGTTGCAGCGGTTTATCGATCAAAAAGCGACCATCATCGATTACGAAACCATGCGCGACGCGCAAGGTGTTCGCACCATCGCGTTTGGCCGCTTTGCCGGCATTGCCGGTGCGGTGGACACCTTCCATATCTTGGGCCGCAAGTTGGTTAAAAAAGGGATTGTTTCGTCCCTGAGCCAAATTGATCCGACCTACCGTTACGACACCATCGCCCGCTTACGCACCCAGTTGAGCGGCTTGGAAGACTTTACCGCCTACCCGGTGCGCGTGGTGATCAACGGCACCGGTAACGTGAGCCGCGGCTGCCAGGAAGTGTGCCGCTGGATGGGTTTAAAAGAAATTCAGCCGGAACAGATTGTCGATGGGAAAGGCCCCGAGGGCTCTTGGTTCTGCGTCTTGGGTTCCAAGGACATCGTGAAACGTCGTGACGGCGGCGCTTTTGATGCGGCGGATTATCGCCACCACGGCAAAGATGCCTATGAGAACGACTTCCACAAGTATCTGGGCAGTTTTAACGTCTTGTTGCAGACCATTTATTGGGATGAAACCTATCCCAAACAAATGGATCACGAGGCGTTCCTGACCTTCCGCGACGCCTTGCCGACGGTGATCGGCGACATTAGCTGCGACATCGACGGCAGCCTGGCCTGTACCAAAAAGGCCAGCACCATCGACGAACCCGCCTTTTCCTACAACCCGGAGGACGGCACCATCGAGGACGGCATCCACTGGGATCGCCTGAGCGTGATGTCGATTGACCACTTGCCGTGTCAGCTCTCGCTGGACGCCTCGGACCATTTCGCCAATATTTTGGTGGACTACGTGGTGGAAATGGCGTCGATGGATTTGACCAAGCCGCTGGAAGAATGTGGTTTGGGCCGTCTGCTGCGCGAGGCGACCATCGTGTACCGCGGCGAATTGACGGAACCTTATTCCTATCTGCAAAGCTTTTTAGACGCGGCCGCCAAAGAGGTAGGCTAACGCAAAGACACCCACCTTCGCGGGTGGGTGTCCTCATCGTGCGGTTGCATCCGCGGTCCAATCGGGGTTCCAGTCGCCGGTTCGACCAGTGACTTGCGGCCTGGTGGTTTAGTCGCCGCCCAGCATGTCGCCGAGGCCGCCGAGGATACTGCCTTCACCCTGGCTCCGTCCGCCGGTTTGCGGCGCCGCCGCGTAGATCCGGTCGGCCAAACGGGAAAAGGGCAGGCTTTGCAGCCAGACTTTGCCGGGACCGGTGACCGTGGCGAAAAAGACACCCTCGCCGCCGAAGACCATGGATTTCAGGCCTTTGACCATGGTGATGTCGTAGTTGACCGTGTTCGTGTAAGCCACAATACAGCCCGTATCGACGCGCAAGGTTTCGCCGCGCGCCAGTTCCCGCTCCACGATGGTGCCGCCCGCGTGGACAAAGGCCATCCCGTCGCCGTCCAAACTTTGCATGATAAACCCTTCGCCGCCGAACAGGCCGGTCCCGATTTTCTTTTGGAGGGCGATGCCTACTTTGGTGCCTTTGGCCGCCGCCAGGAAGGCGTCTTTTTGGCAAATCAGGCGGCCACCGATTTGGGCCAAGTCGACCGGAATAATTTTGCCGGGATAAGGCGCACCGAACGCGACGCGTTTTTTACCGTGGCCTTGGTTGGTGAACCAGGTCATGAACAGGGACTCGCCGGTTAATTTGCGTTTGGCGCCTTCAAACATTTTGCCCAAAAGGCCTTTGTCCGGTTCGGAACCGTCGCCGAACTTGGTTTCCATCTCAATGCCGTCTTGCATGAACATCATGGCGCCTGCCTCGGCGATGACGGTCTCTTGTGGGTCAAGTTCGATCTCGACAAATTGCATCTCGTTCCCGAAGATTTCGTAATCGACCTCATGGGAATGGGTGGGGGTGACGGCTGACCCATTTACGCCCGAGCTCGCGGCGGTGGGCACGGGGTTTGCCGCGGCGGGCTGCGCCGCCCGCGCGGGTGGCGGCGATGCCGCGGCGGCCTGCCGCAAGGCGGGTACCTCGCTAATGGCGGTCCATTGCGTCATACCGTCCCCGTAAACCAGGGTCGACTCGTCTATTTGCCCCGCGTTTAATTTCTGAACCACGGTGTTCTGGTCGAAGGGTCCTTCTTGTTGACCGTTGACGGCGATATACCAATTCGACATGAAAACTTCCTCCAAAATTAGGCTTCCAACTGGGTTAGTGAGACGCACGCTTTCATGGTTGCGGCTTCCAGGACGGTTTTCCACGGCTGGGCAACGGGGTTGCGTCTGTTGGGGATGTGATGCTCCATTGTAACCGATACGCGCGGCTTAGCGCCCACCCTTGTTCACTTTTCAACCTTCGCAAGAAGTAGCCGGCGAAGCCTGAAGGCCGGCGATAAGAGAAAAGTTCGTGTATGATATCCCTTTTCTTGGGTCGGGTTTTGTGGAGCAGGTTTTCATCTCCGGCCTTTAACTTTATGAATGTTGTCGTCACACCCTTAACCGTTATCAGTGGCCTGTTTCCTCGCGAGTTTCGCTGTTTTTGGCTTCTGTTTGCGCGTTCTTTCTGAGGGGAAGTTTCATGCTGTCCCACGCCTTGCCGTTTGAAACCATTTCTGCGCGGTTCTTTGTGACTGCCGGTTGGCCCCCTCCGCGATGGGTTCTCTGAAAATCATCGCGGTTGGAAACGGACTGTTTTTTGCCCAGGAGGCCCTCTTGACACCTGTCCATCGCGCCCTGTTTATCGTGTTCCTGACGGCGAGCGCCATCCCCGCCTTGGGCCAACAGCCCTGGTCCGTTTGGCAGGATCCCGATCTCGCAACCCTGATTCGGGAACCGGGTTCTTCCGCCCTGTTCCAGGGACGTGTGTTTTTGCGCAAGGATCTCCCGCGCGCGGATGTGCCCGAATTTGCATCCGCGCCCGTGGCAAGCACCCTGTGGGCGACGGACGGGACGGCGGCCGGCACCGAGCTCGTCCACCCGGGACCGGTGGTCGGCAACCCGGTGACCCTGGGTGACCAACTTTTCTTTTTGGTGGGTAACGGGCGCGAGGGGACGTCGCTGCTTGCCTACGATGGGCGTGTTTTTGAAAGTCTTGCCGAAATTCCCGTCTGCGGCAAAGCTTGGCGGATCCAGGTGTTTGAACCCTACCTCGTGCTGGCTCAGGAGAACACGACTTTTTCTAACTATCAGGAGGTGGCTGTCTTTCGTTACCACCTTGAGACCGAGGCTGTTACGAGGGAAGCGCACGACGGGACCGAGATGGAAACCAATGGTGAGATCCTCATTACCAGGCGCTATTCCCACAATCCGTTTCAGGTCCTGCGTTTTGATGATCGTGGCGATTTCGCCCGCACCATCCCCGCGAGCGCCTATCCTACCTTTTGGCGCGGCCTGTTGTATTGGCTAGGTTCCGGTTTCCCCGAGGATTTGGCCGCTACCGACGGGACCGAGGCCGGAACCCTGCGATTTGCCCGTTCCGAGGACCACCCCATCGCCGAGGTGAAAACGATTCTCGGGAGCAACAGCGCCTTTTTGTTTCTCGGCGCGGTTCTTCGCGATGCGGTAACCCCGGATCTACCCCTTTACCTCGCCACCGCCGACGGGACCGTTGACGGTTTTCGCCTCATTCGACCCGACAACCCGATCCAAGTAAAAACCACGGCGGGAATGCTTGCCACGACAGACGGGCACGGCGTTTATTTTCAAGGTGCCGACAACCGCACCTATTACTCAAACGGTTTGGACCTTCATACTGAAGCATTAATTTCTTGGCCGACCGCAACTGAAGTTGTTTTACGTCAGGTGGATAGGGATGGTGATCGCGATCTGTTGCTGTTTGAAACCAACCAGTTCGGCCGACGCATCTGTGTGCTCTATACCAGCGACGGCCGCGCGGCAAACACGGAACAACGGTTCGCGGATCCCGAGCGGCAGGTGACCCAAATCCACGGCGACCTCGGCGAATCTTGGCTCGTCGCCTACAAAATGCCGAGCGATGATCCCGATGGGTTTATCTACCGCTTTGGCCGCCTCAATCTAGCCGACGGAACCTTGACCGACAGTGGTGCCCATGCCGATTTGGTGGGGCCCGGCTTCACCTTTCAAACTTTTGGCGACGACGGCGTTCGCTTCGCCTTTACCACCAAAGATGAATTTTGGGAAAACGACGGCCACCTCTTCCTCTATGACCGCACGACGCGGCAGACGCGGCACCTGGGCCGGCACCAAGACCCTTGGGCCGCGGCCGACGGTGAGGCCTTGTTCGTGGGTTATCGTGAAGCGGACCGCAACCAGGTATTCCAATGGGATGCCGCCGCTTCGACCCTGCGTCTTGTGACCACGCTCCCCGAGGAAGCCAACTTCCAACCAACCCGTGTTCAGGTACTTCGCTTGGGCGCCCAAACCGCGATTGCAACCGGAGCCAACCTCTACCGATACGACCCAGCCACCCGCGAACTCACCAAACCCTACGGCGATGCGCTCTCAACCATCGGGCAGGCGGTGCCGGGCCGTCGCATGGTCGTTGGTTATGACGCGCTTCGGTTTTTTGATTTTCTTGCACCTTACACCATCGATCAGGTTTCCTTTGAAGGTTTCATTGATGCCGTCGCGGTAGGACCGCAACACGTCTATGTCAGTTACGATTTGAACAGCAGCTGGTTTCTGCAACGCGTGGATCTCGCCAATCTGGCGGTTGATCAGGTGGTTTCCGTTCCCGAAAACGAAGAAACGGTGCGCTTGGCCGTTTCCCCCAATCGGGCCGTGGTGCAAACCATCCATGGGGACAGCGACGCATCCCGTCTGTACGGCGTGGATCTCCAGACCGGTACCGCCGTCAAAATTGCCGATCTTGAGGTAGTTTGCGAAACCGATGAACGTTTTCTGATCTGGGTCGGCGGTCGTTTTCTGTTTCCAAAATACACGGCGGAACACGGTTTCGCACTGTGGACCACCGACGGCACCTTGTCCGGCACCCGTTTGCTTGCCGACCTGACGCCCGATCGGGTCGGCGGTTTCCCGCGCGATCCGTTGGTACTTGGCGATGATTTTTATTTCCGTAGCTGGACTCCCGAGGACGGTGAGCGTTTGTGGCATCTGGCCGCGGCAAGCCAAAGCCCCCAACCCATCGACGACCCGGCCGGACTCGGGCGTCGTGCGCCGCGGCTGCTTTCCGGCCACGCGGGCGAACTCATCATGACCCGTACCGACCGCGATTTGTGGCATTACCAACCGGCCTACCCGATTACCCTGGCGGCCCCGGCAAGCGTCTGCAACAACGGCGAGACGGTTACTTTACGCGTTGATGCCGTCCACCCGGACAGCAGCTTTCACTGGCAACTCACCGACGCAACCTTGGTCTCCGGCCAGGGGACGGCTGAGGTGACGCTCATCCCCACGGGCGAATTTTCCTTCGGTGCCCAGGTGATGGTCACGCTGGGTGAGACGACCCGCTCCGAATCGGTACAGATTCCGGTGCGTGCCGCGGCGCCCACCATGCCGACCACGATCACCGGTCGCACCCTAGCCTGTCCCCTGGAGCAGGGGGTCACCTACAGCGTGGCCCCCGTCGCGGGTGCCGCCGCTTACGAATGGGCGGTTCCGGCCGGCTCGGTCATCCAAAGCGGGCAAGGCACGGCCCAAGTGGTCCTTGCTTTTGGCGAACAAAGCGGCGAGGTCCGGGTCCGCGCGGTGAACGCTTGCGGCGGGAGCGACTGGCAACTTCTGGCGGTCACGCTTGACGGCGACGGCATTGTCGCGGATGCGGGCGCGGACCGCGTGACCTGCGATGCCGCGCTTCAGCTCGACGCGGTGCTGCCAAAAGGCATGTCGGGTACCTGGACCTTGGACGAACCCGGCGCGGCGGAGCTTTCGGATGCCTCCGATCCGCGCGCCACGCTGACCTTCATTCAATCAGGCCAAGTGACCCTGACCTGGACGCTTAGCGCGGGCAGTTGCCCGTCTGCCGCGGACCAAGTGACCCTGACCCATTACAACAGCTTCGAAACCGCCAACGCCGGTGAAGACCAAGAAGTGTGCAGCAGCGACACCGTGCGCCTCACCGGCAACATGCCGGACTGGGCTACCGAATTGCGTTGGGAAATCGTGGCAGGGGTTGGCGGTCGCATTTACGAACCCAACGCGGTTTCAACCCTTTTCGAGGGGATTCCCGGCGAACCCTACCGCTTGCGTTTGCGCCTTTCCGGTGCACCCTGCGGGGACAGCGAAGATACGGTGCGAATCGTTTTTCGAAACAGCAGGGAGATCGAGCCACCGCCCCACCAGTGCGCGGTGCTGGGTGATACCCTGTCGTTGCAGGCTACCGCGGTCGGAGCCGGGTACTGGGACATTCTGGTCGGCCCGGATTCAGACCCGCGCCAAATCCTTGACAGCGAATTGCCGGTCACGGGGTTCCGACCCAACAAGGTCGGTGAATACCACCTGCGCTGGAACAATGTGCTCGGCGGTTGCGAGGCCAAGCGGGTGTTGATGGTGGTGACCGTCACCGAGGCCGCGCCGCCCGCCCCGACCGTCGTCGCCTATCCATCCCTCGAAGGCGCCCTACCGGCCCAATTCTATGTTGAAGGGGTTCCGGTTGCAGCGGGCTTGCTGCTGGGCGTCAACGAAAACGAAGCTTACGGTCGCGACTTGGTGCTTGTCGATGAGACGGAAACCCGGCGGGTCTTTGTCGGCGACGCCTGTTCCGCGGCGGTACTCCCGATTGACGGCGATACCTACGTGGCGGCAACGACCTCGCGCGGGACGCTGAACCTGTGGCGTCAATCGGCAGGCCACGATGAATATCGGTTCGTGACCGGTTATGAAGGCGAAGGGACGGTATCGGTAAGCCGCTGTGGCACCGTGGGAAGCCAAGCGCTTTCTTTTGACGGCGCCCTCTATTTTTTGATTGGCGGGTCTTTATTCCGTTTTGATCTCCAGACCGAGGTCCTTGAGTCTGTTCTCTATGTAGGAACATCGCGTGGCGAGTGTTTCGTTTGGAACGGGGCCTTGTACGCGGCCGGTACCTCGCTGTGGCGGCGCGATCCCGGCGCGGTGTTTTTTGAGCGGGTTTGGGCCAAGACCGACAGAAGCGAGATTCAGACACCGGTTGCCCGCGCGACCCATCAGCTTTTTTTCCGTACGGTGAAGCCGCCGCGGGCTAATTTTGGTTACATCGGAATGTGGGCGAGTGACGGAACCGCCGCCGGCACCGTGGATTTGGCTGGGTTGCAGCGTACGTTGTTCGAGCGCAATCCCGGCCTCCCAATCGTCGCCGGCGATAAGGTGGTTTTCCATGCGGACAGCGAGAAAGAAGGACGCGAGCCTTGGGTGAGCGACGGCACCGAATTTGGGACCCGCCCCCTGACCGACCTCGATCCCGGCCCCGATTCGACCGCCGGTTCCCAAGTCAAGGCTTTTAGCTTGGGTGGCTTTGCCTTTTTCTTGCGGGACGGGCGCCTGTGGCGCAGCGACGGCACCCGCGAGGGGACCCACGTTTTTGCGGACCTGGTCGATGTGCGCTGGATGCGCGCCTGGGAAGGGGACGCGCTGGTTTGGACCGGGCGGCGCCTGGTTCGCTTCTCGCCCACGCAAATCGGGCTAACCGAGTTGTTCGCCCTGAACTTCACCGACGAATTCCCGGTCACGCCGCTTGGCTTCGGCAACAACCGCTTCCACATTCAGCTTCAGGAGCCGGGGGGCACGCGCATTTTGGCCGTCGGCCTCGCCGGCGGCGCGGTGCAAGAGATCGAACAACGGCATCGCCGCCCCCGTTTCGATCAATCGTTCATCGCACGTCTGGGTGAGCGCTTGCTCTTGCTCGGTAACGAGACCGCGCCGGTTTTGCGCGCGCTGATGCCCAACGGCCAAAGCGAAACCCTGCTGACCCTCGCGGAAGGGGAGAGCCTCAACGATGTCACCCGCATCGGCAACACCCTGTTTTTCACCCTGGGCGCCGAACGCCGCCTGTACCGCACCGATGGTTCCCTCGCGGGTACCTTGCCGGTGGGTATCCCGCAACACCGGTACCTGGATTCGCCGACCGCGACGGAGCGGGGCCTGCTCTACTTCGCGGCCGACGGCCAGGGGACACGCGTCCCGTTTTTTGCCGACCTCGCCGGTGTTGCCCGTCGCCTCGGTGAAGGCGTGCAACTGCAATCACCGCGGCATGGCGAATCCGCGGGCGGCATCCACCGACTGGGCAACGGGTCGCTGCTGCTGTTTTTGGAAACGGCGCCGGGTGCGGTCGGCTTGTGGCGATTTGATGCCGCGGGTTCCACCCTGATCCGGCACGGCGTCTACACCCATGACCCCGAAACAGGTTTGCAAGCGGTGGCCGAGGGCCAGGTTACCCAACTGGTGTTCCACCTGGCCGACGTGGTCTACACTTTTGACGATCTGGCCGAAACCACGACCGCGACCGCCCAAGGCAACCTCCGCTACCAAGGCACCCTGCAAGGCGATCCCGTTTTCTTG
Source organism: Acanthopleuribacter pedis (assembly GCF_017377855.1). Taxonomy (GTDB): domain Bacteria; phylum Acidobacteriota; class Holophagae; order Acanthopleuribacterales; family Acanthopleuribacteraceae; genus Acanthopleuribacter; species Acanthopleuribacter pedis. The sequence goes on from NZ_JAFREP010000031.1 coordinate 110,126, forward strand.
GTCGACGCGCGGGTTGTCGCCTCGGTGGATGCCTCGGGTTCTTGGCGTGTGCACCATAGCTTGGACGCCGATGTGGAACGGGTTATCGCGCGGATCCACGACTTTTTCTTGTTGGTCATGCGCGAGAGAGATCACCAGGATTTCGCGCGCTGGGTCGGGCCCTGGTTCTACGGGGACGACGCTTTTCAGAACACCCTTTTGCAAAATTTGGTTTTGATCGCGCCTCTCGGGAATTTCCTCATTTTCCAAGACAGCATTAGCGGCGCGCTGGAAGGCCTTCGCTTTGGCCAAGGTGACAAGGATACCGTTGCCGGTCGGCGGTTCTTCGGGGGAACGGAACGACCCTTTGTGATCACGGGCGACGCCGTATACGCCGTGGATCAGCCCGACAAGCAGCAATTCGGTATTTGGCGCTTCAACGGACCGGATTACGAGACGGTGAATGGTAACTTTTCCCGCTTGGTGCTGGACCTGTTCCCGGGATCCGGGAGCAGCAGCGTCTCTTGGATGCGGCGCCTTGGCAACGGGGTGTTGGTGTGCGGCAAAACGGCCGGTGAGGGCGAGGTTTTATGGCGCCTGAACGGTTATTGCGCCGAACGGATCGCGGCCAACCACGCCAACCCTGGGCGCTTTAGCGTGCTGCAAGCCGATGAGGACCAGGTGATCGTGGCCGATCAGGGCGATCCCACCCAAACCACCGTGATGACCTTCTCCGCCACCACCCCGCCGACGATCCCCGACGCAACCTTGCGCGCCGCTCTGATCGCGCGTTTCGACAGCGACCAAAACCAAGTCCTCGATGCCTCGGAGCGCGCGGCCGTAACGGAGCTCGATATCCAAGGGTTGGGCATTCAAAGTCTGGCCGGCATCGCGTTGTTCCCGAACCTGTCGCGACTTAATGCCAAGGACAACATGATTACCGATCTCACCCCGCTGCTGCGCCATCCGAACTTGGGCGATGCAGCGGAGCACGAGGTGGATGTGCGTGAAAACCCACTCTCTTGGCATCACTGCCGCGTCATGATTTCGCTGGAAGAACGGTTCTCGGCGAGCGGTGCCGGCCTCGAGTTGTACTTGGTCAAAGCCACGGGTTTGCCGCCGCGCTCAAGTTGGCCCGAACGCAATGTGCTCGAGCTTTTGCGACCCGGTTTCTATCCAGGCTATTGGCCTGGCTTTGATCGTTGCCGGTAGGCTTTCGTTGCGTTCTTCCCTCTGTCTAAGCATGAACCGGTCCCGCGGCGTCGGCATTGCGTGGACGCGCCGGGGTTACTTGGCAAGGACGCCGGATGCTTGGTCGTTTTGCGTGTCTCTCTTTAGTGGGTTGTTTTTTGAATTTTGCCGTTAGCCCGCAATTTCTCACAAGGATTCGTAGCGAGAAGCAGAAAGCCTTATGTGTACGAAGATTATGACCATGCCACCGCACAGGGGGCCGACCTCTCGCGGGGCCAACCCTTCGGCGCAGCAGCGCTACGTCGCGTTTTGCTCTACAGAGTATAGCGGATGGCCGCCCCGCGGAAGGCCGCCCCGCGGATGGCAAACCCTCGTGATCGGAGAGGTTGCCCCGCGGACGAATGCCTTGTGAGTAAGGTGGGTTAGTTCAACTTTTTCAGGGTTTTGGCCGCGGGTTTGAAACCCAGGGCAACCGCTTTTTGGTAGCTTTTTCGCGCCGCGGCTTTGTCGCCCAGGGCCAATTGACCTTCGCCCAGTGAATCCCAGGCGTTGCCGTCCTTGGGGAACAATTGCGTGTTCATTTTGAACACCTCGACCGCCCACGCCTGTTTCTCCGGCAGGTCCAGCAGCAGGTAACCCACTCGGTTGAGCACCTCGGGATGCTGAAAATCGGTTTTGGCGCGCGCTTGGATTTGCTTGAACAGCTTCGCGCTTTCCCCTAGCGGGTGGTGATTGCTGAAGTTCAGCACCAGCGCGGTCGGGTTGCTTTTGATCGGATCGGGTTGGAAGTCGGCGTCGAACAACATGCGTTCCAAGGTGAACGAAACCTCGGTTTGACGGCTGGTGGCGTTGGTGCAGAACAAAACCACCGCGTCTTCCTCCGCGAGCCAAATGAAATCAAAGAAAAAAATGCGGTTTCCCCCGTTATGGGTCACGACTTTGGTATCGCGAGGGGAGTTGAAAATCGCCCATCCGTAAGCGTAGTGGCTCTCCGTGTTGGGACCTTCCGGGATGTAAGGTGTGGTGAGGATCTCCGTGCTCCGCGCTGAAAGCACCTTGTGGTTGCGCAGGGCAAGGTACCACCGGAACATGTCGTGAAGCGTGGATTGGATGCCGCCGTTGCCTTTCAGCACCCAGGAGACATCTTCCGCTTGTTGGAAGCGGCCGATCATGGTCCCGACCGGAACCACCCCGGCAAAGTAACCCTTGGCGAGGGGAGCGCCTTTCCAATCGGGTAACAGGTAACCCGTGTGTTGCATCCCCGCCGGCAGGAACAGGTGTTGGCGCAAATAAGCTTCGTAGCTTTGGCCGGAAACGATTTCGATGATGCGGCCGAGTACGCTGTAACCCGCGTTGGAATACTGGTAACGCGCGCCCGGCGTGAAGGCGAGCTTGCCCGCGAACAATTGTTTGAAGTAGCTGTCGCGGGGGATCATGTCCCAGTCGCCTTTGTCCGGCAAGGCGCGTAACCCGGAAGCGTGCGTCAGCAATTGGTGGACCGTGATCTTTTGTTTGTCGGCGGGCAGGTCCTTGAAAAACCGGGAGAGCGGATCGTCCGTCGTGAGTTTGTTTTTTTCGACCAAGGTCAGGATCGCCGCTGCCGTGAACTGTTTGGTGACCGAGCCGACCGTGACCACCGTGTCGGGGCTGAAGGCACGGTTGTTTTCCCGGTCGGCTAGACCGTAGCCGCGCGCAAAAACGATTGCTTCACCTTGGCCCGCCAAAACCGCGCCCGAAAAACCTTGCGCGACCCCGGCTTTGAGGTAGGGGTCCCAGCGGGTTTCCACCAGGTCGGGGGTCCAAGTTATCGGTGTGGGTGCGGCCCAAACCAACAAGCAGCTCAAGAATAATAAAGATGTCATGGGGTCCTCCATCGTGTTGATGAAGCCAAACTACCCAACAATGTTTAAGAAAATCTTAATCCTGCGCTTTTCACGCGCTCGGCAGGCGGATCTCAAAGGCGAGGCCGCCTGAAGGGGGCAATTCACAGTGAATCGAACCCTGTTGTGCTTCGACTAGGGACTTGACGATGCTGAGTCCCAAACCGGAACCGCCCTTGTCCGCCGTGCGCGCCGCATCGACGCGGTAGAGCCGTTCAAACAGCAGTGGCAGCGATTCGGGTGGGACGCCGGGGCCGTTGTCCGCGAACCGAATGACCGTTGTACCGTCCTGCAAGCCGATGGTTATCGTGAGGATCAAGCCTTCGCCGCGGGCTTTGACCGCGTTGCGCGTCAGGTTGCCGATGATCTGTTTGAATCGGTTGCGGTCCAAAAAGACCGGGTGTTCCTCGCCCGTCAGCTTCCAGGTAAAGGTTTGGCCGAGTGCCGACGCGCGCAACATCTCGGCCAAAGCGGCTTTGATGGGAAATCGGCTGTAATGGAGTTCCAGCTTGCCCGCGTCGAAACGGCTGAGCAGTGCCAAATCTTCGACGATGCGGGTCAGGTCGTCGATCTGGGCCGCGGTGAATTGGATCAGGCCGGGCGCGTCGTCGATTAAACCGTCTTGGTAGGCCTCGATGCGACCGGAGAGCACCGTGAGCGGTGTTCGCAGTTCGTGGGCGATATCGCTCACCATGCGTTTGCGGACCGCCTCGTTGGCGGCTAATTGTTCCAACGCCGTGTTAAACGCCTGCACCAGTCTGCCGACCTCGTCGCGGCGAACCACCGTTTCAATCGGTGGCGGGATGTGGCGTTCGATGAGCTGGTGCGCCGCGGTTTCAATCCGGCGCAGGGGGAGGAGTCGGCGCCGGATGAACACCACAAAAAAGAGGATCACCCCCGCGTAGAAAAAACCAAATATTTCAAAATGGTGGCGCAGGCCTTCAAACAGAATCGGTCGGATCTCCGGTGGATCGATCAGGAACGGACGCGGAATCATTAATAATGTATAGATCCTTCGGTCCCGGCCGCGAATTTCGCGGTAGGGCAGCATGTGAAACATGAGGATGAAATCGAAGCGTTCGGATCGCGAACTGGTGGCTACCACAAAAAAGTTGGGGTCCGGTTCCTTGCGGACCAGTTCGATTAAGGCGTTTTCGGGTGTCGTTTCCGCGATCACCTGGTAGCGGTCGTCGACGATGAGCAACAAGCGGTCTGCTGGAATCATGGGCGCCAGGCGTTGCAGCAAGCTGTCGAAGGAGGATTGTTCTGGTGCCGCCTCAAAGGCGCGCAGGGCCGGCTCCAGGGCGACCAAATCGGTATCGTATTGGAAGTGGGGCCCCACCATGTTGATCAAATGCCCGCGTTGGTGAATCCAACCGGTTAAACTCACCGTGGCGGAGAGCACCGCCACGAAAATCAAGGTTAGTTGGACGTCGAGCCGGTGCAGCATTTTCACGATGGAACCCATTTGTAGCCCAGACCGTAGACCGCGGTGATGCCGTGGTTCACAAGTCCGGCATGGGTAATCTTGCGGCGGAGGTTGTGGATGTGGACATCAATGCCGCGGTCGCCGGACGCGGCGGGATCTTCTAAACCGAGGCGACACAATTGGTCGCGGGAGAAAACCCGTTCCGGGGCGCGCACCATCGCCGCCAACAGGCGAAACTCGGTTCGGGTTAAGCGCAGGGATTGATCCAGGCAACGCGCGCTGAAGGCGGCATCGTCGATTTCAAAGGGACCGATTCGGCGCGCTGTCGCCGCCGGTTGGCGGCGGCGCAGGTGGGCCTTGACGCGGGCCACCAACTCCTTGTTGCTGTAGGGTTTTTTGACATATTCATCGGCGCCTCGTTGCAATCCTTCGACCAAATCGCCGCTTTCGGCCCGTGCCGTCAGCATGATGATCGGCATATCGCTTTGCGCCCGGATCTGCTCGCACACGGAAAAGCCGTCGAGATCCGGCAACATTACGTCGAGAATGACCAAATCGAACGGCATTTGCTTGGCCAGGGCCACCGCCGCCGCGCCCGAGGCGGTTACCTGGCAGGAAAAACCGTGGTGTTCCATATACAGGCAAATGTTGCGTGCGGTTTCAACATTGTCTTCGACGATCAGCAGTTGGGCGGTGGCCACGGAAACTCCGGTGTGTGGTATGGAACCAGGATTAAGCGGTAATCTTTAGGAAAAGGTTAAGCCGCGCTGTTTTTGCGAAGTCGGCGCGCCAAAAAATCGTACCACTTTGGGGTTGGGTTTTTGAAAGGAACTGTACCCTGGAAGGACACCAACCTAGCGCGCAACAATCTTCCCTTGATGGAGGCCTGATGAAGAAAAAAATAGGGATTGCCTTTTTGGTTTTAACCGCGTCGTTCGGCGTGTTTTTTGCCGTCGTTTCACAGCCACTGGCCATTCCCGAGCAATCGACCTTTACCGTGGACTGGGCGCGTGTCCGTCAGCTAGCGACCGCCGACGAGCAACCCTTGCCAACCGGCCTCAACGCTTTGTTAACCGCCTACAACGAAATACCCAGCCTGGTTGTCACCGGCGACTTCCGTTTCAGCGGTCATCCCTTGCCGATCTATGCTTATCAAATTGTGTACCCGGACCAGACCCTCGTGATTGATCCGGTCGTGGATCACGATACCGCCGTCGCCATTTTGCCCACCGCCAAGGGGTTTCCCGAGGCCTTTGGCCAAATGCAAAGCGCCATGCGCGCCGCGCGCCATATCGCTTTGACCCACGAACATTTTGACCACAGTGCCGGTATTCCAAATTCACCCTACCTGGCCGAGATCCTGCCCAAGCTCGTGCTGACCCGCGAACAGCTTGAAAACGATCACGAGATGGAAATGGCGACCTTTTCCCCGGAACTGCGCGCCAAAATCCAACCCCTTGATTACGAGGATTATCACCGCTTGGCACCAGGTGTGGTGCTGATCAAAACCGGTGGTCACACGCCCGGTTCGCAAATGGTGTACATCCAACGCGCCGACGGCCGCGAATTCCTTTTGATCGGTGACCTGGCCTGGCACGCGGATAATTATCGACGACCCCAAGGGCATCCCCGTTTTGTTCATTGGGTCGGTCGCGAGGACGGCGAGAAAATGGCCCACATTCTTCGGTTTCTTCACGATTTGCAAACGGCGCAACCCGAAATGAACCTGGTGGTGGCCCATGACGGCGACCAAATGGCCGCCTACGTCGCGGCCGGCCTTATCGGTGAGCACTTCCACTAACCCGCGGTTCTCACAAGGATTCGTCGCGAGAAGCTGAAAGCCTTATGCGAACGAAGATTACGACCAAGCCACGGCACAGGGGGCCGACCATTCGGCGTAGCAGCTGAGGCGAAGGCGTCTCGACCGAGTAATGCGGATGGCCGCCCCGCGGAAGGCCGCCTCCATCTAATCGCACGGGTTGCCCCGTAGCAGAATTCCTTGTGAAAACCGCGGATTAACCCCGCTTTCCACCGCGCGTCATTCCGAGGGTTTGGCTTCGCGGTGATTGCCTGCCGATTATTCTTTTTTCGGTCGCGGTTTTCTTTTTCCGCGGTTAAAAGTCGGGGATTTTGTCCATGGGGCGCACGTCCTCCATCCAGTAATCGGAATCCTGGGGATGGCTTGGCGGAACAAGCCAGACGACGCAGGCAAGCGAGGCGTAGAGGAAAAAGACCAGGAAAAAGGCGACTTGCCAGGGGACCGGGCCAAAGGCGAGTCGGTCAAACCAAAGGTCGGAGTTGGTTTCCGGGTGCCACATGAGTTTGACAATCCAGGCAAAAAGAAGGGTGACAAACAGCGGCATGTAGTTGCGCAAGAGGCGGGTGCGTACCGCTTGAAGGTAGGTGATTTTGAAGCGGGGGTGGATCAGATCCTCGGCGACAAGGCGGCCCCAGTTGTGCTCGCGGCTGCTGAGGTCGCGGCGCAGGATGGGGCCGTAGAAGTTTTCCTCAATCATGCGCAGGCGTGTGCGCCACACATCAAAAAAGCGGAAACGTCGTGCTTCGAGGGTGAGGAAATGGAGCACGAGGTACATGCCGAGAATCATGCTGCCGTGGGTGTGCTCGCGCACGCCGAACGCGAATGAGAGCAGACCCATGGTTGCGATGATGGCCCAATTGGTACTGGTATCAAGCCGCAGGCGCCACTCGTTGGCGCGGGTGAGTTCACCGCGGTAGAAATGGACCATGGCGGAGATGTATTCGTTGCGGGTGAGGGGGTACTCCTCGAAGGCGCCGCGCGCGTGGGCTTCCTTGGTGTAGTCGATGACCTTTTCGCCGCATTCAAAATCGCCGTTGCTGAAGGGCTCACTCATCTTGGGTGAGGGGTCGTCGTCGGCCGACCAAACCGGGTGTTGGGCCGCTTCTTGTTCTTCGATGCGTGGTTCGAGCGGCGTATCGCGACGCATGCGGGCCGCGGTGGAAGCGGGTGCTGATTGCGGGACCGAAGAATCGGCGTCCGACATGACAAAACTCCTTTGGGACAGAGCCCATGAAGAAGACGGCAGAATGCCGAGGTTGAAACCAAGACCGCCATTATCCCATAATCCTCGTTTCGGCTGGAAATCGTCCAAGCTAAACCAGGGCGCGGTGGATTTTGGAACGGGCGTGGACGGTGGGGAGACCTGTTGAAATAATTCAAAGAAGAACGTGGCAACTTAAGACAAGTTTTGCTAAGCTTTGTTGTCAATATGCCCCTGTAGCTCAGTGGATAGAGCACTGGCCTCCGGAGCCAGGTGCGATGGTTCGATTCCATCCAGGGGTACCATGTGCCCGTTTCCGCGCCATGCAAAGCGCTCGAACGTGACGAGCGGAGTAATGCATAACCGAGGACGGTGGCCTCCAACCCCTTCTCCCCAACGGAAACACTTTCAGGTTGTGACCTGAGCAGTCCCAAAATTTTAAATTCGTTGTGGGGAGCCGCCCAGGCTAAACGTCGGGCGCTGTTGATCGGCCTGCCGCGGCCACGCGATTGAAACGCTTGAACAAGACCGGAAGTTTGACCTAGGCGGCTCCACGGAATGAATGCTGATTTTTTGGCTGCGCCCTGTCACCACCCGAGGCCGAGCCTCCTTCCCCCATAATCCCCGCCGGATGCACCTGCCGAAGACGGCTTTGGTCCAGGTCTCCAAGCCGTTCGGCCGCGGGTTGTTTGTCCCATTGCCCGCTGCCCGCGAACGCAGCGGCCCCTGATCGTCCACCACATCTCAAAACGTCTAGGAGCTTCCATGGACACCTTTCAAGAACTGGGTTTTTCCGAACAAATCATGGAAAACCTCGCGGCTAAGGGCTACGAGAAGCCCACGCCGATCCAGGCTCAAGCGATCCCCGTCATCATCGAGAAAAAAGACGTCGTCATTCAATCGCAGACCGGCAGTGGCAAAACCGCCGCCTTTGGCCTTCCTCTGCTCAACAACATTATGGACAACGTGCCCGCCGTCCAATTCGTCGTGCTTGTTCCGACCCGTGAACTTGCTTCCCAGGTGACCTCTGAACTGACCTCGCTTGCCAAAGGGACCGACACCAAAATCGCCTCCATTTATGGTGGCGCCAACATGAAAAGCCAGATTACCGCGTTGCGCGAGGGTGCCCAGATCGTGATCGGCACGCCCGGCCGTATTTTGGATCACCTTAAACGCCGTACCATGAGTTTCTCCATTGTGCGCGGCATTGTTCTCGACGAAGCCGACAAAATGCTGTCGATGGGTTTCATTCAAGACGTCCAGCTCATTTTTAAGCACCTGCCGCGTCGCCGCCAGGTCATCATGAGTTCCGCGACGTTCCCTTACAGCGTGGAAAGTTTGATCCACCAGCACATGCTCGAACCCGAGCGTATCACCATGAGCGAAAGTGACATCGCGCCCAAAGAAATCGCTCACAAATACGCCATGGTGGAGAATGCCGAAAAAGAACGCGCCCTGCTTGCGTTTCTCGAAAAAGAGAACCCCGAGATCAGTTTCATTTTCTGTAACACCCGTTCCGAGGTGAAGTCGGTCCACTTGTTCCTGGCCAAGGCGGGCGTGAACGCCGCGGGCCTTTCTTCCGATTTGAGCCAAAAACAGCGTGAGAAAACGCTGAACAAAATGCGCAACGGGCAGGTGCAGCACATGGTATGCACCGATTTGGCCGCGCGCGGTATCGACGTTCCCGCGGTGACCCACGTGTTTAACTACTCCTCCAGCGGCGATTCCGAAACCTACGTCCACCGCAGTGGCCGTACCGGTCGCGCCGGCAAATCCGGGATTGCCATCTCTTTGGTTTCCAGCCTTGATTTGGCCGGGTTCCGTCAGGGCTTGAAGGTCAACAGCATCGATGCTGAGGAAATCCAACTCCCCACCGAAGAAGAAATTATCGAAGGCCGCATCACCAACCATCTGTCCAAGCTCGAGTCGATTGACTTTGCCAAGGACGCCGATATTGCCGACGAATTCACCCAACTCGCCGGCCAGCTTTCACCGGAACAAGCCCAAAGCTTGTTGCCATTGCTGCTTGAAAAGTTTTTGCGACCGGTACTTGTCGAAGATCCAACCAGCCAATACCAAACGCTGCGTGATACGGAGCGCGAGGGTGAAGAAGGCGATGAGAGTGGTGAAGGCGAAGAGTCGCGCGGTTCTTCTCGACGCGGTAAAGGTCGTGAACGTGATCGCGGTGGTCGTGGTCGCGACCGTGATCGCGATCGGGACCGCGACCGAGGTCGCGGCCGTGGTCGCGGCCGGGGTAGAGACCGTGATCGTGGCAGAGATCGTGACCGTGATCGTGACGAGCGCATGAGTGATCGTCCCGAGCGTGGCGAGCGCCCTGAACGCGGCGAGCGCCCTGAACGCGGTGACCGCCCTGAACGCGGTGACCGCCCTGAACGCGGTGAGCGTCAGGAGCGTGGTGAGCGTCCAGATCGCGGTGAGCGCGGTGAGCGTGGCGGGCGCGGTGAGCGTGAATCACGCGGGTCGCGTGGCGAACGAGGTGGTCGTGAAAGTCGCGACAGTCGCGATAGCCGCGACAGCGTTCGTTCCGGCGCCAAGGCTTTTACAACCGTATGTTTGGCGCTTGGTCGTCAGGATGGTTTGGATCAAATGGATATCCAAAACATTTTGCGCCGCCAGGGTCGCGCGCGGATGGACGATATTGGTGAGATCTTCATGAAAGACCATGAGAGTTTCATTAACATCGGCTCTGGTTCCCTGCGTGCGGTATTGTCCGCTGATGGTAAGCAGTACAAGTCCCACGAGTTGTTCATCTCGGAAAGCCCTGTTTCTTATGTAGATGAGGGCGCTAAGTAAACCACCGTCCAACAACCAAACGAGAAAAAGCCGACGTTTACCGCGTCGGCTTTTTCTCGTTTGGGGGTGACGCGGTCTAACGGCTGGTCTAGCCCGTCTTTCTCACAAGGAATTCTGCTACGGGGCAACCCATGCGATTACGAGGGGGCGTCCTTCCGCATTGCTCCGTCGAGCCGCCTTCGCCTCAGCTGCTACGCCGAAAGGTCGGCCCCGGGAAAGGTCGGCCCCGGGAAAGGTCGGCCCCGCGACAGGTCGGCCCCGGGAAAGGTCGGACCCCTGTGCCGTGGCTTGGTCGTCATCTTCGTACACACAAGGCTTTCAGCTTCTCGCGACGAATCCTTGTGAGAAATGCGGGCTAGCGGTATCTGTAAATCCTAAAAAGAGGAGGTGTTTCGGTAAAAATAAGACGCTCTGTTAGAGAAAAGCCGGTGGGTTATGGGGGCGAATCTTGGGAAAATATCGGAAGTGTTAAATTATTAAAAATAAAGATTATTGCAGATGGTGACGACCATTAATAGATAACCAAGCCATAAAACCCATGCGAGCCTTTTGTCCCTTTGGGATGGTTCCGCGATCCGAGGCAGAGCCTGTTCGCGCGGTAGCTTGGGAGTCCAGTCCCTATCGCGGGGTACGCGCGTGTCCGCCCCCTGGATACGCAAGGAGGTCCTTATGAAGGCCGTTTTGGGTAAACTTTTTCGGTACCTGTGGCCGGTGCTTTTCTGTGTGTTGCTCACTGCCGCGGACGATGCGGACGACCTAGATCTTGGTAATCTCTCTCTTGAAGAGTTACTCGATATCGAAGTCGTTTCAGCAACCCGTTCCAGTTCCAAGTTAAGTGAATCGCCGATCCCGATCTCGGTGATTACCGCCAAAGATATTGCCGCGAGCGGGGCCGATTCGATTCCCGCCGTGCTGGCGCGATTGGCCGAGATCGATGTGTTACCGGTGGGCGCCTCGCAAACCGAGGTGTCGATTCGCGGGAAGAACATCAACTTCAACCGCCGTTTGTTGGTGTTAATCGACGGGCGCACCGAATACAACGATTTGTTCGGGGTGACCCTCTGGCACGCGTTCCCCATCGGTCTGGAAGATATCGAACGGATTGAGGTGGTTCGGGGCCCGGCCAGTGCGCTTTTTGGTGCCAACGCCTTTTCCGGGGTCATTAACATTATTACCAAAGCCGTCGACGGTGAGCAGCCTTCCGTTTTGCATGTGGCCGCGGGTTCCCAGGGCCGTCAGGACGGTCGCTTTTTCTATCGCCGTCACAAGGACCGTTTTGGTTTTAAGCTTTCCGCCAATCAGCACAAAGTGGAAAGCCACGAGACCGATGTAACCTTTCCGGGTTTCAACCGCTTTCCCACCACCTACAATTTCAACCCCGACGACGACAGCTTGGAGATGACGCGGGCCACCCTGTCGCTGAGTTGGCAGCCGAACGACAAACTCGATCTCAAGCTGAGCGGCGGGTTTTCCGACGGTGAGATGGAGCTATTTCCACAGCCGGGACTGCCGCGCGAGGATTGGGATGTCAACGGTGAGAACATCCACCTAACCGTGAATTATCAGGTTGGTGAAACCGGTGCGCTGCAATTCAACGCCTACATCAACAGCTTTGACTACGAAACCCCGTTGCTGCCCTTAACCGAGGATGTTTTGGCCGCACCGGACGGGCAGGCTTTTTACCCCAGTTTCAACGAGGCGCGCTTGTTTGCCGGAACCACCGAAACAACCAATATCTCGTTGCAATACGTTGGCAGCGCCGTTGAGGAGCGCGTTAACTATGTGTTGGGGGTTGAGTCGCGCGAGATTGAGAACGAGGGCGGCCTGGTCGCCGACAGCGATAAGGACATCAACTCGGTGTTTGCCAACTTCACCTACCGTCTTTCGGGTGACAAGTTCATGATCGGGATGGGGGTCCGTTTGGACGACGATTCCATTACCGATCAGGATTCCGGCTATACGGCCTCGCTGATGTATTTTCCCAATGACACCACCACCTTGCGCTTGTCCGCGCGGCGTGCCTTCCGGGCACCCAGCCTGTTTGAACTCTTTTCTCAAGTTGAGTTCAACGTTCCCAATCAAAACAACCGGGTACGCTTTCGGGGCAACAGTGGTTTGGCGGTGGAAACCATCGATACCGTCGACCTGACCGTGACCACCCAAATCGGTGAAACGATTCAGTTCACCGGTGAACTCTTCTTTGAAGAATACGCCGACTTGATTGGTAACCCCGACAGCGGGCTGTTGTCTGAAATTGAGTTCGACCCCGAAACCAACGTCTTCACCACGACCACCTCGTTCCAAAACCTCAGCGACGCCGACAACGTGGGGGTTCAGCTGGGTTTGGTTTGGGTGCCCAACGAACGCGTTTCTGTATACGGCAACGCGATGTGGCTTGATCCGAAGGATTTAAATGACCTTTCCGGTGAAACTTTTTTCTCTCCCGAGACCAAACTCAACCTGGGTCTGACTTGGAACCTACCATCCGGGTTCAGTACCCATCTTTCCGCGCACCACGTGGGCGAAACTTCGGAGGACGAGTTTAAAGTGGGCGACCTGTCACCGGACGGCCCCAACTTTGCGCGCGACAATCAGGAAGCCTACACCCTTGTCAATGTCAAGCTGGGCTACCGCTTTAAGAAGCAGGAAGGCCTGGAACTGTTCGTGGCCTCGCGCAATCTGTTGGACGATGACTTCGTCGCCTACTACGAGTTTGACACCGTGCTGAATGCAACCGGTGAACGCATGGGTCGGGAAGTGGAAGGAGGTTTATCATGGAGATTCTAAGCAGAATGGTTGGACGCGCCGGGCTGGTCGTTGCGGGTTGTACCTTGCTGGCCGGCGGTTTTCTCTTCGGGCAAACGGCGGAGCCGCAAACCGTGACCATGCCGGGCCTCACCGCCGAGATTATTTACAATGTGAGCACGCCTGATCCGTTGGGATTGGATCTGCCGCAGGATTTATCCGTGGATCCCCTTTCGGGCGATTTATTCATCGCGCAAAACGGGGCGAGTGCCAACATCCTCAGGGTGGATCTCGGTGGCGGCCAAGTCTCGAGTATTGGTTTTGCCTCCGAGGGGCTGGCTTTTGCTCCCGATGGGACGCTTTACTTCGGTTTGAGTAACTTCCTGTTGGGTGCTTGGTTTCGCGAGAGTGGGCTGTTCCGCAAATTTGCGATCATCCCCGCCGTGCGCGGTGTGGCCGTGACCCGCGAAGGGCGCCTGCTCGTGGGCCGGGGGAGTTTCGGACCTGCCGGTTTGTTTACGGATTCCATCTTGGAAGTGGACCGTGGGGACGGATTCTTTCAACAGGTATTCGATACAGCCGAGGCTGAAAGCGCCACGGGCCTTGATTTAAGTGTCATGAGCGCCATGACCGTGGACAGCAGCGGCGGTCTCTACGCCGGCTACAATTCAGGGATCCTCGTTAAAAAGCGGCTCGACGGCTCCTTTGTGAGCATCAACGAGCGGCCGATCCGCATATCCGGCCTCAATGAATTCGGCTTAGGCCATTTCGATGGCTTGGTCTACCAGTACGATACCGGCTCCGGTACCGTCTTTGCCATTGATGAGCAGGAACATGTCTCGGTGTTGATGTTTGGTGAAGTCCTTCGCGGGGTGGGTGCCTCGGTCAGTGGTATCACCTCTGACGGGTCCAACATCTACTTCGCCGGGGATCGCAACCAGCTTTGGCGGATACGCGCGGAAGGCGGCGCTTCGTTAAGCAGTGTGATCAACGCGGATCGCGGGACCGGCACCTTGGCCGGCACCATTCGTGTTTTGTTTTCCGATCTTCCGCTGGCCGAGGCCGAGCTTCGTTTTCAAAACGGGCAATCCGTGGTCACCGCGGCGGACGGTTCTTTTTCCATTTCCCTTGAGGCGGGTTTGTACGAGGTGGCCGTCAGCAAAGCCGACTTTTCCACCAGCATCTTGAATGTTCAAATTACCGCCGGGGAGACAACCACCCTCGACTTTCCGCTGAATCCCGGCTTGCCTGAGCGACTTGCGCCCGGTTTAGCCGCCGAGGTGGTGGCACGTTATCCAGCCGACCCAACCTTGGGCAGTTCCGATGTGAGTTTCGATCGCGAGGGGAATTTCTATTCAATGAACTTCGGGAACGGTACCATTTCCAAACACATCCTCGATCCAGAAACGCGAGAACACCTGCGTTCCTATATCTTTGCAAGTGGCGGGAATCTGAGTAACTCCTTCATTGTCGCCGTGGACGACGACCTCAACGTGTACGCTTCAACCGGCAACGACGGGGTTTTAATGTTGCCCCCGCGTGGCGATGAGGTGCCTTACGAATTGACCGCGGACAGCAACGATGCCTCCATCGTGCGCGATCAAGACGGGGTGAACCGGGTGATTTCAAGGGTACGGGATGTCGACGGCATCGCGGTGCGGCCTGATGGGTCGCTTGTCTTTTCTTCCGGTTCCGGCGGCTCACCGATCCCCGGTATCCCCGACGGAACCTTTAATTCGCTGGTTGATTTTCGCAACGGTGTGGAAAGCATTTTCAGTCGTGGGGTGCCCTCCGGCGCCACCGAAAGCGTGTTTAGCAACAACGACATTCTCAAAGTGGACGCGCAGGGGCGTCTGATGGTCGGCACCGATTCGGGGAATGTGGCCCGCATTGATCCCGACGGCAGGGTGGAACTGATTTGGCCGGGCGACGGCGCCGGCAAACCCGACGGGGCCGGTGCTTTTTCCGGTTTAAACAACGACGGCAACGGCAATTTGTTCTTGCGTGGGTTAACCGGTGACGGCAGTGACAACACCTTGCGCATGATCACGCCCGATGGGAACGATTTAATCACCGTCGCCTCGGGGATGCGCCAGTGTTTCGGTGGTTTTGGTTTTGATCGTGGCGGTCGCGACGTCTATGTGAGCGAGGGTCGTTTGGTGATTCGCATCTTCACCCGAGACGGTCGTACCATTGCCGAAAACCTGCTGAATCCACCGGAGCAGCCGACCGCGGTCGAGCAAAATTACCGCAAGGTTCTGCCGCGCGGTGATTTTTTACCGCACCCGGAAATGGATTAACCCGCATTTTTCACAAGGGTTCGTCGCAGAATTCCTTGTGAGAAATGCGGGATTAACCGGGAGACCGCTCCCAAAATGAAAACGGCCGCTGGAAACAGCGGCCGTTTTCATTTTGGTTTAGGCGGCGGATGCTATTTGCGGAACTTGCGTACCGTTTCGCCGTCTTTGGTTTGTGCAAAGCTGAAATAGTCCACGGGAATCGAGGACGAAATTTGCGTTCCGTTTTCAAACGCAAGCGCCAGAGCCGAAACGTTTTGGGTGCAGACGAACTCGAGGTAGCCGTAGGGGGATTGACCCAAGAGTTGGTCAATGGAGGGGAACAAGTCGTAGGTGATGCCCAGGAATTTCCCGCCGGAAGGAATGCTGTTCAGGTTGATGGTAACCAATGGTTGGAAGTTTTGGCCGTTGAGGCCGGCGTCGAACAGGCTAACGCGGCAGTCACAGCTTTCATTGCTGGTATTGGTCAGCGCCATGCCGCGGAATTTGCGGCGTTCGCTGTACGAGTCGATGCGTTGGTCGACATTGATCAGGAAATTGGGGCCGGGTGCGTCCGTGAAAACACCGACCGTGGCGTTTTTGGTTTGGCCTTCGAAGCTGCTGTAGGTGGTTTCGATGCTGTACTCGCTGTCGAAATCTTCGGAATAGAAAAAGGCCTGAAGGTTGGCTTCACCGGTGAGAATTTGGTCGAACTCAAGCACGATAATTTCAAAAGGCGAGAGGTTGAGGTTAAAGCTACTGCCGCGGAAGTTCTCGTTGGCACCGTCGAAGATACTGGCCTGGGCGAGGTTGCCGTCGCTGTTGAGCAAGTCCATCGTAATGGCGATGGTGCGGTTGGCGTTGTTGCGTACCATGACCGCGGACCGCCAGGAATCGTTAATCGCCATATGGGGGACGACTTTTAGGACCTGGGCGCGTTTGCCGGTGGGTCGGGTATAGTCACCGACCTCGGTGCTTGCAACTTCAATCCGGCCGGCTTGAACCGTTGCGACCACGCTGATTAGAGCGGCGATCAAAAGACATAAAAGTGTGCGATGTTTCATCTTATCAGCTCCTCGGATAAAAACTCCTGCTCGGCTTCTAAGCAGGGTTGATGCCAAACCCGCCGCGGCAATGCTTGGTTCGGCCAAGTGGCTTGAATGGCAAGCGCCTGCGCCGGGAACTCGTGGGCTCATCATAGGCGGTTGTGCGGGGGAAGGGAACGCGGAGATCGTTTTTTTAGCCTTGGCGTGCGAAAAATGTCCCTTTCTGGAGACAGTCACGCGAGAACCGGGGTGGGTATGGTCTTTGCACGCTGTTGGGGGACTTTGAAACCCTGTCTTTTGTTGGGATAATGCGATGTCAGTGTTTTTACGCGGGATGGTGGTATGGATTGCTTGAAGGTGTTGCGGTTGAGGGGCTTTATCCCGCGCTGGGTGTTTTTCTCGCTGCTGTGTTTTGGGGGTGTTGCGCCGCTTGCCGCCCAGCTTCGCATTGTCGACCCGGCGCCGGGTGCTTTTTTGTCCGATACCTACGAGGTGGTCTTGGCTTTTGACCGGGTAGGCGCCGTGCAGAAGACCCGGTTGTTTTTGGACGAGACCTTGGTGGGCGAGGCCGAGGGCTGGCGTTCGAATTGGCCGGTAGATTTTGGGCCGAGCATTGACCGGCACGTTTTGCGGGCCGAGGTAACCCTGAGCGACGGCAGCGAGGTGCTTGGCGAACCCTTGGCCACCCGTGAACTGCGCGTGGATTTTGAGGAAACCGCCCGGGTTGTGTTGTTGAATGCCTTGGTGAAAGATCGCCGTGGTCGCGCCATGGTCGATTTGGAGCAGGATGATTTTGAGGTTCGCGAAAACGGCAAGCCGTTGGAAGTGACCGGTTTTCATTCACGCCAACTGCCCCTTGATTTGGTGCTGGTTTTGGACACCTCTTCTTCTCTGGGTGAGGAGGGGATTGCCGTGGTTCGCCGCGCCGCCGTCCTGTTTATCGAGCAGTTGGACAGCAAGGACCGCATCGCGCTGATCGAGATTAAAAACAAGCCGACCTTGCTCAGTTCGTTCACCCAAGATCGCAAACAACTTCGCCGCTTAATTTCTGAACTGCACCCGATTGGACAAACCGCCTTGTTTGACAGCATGGGCGAGGCTTTGGCTTTGTTGGCGCCGCGCCGCCGCGGCAAGCGGGCCGTGGTGTTGTTTACCGATGGTCGCGACAGTATTTATGAATTGGGCTACCAAAAAGCGGCGCGGATGCGCCAATCAATCAATGAAGCGCAACGTTTGGAAACCGTGTTGTACACCATTGGCATGGGGAGTCGTATCAATCGTGACGCGCTGGAACTGATGGCCGATGAGACCGGGGGTCGGTTTCTCTTCGCGGAAAGAGGTTTGCGCCTACCGGGCCTTTTCGAGCAGGTTGTACAAGATCTCAAGCACCTGTATGTGCTCGGCGTGGTGCCGCACTCGCGCAAATCGGGTTTTCATCGCCTCGATGTACGGGTCAAAAAACGCGGTGCTCAGGTCTTCACCCGCAAAGGTTATGCGTTGCCTTAAGCGTTTTCTTTGCGGCTAACGCGAGAAAAGCACGGAGCGCCGACCGCGCTTGCGTTAGGAGTATTTGGCTAAGGTTGCGGTTCTTGGGTCGGGTCAGCATGACGAAGAATTTGGAAACCGACCGGGGTTTCGATAAGCGTTTCGTGAATCTGGTTCTGGTTCAGCTTATCTAACGCTTGGTCGACCGCATAATACAAATCCACATTGAGCATGGGGCCGAAGGTGCCGCCCTGGTCGCGGGTGGTCGCGTCAGAGTGTTGGCGCGCTAATTCCGCGAATAAAGCGGCATTATCCGGCGCATTTTTGAGTTGCTCCAGTAGGTCTTCGGCTAGGGTGCGGGCTTCCTCCCGTGCCCGTTCCGTTTGGTTGAGAGGGAGGGCTGCATCCTTGTGGCTGATGACAATGTGTCGTCCATGGCGAACCGCCAGTTCGATCCGTTTGAGGTACACCCAGCCTTGTTCCAATTCGATGGCCGGGCTGACCCCGTTGATGTCGAGCTCGCGCACCGTTTGGATGAGACGGGCCGGAAGACGCATCTCCTCGGCCGTAAAACTACCCGTGTAGCGGGGACCGTATAGGTCGTTGGGGTAATTTGCGGCGACTTTTTCTAACGGGTCAACCAGAAGTTGTTCGTTAATTTCTTTAATCAGTCGGAGACCTTTGTCCTCATTGTCAGGGATTTTGGGGATAAAGACGTGCAGGGCACCCCAGTGACGGCCCGCGGGTTCGTCGCGACGCACGAAGTGGTAACCGAACGGCGTTTCAATGGGTTCGCCGTGGATTGCGCCGACCGCCAAGTTCGCCAACGCCGTATCGAGCAGCGGGTGTAAGTCGCCGCGGTAGACACTGCCGAGTCGGCCGCCCTCTTCGGCGCGGGGCCCGTCCGAATGCTGTTTTGCCAGTTCCTCGAATCGGGTTGGGTCGTCAGCCAACTGGACCGCTAACTCCTCGGACAGCAGTTTGGCCTGTTGGCGGGTGCGCAATTGTTTCCCCGCCGCCTCGGCGGTACGGTGGCTGATTAAAATATGGCTGACCGCGTAATCACCCCGAGCGGGGTAAAAGTCCGGGGGCTGCACGACGGGTTCCGGTTCCGTCACCACTTCTGGTTGGGTTGCGTTCGGCTCTTCAGGGTTTTCGGCGGCCGCGGCGCTCATCACCGAGGCGGGCTCGCTGGAGCCACAGCCGAGACACAGCAACAGCAGGGCGAGCGCGGGCAGGCAGCGTCTAAAAAATTCCGGGAACGGTGACGGAGGGGAAAACAAGAGGGTGCCTCGAACTTGAATAACATAACGATGGCGCGTTTGGACGATTCGTCTATTTTAAACCGGCTATGGCCAAACGAGCGAATGAAAAGCGACCGTGCATCCGGTAGATTTCCATATCGCGCCGTTGGTAACTTATCACGGCCTTTGCTGTTCTATACGCGAGAACCGCGGGGTTTTCCGCGCAAAAATGCAGGAAACCTTGTCATACCGTCTGCCGGCACCCCCGCGTTAATCGTCCTTGATTCCGTGATCGTCCCAGATGATGTGGTGGTTCTCGACACGGATGGTCATTTGGCCGTCAAGTAATTTGATCAAAAGGTCACCCACCATTTCCTTGCGCCATCCGCCGCAAATGCCGTATTGCGAGGTGTCGCGGCCCTGCAAAGTCGCGTCGATGAACGGTGCCAACTCGCGCTTTAAGATGATGTTGGCGGGGGCCATGTTGGCGCGTTGGGCGATTTCTTTGATCAGAATCCAAGCCAAATCGGCCAAGTTCTCCGCTTTACTAGAAGGGCCGCGGCGACGGCTTTCTTTGAGGCGCGGCCACTGGCTTTTGGGGACTTCGCGCGCCTCAGCGTGAATTTTGAGCAGGTGCTCGCCGAAGCGATTGACGAACTTGGGGTGAATACCGCGGCGCGAACGAAGGGAGTCCAGCGTGAGTTGGTCCATTTTGGCTAACTCGACCATGACTTCGTCCGACAGGACAAAACGAACCGGCTTGTCTTGCTCGCGTGCTTTTTTATCGCGCCACACCGCCAGGGCTTGCATGACGACCAAATCTTTTTCTTTGAGTTGGCCAACCTTTTTGACTTTGCGCCATAGGTTTTCCGGGTCGTTGCGGAACAAATTATCGTTCAACTGATCGCGCGTCTCCTGTTGGATCCATTTGAGGCGGCCCTGTTTTTCGGCCAGTTCGACGAGCTTTTCGTAGGCGTCAGGCAGGTAGGCGACATCGTCGCGCGCATAGCGCACTTGGGCCTCGGTGAGTGGGCGTTGCAGCCAGTTGGTGAAACTGTCGCCCTTCTTTAATTGCACGCCCAAGGTCTTGGCAATAAGTGCCGCGTAACTGATTTGGTCACCGAACCCGCACATGGAAGCCGCGATTTGCGTATCAAACACCGGTTTGGGGATGGTCCCCATCTGGTTGAAAAAAATCTCCAGGTCTTGGCGGCTGGAGTGCAAGACCTTGATGGTTTCCGGTGTGCACAATAATTCGTGGAAAGGGTCCCAATTGGTGATCGGCAAAGGATCGATCAGGACCGGTTCTTGACCTGGCCAAGAAACCTGGATCAAGGCCAAGACGGGAAAGAAGGTTCGCTCACGGATGAATTCCGTGTCCAGTGTGATGTAAGCTTGACCCTCGGCGTTTTCGCATAAATCCGCAAGTGCTTGGTTGGTTGCAATGTCAATCTGCATGCTTTCCCGTTTGCCCCTCTTCTTTCCCTGTCGGAATGCAAAAACTAACACATGCAGCAATAAAATGCTTGCGGAATCTTAACGCGGCGTTGACCGCGGACATCAGTCTGGGGCTCCGCGACTGCATTAATAAAGTTTGGACCCGTGGGGACGGTGGAAATAAAAAAACCTCGCATTGTTGCGAGGTTTTCGCCCGCCTTCTTTCATGAGAAGGGGGGAGTGGTGCCCAGGAAGGGATTCGAACCCCCATGCATTGCTGCACACGGACCTGAACCGTGCGTGTCTACCAATTTCACCACCTGGGCACGTAGCAGGGAGAAAGATACCAGATCGCCGAGAAAGTGCAACCCTAAAATCCGAAAAAAACCAAGAAGCGTCCCTGGCTTATTTGTAAGTATTGATTTTAGAGGTCTTTTTTTGAGGTGTTGTGTTGACGCCCACCCGCCTGCTTGCTAGCCCAATGGACCGCGATGGTTTTAAACAAAAAGTGCCGAAAGCCGACACCGTCAAATTCGGCCTGCAGAAAATGGTCGGCCAGCGCTTCCGCCGTCTCGAAATGTTGTGTCGAGTTCGAAAGGTAGGCGTATGCCGAGGGATCTGTGCCCAAAGCCCGGCCCAGCAGCGGTAACCCGTGGTTGAGGTAGCTTTTGATAAAGGGTCGCAGCAGGCCCGGCGGTGGGGGCGTCGTATCCAGGCAAACCGCCTTGCCGCCCGGCTTGAGGACGCGGCGGATTTCGCTTAACGCTGTTTGAATACAGGTAACGTTGCGCAAAAGATAGCCAAAGAGAACCGCGTCGAAACTGTTGTCTGCAAAGGGCAGGGCCAAGGCGTCACAGGCGACCCAGTGAACGCCGTCACCGCCTTTCCGACCCGTTCCAAACGCCATCATGCCCAGCGAAAAGTCGCCGGCGATCACCGCGGCGTCGTCAAATCGGCGGCGCACTTCAAAAGCGATGTCGCCCGTACCCGCCGCCAAATCCAGTACGGTGCATCCCGGTTTCAGCCCGGCTTGATCCACCACATACCGTCGCCAGCGCTGATCCTGGCCCATGGTCATGATGCGGTTCATCAAATCGTAATTTGCGGCGAGGCCGTCGAACATCTTTTGGATGCGTGCCCCTTTTTCGTCGGTTTTCAATCGGTATGAGTCGTTCATGTTTCGTATCCCGCGATGGTGTCGATTTGTTGCTCCCACTGGTCGCCGTCAAAGGTTTCGATGCGCACGGCATTTAAATCGAGATCGTCGATACAGCGTGCGTTGACGTCGAAGCCGTCGGGATGAGAGCGGGGCACGTAAAAGGGCGCCACGCCGCAGGTGCTGCAGAACCAATGTTTCGCTGTTTTCGTGTTGAATTGGTACAGCGTCATGTTTTCTTCCGGTGTCAGGGACGTGAAGTCGCTTTTCGGCACAATTAAATGAAGGAATCCTTTTTTGCGGCAAATGGAACAATTGCAATCCAGTACTTTCTCAAAGCGGTCACGTACCCGGAACCGAACCGCGCCGCAATGACAGCCGCCTTCTTTCCAGATGCGCGTGTCTTTGGTCATACAGCCTCACTTGGGTGCGGCGCAACAGACCGCACGGGCGCCTATTATTCCACCTTTTGGCCTGAGAAGCTTGAGAAGTGGGATTGGATTTGGAAAAGCATCCGGTTCGGCATGATTTTGTATGAGCGGCCCGCGGCCTCGGCTGGTGGTTTCAAGTGCTCTAAGGGTAGGCGGTTGAAGAAGATTGTCACCGGGTTTGACCGAGGAGGGCCTGCATTTGCCCTTGGGAGCGGAGTCGGTCGGGACGCCGGGAAAGACGTGTGTGGCGTGGAAATGAAGGTGTGACTGTGCGTCCCGGGTTTGTTGCGCTTATCTATAAGCTTTTTGAAAAACAACAGGTTTGAGGCTTGCTCAGCCTGTCTGGGCTGGGGACCGAGCCGGCGGCGGATAAAAACCTAAGAAGCGCTGACGCGGGGATTTTAGCTAAACCTCTTATGTGTAGCGGGGCACCTCGCATCTCGGAAACCAAAAATAGCGTGATGTGATGTCCCAGCCGCTCGATTTTGAAGCTAATGTGTTTAATGCTCAGAAGCTTAGCGGAAACCCCCG
>NZ_JAFREP010000002.1 GCF_017377855.1 Acanthopleuribacter pedis
TCGGAAGGGATGGGCCGGCGGCGTGCACCAGGCGCGCCCCAAAAAGTGGCTCGGAAGGGATGGGCCGGCGGCGTGCACCAGGCGCGCCCCAAAAACCGGGTCGAAAGGGATGGGACGGCGGCGTGCACCAGACGCGCCCCAAAAACCGGGTCGAAAGGGATGGGACGCCGGCGTGCAAACCGTTGGCACGGCAACGCCGTGCCGGATTTCAGCCATGGGTAGGGAACCGGCGCGAAGCAGGCGGGGCCCTACCCATGGTTCACGTTCCCCCAAAAAAGTACGCCGGCGGCGTACCGCAACCCCGGCGCGACGGCATGATCCCTATGAGACCCAAGGCTAAAAGCGGCCCGCGGCGACCAGCGTCACATTCACCGGCGCCACCCGAATCCCTTTAATCGCTGAACGGGACCGGCAATGCGCATCGCCCCCGACCCGGAACGGCCCCTTCCTGGTCCGGCCCTCGCGCCGTTGACCCTTCTGGCCGACCCATCTTCGCTGCCTTGTTCACCCCGGTTTTGATGGGAACCGCATCACCTTTTTTGCCGTGCGTCCATAAAAGCGTTGCGGGGAATGTAACGGTTGTGTAATTTGTTAAACAAACCGAATGATCGTTTTGTTTTGTGTGCCGCACCTCGCCCTGGTTGGCTTTGGGTTGGGTGCTCCTCCTGGCTCTGCCCCAATTTCCCAATCCCGCGGCGGCCCTTGCGCCGCCACCCACGTTGAGGTGATCTATGTCCCGTGCTCTGCCCTGCTTATGGGTTGCGCTGCTTTGCTTGTTCGGCTCCTTCACCCTTGTTCACGCCGCCAACACGGTAACCGGTTCGACCGCCGGCCTGGCCTGGCGCGCCACCCTTCCCGCCGGCGATGCCGCAACACCCCGGCCCCTGCTCGTGCTCCTCCACGGCTGTACCCAAGGCGCCGCCGACTTCGCCGCCGCCACCGGCATGGACGCCCTCGCCGATGAACACGGCTTTATCGTGCTTTACCCCGAACAATCGAGCAGTGCCAACCTCTTCCGCTGCTGGAATTGGTTTGAAACCATCAACCAACGCCGCTCCGGCGAAGCCGCCGCCATCGCCGCCATGGTGGCCGAGCTGCAGCGCCGCTATGCGGTCGATGCCGACCGAATGTACGTTGGCGGCTTTTCCGCCGGCGGCGCCATGGCGGTGATTATGGGCGTCGCCTATCCCGACCTCTTCGCCGGGGTCGCGGTTAGCGCCGGCCTGGAATACGAGGCCGCGGTCAACAGCAACACGGCCTTCACCGTGATGAACAGCGGCGGCCCCGATCCCGACCAAAAGGGGACCCGTGCCTATCAGGTGATGGGTTCTCGTGCGCGGCGCATGCCGGTGATCGTGGTCCACGGCACCGGCGATACCACGGTGGCCCCCATCAACGGCGACCAGGTGGTGCGCCAATGGCTTCAGACCCATGATTGGCTTGACAACGGCGCCGATGACCAAAGCGTCGACGCCCTCGCCGACAGCGTCGAGAACGACCGGGTGCCAGGCGGGCGGGCATTCTCGAAAGCGCTGTACCAGGATGCCGAAGGGCGGGTTTTGACCGCGTACTATCGGGTCGACGGCATGGGTCATGCCTGGTCCGGCGGCTCCGGTGCCTTTACCGACAGCAGCGGCCCCGACGCTTCCGCCTTGCTGGTCGCGTTCTTCGGACTGGACGGCGACCCAACCGACACCACGCCGCCGGTGACCCGCGCCAACCCCGCGGGCGGTACCTTCCAACAACCGGTGACGGTGGATCTGTCGGTCAATGAGGCGGCGACGACCTATTACAGCCTGGACGGTTCCGAACCGGACACGGGCGCCGCGGTTTGGAACGGCCCGCGCGTTTTTAACAGCACGACCACCCTGCGTTTTTTCAGCGTGGACGGCGCGGGCAACCGCGAGGCGGTGCAAACGGCGGTGTACCGCATCGACGACGGCCCGGATACCACGGCGCCCACCACGCTCGCCAATCCGCCAGGGGGTGATTACAGCGGTTCGGTGACGGTGCGGCTTGAGGTAGATGAACCCGCGACCATATATTACAGCCTCGACGGGACCACCCCCGACGCCGGCGCCGCGGTCTACAGCGAACCGCTGGTTTTTTCCGCCGATACCCTGCTCCAGTTCCGCGCGGTGGATGCGGCCGGGAATTGGGAGGCGGTGCGTCGCGAGGATTACCGCGTGACGGTGGCGACCGAATTGGATTTTGTGTCGGTCGCGGGTGAGCAGGGGACGGTGGGTTTGTATTACGTCGACGGTGTTTTCAGTAGCAGCCTGGTCGCCGGCGATCCCGGCATGTTTAACGGGGAACGGCGCCGCATTATCCTGTCCTTCGACCTGAGCGCGCTTCCCGAGGGCGCGGTCCTCGCCGAGGGCCGGCTGCGCCTGTGTCGCGCGCGACTGGTCGGTGCGGTGCAGCGCCTTGATGTGGATGCGATTCAAGGCGGTTTCGGCGGCAACGCGGCCCTGGCCCGCGGCGATTACAGCGCTGCGGCCGACCTGTTCAACGCCTTCACGGTGCCGGTACCGGACGGCGACGGGGCCTGTGTCACGGTGACCCTGCCGGCGGCGGTGACGGCGCTCGCGGCCGAGGGTGATCGCCTGCAAATGCGGCTCAAGGCGGTGACCGCGGTGGACTTCCAGCGGGACGAACTTTCGCTTGGCACAAGCGGTGCCATGGCGGCGGTTTTAACCTTCCGTTTGCAATAACTAGCCCGAAACGCCGCGCGCGTTTGGGTGCGCGGCGTCTTTCCAGTTCGTGGCGCGGGCCGCCGCTTCGGCGTTTTACGGATGGCGCTAACCATCTTATTTTGAGGCGCAAGCGGCAACCGGCGCGGGCGAAACAGGGAGTTTTCCGCCTTGAGCTCGCGTCCGAGCTTATGCCATAATGCGCTCATCTGTTGGTTGTCCCGATTTACTTTTTTATGGAATGTGCTCATGAAACTTGAGCGGCAAACACGCCTCTTTTTTCGCAAAGGCGCCTCCGACAAGGTCTACGAGGTCGATCTCTGCCGTGTCGGCGAAGACGCCTACGTGGTCAATTTCCGCTACGGTCCCAGCGGCGGCAATTTGCGCCACGGCTCCAAAACCCCCTTGCCGGTTGGTTTGGCCGAGGCCGAAACGGTTTTTGACAAACTGGTCGCCTCCAAAACCAAAAAAGGCTACCAGCCGCTGGTCGACGGGCCGGGCGCGGCCGAGGAAACCCAGGCGGCCGACCTTCCGAACCTGGATCAAGCGCTAAGCCACGGGGACCGTGTAATTCTCGAACAAGCCTTTCTCGCGGCCCAAAACCTGACCCGCCGCGGTGGCCGCACCTTAACCCGCCTGTTGTGGCGCATCGGCGAGCGTCGCTTAGACGGCGCCCAGGCGATCATCCGACCCCACCTCAAAAGCAAAGACGACCGCATGGTGCACACGGCTTGCTGGGTCATCGCCCGTTGCGGCTACCGCGAATTGCTTCCCGACTTGGCGCCGATCCTCCAGCAAAAAAAGCGGCCCGCTTGGCTTAAGGTCTGGATTCGCGAGACCCGTTTCCACCTGCTGTCACCCGAGGAACGCGCGGCCGCGGCCGAGCAATTCACGGCCGAGTTGCCGCTGGAACAGGCGCAAGCCTTGGCGGCGCCCGATGAGGTGGTCGCCTGGTTTCTCAAAAACTTCCAGTCACCCAATTTCGAAAAAAGCAGCCTGCTCCACGACCTCTACCATTTCGATGTCCCTGCATACCGACCGGCGCTGCTTGCCCTCCTGCAAAACATCCCGCTTGAGCCGCCCTACTGGCCTCACCTGCGCTTCATTTTTAAAGCCGCGATCTTGCGTGAGGATTGGGCGGTTTTCGCCGTGCTCTCCCATCGCATCCACACCACCAAAGCCAAATGGGCCTATGGTTACGCCACCATCGATTGGGATTACATCAATATATATAATGAAGCCCGAAAAACCACCTCGCGGGTCGGCTTCACCCGCGAAACACGCAAATACTTGGTGAAACGGAGCTGGCGGGAATTAACCCGCGCGGCGCGGGATCGGCCCGAAACCTTTGTCCAAATGGCCGGGCAACTGTTGCTGCAATTCCGCGACAGCGACAACCGCAACATCCCCTCGCGGTCGATGTACCAGTGGGAAACGGATCAAGATCGCTTGATCCACTATCCGCCGTTTGCCGATTTGTTTGCATTCAGCATGCTGCTTTTCGGCAAAAGTGATCGTTTTGAGGTGATTCAAGACAGCGCCCGACTGCGCTACACCATCGATGCCTACGACGGCAACCGGCCGGCGGCGACGCGCGATCAACGCGAGGAACCTTATCCCGAACTATGGGATCAGTTCCCGCACGCGTTGGTACCCCTACTGGACGGGGCCAAGCACCACGAGGTCCATCGCTTCGCGGTAAAGGCCCTGCGCGCCAACCCGAGCTATCATGAAGCGATTACCGACGAACATCTCGCGGCTTGGCTGGGTTCAGCCTATGAAGAAACCCAGGCCTTCGCGGTGGAACTGATCGAAAAGCGGTTGCAGCCCGACCCGTTCCCGGTGGCGATGTTAACCACCTTGCTGCGGGCCGAGGTTGCCGCCGCCCACCAACTCGCCGCCGATTTCATGCGCGCCCATCCCCGCCCCACCCGCGAAAGCGCGGTGCTGGTGGTGACGGCGGGCATTCACGCCGCGGCCGAGGTGCGCCGCGTCATCGCCGATGTGCTCGCCGGTGGGGTTTTGGCCCTGCCGGATCAGGCGCAGATCGGCCGCACTTTGTTGGCGGCGCTGGTGGGGTTGGCCGAGGATACGCCCCATGCTTTGCTCGACGAAGCCTACAACCTGTTCGCGGGGCCGCTGGCCACCTACCTGCGCCGCATCGACCTAGAACAGATCATGCGTTTGCTGGAACACCCGGCGGCGGCGGTGCAAGGGTTCGCGGGTCGGCTGTTGCGCGATCACGAAACACCGGCCGAGGAATTTCCCCAACAGGTGTTTGCCGCGCTTTTGGACGCCGAGGATCCGCGGGTGCGCGCGGCCGGGGTAACCCTTGTCGGCAAGCTGCCGTTGGAGACGCTGCTCCATCGCGACAGCCTGGTTTTGGCGGCGGTCCTGTCCGCCCACGCACCGGTTCGCCATGCGGCGGTGCCCTTGGTCGAACGCATTGCCGCCGCCCACCGCGGTTTTGCCGTGTTGTTGGCGCAAACCCTGTGTCGCCACTTGTTGCGCAAGGTCGCGGACGAAACCCAACACGCTGATTTGGCCCATCTTTTGGCCAACCCGCTTAAGTCGGCTTTGGCCGAAATCGAAAAAGACACGGTTTGGAAAATGAGCCGGAGCGCCTACCGATTTGCGCGCCAAGCCGCGGGCGAAATCGTCAGCCAGGCTTGGGTTCCGGGAGAACTGAACGTGCGGGATTGGGTGTTGCTGGCCCATAGCGATCAACAAAAACTGCGCGATTTCGGGGTTGGGGCTTGCCGTGATTTTGCCCCCCGCTTGTTGGATGATCTGGCCGAGGCGGTGCGTCTGCCCGACACCGATTGGGAAGATACCCGCGACGCGGCCTTTGTTTTGTTCCGCGCCGAACCGGTTTTTTCCGCGTTGGCACCGACCCACCTGGTCGCCCTCTGCGACAGTACCCGACCCGAGGTCCGCGCTTTTGGGTACGAACTGCTGACGGCCCGTTTCGAAAAGGGACAGGGCCGCGAGTTCCTGCTCAAACTCAGTGAGCACCCCGCCGCCGACATGCAATTGCTGGCTTCCAACTGGTTGCTGGACCACGCCGAACCCAGCGCGGCCGGCTTGCGTGCCCTGCAGCCGTACCTCACCACGGTCTTGATGCGCGTTAACCGTTCGCGCGTCGCCAAAACCCGCATCTACGCCTTTTTGGCCGAGCAGGTTGGCGGGGATCGGGATCGTGCCGAGGTGGTGCGCGACATCC
This sequence comes from Acanthopleuribacter pedis, assembly GCF_017377855.1. Classification (GTDB taxonomy): domain Bacteria; phylum Acidobacteriota; class Holophagae; order Acanthopleuribacterales; family Acanthopleuribacteraceae; genus Acanthopleuribacter; species Acanthopleuribacter pedis. Next base: position 5,917 of record NZ_JAFREP010000002.1, read on the forward strand.
TCGCGCCGATATCCCAGACGATTGCCGTCGGCGACCGGGATCGCTGCATGGCGATTCTGCACCAGTGTGCGACCGAATATCCCGAGTGTGTCGGGCCGGTTCGCGTGGTGGCGGCGCCGATTCGCGAAAGGAGGAAACGTGGAGTTTAACTACCGTTACAGCGGTTCCACCGAGGCGCGAAGCAACGGCAACCGTACCGACATGTCGTTTGCGCCGGACACCTTGCGCGAACCCACCTACTTTGGCGGCGAACTGGCGCAAGCGGTCCCGTTCCGCGAGGCGATTTCGGCACTGCACGCGGTGGTGGTTTCCGATTTGCGGTTTAAGCCGCGCGATACCACGGCCTACAAGGCTTGGCGTGAAGCGCGCGACATGGAAGATTTGGCGGAGCTGACGGCGGGGAAACAAGACCTGGCCAAACAAATGGAAGCTGTCGGCCGCCGTTTGGCGGAAGCGCGGCGTGCCAAAGCCGCGGCCTTGGCCCCGTTTTACAAAGCGCGGAACCGTTACTTTGACTACCTCTACAAAAAAGATTACGACAAGTGGTTCGTGCTGGATCCCGTCATTACCGTGCATCCCGACGAACTGTTCTTCGAGTGTTTTAGCCAGGATGAGGCCACCTATGGTCGCCTCAGTTGCGATTACGGGGTGTTTAAGAACATCAACGATTTTGCCTGTGGCACCACCAACATCGACTACTCGGCCAACCTTTACCGTGAATTCCAAAAAATTCGCACCTACAAAACCACCCGCTTCGACATTGACCCCGGCGGTTTTGAGGTGACCACGGGGTTGGACGAGGGTTTCAAGGAAGTTAAGATCGATCTGCCCGATTCCTGGGTGCGCGGGTTCCTCCAGGTGAGTTCGGCGATGACCTTGCCGATGGTGCGTTTGCACCTGACGCCGATGGACATCCACAACCTGTGTTTTGTGTTGCGGCGCAAACGGGAAAAACAGGGCCCGCGCTCGATTCGTTTTCAACTCAAACCCGGCGAACCGATTCGCGCCTTGATCGAACCCTGGAACGATACGTTGGTGTTCGCGCGAAGTGAATTCCGCGGCCGCGAGGAAACCGAAATCCGGCTGTGGGGCCGGCGGCGTCTGCTGATTTTGGAACGGCTGATTCCCATCGCTCGGGGTTTTACTTTTTGTTTGGCGGGCACGGGCATGCCCTCGTTTATGGTGGCCGACCTGGGCGGCATGAGTTTCACGCTCGGCATGTCGGGCTGGACCAGCAACGACTGGTCACGGGCGGGTAATTTCGACCTGATGGCGCCGCGCGCCGAGGTAGATCAGGACACCAAGCTGCGCGTTTTCAAAGCATTGCGCAAAGACTGGCAAAACACGGCCGACGCGGTCGCCAAAAGCGAAGGTTTGGCGCGGGAAACGGTGTTGGGTGCGCTCAGCGCCTATACCCAAGCCGGTTCGGTGATGTTCGACTTGGCCAAGGACGTGTTTCGCGCCCGCGAACTAAGCCGAGAACCCCTGCCGATGGACAAGCTGCGCTTTGCCAACCCACGGGAAGCCGAGGCGCGGGCGCTGGTGGACGGGGGCGGGGTGACGCTGCACGAGAAGCGGTTGGATCCCGACGGCAACCTGCACCTGAGCGCGACGGTGAAGGAAGGCAAACGCACCTACCAAACCCAACTGCGCATTAACAGCGACCAAGCGCTCAAGGAAGGAAGCTGTCAGTGTAACTTTTTTACCCAGAACAAATTGTACCGTGGGCCCTGCGTGCATTTACTCGCGACGCGGCTGCGTTTTTCGTTGGAACAGGGAGGTATTTCCTGATGCGTTTTTCCGTCCCCGTTCACCCGGTGCAACCCCTTGTGCCATTGTCCCTTTGGGCTTATGATGGTCTCCATTACGACGGTGACGATCCGTCTTGCAATCTGGATGGCGGATCGCCATCCGTGCTTGTTGGTTTGTCACGCTTCACCGACTCGATCTTCACTGTGCGGAATTCACGCTATGTTCGCCAGGCCGGTACGGGTTCCCTGAACCTCCTGGTCGAACATAGCGCGATTCCGCGTCGAGTTGATCGATTCGGTCTCGGGAATTCATCGAAGATGGATCGTCGCCGTCGCCCCTATCCCGGTAGTGGACCGGCTTGTCGAGGTGCTGCATGAACCAAGCACGCCAAGCCCTGTACGACCGCATCCGCGAATCTTCCAAGGATGAAGTGATTCTGGAAGAAATGATCGCGCTCGGCTTTTGGGATCCGGCGCAACCGGGCAAGGAAGCGGCCGCCGAGCTGATTGGCAAAACCGCCGAATTGGAGCGGGAGATGAGCGCCTTGCGGAGTGAAATGGCGCGCATCGACAACCAAGAGGCGATGCTGAAAGCCCTGCGCAAGCGCAACATGGAGCAGGCCAAGGCACGTCGGGTTGAAACCAAAAAACGGCGTGAGGCCGAGCGCCAGGCGCGCGCCGAGGCCTGGCGGCTCAAAAAACAACAGGACATTTTGTACCTGGGCGAGGGATATTCCCATTCGCTGGGTGAGCAGGGCGCGTGCGATGCGGCAGCTTTAGACGAAAACGGCGCGCTGCCCGCCTATGAGAACGCGGCGGCTCTGGCCGCGGCGATGGGCATTAGCATCGGTGAGTTGCGCTGGTTGGCATTTGGTCGCAAGGTGTCCCAAACCACACACTACCAGCGTTTCCAGGTACCTAAAAAAAGCGGTGGGTTGCGCTTGATTTCGGCGCCGATGCCGCGCCTGAAAGAGATACAAAGCTGGATTTTGCGCGAGATTTTGGAAAAGGTGCCGATCCGCTCCGCGGCGCGCGGTTTTGTGCGTGGTAAGTCGATTGTCGATAATGCGCGACCCCACGTGGGTGCCGATGTGGTGATTAACGTCGACATCAAAGATTTTTTCCCGACGGTGACCTATCCCCGCGTCAAAGGCGTGTTTCGCAAGTTGGGTTATCGCGGCCAGGTAGCCACCATCCTGGCCATGCTGACCACGGAGCCGGAGATGGTGGCGCTGGAAATGGACGGACAACGTTATTGGATGGCAAAGGGCGAGCGGCGTTTGCCGCAAGGGGCCCCGTCGAGTCCGGCGCTCACCAACATTATCTGTCGCGGTTTGGATGCGGAATTGGAAGAACTGGCCCTGGTCAATGAATACGAATACACCCGCTATGCCGACGACATTACCTTTTCCACGCGGGGCCGCGAGGCGAACCGACGCATCGGCGGGGTGCTGCGCAAAATCGAACAACATGTCGGCGCCCACGGCTTTACCCTGCACCCGGACAAAACCAAGGTGTTGCGCAACAACGCCCGCCAGGAAGTGACCGGGATTGTGGTGAACGAGAAGTTGTCGGTGGATCGCAAGACGCTGCGGCGTTTTCGGGCGGTGATGTTTCAGGTCGAACAAGACGGGCCGGAAGGGAAACACTGGGGTCAGGCTGAGCATGTGATCGCGGGCTTAACGGGTTACGCCCACTTCCTCAAGATGGTGGATCCCGCGCGGGCCCAACCCTTTTTGGAACAACTGGCGCGCATTGTGGAAAAACACGGCAACCCGGTTTATCCCGAGCGGCGCGCGGCGCGGGCGCCGAGTTGGCGGCGTTATCAACCCGACTCGGATCAGGCCGAGGCGACCGATGCCGCGCCGGCGGCGAACGAGGCACCGGCGCATCCATCCGGTTCTGAAGGGGAAGCAGCGACGCCCGTCCTGGAAAAGAAACCCTGGTGGAAATTTTGGTAGGGGAACGATCATGAGCCAACCCATTCTTTACATAGGTAACACCAATTATTCCAGTTGGTCGCTGCGCCCATGGCTGCTGCTCCACCATTATGGTGTCGCCATGGAGGTTCGCCGTTACGCGTTTAACAGCGACGCCTTTTATCGCGAGGTCGGCGCCGTGTCGCCCACCTGTCAGGTGCCCTGCCTGCGCATCGACAGCACCTCGATTTGGGATTCTCTGGCCATTTGCGAATGGGCGGCGGAGGCTTGTCCCGAGGTGCGGGGTTGGCCGGAAGACGCCGCGACCCGCGCGGTGGCGCGTTCCGTCAGTGCCGAAATGCACGCCGGCTTCAAACAGGTCCGTTCCTTGATGCCGATGAACGTGCGCCGCCTTTGCCCCAAACCCGAACCCAACGCCAAGCTCGAAGCGGAAATTGCACGCATTCAAACCATGTGGCGTGACCTGATCCAAACACACGGGGGTCCTTTCCTGTTCGGCGATTTCCTGACGATTGCGGATGCGATGTACGCCCCGGTCGTGTTTCGCTTCACCCGTTACCAAATTGACATGGATCCAGTGTGCGCCGCCTACGCCGACCACATGACGGCATTGCCCTCGATGGTGCATTGGCGTGAAGCGGCGCATCGGGAAACTGAGGTCAACGAGGCTTCGGAAGTGGCGGGTGAACGGCGCGATTTCCAAAGCTGAGCATGTCGGTGGAAGGGTGATTTTCGTCACCGCGACCGGGGTGGGCGGAAGGTTTATCTTTTGGTATTCTTGCTTTGGTTGACATGTTGACGACTTTGAGTCGTTGATGTGACCTTTTGAATATTTGATTTTTATGACAGAAACGGAAATGCCTCGGTGTTCTGGGTCGTAGGGCGTGCTTTAGCAACGAATTGAATCCGTATGACCTCGCCGGCGGTCTAGAATGCGCATTGAGGCGCAATTTAAGGATGGTTTATCTTTTTGGTTAAGTCTCTGTATTTATTGAATTTTGGCGGTCCATTCGCGTTGGCTGAAAAAAAATTTAAAGAAGCGCTGACGGAATTTGGGAATTTTGCGCGATACCCTATAAGGGGTGAGGTTACTCAAATCACCTTGCTCTTCGGTTCGGTGGGCATGGACCCTTTTGGTTAACGGAACTTATTGAGATGCTACCCGCATTTCTGACAAGGATTCGTAGCAGAATTCCTTGTGAGAAATGCGGGCTCGCAAAACTTTGCCGGTAAACGCCTATTATCGACCACGTCTCAAACACAAACACACTTACAACCCGTCCATTGCGACTTACCTTGATGGTGAGGTGGCTCGTGCCGGCGGCTTGAGAAGGAACAGTTGCGCCTGTTCTTTTGGTAGAAAAAATACTGCCGGTTCACACCGGAAAAACGCCTCACGTCATGAGAAGTACGGATCACCTAAAGTGTTCCTATCCTGGAATCCGTGTGCCTGGACAATGGCACCTCGCATTGTCACCAAGGTACTACCTAAGAAGCGCGATAAGTCGCGGTGATTTTAGCCAAACCTCTGGGCTACAACGGCCTGTAAAAATGCTCACCGCACCCACCGGGTGCGGTCGGGCGCGACCCCGGTCCGCTTGTTCCAAGCCATTTCGCTCCAGATCTTTAGCCAAAATCCCTCGCTCTTATCCCGCTTCTTAGGTACTAATGAAACACGAACCATTACCACTATGGAGTGACCTAGATATGTTAAAAACAGTCCTATTGCGAATGTTGTTTTGTGCCCTAGCGGCATGTACTTTTAGCTACGCCCAAACCCCGTCTTATCCCTTTGGCGAAGGTTATTTTAAAGAGAAGTTAATTAACGCGGGGCCCGGTGTCGGCGCCACCTCGACGCGGCGGCATGCGGATCACCTGGGGTGGCGTTTTGATGTCGTGAGCGGCGGAAGTAGCCAAGAAGATATGGATCGCTTTGTTGCATTGATGGCTGGGCGTGAAGAAGACCGCAATGGTTTGTTGCTGTATCCAGACGGGAGCCCGCGTTACCGCATGATGACCGTGGGCGGGGCGACTCGCGAGAACGGTGCATTTATCGGTGGTCTGCAGGGGACGCTCCTTGGCGGTCGCCACCCGATGCACCCCCATTATCTTGGGGTCCACATGGTGAAACAATTTGTTGAAGGCGGCGGCGGTTACGCGGGTTTCTGCGCGGGCATGCAGTTGGCCGACAATTTTCAACTGACACCGGTCGGCATGCAGGACTACCTGTACCCACAAGATCCCGGCCCGGTGGATTCGCGGTTTATCGGGGATTACGCATCCGATTACGGCGACATTCCCAATGTATTGCAGTGGGGTGGTACCTACATTCACGAGTACGAACGCCATCCCGGTATGGAGGAAATTGCTCGGATGACCGTGGCATGGGGCAATAATAGTGATCGGACCATGGGCGCGACCTGGTTTTACACCGATCCCAACAATCTGGACAAAGGCCGACTGCTGTTGAGCGGTGTTCACCCGGAAATGAATGGTGACCCACATGCGGTATCGGTGGTTTCGGCGATGCTGGAAGCCACCATCGCGGGGAACCACGAACCCGTGCTCAAAAAAGAATTGGAGAACGGTGTCCCTCACGACGCCACCGCGGAGACCTTTACCCACGACTGGACCAAAATCAAAGTGGGCGACGGTCAGTACCACCACTACAAGGTGATGGTTCCCGCGGGCCAACGCTACTTGCGCATTGACCTGGGTACCCTGGATCCCTTCGATTTGCATTTGTTCCTCCACCACGATGATTATGCGTTTTTGGGTCATAACAGCTACGAACTCGTGGAAAGCGGTGGTTCCAAGGTGTTGGTGGTCGACAATCCCGCCCAAGGCGCGTGGTTCATCGGCGTGAAAGGCGCCAGCTATCCGGCGGCCTCCTACATGACCACCGATGAGGGCATTGAGGTGCTGAACGGGATTGGCTACACCCTGACCGCGACCTGGTCGGACCAACCCGAATGCGAAACGGCTGTTTTGAGCGCGGCGCTTTTGGAAACCAACGTATGCCGCGGCGAAGGATTGGATTATCAGTTCCTCGTTGCCGAGTGTGCCGCGGGTCAATCCGTTAATTTGGAGCTGGTTAACAGTGTCAACCAGGTGGTTCTTGATTTGGGTTCTCACGTGGTGAGCGCGGGTACCAACACGGGTACCATCGCAACCCCTACCGGCTTAAAAGAGGTCGCGCACCGCTTGCGTGTGACGGATGCCGAGGGCAATCAAACGGAATCCAACCCAATCACCATGCGCGCCATGCAAATCACGGCCACCACCAACGGCGACCGTTTCGAGCCGGGGAGTACCCTTCGTCTCGAATGGCAGGCGCGTTGCGATTTCGAAGGGCAAACCCTGATTACCTTGCGCAATGAGAACCATCAAGAAGTGGCCCGCGTGCTGACCAACAGCTCCGACTACGGTTTGAACGAAAGCGACTTTTTGCTGAACCAGCCTCCCGGCAACTACTACTTCCGTTTGTACGCCGCTTGGATCAGTGGTGACTCCAACATGTTCGCCATCGCCGAACCTTCGATTGAAAGCCTGGTGAGCAATGCCGCGCCGGTGGCCGCGGGGTTCCCTTTTGTGGTGAATTGGGATGCAACGGCCGGTTTTGACGGCGTGACGGGAAGCCTGAGTCTGCACGACGCGAACGGTGCCTTCATCAAAACTTTGGGTAGCAACTTGCCCTTGGCGGAAGGTGTGAACACGGGAACCTTCTCCTTTACGGCGGCCGATCTCGCCGGTGGTTTCAACACGTCCACTGTGTTCCTGCGCTTTACCGCGGGTAACGCCACCCGCGACAGCGCGGCGATTGCGGTAACCCAAACGCCGGCTGAGATTCTGGAAGCGGTGCCGGCCATCCTTTACGAAAACCAGGTGTACAGCTTCCGTTTCCGTCGCAACGTGCTTTCCGACGGTTCCGAATGGCGCCTTCGCTTCCTGGACGCCAACGGCGTTTCGGTGGGCGGCCAAACCGTGACGGGTGCGAACACGGTAGGCGATCACAGCGACCGCATGGTGATTGGTTTCACCAATGTGGTTGGACCCCTGAGGATTCAGGTGGAAAACAGCCAGGGCACCGTGGCCGTGACCTCGACGCCGTTCCAGGTGAAGGCGCCGACCTTGACGGTTTACAACGATTTGGCGTTCGGCGGGATCACCTGGGAATGGGATGGTGAAGCCGGTAACAACGCGGTGATTCTGATCTTCGATGTTGCCACGGGCGCGGAGCTTTTCCGACATACCATGACCAACAGTCCCGGCATCAACCTCTACATGGGTTTTGGTGGGGTTAACTTGGTGCCAGGTCGTGAATACCGGTTGACGGTCGGCGTTGTCGGCCGCCTCGCCCATGTGGTTCATACCGAAACCTTTATTTACTAAACCGTCGTTCGCTTAAACGACCGAATGGGGGGACCGCGTTTTCCGTTGTTTCCCCCATTTTTTCCCGATGTCGGTTGAACCTCGAGCGGGATTCGAACAAAAAGTGAAAAAAGATTAGCGGAAAAGGCCAAATACCGTGCCTTGCTAAATAAGGGGTGATGGAACGAGCAACGCCCGCTTTAGTTTGAACCTTTCTCTTTAGCAAGTGTGCTCGGTGCCACCACATTGATGGTCCCTTGGTTACCCTTTAGTTAATGATTTGATTGTGAAAACAACTATGAACCTGGAGTAATAAACCTATGTTTAAAACAGTCCTGTTTCGATTATTGATGTGTGCCCTCGCGGCCTCATCTTGGGCATTCGCCCAAACCTCGCCCTATCCTTTTGGCGAGGGTTATTTCAAAGAAAAGTTGGTTAACCGCGGTCCCGGTATCGGTTCCTCCGACACGCGGTTGCATGCCGAATATTTGGGTTGGCGTTTCGACGTCGTCAGTGGTGGAAACGACGAAGAAGACCGTCGGACCTTTTACGGCCATATTGCCGGCCGCTTGGAAGACCACAACGGCCTGTTGCTGTACCCCGACGGAAGCCCCCGTTACCGCATTATGACCGTCGGCGGAGCAAGTAGTGAGAACGGCGTCTTCATCGGCGGTGTACAGGGCACCATTTTGCAGGAGTATTACCATCCAATTAAGCCTCATTTGAGCGGCAATCATGCGATTGTGAAGTTTGTTGACGGCGGTAGCGGCTATGCCGGTTTTTGTGCGGGCATGCAGCTTATGGACGATTTCGGCATTGAGCCGATTGGGTTGGTTGATTACCTGTATCCCCAGGATCCCGGACCCGTGGATTCGACGTTTACCGGTGATTACCATTCCGATTACGGCGATATTCCCTACGTGCTGCAAGCCGGCGGGACCTGGGTACATCAGCCGGAACGAATCGCCGGGCTTGAGGAGATTGCCACCATTATCGTCCCCTGGGGCCGACATAGCCGCACCTTAGGTGCGACCTGGTTTTACGAAAATCCCAACAATCTCGACGAGGGACGGCTCCTGCTCAGCGGGGTACATCCTGAAATGAAACGGGACCAAAACGCGGTGGCGATTGTGGCCGAAATGCTGGAAGCAACCATCGCGGGTAACCAGGGCCCCGTCCTTAAAAAAGAACTGGCCAACGGCCAACCCCACGAAGCCTATGAGGATAGCTTCTGGCCACAATGGGACGAGATCAAGGTCGGCGACGGGCAATACCACCACTACAAGGTGACGGTTCCCTCCGGCCAACGCTTCCTGCGCATCGATTTGGGAACTACCGATCCGTTCGACCTGCACCTGTTCCTCCATAACGGTGACTTCGCCTTTTTGGGTTACAACACCCGTGAAGTGGTCGGCAGCGGCGGCAGCAAAAGTTTGGTGATCGACAACCCCCCCGCGGGTGAGTGGTTCATCGGCGTGAAAGGGGCCAGCTATCCCGACGCGAATTACATCCGCAACGACGGCGGCATTGAGGTTTTGAACGGCATCGGTTATAGCTTGACCGCGACCTGGTCCGACGCGCCCGAATGCGAAACCCAAATTGTGGGTGCGACCCTGTTTGGCAACCATATCTGTCGCGGTGAAAGCCTGAGCTACGAGGTGACCGCCGCTGCCTGTGCCGCCGGCGAGCGCGCGACCCTGGCCCTGGTGAACAGCAGCGGCCAAGTCGCCCAAAACTTGGGTTCGCTTACCCTGCAAAGCGGCGCGAACGCGGGTTCGGTCACCTTGTCCACCGGCTTGAGAGAGGGTGGTTACAGTTTGCGGGTCACCGACGCGGAAGGCCGTCGGGTCGCTTCCAATCCCGTCACCATTCGCGCCATGGCGATTACCGCCACCACCAACGGCACCCGTTTTGAACCGAATAGCACGCTGCGCCTTGAATGGCAGGCGCGTTGTGATTTTGCCGGTCAGACCCTGATCACCCTGCGCGATGAAAACCACCGTGAAGTGGCGCGCGTGTTAACCAACAGCTCCGATTACGGCCTCAACCAACACGATTTCCTGCTCAACCAACCGCCCGGCAACTACTACTTCCGTTTGTACGCGGCTTCGATTAGCGGTGATTCCAACATGTTCACCATCGGCGAACCCTCGATTGAAAACCTGGTAACCACCGCCACACCCGTTGCGCCGGGTTTCCCCTTCGTGGTGAATTGGGATGCAACGGCCGGTTTCGACGGCGTGACGGCTTCTTTGTCGCTGCACTATGCCGACGGAACCTTGATCAAAACCCTGGGCACGAACCTGCCCCTTGCCGAGGGCACCAACACGGGTACCTTCTCCTTTGGCACGGGCGACCTCACCCGCGGCTTCCCCAGCAACGGTGTTTTGCTGCGGATGCGTGCCGGTGCGACCACTCGTGACAGCGGACTGATTCCCGTCACCCAAACGCCGGGCGAATTCCTGGATGCAATCCCCACCACGCTTTACACGCACCAGCTCCTCGACATTCGTTTCCGCCGCAATGTGCTTGGTGACGGTTCCGCCTGGCGGGTTCGTTATGTGAACAGCGAGGGCCGGGTGATTACCGGACAAAACTTGGACGCTGTGAACACCGTCGGTGAACACACCGCGCGCCTGTTCCTGATGTTCACCTATCCCAACCACCCACTGATCATGCGCGTGGAAGATGCGAACGGCAACGTGGCGATGGAATCCGCGCCCTTCGAATTAAAAGCGCCGACCTTGACCGTTTACAACCAACTGAAGATGGGTGGCATGACCTGGGTGTGGGACGGCGAAGCCAACACCACCGCGGTGTTTTCCATCTACGATGTTGCCACGGGCGCGCTGCAATTCGAACGCGAAGTCCCCCAGCAGCCCGGTGTGAACCTGAATACCCAATTCCACGGCGCCAATTTGGTAGAAGGGCGTGAGTACCGCCTGGTGGTCGGTGTACGCGGCCGCATGATGCCGGTGTCTTACAAGGAGCAATTCGTTTACTAAGCTGTAAACTTTTTCGGTGAAAAGGATCGGGGAAACAGGGTTTTGACGCTGTTTCCCCGGTTTCTTTTTGGCTTGCGGTTATACCTCGAAGGCGCGGAAGCTGCCGGATTGCATCAAGGCCCGCACCGATTGCATGTAAGCCTCCGGGCCGCGGTAATCCGGGTGGGACCGGAACACGGCCGCCACTTTGTGCATGGCGTCTATTTCCCGTACTGTTTGATGGACCGCACCGCTCACTGGGGTGGTGGGATTCAACTGTTGTCGAACCGAAACCGCGGCGCGGGGGTGGTTGGCAAAAAACAATTGCTTGGGATCGACGTGGTGGCGCGATACGGCGACGGGTAAGCGGTCGCGGCAGTTGCAGCGGTTTTCGCGGACCACCAGGCCGCAGTGTTGTTGCATGAAGGCGGTGAGCAACTCGCGGGCGCGGGACAGGCGTTTGCGGAAGGCGGCCGGCGTGATTTCTAAAATAAAAGCGCCCTGCTCGCTGGTCACCTCGAAAATTTCGCCGAGAATGTAGGCGATGCGTTTGTCGCGGTCCAGACACTGCAACATGGCGGAACTACAGCCGATTTTCACCTCTTTGACCAGCAATTTGAGTTCGGTGCGGTGGGTCGTGGCCGGATTTTGGCCGGCGAGCGGCGGCGCGTCCCAACCCGATTCCAGTTCGGCACCGACATCGGCAAACGTCAGTTGTTCAAGGCGGCGTTTTTTCTTCATGTTGATCAGGGTGTTGGCGGCGATGCGCATCGCCCAGCTAATAAAAGAACCCTCGCCGCGGAATTGGCTGAGGTGGGTGATGATGCGGATCGCGATGTCTTGGGCCGCGTCTTCCGCGTCCTGGGGATGGAGCAGCATGCGTAGTGCCAAGCCGTAGATGGGATCGCGCACGGCTTCCATCAGTTGTTCGAGCGCGGCCGAGGAGCCGGCGAGCGCTTGTCGCGCCAAATCGGCCAAGGCGTCACGATGATCGTCGCTCCCGGCGTCGATCCCGGTGTCGATCCCGGCGTCGCCTTTGGCGGGTGGTTCTTCCCGAGTCATGGTTGCCGCCTCAGTCGTTGTTGGCGAACCAAGCTTGGTCCATGCGTGCCACGTAACGCACGAGGTCGGCGTGTTTGCGGGCGTGATTTTGGAGCGGGGAGGGGAACGGCGTGTTGAGCAGGTTGGCCAAAAAGCCGAATGCGACCGTGTCGACCGTGGAAGCTTGGTCGCCCATGAGGTAGTTTTTGTCGCCGAGGCACGTCGCCAGCGCGTCGAGGTCGTCACGACCCCTTTGGTAAATCGCGGCTTTGTCGTGGCGACCGATGCCTTGGCCCCAGATGGTGCGGCGCACGCGGCGAACCAACATGGGCACGATCAGCATTTTTACCGGGGCGGGGACTTTGCGGAAAAAAATCTTTTTGAGGTTTTCGGCGTTGTCGGGATCGACCCAGCGCGAGTAAACCAGGAGCCAGGCGAAATGTTCTTCCAGCATGCGGGTTAACACAAAGGCTTGCGCCCGTTGTTCCGCGCTGAGGTGGGCGTCGGGATCGATCCCGGCCTTGTTTTTGAGATGGGTCACGATCAAACCGGAATCACCCACGGCCTGGTCACCGTCGACAATGTAGGGCAGTTTTTTGGTGGGTGCCTTGGAGGTGTCGCGCACATTGACCGCGCGGTAGGGCACGCCGGCGAGGCGCAGGTAGGCTTGGAGTTTGAGGCAAAAAGGGCTGAAACTGGCGACACCGTAGCCGCCGGCAAATTGGTACATCTGGATTTCGTTCATGGGGTTGGCTCCTTGTTTATGGGGGCGTGTTGCCCGCTTCTGTTAAACAAGACAAGTGGCGGTGATCCATTGTGACCGAAAAAATGAAAAAAGATGCGTTTTATGGAAAGCGTGGCTCAATCGAGTTGGAGGGCGCTTTGTTTGGCCAGAGCCATCGCGCGTTGTTTCATCGTTTCGTTGGGGGCGTAGTTGTAGAGGAACTGAATTTGGGGAAGGGCCTTTTCCCGTTTGTTTTGGGCGAGGTAGCTTTTGGCCAGGCTTTCGCGCATCGCGAGTGCTTGGTTTTTGCCGCCGAGGCGTTGGACCCGCTCAAGGTGAGTGAGGATGAAGTCCTCTGCTTTTTCCCATTGTTCCTCTTGCGCCAAAAGCATCGAGTAATCATGAAAAATTTGAATGGCGGCGCGGTTTTCCAAAAGGCCGGTTTCCCCTAACTTGCGCAGGATTTCCTCGTACAGTGTTGCGCAGCCTTCTTGGTCTTCCAGACCAAACAGGACATAGGCCAACATGTTGGCAGAATAGACCCAACTCGGTTTGTAGGGTTTGGCCTGGAATTGATCGAGCCAAACCTCGCACAAAACGGTATAGGCTTCCTCGTACCGTTTTTGGTACCAGAGGGCACGCCCTACATCGACCTGAGCTTTTAGGGTGTCGGGATGATCGGGGCCCATCAAGCGGGAACGGATCGCGACCACCTCGAGGCTTGTCTGTTCCGCGGCGGCAAAATGCTTGAGGCGCCGCAAACAACCTGCATGGTTGTTTATTGCAGCCAGGGTGTCTGGATGCTCATTGCCGAGATAGTGTTTAAGGAGCGGGATGGCTTCTTCGAGAACTTGGGCGGCCGCGCCGTGTTCGTTTTGGTACATCAGGCTGATGGCAAGGCCGCTCATTGCAATTAGGTAACTGGGGTCCTCGACTTGCTGTTCAGCAGCCGGGTTCGGTCGAAAGGCTTCACCAAGGTTACTTAGATAGGTATTGGTGGCTGTTTCGTAGTGGCCTAATCGGTTTTGGGAAAGGGCGACGGCATTCACCGCGGCTCGTGTTTTTGGATGATGGGGACCAAGCGCCTTTTGGCGTGCTGTCAAGGTTTCTTGGAAAAGGGAGAGGGCTGTATCGTTGCTTCCCCTCAAGCTGTGTAGGGCGGCAAGGTTGAACTTGGTTCGTAGGGTGTCTGAATGAATCTCACCCAAGGATGCTCGGTGGATGTCTAGTGCATTTTCGAGTAAGGGGAGTGCTTGGTCGTAGGAACCGAGTCCGGAATAAGTTGCTCCAAGGCGACCCAAAATTGAGGCTTTGATTTCGGGTTCGGTGTCGGGCCGGTTTTCGAGTTGATCGACCGCGTTGTCGATTAGGTCGACCAATTTGGCGTCGCGGCCGAGGTTGCGGGGGTCGGGACTTTCGAGGATGCCCCACAAAAAGTCGCTTAAATAAGTTGCTTTGGCGCGTTGGACCTCGGTTTCGCGCCACGACTGCACCGCTGTACCCAGGCCGATGGCCAACCCAACCGCCAACGTGGTACATGCCAGCACCAGGTTGCGGTGGCGACGTAAGGTTTTGCGCAAATGGTAGCGCAGGGAAGGCGGGCCGGCGCTCACGGGCCGGTTGTCCAAGTAATTGAGAATATCTTGACGCAGCGCCGCCACGGTTTCATAGCGCCGCTCCGGCGTTTTGCTCATGGCTTTCATGACGATCCAATCTAAATCACCGCGTAATGCCTTTGCGGCGGGCGTGTTGAAATGGGCGCGCTGGTCGTCGGGTAGGGGTGTGCGTTGACTTGGCGGCGAGGGTTCTGTTTCGCGGTAGATCTGGATGCATTGATCCCAGCTTTTGTTTTCAAACAGGTTGCCTTCGAGGGGCAGTTGGTCGGTGAGGAGCTGATAAAGCAAGACACCGAGGCTGTAGACATCGGTGCGGGTGTCCACCGGCACTTTGCTGCCGCCGAATTGTTCAGGGCTCATGTAGGCGGGGGTGCCGACCAGCGAGCCGATTTGGGTCTCCAGCATCTCCTCTTTGAATGCTTTTTTGAGGTTTTTGGCGATGCCGAAGTCGATGAGTTTGGCGCAGGCGCGGCTGCCTTCATCGGAGACCAAAATATTGGCCGGTTTTAGGTCGCGGTGAACCACGGCTCGTTGGTGGGCGTGCAAGACCCCGTCGCAAACCTGGAGAAACAAACGAAGGCGTGCGTCAAGGGGTAAACGCAGGGCACGACAATGGTCGTCAATCGGCGAACCCGCGATGTATTCCATGCTGAAATAGGGGGTACCGTCGGCGGTCGTTCCCACCGAATAAATGCGGGCCACGTTGTCGTGGTTCATGCCGGCAAGGGTTTGGTATTCCTGTTCGAAACGGGCACGGAAGGCGTGGGTGGCCACATCCCGGTGAATGAGCTTCAGTGCCACCAGACGTTTGGGTTTGAGCTGTTCGGCGAGGTAAACCCAACCCATGGCGCCTTGACCCAGCTTGCGTTGGACGGCAAAGGGGCCGATGTATTCGGGATCGCCGTTGATGAGGGGGTCTTGCCGGCGAGCGGCATGCTGTACCGGTGTGGTACTACCGGCGGCGATTTCGTCCGCCGGCATCAGGGTAGTGTCGAACGCGGTACCCGCTACCGGGGGGAAGCTTGCCGCCGCCTCGGGATACAGAGTCCCTTGATCGTCGTGGGGTGGAATCGTGTCCTCGGCAAGGGGAATTAAGGTGTCCTGATCGTCCCGTGGTGGAATCGTGTCTTCGGCATGGGGGATAAAGGTTTCCTCTTCCAGGGCGGAAAGCGCCGGACCGGCCGCGGTTATACGCGAACCTTGTTCACTGATGTTCTTTTGGCCGGATTTTTTTGGGTTTTCGCTCATGCCGAAATTATAACGCGGTTGACCGCTTACGGGGATGGGTCAATCGTGCCGCGTTCTTTTACCTCAGAGTGTTGCCGAAGCGAAAGGCGATTCGCACCTTTGTTATCCCGTATCGGACAAAACCCCGGATCAGCTAAGAAATGGTTGCGATTCTTTCCATGTGCCCCTGGACGTCTCAGGTACCGTTGGTTTCCGAGGCATAGACCTGGGGGTCGATATCCAGCTTGACGATCCGCCGCCGCATGCCCGCGCTGGAGACTTGTAGGTAACGGGCGGCCGCGTCGATATCGCCGTCGCTGGCTTCCAGGGCGGTTTGAATTTGTTCCTGGGTCAGCGATTCGGCGATTTTTATGTTGGGATACCGCTGCATAAGCGCGTAAACGGAGGAGCGGGAAATGCCAAGGTGACGGGCGGCGTCGGCCGGTTTCCAATCGCAAGCGTGCAGGGCTTGATGCAATTCTTCATAGGTGATGCTGGCCGGCTTGCGGTGCATTTTGGGTGTTGCGGGTTTGGCCACGCTGACTTGTGGTTTGCTTTCCAGCGGCGGTGGTTCCATCGTGGGTTGTTGGGCATCGTTTTGGAACAATTGCTCGAACCGAGGCGGCAGTTTGAGCCGGTTCTGCTTGCGGCTACCGAACACGAGTTGGCGGGCAATGTTGCGCAACTGACGCACATTGCCCGGCCAGTGGAACATGATCAACTGGGTTGCCAGTTGTGCCGTCAGCCAAGGGTGTTCGCTGTGGGCGCTTTTGTCGGCCAGGTGTTCGTCCAGCTCCGTGAGCGCTTCCGTGGCAAAGTGGATAAACAACTCGGGGATGTCTTGGCGACGTCGGCGCAGGGGCGGCAGCCAAATTTCATAACTGGACAGGCGGTGGAGCAGGGGTGCCTTAAAGCGGCCTTGTTCGCATTGGGCTTCCAAGTCGGCGTCGGTAGCGGCCAAGACGCGTACGTCGACGCGAACCGGTTGGGTAAACCCGACCGGAAAGATATCGCCGGT
This sequence comes from Acanthopleuribacter pedis, assembly GCF_017377855.1. GTDB lineage: Bacteria > Acidobacteriota > Holophagae > Acanthopleuribacterales > Acanthopleuribacteraceae > Acanthopleuribacter > Acanthopleuribacter pedis. The sequence continues at coordinate 22,589 of NZ_JAFREP010000002.1, forward strand.
TTCAAGCACCCGCAACAGCATGGCTTGAACCTCCAGCGGGGCTTCACCGATTTCATCCAAAAAGAGAATGCCGCGGTCGGCGGCACGGAAGAAACCTTGCCGAGATTCGCTTGCCCCGGTATAGGCGCCGCGACGGACCCCGAACAGCTCGGCGGCGGCGATGGTGGCGGGCAACGCGGCGAGGTTGAGCGAAACGAGCGGGTTCTTCATGCGCGAGCCACGCTCGTGAATGGCGCGGGCGACCAGCTCTTTGCCGGTCCCTGATTCACCGCGAATCAGCAGCGGCATTTCCAAATCGGCGACACGTTGGATGTCGTCGCGAATATGGCAAATGGCGGGGCTGTGGCCTTTGAGTCCGAAATCGGCGCCGTCTGATCGCTCGCCCAAGCTGGGTTGAAGGACCAGGACCACGCTGCGATTGATTTCCAGGACCACGCCTTGTTCGATTTTGTCGAACGAGATCAGGCTTTCGGTGGTGACGGGACGGCCGTCGATGCGAATTTTTGAATTGCCCATGCCGGTGCTGATGAGCACGCCGTCGTCCATGTGTTCGAGGAGCACGGGTCGGCGACTGATGGTGGCGCAATCCAGGGCGCGCGAGACCCCGGTAACCGGGCTGTGAAAATCGGGTTGGTTGCGGGACACCGCCTCGGCCTTGCCCTCGTTGAGTTGATGGAGGACGGCCCGTTCGCCGATGCGGGTTGGGTCGGGATGACAGGCGATGGTGAAAGAGAGGACGCGAAGTTGGGCGGTTTGCGCGTGGAGCTCGTCGGGAGGTCGCGTCTGGCTGTGAAAGTCGGGCATAGCCTGATCCTGGTTGTTCTTAGGTGCGTTGGTGTTGTTGGTCTCTGGCTCCATAGGAGATGTCCTTCCCGAGATGCGTTAGGGCGTTGGGAAGAACCAAGAGCAACAGGTGTTCCAGCATGAAGCGGTGGGGCGCTTCTTCTGGGAAAGCTGAATTAAGTTTTTTAAATCAAAAGCTTTAAATGAACAAGGCTGTTGTTTGTGTTGAGGACCGAACAACAAGTGATGTTTGAAAAACGTCAAGAATGAACGTTGACGTCAAAAATAACATTATTTTGACGTCAGATGGTCCGAATTTTTCTTGTTGACGACAAAAACAAGGCCGCGCGGATTCTGCAATCTTGCGGAAAGATTGCCGCGCCCGCCGCGTGCAGCCTGGCCGTTGGCGGCGCCGAGCCCGCGGCCCATCGTTGGGCGCTATACCGTTCGCGGCCCGCAACTTAGCGGTAGGCCGCGGGAAGGTGCAGGCGTATTTGGTTGGGTGAAGGATTTCGCGGTTCCGGTTGATGCATTTGGCCTGGTGGTGCCAAAAATGCAAAATGCTATTTATGAACGACATCCCATAGTTAAGCCAGGTATTTGCTTGAAAAAGACAATGGATTTGTCGGGTTTTGCGAGGAATATTGGCAATGTCTTTGCAGTGGTATGCATTTCAAGAATTGGAAGATTAAACGATCAATATCTGTAAATAAGTTGCGCAAAGAAAAGGAGCCTTATCTGTGATCAGTTGAAAAGAACCGATGTGCAGATGTGGGGTTGATTGAAAGGGTGCTGAAAAATGTTACATTGGTGAAAAAGATCAGGTGTTGGAATTTTGGTAAAGGGTTGAAAGCTGGTTGTTTCGAGTTGGGTTATCTCGTTTGTCTCGAATCCGCTCGAGTCTTGAAAGACCTAGAAACAGGAGACTTGATGATGATGCCGGGATGGACGTGTTCGGATCAGCTTCTGGTGAGAAGGCGGTTGTCGAGGGGGTCCGCTCGCGTCGCCGGACGCCCGCGGCTCGAGGCGGCGGCATTCTGGGTTTGGGGATTGAGGGAGCCACCTTAAAGCAAGAATAATAATAGTAATGTAAACAATCAGAAAAAGTCGAAAAATGAGGTTGTGAGAACGGGTTAATAAGGATACTAATTTAACAGGTGGATATGATGCGTGAATGTCTTTGCGAAAAGGATGGAGAATGTGGTTTTGGTCATTGCAACACAGGAATGGTTGAAAACTGCGCTTGTCGAAGCAACCATTGGCAGTATGCGTCGCGTACCCTGACGCGTAAGGTTGTATCATCCGATTCCCAAGATGCCTATTGGCGCCTGTTGCTGGAATGGTATCTTGTCGCCTATGTTGGGCCCGCCTTTTGTCTCGAGTCGCCGCGTCTCTCTCAAGACCACGCGGGTGCCGCCTTGACCCTGGGTTTGCCTAACGGTTTTGGTGGCGGCTGTGGTTGGCAGGGGGCCGTGAAAGATTTGGGTCATGCTTTGGAAGTGGCCGCCTCGCTGCTCGACTGCGTTATCGCGCTGCACCGTAACGGCATTATTCACGGTAGTTTACATCCCAGGAATGTGCTGTTCCACCCTGCTGATAAAAAAGTCCGGCTCCTTGACTTTCGTGCCGTCCGCATCGGACCTTTTGCGCTAGACGCCACCCCGGCGGATGCGGTCGGCGCCTTGACCACGCACGATCAGGCTTGGCCCGATGCCGGTTGGGCGCCCGCGTTTCGACACGAACTGCAACAACTTGGGTTGTTATTGAAAAGTTTATTGGCGGAAATCGCGCAAGAGTTTTGCGGTGAAAGTGAGAAGGCGGTTCTGTTGAAACCCGCCGATTCTGATAAAAATTCTGACGTCAGAATCGTGTATGAAAGGATTGTTGAACCGTTATTAATCGAGGATAATTTTAGAGGAAAAATGTCTCTCCAAAAAATCCGACGTCAGCTTGATGTCTTTTTACGCAATTGGACTCAGGGAATTCCTTTTCATTCGATGTCTTTTCTGCGCGAACTGGAAACGGATTACACCCCAAAAGCGACGGCCTTGTCCTGTCATGAAAGGATTCGTTCTCTGCATCACATGATTCAAACCGCATCTTCCGCTTCCCCCATCGTACCGGTCGCGGGGGGGCCGGTCTTTTCTCCGGCGGCCGTGATCCACGAGGTTCGCAATCCGAATACCTTGCTGCGCGGTGCCTTGTTCCATCTCGAGCGCTGGGGCCGTCGCTTTGAGCAATTACTGAGTGATCTTCTGGAAGATGAGGATTCCCCCTATCGCGCCCTTTTTAGCGAACAGTTCGACGTGCTCCGCGATCAACTTTACGCCTTGGATCGCGGCACCCTCCAAATCGAATCCGTCCTACGCGGCTGGTCGGATGTTGCCCGCGAGCGACCGCGCGTTTTTGTCCCCCAAAGTCTCCGTACGGTCCTGAAACAGGTTTTGGCGTTATTTCGTCTTCGCTATCACGACGGAATCACCTTTTCCTTTGAGGTGTCCGACGTCGCACCCGTACGGGCCGTCCACGGCGCCCTCGAACAGGTGTTTATAAATTTGTTACTCAACGCCTGCCAGGCAATCGTCCGACGCGGGTTTCTCGAAAAGGGGCAAGGCCGAATCGCCTTGGTGTTGGAAGGAACCGAGCAGGATTGGCTGGTTCGCATTGGCGACAACGGCGTCGGGTTTGACGGTGATCGCGAGGCGCTGCTGAACCAAGCCTGTTTTACCGCGCCAAAAACCTCGGGGCATGGTTTCGGCCTTGCGGTGTGCCGTCGCCTGTTGGCGGAACACCATGGCTCGCTGACGCTTTCCGGCGAGCTAGGCCTTGGCTGTGAGGCCTTGGTTCGGCTGCCCAAGGCCATGTGCGGCAGATCGTTGAAACCGGAACCGGCCGCGCCCATCGTCGCCGAAATGGTTCCCTAGCCGTCTCGTTCAACAAACCGTTCATCCGTGTAACCCCCCAAACAAGTCCCCCCAGCCCGTGATCGCCACGCCGGTTGAAAACCCGAGCGCGGTGCGCACCCATGTCAACGCCCTTTGTCAACCAACCCCCGGCCCGTCTCAACGCGGCCGTGACAAAAGAAGAATGGTGCCCTTAAAGGAGGAAATCTTGGTTTTCCGAAAACAACTCCCCAGCAAAAGCGACGCGCGCAAAGCCGCGCCCGCCAAGAAATATCGGATTTTGGTTGTGGATGACGAACCGGCCATTGCCGATCAGCTCGCAAGCTACCTTGCCGCGCATTTTTCAGTGACTAAGGCGACGAGCGGGAACGAAGCGTTGGCCCTGATTCGACGCGAAATGGAAGGTCGCCCCAATCCGTTTCAGGTCATCATCACGGACCAGGCCATGCCCGATATGTCCGGTGTTGCTTTTTTAATGGAGACCCAACGCATGCTCCCCGACGCCAAGCGCATTATTCTCACCGCCTACTCCGATATTGACGCGGTGATCAACGCGATTAACAAGGCCAATGTGTTTCGCTTTTTGATGAAACCGTGGGAGCCGGCGAAGTTGTTGGAAGCGGTTCATTCAAGTCTGCGGGTCTATGAATCGGAACGGGAGAATCGGGGCGAGTTTCGCGAGATCATCGGGCGCCATCCCAAGTTGCGCTCTTGCCTGGACATGGTTTCGCAGGTCGCGGCGAGCCGGGCGCCGGTTCTGGTGCGCGGTGAAACGGGCACGGGTAAGGAACTGATCGCGCGCGCGGTTTGCCAAGCAAGTGATCGCCGAAGCAAACCTTTTACCGTGTTGCACTGCGGCGCCTTGAATGAAAATGTGCTTGAGGCCGAATTGTTCGGCCACCGACGCGGGGCTTTTACCGGGGCGGTCAATGATCGCAAAGGGCGTTTGGCGGCGGCTCATGGGGGCACGCTGTTCATTGACGAGGTGGGCGAGATTCCCCTTAATGTTCAGGCCAAATTGCTGCGTTTTCTCCAGTTCGGTGAAATTCAGCGGGTTGGTTGTGACCGGGTTGAAACCGTGGATGTACGGATTGTGGCGGCCACCCACCGCGATTTGGCGGCCATGGTGCGGGAGGGAAGCTTCCGCGAGGATTTGTATTTCCGGCTGAAGGTGGTGGAAGTCAACTTGCCTTCACTGCGTGAGCGGCGCGACGATCTGCCGCTGTTGATCGACTACTTTATGAAGCGGTTCTGGCAGCGTCCTACCCGAGCCGTGATTCATCCCGCCACGATGTTGATTCTTGAGAATTACAGCTTTCCCGGCAACATTCGCGAACTGAGCCATATTGTGGAGCGGGCCTGTTTGTTGGCCAAAACCGAGGAGATCGGGCCGGATTTGTTGCCCGCCGAGGTTTTGGAGAGTTATCGCGATAACGAATTACCGGATGCGGACAGCTTGGATCCCGAACCGATTCTGGCCACCTTTCGTCGGCTTTCTAACGAAGAACTAAAATCGCATCGGCAAAGTGCCTGTCGCAAGTGTAGTGAGGATGTCGAACGCCGCTTCCTGCGGGCGTTGATGACTGAATATCGGGAAATTGCCGAGGCGGCCAAAGCCGCCGGCATGCATCGAACTTATTTGCACCGTTTGTTGACAAAACACAAGCTTCGCGGCTGTATGGTCGAACCGATGCCTGTTTAGTCATGGGGCAAAACTTTTTAGGTGGGGCCCGTTTCGATTTGCTTCGACAGGGGTTTATCGCTTTCCAGAAGAAAGCGAAAACCCTGGTCGCGCTGTTTGGGATTACTTTTTAGAGGCCGGGTACTTTTTGTTTCCTTGTCACGTTTCTGAAGCGGAGCGCGTATTGGTTGAAACCCTGACAATTAGAACCGGCGTTCTTGCTGATTAGGCAATACCGCCACCGTTTCCGTGGGGATCTGGGTCCTCGGGAGGATCTTGGGGAGGAAATACGTTGTCCCCTTGGAGATTGGCGGCAAGATTCACAACCTGAGTAGAAAGTACATCACCTTGGGTTAACGGTGCTGCGGTTGCGGCGCTGAGGAAACCGGTGGAACTCAGGAAAAACAAGGACACGATCAAGGTCTGCATTACTTTTTTCATGGTGTACTCCCTCGTAAGTGCGACTTTTTGGATTTGTCCGGGCACACCACGGCCGGCCAACGAGAATTCGTTGCCTGCCGGATGGTGTCTTCTCCGGTTCGGCGGTCGCCATAGTGCGAACCGCTTTGTGTCGCTGCTTAGCGATAGAGCATAAGGTGTGCCATTTTTCTAAACGCTGTAAATAAACAAGTTAATAGTTTGGTGTGGCATGCAGGCGGCCGGTTGGGGTCCAAAAGCCGAAAATCCGTGACTCGTCGCGTCACCAGGCGTGCACCGCTTTTTAAAGAAAATTCTGTAATGTGCTGATAATAAATAGTATATGCAGAGCGTTACTCACGCAGTCACGCTTGTTTTTGGGCGAGTAACGCCGGCGGCCGTCATAGGGCCGCAAATTTTGGCACTTTCCGGGGTCTGCGACGTACAGGTCCACCGCCTCGCTCGGAACTACCTGATAAAAAGAGTGTTATAAGTTATCCGTTGATTTTTAAGAGAGAACCCCCTAGCTACCGCTCCCGCGGTGTTTGGAATTGCCGTGTGACGGGTGTTCGGCTGGTCGAAAGCCGTGACGTCACGTCGTAAACTGTTACTTTTTAGTGGATTATCTTGTTCTGACTGTTCCGTATTCGCGCGGGATACGGCTGAATGACCCGGTTTCACCTAGGGAAGCGCGTTCAGACAAGGGATGAATCCTAAAATGCTTTGGTTCGGCCACTGCTCGGGATAGATGCAACCACAGCGTCGTGGTTTGGTGATGCCGATATCGTCTAGAAATACACCGAGTCGATCCGTATCCGGGTCGGTCACCATGCGCCAGCGGAAGCGGACGTGTTGGCCACGGAAGTCGTTTAGATCCACCAGTGTTTCGTTAAATCGAAAGTTGACCCCGGTCCATGCCCAACGGCCCGCGAGCGGGCTGTCGGCTTGCGCGGAAATTCGGTCGGAATACCCATTCGCCAAAAATCGATTCGGATTCTCGGGAATTAATCCGCCGTCGCCGGCGAGGATATCGAACCACTGTCGACTTTCACCTATCGCGTATTCAAGTACCAAGCCATCAAAGGTTCTGTCGGTGAAAAAATATAATTGGAAGCGAAGAATTATCGTTTCATCTTCCGGGATCCTTTGTGGGGCCAGGACAAGTGCGTGATCCGAGGAAACATCGGGGTTGGGGGCAAACCAGGCCGCCTTACCCGAGCTGGTAGTGTCACCCTGAAGCGTCCAACCTTGTTCGGATTCGGTGGTGAAATTGTCCGTTCCCTGCTCAATATCGTCAAAAAACAGGGCCTCCAAGGCAAGGGGTTGGATGCTGACGCTTACGGCTTGGTTACCCACATTGCCGCCGTTACAGCCGCCGTCGCCGGTTGACTCTGCATCCTCGGCCATGACTTTGTAATAATAGGTCTGATCCAAATAAAAGGTCTCGTCGCTAAAGGTCGTTGCTTCCAAACAGGTCGCAATCGCGTTTTCCTCGGTCACGTCGAAGTCGGGCGTTAACCCGCGGTGGACACTGTAGCGGATCGGGGTTGTGCAGAAGGTAAAGGCCGCTTCCCAGCTTAAGTCGACGCGGCAGGTAAACCGGCCCGGCGTGACCGCGCTCGGCGGTACTTCCAATTCCGGCGGCACCAGGCAACGGCCCGTGGTTTCGGCTGATGCGCAGGCCGAGGGCGGAGAGGGGCACAACAGGGTGGCGTCGCGGCTGACCACGGTGTAGGCGTACTGAACGCGACTGGAGGCGGTTTGATCGAGGAATTGGGGGTCTTGGTGGTTTTCCGCGATCAAGCGGTAACCGGAGGTCCCGCATGCACCAATGGTTCGGTACAGATCATACCCCTGGCTGTTTGGGACGGGATCCCAGCTGACCAAGATTTCGTTGTCCTCGCTGCCGGGTTGCGCGAGGACGTTGGTCGGCGAGGGGGACGCGCAGCCGCATGACGCGAAGCGGAGGGCGCCGATGCGGGTGCTCCAGCGCCCCTCGCGGTTGTACTGACCGGTAAACCAAAAGGTGCAATCGTCGACGGGGTCGATGGTCATGGCCGAATAATCGCCAAAACGGTTGTTGTTGGCCGCGGCGGTGCCTTCTATTAATGTATGTTCGCCGCGCTGGAGGGTGCCGGTGGGATCATCGGCAAGACGACCGATGTAGCGCAAGCCGGGATAGGTCGTCGGGCCGACCACGTTGGCGCCGAGCGCGATGTTACCCGACCCGTCAAAGGCGGCGGAACCGACCCAGCGGTTGGTGCGGTCCTCCGCGGTATAGGTGCCTTCTTGGTACAGCGTCCAGGGTTCGTTGCCGCCGCGGCGCAGCTCGAACCAGCGGATGCCGCCGCGATCCGTGCCGTCCACATCTACCGTGAAATTACCGAGCACGGCCTCGTGGGTGGTGAAGTTGCGGTACACCAGCCGGTGCATCAGTGGTTCGCGCAAGGGGTCGAGAAAAACGTGGGCGGACGGCTGGGGAAAACAGTTGAGGCTTTCGAAGCCGCAGAGATCGGAGGAAAACGGGCTGATCGGAACGGCGACCGGGCCTACCAGGAAGGTGTTGTTCGGTTGATCGAAGTCCGTGTAACAAAAAAACAGTTCCAGTTGGTCGGTTGTGCCGCCGTGGGCTTGCGCGTCCTTGTGACGCATCAAAATTCCGGGTGAACCCGGGGGCGGGGGGTTGCTTCCGTCCACGCCGGCCGGCATCAGCAGCTGAAACGGAAAACCGGCCAGGTCGGGTGCTTCAAGGCGCAACATCCGCGCCGGTTGACCCTGGAGCATGGCTTCCCGTTCCAGGACGTAGACCGGGGAGCCGCCCAGCTCATTGCTGGTGACGTAAAAAGCGTCGTTCCAAATGCCGATTTTGAAGTAGTCCGGTTTGTTGGGGGTTTGGAAGTTGTAGGCGTACCAGGTTTGCGTGGGATCGCCAATGGGATCGGCGCTTTGGGAAATCAGCACACATAACGAGTTGGCGGTGCCGAATTCGGCCAAAATCCAGCGTTGGTTTAAGGGATCGAAAAGCACGGTGGGGTCGCCGCCGCCGCTGCACACGGAAAAGTTGCTCAAGGCGATGGGGCCCGCCACCCGGTTGCCGCTGCTTTTGTCGTAGACCATCACCGAGGTGGTGCTGCTGTTGACGGCCTGAAGGTAATAGTTCAAGCCAACGGCGCCGATGGGGTCCGGCGGGGTACGCCCGCTAAAGTTTTGGCCGTCAAAGTTGAGCAGTGGCTCGGAAAAACTCGGGTCGCGAAGGAAGGACGCGGCAGTTTGCCTTGCCGCCAGCGGGTCGACGCTTTCTTCGGCCGGCACCGGGGGGCGACGGGTTGGGTCTTGCCAACGCGGGACCTCGCGAATCGGGTCGCCGGGTTGCCAGTCGGGAACCGTGGGCAGGTCACCTAAGTTGACCTCAACCACATAAGGAACAACTGGATCGGAAACTTGAACCGATCCATCGGCCTGGCCCTGGGCCCAAAGTGGTACCAGACAAAGGAGTAAGGACCAAAGGGATCGGTCCCCAATCGGCCGTGGCAAAACAAAATAAGCAGAAGGACGGTTCATGACACGGTTTCCTTGGGGACGCGGAAGCGGCGGTACTTGGGAACACGGCACGGTGGGTCATTGCACCACAACCGTGCCGATTATTCTGTTACCGGCCTCAAATTTCGCGCAATAGCATGACGTTGCCGTGGCGGCTGTCGACCATTAACTCGGCCCCGGCGTTCCCGGTTTCAAGTTCGGCGTGCTTCAGGCGTTCGCGGCCCTTCCAATCGACGTTCATCGTGTAATCGGAGGTGATGTGTCCTTTGGTCACAGCTTTCACTTTATAGGCGGCTTTGTCGGCGAAACGCAGGTCGATGGTGCCGTGGATGCTTTCGATGTGGGACTTGCCGGCGGGTTTGCCTTTAAAATTCCCTTTGATATCACCTTGAACGGTTTTGACCAGGGTTTCGGCTTTGTTTTTAAAGCGGACGTGGCCGCGGTCGGCTTCGATTTCCAGACGCGCCGCGTGGCCTTTGACTTCAACCAAACCGTGTTTGCCGTGAATGGTCAGGGGTGAATTTTCGGGGATAAACAGGGTCAGGTCGACCCGTTGGATTTTTTTACCGGTGACGTCGCCCTTGGCTTCAGGGAAAATCACCTCAATCAGCAGCTTGTCTTTCTCGTTCACAATGTTGAGTTGGGGTTTTGGGGTATTTTGGAATTGATTGTGGCTGACCATTTCTACCGTGTTGGCCGTCGCGGGTCGGGTGCGGATGTCGCCATAGTGATTGACCACTTTGACCGGGGTGCCGGCTTTAATCGCGGCGCTGTGTTCGTCGCGAACATGCTGGTAATTTTTGGTGGGTTCGGCCGGTGTTGCGGCCGAGAGTACGGCGGTCAGGCCGAAAACAAACAATAGGTTACGGAGTTTCATGGTGGGTTCCTTAGGGCACGCGGGGACAGGTGCGTGTCGATGAGATCGGCGCAACCAAATAAAGGCTTGGGTTCCGAATAGAATGAGGGTTCCCGTGCGGCGTCGCTTCGCCGGGTTGCGTCATAAACCGTCTTTACAATAAGGACAGGGGCAAGAAGGTTGGCGCTATTGTACACGAACCAGCGCGAAAGGGGAGGTGTGGTTGGTACCTTTGCCGGGATGCATCTCGGTTCGGGCACAAAAAAAGCCGGCCCCGGGGGCCGGCTCGATGGGTTAGCGTCCGTTGTTGAGGCGTTTGATGCGCGTCTCGTATTTTTTCCAGAGGCGCGTGTGCCTGCTGGTGAGATCGACCTCGGCGCCTTCGATGAACATCGCCTGTACGTGGGTGGTGATCTCCAGGGGATCCCCGTCGCACAGGATCAGGGTGGCGTCTTTGCCGACCTCGAGGCTGCCGACCCGGTCGGCGACCCCGATAATTTTGGCCGGGGCCAAGGTGATCGAAGCCAGCGCGGCTGCCGGGTCGAGGCCGTAGGCCGCCGCGGCCGCCGCTTGGTAGGGCAGGTTGCGGTCGTTGCCCAGGGTGTTGCCGATGGTAATGGCGAATTCAACGCCCGCCTCGTGAAGGATCGCGGGCATGCGGTAGACATGGTCGTAGGCCTCGTCACGACGGCTCGGCAACGCTTGGGTGCGGTGGAGAATCACCGGAATGCCGTAGCGTTTCAGTTGATCGACGGCTTGGTCGGCTTGCCGGCCGCCGACCAGCACCATCTTCAGGTCATGGCGGTTGCAGAAATCAATCGCCTCGTGGATTTCATCGGCGCGGTTGGCGCGAATCCATACCCGTTGCTCGCCGCGCAGCACCTTGTCCATCGCCGCGAGGCGTGGGTCGGGTTGGGGCTTTTTGGCTTTGCCTTCTTTGGCCGCGTCTTGGGCCTGTTGGTAGTGGCGCGCTTGTTTGACGAACGCTTCCAAGGCCGCCAGATCCTTTTCGCGCTTTTTCTTAAATTCATCGCGGCGCTGTTGGGGCAACCACGGCACGTTCAAGAACCGCGTTTGCGGCCAATCCATCGCCATCGCCACATTGGGGGCCAGCGTCATGTCCTCGTAGGTCCAGCCGTCCAGGCGGATCAGTGAGGCTTGGCCGCCGATCAGACCGCTGGGCCGCGTGATCGCCAGGCCGATCCCGTTGGCGCGGGTAACCGGAATCAATTCGGAATCGGGGTTGACCGCCTTGTGGGCGTGCAGGTTGGGATTGATCTCACCGGACTCGTCGTAGTCTTGGGTTGCTTTGACCGAACCGACCTCGCGCAGGCCAAGGTAGGACCAGCTTTCAATGAACGCCGGCACCACGCGGCGGCCTTGACCGTCGATGATTTTGCTGCCGGCGGGAATGGCGACGTCCGTGCCCAAAGCCGCGATTTTACCCTCGGAAAACACGATGGTGCCCTTTTCGATGACCGGCCCGCTGACCGGTACGATCATCACGTCTTTAATCGCGACGGGTTGGGATTGTTTGGCGCCGGGGACCGAGTCGTGGGCGCTGAGATGGGTGATGGAACAGAGCAGCAGGGCCGCGAGCATCCCGTTCAGGAGCGCCCGCTTAAAAGATGGAAAAGGTTTCATAGGGGGACCTCCTAGTGGTGTGCGTGGTGATGATGGCCGTCGAGAGAACCGTCGCTAAATGCGTCCAGATCCTCGCAGTGCATCATGCGCCGGGTTTTGCCTTTGGCGCGGTCGGATTTGGGGCCCTTGCCTTTGTCGGAGAGCGCCAATTGAATCAAAACACGGCGTTGCTTCTGTGCCTCGGCCGTGTGTTGTTTGGCTTCCTCGCGGTCGAAGTACTTGGTGCCGTCGATCCAGGTTTGCTGGGCGACCGCGTACATGGACAGGGGCGAATGGTTCCACAGGACAAAGTCAGCGTCTTTGCCCACTTCCAAGCTGCCCACGTGTTCGTCGATGCGCAGTTGACGGGCCGGGTTTAAGGTCACCATTTTGAGGGCTTCCTCCGGTGAAACGCCGCCGTATTTAACCGCCTTGGCCGCTTCCGTGTTGAGGCGGCGCGCCAGTTCGTCGTCGTCCGAGTTGAAGCCGACGACCACACCGGCTTGGTGCATCAGCGCCGCGTTGTAGGGCATGGCGTCGACTACTTCCATTTTGAAGGCCCACCAATCGGTGAAGGTGTTGGCCATGGCGCCGTGTTTGGCCATTTCCGGTGCCACCTTGTAGCCTTCGAGGATGTGGGTGAAGACGTCGATTTTGAAACCGAAGTCTTCGGCGACCCGCATCAGGGCCAAAATTTCGTCCTGACGGTAGGAGTGACAGTGGATTTGGCGTTTGCCGTCGATGATTTCCAGCAGGGTGTCCCAGCGGTAATCGCGGCGTGGGGGAATGCGGTGTTTTTTGTCGGCCGCTTTTTCGTAGTCCTGCCACGCGGCACGGTAGGCGAGGGCCGCGTCGAATTGATCGCGGAAGAACTGTTCCACACCAAGACGGGTCAGGGGATAGTAACCGTCGGGGGCCGGGAAGTTGGCGCGTTTGACGTTTTCACCCAGGGCGAACTTAATGCCGGGCATGGCGTTGGCGTAACGCAGTTCCTCGGCAGTTTTACCCCAGCGCAACTTAATCACCGAGTTCTGGCCGCCGATGGGGTTGGCCGAGCCGTGGAGCTGGTTGGCCATGGTCAGGCCGCCCGCCATCATGTAGTACAGGCTGATGTCGTCGGGGTTGATCACCTCGTGGGTGCCGACCTCGGCCGAGTTGGTGGTGGTCCATTCGTTGACCGCGTCCAAACCGGCGTGGGAGTGCTCGTCGATCAAGCCGGGGCTGACGTGTTTGCCGGCGGCGTCGATCACGAGCGCACCTTCCGGCACGGCGACATCGGTGCCGACCGCGGCGATTTTACCGGCTTTGACCAGCAGCGTCGCGTTTTCGAGGTTGCCGTCGGGACCGGAGGTCCAGATGGTGGCGTTGGTAACGGCAACCAGCGCGGGTTGTTCCGGCATGGCGTTGCGGCCGAAAGCGCCGTCGGGAAACACCGTGGCGAGCGGTTCGTCCAAGAGTTTGGGACCTTGGTAGGCCTTGGGTTTGTCGGCGTCGGCCGCTTTCCCGCGTTGGGCGTTCAATGAGAAACGGGTACCGTCGGCGCGAATTACCTGGCCGTAGAAACCGTTTTCCTCAACCCGTGCGTTCACCCGTGCCACGCCTTCACCCGCCAGGGTGCTGTCGTTGATGTGGAACACCAGCCGGCCCTTGTCCAGCGACCAAGCCGAGGTGGTCACGTCTTTTTTGCCGCGCTTCAAGGTGCCTTTCAGTTTCTTGGGGCTGCCGGCCAGGGTCAGGCTGTATTTTTTCTTGGCGACCGTGAATTGGTAATCGCCCAACACACCCTGTTCGTCGCCCTTGTCGAAGCGCCGCCGTTCACCGCGGACCCAGGATTCGCCGACCGTGGTTTCGGTGGTGAACAGGTCGCCCGCGGTGATGAAGAAGTTGGCCATGGCGCCCGCTTTAATCACACCCATGCGGTCCGATTGGTTCAACCAGGCGGCAGGTCGGGTTGTCAAAGCCGCCAACAGCGTTTCTTTGGCCAAACCGCGGTGGTGTGCCAAACGCAGGTTGCCGAGGATGTCACCGCTTTTCTTAAGGCCGTGGCTGGTGAGCACGAAGTTGATGTCGGCTTCGGCCAGCGCCGCCGGGCCGGCGGGGGAGAGGTACCAATGGCGCAGTTCGCGCAGGCTGATGGTGCCTTCCATGGCGGGATCAGCCACCGCCGGTTTTTCCGCGAAATCCAACGGCAGGATCAAGTTGGGGTTGTACGCTTTAAATGCATCGACGCGCCGGTAGGCGTCGTCACCGGCGAAAACCCAGGATGTGACCTTCAGCTCTTCGCTCAATTTCAGCGCGCGCAAGGCCTCGTGGTGGTTGCGCACTTGAAACAAAAAGGGTTTCTCGCCCTTGGCAAAAGGAACCAGGGCGGCCAAGTCGCGGTTCACACTGGGTGGTGTTTGCCCGGTGGGGTGTTTTTGGTAGGTCGCATGGGCTTGTTCGTACCAGCGCGCGTCGCCCACGGTTTGGCGAATCATGGCGATACCACCCATGGCTGAATCTGGGTACGCCTGGCGGACGGCGCCTTCAAAACTGACGACGCCCGCGACCTCGGGGTCGAGCATGACGTCGTTGGTGCGACCTTCTTGGAGTAAGGTCAGGCAGGCGATGCCGCGGAAAATACCGCCGGAGGGCACAAAGACGGCCGCGGTGAAACCCGCCTCGCGCAGGGTTTTTGCTTTTTTCTTGGGGTAGTTGTAGCTGTCGGCGCGCAGTTTGCCCGCCGTGTTTTCCGCGTTGTGGTCGGCCGTGCCGGCGGGCTGATTCTTTTTGCCGCCTTCGCCGGCCTTTTTCTTCTTGCCCGCGTCCGTCATCAAATCAATAAATCCGGGATAGACAAATGCGCCCTTTTTGTCGATGACCAAGGCGTCGGCCGGAAGGGTGATCGTTGCGGCCGGGCCGACGGCTTCGATCACGCCGTCGCGAACCAAAATGACCGCGTTCTCGATCACCGTTTTGGGATCGGCTTGGACCGTTACGCCCGTAACGGCGTAGGCGGTAGGGGGATTTTCTTGCAAACCAACCGGTTGGCGCGCGTGGTGGCGCGTTTGCGCGCTCGCGAGTGCGGCGGCAAACAAGAGCCAATAGCCAATGAAACTCTTTTTCATAGGGTGGGAATCCTTTGTGGAAAGCCGCCTGGCGGCGACGGAGTCGAGACCTCTGAATCGGTGGCAAACCGCGCAAGGGTGTCGGGCTTGAAAACAAACCGAAGCCCCTTGACGGGTCTTTTCGACCCGCGCCGCACCCTGCCGGGTTGCCGTGTCTGCCTGTTCCGCGGTTCTGCTACCCATGCCGTAACGCGGTTGTGTCGGGTACGGCGGCGAATCGTGCGACCTGATTCAGGAAGGACGAATACCTTATTTCGGCCGCGATCAAGCTGTGTGTCGCGGTTGTTTCGGTCGCTGTATATCGATGTCGGACGGGTGGTCAGCGTGGGGACGGAAGACTGCAAAAATTAACGCGTATTATAAACCCAATTTGGTTCAGACCCAATTTCCGCGTTAATCAGGAAAAAGGTCCAGAATCCAGCGGTGGCGGCGCGCCATCCAAATGTCTTGGCTGTTTTCCTTGGCGAAGGTTACGCCGGCTTCGATGCGTTGGGCCAAAAGGGGACGGTCCTGGTGAAAGGCGACAATTTTTTCCGCCAAGGCGTCCACCGACCGCCAGGGAACCACGTCCACCGCGCCCGTGTTGACCAGATCTTTGTAGTAATCCGTGTCAAAGGCGAGTAAAGGAATCCCCGCGGCCATCGCATCAAACAGGCTGCGCGGCGTGTCTTGGGACAAGGGTGCAGCCATTAATAAATGATAGTCGTAGAGCTGGTTGAAAAAAACCGGGCCGAAGGGGACCGCGCCGTGGAAAATCACATAGTCCTCGGCACCCAATTCCGCCGTAAGCGCCTTGAGTTCGTCTTCTTGGTAACCCGACCCGAGGATGTGTAGGCGCGCGCCCACGGCCCCCAACGCGCGCGCTTTTTTTACCGCGCGAATGCAGTAGTCGATGCCTTTGTAGGGAACCAAACGGCCGAAGAAGGTGAGGTCGAGGGGTTTACCCGTGTCTTGGACGTCGCGCGTTTTTTGCGCCAAGCGGTCCTCGGGAATGACATATTCGGGCGAAAAGGCGACGTCGTAGAAGTTTTTGACGTGGTCTTTGCCTTTGCCGTAATCGTCGACCAACGATTGACTTTTGAGCATGAGCAGGGAGCAAAAACGAACCGCCCAGCGAATTTGCAGGATGCGCAACGGGTTGTAAACGTACTTGCTGATCAGGTAACTCTTCTTGGACATGGCGCCGGTGGCGTAGCGCATATCGGCGCTTTTGCGGTTGTCGATATCAATGACGAACACCGTCTTTTTACCCATAACGGTGCCGGCAAATAACGAAAAAATTTCAAACGGCATGAGGATGTCAAACGAGAGGCCGCTGTGGACCAGCGAGGCCTTGCGCACCGCGCCGATGATCTTTAAGTAGGTGGGCAGCCACAAAAAAAGGGCGAACAACAGGCGGGACGCTTCGAATTGGTGGAGCCGCGTATAGAAGATTTGTTCTTCTTCTTCGGTGAAATGGCCGAGGTGGTGTTTGTTCTTTTCGTATTCTTCGTCCGACATGGTGGGCGCGGCGATGCGCATTGAGGTGAACTTGGGTTCGAACATCGTGCGGGTCATGCGCAGGTGTTCAACGAAGGCGCTTTCACAGGCGACGCGACCGTCGGGCGCACGATAAAAAGCAACAGGTACAACCAATAGATACTGCATCAGACCGCCTCGGGAGACATGGTAGAAAAACATGCCCATTCTACCCAAAGGCGCTGCACAAAGGAAATGCGGATGCAGTTACGATCCGCGTTTTATTGGGTTTCCCACCCTCCTAGCGGCGGGTGGGAAACGAATTAGGTACAAAGGCCTTAGTGCCGGTTGGCTTTAGCACGAGACGGACTCGGTGCGCGGCCGTCCATGACCCAAGGCCTCGGGGACCGCGGCGAAATCAGCCATGGCTTGGAACAGTTGGTCGAAATCGCGAAACACATTGCCGATCAAACAATCGGTGAGCGCGGGCCTTTGGTCCGGGTACTTTTTGACCAGGGCACCGAAGCTAAAGCCTTGATCGTAAAAGGCGTAAACCAGTTTGCGGAAGGCTTCCATGCCCCCGATGAAGCGTTCCGCGTAATCGC
Source organism: Acanthopleuribacter pedis (assembly GCF_017377855.1). Taxonomy (GTDB): domain Bacteria; phylum Acidobacteriota; class Holophagae; order Acanthopleuribacterales; family Acanthopleuribacteraceae; genus Acanthopleuribacter; species Acanthopleuribacter pedis. Next base: position 39,562 of record NZ_JAFREP010000002.1, read on the forward strand.
CGAAGCGGGCCGCGCGCACGTCGTCGGCACGGAGGGCGGCAATGCCTGCCTGCGCCGCCTGCTCGCCGCCTACCAGGGCCAGGAACAGACCGGAAGAAAAAACCGGGTCGAGGAACGCGAAGGCGTCGCCGGCAAGCACCAAACCGTCCTCCGCGATGTGTTTGGCGCGGTAGCTGTAATCGCCGGTGACGCGGAAGGCGCCGTTGTGGCTAGCGCCCGCCAGGTGGTCCGCGATCCAACGGTTGGCCTGAACTTCGCGGGCAAAGATTTGGGCCGGTTCGCGGCCGTCGCGGTACAGGTACGCTTTTTCTGCGACAATGCCTACCGAGGTTTTGTTCTCGCCCAGCGGCAAGTACCAGAACCAGCCCTTTTCCGGCAGGTAGGCGATGGTGGTGGCGCCCTCGTCCAAACCTTCATCCCGTTTGGCGTCTTCGTAATAGGTCCAAATCGCGACTTTCTTCAGTTTTGGATCCCGTACCCGCCATTGGTTTTTGTTAATGGCGAAACTGTCGCGACCGCTGGCGTCGATGGTCAGGCGCGCCTCGAAGGTGATCGGGTGGCTTTTGTGGAGGGCTTGCACACCCGTGACCGTGCCGGCCGCATCGCGAACAAGGTCCTTGGCCTGGGTTTCAAAATGAATTTCGGCCCCGGCCTCGCGGGCGTGATCCACCAAGATTTGGTCGAAGCGGGTGCGTTCCACCTGCCAGGTTGTCGCCGCGTCATGGTGCATGTGTTCGGTGAAATAGAACGGATGGGAGCAGGTGCCGTCCATTGCCGCAAACTGGACACTGTGTTTCTTTTGGAATCCCGCCGCTTTCACTTTGTCAATGAGGCCGGCGCGTTCCAACGGGAAATAACAGTAGGGAATGAGGGACTCGCCGACGCGGTAGCGTGGGAAGGTTGTTTTCTCTAAAACCGCGACCTTAAAACCGGCCTTGGCGAGATGGGTGGCGGCGATACAGCCGGTGGGACCGGCGCCGATGATGACGGCGTCAACGGTTTCGTGTTGCAACATGCGACCATGCCTCCGAACAAATGAGCATTGGGCGGTTTGGCGCCCTTCCCGATAAACGTTGGAGCCTGCTGGAAACGGCTCGGTTCGGTTGCCGCCTACGAGGGTGGCAAAATTTCGACCACCTCGGCGATGGTTTGGTGGTCGGTGGTGACCAGGCGATTCAGCCGCCCATACAAATCGGTCGTCCTCTCCAAACCTAACACATCCTCAAGGGCCGCATCGCTGCGAATGCGAAAGAAGCCTTGCAATTCACTACGGCGCGGCACGTTAAACCGCGCCAGCAAGCCGCCCAGGGGGTAACGGCAACTTTCTACCCAGGGCCGCACCTCGTCGGTGAAGACATCCAGGAAAATGCGGATCACCCCGAACTCGACCAGCAAGCCGTCGGGGCGAGTAAGCAACACCTTGCGCAACAGGCGCTCTTGCTCGCGCACCACGCTGAGCGCGCGCAAGTGGATCTCGGTTTGGTAATGGTCCTGCAGGCGCAGGGTCATGTCGCCCTCGTGAACCAGTAAATCGCGGTAGGGTTGCGGCATGGCTTGGCCGTCGATGGCGACCATCGCATCGAGGTTGAGGTCGAGTGCGTCGGCGAGGGTACTGAACATCGGTTGGGTATCCATATTGGTAATCATGTCCCGATTTACGGGAAGAATGAAATCATTGTTTCAAAGGCGGTGACATTTGAAAAGGAGGGGGTCGGGCAAGGTCGCGGCACCGAAAGTTAAAGAATTGTGAAAAAGAACGGGCAAAAAACTTGAAAACGGGTCATTTTTTCCCTTATATTAGGTCTCAACAATCCACTTCATTTGGCTTAATTTTCGCCGATCTATTATTTTTTCTGGGTGGCCCTGCCGCCGGACACCCGAAAGTGCTGTGCTTATGCTTCCTTCGTCCTTAAACATTGGTATTTTGTGCTGCGACCTCGAGCGCGGTCGTTTTTTGGTTGACCGTTTTCAGCAACTCCGCCTGGTTGCTACTGTTTTGACCCGTGAGACCTTACCTGATTGGTTGGAAAAACAGGCTAACACTTTGGTGGTTATTGATTTAACCGACCCGGATCAGCGAATGATCCACACCCGGACCGCGCTGGAGACAGCTAATTGTTTCTTTCGGCCGGTATTGTTGCTTTCGGAACGGGACCACGAAGCTTTTGAAGAGACCGATCCATTCCACTACCTGCACCCCGATTTCACCCTCCGTGAATTGCGGCTTTCCCTTGAACTGGCGTGTTTTCGCCATCGAGTGGAAGGCCAGACCGCCGACGCCGTCAAATTTAGTCAGATGGTGATGCAACAATCGGAGCAGGCGTTGATTCAGGTAGACGATTGTGGGGCCGTGGTTTACATGAACACCAAGGCGGAACGCTTGACCGGCTGGATGTTGCAATTGGCACGTGGTCGCCGGTTGATTGAGGTGTTTCGTTTGGCCGAGCCGGACCAAGTGGTGACTTTGGAGGCCATGTTGGCCGTGGGTGATTGCCACGAACACGACCCGGAAACCGTGATGCTTCATCCCTACGACGGCGAACCGCTCGAGGTCGAATGTCGGTGGGCGGCCGTTCTTCGCGTTGATCAATCGGTGTACCGTTACCTGCTGTCGTTTGATGCCGTGCCGATGCCGACCCCAATCCATGCCGGCCACAAGAAAACCAAGCAATTCCAGAGCTTGGCCCGCACCAGCTAAGCTTTCGGTTTAAGCGGAACCTCGCCCTTGAAGCGATAACCGACCCAATGGCGTGGTGCCAAATGCGAAACCCCGGCCCGGCGCGCCCCAACCGGGGCCGCACCACCCCATCCCTGGACCATGCTTTGAATAGAAGCCGGGCTTTTCCCGGCCACCCTGGACGAATCCTGAAGGGATTCCCTATGTTAGCCCCGGGTACGATCATTGAACATGGTCGCACCCTGGGTCTCAGGCGTTCACGGATGGTAAAACGCTGAAGGTGTTGACACGCGAGGCGTTGTCGCGCCATCCCTCAGGGTCAAATCGCCCACAATAAAAAGGGCTCCAACCTCGCGGGCGATTCATGATAATCTCACGACGCGTGCATCGCCGCGTCATTTGTGCCGGCGCGGTGAGCTTTACCTTTTTCCGGTTACCGGTTGATCGGAGCTTAAGTGTTCTTAACAAAAGTTTTCGCTTGTGAGGAGACGCGCCATCTACGAATACAAGTACATCAAACGGATCGAATTTCATGAGGCCGATCCCGCTGGGATTCTTCATTTCTCCAACTATTTTCGTTACATGGAACTCGCCGAACACGCGTTTTACCACGAGCTCGGCTTCTCCGGTTTTCGCCTCAAAAAGAAGAACAGCCATGGTTGGCCCCGTGTCAAAGCGCAAATGGATTACCTCGCCCCGCTTGCCTACGACGAGGAAGTCGAGGTCCATCTCGTTGTCGAAGAAAAACTGCGCAAGGTGTTGAACTACGTCTTTTTGTTCCGCCGTGTGTTCGACGGCCGCCTGGTGGCCAAGGGCCGCTTGACCGTCGTATTCGTGAGCGTCGACAACGATACCCGCAAGCTCAAAGCCGCCAAAATCCCCGACAAGCTGTACGACCAAATTAGTGAGGCGCCCAAGAAGCTGTTGGAAGCCGTGGAGTAACGGCCGGCGCTTGTCGCCACCGGATGTTGATCAGCCTGTGTCTGCCGAGGGGAGCGTTTATGCCGACCATGCCGCCGTTTTTTTCCGACCGCCACGCGCTCGAACACCACCAGCAAACCCGTCTGCACGCCATGTTGGGCCGACTCGCCGCGGACAATGCGTTTTACCGCGAGCGGGTAAACGCCTTTTTGGCGCGGTTCCCGGAAATGGGTTTGGCCGATTTTCGGCGCGCCTTTCCCTTTACCTTTAAGCGCGATTTGGTTGCTGATCAGCAGGCCTTTCCCCCCTATGGTCGCAACACAACCGAGCCGGCGCACCACTATACCCGTTACTGCCAAACCAGCGGCACCACTGGGGCGCCGTTGCGGTTATTGGATACCCCGGGGAGTTGGGATTGGATGCTGAGCCACTGGTTGCGCGTTTACGATGCCGCCGGGGTGCGGGGCGGCGAGCGCATCTTTTTCGCCTTTGGCTTCGGTCCCTTTTTGGGTTTTTGGACGGCCTTCGAGGCCGCCCAAGCCGGCGGGAACCTCTGCATCCCCGGCGGTGCTCTGAACAGTTTGGGCCGCTTGCAAGCGATGGCGGCCAACCAAACCACCGTTTTGTGTTGTACCCCGACCTACGCTTTGCGCTTGGGAGAGGTCGCCGCGCAGAACGACTTCGATCTGGACAGCATTCCCCTCAAGGTGATCATTGTCGCCGGCGAGCCGGGGGGTGCCATCCCCGCGACACGCCGGGCGATGCGCCAATTTTGGCGCGGGGCAAGGGTGGTCGACCATTACGGCATGACCGAAATCGGCCCGGCCGGTTATGAGAGCCCCCATGTCGAAGGGTTGATGCACATCATTGAAAGCGATTACCTGGTGGAAGTCATCGACCCCGTTACCGAGGCGCCGGCGTCCGCGGGTGAACGCGGCGAGCTGGTGCTCACCACGCTTGGCCGCGAGGCCGCCCCCGTGCTGCGTTACCGCACCGGTGATTTGGTCCAATTACAAGCGCCCGAGCCCCATTGGCAAACCATCGAGTGGGGTTTTCCCTGCGGAATTTTGGGTCGCGCGGACGACATGGTGGTGGTGCGCGGCGTCAACATGTACCCGGCGGCGGTGGAGGCGGTGGTGCGCCGCTTCGCGGTCGTGGCCGAGTACCGCGTACTCCTTGAAGAACGGGACGCCATGACCGAGATGCGGCTCCAAGTCGAACCCACCGACAACGCCGAGGGCGACTGGGTGGAAAGCTTGGGTGAGGCGCTCAAGGCTGAATTCGCGTTGCGGATCCCGATTGAGGTGGTGGCCAAGGGGACCTTGCCGCGCTTTGAACTGAAGGCGAAGCGCTGGACGAGGATGGGTTGATGCTGTCCATGTTTTAGGCATGGGTTGGTATCCGTTTTCTCTCAGGATATGAGGATGAAAAGAGGATGCGGGCGCGGTGAGGCGCCCTCTGTTGCGCTTACCCGACGCGGATGAAGCCGTGGCTTCGACGGTGCTGTATTGTTTGGGTTTCGGCATCCGAATGGAACCGATGAGACGGGGTTCGGTCTACCTAAACTGTCGAAAGCCCGGGGTTATCATGCCGGGAACCAATGGGTTCGGTGCTTGATTTTGAAACGCCGGGAAGCCGAATCGAAGTGACGGCCTCATCCGCGCCGGGAAGAGGGATCAGAGGGTGCCGGGGCGTGGCCGCATCCTCAAACCATCCGCACATCCTGAGAAATAAAGAATCCCAAACAAAGCAAAATTGAGTGCGGACCCGAACGAAAACCCCTGCCGGAAAAGGGCTTACCAAATCCTCAAACCATCTCGCAAAAAAAAACGACATCGCCTGCATCCATACCATCCTCGCCGGCGAAAGAGACTGGTAACGGTGGATGGCAATCGCACCGGGCCCGGGGCGGCCGACCCGGACTTCCCACCGCTTGCTGTCTCCATTTCCTGTCTTGTCTATTGATTGTCCAGCTTTTGTCAGGCGTTCTTCAGGGGCCCGGAACCCGAGCCGGGTGCGCGCTTCCCGGTTTTTCACTGTTTCTTGTCGATTTGCATAGGATTTTTGGAGGATAAGCGGCTACGATGATACCTGTTTCAATCTCCCCCGTTCTGCGCCATGCCATGCCCTACCCCCGCGGATCCCGCGAGATTGATCCATGCTCGTAAGCTCGCTCAGGGTTTTCGATACCACGGACCCCTTACCTGGAGTATCCATGAATGCCACCACCCCCTTGCTGCCTCGGGTTGCGCAGGGTGATCAAGGCGCGGTTAAAAAGTGTATCGACACTTACGGCGGTCTCATCTGGTCCGTCGCCAAACGACTGTGCCCCGCACAAGAAGCCGAAGACGCCGTGCAGGAGATCTTTATCGATCTATGGAAAAATGCCGGGCGCTTTGATGCCGAAAAATCCTCGGAAAAAACCTTTGTGGTGATGATCGCTCGACGCCGTTTAATCGACCGGCTCCGCCAACAAAAGCGGCGGCCCGAACAAGTCCAACTCGCCGAAACCGCCGAACCCGCCTACGCCGCCGGTTTGGAAGCTTCCGCCGACGCCACACGCGCCCACGAGGCCATGAACGACATGGGTCGCGAGCAGCGCAAAGTTTTGTACCTGTCCCTTCACCTCGGCATGAGTCATGGTGAAATCGCCGAAACCACCGGGGTGGCACTGGGCACCGTGAAGTCCCACATCCGCCGCGGCTTAGCCACGATTCGCGAGAAATTGGAACGGATCGGGAAACCAAAGGAAAGGAGGGCCGCTCAATGAACAACGAACGCCTTCTCGATATCTTGGTTGACCGTGAAACCGGTGACCTCGACCGCAAGGACCGCATCGCCCTCGCCGGGCTCGAACTGGATGCCTACGCTGAATTGGAAGACGAAATAGGTCTGGCCGTCGCCGCCGCCATGCTCGCCCACGAGGAATCCGAAGAAGAAAAATTACCCGCTGAACTGCACATCCACATCGCCGAAGACGCCAAAATGTTTTTTGCGGAAAAGAACCAAAAGGGCGCTTCGCCCAAGGATGAAGCCGACAACGGGGTCGTGACGCCTTTTCCGGCCAAAGAAACGGAAGCATCCAGCAGCGCCGGTATCATGACCAACATCATCGGTTGGTTGGTTGCAGCCGCCCTGGCCGCCTTCGCCCTGCTGCCGCGCGAGCCCAGTGCCGATCAAATCGCCGAAATTCGTACCGCGACCATCGCCGAGATGCGTCCGGCCTTGGAACAAGAGTTGCGCGCCTCGATTGAAGCCGCCAACCGGCCGCCCTCGCCGCTGGAACAGCGACAACAACTGCTCGCCTCAACCGATGCGACCACGCTGCCTTGGCAAGCGACCCCGGATCAAACCGCGACCGGTGCTTCCGGCGACGTGGTCTGGTCCGGCGACGCCCAAGAAGGCTACATGCGCATCCAAGGTTTGGCCGCCAACGATCCCAGCACCTACCAATACCAACTCTGGATCTTCGACGAAGAAGGGGACGAACGCTTCCCCGTCGACGGCGGCGTGTTTGACATGCCCGCGGGTGACGGCGAGGTTATCATCCCGATCGATGCCAAAATCGGTGTCAAAAAACCGGCCCTCTACGCGATCACCATCGAAAAACCCGGTGGCGTGGTGGTTTCCGGTCGCGAACGCATCGTCCTGGTCGCCAAACCCGGCTAAATCCAAATAGGTCCCATGTACTTTGCACGAGCGGGTTTCGGCCCGCTCGGTTTCGCTTGCCCCAAAGGCGGAGTGGCCGCGCTTGCCCTGAACCCCGTGTCGAAAAACCATCACCCCGATCAATTCCAGGAGAAGAAGCTTATGCCCCGTCTTTTTTCGCTGTTCGCCCTGCTTCTGTTCGGATTCCTGCAAGCACAACCTCCCGCCGGCGCCGAGCCCGGTCCGCCCCGGTTCAGCTTGGGCCTGGGTTTGCTCGTTAACGACAACGCCTATGCCGGCCAGGATTCCGAGGTGATCCCGATCCCGTTGCTGACCTACCGGTCGGGGCGCTTTACCTTTCAAGGGATCCGCGCAAGTTACGCTTTGGTGCAGTCCCGCAAACAAACCTTCGAATTCGCCCTGCAACCCCGTTTCGAAAGCTACGAGGAAGACGATTCCGAGGTGTTGCGCGGCATGGAAGATCGCGAAAAATCCCTTGATCTCGGCCTGGCCTATCAACGCAATTTCGGCCGTAACAGCTTGAATTTTGAGGCCATGTTCGATGTGTTGGACCGCAGCGGTGGTTACGAATTGGACCTGTCGCTCCAGCGAAGGCACCGTGCCGGGATGTGGATTCTGTCCGGCGACCTCTCCCTGGGTTACCGCGATAAAAACAACACCGATTATTACTACGGTGTCACCCTACCCGAGGCCCTGCCGACCCGGCCTTTCTATCAGCCGGATGCCGCCGTGATTCCCGCCGTCGGTGTGCAGGTGATTCGGCCCCTGGGTCGTTCCGGTTGGCAATGGTTGAGCATTTTTAACACCTCGTTTTTACCGAGCACCATCGAAGACAGCCCCATCGTCGATAAAAGCCGCCTTTCTACGTTCCTGACCGGATTCTCCTACCGCTTCAAATAAGATTGAATCCCGCGCCCGAATCCTGTTAGATACGGATTAAAACCAATCAACAGGGGGCACGGATGACCACATTGGAAACCGTGATGGCCGAGCTAGAGGCCAAGAGCAACGAGGACGCGTTGCGCATTTACCGCAACCAGGGCTACGAGGGCGAGGCCTTCGGGGTGCGTGTCGGCGAACTCAAAAAAATGGTCAAAGGGATCAAAAAAGACCAAGACCTGGTGCGCGCCTTGTTCGACACCGGCAACGCCGACGCCCAATATTTGGCGGGCCTGGCCGCCGACCCCAAAACCTTCACGGAACAAGACCTCGACGCCTGGGCCGACAGAGCCTTCTGGTTCTGGATCTCGGAATATTCGGTCGCGGGCGTGGCGGCGGAATCGGGCAACGGCTGGGACGTCGCGCTGCGCTGGATCGAGGACGACCGCGACCATGTCAGCGCGGCGGGCTGGGCCACCTTGACCCATTGCCTCTCGATCACACCCGACGACCAACTCGATTTCGCAACACTGGAAACCTTGCTAACCCGGGTCGGCGACACCATCCACGACTGCCCCAACCGAACCCGCTACGCCATGAACGGGTTTGTGCTCGGCGCCGCCGCCTTCACCATCCCACTGCTTGAGCAAGCCAAAACGGTGGCCGCCAAAATCGGCAAGGTTAACGTCGACATGGGCAAAACCCAGTGCAAAGTCCACCTGGCTACCACCTACATCGCCAAACTCGAAGAAAAAAACCGCCTCGGCCGCAAGAAAAAAACCGCCCGCTGCTAACGAAGACACCGGTGTGAAACGAATGCAGTTGATCATGATCAAAGGCGACGAAAAGGGGAAGGCAAGATGGCGGTAACACGGGTGCGACGCATCGCCCCACCCGACGATTTTCCCTACCCGAGCACCATCGCATACGGCCGGGACGCCTACGGCATTTGGCAAACGGTCGAGGTCGCCGGCGTGGACCAAACCTTCCGCTGGTGCCCACCGGGACAGTTCACCATGGGTTCGCCCGCGACGGAACATGGGCGATCAGACGATGAGGATCAACGGGAAATCACCCTCACCAAAGGCTTTTGGCTCGCCGATACGGCTTGCCCCCAGGCGTTGTGGTCGGCCGTAATGGGTGACAATCCCAGCCGATCCCCAGGCGAAGACTTTCCCGTTGAATCGGTCTCCTTTTTCGATGTGACCGCATTTTGTTCTCAGTGGCGGGCGCTAGGGCGGAAACCGAAACACCTTTTTCTTTCGGTGAAAGGATTGACACGGCTCAGGTCAACTTTGATGGACGATATCGGTATCGGCAAAACAAACCTGATCAAATTTATCGCGACCAGGTTGTTTCGGTTAAGGATCTGCCGTGTAATCCCTGGGGTCTCTATCAGATGCATGGCAATGTTTTGGAATGGTGCGCAGATTGGTACGGTTCTTATGACCCACAAGATGGTATGAATCCCGTCGGCGCCGCGGGAGGCGGCAAGCGCGTGGTGCGCGGTGGCAGCTTCTCCAACGGCGCGAGGATCTGCCGGTCCGCCTACCGGGGCGCGAGCGCGCCGGGCAGCACCTGGCAGTACCAGGGCTTCCGGCCCGCCGGAGGTTCCTAACCAGAAAAAAGAAAAGCGTGCTCGTGGGTGGGACAGGGACAGGCGTGCTCGAGACGACGGTCAGGTTCCCAAACACGATCACGGTCTCGGGCCGGCCGGATTAATCAATTCGCGACGCGAAAAATTACCGCGGGAACAGCGTGACGCGATGAGACGGAACCAACCTATGGTTCGCCAAAGGACGGTTCTAAATTTAAACAGTGTTGTTTTCCAAAGCAGCAATGGAGACAAGATAATTATCTGTGCTTGTTTGGCTGGATTCGGGTTTAGAAGAGGTAAGCTGCTTTTGAGAGACTTGACGGTTTACTGTGATTTTTTTTCAATAGACAGTTCTGTGATTGATATGTTGGAATCAGGCCTGCCTCGTTTGAGGCGCCCTAATCAACGACGAGGACAGACGGGGTTCGATTGTTCGCGTCTTCGTTTTCGTCACGCTATCGGTGATTGATTCCATGAAAAAGGTTATCGCGTTTCTTCTATTTCTATCTTCTCTGTCATTTGTGATGCTTGCGGACAGCACGCCCGACTGTCTTGACATTCTCGAGGAAATTTACGATTGTTCGGTACAGACCTTTCCGTCGCCATGTGATGAAGAAACCTGGGAAATGATCGAACGAGATTGGGCTGAATGCGAACTGCAAAACTACTGATCTTGGTATAGCGTTTAAAGCGCGACCCGGACTGGCTCCGGGTCTGTTTTGATTCAGCCAAAAGGGTTGTATTTATGATTGTTACGCTCTTTCTCCTTTCACTTTGCTTCTCGGATTTGAGCAGCGAAGCCTTCCCGTTGGATGATTACTTTGTCCAAAACCTTCATGGTGCCGCACAAAACGGAAACCATCTTGCCGTGCTCAACTTTTCTCAGATGAAAACCAAATTGTGCTTGATTGATCTCGAAGCCGGCCAAGTCCATGAAATCGACGACCCACGATTGAAAATTTTTGCCGCCAGAAAGGTCTTTCCTTACAAAGACGGCTTTTTAGTTATGAAAAACAAGCTTGCCTATTATGTAACCGCCCAGCGCGAATTCAGAGAAACGATTAAGCTCGAATCATTTAAGGGACGCCCGGCAAGTATGCTTTGGTATGGTACCCAAGCTTTAGCAGAGGGCCGGTTTCTTTGTCGCTTTAAGGACGAAGAAGGGCTGCATATCCTGTCCTTTCTTGACTTAGAAAGAAAAGAATTTTTGCCGGTGCACCAATTTCAATCCGAAAAGCACCACACGGTATATTTTTATGCGAATGGCGAGGCCTTCTTTGCGTTGCACAGTAAAACCGGTTCCGTGGTTGAATATGATGCTACCTTCCAAAAAGTACAGCGCCACTTGCCTGAACGTGAACCGGTGCAACGAAAAAAGTCCAGCCGGCAGTATCGAAGGAACCCCTTCGAATCGCTGATTCACGGGGTTTTTGCGGATGCCCATGCCGTGTACTTCGATCTATATCCCAGGGACTCGGTATCTGGCGAGGTCACGCGCAAACGCTACAAGCTCGAAAACGGCAAGCTGTTTCCCGTTAGCGACAGCCTCATTGTCCTGGCCCGCCACCAGGACAAGCACTTGGTGTTTGACACCGAGGAAGGTATGTTCACAATGCGGACAGGCACACCTTAATCGGTTCCATTCACCGCGGTAAATCTTCCTAAGCGACCAAATCGAAGCGGCGTAGCCACGCCAAGGTGCGTTGCCACAAGCGGTTACCCCGTTTCGGGGTGGTGAATCCGAGCAGGTGGCGCAATACCGCCTGGCTGAGTTGTTTGGTGTCGCTGAAGCGTTCCTCGTGGTTGGGATGCATGGCCCTTAGGACCACCGCGTCTAAATCCGGTGCGATCCATTCGCCAACCGGGATGCCCTGCATGCGTCGTGCTTTGGTTAAACCGCGCAGACGCGCGCGGCCTTTTTCGTTGATGCGCAGCAGCTTGAGCGAGGTGCTCGGTGCCAGCACCGCTTGTTCGCGGCGTTTGTGGACCAAGTCGTAGGTGGAAACGCCCTCGAACGGGTGAATCCCGCACAGCAATTCGTAGAGCACCACGCCCAGCGCGTAGATGTCGCTTTGGTGGTTAAAGCCTTCGCCGCCCAGCAGTTCGGGGGCGGCGTATTCACAGGTCAACATGCTCGGTTGTCCGTGGATCCAGTCGCTATGGTAGGGATTCAGTTGGGCCAAGCCGAAATCGATCAGTTTGATCCGGCCTTCCGGGGTGACCAAGATGTTGTCCGGTTTGAGGTCGAGGTGGATCAGGCGCTGCTGGTGTAGATCGCCCACCGCCGCGCACAATTTGCGGAACAAACGCAGCCGTTGCAGCAGGTCCAGTTGGTGCCGGTCGCAGTGGTGCAATAAGGAATCGCCCGCGATGAATTCCGTTGCCACGTACAATTGCCCGCCGGGGAGTTGGCCCGCGTCGTGGAAGCGCACCACGTTGGGATGGTCGAGGCGCGCCAGCAGGTTTTGTTCGCGCAAAAAGTGTTGCCGCCATGAGACGTGGGCCGGCCCGGCCTTGAGGAGTTTGAGTGCGACCGGTTGGTTGGTCGCGCGGCAACGCGCGTAATACACCTTGCTGCTGCCGCCGCGCGCCACCACGCCGCCGAGTTGGTAGCGGTCGGTCAAGGCCGCGATGCCGCCGCGGGTTTCGTGGGCGTATTCCACATCGAGGTTGCTGCACAGCACCGAATCAACTTCATCTAAACCAAGTAAAGCCAGGCACTGGGCCAGGATTTTGGGCTGGTTTCGGCAGCGGTTTTCTAGGAACAGGCGCTGCTGTTGGGGTGGATAATCGAAGGCGGCTTCGACCAGGTTGTCCACGGTGGCGTCGGGATCGGCTGGGATGGGACGGGCGGTGTTCATCCTTGCTCCTTTAGGTTGGACCGGGCTAGCCCGAATTTCTCACCAGTTTTCGTCGCGAGCGTGTCAAAAAGTTTGGTAGCACAAGGCTTGCGACCGAAACCGGACACAGGGGTCCGACCATTCGGCGTAGCAGCGCTACGTCGAAGGCCGGTTCTCACCGTTGCCATGCAACGGTGGGAGCAAACGCGGTGATAGCAAGGTTTTTGGCTCGCGAAGCAGGATACAGGTGAGAAATGCGGGCTACGCGCTTTGTTTTTCCTCGGCGTTGGGATCGCCGGGGCTCAAGCGGGGTTCCAGGTATTGGCGGGCCAGTTGCCAGTCGCGCAGCACGCAGGCGCGGGAGACGTCGAGGATTTTGGCGATTTCCTTCACCGTGAACCCGGCGAAAAACCGCATCTCCAAAACCTTGGCGGCGCGCTGGTGCCGTTTCTGCAAAGCACGCAAGCCCTCGTCAATACTCAGCAAGGTTTCGGGCTGAACTGTTTCACCGTTGGCCAATTTAAAGAAGTTGGGATCGTCAATCGATTGCATGGGTTTGCCGTGGCCGCGTTTGGCGGCACAGCGGTAACGGGCCTCGTCCACCAAAATGCGGCGCATCAAGGCGCTGGAAAAACGGAAAAAATCGGTGCGGTCTTGAATATCGTAATGGGCCGCTTGTTGCAGGCGCAGGTAGAGTTCATTAATTAATGCGGTCGGCTGGAGCGCGGAACGGTTTTCGCCGTACAGGTGGGCGTTGGCCATGCGGCGCAGGTCGTCATAAACAAGGGGGATCAGTTGCGACAACGCCTCGGGACAACCTTGTTGCCAGTGGTTGAGCAAACGGGTGACGGGACCGGGTTGGTTGTCCGGGCTGGGGGTCGACTGCGTCATGGGAACCTCTCTTCAAATGATGGATAAGCGGGAAAATAAGCTAGGCATAGGAGAAACCGCGTGGTTTGGTGGTGTTTTTACGACGAACCAGGACAAAGGTTTGGTCGTGAAAAATTTCAGAAAACCAGGGTTTCCGTCTGGCAATGAACCGTTGGGCCGGTGGTTTCAGGTTTTCGGGCGGCAATGGGTGAAACCAGGGGCAGGGAGGCGGGCCTTCGGTTATGGGGTTACGCGCAAAACATGATGCAATCCGGGGACGGATCTTAAGAAAAAGGATGAGGAGATTAGCCTTCATCATGGTTACACCGGAACCTTGGGTAGCGGTTCCACGAGAAACAGATTGAAAGTTTGAACGTTTGGTTAAATTGAGATTTTAAAAACTTCGGTTTTTGAGGCTTGGTGAGTTGTTGTGAAGTTTTTTAAGGGAAAATTTCACTTGAGAGATTTTGCATTTGGCAGTAGGATGGTGCCTAACCTTTAACCCATAAAGACTAAGCAAACTCCCGTGGGATAGTGTCCTTACTTCCTTCGTTCTCGTCCTCGTTCTTTTCTTCGATGGTGTTTGGTGCCGGAGAATTCTCCCTCTTCGGCACCCTTTTTAACCCTCTTTTTCTATCGAACGAATGGAGCGAAACGGACGGTACTTTTAAGAATTGGGCCGCTTCTCGGAATCGCCGCGGGATGGCAAAATATTCGGTGATTCGGCCGAGGTTCGTGATCATCAAGAACGCTTCCGCCGCTTAATGCCGAGTGATCAGGTTCGGATCGTCCTGAATCAAAGGCTTTTGCCGACCTTGCCATGGACTCAATTAGGGATGCGCCGCGTGCAGGCCTTCGCGGTGAAGGCAGCAATGAATTAAAAAAAGCATACTAAGTAACGCGCGGGTTGCGGGTTTTTGTGTTTTCGTGACCCTCTGTATCGGTCAGAAAAGGTGTCTTTCTTTCGTCACTTTGTTGTTTGACCTAAGGCGAGCCTTGTTTTTAATGCCCGACGCTTAGCCGTTCTTGCGCTTTGATAAGTTGCCGTATGTTATCAAGAGTTGGACAAAAAAGGTTCCTCGTTTACTTGAATTTTACCTGGCTTTTTCTCGAGGATGCGGCGCGGGATCATCCTTGGTTTCCCGGTAAATTTTTGGTTGCCGCGTTCTTTGTGGTACCTGGGAAGGCGGCCCCTTCGTCGGGAACCCTCATACTGAGTGTTGGGTCACCCGAATAGGGGTTTCCCTCCGTTTGAGGTGCGCCGGTGGGAGAAATCCATCCCCAACCCGGCTATTTTTTCCAAGTTCCACGGGCTTCGGTTAGAATACCGCCGGACCGCCGCCACGGAGTTGTTGTTTTGACCGCTGCTTTATCACCGCCCAACCCCGCCGACCACCCGCCCGGCGATCCGCCCTTTTTGCAAATCAAGGACGGGGATCGCCTGATTTCCTTGGTGGGCCTCACGGATCACGACACCGCCGACTTAGAAGCCGTGGACCAAAAGATCGCCGCGCTCAATCCCGATACCGTGTGTGTCGCTTTGTGCGAAACCCGCTTCAAAATCCTTACCGACGATCTGTTTTGGCGTCGCCTCAAAGTGATCGACGTCTTGCGTCAAGGCCGCTTTTTGATGTTGCTGGGCAATGTGGCCGCCGCCTGGTTTCAACACCGGCAGGGCAAAGATGTGGCCGTGCGGCTGGGTCAGGAAATGCTGGCGCGCATGGAGGTGGCGCAGGAAATGGGCGCCAAGTTGGTTTTTGGGGAGCGCGATCTCCAGGTGACCCTGAAACGGAGCTGGCGGGAACTGTCACCCAACCGCCGTGCCAAAACCCTGTTGCAACTGTTGCGTGCCCTGGTTTGGCGCCGCAAGCCAGACAGCCTACCCGCCGAATCGATGCACGGCGCCCTGCGTGCCCATTTGCCCGAGGTCGCCCAACCCTTTTTTGACGAGTCGGATCAATATTTAATGGACTCGATTCGCCGCGCCGAGGGCGACCACGTGGTGGCCTTGATTCCGGCCGAACGCTTGGCCGCGGTGGCCCGCCACTTCGAAACCCCGGTTGATCGCGATGCCCTTGCCGGTATGCCGCAACCCCCGTGGTGGGTACGGGTGTTCCCTTGGATGGTGAGCGCGCTCCTCATCGGCTTGTTGGTCTATGGGTTCTTTGGCCGCGGTGACCTATCCTTTCGTGAAATTCTGTTGACCTGGGCCATTCCCAATTGGCTATGCACGGGGTTGTTCATGCTCCCGGCGCGTCCCACCTTGGCCGCGTTTACGGCGGGTTTGCTGGTGACGCCTTTTACCGTTTTAAGTCCGCTCCTGCGTACCGCGGTGGTGGTGGGTTTGGTCGAAGGTTGGCGTCGGCGGCCGCGGGTGACCGATTGTGAACGCATCCCGATCGACCTCAGCAGCGTGCGCGGTATCTATGCCAATCCCTTGACCCGCACCCTGCTCGTGGTGGTGATGAGTCACCTTGGCTCCAATCTCGGGAACTACGTCGGTGCCTTTTTGTTGTTCCGTCTCTTGACCTAACGCACCGATTGGGAAGGGTGATCGCGACCCCGTATGCCGCGGAAGTCGGATGATTTGCCAAATAATGTGAATTTTCCCATCGCCGGCGAATCTTGCTTCGGTTATGAATTCTCTCGCTCCAAGTCGCGGCCTCAGGTTAGAATCGAAAAACCCGTTGCACGCATCTGTTGTCTTTGCCCAACGCGGGCTGTGCCCGGCGCTTCCCATGAGGCGGTCGGCGAGTCGCGGCGTCCGTTGGGCTTTGGTTCGGGATGATGGGTTTCGGGTTGGCGCTTGGGGACGTCACGCGGAAGGTGGGCGAATGAGGATGGCCACTCGGAGACGGCGAGGCGGGTTATGAGATCGCGCAAGGACTTGTTCCTAGGATTTTTTTTGGTGTTGGTGCCGGCGTTGCTGGTCACGCTTTGGCATGCCCGCGTTGCCTATCAGAACGGCCGCCACATCGAGCAATTAAACGATCCGCGTTTTCAGGTGTTGGAACAGACCTACCAAATGGAGCAGCGCCTGCGCGCGTTGCACGATCATTTTGTGAACCCCGAGCCGGTTGACGACCAGCGTTTAATGGATGCCCGTGCCCGGATTCTCGCCGTGGAGGAAGCTTTTGCGCGCCTCGAGTTGGCGGCGCGGGATCGCGATGTGTTTCAGATTCACAAAGAAGCCTCCACCTTTGCCCGCCACGGGATGGAATGGCTGTCGGATCGTCGTACGACCGAAATCGACCCCGCCGACCCGCGCCGGGCCGAACTGGACGCCCTTGCCGATGGTTTGATTGATCGGGTTTCGGCGTTTCGCACGCGGCGCGCCGCGGCATTTTCAGAGCGCATGGCCTGGATCAGCGCCGAGACGGAATCGGCACGGTTCCATTCCATTTTGTCGGTATTGGCGGTGTTGTTGTTTGGGGGTTTTGCCGCCTATCGCTACGGTGAACAGTTCAACCGCAAGAGTTTGGCCCTGACCCATGCCCACATGGCCCTCGAAAACCGTTTTCAAGAGATTTGCCAGGTGAATAAACGGTTGGAAGAGGAGGTGGGGGAGCGGGGTCATGTGGAAGAGAAGTTGCGCCAGAGTTTGATGATTGAAGAGGCGGTGGCGCGTATTTCCAACCTGTTTTCCACCATTCACTATCCCGACTTGCGCCAAGCGGTGCGGCTTCTGGGCGAGGTGACCGGGACCCATCTCGCCTTTGTCGGTATTTTTAACCAGCAGGACAAAAGCGTTAGCAAAATCCTGGAGTGGACTTGTCCCGACGTCGCGGTGACCGTTCCCGATCCCGTTGAGTTAGACCTGACCCGGTTCCCCCGCTTACACGAACGCATCGTGCGGCGCCGGAAAATCGTGGTTGACAATTGCACCGACCTGGAAAAGGGCATGGAGCCGGCGGCGGCCTTTATGGAAGCGCTGGGTCTCCGTGCCTTGCTGCTGATGCCGGTTGCGGCCAAGGAGCGCGGTAGTTGGGGTTACATCGGGATTGCCGATTTAACCGGCTGTCGGTATTGGGGTGAAGACGACAAACGCATCGTGCGCACGGTCGGCGCCATGCTGGCCAATTTCCTGGGACGCAGCCATGCGGAAAAACAGTTGAAACACGATGCGGCCCACGACGGCCTGACCGGGCTGCCCAATCGCGGCTTATTGATGGATCGTTTGGCCCACGCGGTCGAGCGCATCAAACGCCATCCGGAAGAACGTTTTGCCCTGTTGGCGCTCGACCTCGACCGCTTCAAACCGGTCAACGATTCTCTGGGCCACCTGCTCGGGGACAAATTGTTGGTGGCTGTCAGCGAACGTTTGCAAAATTGCGTGCGGCGGATCGATACCTTTGCGCGCGTGGGAGGCGATGAGTTTCTGGTGCTGTTGGAGGATTTGGAAGGGGACCGTGAGGCCGAGGATTTTGCTCAGGCGATGCTCGACGCCTTGGCGGTGCCCTTCGAATTAGACGGCCACGAGGTGTACATATCGGCCTGTTTCGGGATCGCGGTGTGGCGCTCGGATTACCCCAGCGCGGAGGAACTGATCCGCGACGCCGATGTGGCCATGTACCGCGCCAAATCGATGGGAAAAGGCCGCGTGGTCTTTTTCGAGAAGTCCATGCAAACCCACACACCCGGGACCTTGGCCCTGGAAACGGATCTGCGGCGTGCGCTGGAACGGGGCGAATTCCACATGTTCTACCAGCCGATTGTCAGCTTGGAAACGGGTGAGATCGCGGCCTTTGAATCGCTGTTGCGCTGGGACCACGGTCGTCACGGCATGATTCCCCCGGATCGCTTCATTAGCATGGCCGAGGACATGGGCACCATCGTCGAGGTCGGTCAGTGGGCCTTGGAACAGGCCTGCACCCAGCTTTCGGCTTGGCATCAAATGGGTTTTGACCAACTGAGCGTCTCGGTCAATGTCTCAGCGCAGCAGTTTTACCATCAGGATCTCAACGGCGTAATCCGCGGGGTGCTGGCACGTACCGGGTTACCGCCCGAACTGCTGAAACTGGAACTTACCGAAAGCATTTTGATGGAGAACGTGGCGGCCAATGTGGCCATGCTCCAGTCGCTCCGAGATATCGGCGTCCAAATCATGATCGATGATTTTGGGACCGGCTACTCTTCGCTGAGTTACCTGCACCGTTTCCCGCTGAACTCGTTGAAAATAGATCGCTCGTTTGTCAAAGACATCCCCGAGAATCAGGAAAACGCGGCCATTACGGCGGCGATCCTGGCCATGGCGGATCAGTTGGGATTGAGTGTGGTCGCGGAGGGCATCGAAAATGAGGCCCAGCTTCTGTATTTATGGGACAAACACTGCCATTTGGTGCAGGGCTACTTATTCAACCAACCGCTGACCCGGGATCAAGCAACCGCGGCACTGTACAAACGGGAAACGGTGGCCTTGTTTAGCAAACTCACGCAAGCGGTGGGGCCCAGCCTTTCCTAAACTTGCTCTTGAAAGCAATGCCGGCTAACGCAACAGGTCGGCAAGCAATTGACAAAATGGCGCACGTTGTTTGAACAGGAAGAAGTGGCCGCCTTCGATGCGATGCACCACCAGGGGTTTGGTGGTTTCGTGTTGCCAGTGCTGAATTTCATCGTCGGTCATGGCTTCCTCGGTGCCGGTGATGGAAATGATCGGCAGGTTGACCGGATAGGGGCCGCGGTTGGTGGGAAACAATTCAATCGCTTTAAAATCAGCGCGCAGGATGGGTTCAAACAAATCACGCAGTTCGGGATTGGCGAGGAAGGCCGGTGGTAAGCCGCCCAGCGCCTCGACCTTGGCAAAAAAAGCGTCCTTGGACAGGCCGTGGATGTGTTCCTCGCGATGCCAGTGTTCAGGGGCCTTGCGCCCGGTAACAATTAACTTGCGCGGCGCGGGTAAGCCCAGCGCGAGGATGCGGTGCATGAGCAGAAAGGCAACTTGGGCGCCCATGCTGTGGCCGAACAAGGCATAGGGCGGTTTGAGGTAGGCTTGAACCTGGGCGAGGGCGTCGTCGGTGACGGCGGCGAGGTCGTCGAGGGGTCGTTCTTTAAAACGGCTGCCGTGACCGGGGTAATCAAAGGCGTGAACGTGAATATCGCCGGGGAGCTGGTCAATGATTTCGCGGTAGGAAAAGCGATTGCCGCCTGCAAAAGGAAAAGCCAAAAGGGTCATGGGTTGGTTCATAGCGAGGATTCACTCCCAGGTTGGTGGTTTTGGTGGAGCCCGCCGTGCCGCGGCCCGTCGTCGAAGCGCAAATTTTAACCTGATCCCCGGACCCGGTGCGACCCTTTCCGCTGAAAAGATCGTTGGTGCCGCGGTTGGTGTCAATGGGTGTGGTTTGGGGTTGGGTAGATTTTCGGTTTGGCGGTGCCGCGCCAAGGGTTGTGCCACCAACATGTAATCACACCGCAACACCCTCTTTGGACCATTGTCGACCCGGCGTGCCACTTCAGCACACGCCGAGGCGTGTGCGTGCACCGGAGCGGGCCGCACCACCCCATCCACGGACCATGCTTTGAATGAATGCGAGGCTTCGCCTCGCCACCCTGGACGCCCTCTGAAGGAGGGCAATAGGTCAGCCCCGGGTACGACCATTGAAAATGGTCGCACCCTGGGTCTCGGGGGTTTACGGACAGGAAAACGCTGAAGGCGTTGACACCAGAGGCGCCTGGGGTTCATGCCCCGCGGCGGTTCATGGAGGCAGGATCGGTTTTTCGGTGGTTTTGGTTTGTTGGGTTCGGTTGGTTTTGGATGGTGTTGATCCATTGGGTTCGGTTGGTTTTGGATGGTGTTGATCCATTGGGTTCGGTTGGTTTTGGATGGTGTTGATCCATTGGGTTCGGTTGGTTTTGGATGGTGTTGCTCCATTGGGTTCGGTTGGGTGTAGATGGTGTTGATCCATTGGGTTCGGTTGGTTTTTGTTTGGCCGGCGCCTTCAGCGGCCTGCACGACGGGAACCCCTGGGGACCCAGAGCAAACGGTTGTGCCACAACCCTTTGCCCTGGGCTGAAATCCAAAACACCTTCAGTGTTGCCGGTCGTGGTTCGCCGCCGGCTCACAGTTTTAACTGAGTGGTGGTCCCCAAATGGCGGTGTGCGTTCCCCGCTAGGGAACGCCGGTTCAGAGCCCTAGTTCGATAAGAAAATGGGTTTATGCTCGCTTCCGAAAGGCGTGACGTCAGAACCCTTCCTGAAATTGAGGCTTATTCGTGACAAAACTCGCCTTTTATTAGATGCTTCATTGGAATAATTTACTGGATCACCTATATTGAATGACAGGCTCTAAGAGTCTGATCGGTTGAAAACCGTTATCGTTTCATCGATCATCTTACGTTGGAGAGCAATATGTCACGACAGGAAATCGATTTTTCCGACGCCGCCCGTGAGGGCATTGATCTCTGTAAGCGTGGTCATTGGGATGAAGGATTGGTTTGTTTGAACCAGGCAATGCTGGGTGATCGCTCCGCCTTGCCGTCCAGTGCGTTTTCCTATCTCGGTTATGCAATGGCTTTGCGTGAAAACAAACTATGGGAAGGCCTGAACATGGCGCAATTGGGCGTGGAAAACGCCTTCTACGACGCCGATAATTTCTTTAACTTAGCGCGAATTTACCTACTTCGCGACAACCGCCGCGGTGCCCACCAGGCGATTGTCGAAGGTTTAAAGGTGAGTCCCGACCACCGGGGTTTGCTCGCGCTACAAGGAAAAATTGGGGTTCGCGCACGTCCTGTCATTCCATTCTTGAATCGGGACCACCTTTTTAATATCTATCTGGGGAAAGTCCGTCATTCCCTGAAAAATGCTCGCTCTCAGCAAAAGAAACAGAAAAGTTCGAAAGCTGGTAAAAAAGTGAGCAAAAAACAGGACGTTCCTAATCTCTTTGATTTGTAGAACATCTCCTGCCTGCCACCAAACAAAGGTTGAGTCACCGACTCAACCTTTGTTACTTTATGGATCGTGTTTAAGAATTTAACCTAAGCAGCGCGGTCTACTTGGCCAAATTGTCGACCGCGACCGTCTCGGGGATTTTTCCTTCCGCTTTTTGCGGGCGACCGCCGCCCCGAGCACCCAAGCTTTTGCCTTCGCCGCGGAACCAAGCGCCCGCGTCGAATTCGGCCTGGCTACCCCGTGCTACGACGATGCGACAGAAACCGTCGTCCGCCACTTTGGTTTTCACCATGGCAACCACGTCGGGCCTGGCCGTGAGCAAGTCGGCCAGTTTCCGGGCGCTGTCGATGTCCGCGCTTTCCACGCGGATGAAGGTGGTTTCCCCCTCGCGGGCCGGCTGGGTTTGATGCAGCTGTTCCGCCTCGTAACGGGCCGCCTCGGTGCGTGCTTTCCCCAGTTCTTGGCGTAAGGCGCGGCTTTCCTGCTGCAGCCGTTGCACCTGATCGGCCAACTCAGGCACGGCGCATTGTAAGTGGTTGGACGCCGCGGTGAGGATCGCCTCGCGTTGGTCCAAGTGGGCCAGGGTTCGCAGACCGCAATGGAAATGGATGCGCACCAGCTTTTTGATCTTCTCTTTGGCCACCACGTGAATCGCCCCAATTTCGCCGGTTGCGCTGCAATGGGTGCCGCCGCAAGGGGTGAAGTCGACGCTGTCGATTTCCAGCACGCGAATGTTGCCGGTGACCTTGGGGGGACGGCGCAGCGGCATGGCCGCCAATTGGTCGGGATCCGGGTTGTGGACGCGAATCGGATGGTTGGCGAGCACCCAACGGTTGGCCTGCTCGACCGCCGCCGCGATGGATTTTTCGTTGACATCGGGGGCTTCCAGGTCGATGGAAATGGTGCGTTTACCGAGCCGTGCGGATTTGGTCTCCAGTCCGGCGGTGTGGTGAAACGCCGCGGAGAGCAGGTGTTGCCCGGAATGGGCGCGCATCATGTCGCGTCGGTGTTCGGCGTTGACCTGGGCGGATAGGGTTTGTCCCAACCAGTCGGCGGGTGCCGCTTCATTCAAGATGTGGTAGAGGGTTCCGTTGTCGTCGATTTGGGTGTCGACCACGGTGCGTTCTTCCGCGCCGAACCGGACCGTGCCCGCGTCGCCGAGTTGGCCGCCGCCCTCCGGGTAGAAGAAGGTACGGTCGAACTGAAGCGCCGGCCGGTCCGCGAAGGGTTCAAGGCCCGCGACACGTGTTTCAAAAGGTTGCCGCCAATCGGCGGTAGGATCGAGGTAACAGGGTTCACAAAAGTGCGCCATAGGAGTAACCTTTCCGGGTCCGTCCAACCATGAGGGTGACCGCGCGGGCCGTGATAGCGACCCACGACGGGGACAGTGTTAGTTGGCGAAGGCCCATTGCTTGGGATTGTCGTCGAGGTGGACCGCAACGGTGTCGCCGATTGCGGCAATCTGTTGCCATAAGCCGTTGTCGAGGGTGACCGCGGCGGCCGCCGCCGAGTTGGTGATTTGATCGGGCCGTCGTGCACCGGCGATGGCGAAATGGTTGGGGCCATGGGTGATCCAGGCCAGTGCCAGTTGCGCCATGCTGATGCCTAAATCGGCCGCGATGGGGCGAAGTTGTGCCAGAGCGTCTTGGACACGAGACCAGTGGGGTTGTGCGAACAGCCGGTGTTGGGCGCGGTGATCGCCTTCCTCGAACTGGTGATCGGCGGTAAATTTATCCGCCAAAATCCCTTGCGCCAAGGGGGAATAGGCCAAAACCGCGATGTTCTTGTCGCGACAGAAGGGGATCAGTTCGCGGTCGTGCATGCGCCAGAACAAGGAGTAAGGCGGCTGCACGCTGTCGATGGGTCCGAACCGCAGCGCTTCTTCCAGTTGGGCACGCGAGAAATTGGATACGCCGATGCCGCGGATTTTGCCCTGCTGCTTGAGGTCGACCAGGGCGGACATCGTCTCTTCAATCGGAACCAAGGGGGTGTTGAAGGTGCCGGCGGGCCAGTGGATTTGATAAAGATCGATTACATCGGTGCCCAGGTTCTCAAGCGAGCGATGGCACGCCTCAAACACCTGATCGCGTTTGAGATGGTTGCAAAAAACCTTGCTGAGCAAGACCGTCTCTTTGCGTTGGCTGCCGAGTGCCTTGGCGATGATGCGTTCGGCGTGGCCGTTGCCGTACACTTCCGCGGTATCGAAACTGGTGACGCCCTGGTCGAAGGCCGCGCGCAGGGCCGCGATGGATTCGTTGTCGTCAATGCCGACCCACATGCGTTTGCCCGTTTGCCAGGTGCCCATGATGACCTTACTAAGGGCGATGTCGCTTGATCCTAGGGGTGCGTATTTCATCCAAAAAACGCCTAGTTCGCTTGCCAGGTGCCGCTGAAGGACACGAAGGCAATCGGCAGGATCGACTGGTGCGCGCACAACTTCATCATGGCTTCCAGGGGAGCGCCGGTCAGACCGAGGTCGGCCATGCCGACGGCGACGGGACGCGGGGTGACCGCTTGCACGGTTTTGGCGTCGGTGCGGATCAGCAGCATGGGGAAGGTGATTTCAGGAGAGAGGCCGCGGTAGTGGAGCTTGGCTTTGAAGTCGACCATGGCGGTGGTGCCGACGGTTTTGGGCAGTTGATCGGCGGGAAAGGCGCCTTTCAGGACCATTTTGGGGAAGCTGGCCACCTCAAACAACGCGGTTTTGATATTGGTGTCCCGCGGCGGTAGGGCGGTGTCCAAAGTGTCCAGGTTAACGACCACCTCGAAGGAACCATCCTTGGCGCCGCCGGTCACGGCGAAGGTCCCGGGCACGGCGGCGATGTTGTCCTTAACAGAAAAAAAATGGACCTTGCCGTCGTCCAATTTCCAGCCGGCACACAGGGGTAAGCTGAACAAAACAAAAGCAGTGGCAACAAAAAGCCGTTGGTTCAGGGGATTCATGATGATGCTCCTCAAGATCCGTAAGGGGTTGGTAATCGAGCGTCGGGGGAAGAAACAGAGAAACAAGAAGGGACCCGACGGGTTGGTGGTATTCAAGCACGGTTCACGATTGGGGACAACGGCCGATGTCGGGGCGGCTGTCCCGTTGGGAAAGGGCGGGTTGGGGCGTCCTGAAAAAGGTGGCGGCGCGGGGGTGGTGCGATGGGAAGGCCGCGCGGCGGCGGCGTGGGCGCGGGTGGGCGGTAAATGAATGGGGTTGTACATGGAACGGCGTTCTAAAAAAACATGGCTTTGATTGGGAAAAGGCGGCCCGACACCTTCCCAGTCGCCTCGTATTGTGTTTGAATACTCGCTTTGGGTTGGTTCTCGAGCCGACACAACCGATTGCAATCCCCACGAATCGTGAATCGGGTGGTGTTTGGCGACACAGGCGCTTTTTGCGATGCGCTTGCGCCGCTACCTTGGAAGCCCGTGTCGTGTCGGCTGATTCGCGACCTAACCCAACCCGTCAAAGCAATGCCTCGGGAAGCATAGGCCCGTCGCGTTGTGACACCAACCTGATGATGTGAGTTGTTATGAAATATTCCCGCGTTTATGTGGATTCCATCCGGTATGTTCTCCCGCCTGTGATCGTTTCCTCGCGCGAGCTGGAAGCGCGCTTGCGCCCCGTTTACAAAGCGCTGCATATCAGCATGGGACAATTGGAAGTACTAACTGGTGTGCAGGAACGCCGCTGGTGGAAAGATGACGACTCGCTTTCGGATCGCGGCGCCGAGGCCGCCAAACGCGCGCTCGATGCGGCCGGCATAGACGCCGCCGACTTGGGGGCGCTTGTGTACACCGGTGTGTGCCGCGAACAATTCGAACCGGCCACCGCTTGTATGATCGCCTCGCACCTGGGCATTTCCCAGGAAGCCTCCGTCTTCGACCTTTCCAACGCCTGTTTGGGCGCGCTGAACGGCATTCTCGACATCGCCAACCGCATTGAGTTGGGCCAGATTCGCGCCGGTATGGTGGTTTCTTGCGAGACCTCTCGCGAGATCAACGAAACCATGATCAAACGCATGCTTGAAGACCACGACATGGAATTGTTCAAAATGGGTCTGGCGACCTTAACCGGTGGTTCCGGCGCGGTGGCGATTTTGTTGACCGACGGTTCCTTCGCCCACAAGCCCCGACGCCGTTTGGTCGGAGGGGTGACCCTGACCGACCCCCGTTTCCACGATTTGTGTCACTGGGGGCTCGAGCAAGTGGGTGCCGACTGGTTCCGTCCGATGATGTCCACCGACTCCGTTGCGGTTTTAAAACACGGGGTGGCCTTGGGGCTCAAAACCTGGAAGGCCTTTCTCAAGCGGTTGGACTGGACCGTGGACCTCGTTGACAAGGTGATTTGCCACCAGGTCGGCTCGGAGCACCAGAACGCGATCCTGAAATTTTTGGGTATTCCCAACAACAAAGATTACGTGACCTATCCGTTTTTGGGTAATATCGGCACGGTTTCGGTGCCGATCACGGCAGCCATCGCCGAAGAGCGCGAGTTTCTCAAAGAAGGCGACCGCGTGAGTTTTCTAGGCATCGGTTCGGGTTTGAACTGCACCATGCTTGGATTCCAGTGGTAAGCTGCCGGCCCGACGCCCAACGAACAGACAAAGAGAAGCTGCATGAATATCGATCCCGCCCTGTACCCCTTCGAGCACCATTATTTAGACCGCAACGGTCTGCGCTACCACTACGTGGACGAAGGGCGCGGCTTACCGGTGGTGATGCTGCACGGCAATCCCACCTGGTCGTTTTACTACCGCAACCTGGTTCAGGAACTATCCAGTGATCACCGCACCATCGTGCCCGATCACATCGGCTGCGGGTTCTCCGACAAACCCGGCGACGACCGTTACGAATACACCTTGAACAGTCGGGTGGACGACTTGGAAGCCCTTTTGGACCACCTTGGCATTCATCGCGACATCACCCTGGTGTTGCACGACTGGGGTGGGATGATCGGCATGGCCTTCGCCACCCGCTATCCCGAGCGGATCCGCCGCCTGGTTGTGCTGAACACCTCGGCCTTTTTGTTGCCGCCCAAGAAGGCGTTTCCCGCCGCACTGTGGCTGGTGCGCAACACGCCGCTCGGCCCCCTTTTGGTGCGTGGCTTCAACGCCTTCTCTTGGACCGCCGCGCAAATTTGCTGCAAACGGCGCCCCTTGTCGCGCGTCCTCAAAAAAGCCTATACCGCGCCCTACCGCAATTGGGCCGACCGCATCGCCACCCTGCGTTTTGTGCAAGATATCCCCTTGGCCCCGGGTGATCCGGCCTACGCCATTTGTGAGGATGTTGAGCGCAACGCCGCCCAGTTCCGGGATCGGCCGATGTTGATTTGCTGGGGCGAGAAGGATTTTGTGTTTTCCACCGAGTTCCTCGACCGCTGGACCGAAACCTTCCCGCAAGCCGAGGTGCATCGCTGGCCCGACGGCGGCCACTACATTCTTGAGGACGCCTCGGACGAAATTCTCAAACTGGTGCGCCAATTCCTCGCCGAGCACCCGCTTGAGGTCGCGGCCGCCTCATGAGCGAAGCGCTCGTCAACATCGCGGCGTACCTGCCCAAGATAGCGGCCCAACAACCCCACACCTTCGGGGTGGTTTTCCCGGAAACCCGCGACGGGGAAGGGCGCGTCGCCTACACCCATTTTACCTACGCGCAGCTTGACCGCGAATGCGACCGGGTCGCTTGGGCGCTGACCGAGTACGGCATTCGCCGCGGTGATCGCGTGGTGTTGATGGTCAAACCCAGTTTGGCTTTTTTCGCGCTGACCTTTGCTTTATTCAAGATGGGCACCGTTCCCGTGTTTGTGGACCCGGGGATGGGCGTGAAAAACCTAAAAAAATGTTTGGAAGAGGCGGAACCCGACGCCTTCGTCGGGGTGCCTAAAGCCCACGTGGCCCGTTTGCTGTTGCGCTGGCCGCGCGTGCGCAAGCTGGTGACGGTCGGCCGCAAGCTGTGGGGTGGGGAAACCTTGCAGAACCTGTGCGCCGCCGTGCGGGACAAGGGCGCTTTTGCCACCGCGGATACCCGCGCCGAGGATTTGGCCGCGATTCTGTTCACCAGCGGCAGTACCGGTCCCCCCAAGGGGGCCGTCTACAGTCACGGCATTTTTGACAGCCAGGTGCGCTTGCTCGGCAAAACCTACGGGATTCAGCCGGGCGAAGTGGATTTGGCGACCTTTCCGTTGTTTGCTTTGTTTGCGCCCGCCCTGGGCATGACCGCGATTGTCCCCGACATGGACGCCACCCGGCCCGCCGACGTGGATCCCGTCAAAATTTTTGAAGCGATTGAGAATTTTGGGGTGACCAACATGTTTGGTTCGCCCGCGTTGCTGAATACCGTCAGCCGCTATGCCGTTGCCAACGGCGTGACCTGTCCCTCGTTGAGGCGGGTTATCTCCGCCGGTGCGCCGGTCAGTCCCGCCGTCCTGCGCCGCATGGCGCGGTTGATGCCGGAGGGCGTGCAGGTGTTCACCCCATACGGCGCCACGGAGTCACTGCCCGTGTGCAACATCGGGTCGGCCGTGATTTTGGCGGAAACCGAAACCCTCACCGATCAGGGCCGCGGCGTGTGTGTCGGGTTTCCGGTTGAGGAAATGGAAGTCCGCATTATCGCGATCAACGACGCCGAGTTGGAAACCTGGGACGACCGTCTGGCGCTGCCGCCCGGTGAAGTGGGCGAGGTGGTGGTCAAGGGGCCGGTGGTGACCCGTCGTTATTTCAACCGTGAGCAGGCGACCCGCGAACACAAGATGAAAGACGGGGATCAGGTGCGCCACCGCATGGGCGACTTGGGTTATTTCGACGAACAAGGACGGCTGTGGTTTTGCGGGCGCAAGGCGCACCGGGTGCAAACCGCACAACGGCTGTTGTTCACCGTTCAGGTTGAAGGCGTGTTTAACAGCCATCCCGATGTGTACCGAAGCGCCTTGGTCGGCACGGGTGCTGATGCCGCGGCGCAGGAACCGGTGGTGTTTCTCGAATTGGAAACCAACCGCGCCTCGGGAAAAAGTGAGCAGGCGATCATTTCGGAATTGCGGGAACTGGCGCTCCAGTTTGAGCATACCGCGGTGATTGAGCGCTTTATCGTTCACCCGGGTTTTCCCGTGGATATCCGTCACAACGCGAAGATCTTCCGTGAAAAGCTGCGCGCGGAATTGAGCGGCGCTTAGTTCGTGTAATAGTATTGGTTTTTTTTGTTTTATGAACAATCGGTCATACCAAAAGGCACGAGGAGGCGCTATACTGGGGGTACTTCCATTGCCACAAAAGAATCGATCCGAACCCTTCGGCGAAGGTGTGCAGCCTCGTAAGCACAGCGCTTTTTCGGCACTGAGACTCTTGAAAAGGATGGTCCATGGACAATCCCGAGCTGCTGATTGTCGACGACGAGCCTGTCAATATTCAGGTTCTGAGCGCGGTACTCAAGGATCGTTACCGCATTCGGTTTGCCGTTTCCGGCGAGCAGGCTTTGGCGATGGTGCAGGACCATCCGCCGGATCTCATTTTGCTCGACATCATGATGCCGGACATGAGTGGTATCGAACTGTGTAAATTACTGAAAGCAAAACCGGCTACCCAATCCGTTCCCATTTTATTCGTGACCTCTAATCAAGAACGCGAGGTAGAAGTGGAGGGGCTTTCCGTCGGCGCCATGGATTTTATTTACAAGCCGATTCGCCCTCATTTGGTGCGTGCCCGCGTCGCCAATTACCTCGAATTGAAGTCGGCGCGCGATCAACTCGCGGGTTAGCCGTCCACGGATGAACACGAGGCACGTTTTGCCACAAGCCAACCCCATGTCACGCCTGCTTGCGTCCGCCGATATTGCCGGTTGGACCTTGGACCTGCAAAGCGGAACGCTGGAATGGAACGCCGGGATGTGTCGGTTGCACGATTGTACCGAGGGACCGGAGAACCTCGCCACCTGGTCGGCGCTGATTGGCGAACCGGGAGTACCGGATGCCTTGGGTGATCCAGGCGCTTGGGACGGTCCGTCTTATCAATGGTCCTATGTCGCACCCGGCGCCCATCAGGGCACCCTTACCGTGACCGTTGTACCTACAGGAAACGAACACTTGCTTCAGGGTGTGGCGACCTTTCGTGCCGCGCTGGAAAACGAGATGCCAAGCGACTTGCTCGCTCAAATGGTTGATCGGGTGGATACCGGGATCACCC
The DNA here is from genome assembly GCF_017377855.1 of Acanthopleuribacter pedis. GTDB lineage: Bacteria > Acidobacteriota > Holophagae > Acanthopleuribacterales > Acanthopleuribacteraceae > Acanthopleuribacter > Acanthopleuribacter pedis. The sequence goes on from NZ_JAFREP010000002.1 coordinate 69,064, forward strand.
TCGCGAAGGTCGATACGCCCTACCATTTATGTTACGTAAACGACCGCTTTCTTCAGTTAACCGGTTACGCGCGGTCCGAGGTAATGGATCGCGATGTGCGCATGCTTCATGGTGATGAAACCAATCAAGAGGGCAAGCAGGACCTCTTTGAGGTGTTGGAGACGGGTTTTAAGGGCAGTACCGTGCTGCGCAACTACCGCAAAGATCAATCCGTTTTCTACAACCAAATTAACCTTTACCCGCTGCTGGATCGGCACGGCAAGGTGAGCCACATCATGGCGACCCAGCGTGATGTCAGCCTTCAGAAAGAATTGGAATTTCAGAGTGTTCGCCACCAAAAACTCTTTGAGATGGTGTTTCAGTGCGCCACCGTCGGCCTGGCCTTGCTCGACACCAACGGCCGTCCCTTCCAGATTAATCCCGCCTTAGTCACTTTTTTAGGGCGGTCCGAGGCGGAAATTTATACCCAGCCACCGACTGCTTGGAGTGTCGACGAACCCATTGCGGCTGACAGCTTGGAGGGCGAAAACGCCCTGGGTCGCCGGGTTAAGCGCTACAAACGGCCCGACGGTTCGCTGCTTTGGGGCCGGGAAACCACGACCGAAATTCAAGTTGAAGGCGAAGCCGGCGTCAAAAGCTACTTGTTGCTGATTATTGAGGACATCACCGAAAGCCGGCGCATGTTGGCGCAAAAGAAAACCGCCGAATTCGAATTGCAGGCCATGTCGACCCGCCTTTCTCTTGCCATTCAACCCGCGCAAATTGGCATCTGGGATTTTGATCTCGCCACCCAGGAACTCATTTGGGACGAGCGCATGTTCCAACTCTACGGAATGAGCGCCGATGCGTTTTCCGGTGCCTACGATGCCTGGGTTCGTGGTGTGCATCCCGATGATTTGGCCGCCGCGGAAGCAGCCCTAAATGCCGCCATAGCGGGCGAAGCGGTGTTCGATACCGTTTTTCGGGTGCGCTATCCTACCGGTGAAATTCGCCACCTCAAAGCGGACGCGATGGTGTTGACCGATGAGCAGGGTCACCCCACCCGAATGATCGGGACCAACTACGACATCACCGACCGTATCGACACCGAAAACAACCTGAAATACCAAAACGCCTTGCTCCAAGCCCAGCAGGATACATCCCCGGCCGGGATGCTCATTCTCCAGCAACCGGGTCGGGCCACCTGTTGCCGGTGGAATCGGCGCTTTCTCGATATTTGGGCCTTGAGCGAAGCGGAAATGCGGGCCGCCGACCTCGAGGCGCTTTTGGCCGTCATGCGCGACAAGGTCCGGCGAAACAGCGAGGACAAAAACAGCTTGTTCGAGACCAACACGACCACCTGGGCGCTGGAACTGGAATTGAAACACGACGTTTCCATCGAAGTCTATGGTCAGCCCGTGCTCGATCAGGGGGCGCGGTCCATGGGGTACGTGTGGTTTTTCTTTGATGTCAGTGTGCGCAAGGCCGCGGAAACCCGTTTGCGTGAGGCCCTCGCTGAAAGCAGTCGTTTGGTGGGTCTGATGCAGGGGCGTGAGCAACGGATTCTCGAACTCAAAAGCGAAGTTAACCTGGCCGCCGTCTCCTTGGGAAGAACCAAACCCTACCTTTTGGACACTGGTGAAGAGGTGCCGATTGATGAAAACGAGGTGCCGCAAACCGCACCCGAGGGCATGAACGATTGGCTTGAAAATCTGCGCCGTGCGGGTGGGGGATTCCGCAACGCGCTGTCGATTGCCGAGGACTTGGAAATACAGAAGCAACGGGCGGCGCATTTGGCGATGCGCGCCGAGCGTGCCAACCGCGCCAAAAGTAATTTTTTGGCCAACATGAGCCACGAAATTCGGACGCCGCTCAACGCCGTGATTGGGATTGCCGAGCTTTTGTCCGATTCGCCGCTTAACAAATACCAACGCGAAATGCTCGGCAAACTGGACGCCTCGGCACGGACGCTGCTCAGCATCATCAACGACATCCTCGATTTCTCCAAAATTGAGGCCAACCAGATTGAAATTGAAGACGAGCAGTTTGACCTGGTGGAACTTTTGGAGAATTTGGCGGGGATGACCGCCACCCGGATGGGTGACCAAGATCTGGAAGTGTTGTTCGATATTCCCAACCATTTAAATCGGTTCCTCAGGGGTGACGGTCTGCGGCTTAGCCAGGTGCTTATTAATCTGTTGGGCAATGCCGTCAAGTTCACCGAGGCCGGTCAGGTCGTGTTGGCCATGCGCCAGGAAGCGCGCGACGATGAGCGGGCTGATTTCTACTTTGAGGTCAGCGATACCGGGATCGGCATGAGTGAGGATCAAGTGGCGCGGCTTTTTCTGCCGTTTACCCAGGCTGACGCCTCGATGACGCGGCGGTTTGGCGGTACCGGTTTGGGATTGTCCATTTGCAAGAGTTTGGTTGAATTAATGGATGGATCCATTGAGGTGGAGAGTCGACTCGGGGAAGGCAGTACCTTTCGGGTACGCATCCCCATGGCGATTTGTGGTGCGCGCACCTTGTGCGGTTTGGAGCAACTGAATCTGCCCGAAATGAGTGTGTTGCTGGTGGAGCAAGGCACCGAAAGTGGGCGTTCCTTCAGCGCAATGTTGCGGGCCATGGGGGTTGGTGTGACCTGGGAACGCTCCGGCCGTACCGCGCTTCAATCCCTGCGTCAGCGTTGCCGCGAGGGCGCCCGGTTCGACGTGGTCCTACTCGATTGGAGCCTCCAGGATATGGACGGTTTGCAGGTGTTCCATCACATCCAACGCATGACCTGGCGTGGCAAACCGCCCGCCACCGTGATGATCACCGCGCACAACCGCGAGCGTTTGGTTAACTTAAGCCAAAGCGCCGTGATCCACGATGTTCTGGTGAAGCCGGTGACGCCGATGGTGTTGCTGCGGGTGTTGCGCAGTGTGGTGGGTTTGGCGCACCCGCCGCCGCCCACGCGCAAGCCGCCGAACGATGCATTGCGTGGTATTCGCATTCTTTTGGTGGAAGATGTTCAGGTGAACCGTGAGGTGGCCTCGGCGTTGCTGGCCCGGGCCGGGGCCGAGATCACCGTGGCGGTCAATGGGCGCAACGCGGTTGATATGGCGGTTTCCAAGCGCGGCGCTTTTGACGTCATTCTCATGGACGTTCACATGCCGGAGATGGACGGATTTGCCGCGACCGAGGCCATCCAAAACGCCATGGGCGATAGCGCGCCGCCGATTGTGGCCTTAACCGCCAAAGCTTTTCGGGAAGATCGACGCCAGGCCATGAGCGCCGGAATGGTGGATTACCTCACCAAGCCGATCCAGATCAACAAAGTTATCGAAGTGTTGCGCCGGATCGTGCCGCGAGAATCGTCCCGTGGTGAGGTCGTTCGACCTCCCACGGCCGTTCTTGAAACAGCCGGCGCCGAGGAAACCAACGCACCCAGGTTTGCCGATGTTCTGGCGGCCCTGGGCGGCGATGTATCTTTTTTCACACGGCAACTCGACCAGTTCCGCATGAGTTACGGTGATCTCATCGCGCGCGCGCGGGAAATGGTTGCCGCGCAACAATGGGATGACGCGGTCATGCTGGTTCACGCCGCCAAGGGCGCCGCCGCGAATCTGGGCGGGACCGTCACCGCCGAGCACCTGGGCCAGGTTGAACAAGCGTTGCGCGCGAGACAGCTCAATGACGGGTTGTTGCGCGGGGCCGAGACGCGTTATGCCGCCTTTTTGGGGTCCATCGAAAAATGGCGCGCCGACCAACTTGCTCAGCAGGAGAACCCTGTGACGTCGGAAGACGGCGCGGACAGGGTTGATTTCGAACCGCTACGCCAAAAGTTTGTCACCTGTTTGCAGCAATCGGACATGGAAGCCGTCACCCTGTGGCAAACCCTAAAACCCCATGCCACCACCTTATGGGGTGCCGAGGTATGCACGCGCATCACCCAATCTCTGGATCGACTTGATTTTCCCGGGGTTCTGGCCGTCTTGGCCAAACAATCTCCTGTTCCCTAACCCGCATTGCTCACAAGGATACGTAGCAGAATTCCTTGTAAGCAATGCGGGTTGGGGCAACGCGCGGGCTGCATGCGGACTTCGGACCTATTTTCCTATTGCAACCGTGGGTCGATTGGTGTCCGCTGTCGTTTTCGACCGCACCGCGCCGTGTTAACATGCCCCACGTTTTCATCCGATGGGTGGGGTTCCCGTGCTATCGCGTGAAACCGTTCCCACTGAATAATTAGTTGTGGGTGAGAACCGCGCTTTACTCGCTTTCCTCTCGAATGCGTTCGTTTTCACGAAAGGAACATGCCACTCATGGAAGAAATGCAGCCGATTACCCGACTCCTCAATCAATGGCAGGGCGGTGACCGCGATGCGTTCGGCACCCTCATCACCACCGTCTACGCGGAACTGCGTCAAATGGCGCGGCATGCCATGATTCGCGAGCAAAACGGCCATTTTTACTCACCCACCATGTTGGTTCATGAGGCCTTTCTCAAGATCGAGGAGAACGGTTTCGACACCCAGCTTCGTGATCGGCACCATTTCTTTCGGACGTTGGCACGGGTGATGCGGCACATCCTGGTGGATTTTGCGCGGCGGCAAAGTCGGCAAAAACACGGTGGCGATTACGAGGCCGTGCCGTTTGAAGAAGGTCGGGTCGGCGTCATGCAGCCGCTTTTCGTCACGCGTTTAGACGATGCTTTGCATCATTTGCGACACCAAGATTCCCTAAAAAGTGACATCGTGGAGCTGCGCTTTTTTGGGGGGCTCTCCTTGGAGCAAACCGCTGAGGTTCTTGAGATTTCTCCCAGTGCGGCATACCGCGCCTGGCTGGAAGCCAAACAATTTTTGCGCGAAGAAATGGGATACGATGTATCTGATGCGCCACCTGGCCGCACTTAATGGGGTAGCTTGTGCGAAGACCGTCATCGTCCCACCGATCTTGTCCTTCAGGTGAGAATCTCAATTAAAGTTGGGAATCGCAAAATAAGGTCGATGGGAAACCTCAGGAAGCGACAGGTCGCACGCTTTTCATACACCCTTCCGGCTTACTTTTCTCCGGGCTTTTCTGAATGATCCTGCCTTTTGCCCTTACGTTAGTCTTACCTAAAGTGGGCGAGTCTTGGCGGCGCACTCGCGCAACCTGCTGGGCTACAACGTGCAGTAAAAATGCTCGACGTACTTTCCAAGTACGCCTGCGCTTTTTCCAACACATTTCGCTCCAGTCCTCGGCGCGTCCTGCGCCGATACTTACGCGATTGCATCCACCCGAATCGCACACTTTAGGTATCAAGCTTGTGGTGTTTGTTCCCTTTTTTGGGAGATCCGTTTTCCGCCGAATCGCCGCGGGAGGCGGCTGTTTCGATGTGTTTTTGGGGGAGAGGTTGACGACAGATTCTCAGGTTCAGTTGATGTTATCCATTCGTAACATGATCGATCAGGGTTTGCCCGAGGACGAAACCGGCGGGGCCGGCGCCGCCGCCGTGCTTGATCAGATCCGCGATATGCTGGAACCCGAATCCCTCGCGGCGGCACCCTCGATGAACGCTGCCGCCGATCCTTTTGATGCCGCCCTTGAAAGCGGTTTACCCGTGTTGTCAGAACTGGTCGACCTCGATTGGGGTTGGCAGGCGCCCGCGTTTTTCGGTCGCTTCAAAACCGGGCCGATGCTCGGGGTCGGCGGTACCGCCTCCGTCTTTTTAGGGGTTTGTCCCAAAACTGAACGGCGTGTGGCCGTGAAGATGCTCCACAGCCGCGACCCGCGTTTGCGGCAGCGGTTTCTGCGCGAGCGCCGCATTTTAAGTTCTTTGGCCCATCCCAACCTCACCAGCGTGATCGAAAGCGGCTTCAGCGATTGCGGTTTTCCCTGGTTCGCGATGGATTACATCGAAGGCCGTCCGCTCGATCACTGGAGTGACGGCTGTGAGTTGACCTTGCGTGATCGGGTGCGGTTGTTTTTGGAAGTCTGTGAGGCGGTGACTTACGCCCACGGCAACCACGTGATCCACCGCGACATCAAACCCGCCAACATTTTGGTCGAGCGCAACGGCCGCGTGCGTCTGCTGGATTTCGGGATCGCTTCCATTTTGGATCCCGATTCGGGTGCCCAGCCCACCGTTTCCCGACTGGGCTTGATGACCCCGGAATACGCGTCACCCGAGCAGTTGGCGGGCCGTCCGCTGAGTGCTGCAACCGATATTTACTCCTTGGGTGTGGTGTTGTTTGAATTGTTGGTAGGGGATCGTCCCCGCTATCGGAAAACAGCGACCCGCCGCCGTCGTCGCCGTCCCATGTCCCTGCAAGCGCAGTTTTTGGCCAATGAGGACCCGGCACGTATTGCCTTATTGCGACGCCGTTGGCCGGATCAGTTGGCGCGCGAGCTGGACGGCCGCTTGGAGCGCATTTTGCGCAAGGCTTTGGCGGAGCGAGAAGAAGACCGGTACGGAACGGTGGCGGCCATGGCCCATGACCTGCATCGCTGGGTGGCGCGCAGCGACAAACCGTCGCGCGCCGATCTGCTGGTGGGCGGTTTAAAAAGACGCGTCGGCCGCATCGGCAAGCAACTCGGCGTATTAAGCTAACCGGCCGGCCCCAAAACCAAAACCCAGAGCCGTGAATGGATCAATGGTCGATAACCCGACCCGGCACGTCCACGGAAAAACGGTGGCGGAAACCCAAAGCCAAACGGGGCGATAACAGGACCCGGCGCACCCCGCGGAAAAACGGAAAAATGGTAGGGGCAACCCAAAGCCAACCGGGGAAATAACCCGACCCGGCCCACTCCATGGAAAAACGAAAAAATGGTGGGGGAAACCCAAAGCCAAACGGGGAAATAACCCGATCCGGCGCACCCTGGAAGGGTCGCACACCCAAATGCGTGGACCACAAATGATTTAAAACGTGAGCCGGCGGCGAACATCATTTGGTTACACCGAAGGTGTTATGGATTTCAGCCCTGATCAAATGGTTGTAGCACAACCATTTGTTCTGGGTCCCCGGGGGTTCCCGTCGTGCAGGCCGCCGAAGGTGCCGGCCCAGGCCCCAAAACCAAAACGCGCGTCGGACCCAAAAAAACCTCGTCCGCGGACCCCAAAACCAAAACGCGCGTCGGACCCAAAAAAACCTCGTCCGCGGACCCCAAAACCAAAACGCGCGTCGGACCCAAAAAAAACTCGTCCGCGGACCCCAAAACCAAAACGCGCGTCGGACCCAAAAAAACCTCGTCCGCGGACCCCAAAACCAAAACGCGCGTCGGACCCAAAAAAACCTCGTCCACGGACCCCAAAACCAAAAACCGCGACGCACCCGAAAAAACTGCGTCCACGGACCCCAAAACCAAAACCCGCGTCGGACCTAAAAAACCTCGTCCACGGACCCCAAAACCAAAACCCGCCCGAACACCCCAAAACCAACCCCACCCCCATACCTAAAAAAACAAAAAAAGGCTCGCCGGATCCACGTTCCTTTTGCGCTTAAGAGGTTAGGTGTCTGTCCAGATAGGGTGGGGTGTCCCTATTCACTGTCGTTTTGCGCCGCCACGCAAACAGTCCCGACTCAAATCCCTGTCGGTGCGCGGGTTTGCCGGGTATAATGCGAACATCTCCCCAAAAACCCGTCCGCGGGTGTTCAGAAGCCTTCTGAGACGGCCGCCCAACACTTATTTCAGGAGTAGGATCACATGAAGAAATGGCGTTTTCCCTTGTTAACGGCATGCCTCTTGTTCGCCTCGGCGTGCAGCACCACGCAGGTCGAAGTGATCGACCTTAACAAAGTTCTCGACGTTATGACCGCAACCATTGATTCGTTTGCCGACCAAAAAGTTGAAGGTGCCGAAGAAGGTGCCAATGCAGAAGAGGTGTTGGCCGCGGCGGCGTCCGATAACCAGGTTGTATCGAGCGAATTTTTAGCCACTTACACCAAAAACCTCAACGAGGCCAAGGTGATGTCTACCCCCGTCGGTACCCTGATGCGTCCCGACGGCGCCATCGAAGGGTTTCAGGACAGCAACGCCGACGGCAAAAAAGACAGCGGCGAGCAGCAACTGTTCACCGTTGAAATCGACGTGGAGCGCGCTCGTTTGATCGCCACCGATACCCAAAACAGCTACCATCGCGATTCCGGTTTCCACATCAGCCCCGGTAGCATTTTCATGGGGTACATGCTCGGTTCCATGTTGAGCCGTCAACGCGCTTCAGGGATCAGCCCCTCGCGTTATTCCAACATGAAAATGAGTCCCCGAAATTACCACTCCTCGGCGGTTTCCTCCGCGCGCGCCCGCGCCAGTGGTGGTTCGCGTTCGTTCAGCAGCGGCAAGTAATAGGGCCGTACAACCTGGTGCGTTCGTCCCCGTGACGGCGCACCATGTTGTTTTCAGGCTCGTTTTTCGCGAACCTCGAACGGCACAACGCCGGTCCGAACGGCCTTGTGCCGGTCCGAACGGCCTTGTGCCGGTCCGAACGGCCTTGTGCCGGTCCGAACGGCCTTGTGCCGGTCCGAACGGCCTTGTGCCGGTCCGAACGGCCTTGTGCCGGTCCGAACGGCCTTGTGCCGTTCCGATGCGCACGGCCGCATGAACGATCACCATCGCGGCCTGATTTCACGATTAAGGAGTTTGGGGAGTACCATGTCGGAAACACAACAGCAAAGCGACAATCAGCTTGAAGATTTATCGCGTGGTCAAATCGGCGTTTTGCTGATTTCGATTGCCGTCGTCGCCTTATCCGGGATCGCTTACGAATTAATTATCGGCACCGTTTCCAGTTACCTTTTGGGGAACAGTGTTTTTCAGTTTTCACTCACCATCGGCCTGTTTATGTTCGCCATGGGGATCGGTTCTTACCTTTCAAAATGGTTGATGAAACACCTGATCACCAACTTCGTGTTGGTTGAAATCACCATTTCATTGATCGGCGGCGCCGCCTCACTGATTTTGTTTCTGGCGTTTCCGCTGGTGATGCCGCTTTACCAAGCGATTATGTACACCTTGATTATTGTGATTGGTTCCTTGGTCGGCCTCGAGATTCCGCTGCTCACCCGCATTATCAGTCACAAGGACAGCCTCAAGGATTCCATCGCCCACGTGTTGTCCTTGGATTATGTCGGCGCCTTGATTGGGTCCATGGCCTTTCCGCTCATTCTTTTGCCGTTCCTGGGGTTGATTCGCTCCAGTTTCGCCATCGGCCTGCTCAACATCGGCGTGGCCATGATCAACGTGGTGGTGTTTTGGAAGTTTCTGCGCATGCCGCGCGCCGTGGCTACCTTTGCCGGCGGCACCGCGCTTTTGCTGGTGGTGGCGCTCATCGGCGGGACCCGCCTGTCGACTTATGCCGAACAGTTCCTGTATTCCGATGAAATTATTTTCTCCAAACAGACCCAATACCAGCGCATCATCCTGACCAAATCCGTCCTCGATCACGATCATCGCCTTTACCTGGACGGTCATATTCAGTTTTCGCAACGGGATGAATACCGCTACCACGAGGCCTTGGTCCATCCTTTGATGGCCTTGCCGGGGCCGCGAAAAAAAGTGTTGATCATGGGCGGGGGCGACGGCATGGCCGCCCGTGAGCTGCTTAAGTACGACGACGTCGAAGAGATTCATTTGGTGGATATTGACCCCGAGATGACGCGTTTGTGTGCCACCGTGCCCACCATCGCGGCCTTGAACGAGGGGGCGCTTGAGGATCCCCGCGTGAAAATTTTCCACCAGGACGCCTTCACCTTCGTGAACCAGGCCGGCGTGCTTTACGACCGCATCATTTCCGATTTGCCCGATCCCCACAACGAGGCGCTGAACAAGCTGTATGCGCGCGAGTTCTACACCATGCTGCGCAAGCGCATGACACCCGAGGGTTACCTGGTGTCGCAAAGTTCCTCGCCGTTTTTTACCCGAAAAACCTATTGGTGCATTGCCACCACCATGGAAGCGGCCGGCCTGCATACCAAAAGCTTCCAAATCACGGTGCCCAGCTTCAGCATTTGGGGATTCCACCTCGCCGCCAATCAGCCGGTGCCGCCCATCCGCGAGATGGACGTGCCCACCCGATATATGGAGGCCGATGTTTTTGCCGCGGCCACCAAGTTCCCGCGGGATATGGCCCGTGTCGAGACCGCGGTCAACAGCATCATGGAACCCAAGCTTTACCACTATTACATGAAGGAACTGCGCGAGCCCCATGGGCTGAAAGCTACGGCAGAATTGGCCAAAAAGTAAGGCTTCCCGCCGGCTTTGGTGCGCTTTCGCCAAAAAAAATGACCCTCATCCGGCGGTTGACGCGCCGGTGAGAGTGTCGTTCATTTCGATTGAAACGAAGAATACGAAAGGGTTCCCGACGGGTTTTGCGGGGACCGGAACTTCGTTAATCAATCCCATGTTCGTTCCCGGTGCCGGGGATCGCGCCCAGCCCGCATTGCTCACAAGGATTCGTCGCGAGAAGCAGAAAGCCTTGTGAGGACGAAGGTTACGACCGAGAGACGGCACAGGCGTAGCAGAGCTACGGCGAAGGCGGCTCGACCGAGTAAGGCGGAAGGCCGCCCCCTTGTAATCGCATGGCTTTCGGCTTCGTAGCAGAATTGCTTGTGAGCAATGCGGGCTTGATCGCTGTGAACCGAGGATTGATTGCGTTCAATGCGGGGATAACGGTTAGAATAACGGGATTCCTCTTCCAGCTTTTTTCGTCAAACCTTTGCGGTGTCGGATGACCCCGTATCGTCAAATGCTGGAATGAAGGATGTTTGCCATGTGCGCCCCGTTGCGCCCGTGATCCCGATGATGGTTTGTTTTGTGAAGGAGTCCACATGAGCGTATTGGTAACCTTATTGCTGTGTCTTGGTTTGATCTCCGCGGCCCCGGCGCAGAACCTGGAAACGCTACAAGCGAAACCCCTGGTTGATCAAATCCGCGTCAAGGCCAAACCGGTCAAAAGCGGCAACAGCTTTAAAGTCCCTATGATTACCTGGGGCGGCGACGTGGCGACAATCCACGCCGATCAACAGAAGCTATTTAAAAAGAACAATTTAAACGCCGAGATCTTTGTCGAGAACAACTTCGCTAAGCAGGTGGAGGCCTGTTTGAAAGGGGAGACCCCTTACCTGCGCGGCACCATGGGCATGATCAATGCCGCCGCCGAGGTGTTCCAAAAGAACGGCGTTGATTTGGTGGTCGTTTACCAAATGACCTGGTCCAACGGCGGCGACGCCATGGTCGTCCGCAAAAATGTGCGCAAGCCGCAACGGCTCAAGGGCAAAACCGTCGCACTCCAGCTCTACGGTCCCCACATGGATTACGCCTTTAACATCCTCAAAACCGCCGGCGTCCCGCTCAGCAGTGTCACGTTCAAGTGGTTCAGCGAGTTAACCTTGCCGACCTTTGATACCGACGGCAAAATCATCGATCCCGTCAACGCCTTTTTGGAAGACGATTCCATCGACGCCGCCATGGCGATTATTCCCGATGCGATGAACCTGACCTCTGGTGGTCGCGGCGGAACCGGTTCGGCCGGTTCGGTGAAAGGCGCCAAAATTATGGTGTCCACCAAAACCGCCTCACGCGTCATTGCCGATGTCTACGCGGTTCGTGCCGATTACTTCAAAAACAACCGCGCCGAGGTTGAACGTTTTGTGAATACCTTGCTGCAAGCGCAAGAATCCCTGCAAACCCTGCTGCAAAACAAAGCCTCCCAGCAAGCGCGTTACCAACAGTTGATGAGCCGTTCGGCCGATTTGTTGATGGGCGCCCCCCAGGCCGTGCCCGATGTAGAGGGTTTGCTGGCCGATTGCGAATTTGTCGGTTTTCAAGGCAACGTCGCCTTCTTCACCGGTAAAGGCACCAGCCGTACCTTAGCCAAGTTGACCAGCGAGATTCAGTCCGCGTTCAAAGAAGTCGGGTTGATGAAGCAAAGCGTCAAAATTGAAGGCGCGGGCTGGCAGTACGACAAACTCTCCAAGGGTTTGAAATTCGTCAACGCCGCGCCCCAACCGAAAAAGAAATTCGATACCAAAAAGGTCGCGGCAAAAATCGAATCCCAGATTTCGGCGGAAGCCACCGAATGGGCCGAGGACGACACCTTATTTCAGGTGGAAATTAATTTTGCGCCCAACCAGAGCACCTTTAGCGAGGAACAATATGCCTCGGATTTCAGCAAGGCCCTGGAGATCGCGCAGACCTACGGTGGTTCCTTAATTGTCGTAGAAGGTCACTCCGACCCGCTTGGTATTTTGCGGGCTCGTGAAAAAGGCAAAACCCCGGTGGAGGTGCGCCAAATGGAGCAAAAAGCCAAAAACCTGTCCTTGGAACGTTCCAAATCCGTGCGCCAGGCCTTCTTGAGCTTCGCCGCCCACAACAAGATGCAGGTCGACGAAAGCCAGTTTGTTTCCGTGGGTTTGGGTGTGGTTTCTCCGAAATTCAGCCCACCGCGAACCAAGGAAGAATGGGCCGCCAACCGCCGTGTGGTGTTCCGCATCAAGCAGGTGGAAGCCGAGTTGGATGAATTCGTTCCCCTGAAATAAAAACGCGCGGCCGCCAAACAAGCGGCCGCCCCGGCAAAGGACGGCGCCGGTTCCCCTGTTCCGGTTGCCGTCCCCAAGGAATCTTAAAATGAGCGACAGCAAGAGTGCGACCGCGGCCGTGCTGCTCCTGGCCGGTCTGCTGGTGATCGGTCCCCTGGTGGCGATATTTTTTCTGATGGGTGATATCAAAGTGGGACCGCGCATGCAGCAACAAAACGATGAAGCGACGGCCAGACAACGCTTCAAAGAACAGCCGGTCATGGACATTCAAATTCCCAGTCAGGGCGGCCAGGTTTCCACCGCGCGCAACCTGCTGGTGATTTTCGACGGGTCCGGCAGTATGTTGGAAGAACCCGATGCTTCCTGTGGGGCAGACGGCCGCTTTGCCAACAAACACGAGGGTGCGATCTGGGCGGTTGAACAGTTCGTTGAGCAGGTGCCGGACGGCGTTAACCTGGGCTTGTACGTCTTTGATCAAGGCGGCGGCGGTCTAAGGATGGCTTTGGCACCCGACCGCGAGGGTTTTATGGCCCATGTTCGCGCGGTGAATCCGGGCGGCGGTACCCCGTTGGCCGAGGCGATCCGCATGAGCACCCGCACCTTGGTTGCACAGTACCAACAACAACTGGGTTACGGTGAGTTTCGTTTGGTGGTGGTCACCGACGGTGAAGCGCAAGGTTTGGCCAAGGCCGCGGTGTACGCGGCGGGAATGGGCATGCCGATTTACACCATCGGGTTGTGCGTGGATCCCAATCACGTTTTGCGCGAGTTCTCGGTGAGCTACACCGCGGCCAATGATTTCGAGGCCTTGTCGGCCGGCTTGGCGGATTCCCTCGCCGAATTACCGGATTTCGACGACACCCAATTTTGATCTCCGACCCCGACCCCGGACGGGGCGTAACTCCTGCTTGAGGAATACGGCAAGGGTAGTATGATAGGTGCAACGCGCCCCCCGTGTTTTACCTCATCAAATCGTTTCTTTTCTGTAAGTTTGAGAAAGGTTGGCTGCATGAAAAAATCGACCGTGGGTTTTATCATCATCCTCGTGTTGGGCGCGCTCGGCATTTTTGGGTGGAAGGCGATTGACACCATGTTGACCGAGCAGACCTCCACCAAGGTGAGCCGGTCCCTGAAGATCGGTGGCGACAACTACTTGGGTTACTGGTTCATCAACGCGCCCGAGATGCGCAAACAGGCGGTTCAAAAAGACTTTTCCGTCGAATTCAGCGACGACGGCGGCGCCTACGCCGAGCGTTTGAAGAAATTTGCCGCCGGTGAATACGACTGCATTGTGCTGCCGATTAACACCTATTTGGAACAAGGCAAAAACCACGATTATCCCGGCGTGATCGTGGCCGCGGTCAGTGAGTCCAAGGGCGCCGACGGCATGGTGGTGCGCACGGATCGTTTTCAAGGCAACCGTGTCAACGATCTCAACGACCCCAAACTCAGCATTGTTTACACCCCTGATTCGCCCAGTTCTTTTCTGCTCGATCTCACCATCGCCGATTTTGATTTGGACCGGCTCGCCGCCAGCGATGGTTGGCGCGCCGAGGCCGACGGTTCCAGTGCCGTTTTGGAGCGGGTGCGCAAAGGCGAGGGCGATGTGTTTGTGATGTGGGAACCGGACCTTTCCAAGGCCTTGGCGCTCGATAACGTCAGTTACCTGTGGGGCAGCGATAAGTTTTCCGGTTACATCATCGACGTGTTTGTGTTCCATCGCGATCTCCTCAAACGAGACCGCGCTTTGGTCGAAGACTTTTTGGGGGTTTACTTCAACGTGCTCGACCATTACGCCGAGGACAAAACCACCATGGTGACCGAAATGGCCCGCGCCACCGGCCTTAAAAAAAACCAGGTCGAAGGATTGCTCAAAAAAGTGGATTGGTTTGACTTGGAACAAAACTGTACCAGCCAGTTCGGGATCGCGCTGAAACCCGGTGCCGCCGTGGAAGAAGGGGTGATCAACAGCATCATCGCCGCGACCGACGTGCTCAAACGCAACAAACGGCTGGAGAGCGATCCCTTGGAAGGCAACCCCTACCAAATTACCAACCGCGCCTTGTTGGAGAGCTTGGCGCGTCAGGCCGGCGATCACGGCGGCATGGAACAACGGGCCGCGACCAAGCGCAACTTTGAAAAACTCTCCTCGGCCGATTGGCGCGATTTGCGTGAGGTGGGCACCTTCCGTTTGGAACCCATTACCTTCCAAACCTGGAACAACCTGTTAACCAACGAGGGCAAAGCCCGGGTTGACCGCATTGCCACCACCTTGACCAACAATTATCAGGCCTACCGCATCATCATTCGCGGTCATACCGGACCGGGCGGCGATGAAAAGGAAAACACCAAACTGTCGCGGCAACGCGCCGAGGTGGTCAAACAGTACTTGATCGCGGTTCACGGCATCAACGCCAACCGTTTGCAAGCGGACGGGGTGGGTTCGTCCCAGCCTTTGCCCCGCAAGCAAGGCGAGTCCCAGCGCGCTTACGGGTACCGTTTGCCGCGGGTAGAATTTGTCGCGGTGGAGGGGAACCAACTTTGAGCAGCAAACCGTCGGCCGGGGAGAAAGACACCCGTACCTCCGGCAAAATTGAACGCGCCGTGTTTTTAGACGCGGTCCAACATCCGACAACCCTGACCCCCGCGGCGGTGGCGGCGTTGTCGGTGATTTGGATGGGCGCGTTCGGCGTGTCGCCCAACCCGGTGAAAAGCGCGCTGGCGGGCGGTTTACTCTGTATTGGTTCCTGGGTATTCCACTATTTCGTGCGCGGTGAGAAACTGGCCGAAAAGTATGCACAGAAACAGATTGCCAAACAGCAGGAAGCCGAACGCGTGTCCCGTGCGGCCTACGAACAAGCTTTTGTGGATATTGGCTTTAGCCAAGGCTTGCAAGCCGGGCGCGAATTGGAACGCGCCTACCGCCAATTGCTCGATTTTCTCCAGGCCCAAGCTGCCCGCGGCACCGTCGCCCGCTTCCACACCTTGGCCGACGACTGTTATCAGGAAGGCCGCCGTTTGTTGGATCAAGCCGTGGCCCTTAAACGTGCCTTACGCGCCGTTGATGCCAACGCCTTGACCCGTGAACAGGCGCTTTGGCGCAAACAGGCCGGCGGCATGCGTCCCGACGACGCCGCCGCGCGCACCTTGCAAACGCGGATCGACAGCCATCAACGGCGCCTGGATCTCTACGCCCGTCGACAAACCGCCCTGCAGGAGTTGCTGACCGAATGCGACGTGCTCGAGGCCGCCTTGGAGTCGGCTTACCTGGAAGCGATTGACCTGGTGCGCGCCGATGTGGCCTTGCAGCCCTCCCAATCGGCCGCCGCCAATTTGGAGCAAGCCGTGCGCGCCGCCCGCAGGGTCGAGGATCGATTGCGCGGCCTGGAACAAGGCCCGGATGAACGGGAAGACGACCTTTACCGCGAGGCCGGCGCCTCGCACCATTCGAACGCGTGATTGTGTGATGAACCCATGTGCCCCTATTGATTGAATACGCCGATCTCGGCACCCCGCAAACAAAGAAGCTTTAGGTGGAGGAAACCATGTCCAATGAACAAGTAGGAATCGTTCGAGCGGTGTTCCGGTATTTCAAATACTGGAACTGGAAAAAAGCACGCGGCATCATCGCGGCCGCCGACGAGCAGTTCACCGGCTCCGTCGACGGCATTAGCGCCGCTTTTGAGATGCACCAGGATAAGTTGGTGCGCCAATACCAGGAACTGCGCGACGCCATTTCCGAGGTTGAGGCTGTTTTGGAAGACAAACGCCATCGGCTCGAACAGTTGAACCAAGAGGAAGAGGACCTGCTGCAAAAACGCGACGGTGCCCTGAATCTGGCCGAACAAGCCCAGGCCGCCGGCGACGAAAAAGGCTATGAAGCCCACGCCGGTGCCTTCGAGCGTTTCCAGGTGCGCATTGAAGAGATCGAGCAAACCCAAGCGCGTTTGCAGGCGGAAGTTGGCGAAACCTCCGGCACCATGGATCGCTACATGTTGCGTTTGCAAGACATGCAATCCGAAATCCAAAAGCTGCCCCAACAAAAAGCCGAAGCCGTTGCCGAACACGTTTCCGCAAAGCGGATTATCGAACTCAACGACCGGTTGCAGGGTTTGGAGAACAGCATCGACCGCGGTCCGATTTCGGCCGTGATGGAAACCAACCGCAACCTGACCGCCAAGGCGAAGATTTCCGAAAAGCTGGCGGGCACCGATATTCGTGTGCAGGACAAGGCCTACGAAAATGCCGGTCGGGTTTCCACCGCCCGTTCCAAGATGGAATCCATGATGGCCGCGCGACGCGCGGAGAAAGAGGGACCGGCGGCGGAAAAAACCGGCGACGAACGCGAACGGCCCACCATCTAGATTGGACGGCGTGCGCGGCCCCTTGCCATACCGCACCGCGCCTACCAAGGGCATGAAACCCAGGAATCAAGATAAGGAGTTATTTATGTCGCGTCTCAGTGCGAAAAGTTTACTGCGTTGTTTGATGATGGTGTGTTTGGTCCTGTTTGCGACCGCGACACCGGCCCTCGCCAAAACCAAATTTAAGGTTGCCTGGTCGATTTATGTGGGCTGGATGCCCTGGCCCTACGCGGAAGAAAGCGGCATTCTCAAAAAATGGGCCGACGCCCACAACATCGAAATCGAACTGGTCCAAATGGATTACGTTGCTTCCATCGAAGCCTACGTCGCCGGCCAGGTTGATGCCTGTGTCATGACCAACATGGAAATGCTCAACATGCCCGCCGCTTCCGGGATCGACAGCACCGCCTTGATTATCGGCGATTACTCCAACGGCAACGACGCCCTGTTGGTGCGCGACGGCTTGACCGCCAAAACCATCAAAGGCCAAGAAATCAGCCTGGTTGAACTCACCGTGTCTCACTACTTGCTCAACCGCTTCCTGGAAAAAAACAACATGAAGGAAAAGGATGTGCGGGTGATCAATACCTCCGACAGCGACATCGGCCCCATTTTTCTTTCCAATGACAGCCAAAAAGCCGTCGTGACCTGGAACCCGATTGTGATGCAAATCGAGCAACATCCCGGCATCACCAAACTGTTTTCTTCCGCGGATGTTCCCGGTGAAATTATCGACTTGATGGCGGTGAACACCAAAACCCTGAAGAAGAACCCCGCCCTGGGTAAAGCCCTGGTGGGTGCCTGGTACGAGGTGATGAGTGTGATGTCGCGCCGCGGTGCCGACGCCGACAAAGCCCTGGGCACCATGGCCGCCCAAGCCGAAAGCTCTCTGGTTGAGTTCAAGAGTCAATTGAAAACCACCGCCATGTTTTACACCGCCGACGCCGCGGTACAGTACGCTTCCGGCCCTGAAATCAAAAAGAACATGGATTACGTGCGCCAGTTCTGCTTCCGCCACGGCTTGCTGGGTGAAGGTGCCGAAAGCGCCGATGTGGTTGGTATTCAGTACCCGGACGGCAGCGTTCAGGGTGACAAGCGCAACGTCAATTTCCGATTTGATGTGAGCTACATGAAGATGGCCGCCGAGGGCAAACTGAAACGCTAGCCCGCATTTATCACAAGGATTTCGGCTTCGTAGCAGAATACTTTGTGAGGAAGGCGGGCTAGGCATTGACGGAAACCACGGGGCCGTGCAGCGGGGCCCCCGAACCCTGCCGATAAAAATGAGGTGGAACCGTGAAGTTCCTAAGTATGCATGCCAAATTCGGCCCGGTGACCACCGCGCTGTTGTCGGCGAGTTTGTTTGTGTTGTGCGTGGCGGCTTATTTCACCGCCTCCCACATCCGCCACCAAGAGAACCCCAAAGACAAGATCATGCCGACCATCGGCAAGATGTGGAAAGGCGTGGAAAACACCGCCTTCAAAGAAGACCGCAAGGGCGAGTACCGGCTCTGGGTTGACACCTGGGCCAGTGCCAAGCGGCTGGGCTACAGCACCTTGCTGCTGGTCCTGGCGGTGTTGCTCGGTTTGCACATGGGGTTGTATCCCTTTTTTGAAGCCGTGTTTTACCGCTTTATTTTGTTTTTTGACAAGGTGCCCGCGCTGGCGCTGCTGCCGATCTTGTTTATTATTTTCGGCTTGGGTGAGCTGTCCAAGGTGATGCTGATCCTGCTCGGCGTGTTTCCCACCATCGCGTTGGATACCTACTTACGCGCCAAGGCCGTGCCCCGCGAACAAATTATCAAAGGGCGGACGCTTGGCGCCGGCAGCGCCAAAATCACTTACGGGGTGGTGCTGCCCCAAATCATGCCGGACGTCCTCAACACCATTCGCCTCAACTTCAAGGCGATGGTTTTGTTTTTGATTGCCGGCGAATCGCTGGCGGCTACCGCCGGGCTCGGTTACCGCATTTTTGTGGTGCGGCGCTACATCGCCATGGAGATTATTATCCCCTACGTGCTGTGGATGAGTTTGTTGGCCTTTGTGGCTGACTTGCTGGTACGGCTTTGGATCAAAAAGCGTTACGCCTGGTATCAGGCGCACTGAGGACACCATGAACGACACCAATCCCATGCTTCACCTCGAAGACGTTTACATGCGCTACCCCAGCCGCGACGGCACGCCGATCACCATTCTCAACGACATCGACCTCAAGGTGCGTCAAGGCGAATTCATTACCGTGGTCGGCCCCAGTGGTTGTGGCAAATCCACCTTGCTGCGCTTGATTTTGGGCGCCGAATCGCCGACCGAGGGCGCGGTTTTGTTGGACGGCAAAAAGTTGGATGCGCCCAATCGCAACCGCGGCATTGTCTTTCAAAAGTACTCGCTGTTCCCACACCTCAGCGTGATGGACAACATTGTTTTTGGTTTGGACGCCGAGGCGCACGGCATGTTTTTGGGCTGGTTGAAGCCGGGGCAAATGCGGCAACGGCGACGTGCGTTCCGCGACCAGGCCCAGGTTTATTTGGAGCGCATCGGTCTGGCCGACGCCGCCGACAAGTACCCCCATGAACTTTCGGGTGGGATGCGCCAACGGGTCGCCATCGCCCAATCGCTGATTATGAAACCGCGCATTTTGTTGATGGACGAACCCTTCGGGGCCTTGGACCACGCCACCCGCACCGAAATGCAACTGTTCATTTTGGAACAGTGGGAACAGGCCGAGATGACCATTTTCTTCGTGACCCACGATCTGGAAGAAGCCTGTTTTTTGGGGTCGCGCGTGTTGGTGCTGTCCCAGTACTACCAAACCGACGCCGGCCGCGGCCAGGGTGCCAAAATCGTCGGTGATTTCGCCACCCCGGGCGGCCATCCCAAACCCACCGATTTCCTTTATTCCGAGGAGATGAGTCAACTGGTTCACCGCATTCGCAGCGAGGGTTTGAGCCCCGACAACCTGCAACATATCCGTGATTTCAACCTGACCCACCGCGATGCGTTCCGCACCGTGAACCCTGAGGAGTGGCAGCGTGAGCAGTAAAAGCAAAGGGGACCGGCGCCCCGCCTTCCTCAACCGTTTGGGCCGTGAGTACAGTGATCGGCGCAAAAATTTGATTCTGCTAACCGGCGATACCTACGGCTTGTTCTGGAGCAGCGTGGCCAACCATTTCCTTTCGCTGGAACAGCTGTTCGTGCGCGAGCTGTCGCAAAAGTTCAACGTGGTGATGATGGACATCGCCTCGGGTCTGCGTTTTCCCAACAAAACCACCGAGGCCGAGGTGATTCGGGTTAGTGAATCGACCGACGGGGTGAGTGTGCCCAGCAACCGCATCAAATCCATGCAGAACATGCTCGCCGCCAGCGCCCACAACCCATTGCAAGCGTTGGTGCTGTTGCAGGGCATCGCCGAGGCTTTCCAGCGCGTGCGCATGTTGGAGGAAGGGGTTCGGCCCTTGTGCGTGTTGTTTAAGTTTGGCGGCGCTTTGTTTCCCACCGGCGGCTACGACCGACTCAGCGAAATCGACCGCCAGCGGCTGGTTTTTTTCCTCAACTGGGTGGCCGATCCCGGTTTCCAGGAGAGCCCCGAACTCCTGATCCTGATCAACCATACCAAGGCCGAGGTGAACCAAAAAATTCTGGCCCTGCCCAACGTGGCCCACGTGGAAATCAGTCTGCCGGACGAACGCGAGCGCGCGTTTTTTATCGAACACTTTGTCGACCAAAACCCCGGGCTGCGTTTTGCCGGCGGTCGCAAACGGTTTGCCGCGGATACCGCGGGTTTAACCCTGGGCAACCTCAACGAACTGATGTCGGTTGGTTTGGCCGAGGGCAACAAGATTACCCGTGAACAGGTGGTCGGCGAGGTGAACCGCATTGTTCAGGCCCAGTTGGGCGACATCGTGAAGGTCACCTATCCCAACCACACACCCGACGACATCATTGGCAACAGTGCCACCCGCGAGATTTTTACCGAGCTGTTCGAGCGCTGCGAGGACGTGGAAACTGCGGTGCCCGCCTTCATTGTGTCCGGTCCAAACGGCGCCGGCAAAACCTTCCAACTGGAGGCGTTCGCCGCCGCCTCGGGTCGGGTTGTGATTGAGTTGGCCGGCATTCGCGGCAGTTATTTCGGCGAAACGGACCGTTTCTTCGAACTGTTGCGCTGGCACATTTTGACGCTGGGCAAGATTCTGATTTTGGTGGACGAGGCCCATACCGCCTTTGGTTCCATCCACGGCGGCGCCACCCACTCCACGGAAAAACGCCTGGCCGGTAACGTCATCAAAATGATGGGTGACCCGCGGTTCTTCGGCAAGGTGGTGTGGGCGATGATGACCTCGCGCCCTGATTTACTCGACCCCGACATCAAAAGCCGCGCCCCGGTTCAGGTCCCGATCTTCGATCCCGAGGGCGAGATTCGCCAAACCTTTTTGGCCGAAATGTTCCGCCGCAAAAAAATCGAGGTGGCCGCGGGCGATTGGGAACCCATCATGGCCAAAACCGACTACTACTCGGCCAGGGATTACCGCAACTACACCGCCGAGATTTTGGCGACGCGACGGCGCAGACCGGGGATTACCCCGCTCGAGGTGTTACAACGCTGGTCGGCCAGCCGCAGCATCAACGCCCAACGCGAGTTCCAAATGTTAATCGCGGCGCAGCACAGCAGCTATCCCGAACTTTTGCCGGAGCGGCTGCGCGGCTGGAGCGACGCCGAGCTCCAACAGGCCACTGACAGCTTAAAGGCCCGATTGACCTAAGCGAATCCGCCGGCGGTACGTTCGCGCGACCACCGTTGGGATGTGGGTTGCGGATCACCGCTTCTCAGCCGCGTGGACGGTCTGGCGGGTGATCGGGGTTTGATTGGGGCGGTAGGCCGCATAGCTGCGCCTCAGAGACTTGCAGCCGCGGCGCCACAGGCGGTTGACGCGAATGAGGGGGATGTTGAGCAGGTTTGCGGTTTCTTCAATGGTGAAGCCGGCTTGGGCGCGCATCACCACCACCCGGTAGGCCTCGTTACGGCCTAAGGCGCTCAGGCCTTGGTGAAGGGTGAGCTGCATGCTGGGTTGGCTCGTGGTTGCACAGGGTTCGGCGTCTTCAAGCGGGCAATGGAACAGGCCGCCGCCGTTTTTTTGCGTGTGGTGGTGCCGGATGCTGTCGATCAGGTAGCGCTGCATGATGCGCGCCGAGAGGGCGCGGAAATGGCGTTCCGATTGGACTTCCAACCCCTTTTTGGCGGCAAAGATCAGGTAGGTTTCGTGGACCAATTCGTCCACTTCCATCTCGGTACCGGGTCGATCTTGCTTGAGGAGTTTGCGGGCGATGCGGCGAAGGTTTTCTAGGTTTTGGGTAAATTGTTCATCCAAGGACACCATCCGACCCGCGATGCGGATGGTTTTGAGGGGGACAAGCACCGATGTGTCACGCGAGACCATGGAAAACCTCCAACCGGATTGAGCAACGCTTCTACATCACTAAAAACCGGTTCCAGCGAAAAGGTTCAGGACCCGCGCAAAATTTTTACAAAAGGTGGTGCCTCAAAAAGCTGTGTGGGGAATTGTTAGCCCGCAATTTTCACAAGGATTCGTCGCGAGAAGCAGAAAGCCTTGTGAGTACGAAGGTTACGACCGAGAGACGGCACAGAGGTCCGACCTTTCGCGGGGCCGACCATTCGGGGTCCGACCTATCGGCGTAGCAGCTGAGGCGAAGGCGGCTCGACCGAGTAAGGCGGAAGGCCGCCCCCTTGTAATCTCATGGCGTTCGGCTTCGTAGCAGAATTCCTTGTGAGAATTGCGGGCTCGGTTTTTCGGCCCAAACCACCGCACCAGAGGGTAAGCTTGTTCCATCAACGAACACCGAATGAGATGTCGTGGCTGAAGCCGCGGCATCTCACACGTTAAGGAGTGCGTCTGAATGGCTTATGATGCAGATCTCGCGGTACGAATCGAAGCGGTCCTCCACGGTCGCGAAGCATTCAGCCAACGCAAGATGTTTGGCGGCGTCGCCTACATGCTCAACGGCAACATGTGTGTGGGGATCCATAAGGACTGGCTGGTGGTGCGTTTGGCGCCGGAGACCGCGGCCTCGCTATTGGATCAACCCGGCGTCAAGCCGTTTGACATTACCGGTCGGCCGATGAAGGGTTGGTTGCTGGTGGCACGGGAGGCAATGGGGGAGGCGGCGCAACTCAGCGCCTGGATTGAGCGGGCCGAAACCTTCGTTGCGGGGCTACCCCCAAAAAAACCAAAGGCTAAGTGAGGCCGGCGACCGAGCCGGGTGGTTTTTGGCCGTTCGCCTTGGCGCTGGGCGGCGTGGCTTGCCATCGGTAGAGGAAGAAAACGGGCGGCCAAAAAAAGAAACCGACCACCAGGGTGGTGGTGACGATATCGATCAGGGGATGGTAGGCCTGGTAAAGCATGAGGCCGGCGTAGGCGCCGGCGATCAGAGGCCAAACCCAGCGTTGTTTTTGGGTCATCAAGGTGATGAGGGTGACGGTAACCAGGACCACCGCGGTGTGGGTACTGTAGTCGAGACCGAGTCGATGCCAATGGGGCCAAAGAATATCGAGGTAGCGCAGGCCGTAGGCGGTGAACATCCCGTAGACGGCGCCGGCAAGGCCGAAACCAAAAAGCGGCCACCGTTTGTGGGCCAGGGCTTGGCCGATGTGGAAGAGGGCGATCAGGGCGAGGGTGGGGAAGACGGCGTCGGCGACGGCGTCGCGTTGTTCGTAAGTCAACACGTGTTTTTCCTTTGTCGGGGTTGGTGGAAACGCGCTGCACGCACGCGAAAATTCGCGTATGCCGATTATGTCTATCATGACAGCCTTTTTGCGGAAAAAGGATGATGAACGACAAACCGCTGAGCGTGGGGCGGTTCCTTTTCAGTGAACCAACCTGTTTGGAAGCAAGGGGGTGGGGAGAACACCCCCTTGGCAAATGAACCTGATAATGGAAACCCCGTGATCGGATGGGAGCGGGGACCACGGGTGTTTCGCGATTCGGGAGAGAATAGAGGATAAGGTCTAAACGACCTTCCTTAGACGATTGCAAGCCGCATTCCAAGTTTACGGGGGGGAACATGGGTCGTGCATCAAGCGAGGCCGGCCGGATGCTGCGTCGTGGGTCCCAACCCCCTGAATACCAACAGAATCACCCCATCAGGCTTCGCCCATATATCGAAACCCCAGGTCTCTTCAAATGGCTGGGGCAACCGTCGTGCCTTTGGCCCGAGCTGTTCAAATAAGGTCAGGTGTCGAAATAGCGTCAGGTTCTGTCAAAATAGCGACAGTTCCTCTCCAATGGGTTATCCCGCTGTCGCTTCACCAACAGACACCTGGATGTTGTTGTCGACCAGGTCTAAACGCAGGCGCCGGTCAGCGAGTTCCGGTTGTTCCACCAGCAGGCGGGCGATGGGCGTGATGACCTGCTGTTCGATCACCCGTTTAAGCGGACGGGCACCGTAGCGCGGTTCATAGCCGCGTGCGGCCAGAAAGGCCACGACCGCGTCATTCCAAGTCAGGCTGAGCTTTCGTTCGCGGAAGCCCTCACGCTCGGGAATTTTGGCCAAATTCATGGCCGCGATTTTTTGGATCGCCGTGCTGTCCAGGGCGCGGAAGGCAACGATGTGGTCGAGGCGATTGACGAACTCCGGCCGGAAAAAGGTCATCGCGGTTTTGAGGAAGGACGCCGCGTTGCCCTCGCCGTAGCCGACCGGTGCGGTGCGTTCCGTGCCCAGGTTGGAGGTCATGATGATCACCGTGCTGTTAAAGTGGGAGATGCGGCCGTAATGATCGCGCAGGCGGCCCTCGTCCAACAGGCCGAGTAGCAGATCAAACACATCGGCGGCGGCTTTTTCGATTTCGTCCAAAAGCACGACACAAAACGGGGTGTTGCGCACCTGGCCAAGCCAATCCGCGGGCAGGCCGTCGTCTTTGACGAGCAGGCGCTGCGACGAACCCGGATAGGCGTATTCACTCATATCGAGCCGAACCAGGCGTTTGTTTTTGTCCTCGCCGTGGCCGAACAGATAGTCGGCGGTGGCTTTGGCGCACTCGGTTTTACCGACACCGGTGGGTCCGCTAAACAGAAACACGCCCAGCGGGCGCTCGGGATCGTTGAGGCCCGCCTTAAAGGTGGTGATGACGTCGGCCACCCGTTCACAAGCCGCGTCTTGGGCGACCACCTTTTGGTGCAAACGGTCACGCACCGTCTCCCAGGCCAAGGTTTGCTCCGCGTCGATCAGCAACGGCGGCAAACCCGTTTTGTGGATGAAATGCGCCACCGCGTCGTTGCCGGTCACCGTGGTTTTGCCCTGGCGGGCTTTGGCTTCGTATAACTCGGCGATGAATTGGACCGGTTCCGCGGGGAAGGGGTGGTAGGGTTTAAACCGGGCGAACAAATCGCCGACGACCTGGTCGACCACGGGCACCGCCTCTTGATTGCGGCGGCCCGCCTCGATTTGGACTGCTTTGGTTAAAATTTCCGCGCGATTGGCGGCGCTGAGGTCGGGCAAGACGAGGATGTCGAAGGCGTCCGTAAACTCGGGTAACAAACGGCGACAGGTCTGCAACTGATCCGGCGTGGCTTCCACCACCACGCGCAGCAGGCCTTGTTTGATGAACGGCAGTAAGAAGGCGGCGATGCTTTCGCTGGGGTGCGATGCGCCGAGTTGGATCAAATCGGTTAAGTCGTCAAAACACAGAACTCCGTCCAGCGCTTGGATGTCTTCGATTAACTGTTCGGCGCGTTCCTGCCATTCGCCCAGGTAATTCATACCCGCCAGAATTCTTCCCGGCCGCGTCATCCAAAACCTGGGTGCCTGGGTTGTGTCGCGCGGTTTTGGCTCCTCGCGTTTGATGCGGCGCGCGGCCTGCACCAAAACCGTGGTTTTGCCGCAACCGGAAGGACCCAGCAGCAACAAACCCCGTTCGCTTCGGCCGAGACGGAGCGACAGTTGCTGGATGGTTTCGTCGCGACACCAGGCGTTGCCGAAGGCGCGTTTCACGTCGCGGGATTCCAGGTGCGAAGCGACGAGGGCCAAGGTGGCCGGCTCGGTGAAATCCTGTTGTTCCTTTTCCTTGGCGGGATGCACCAAAATTTTGTCCAGTTCCACCTCGCCGGGCACAAACAAGCGGCTCATCGCGCCGGGGTCCATGTCGCGCACCTTGGCTTGAACCTCACGGGTTAAGGTGGCGCGGTAATCGCTGTCGTTGTTGTAGTAAAAGCACAGGTTGAGGGCGGGGACCAGCGCGGTGGGTGTGTCGTAAACCACCGCGCGAAGCACGTAGATTTGCAGGCGAATGGTTTCGGCGCTGGGGAAGGTCATGCCCTCGTGCGGGTAAGCCGGCTGGAGCAACAGGGATTCCAAAACCAAGGCCGGTTCCTCCAGGGTGTCGAGGGTTTCGTCGTTGGCGACCCGATACCGCGCGGTTTCCTGTAGCTGGTGTTTGACCTTCTTTTTGTTCTCGGCGTAGGCGGGTGCGGTGTTGCGGGTCTGCAACAGGTAACCGCTGTAGCGGTTGCGGTCGTGGCGAACGATCATAATGGGTACGCGGATCACACTCATGCCGGACCTCCTTGCTCGCGGCCGATGAAATTCAACAAAAAGGCGCGTTCGCGAAACGCGGAAATGGGTTTTTGGGCCGGGGTGAACAAGCCGCTACCCACATCAAAGACACCGGTGTGGTTGAAATAACGCACAATGTCCGGCAGCTGCCCGTCGGGCAGCTGCTCGGTCACTTCCCACGCTTTTTCCAAGACGGTTTCATGATTGTGGTGCCATTCGCGGCGATACCAATTGCCTAGATCGGTGACCTCTGCCGGGATGAGTACCACAAACATCAAGTAGAGTTGCGGGCCGGTTTCGGTGAGCTGAACATGGACGCCCTGGTCAAGGCCGGCCAGGCGGTGCGCGTGGCGCCCCTGCAAAAAGATACCGTGATGGGGTTGCCCGGATTGTTCGGGCGCGGTTTGGATGTCCATACCGGGGAAAAGGGTTGTGGGTACCGCTAGGAACGGTAGGTTGGTTGCGGCGTGGTTGTGGGTTCCCCGCGCCAAGGGCAGGTACAGCATCAGACAACGCTCATCCGGTAGCGGTCCGTCCGCCACCCAAGCCTCGGCGAGGGCCAGCGTTTGCCACCAGCGACGGCGGCGCGCTAGGCGTCGGTAGCCGAGCGGATCCTCGATGGGGCCGTAGGTGTCGCGCCAATGGCGCCACAGGGCGGCGGTGTCGGCTTCATCGAGGAGCCGGTCGGCATCGACCGTTGTGGGTAACTGAATAATTTGGTTTTTATC
Source organism: Acanthopleuribacter pedis (assembly GCF_017377855.1). Lineage (GTDB taxonomy): Bacteria > Acidobacteriota > Holophagae > Acanthopleuribacterales > Acanthopleuribacteraceae > Acanthopleuribacter > Acanthopleuribacter pedis. The sequence goes on from NZ_JAFREP010000002.1 coordinate 96,199, forward strand.
GCGCACAATGGGCCGTTCCACGCCGATCCGTGCCGGCGAGTGGGTTGGTTCGCGGAGGCGTTCTTCAAAGGCAAACAAATCGTTGAGCAGATCGCGGCACTGTCCCCAGAGTTCCCGCATGCTGTAGTAGAAAACCTGTGCGTCGGAAAGATGATCGATGGCGGTTTCGCCCTCGGGTGCAAAACCTTCGATGGTTTCAGCCAGTCGTTCCAGACGGGTTTGGGCGAGGGCTGTCTGGTCTTCATCCACGGGCGCGTGAAACACACGGCGCGGTCGGTTGCGCAGGCGATAGGTTTTAAAAGAAAGGCCACCGTCCGCCCCGGCGCCGATGCGCAGGACCATGGGCGCGCCCGGTTTGGTGTTGCTCAGCGCGCGTCCCAGGGGGAAGGTCAGCCGTTGTTCCAAGGTGCGTTTGAGGGCGCGGGCACCCAATTGCGGATGGTATCCGGCCTCGGCCAAAGCGTCCAAAAACCGGCGATCCAAGGTGATGGTGCAGCGGCGCCGTTTAAACCCTTCCCGTTGTACCAAGCGGTTGACGTGGATTTCGGCAATCGTGCGCATGTGGTGCCGCTCCAGTGCTTTGAAGGGAACCACCGCATCGAGCCGGTTGAAAAATTCCGGTCGAAAAAAGCGGCGGGCGGCGCCGCGATAAACGGCGTCGGTGCCTTGCCCGGCGCCAAACCCCAAGGTGTTGCCCGCCTCGCGTGCACCCAAGTTGGAAGTCAGGATGATGATGGTATTGCGAAAATCAACCGTCATGCCGTTGCCGTCGGTTAAACGGGCCTCGCCGAGTACTTGCAACAGCAGGTCGTAAACGCTGGGATCGGCTTTTTCGATTTCATCGAACAAAACCAGGGAAAAGGGACTTTGGCGGACCGCCTGGGTCAACAAGCCGTTGGGATTGTGGAAATCACCTACCAGACGGGCCGTGGCGTCGTAGCCGTTGAATTCGTTCATGTCGAAACGCAGCAGTTTGCTTTCGTCACCGTAGAGAAACCTGGCACAGGTTTTGGCAAGCTGGGTTTTCCCGACCCCGGTCGGCCCGAGGAACAGCAGCGTGCCGAAGGGTTTGCCCGGATCGTTCAGCCGGGTTTTGGCGCGCAAGATGATGTCGGTGACCGCGGTGATCGCGGCATCTTGGCCTTTCACCTCGCGGCCGAGTTCCGCTTCGACGTCCTCACGGGTCAGGCGCGCGTTTTTATCCAAAAAGGCGAGATTGAGGCCGCTTTTTTGTTGGTATACCTTGATAACCTCGGCTTCTTTGATCATAAGGGCCGGGCGTTCCTTGGCGACCTGTTCCAACAACGCCATGCCGCGCCCCGGAAAAACGCCGCCCCCTTCAAAGCGCCGGGTCAGCGTCATCATCTGCTGAAGGGCACCCGGAAAAAAGGTAACCTCGTGTTGGTGTTCCAAAACGCGCGAACCCGCCAGCAGGGTGGTGAAGGTTTGCGCCGGGGTGGGTTCCTCGAGCCGAATGCAGTGGAACAAATCGGCGAAACCGCGGTCCCACTCCTGCAACTTGCGCCACCGCTCCGGGGTGATTTCGCCGATGAAATTGAGCTTCCCTTCGTCCAGGAACCGTTTCAGAACGAGGGCCACGTTGAGGTCGCTCCCGGCGGAAAGACCGGCGCGGAACAATCCGGGCAAATCGTCACAGTAAAAAAAATGTTGGTTGTCCTGCATGTACGTGATGATTTCCAGCAGGCGTTCCTCCCACTGGCCCACATAGGACATGCCGCTAATCAGGCGTTGCGGGGCAATGTGCCAGGTGTTGCCCCGGTTTTTGTTTTCACGGAACGGTCGGGTGGCGATCCACTGGTGGATCAGTTTGGTTTTACCCACGCCCGGTCGGCCGATTAACACGATCGGCGGAAAGGGTCTGAGGTCACTGAGCCGTCGCAACTTTTCCAAGGCCGGCTCGTGGCAGAAGGGTTTGTTTACCTCGCGTTCGGACCAGTCCAAACAAGTGCCGACCTTGCCCAGTTCTACCGCGCCGTTGGGTTTCTCTCGGCTGCCCAAGAAGATGCGTTCCTCTAAGGCAAGCCGCTCTTGTTTATGGGTCGGCAGGTTGAAATCGATGTAGGTGATCCATTCCTTTCCCGTGATTTGGAACTCTTCCGGGTCTTCGATCAGCTCTTCTTTTTCCTCCGCGCGCAGGAACCGGGTCAGGGCTTCCTCGCAGACCACCGCCGTTTCGGCATCCTCGGGGATGAGGAACCAGAAGGTAGGAAACGCCGGGAACAGGCCCAGGGTTTTGTCGGCGATTTGGAACAGGACGACCAAGGGTTTGATATTGAGCAGGCCGCGACGCAATTCAATTTTAAAAGAAAAGGTATGCGTTTTGAGTAGCGGACTAAAGGTTTCCCAATGCAAGCGCTTATGGTGGATGTCCAAGGCGATGGTGTGGAACCGGGTTGCCAGTTTGGCGCGCAGTTTGTTGGTTGCCGCGGTGAGGTCGTTTCGTCGGACCGATTCAGAGAAGGGCAAAAATAAGGGGACGACGCGGTGGGATACGGTTTTGTTTTTGGCGTTGCGGGAACGAACCACGTAAATCGGCAGGGATATGTTCATGGGGTGAAATGCCTCCGCGCTTCCCAAACCATGCTCCGGTACAGGGAGGCATGCATCAGGGTTTCCCAAGATGGATATTCGTTCACCATGACGACTTTGTCGCTTAGGTTGTGGTCGATTGTTTGAATCCTGTCTGAGTAGTAGGCACGGCGGCGGGAGACACCGGGATCTTTTTCATCCCGTTCCACATCGCTTGGCGGGAGGAAATGCGCCCAGTCGTCCTGTTCGGTGTGAACCTGAATGGTTTCTTGCGTGAACATCCAATAGTGGGCGCCCGTTTCCGCGCTGAACCAGAGGCGCGCCATCGGCCCGGTAATGCCGAGTGCAAGACCGAGGATCTGTCGCGGGTTACGTTTAAAATGATCCTCCAGCATGTTGAGGTTAACGATGGGGAAACGGCTTTCCGGGCTGCTTAAGAAAATACCGCGTTCGGCCAGTAAGGTTCGTCGCGGTGGCGGCGGGCCGCCTTTCTTTTTGCGTTTTGCCGCGGCTTTGGCTTGATCTGCTTCGCTGAGCCGGCGCCCTTCGCCCTTCTTTTTGGGTTGTGCTTGATCCGCCTCTATTTTGTTGAAAAAGAGTTCGACCTCGGTTTTCATGTCGAGTTCATGGGCTAGGTTCAGGTATCGGCGCGTTAGCAGCTCGATTTTCTCGCGGTCTTTTCCATAAATCCCGATGATGATCTGATCGGGATTGGCGACCTGGTACCACCAAAAACGCGTCATCATCCGATGAAACCGGTTCTCCAGCGTTTCTTGTTGTGTGAGGTCGATCTCGGTGTTCTCGGAATAGCCGTGCCATGCTAAATGGACCTGGTTTTCGAAGGCGTAAACGTCGTTGCTGACTTTTTCCAAGGCCGCAAAATCGTTGCTGATGCGGCGGTGGCGCTCTAAAACAGCTTGCTCGTTGAAATGGTACGATGCTTTTCCCTTTGCTTTCGCGATGGCGCGCCGTTTGGCGAAGTGGGTGATTTGTTGGCCCAGGCGGACCTGTTCGCTGCGCAGCTCTTCCAAGTGGTCCGATTGGTTAAACCGATAAACCTCGGATCGAAAAGAAGCCACGGCCTGCAAGGTATCCGCGCTGATCGGGCCCCTGTGATCGCCGGTTCCCGATGTTTGCTTGGTGGGAAAAACGGTTTGCAAGACCACCGCTTCGTTTTGCAAGGTGGCGTGATAACCCTTGATCCCGTCCTGATTGCCTTTGGCCAATTGGGTCGCGAGGGGTAGGGCCAAGCGTTGGTCGACCGCCCGTTTCAAGGGACGCGCCCCGAGTTTGGGATCGTAACCGCGTTTTGCCAAAAACTCTGCCACCTCGGGGTCTAAGCTGAGGGTTAGGTTCGCCTCCTGTAAACCGGCACGGCGACGCAGCTTTTCCAATTCCAGCCTGGTAACCGCGCGGATGTCTTCCTGTGACAAAGCGTGGAAAGGCACCACCGCGTCGATGCGGTTGTAAATCTCGGGGCGCAGGAAGTTGCGCACCTCGCGGGAGAAATGGCGTGCCGCGTGTTGGTCGTCGCCCGTGGTTTCGGCAAGCGCGACCGTGCCGCGGTCAAAACGTTCGGCACCTAGGTTGCTGGTCATAATCACCACGGTATTGTCAAAACGGGCCTGGCGACCACTGTCGTCGGTGAGCCGTGCTTCGCCCAGGATTTGCAGCAACAGGTCGAAAAATTTGGGGTGGGCCTTTTCGAATTCATCGAAGACCAGCAGCGAGAACGGTTGTTCGCGCACCGCCGCGATCAGCAGGCCGGGTTCCTTGCTGTCGCCCGCCAACAGGCGCTGCACGCCGTGGGCGTCCGAGAATTCGCTCATATCAAACCGGGTTAAGCGGTTTGCATCGCCAAACAACCATGTGGCAATCGCTTTGGCCGTTTCCGTTTTACCGACGCCGGTGGGGCCGATAAACAAAAACGAGGCAATCGGCTGTTGGGGTTTGGTGAGTTGGGCTTTGATCGCCGCCAACATGTCGACCACGTGGCGAATCGCCGTGCGTTGGCCGATAATCGCCGTTTCGAAGAAGGCCGTGGTTTCCGCCAACGACATGGGTTGGGTGCGGTCCAAAATAAATAAAGGCAGGCCGCTGCTCCGACTGAAGGAAGCCAGAACCGCTTTGTCCGTAAGGGTTTCGCCCCGCCGGTGTTCGAGGCAAAGGTGCTGGAGCAGTTGCAGCGCGGGCCGCGGCTGCGCCGAATAACCGGCAAAACGTCGGAACAGGCTGACCAGGCGGTCCGCGGCCGCCGCCTCGATGGTAATGCCGCGGCGCCGCGTTAGCGGGTCCGCCGCCGCGGCCAAAATACGGCGCAGTTTGTTCGCGTCCGGTTCCGCGATGTCGATGCGATCAAAGGCCTGGAGCAAGACCGGATCCTTTTTCTCAATGAGCGCGTATTGTTCGGGCGTACATTCGCAGATGACGCCCAGGCGACCCCGGTTGATGTGGGGGCGGAAATACGAGGCCATACCCTGGCTCATGTTCTCCGATTGCCCCACGTGGCTCAGCTCGTAGAGCGAGCCCAGGTACAGCACCGCCTTTTCGTCCAGCGCTTCTTTGACGAGTTTGTCGCAGCGTTCCTGCCACGCGCCGAACCCGGTTTGACCCGCGATCAACCGCGCGCCGTTGGTTTCGTAGAAGGGGGTTTCCCCCATGCCGAGGTGGCGACGTTGGTTGATCGTCTCCCGAATGATCGCGGTTTTGCCGACACCCGAGGGGCCGACCAGCAAAACCCCGCGGCGGTTTTCCCGCATCAGCGCCGCGGCAAGGCGTTTCATTTCCGCGTCACGTTCGAAGACCGCCGCGGGTTTTTTGCCCAAAAAACGATGGGTAACCGCTTTCAGCACCCCGCCGTCTTCCTTGGGGCCGTCGCCTTTGTCGTGTTCGAGGCTGGTGGGAAAGGTTACTTCCAAATCAATCGTTTGCAGGGTGAGTTCCTCGACGCCGACACATTTAAACAGTTTGGTGAGGCTTCGCGCGCCGCGGCGCCGCAACAGGCAACGTCTGATTTCCGTTTCGGCCGTTTCCCGCCACTCTTCCTCGCGCCTTGCCGAGAATTCAAGATCCATCCAAGGAACGCGGCCGATCCAATACACCCCACCCGACGCTTGTTCTTTGCGGTAGCGCACCACGGGAATGGTCAGTTCCAGCGCGCCCTTCAAGCCCAAGTTGGTTGGGTGCCTCTCCAGGGAAAGCGTGATGGTTTCTATCGTTGGGTCCGCCGCCTGCACGTTAAGACCGGTTTGGAACAGGTTCTCGCGTGGCAAGCTATTTTGTAGCAGGTAGGTTAGTTTCTCGACCGCCTTCTCGGGCGTTTCATTGAGGGAACCGTACTCCGGCCAGAGGAGCGATTCGGCGAGATAACGGTTGTCATCGAAACGAATCATGACAATGGGGGCCTTGTAGTGGATGGACGACATGCTGTTCCTTTTTTCGCGGTAGGGGGATGCTTAAAAGCGGTCCCTTTACCTTAAGCGCAAAGCCCCGGGAAAACCGGTGACCGTTTTTCGTTTCTTTTGGTCAGCCGTCCGGGTTTTCCGCCAAACGGATCGCCGTTTTTTCGTGAAGGAACTTGCGAACATAGGACAGCGGCGGCGGGCAGTTGTTGTGGTCGCAGGCCAATTCGTGAAAGGTGGCGTCGGCCGCCAAGTCGCGCAGTTGGTGGGCGAATTTGATCGGGATGATGCGGTCCTGGGTACCGTGGACCAGCAGCACCGGAATTTCCAAGGCCGCCACAATCGGGCCGTTGTCGAAGCGGTCGCGCAGCAAAAAGCCGGGGTTGCGGTGGTGGTAAACCAAATCCTTAAGTGAGGCGAAGGAAGATTCGAGAATCAGTGCCGCCACCGGGCGTTCCTCCGCCAACAGACCGATGGGTCCGCCGCCGATGGAGCGGCCGTAGGCGATCACCGCCGCCGGATCGATATCCGCGCGGGCGACCATGGTGTCGTAGCCGCTTAAAACCGCCTCGCGCAGGCTGTCAAAGCTGGGGCTGCCGCCCGCCGCCGCGTAACCGGGAAACTCCAGCAGCAACACCGAGATCCCCTGTTCCCGGTACCAGCGGAAGCTGTCGATCCAATGGTGGGCACACTCCGCGTTGCCGTGGGCAAAAATAATCAGTGGTCGGCGGTCGTGCTCGGTTTTCGCCGCGTTGAGGAACAGGCCGTAGGTTTGGCCCAGCTCGATCCGGGTGACATCCGCCGGCAGAGGATTGGGAAGCGGTTCGCGCGGGGCGGGAAAAATCAAATAGCGCTGCGCAAAAAACAGAACCGCCATAAAAATCGCAACCGCAATCGCCGTTAACCGCAGCCCTTGCAGCAAAAGAGAAATCAGTTGTGTCATGATTGGGGTCATCACGTATCCTTAAGGTTGACGGTTTGGGTGGTTTCGGTGTGTCCATCAAACACCAAACCAGCCTCTTTTTCCAGCCCGCATTTCCCACAAGAAATACGGGCGATCTGAAGTGTTCGCGCCCTGTTTTCACTGGTTGGGGTGACCAAGGATCTGCTCATGCTGTATTTGATGATGTTGCTTTGCCTTCAGGGGCAGGCCGAGCCCGCGCTAATCCTGCCTGATCGAACCTATCGCGGCCAAACCATTTGGGATTTGCCCAACGCCGTCGAGGCCGAAATCGACATGGGTTTATGGGCGCTTATTTTGGCCAAACACGTGCAACCGGATCTGGACATCCCCCGTTATCTCGCGATCCTCGACGAAATCGCCGCCGTCGTTCAGCGCGGGTTACCCAGCGACAACGACGACATGGCGGTGCTGATGATCACCCAAATCGTGTTGTACCAGCCGGGGCATTGGAACAACAGCCAGGTCTACCGCTACGATTTAGACGATCCCTTTGGGGATCGCGGCCACAACCGGCTGCTCAGCACCTACATTGATACGCGGCTCGGAAATTGTGTCAGCATGCCCACCTTGTACTGGGCCGTCTTGCAGCGCGTCGATCCCGGCCTGGAACTCTACGGCGTGGAAGCGCCCCACCACCTCTTTTTTCGCATGCGCAACCGCCAGACCGGCGCATGGGTCAACATGGAAGCGACCAACGGGAAAACCGCGCGCGATGTTTGGATTCAAGAACAGACCGGGGTCACCAAGGCGCAAATCAAAGCCGGCCTGTATATGAAAAACCTCTCCAAAAAACAGGTGCTTGCCGTGTTGCTGCGCGACATTGAACAGCGCGCCGTGGTGGCGGGGGATTGGCAAGAGGCCCTGCGTATCAATGCCCTGATCGAACAGGTCGACGGCCAAGCCGTGTGGGTTCGCGTCAACCGCGCCGCCATTCTGCACAAAGAAGTAGAAGCCATGGTCGGGGCCGCGGCGCAAGCGGGACGAAGGTTAACCCAAGAAGAATACCGCCTGGCCAAGGAGAAAAGCGAAGCGGGCGAGGCGCTTTTTGCCTGGGCGCGGGAACGAGGTTGGGTACCGCTCGATCCCGAAATACGACGGAAAACGGCTTCGCCGGAGGCTAAAAAACCCTGATCCGCGCCATTCTCTGCTTGAGGATCTTGTTGGACGGGCTCGAAAAGCGTAAGATAAGACTTATCCAGGGATCCCAAAAATCAACCTTAGCCAATGCCAACCAACCCACGGGATAACCCGTGCTCCTTTGCGAGGCGCCACGTGTTCTCACGGATTCTTTTTTTCTTGGTCGCGTTTTCCGCCCTCCCGCTTTGTGCCGGGGTCGGCTTAAGCGACGCGGCCAAGCATCGCGGTACCCAGGGTTTGCGCGTCAGCGCCGGGGCCGCCCCGTTTGAAATCATCGCCGACAGCGAGCAAGCGCTGCAGCGCATGCGCTTGCGCTTTTACGTACGCCTGCGCGATCTGGTGCTGGATGAAGGGACACAACGCACCCTGCTTCAGGCCGACCAGGAACAAACGCTGTGTCTGGCCGTGACCGTCGGCCGTGTTGAAGGGGCGATGCGGCTTGGCTGGCAAGTGGCTGAAAATGGAGAAACGCCGCGGGTGGTCGCGCCCGAGGCCGGGCCGGCGCTCAGCGCGGCTTGGCATGCCGTCGAGTTTGAATGGGTGGCCGGGGAGGGGAACGGTGTGTTCCAAGTCTGGCTCGACGATGCGCCCTTATCCCCCTTTACGGATTTACACAATGGATCGCGTGTTGTGACCGCTGTTCGTTTGGGTTTACCCGGTGCTGAACTCGGTGACTTCCGCGGATCCGTTGATTTTGACAGCGTCGTCTGGCGCGACCGCGGCGAAGTTGGCCGCGAACCTTTTAGCAACACGCAAATGATTGAACACACCTCGGATTGGCCCGCGCGCCATTCCGTTTTGTTTCTCACGGGGTTGATCAGTGAGGCAACCACCGTGGTGTTTGGCAAAAGACAGGCCGGCTCCCGGCAACACACGACAGAAAAGGAAGGCGTTCATGAAGATTAAAACCACCATCATGTTGGCGGCACTGGTCGGCGGCTTGCTGTTTGCCGGGGATCCACCCGCCGCGGAACAAAACGGCACCATTCACGTGGAAGGGGTGTGGACCATACAAATAATGAATCCCGACGGTTCCGAGGCGTCGACCCGCACCTTTCACAATGCGCTGGTCGGGGCGAGTGTGTTGACGGCCCTGTTGAATGCGGAAGCCGTGATCGGGGGCAGTTACCTGGTTCTTGATGACAATGCCGGCAACGGGCCCTGTAGCGGGTCTTGTGAAATCGGTTCCTCCTCGCTTAACGCGGGCCTTACCTACGATTCCACCAACCTGGTGCGTTCCATCACCGGGCAAAACTTCGAAACCCTCGTCTTGAGCGGCAGTGTCACCGCCACCTCGACCCATACGGTGAGCTCCGTTGTCTCCTGGTTCTGCTTGTGTAACGGGACGACCAATAACACCACCCAATGTGCCGCTTCGCCTGATTCCTGTAGTGTGTTAACCCGCAAAACTTTGGCGAGCCCGATTAATGTAACCACCGGTCAAATTATTCAAGTCACCCTGGAAATCACTTTCTCCTCGTAGGGGCTCGTTGTGCGGCACAAGCGTTTCCTTCTTTTCCTTTTACTACCGGTATTTCCGTCGCTGTGGGCCTGGCAAGCCGATGTGCAGGTTGGGCTTACCATCGCGCCCGATCAGCCGTACCTCGACGGCTCGGCGCTGTACACCGCGACTGTCACCAACAACGGACCGGACCAGGCCACCGGGGTCACCTTGACCATGGTTCTGCCGCCCGGTACCACCTTGGTGAATCAGGAGCCGGCCGGGGATTATAGCGAAAGCCAACACCGGATCCTTTGGACGGTGGGGGACCTAAGCGTCTCTCAAACCGAAACCTACACCGTGGAACTGAGCCTGCCGCTGCGTGACGCCGCCAGCCAAATTGAAATCTTTACCATCGGCCATGACCCCTCGAGCGTACCCGCCGCCTTGTTTCGCGCCCTGCCCGACGCCACCACCTTGGAACTGCTCCAATCCTTTGGGGATCTGACCGACCCCACCGGTTTGATCGTTAACGGGCTCGGTGAATTTTTGGTGCTCGACCAGGGCGATCCCGTTCTGGCCAACGGCGAAACCCCCGTCAATGACGGCCGGCTCTTGCTGCTGGGTGAGTCCAATACCGTTGTGCTTAGTTCCGGGGAGCTTTTGTTTAACCCCCGTGCCGCCGTTGTTCAGCCAGGCCGTTACCTTGTCGTTGAGCCGCAAGGTTTTGCCGAGGGCTTGCCCGCCCCGGGTTCGATCATTGCGGTTGACCCCGTCAGCGGCGCCCAATCGGTTTTCGCCGAGGGCTCGCTCATCAGCCTTCCCCAGGACATCATCAACGACGACGACGGCGCCGTCGTGGTTCTCGACGGCAGTAACACCCTCTTTCGGGTTAGTTCCGACGGCGGCAATCAAACGCTGCTAACCAGTGGCGACTTGTTGCTGGCACCGAGCGCCTTGGCACGGGACAGCGCCGGCGCATTCTGGGTGGCCGACCAACAAAGCGGCATCATTAAAATCAGTGGTACCAACTTCACCCAGGAACAGATCAAACCCATTGACGCCGGCAATACGTTTGAGGCGCCTTTTGATTTATTGGTTAGCCGCGGCGACCGCGTTTTTGTGAACAGTTTTGCTGCCAACGGGAGCCCGCAACAAAACCTCTTGGAAATCAACCCGCTCGACGGTGCCGTTTTGTCCACCTGGCGTTACGAAAGTAACCACCGCTATCGCGGCATGCTGGCTGAATACGCCGTGACCAATGAATTAAGTGCCGTGACCACCAGTGTTGATCCCGACGGTGACAACAATATGTTGGCGTTGAACAACGTGCTTTTACCGAGTCCGCCGGTGGTGACCATTCAGGTCAGTGAAACCATTACCGTGGCCGATAGCGACCAAACCGCCCTCGCCGTGCAAATCAACGAGCAGGAAACCGTGACCGTTGCCGACGCCGATACCGTGGCCCCGGCCACCTGGATTCGCGTTAGTGAATCGATTCAGGTCACCGATGACCCGCAACCCATGCTCGCCGTCCAGGTGATGGTCCAGGAAACCATCGGGGTGGGCGACAGCGACGTCACCCAACTCGCCTTGCAACTGGCCGTTCAAGAAACCGTGCGGGTCGGCGAATCTGAGACCGTGCAATCCGACAGCGGGGGACCGGGTGTCACCGGGACCTTTTTGCCTGGTTTGCGCGTGATCTCGGAGCATGGCGAACTCGTTTTGGGTGAAACCCAAATGTGGTTGCAATTCAGCGAATTACTCCAGGATCCCCCCGGCGATGGTGAAACCGCGGATGTGACCAATCCCATCCACTACCAACTGGTTGGCGCGGGTGTGGACGGCCTGTTCCAAACCGAAACCTGTGGTGATCAACCCTCCGGCGACGATGCGTTCGTGGGTGTTGCGCGTGTGGTTTGGCTGCCGAAACAGCAAACCGCGGCCGTGCGTTTTGAACGGGAGACAGCCCTCGGCGCGGGCTTGTACCGTATGCTGATTTGCGGGGATCGCGGTTTGGTGGATCTCGAGAACATCGCCTTGGACGGCGATGGCGACAACAAGCCGGGCGGCGACTACCGTTTTGATTTCCGGGTGCTCGGCGACAACCTGTTGCGCAACCCTCATTTTGACCAGGACCTCGGCGGTTGGATCGCCACCCAAGGCGACGGCGCGGTTAGCTTCAGCGAACGGGACCCCTCGCGTTCGGGAACGTCCGGGTCGGCGCGGTTCCCCGCTACCGAAACCCCGTTGGAACTCAGCCAATGCATCATCTGGCCGGACCAACCCTTTTGGCAAATCGGCGGCCTGCTGCAAATCGGACCCGACACCGCGGGTGAACAATTGCAAATCCGCGTCGATTGGTACGGCGACGGAAGCTGTGAAGGCGCGATCCTGGCCACCCAGCAACGCACCGTGGCTTCAAATGCGACCGAATCCTCATGGATCCCTTTCCTTTGGCAAGGCGCGGTTCCCGAGGGCGCCGTGTCGGCCGCGGTTTCCTTCCAATGGCCCAACAACGCGGCGACCGACCGCTACCTCGACCGCCTCTACTTCAGCGCCGATGCCGAGGTTCGTTTGATTGACAACTTCGACTCAGGAACCCTCGACTTATGGCGCATCCCTGAAGCAAAGCGTTAGCCCGCATCAAGCGTTTTGACACGGGCTTCCTAACCCAAGCGCGCTTTGCGGATCGCTCTTTTCTCGTGGGAACCGCGGGGCATTCTCTGAAATGACCGTGTTCCATACAGATTTTAATGCGGCTTTCCCCAGCCGCTTATTCCAGGTGGATTCTGCGCACGGATCCGCTTGGTTGACCCCGCGTAGCCGATCCGATGAAGAGGGTACGGCCGTCGGGACCGAGGGCGATGCCGTTCGGTCTGCGAAAGGTGGCCTCGCTCAATGCACCGTCTGCATCGCCTTCCACACCCTGGCCGCTGAATAGGGTTACCCGGCCGGCGCGTGTCATCTTGTAGATGAAGGTATCGCCGGTTGCGTAGAAGCTGTCACCCACGACGGCCATATGGCCCAGGTTACCGGGAATTTGCCCGATGAGGCTGACCGTTCCGTTCACGTCCACATGCAAAATCGCGCCGCCGATCTGATTGGCCACATAAAGGGATCCGTCCGCGTTGGTGAACACGTCGATGGGTGTATGGAGCAAGGGGTCGTTGGCAAAAACAGAGACCACACCGGCGGGCGTGATTTTTGAGATCGTGCGGCCCGGCGCCGACCCACCGTAGTTACAGACGAACAGGTTGCCGTCAGCGTCAAAGGCCATCCCTACCGGGGCATCGAGCCCACGCGCAAACAGGGTTACCTGACCCGTTTCATCAATCGTCCGAATCGAGGTGTCGTTGAAATTGGAAACGTACAGTTTGCCCGAGGAATCGCGCGCCATATGCACGGGTCCACGCAAGCCCGTGGCCAGGGTGGTTACCTCCCCGCTTGGAGCGATACGAATCACATTGTCGTTTAACCAGCCGCCGGCGCCGTAAAGGTTGCCCGCTTCATCGATGATGAAGCCGTCCATCCCAACACCCATGGCAACGAAGGTATCCACATAAGGCCGAACCGGCTCGGTGGCGCCGGGCAAGGCGGGAATCGGGGTTGCCGCCGCCATGGCGGGTTCCAGCAGTTCGTTAAAAATGAAGGCCATGCCCAAAATCGGCTGATCGCTTTGCGCGACCAGGTAAAGCGCGCCGGAAAGTTCCGGGAAAAGCGAGGTCGCGGTCTCGGCAAAAGGTCTGTTCGCGGCGATGGTTCGTGTGGCCGTACCCGCTTGGCTGCCATTCTGGTACGCGAAGAAGGTGACCTGTGCTTCGACCGCGCCGGGGTTGACGATGACCGGGGCCGATGGGTTGTTGGCCGCCCCGGCGGTCAGGAAATTGAACAGGATGGTTTTGGCTGTTTGTTCGGGATCGAGCACGTCCGCTTGGGCCGGTGAACTGCCCGATGCACTGCCGGTTGCGGTCACCACCAGGCCCGCGCTGACGCTGTCGCGCGCCGATTCCAGCAGGACCATGTACCCGCTTCCCGTCCCAAGCTCCGGGAATAGATCCGCGGAGGCGGCGGTATGTTGGGCAAGGGCGTCGATTTGGAGGGTGCGTGTCTCCATGTCGGGTGTTTGCCCACTTGGTCGGATCGCATGCAGGCGAATCTCGGCTTGGGTGTTGCCCAGATTGTTGATGATCAGGGTTGCTTGGAATGAATCGTTGTTGGTGACCCAGGGGACGATTAAGCGGGTCTCAGCCGAAAGCGCGGTTGCAAAAAAAACAAAAAGAGCGGGCGTAAAATACTTCATGAGGCCTCCAGGGGATGATTTGAAGGAGCCTACGAGAAGATCGGCCGGATGGACAGGTAAGGGCCGCTCGATTTTTTATCGATTTATACAAGGTGTGTTTATTTTCAAAGGTTTACATAGATCGTTGTCAAGGTGTCCAATCGAGGTCAAGGCGGCGAATATCGCCTTCGTTTTCGACCGACCGCGTGAAAAGTAGCTGATTTGTTGCTTCAATCAGGCTCCAGGGACGCGCGGCGACGGCCACCTCGGGTGCGAACTTAACGAGGATCCGTGAATGACCGGACGCCAAATCAAAGGCCTGAATCGTCGCGCCGTCGGCGTCGTTGGACAGGAAAAGAATGTGCTCGGCAAGCGGTAGCCAGGTGATGCCGTTAAGCCCTTTCCAATCAATCACCAACCGTTCCTCGCCCCCGTTCACCGGCTTCGACCACAACCCGTGCTCAAGACTTTTGGTGAAGTAGAGGGTTTGCCCGTCGGGTGATTCCTGACCGTAAAAGCCGCCGGTTTCGGTGACGGCCTCGCCGACGCCGCCGTCAACGGGGAGCCGCCAAAGGTTGAATGAACCGGAGACTTGTTTGACGGCATAGAGCGAGCGGCCGTCGCGAGACCATGAGGGACAGACGTGAAAGGCGCCTTCCTCGCCGAGCCGTCTGAGCGTGCCTGATTCGGGATCGAGTACGTGTAAGGTGCGGGCGCGATCATGGGCGATAAATGCGATCTGGCTGCCGTCGGGCGACCAGCGCGGGAATGCGGCCCGCCGTCTGAGCGTGGTGAGCCGAACGGGGTTGGCGCCGTTGGGATCCGATGTCCAAATTTCACCGCCGCCGTCGCGGGTAGAGGAGAACACGAGTTGGTTCCGTTGCGGTGAATAATGTGCGTCCTGGTCGGTTCCGGTCGAGGTAATCCACGGATCGGGTTGCGCGGTATCGGCTTGGCCGAGGGTGATGGCGTTAATTTCCATGCGCGGCCGAGTCACATAAACATAGATTGAAGCGCCACTGGGATGAACCACGGGGAAATATTGGTTCTCGGGTGCACCGCCCAGGAAATGAACCGTGCCGCTCAAATCTGTCTGCCACAAGGCCGCGTTCACACCCTGGTCGTCTTTCCCTGGGGCCGCAAACACAAGGGACAACCCGTCCGGCATCCAGTCCAGCCCCCACATCTCCGCGCCGATGCGGGTGATTTGGCGGGTGGTGCCTTCAGCATCGACCGTAAACAGGTCAACACCCATGCCGCTCGACCGCAAGAAGGCGATCCGTTCACCCGTGGGCGAAAAGGCCGGTGCCCGATCAACGAAGTGATGGGAAACCGGCGCGGCGGTGAGCCAACGGGTTTGCCCGTCCTTCAGGTCGAGTAAACCGATGCCGCCGCGACCGGAGCGGACGTCGTAACGGGCGTAGGCGATGTGATCGTCGACGGGCGACCAGTCAATCGGCCGGCCCCCGACCAGGCCGATTCGTTCGTACGCGGTTTCTTCGCCGGTTGCGAGGTCGACGACGGCGATGATTGGTCCGGTTGGAAGACCGAGGCGAACATAGGCAAGCCGCGTTCCATCCGCGGAGAAGGTTGGGAACCGTTGCAGGCCGGGTAACGCGTTAAGGGCGTGGGCTGTCCCGCCGGGTTGGGAGAGGTCCAAAAGCATGATGCGCGAGCTGCCGCGTTTGGCGATCCAGGCATAGGCCAGGCGCAAGCCGTCGGGCGAAAGCGCGGCATCGTGTTCGATGCCCGGTTGGTAGGTGACCGGGACCATGTTCACGGGTTTGGGTGTGTCAACCGTTGGCCGGCTCGGTTCATCGGCGCGAAACAACAGAATCGCGGCTACCATCGCCAGGATGAGGACCGGCACCGCCTGGCGGGCCCGGGGCCAAGGCGCGAACCGGCGCGGGGCCGCGCTGTCCGGGGTCGTCACCGGGGCCGCGCCGGGATCCGTCGTTTGGGGCGCCGCTTCTTTTGGTTCCGGGACCGCATCGACCAAAAGGCGGTAACCCGTCTTGGGGATGGTCTCGATATACCGCGGTGTTTCGGAGCGGTCGTCAAGGACCTTGCGCAACCGATGGATGGCATCGGTCACGCCGCGTTTGCCCACGTAACCATTGCCTTCCCAAATGGATTCGATCAGTTCCGCGCGGGAAACAGGCTGCCCGCGGCGTGCGACCAACACAAAAAGCAGGGCCATGGGTTTTGGCGGCACTTTGATTTCGCCGGATTCGCCATGGATGCGATTGGTGTCGAAATCGGCGACCACGGTTCCGATCCTGAATCGCCCAGATTTTGTCTCCGACACGCGCCGCCCCCTCCGCCTCGTCCTCGCCCCAGCAACGAGGGCACCGGCTCCTGCAGCGCCATTATAACCATGGGTCGCGGCCGGCATCGCAACCGGGCGACCCGAAAGAAGCTGAGGTCCCCACCAACGGGGCACTTGGCTGATTTTGAGCGGCCGATGTTTCCCCGGGCGTGTGCCGCGAAGTCTTTTTGCGACCTTGGTGGGGCTAGCTACGAGCCGTCGGCGCCGTTCGCTTTACACCAGACTCATGAAGTGGCTGAATTGGTGTTGCGCTGGTTGGTGGTCGACCTGACCCCGGTCTGTTGTATCGGTAGTGAACGCCGGTTGTGCGAACCCTGCCGAATCCGTTTCGGACCCCGCTTCCATTTGGCGTTCGGTTAGTTTTTGTTCCAAAGATGCCGCGCTGCTGATTAAGTTTTGAATCAGGTTGCTGAACAACTCAGATGTCAACGCGGGGACCGGCTGTGAATAGCACAGCATCAGGCGTTTCTCATTGGGGTCCACGGCAAGGGTTCCGCCGCTGGTTTCTTGTTGGTGGACGTTGAAGGCCAGCACTGTTTCGTAGAAGGTCTCGCGATCATCATGGGGCACGGGCATCAACGGAATACTGAAATAACAACAGGCGGCGGCTTCCACCACGTACAGTTCGAGCAAATAACCATTGCCTGATCGGATGGAACAGGTTCCTTCTTCATCCAAGGATAGCGGGGCTTCCCAGCCCAAACTCATCTGTTGTAACCACTGATTGACGGTTTCGGTAACGGCTTGCATGTCTTTTCTCCAGAAAGGAACCCCTTGAACAAGGGGGTTGTCGCGGTCCTTTGGCAGTACCGCGAGGTGGTCCCATTGGGGCGCCTAGGGCGCCCGTGTTAGTCTCCGGGGACTGGTTTTAAACCAATTGTTGTTGGCTCTTCAGACGGTCGATGGTGATCCGGTTGAGTGATTCTTTGTTGTAGTTAACAATTTTCGTGCTTCCAGAGATATTGGCCTTGAAGGTTTCCACCCGTTCCCGCAGCAAACTGCGAACTTTGCTACCCTCGGTTCTATCGAAGGGCTGATCGCCGTTTTTGCTCAAAAGCAGCACGTCTTGGTTGACTTGATCAATCCATGGCGCAACCTTGTCATGGAGCACCTCCAGCTGCGATTGCAAATCTTCATGGTTCAGGGGTGATACGTACTTTTGTCCCTCGTTCTTTTTCTCAAATTCCAATTTGGCGTCGTTGTCCCGCGTGAGCTTCATGGTGATTTCATCGATCTCGATCACATCCTTTGTGATCGCTGTCAGGATCGGTTCGAGTTCAGCAACCATGTCCTGCCATAACGAAATCGAGGTTTCGTGATCCTGGATCATTTTCTCCATCAGTTTGACGGAGCCGACGTTGGTGTCGTCTTTAAAGGAGCCAAGGGAGGAGAGATTGTGATCCTTCAAGTGGGTTGGTTTACTGATCCCCATGGAAAAATGTTTGTCTTCCAGGTTCATGCCCTGTTTCTCAAAACCCATACCTTGCGGCAAGTAGGTGAATTCTTTGGTGTCAGGGTTGTATTCAACGATGTCCGTGCGAATGTCCTGGCCACCTTTGTGAGGAAGGTCATCGGTCGTTACGAATTGGGAGTTACCCGACAGGCCGTCGTTTAGGCCGACCGATGTTTTGCCACTCCCTTTGTTCTCTACAATCTTTGGAACCCCGGCCGAGACGATTTGCAAGTGGTCGATCTGGTTTTTGACGGTTCCGTCGAAATGATCTTTGTAGACCCCGTCGCTGTAATCGCGGCAAATGGTCACCCCTAAATCGATACCGGTTTTGGGACTTTTGAAGATGAAATTTGAATCGTCAATGTGGTGTTTTTGAATTTGACCACCGAGATCATGGCTATCTTGTTTGGGGTTCGCGATGATACTGGAACTCTGGAGCTTTTGCGGTATCAGTTTATCTGATTCCCGGTTCTCGAAGTAGGACGGTGAGTCCGCGTGCGAGGGCAGCAGTTTTTTGGAAAAACCGACCTTGCCGCCTTTGCCGCCTTCGATCACCATGGATTTGTTTTCGGTCAATTTGTACATCGAGCTTGGGCTGCCAAGTTTTTTAGGGGTGGATTTCATTAATTTGACTCGTTTTTCGAATTTCCCACGCTCTTGATTGCTTGCGGACTTGGGGAAATAGAAGGTGCGGAAATCCTTCGCCACGGCTTTTAAGTTTTTTGTCTTGGCGCCAACGGCTTTGAATAATTCGGCGAGGCACTGCATGCGCACTTCGTTCATCCCGTATTTTGGGACGCCCGGGTCGAAGAACTTGGCGATGGTTTTTTTGGCGTTTTTGAAATCATTTTTGTCTACTTCATTCAGGAATTTCGTCAGGGTCTGACTGCTTGGATAGGTTTTGATGGTGGAAACCATGGTCAGGGCTTCGCGGTGGGTCGACATGGTGTGCACGCGCTTGAGAACTTTGTCCATGGCTTGGTCGCGATCAAATTCCAGGTCGTCGAAACCGTCCAACGGCGTGTTGGGATCAATGTCTTGTTTTTTCAGGCGCGCTTCCATCATGTCACCAATGGTGGCCAACAAGGCGCGCGCTTCATGTTGGTCGGTGGAACAGTCTTCAATGCCGTGGTCCATTGCTTGAACGTAGGTTTCTTCGAAGTCTATATCGTCTTTGGTGGTCAGTTGGGACAGGTCGCCCAACTGCTGTTGAATCTTTTGCAGATCCTGGGGAAACAGAGACGTCAAACTTTGCGGGGCTTCGGAACTCACCATGGTGCCGAGCACAAACACCGCGCCTTCAAATTCATCACCTTGCGCACGGGTTTTAATTTCCTGGATCAATATGTTCTGTTCGTCTTTGGTCAGAGTAGAATTAAAGTCGCTCCAGAAAAATTCGGGCAAGGTATAGACCGGGACCGTGCCTTTGCGGTTATCGACTAAGTTTTCCTTGTGAACCAATGCAAAGGCGTCGAACACGTTTTTGACTTTTGCCTTGAGGTTTTGGACCGAATTTTTGATGTCCGTGTCATCGGTTTTGATTTGGAGCTGGACCAACTGGATGCGTTTGGGGTTCACGACCTTGGGATTTTCCAATTGAACCTGTTGTAGGGGGACCAGTTGGCCGATGTGCTGGTTCTCCTTTTTGGGAGAAGGAAGCGGTCCCATTTTGGGAGAATCATCCATGCCCAATTTCAACGGATTGGGGGATTTACCGAGTGGTTTAAGACCCGAGTTGGGTAAGGGGGCTGATTGGGAACGGACGCGTTGTTGGGGCACTTTCGGAAACATGGGCACTCCTAAAAATAGACCGGGCGATACCCGTGAATGAATGCGCCACCCGCCTGGCTACGGGGGATGGGTTTGATCGCCGGTGTTCAATGATTGCGAAACGGGACGGTTGTTCGAGGCGTGATGCGAAGCCTGGTGAAAGGCGGGCCGGCAACGGCGCAGGGGTGGCCTGGGCCTGCCGGCTCATTCCTCGCGGGTTCTCGCGAGAAAAGTGCTTCACGCGAGCACAGCTTGCGTTAGCCGGGGTGTCGCCACGGGGACGCATGCTTGTTTGGCCGCGTCCGGCCGTTGTTTTTCCCTGTTCACCCGCACAGGCGATGGACCTTGAGTTGGTCCGCCTCGGGTTTGTTTTGGTTTGTGTCGGGCGTGAAACAGCCGCATTTTGATTGTTGCCGGCGGTTACGCTCTGGAAGGGTCGGACCTGGTGGATTCCCTTGGTGCAAATCGTTCGCTTCGCGGGTTGGGTGGATAAAAAACCACGATTTTATTTGCGAGAGAACAGACGAGCGCCAGGTTCCGGTACCCGAAGGATGCCCTTTGAGTCATCTCTGTTTTTTAGCGATTCAAGTTCGCTGGAAAAGGGTTCCTCACTGAAAAGAAGGAACCTGTTTCTTCGCGTTAGGGCCGGTTTTATGCCGCCCTGCTTGGTGATCTATCCTGCCCGAGGAATTTGGAGGAAGTATGGAGGAAATGGGAAGATTTTGGGGTCGCGTCAATTTCCTTTTTTTTGCCTCGGGGATGTGCGCACCCTCGCCGGCGGCCGACCGTTCGCGGGGCTTGCCATTCGGCGTAGCAGCTGAGGTGAAGGCGGCTCGACCCAGTAGCGCGGAAGGCCGTCCCCTTGTAATCGCATGGGTTGTCTCGTAGCAGAATGCCTTGTAAGCAATGCGGGCTAGGCTAATCTGTCCCATTCGCTGTTCAAGGGGCGCTCCCTTTGGCCTAATACCTAAGAAGCGCGATAACTCGTGGCGATTTTGGCTAAACCTCTGGGCTGCAACGGCTTTAAAAAATATTCACCGCAACCAAAGGGTGCGGTCGTGCGCGACCCCGGTCCGCTTTTTACAAATCATTTCGCTCCAGATCTTTAGTCAAAATCCCCCACTCTTGTCGGGCTTCTTAGGCAAGAGCTAATGCAACTTCTCTTGTAGAGGGGATGAGTATAACGGAACTATGATGGTGATTCCTGTGCCGACTTTTAAGCCGGTGTCTATTTCTAAAGTACCACCCAATTCTTCAATGATCTTCCGGCAAAATTGCAAACCGAGGCCTTTGCCATTCGGTTTTGTTGAGAAACCAGGAGAGAAAAGATCTTTAATTATTTTGGGAGAAATACCGTGACCGGTATCAACAATTCGTAGGTCTGCTGCCGCTTTTGTGTCAAGATAGAACGTGATTTTTTTCTCAGGAGAATCAGACATGGCTTCTAGTGAGTTTTTAAGGATGTTAAAGATTGCATGAGTGAGTAGTGTTTTTGGGCCGCGAATAATTGGGTTTCCGTTGAATACCTTCTCGAATAAGACACCATGACTTAGGGGATCTTCTTTTATTAGTTCAACAGCTTCTTGAATTAAATCCTGAAAAGAAATTGGCTCTAGGTACAAACCGTCACTTGCTTTCGACTGTTGTGTTTGGATAACGTCCCGCATTGCTCTCGTTTTACGAATCGCAAGTGCTGTTTCATCTAAGACTTGACTTCTTTCTGTTTCAAGGACATTGCTCAAGGCGTCAATAAACGTAAGGATTTTTTCGCTTTTCTCGGGAGAGCTGAGAATTTTCGTTAGCTTTTTTTCGTCTCCGCGCAACAAATCGCTAATTTTCATTAGGTCGACACCACGAGAGGCCTTAACCAATTCTTCAATAGATTCTAAGGTGGCCATTAATGTATTGAGGATGTTTGCGGTGTTGTGGAGGGTCGTTGTGGAAACCTCAAGGAGATTTCTGAATTCAAGTTGTGCCCTGTTTCGCTCCCGATTTTTCCTTTCTCTTTCTAGACAATGATGAATGGTACGATTCAGTAGGGTCGGAGATAACTCGTTTTTTGGCACGAAATCATCGGCACCCATCGAAAACGAAAGATCATCCAAGCGTTCATCATTGAGGTTTGTAATTAAAATAATTGGAAGGCTTAGGTTCTGTTTTCGTGCTTTGGCGATTAAGTCCAAACTTGTGTTCGATCTGAGCTTGTAATCCAAGAGAATGAGATCATACTCCGTTAAATCGAACAGAAGGGCGTCTTGAATATTTTCAACATGTGAAACGTCATAGATGTATCGATTGCTTCTTAAGTACTTCTTTAGAAGAAAGAAGTCGTCGATATCGTCTTCAACAACAAGGATTTTTAGTCTTCTTGTTGAATTTAAACTTGAAGTGTGCTTGTCTGTTTCACTTGGGGCTATCTGCATTTCGGTTCTTCCATCTTATAGTTGTGTTTTTCTGCAATACCTGGACTTTGGACGGTCTCAAACCAGTACGTTTGTAATACATCAAATATTCGAGTAAGTTCAGGAAGAGACTTTGGTTTGATTAGATACGAATTCGCGCCAAGAGAATAGCAGACTTCAATATCGCTTTTGTTGCTTGATGTAGTCAGCATAACAATTGGAATATTTTGAAACGAAGAACTTTTGCGAATTTTCTCAAGCGCTTCGATGCCGTCGATTTTCGGCATGTCAATATCTATAAGAATCAAATCTGGAAATGTTGATTTTTCATTCGTGAACCGATTTTTTAACTCGGTAAGTAACTCCTCGCCGTCTTTCACAACGCTGAAGTTGAGCGGTTTTTTAGACTCTTTTATTGCTCTTTTGGCTAGGAAGACATCGTCATGATCATCCTCAGCCATTAGGATGTTAGGTGTCTTTTTCATCATTACTCCTAGGAAGTGTAAAAGAAATACTTACGCCAAAGGTTTTGTTAGAACTAGCCCAGATTATTCCACCGTGTTTCGTGATGATTTTTTGACAAATACTCAGGCCGAGTCCACTTCCCGGATAGTCACTCTTTGGCAACAATCGTTGAAAGGGCTGAAATATGCCACTAAAGTCATTGCCACCAAATCCCAGTCCATTATCTGAGAAAGTCACCTCCACAAAGTTTTCTCTTTTCATAAAAGGTTTGCAGGAAATGGTTATTTTTAAGGGCCGAGATGTATCAGAGAATTTTATTGAATTGCTTATTAAATTACTAAAGACTTGGAATAATAGAACCGCATCAACGAAGATTTTTGTGTGGCAGGATGGCGCTACTTGAAAAGCTGCAGGCACATTGTTGATGCTTTGCTCAATGACCGACCCAAGAGAAACAGACTCACGTTCTAGCTCCTTTTCGGTTAGTTTTGATAATCCGAGAAGGCTGTCTACAAGGAGCTCTAACCTATGTGCTGCATCTGTAATACGTCCTAGGTAATACCTTCCCTCTTCGTCGACCAGATCTCTATATTCACTCTCGAAAAGTTCGCCAAAGGCCGTGATTTTACGCAGAGGCTCTTTGAAATCATGCGACGCCATAAACGCAAAGTTTTCGAGGCTTTGATTGCTCTTTTCAAGTTCAAGTTCCTTGCGCTTCAAGCTACTTACGTCAGTGTGCGCGCCCAACATCCTTATGGGTTTGCCTTCTTCATTCCGAATGATGATTCCGCGACATCGAACCCAGACGGTGTGACCCTTCTTATGCCTGTAGCGCACCACTTGGTCGTAGGGATGACACGGATCATCCAGGTGATTTTGGAAATTTTCTAGGGCGAGCGGCAGGTCCTCTTCAAAAATATTTTGCTTCCACCAATCAGAAGTGTGGGGAATTTCATCTTCGGCGTAACCGAAAATTTCTTTAAACCGTGGGCTCAACCATTCATTTTCCGGCGTCTCCAAATCCCAAAACCACATACCGTCTAATGAGCCTCTATCAAGCCAGTTGAGGATTGTTGTGTCCTTTTGGAAGAGATACACCAGCTCTTTGTATAGATAATTTTCTTCATTCTGCATGAGGATAGCCCTATTTTTTCTAGCCATATCGGATCTTAAAAACCAGGGCTTTATTTTTTGAGGACGTCCGAGACTATTGCAATTCAAGGCACGGCGTCTTCGCCTGAAAAAATGAGGTTATCCGTGTGAATGATCCGTTGGTTGCCGCTAACAGGGCCTCGTCGCTAGGTAATATCGGGTTGTGCCTTTGGCCGAATTTGTTGGCAGCCGCGGCTCATCACAGGGCGTGGATACCGTGGCTCACGTTAACTTTAGGAGCGCGATAACTCGCGGGGGATTTGCTAAACCACTGGGTTAAAAAGGGCTGTGGAAAAGCTCGCACCACCCAATGGGTGGACGTCGTGCGCGACCCCGGCCCTCTTTTTTTAGACCATTTTGCTCCAGGTCTTTAGCCAAACCCCCTCGCTTCAGCGCCGCTTAGGTTTAAGGGTGTTCTAGGTTGCAATCGCCAACGCCGTGCCAGGTTCCTGCTCAGTACGCCTGGTAAGGAGGGCAATGGGGGTAGGCGGGGCGCATCGTTCCAATTCAAAGCCATTTCTAACGCCATGCTGACCCCTGATGACGGCGCCCTATTGGTTCAGGCACTGAACCTCACAACTGGAAGCGCGCCATGGTTTTGTTGAGTTCCTCCGCCATTTCGGTGAGGGCCAAGCTGCTTTCTTTGATGCGGGCACCCACGTTGCGCACTTCTTCGGTGGCCTCGTTGACCTGCTTGATGTCGAAGGACATGTTTTGAGATATTTGGGCGCTTTCGCTTACGGTGGCACTGCCCTGATTAATCCCGGCGGCGATGCCGGTCACCGTGTCGGAAATCGATTGGACCGTGGCGGTTTGTTGGGTTACCGCGCTGGCGATCAGGGACACAATTTGGTCGACGTCGGTCATTATTTTTTTGATGGTGGCCATCTCGTCGGCGGTTGAAGCGGCGGTGGTTTGCATGATCCCGATTTTGCCGCTGATCTCTTCGATGGCGTTGTTGGTCTGGCGGGCCAGCTCTTTGACTTCATTGGCGACGACGCCGAAACCACGGCCCAATTCGCCCGCGCGGGCCGCTTCAATCGTGGCGTTTAAGGCCAGGAGTTTGGTTTGCTCCGCGATATCGTCGATGACGTTGGTGATCGAGGTGATTTCCCCGGCCGCGTTGGTGAGATGGTCGGTGCCGGCCGCGGCGCGATTCACCACATCCACCAACTCGCGGGTGACCCCGCGCGCCTGCTCCGCGCTTTCCGCCATGCTGTTGATCGCTTGACGCATCTCTCGAACCGAATGCGCGATTTGGCGCGCCTCCATCGCCGAACCTTCCATCTGGTTGGTGGTGCTGGTCATGCTTTCCGTCAGTTCCTCGGTTGATGCGATAACCGTATCCGTGCGCGTGCTGAGGGAACCCAAGTGTTCGGTCATGCCGTTGTTGATCTGGTCGAGGGTGCCGGCATTTTCGGAAAGGGTTTGGGCGTTGCGGCCGAGGTTCTGGAGGATGTGGCGCAGGTTGTCGGCCATGACCCGAATATCCTCGGCAAGGTCGCCGATTTCGTCGTTGGAATGGTAGTGAATGTCAACGGTCAGGTCGCCCTGGGCCACGCCGGCCACCGCGTTGGATAGTTCATGAAGCGGACCGAGCACGATTTTTCCGAATACAAAATGAACCGCAAAACTCATCGCGAAAAGGGCGACCAGGAAGGTTAGAACCAGGGTTCGTGCCATGCTGCGAATGGCTTCATCGGTAGCCTTGGGATCGATAAGAATCTGAACTTGGCCGATAGTTTGGCCGTTGGTCTGAATGGCGCCGGTGTAGGTGGTGTGTTCGCTGATGACCTGGGATTGGCAATCAGCGATTTTCTCGCCGCTTGGGGAAAAGAAGCCGACGTAGGAGACTTTCGGATCCCGGTTCTTTAATTGGGTGGCCAGATGGGAGAGCTCTTGCCGGTTATCCTTGCTGACGAGGTCGGCAGAGATAAGGGCCAGCGCCATCGCGTACTCTTGACCGAGGATCCTCTGGTTTTCTTCCAGGGTGGCCCGTTCGTTGCGCAAGACAAAAAAACCGACGATGACTTGCATGACCAGGAGTAATCCCAAGACAGGAAGCAAAAATTTGAACGTGAGCCTTTGGCCGCCAGACCGTTCTTTAGCCATATGTCCCTCAAATATAGGATTGTTGCCGGGTCTTATCGTGCCCGGTGATGGACTCAAAACACCCGAAACCCAAACGACCTGCGCTCCTGTAGGATGCTGCAGGCTCGATTTTTGACATACGCGGTGGGAAGTGCGGTTCAAGATGCTTTGATGATGTATTTGGTCTATCGGTTCGGTTGGGAATTTTCGTAAAAAAAAGAAGCAGGGTTTTCCGCGTTATTTCGGAATTAGCCCGCATTTCTCACCAGGCTTTCAGCTTCTCGCGACGAATCCTCGTGAGAAATGCGGGCTAGGCGTGATAACGGCCCGCGAGGCCCAAATCCGGCAGTTGGGTCGGACCTAAGCCGGTTCGGATGAGGGCGGCGCTTTGTGCGCCAAAATGGGGAGGGTCAGCGAAAAGGTCGTTCCCTCTTGCTCGCGACTGTGGACCAAAACCAATTGGCCGCCCAACTCTTCCACCGCGTTTTTACAAAAACTCAGACCGAAACCATGACCCTCGTGCTTATCGCTGAAACCGAACTGAAAGAGAAAGGGCTGTTTTTCAGCGGGAATGCCTTTACCGCTGTCCGAGATGGTGATTTTGGCCATGTCCTGCTCGTCTTCCAAGGTGATGGCGAGCCGTTTGATCGCGGTTGTTTCCATGGATTCCACCGCGTTTTTAATGAGGTTGATCAAAATTTGGGTGAGGCGTGAGCGCGAGCCTTCGACCATGGGTGTACCGGCCTTGTCCAACTGGAGTTGAACCGCGTGTTTCTTTAACATCTCCCCACACATGGAAATCGCGTTATCGAGGATTTGGTCCAAGTGGATCGGTTCATGAAACGCGTGGGCTTTGGCATGATCCTGTTGGTGTCGAATGGTTTGTGTCATCAGTTTGATGATGTGGCGGCCCCGTTCGATTTCCTCCGCCGCCAGGCGCTGTTCATCGCGGAGCACTTCAGACAGGGTGGACAACAATTTCGGTAATTTACGTCCTTTTTCGTGGTTCACCAAAAAATCGGCGAGGTTGTCCTGGTGTTTGGCAAGCAGGCGATTGATTTTTGGGAGGGTATCAATTTTGGAGGTTTCATTGAGCTGCTTTAGCTTGCTGTTGGCCGTGAGCAGGCTGTTGAGAAAGTTACCCATGTTGTGGAGCACCGAGGTGGAAATCTCCGCCATGTGGCGGTAATCCTGTTCACTTTGGCGCAGGGCTTGGGTGATTTTCCGCCGTTCAATGCTTTGAGAAATCGCGCGCTCCAAGAGATAGCCGTTGAGGGCAAACTTCGGCAGCAAATCATCCGCACCCAATTTGATGACCGCGCGGTCCAGGGAAACTTGACGATGACGGCCCAACATGATCACGGGTAAGCCGGCGTCCTGACGCCGCAGATGCTCTAAGATGGTAAATCCTTGGGCACGGTCCAGCGTGTAGTCAAGCAGGCAGGCGTCAAACGATTCCCGTTCAAGATGCTCCCGCGCCGAGGGCCAATCGACCGCCCAGTTTAGCGAAAAGGGGTGCGATAGCCGCAAAAGGCATTTTTTGATGAGAAAAAACTCATCGTGATCAGGGTCGATGAGTAGGATACGAAGGCGCTGAACCATGGTACTCCCCAGAATGTTATGGGTTACGGGGTTTTGAGGACCGAGGTTTCGGGGAAGAGCAGGCGAAAGACTGCGCCGCCGCCGTGGTTTTCCGCCGAAATCCATCCGCCGTGGCGCTCCATGATTTTTCGGCAAAGGGTTAGGCCAATGCCGGCGCCGTGTTCCCGACCCCCCTGGTGGAGGCGTTCAAAGGGTTTGAAAATTCGCTCGCATTCGGCCGGTTCCAGGCCGATACCTTGGTCCAGCCAACGGATTTCCCAAAAAGATCGACCTTGGTGCGCCACCAGTCCAATGTTTTGAACATGGATGGTGGCGACTGTGCCCTTTTTGCGGAATTGATGGCTGTTGTGGAGCAAGTGAAAAAAAACCTGGTGGAGTAAGTGGCGATCCGCGGTGAAGGTTGGCAACGCATCGCAGCTGAGGTGAATCGTTGCTTCACTTTCGCTTTTGAGTTTTTTGATCAAGGTGCCGAGTGAAACGGGCGCGGGTTCCAGATCGCCGTGTGAGACTTGGGAGATCTCGAGCAGATTGCCGATCAACTGTTCCATGCGACTGCCTGCATCGGCGATGCGTTCCAGGTATAAACGACCGTCTTCACTGACGGCGTCGCTGCATTCCTCAATCAGCAGTTCGGTAAAGCCGTGGATCTTGCGCAGGGGTTCTTGCAGGTCACTGGAGGCGATGGTCGCGAATTCTTCCAGATCGCGGTTGGAGCGTTTCAGTTCGTGGGATCGTTGTTGCAGCACCCATTCGCGTTCGCGGGTTTCGGTGAGGTCCCAATTGGCGCCGAGCACGCGGAAGGGATGGCCGTCCCGATAAAAGATGTTGGCATTGACGCCGATGGTACGGATACTCATGTCTTTGGTGACCACGCGGAATTCGGTTACAAATTTTTTCTCGCCTTTGGCAACGACCTTTTCAAAAAGGGTTTCGGTTCTTTTTCTGTCGGAAGGAAGGACGAGGTCTAACCAAGCCGCGTAGTTATGGTTGAACTGTTCGGGGGCGACCTGGTAGAGATCGTACATTTCCGGGGACCAAATCAGGACGTCGTTGAGGCTGTCGTAATCCCAGATCCCGATGCCGGACGCTTTTAATGCCAAGGTGTGGCGCTGATTGATTTCGTAAAGCTCGTCGGTGAGGGTTTCCAGTTGATGTTCGGCCTGGATCAGGGGGGTGAGGTTGGCGACGGTACACAGCATGCCCACCAGTTGGTCTTTTTCATCGCGCACCGTACGCGCCCGAGCGCGCAGCCACAGGACGTGCCCTTCTTGGTTGCGAAAGCGGAGGATGTCGTCGCTTGGTGCCGTGTCGTCTTCCAGTAGGTTTGCCAAGTTTTCATGATGGGTATCCCGGTCTTCCTCATGCATGGCTTCTTCCCAGAGCCGGAAGGGGTGTTGCTCAGGTGGGGTGGCGTAACCCAGAAGCTTAAAATACCCATCACTGAACCACAGGTTGTCCGGGCGGGTGAGATCGCGGTACCACAATCCCTCACCTTTGGCCGCCTCAAACCAGTCAAACAACGCTTCGTCGTTGGCCAAGCGTTGCATCACTTCCCGCTTGAGGTGAGGGGGTGGGTTCATGGGTGACTCCTGAGAAAACGTGTCGGGGCGGCGAGGCATGCCGCTGCTGATCAATGCCGGTGGGATCGGGCTTGGGTTGAGGCTGAAAACGATGGATGTTGGGGGGGCGTTCAAAACCTTACTTTACCTTCATCGTTTTAAAAGTGGTAGCGCATTCGGCCTGCTTTCTTGAGAAAGGTGCTGCTTTCTATGGGGTTTGTTCCGCGCCGGCAAGGTTGACGCCGTGGGTTTCCCGCCCCGGACGGGAGAAATATTGTGAGCCTCCCAACAAGCAGACAAAAAAGTGCCCCGGCTTCGGCTAAGCTAGGGCCACGAGACAACGCTAAATCAGGATTAAGGATTCGTGCTTATTGGCAAATGCATCGAGAAAGGGAAACTGAGAGCCGCGGCCGTTGCGGATTCGCAATATCGGCTTTGACAGGTAATTCTTTGGGTCGACGCCGCACCATGCGCACAATACCCAGATCGAATACAAGATCGCGGTCACTCCTGTGCCCTTCATCGAACGTTTGAACCTGAATTCTGGAAAAAAGCCGAATTTCATTAGGAAAACCCCTACAAGCTCACCACATGAATCGTGCTTTGATTCATCCTCAGCTTGCCGACAAAGATTGGAACCTTTAGCCCGTAACAGAAAACGAGCACCCAATGAAGTGGTATAGTGATAACTATCAAATATCAACCAATGGAGTTTCAATAGATAACTTCGTCCCAGATGATTTAAAAGGACTCATTCAATGTCAAAAATTTTTGTATCGACAAACACGCCCGTCAACAACAATAAATTCGCTTATTCAATAAAAAAACTTACCAACTCTAGCCTAAGCTCAGTATTAACAGCTCTACGGGCAGGAAAAGCAAACTTCTTTTATAGTTGTGAGCTTTTTTCAAATGATCATATACAAGTAAGCAACGATCTTCGAAGGATCGTTCAAAAAGCAAACGAGCATGACATTGAGTTGTTCATAGTGGAAATCTTGTACAACCAACAATTGAGTGACTTCACCGACTTCAAAAATGTCCACATATCCACCCAAATTCTGCTAACAATACTTGATGAAGCAGAAGGTCAATTCATGTAAAAAAGACCTCCGTAATCTTGCTTATCCAAACTGGGAAACTATCAATGTTTCTTCCTTTTCGTTAAAATTGATCACCATAACCGAAGATATAGATTTCAACCACGACTAATTTCTATTTATGGCTCACGCTTTTGGATCAATATAATCCAATGAACATAAAACTTGCTTATGGGAGCAACTCGATGACTGCCGACTCGGGGAAGTCACGCTGCCGCTTGCGCCAAGCATCGATTTTATCGATTACGGGGTCGCACAGGGCACGGCGATGCGCCTGTGTCTGAGCCGAACAGGCCTTAAACCTAAGAAGCGCGATAAGAGTGAGGGATTTTGGCTAAAAAATTTGGAGCGAAATGGTTTGGGAAAAGCGGACCGGGGTCGCGCACGACGCGCACCCACTGGGTGCGGTGAGCATTTTCACAGACCGTTGCAGCCCAGAGGTTCAGCTTAAATCACCGCGAGTTATCGCGCTTCTTAGGTTAAAATCGCGATCTTTTTAGTAAAGTTAGGCGACGAGGTTTAAGTAGATTTTTATGTCTGATTCCAAATGCTGAATATCTATAAAATACCGCCGCGTATGTGACCAGGACTGGCTGCGCAATAGTCCGTTTTCCGCGACTTGGATATTGTAGCCCGTATAATCATCGGCAACCAAGGTACCGGGCCGCGTCGCCTATGACCTGGAGGGGAATTCTGGCGATTAATGAACTTAGCCGGCACATAATCCACCACATGCGTGATGTCTGCTTGTGCTTGCTCGGATTCGACCTGGAGACGAATGAAACCTGGTAACTTCTGGTTTGGCTCGATTCTTAGCTTTCCCAAGGCAACCTCCAGAACCTTTTTCAGGAAGTGTAGCTGTCTCGACTGTTTGTGTCTGAACCTTTGTTGGTGGATTTACGAAATATTTGACGGCGCCTTGGTTTGGAGAAAATCCAGCTTCCAGATAGAGAAAGGCCGCAAACATGGAGGTGTCCTTGTTTGCGGCCCAAAAAGCTTTATGGATGGCGTTTAGTAGGTATCTTGAGCGAGTGGGTCCACGTTCGATTTGGCCGTGTTGGGTGAAATCGCCAAGGGTTGCGGCAAACGCACAATCACGAACTCGTTATCGTCGGGGGCGCCGCTGCCGATGTGGCGACCCACGGAGAAAGGATAGTTGTTGTCGTTGATAATGCCGAGGGTGAAGGGGCTGTAGAACACCACGCTTTCGATGGTGACAAACGGGAAGGCGAAGGTTTCGCCGACACCGACGTCGCCGGCGTCACGTGCTTCACCGGCGTTGCCCGCGCTGATCGCCGCGGCGTCGCGGATGTTCAAGAGGTCGAGGACCTCGGTTTTGATCAGGGCGTTGCCTTCACTGGGGAACTGCACCTGGTAGATTTTTTTGAACCCGTTGAGATCACCTTGGCTGCCGTCGCGCTCAATGACCAACCCGTAGCGCGGGTCGTACATGATGAATTCACCGATGGCCGAAGCCTCGGGTTCCAATTCATAGGTGTACTGTTCGCCCGTGAAGGTTTTGGTGGCCAGGTCAAAGCGGTGGATCAGCAACTGCTTGCCCGATGCGTCGGTCAAGGGTTTTTCCAACATAGGGAACAAGGCCGTGCCCTCGGGGTTCATGGCCATGCCTTCAAAGCCGCCGCTACCGCGCACCCGTGCCGGCGCGTTGGCCTCGTTGACACGGTAGGGCCAGAGCATGCCCGCCAGCCAAGGCGTGTTGGCGCCCGCTTGATCCTGTAGGTTGGTGCCGTCGTCGGAACCGGCCGCGCCGTTCGCGTAGATGGGGAAATCCCCGAACAGGTAGACGGTACGGATCGTGGGGTGCGCCGCTTGGACCTGCAGCAGGGTGTGGAAGTCAAAGGATTGGATGTCGGCGCGTTCCGTCATGTGGTTGGCTTTGATGACCTCGGCGACGGCATCGGCAAAGGGGATCGCGGGATGGGTGCGCTCGATATAGACATTGCCCTTGGGATCGCGATCCGTCCGTGGGTTGGTTTTGGTTTCGATGTTGAAGCGAACCCGACGCGCGTTGCGTCGGCGTTGTTCCGCTTGGGGGTGGGCGGTCCCTGGGCCATAGCTGTAGTAGCAGATGTAGTATTCGACGAAATCAAAAACCTGTTGCAGGGTGGGCACCTTGTAAATGCCTTCCTCACCGCCGAAGAAACCCACGCCGGCGGGTGACAAGGCGGGGTCGTTCAACTGCTCGGGGCCGCGGAACAATTTGTCGGCCACATATTGGTTTTGCAAGTCGGTGGCGGTGATGTCTTTGAGCAAGATTTCGTCGGCGGCTTCGTAGCTTGCGCCGTCAACGCGACGTACCTTGGCAGCGGACAGGTAGGGATCGTGGCCGAGGACGGGGATGCCGTCGGCGGTCACGCCGCAATCAAGTTCCAGGGTGGTCATCATGTTGTCGAGGGCTACTTCCACCGCGGGGATGGTGTTTTCGGGGCGTAGGTTGCGCCCGCCGCGGTGGCCTTGGGCGTCGAAGCGGTTGAGATCGATTAACCCATGGGCGTCGAGAAAATCGCCGGGTGTGCCGTCGCCGTCGGCGTCGAATTCCTGAACCGCTTCCCACAGGAGGTCGGGGCGGTCGGAGATAATGCCGTCCACGCCAAGCGCCATCAAGTCGAGCATGCGTGCTTTGTCGTTAACCGTCCAGCAAACGACCGGATAGCCGGCGCGCTGCAGTGATTGGACATTAAAAATTTCGGAGTCGGCGGCCGTAAGCCCGGAGCCGGCGGGTGGGTTGGCGCGGTTGCCGATGTGGGTGGTTTCGTCGTCGTCGGCGAACATCACGTGCCAGGGCGAGAAAACCGGGGTTTTGGTGTTGCCGTGCATGCGGGCGTGGTGGCGGACCGCGTTCATCATCCGCACCGCGGAGGCTTCCTCGCGATGGGGATTTTGCGGCGCTTGCAGGTACTGCCCGGGATTTTCGAAATCGGGCAAGGGAATCGGGGCTTCCAGCAGGCGGCCGGATGCGTCGGTGTGGAGCAGGAAGGGACCGAACTCATCGCCGAACCAGTAGGTACCGTCGGCGGCTTTAACAAAAGACTCAATGTCGAAGTCGGCACCGGTCAGCAGGCGTTCATCGGTGAAGTGGTGGGTGATGGTAAAAGGGATGTGACGGTCGGGATCGGAAAGGTTAAAGAACCCGAGCACGTCCATGTCGCCGTCGCCACCGCGTTCGGTTTTGAAGTTGGGGCGGATGTGGTAGACGCGCAAGATGTAGTCGGCGGAGTTTTCCATACCGCCGAAGCCGTTGTCGGACATGGCCTGATAGGTGCCGTCGGCGTTGCGCAGCACGGAAGAAAAACCTTGGACGGGTTGGCCGGTGCGGAAAGGGGCGGTTTTGCCGTTAAATTCGGTACCGCCGAGATGGAAACCGGAATAAGGGCCGGCGGCAAAGGAGTCGGCAGGAAGGACGGCCCGGCCGCGCAGGATGGGTTCTTGGGCAAGGGCGGGCAGGGTCGCGGTGGCGACCAAACCCACGGTGGCCAAACCTTTGAGCAGGCGACGGGCGGATTGGGCCAAACAGGAAACAATCATCAAATCCTCCAGGATTGAAAAACCAAAGGGGCTGCCGCGCGCCGACGCGAGCCTGCCGAGCGAAGGACATGGCTGGGCGCGGCTGCAACGAGGGCGCAACGGGAGCAAAAATAAGTGACCGAGGCCGAAGGGAAAAATGAGCCAGTCGTGTTGCTCCGAAAAGGTGCTCGGCTCGGCCGCCCTATTGCGCCCGTCTCTTGTTAGGATATGATGAGCTAACCTGCATTCTCGCAGAGTGTTAACCGTATGATGATGGAAATCAAATAGAGTGAGTCGTCGTAAATATACGTTGTGGGAAAAATTAAGACTCAAGACCTTGAAGGAATGATTCCAAGACCTCACTTTCCTTGTGTTTTGCTTTCTTGATTGCCGCCACCAAATCGCCGATTGCGCTGGTATCGTGAGATGTTGCGGTCCGACCGCTTGAATCCGTGATGGTCAAGCGGTACGAAGGTCTTCTATTTGAGTAGCCGAAAACACCTGGTGGGGCCACGGTGATTTCAACTCGATTATGACGGGAGGTAGCGCGGAATACTTCCAAGATAAAAGGAACGAAGGATGGGTGGTTTCTGGTAGTAGATTCTCCCTTTTCTGGAAACAGTTGTTTCCAGATGAGGGTGCCGGCACGCGTGATATCGATGAGTTTTAGAATGGTGTCGGACCATTTGTCGGTAATAGCACTCATGGTTTGCTCCTGTTAAAGGCACTCCTGCTTGTGGACAACATGTCGTAATCTCTATTTGTAATCGGGAAAAAAGATGATGGTGTTGTGCATTTAACCTAAGAGGCGCGATAAGAGCGAGGATTTTTGGCTAAAGATCTGGAGCGAAATGGCTTGGAAAAAGCGGAGGTGCACCCACCGGGTGCAGTGAGCATTTTTACAGGCCGTTTCAGCCCAGAGGTTTAGCTAAAATTACCGCGAGTTATCGCGCTTCTTACCTAAAGTGTGCGATTCGGGTGGATGCAAGCGCGCAGAATGTTGGTGCGAAACGTGTTGGGAAAAGTGCACCGGGGTTGCGCACGACGCGTACTTGGAAAGCACGTCGCGCATTTTCACGACATGTTGTAGCTCAACAGGCTGTGGGAGGAGCCCGCCAAGGATCGCTCAATTTAGGTTAAAGGAGGAGAGGGCGTTAGTTGGCCGTTGCGCTGAGCTTTTCTAGTAGCGAATCGAGAAGGTCACCTTCGTCTTTTGAAGTTTCCTTGATGACAGTGATAAGGTCTTCTAAGGCCGCTAACCCTTTCTCTGGTGTCGTTATAGTCTGCGTTTGGGCGTTAATAATTTTCAATGAACCTATTGGCCCTTTTAAGCTCTCCCACTTAATTTCGAGGTAGAATTCTGTGTCGTCCAGAAATGCATGAAAGTACTCGCTTGGAGCGTAATTGTCGACACGTGCTAAGCCAATTATGCTTCCGAGGCGCTTACTGGTTGCGTTCTCCCTATCAGATGGGATGTACTTTGTCCATGATAGCTTTCTTTCTGCTGTTAGCTCTATAAGTCTTAATATTATGGTGGTCCACTTCTTCTCGTTGGCGTTCATTGTTCGCTCCACTTTAACTTGAGGTTTTGGTAATCATTAATGATGCCAATACTCTGAACCATTAGGATGTAAATTCGGGTTTTGCCGTCGGTTGGGAAGTGTTTTACTTTTAAGAGTGTTGAAATAGACTGATTATTGTTTGCCAGTCTGCCTTTGGTCTTACGATCTAAATCCTGAAGTATGATCGTTTCAAGAGAGGTGTGGAAAAGCGATGCTTGTTCAATGAGGCGCGTTGTGTTTTCAGCATTAATTTGACTGAAATCGTTTTGGATTTTTTTTAGGTTCGCCAGTAAGCGTGGTAGTTCTGCCTTGATTTTGAAGCTTTTTCTGAGCTTTGTAACGCCGTAAAGAACCCAAATGGATAGAAGCAGACCAATGATAGAGGAGATGCCGGAGGCTAGATTAAAAGCCTGCCATAAATCCTCTATGTCAATTTGAAGGGTTTCCATGGATGCTCTTGCGTTCCCAAGAATCAGGGCTAATCAATTCTAGTTCCCTTGTAGGGAGATGTGCAAACAAGAAAGTCTTTTTTGTGTTGGAGAGATGTTTTGGTCTGGGTTAAGTGTTGAAAAAAATAGGTTTGGCCCGCGGGTGGGATAGGTGGGCTGCTTATTCTTTACGCGTTGTTTCGTTTTTCGCGAGGTCGATTTCAATCGGTTTTTTTACGGTTTTTAGCTCAGGCGTTGTGACTTGGGTCGTCGGTTCTTCCACCTTGCCGCTGAGGCGCTCTTCCGCCACGTTTGGCAGGATGCTGGTAATGTAATCGCGCGTCGCTTCCTCCGTGCCGACATCCGCCGCCGCCGCTTCCGATAAGAACCAGCGGTGCTCCAGGATTTGGTGGAAGAACTCCGGGCCCTCCAGCTTGCCGGCCTGGTCTTCCGGGATTTTGAGCAAGGCGGGTTTGTAGACCTCAACCAGCCAGCGGTGGGCCGCCACCGCCTGGGGAATGTCGCGTTTCTCCTGCTCGCTCAGCCAAGCGCGGTGGCGGTGGATTTCGTTGAGGATTTGCCGGCTTTGGTTCTCTTGGGCGATCAGGCCGGTCAGCTCGTGTAAGCGACGGCGATGGTGGCCTTCCTCCACCACCTTGGGGCGCATGCGCAGCCGCGTCCCGTCGTCCGTGGTGCGCATTTCCAGCTCCTCCACGTCAAAACCCAGGTTGTTGAGTTTCTTCAGGTAGGCGGCGATGCGGAACTGATGATCGCGGCGGAATACCGTGTCGCGGGTGATTTCGTGCCACAGGCGCTCGTAGCGTTCCACCAAGTTGTTGGCGGTTTCGATGGGGTCGATGCCCGGCGGTAATCCGATTTGCGCGGCGACGTCCATCAGCTCGCCTGCCACGTTTTCTTCCGCCACAATAAGGTCGTAACGCCGTTGTCCCTCGGAAAGTTGCGGGTGCATTTCACCGGTTTCGGCGTCGACCATGTACGCCGCCAAGCGACCTGCATCGCGACGAAACAGCGTGTTCGACAAGGAACAATCGCCCCAGTGGAAGCCGGCCAGGTGCAGTCGTACCAAAAGGTTCACCATCGCATCCAGCAAACGATCCTGGTCGATGGGCAGCCTGCTGCCGCTCAGCAACGTCCGGTAGGGGAGTGCGAACTCCAAAAAACGCGTGATCAGCAATGCCATCATGTGTCCTGGCTTTTCGCCGCGCTCGGTGATCAGTGCCACCGGTTGAACCGCGGGGAGGTCGTGTTCCTGTAAGGCGCGCAACCAGCGGTATTCGCGGGTTGCCGGACGCTCGGGCAATTCCTTGACCGCGTAAACGATCCCGTTGCGGGCCGCAAAGCGAACCGTGTTGCGTGAGATCCCGCGCGGCATTTCCACCAAAATATCGTCCGGCCAATCTTTCAGTGGCAATTCCCAGGGCAGGTCGGCACCGGAAATGAGGTCGGAGGGGGAACACACCTGAATCCGCATGCTGGGCTCCTTCAATACAGGCGAAGCATGTGCATTCATGCAGCTTGTGCCGCATGAAACCGGTCGCTTTGGACCGGAGGCGACACGTCATTTTATGCAGCGTCGCCCGTGGGAACCCAGGGTCGGTGTTGTGAATGGTGGCTTATCGGGTGATGAACCGTGGATCGGGCTAGCCCGCAATTCTCACAAGGATTCGTCGCGAGAAGCCGAAAGCCTTGTGCGTACGAAGATTACGACGGAGAGACGGGACAGGGGTCCGACCTATCGGCGTAGCAGCTGAGGCGAAGGCGACTCGACCGAGTAAGGCGGATGGCCGCCCCCTTGTAATCGCATGGGTTTCGGCTTAGTAGCAGAATTCCTTGGGAGAAATGCGGGCTAGTTGCCGTTAAGGTGCAGCGCGCTCGCCGCTTCAATCGAATCGGAATCGTAGCGGCCGCGGAACAAAACCCCGTAAACATTGTTGAGGTCGTTTTGCACGTGAATGGTGCGAACGGTCGCTAACTCCTGTGATGTCAGGTTCGGAAACAATTCGTTGACCGGTTGCTCCACGTGTCCGCGACGCGGCATAAACAAGGTTTTGGATGCGATTTCTTGGCCCAAATCGTCAATTGCGCGGATGAACACGGTGGTGTCGGTGATGTCGATGTTGGTCAGCGAAATGCGCGACCAATAAGTGTCGTTCTGACGAATGCCGGAAATGAGCAGTTCGGTTCCGTCGAAATAAGAAAGCGGTAGGGCGGCCAAGCTTTGGTCGTCAAAATCGCCGTAAAGCAACATGCCCATGATGGGGTGTGACGAGGCCACCACCATCCATACCGGTTCGTTCGAGCCTTCCGGCACCAGGTAAAGGTCCTCGGCCAAATCGACACGCCGCGAGCGGCCGGGAATGGTGATGGTCTGTGCCGGCAGAATCTGGCCCTCGGCGTCGTAGGGGAAAACGCGGACGACGGCTTCTTCCGGGTTGGGGTTCGACATCACCACGCCGGTAAACCACTCCGGGTCACGGCCGTTGGCGATATAGGGGACCACCAAAATTTCGCCCAAGGTGTTGGTGAGCGGAATGGCCGCGGCGCGATTTTCGTTGTTGCGCTGGATCAAACCGAAACCGGCCAAGCGGGTGCCCAGATCGAAGCTGGATATTTTGGTCCAACTGGTTTCTTTTTCAAAAAGGTCCAGGCCGATGTCGAAACGATCCGTGCCGCCCAAGGGCACTTGGCGCGACAGCCGTTCCCCGCTGGAGTTCTGCAGTTCAATGGTCAAGGTTTCGTTTTTGGTATTCAGCACGTCCAGGTCGTCTAAACCCGGCTGCGCATTTTGCAAAACAAGGGTGGTTCTCCAGTCAGCCGGATCGGGCACGTGGGGCATGTAGATGTCGGTCTTGAATTCGTCGATTGAAGGGATGCGGTAGGCGTAGCGCGAGTTGGGCGATGCGCCGGCTTGATCGGAAAGAATCGGGCCGATGGGACGGGTGGAGTTCAAAACCACGGTGTAGGGTTCGGCGCGTTCGTTGTACTCGTAAATCCATTCTTCCAGGGGTTCACCGTTAAAAATACTGATCAAATCACCGTCCATGCGTTGGTAACCAATGATGTTGCCCTCGCGATCAAAGATGGTGAAGTTGATTTGGTCGGTGCTGTCGAGGAGCGTGGACACTTCTAACTCGGCTTTATCGGAGAAAGGGAACAGGTAGCGGTCGGTGTTGTCCTTGCACTCAATGCGGTAGCTGCGCAGGGAAGAGGCTTCGACGGTAAACAAGCGGCGTTCTTCGCTGTCGCGCGTATCGTCGGCAAACAGGGGAGGGCTTGAGGAGCGGAAGCTGCTCACCGCTTGCACCAAACCGTTGGGGGCTGCTTCCAAGGTGTAGTAACGGCCGGGGCTGCGGTCCTTGGTGTTTTGCGCGATGATTTCGTTGCCGGTCAGGCGACTGACGCTGTGCCAGTTGTTGTAGGAACCAATGCGCTGGGCTTGGTCCCCGTCCAAACGGTACAGGTGCAGTGCCGAGGCCGTTTGTAGCCAGAGTTGGTCGTTGCGCACGATGACGGTTTGTACCGGCTCCGTTTGATTGAGGTCCAACATGACCCGGGTATTCAAGTTGTTCAGGTTGGGGTGCAACCGCACCGTGGCGCCGTCGTGGTGGATCAGGCCGCTTTGGGAAAGGGTGAAATCGCGGTGGGAAACCTCGGAGTCAAAGGAGACCAATTCGGTAAAGGTCGCGGCGTTGGCGAAGGTGGCCGATCCGTTGATCAGGTCGTTTTGATCGATCACATAACCGGTGTAGTTGCGTCCCTGGTAGTTGCGGTTGACCAGCAGAATCGCGAGTTGGTCCTCGTAAACCGAAACCCGCTCAACCGCGCCGGTAAAGGCTTCTTCCAGGACCGGGCTGATGCCGCCGTCGGCGTCGACCAAGAGGACGGTCAACTTGGAGAGACTGGCGCCGGGTTCGCTGGTAACAACGTACAAAACTTGACCGTTGCCGGTGATCGACTGGATTTTTCCGGCGAAGGTTTGCGCCTCGCGGGGGGTGACTTGTTCGACAAAATCGCCGGCAACACCCGCGCTGAACAAGCCGTTAACCGAGGCAAAAAAGAGGTGGCCGGAGGCGACGGCGACACTGGAAATGGCGCCGTAACGACTTTTCAAATCGTGACCGGGCGCTAAACCGCCGGCCAAGGGTTCGAAACTGCGCAAGGTCCAATCGACATTGTCGTTGCCTTCATAAATGAAGTAGACGTGGTCACCGACGGCGCGCAGGCGGGTGGCGCCGATTTCGGCGAGCGGGGTGCCCGCCATCGGCAGTTGGATCGGGCTGTCCGGCGGGATGATGTTGCGTCGTTCGAGCCGGTCGGCAAAACGCAGGAAAAGATGGGTATCTGAAACGGACCAACCGAAAACCAGATCCCGGGCGTTGTTGCGGAAGTATTCGCCGGTACGCGCGGCGAGCCCGCTTTCATCGAAGCCGGCCCAAAGGATGCGGTCGGCGGCACGGACCACCAGGCGATGGCCGGGATTGACATTGTTCTGTAGTTCCATGCCGTAGAAACGGGTTTGGCCCTCGACGTCCAGGGTAAAGCTAGGCCCGGCGAAGCGACCGTTTTCGACGTAGCGCCACTGAACATTGTTTTCCTTGGTGTGAACCGCGACAACGTTGCCGAAAGCCAAGATCCCGTGGCCCGCAATCGGCCAGGTGTCCAGTAAGTCTATGTCGCTTAGGGTTCGGAATTCGTGCAATTGGACTTCGTCCGCGTGGCGGGTGATCACGTTAATGCCGACCACCGTCGCCGATTGGATGCCGGGGATCAGGATCTCGCGGGCGCGGGCGCTCCAGTTGGCGGGGTCACCGTCGAGGGGGACGCGGGTCATACCCACATCGGCCGTGACCACAAAAACGGCGTTGCCTTGAGGAATGAGTTGGGTAATTTCACCGGGAATGGGGACGGTAAACAAATCCGTGCGACTGCGATCCAAGAACCGAATCTCAAGACCGTTGCCCGTGGCCAACACCATATAATCGTTGACCTCGACCACATCGGTGTAACTTCCCGAGGTCAAGGTGGCGTTTAGTGGGACGGCGATGCAGGCCTGTAAGGGATGCAAGTGAACGGCGCATAAGGCCGCACATAAGAATAAAAAGCAGATCATTCGCAACATACGATAAAACCCCAAGCTCAAGGCTAACCACTGATTGTAGCAATCGTCGGGCCAAAACGGCCAGTGAGAATTGGTACAGGTCGAGGTAAACCGCGTTTCGCGCCCTCAATGGATCAACGCGCGATTTCGCGTGGGATCCGGTCGTGTTCGTTTCCTTTGTTCCCTTTTGCGCCCGGTCATTTTGTCCCGCGACCTGTCAACCTTCCCGATTGCCCACAAATGCGCGCTTTCTTTTTTTACGAGGCTTAGGGTATGCTTGCTCCTTAATTTATGACGCGGCTTGCCTTAACGGCTGTCCCGGAAGGCTGCTCCGCCGCTGCCTTCCCGAGCTGTCTCGGCATCTGGATTCGCGTTAACAACCATCCTTGCTTCTTCACCTGTTCGTTCTAATCTGCCGGCCCACGCGGCATCCCCGTTGTTGCCCGACCATGAATGATTCTTGCTAGGGATCTTTTTGTTCCTCGGCAAGGCTTCCAACCGGCCAACCACCCAGCGCACCCGCGAACGGTCTACGCCGCCTCGGTCGGTCTTCATGAGCCCGGCCCGCTTCCCGATGACGCTTTTATGAAAGGATTGGGAATACCTTTTGATTTTGGATAGGTTCACCATGGCACTCGGCCGGTTGATGCATCGATTGTGGAACGGGATGTTGCCCTGTCTCGCCATGCGGCGACATATCCCGCCCCTTTTCGGATTGATCGTCTGTTTGGGTGGCCTTCCCGTGTGGGCCCAGACCAACGAGGAAGTTTTTCGCGAATTCCAATTCGATTTCAGTTTGCCGGGCGCCCGTGCCGCCGCCCTGGGTGGCGCTTTTATCGGGACCGCCGACGATGCCTCCGCCAGTTATGCCAACCCCGCCGGCTTGGCGTTCCTTGCCGAACCCGCCATCACCCTTGAGTACCGCCTGACCGAGCGGGACGGCCGTGAGGCCTTTTTTCTCAACGCCGGCAACACCTCTTTTACTCAGGAAGCTGTTGACTTTGAACAGCTTAACTTCTTTGCCGCCAACTACCGGTTCGGCTCCTGGTACTTCGGCGCCTTCCAGTACCGCTACCTGCAGGATCGGCAAAACCGAGACTTTGTTTCCAGCTCCTTCACCGGCGATACGCAAATCGGTGAGCAGCGGCGTATTTCCCTTGATTTAAGCGGTGATATTCGTGGGCTCGGCGTGGCGCGCCGCTACGGTGACTTCAAATTGGGGGCCACCCTGAATTGGTTCGAATTGGTGGGGCGAACCAGTTACGGCCGCGAGGGTTTTGAACAAACCATTGGTGAATTGCCCGAAACCTTTGATTTCAACTCGTCCATTGATGATACCGATCACGCCTTCGGCTGGAGCATCGGCCTGTTGCACGAGGTGCGCGGTGATTTCACCTGGGGATTGGTGTACCGCAGCAATCCCAAACTGTTTTTACAGGAGCAGGTTTCGGAAAGCCGCAACGGCCTGCCGTTTTTTGAAGACGAGATTGCCGTCCCTTTTGCCGTGCCCGACGTATTCGGCGGCGGCGTTCAGTATCGGGTGCTGCCGACCGCGCGTCTGATGCTGGATTGGCAAAGAATTTTCTACAGTCAGATCATTGGCGACGATTTTGCCATTGTCGAGAACGTGGAGGAGGAACGGGTCGAGAACTACGTGGTTGACGACATCGATCAATTCCACCTGGGCTTTGAGTATTTGATCGCCGCCAACCACAACGTGTGGGCCGTGCGCGGCGGGTACTTCCGCAACCCCCGCCACACCATTCGCTATCGCGGCGACGACGAACGGGTGGCGGAACGTTTTTCGGTGACGGGTCTAGGCGACGAGGACCACGCCACCGTCGGTTTTGGCTGGGTGTGGAACAACCGGTTTGAGATCGACCTCGCCGCGGACCTTTGGTCAACCGGCCGCGAGGTCACGCTGTCGGTGATTTGGAGAAAGAAATGATGGTGCTGCTGTGGTTGATGCTGGTCCAGAACCCGAGCTGGACCTGGTACGAGCACTACGAACAGGGTGTCAAACACTACCAGGCGCAACGCTACGAGGATTGCCTCGCCGCGATGGAGGCCGCCTTGGCCAAAAAAGCCGAACCCAAGCGCAATCAGTTCACCCGCGCCGTCCAAAAAATTGATTACGCCCCGTTTTATTACCAAGCCTTGAGCCATTACGCGCTGGATCAATTACCCGCCGCCAATGCCGCCGCCCAGCAGGCGTTCCGCGGCGAGGTGGTGGCGCAATCCGCCAGAATGCAAGCCGATTTGACGCCGATCTTCGAGGCTTATCGCAGAAAGGCCGCTGAACTCAGTGCCGCCATTGAAGCGGAACGGGTGCTGCTCGACCAACGTCGCCGTCTGTTCCAACACCTGCAAAACGGTCGACTCGATGATTTTCAAAAAGAATTGGCCGAGCTGGCGCGGCAAGGCGTTGATACAAGCGCTTTTGAAGATATGCGTGCCGTGCTGCAAATGCGCGAGGATGTCGCCGCCAAGGACCAACGCTTGCGCCGCGAGTTAACCGAACGCATTCAAACCGGCCTGGACCAAGGTGACTTGGCCGTGGCCAAGGCCCTGTTTAACACCTACCGCGATCAAATTCCAACCGGTCGGCAAGGCGAGTTTGAAACACGCATCCAAGCCCTCGAATCCGAGCGCCGCCGCAGTCAGGCCGACCGGGACGCCGCCGCCCAAAAAGACGCCCAGGAAGATGCCGACACCAAGGCGATGCTGGCTCAAATCGAGGAACAGGCCAAGTCATTGGAACAAGAAAAAGCCCAACTCGCCAACCAACTGGCGCGCTCCGAGGGGAAAAACAAAGAACTTCAGGACGAGTTGGAAAAAGAACGCACCGCGAGTGACGCCATGCCGTTGCCTTCGGAATTCACCGGGGTCTTGTTGCTGCGGCGCGAGGGTTTGCGGCAACTGCTGCTTGAAGCGCGGTTCCTCGGTGCCGAACAAATTCAAGACAGCGTCCTGCGTGTGAACGGCGAGGAACACCACCTCGAACTCGAGGTGATGCCCACCGAGCAACCCCAACAACACCACCGCATCGGTCGCCTGAACGCCACCGACTTCGGCGATTACGAGGTGTCCTTGGTGCTTCGCGATGATTTGGGGCGCAGTCTCGAATTGCGGGAAAGCCTCACCC
The DNA here is from genome assembly GCF_017377855.1 of Acanthopleuribacter pedis. Lineage (GTDB taxonomy): Bacteria > Acidobacteriota > Holophagae > Acanthopleuribacterales > Acanthopleuribacteraceae > Acanthopleuribacter > Acanthopleuribacter pedis. The sequence goes on from NZ_JAFREP010000002.1 coordinate 139,676, forward strand.
TGACCCGGCCTTGGTACCTCCATTTCCAACTGTACCTGGCCCTCGTCCTGTTGCTGCTGGTATTGGTGATCATGCGGGTGGTGCGCCGCAACAAGGCCCGCAAACTGGCGCGCCTGCGCCATTTCAACCCCTACATCGCCGGCAGCCCGGTGCGTCGACCCGAGATGTTTTTTGGTCGGGAACGCCTGATGCAGCGCATCCAAGGTTCGCTCCACAAAAACTCATTTATGATTCACGGCGACCGCCGCATCGGCAAAACCAGTTTCCTGCTGCAACTCAAAAGCAACTTGGAAGCCCTGGACGCCCCTGAATATCAGTTTTACCCGGTATTCATCGACCTTCAGGGATTGCATGAACCCGACCTGTTTCATCATTTGATGGCCGAGGTGTGTACCGCCGCCGCCGATTGGGACGTGGACCACGAGGATCTTGAAGTCCATCAGCGTCAAGAAGGTTACTTGGCCAGGCACTTTGCCAAGGACATCAAACGGTTGATCGGGCGCTTGGCCGATCACGCCGACCGTCATGTGTTGATCGTGTTGCTGATGGACGAGGTCGACGTGTTGAACGAGTTCAGTGACAAGACCAACCAAAAACTGCGCAGTATTTTTATGAAGGATTTCGCCGAGCATCTCAGCTGTATCATGGCCGGGATTCACCTCAAAAAAGAATGGGAGAGCAGTGGTTCACCCTGGTACAACTTCTTTGAGGAAGTGCCGGTGATATCGCTCGACGAGGAGGCCGCGCGCGAGCTGATCCTCGATCCCGTCGAGGGCATTTTTACCTACGAACCCGCCGCTGTGACCGCCTTGCTCAAGGCCACTTCCGGTCATCCCTACCTGATTCAAAAGCTGTGCATCAAGTTGGTTGACCAGAAGCTGCAATCCGGTTTGTTTCACATTCGCCTGGGCGACGTGGAACAATTACTGCAAGAAAAAAGTGAAGAGGCGCGCGCATGAGGGCCGTGAAGGCACGCGGCGCCGGCTAATTTGAGAGGAAAACACGCATGTCATTTGTCATTAATCGCTGGGTACGCGGCAAGGATTTTGTCGGGCGCGGTGAACACTTGGAAGCTTTACGACAGGAGGGGCTGCGCACCAGTTGGATTCTGGGCAACCGCCGCGTCGGCAAAAGTTCGTTGCTGCGCCAGGTGGAATGGCTGTGCCGTGAAGGTTACTGGCCGGATCAGATGGCGCTGTATTGGGATTTGCAGGGATCGGGCAATGTCGAGGGCTTGCGTGATTCGTTTTTGGAGGCCTTGGAAGACGCGGAGGAAGTGGCGGAAGAACTGGATCTGGACCTCGACGCCCTCGAGGAAGCGACCTTTCAAGAGCTGATCAACCGCTTCCGTCGCCGCGTCAAAACGCTGAAGGGCAAACGCTGTTACCTGCTGATTGACGAATGCGAGGAGTTGGTTGACGTGGCCGCGGGGGAACCCGCGGTTTTGGCCGTGTTTCGCAAGTTAACCCACGGTTCGCGTAACCTGACCATCGTGATGGCGGGTTCGATGCGCATGTACGATTTGGACGAATCCCAGGCGCGCACCTCGCCGTTTTTGCCCGATTTCCTACCGCCGCGCCTGCTCGGTCCGTTTAGCGAGGAAGAAAGCCTCAAGGTGCTGATGAGCAAAGGTTTGGAAGAAACGGTAAGCCGCGATATTCACCGCCTTACCCTGGGCAATCCACACCTTGTCGCCTTGTTGGGTGAACATTACGAGCGCCATGGTGATTTGGATTTGGTGCTGGAAGAGATCAAACACGGCAAAGCGGCCTTTTACTTTTTTAATTCCAATTTTATGTGTTTGCCGGACGAAATGCGCGCTTGGTGGGAAGCCGGCAACGCCGCCGCGCAAATCGCGGCCCTGCCCGTCAACCATCCCCATTTCGCTTACGTGCGTCAGTCGGCGCTGGCCGTCGAACGCGACGGCCGGGTTCACATCAGCCCGCTGTTGCAATGGCTGGAAACCGGTGGCCTGGACCCGGCGACGGCGCCGCAACCGCCGGTGGCCAACGCAAGCCCCGGCCCGGCGCCACCCAGGGCCGAGGATCCCGTGTTCCAATTGTTGCGCGGTTTCGCCCGCCGCGACAAACCGCTGTCGGCAATGATGCCCGCGCAACTGCTGGCCGCGGACGATCCAGCCGAGTGGATCCAGAGCGCCCAAGAACCGCCCAGCCTCGAGTTGGTGCAATCCCTGCGCGACCCCGAAATCACCCCGGACATGATCCTCGCCGGTGCCACCCCGGAATACCTCAACCAGGTGAGCGGCGATGCGCGCACCCAGGTTTATTTGGTGGGTTTGTACCTGTACCATCGGTTTGTCGGCCACGCGCCGGGTGAAAGCTACGGTGATTTGTGGGAACGCGCCGGGTTTTTGGCCGAAAACGACATTGTGCTCAGCGACGCCGAGGTGGCGCGTTTCCCGGACCGCCGCCTGGCGATGGTGACGGCACGGTGTCTCAAGGTGCGGCCCGACAGCCGCTACAGCGCCCTTTCCGCCCTGGAAACCGATCTCAAAACGGTTTTTTAACGGGTCCCCGGCGCCGCGGCTTTTTCGCCTCAAGCGGGTAAATGAATCGAAACCACCGTGCCTTCGCCCGCCTTGGATTGGAGGGTTAAATCGCCGCCGTGCTCTTTGACCACGATATCGTAGGCGACCGAGAGGCCCAGACCGATGTGCCCGGAACGCACGCCTTTCGCGGTGTGGAAGGGCTCAAAAACTTTGGTGTGGTCTGTTTCTTTGATGCCGCATCCGTTGTCCTCCAAGCGGATGATCACCCCGTCCGCCACCTGTTGGGTTTTCAAAACAACCCGGCCCGCTTTACCGGTTTCTCCTGAGACTGCTTCAATTGCGTTGTTGGCCAAGTTAAGTAACGCGTGGCTCAGGGTTTGCGGGTTGATCATGATGTCGCCCAGGCGCTCGTCCAAATGAAACATCAAATCGACCGACAGGCCGCCGTGGACCAGCTTGTGGTGGTGGTAGGCGAAATTCACGTATTCCGCGGCGAATTCGTTTAACGGGGTGGGGCGCTTTTGCCCACTGGTCGGTCGGATCATCGCCGCCATGGCGTCGACAATGCGGTTCATGTGCCCGCTTTGGGTGTTGATCACATCCGCGTTGGCGTGCAAATCCTCGAATACCCCGTCCAAGGCGATCTTGCCCGCTTCGTCCAGGGGTTGGTGCAGCAGTGCGCGGCCCTCGGCCACCAGTTCGCACATCATGCGCGATAGGTTGGTGATGAAGTTCAGCGGGTTGCGAAACTCATGGGCCAAACCGCCGGTGAGCACCCCCATGGCCGCCATTTTCTCCTGCATCACCAATTGGTCTTTTTTCTGTTCCAACTCCGCGTTTTTTTGCTGGAGGGCCAGGGTGCGTTCCGTAACCTTGGTCTCCAGCGTTTTGGTGTAGCGGCGGATTTTGCGTTTCATGTCCGCGTATTCCAGGGCGCGTTTGACCGTGAGCAAAAGCTGCGGTGGGTCGTAGGGTTTCAGCATGAACTTGTAAATGTTGGCGTCGTTGATGGCGTCGATAATGGCTTTAACGTCCGCGTAACCGGTGAGAATGATGCGCACCGTGTCGGGAATCAGGTCCTTGATTTGTGCGAACAGCTCGGTGCCGGTCATTTCCGGCATACGTTGGTCGCTGATGATCAGACTCAGTTCCTCGCGGTTGTCCATGGCCTGAATTTGCGCGTAAGCGTCGCGGCCGTTGGGACTGGTCATCAAACGGTATTGGGCCCCAAGCAGATCGACCAACACGGTGAGGTTGTCCGGCTCGTCGTCAATCAGCATAATCAACGGCTTATTGTCGTTGCTCCCGCGAATGGCCGCGATTTTATCTTTATTAAATAATGCCATTTCCGACCTCATCATGCTTTTTGTGACAATGGGTGTTTTGGCGATTTCTCGTCTTGATGAACCGCCTGACTGAGTGGGATTTTTAGGGTGAAGCTACTGCCGACACCTTGTGCCGATTGCACCTCGATGGTGCCGTTGTGTTTGTGGATAATGCCGTAGGAAATCGACAAACCCAAACCGGTGCCATGGTTTTGTTTGGTGGTGAAAAAGGGTTCAAAAATGCGTTCCCGCAGCGCTTTGTCCATGCCGCACCCGTTGTCCTCAAACACGATCCACACCAAGTCGCCCACGGTTTTGGTGGTAATCGAAATCCGACCGGGCTCGCTGGTTTGATCATCACGCGCGTAAATCGCCTGACACCCATTGATGAGGATGTTCATAAACACCTGATTCAGTTCCGCCGCCCAGCATTCGCAGTACAAGGCACCCTCAAAACCCATGTCGAAGGTGACCTTGTCTTTGTGTTGCGTGCGGACCAGGTGCAGGGTGGACAACAAACCCTCGTGGATGTTGACCGTTTTCATCTCGGCCTCATCCAAGCGGGAGAAGGTTCGCAGGTCTTTGACGATGCCGTGAATGCGTGACACGCCGTTTTGGATGGTGCTTAGTTGGCCTTTCATTTTGTCGAATTTTTCCAGGAACAGGGCTTCCAGCTGTTCGTCCGCCTCGTCTTCCATCAGGTCAAAGAGGAATTTTTGAAATGCCTCGAGGGTGCCGCGTAAGTTGAAGGTGCCCGCGTTGACAAAGTTGGCGGGGTTGTTGATCTCGTGAGCGATCCCCGCGGCCAAGGTCCCCAAACCCGCCATCTTTTCGTTTTGCACCAACTGCGATTGGGTGCGGCGGATTTCTTCCTCTTGTTTGCGAATGGCGTTAAAGGCGAGGTGGTTTTCCAAGGCGATGGAGGTTGAACCCGCGAGCGAGCGCAACACGGAAAGTTGGGATTCCTCGTATGCGTAAGGTTCCGGGCTGAACAGCAGAATCACCCCTTTGGCAAGCGCACCTTCCACGGCGTGATCGATCATGGGAATAGCGAGGTAGGATTTGATGCCGTCGTAAAATTCCGCCGCGTTTGGGTTTTCGACGTAGCGGTGGAACTCGTCATCCAAGTTGTTAATATGAATGGTTTGGCCGGTGCGGATACAGAGGGCGGGCAAGCGTTCCCCATTGGCCACCTCAAGTGAGAAGTCGGGGATGGGGCTGTTGTTGCGCATCAGGTGTTTGAAATGGATCATGGCCGAATCCGGTTCGTGGATGCCGATACCGTAGCCATAGGTGTCCATCAGTGGGGTGAGCTGGTGGTAAAGCCTTTGCGCGACCTCGGTAAAGTCGAGTTTGGCGGTGAGCTCGCGGCCGACTTCCGCCAAAAATTCCACCTCGCGGGTGCGCGCGGCGACCTTGGCTTCCAAGTTTCGGTGGGCGTCCAGTAGGTCCAGTTGGGTTTTGACGCGCGCCAGCAATTCAACCTTGGTGACCGGTTTCGCCAAATAATCGTTGCCGCCGACCTCGAAGCAACGGGCGATATCGCTGGTTTGGTGCATGGCCGAAAGGAACATGACCGGCAACTGCGAGGGTCCGTGGCGCTCGCGAATGTTGAGGCATACGTCGTAACCGGACAGCCTCGGCATGGCGATGTCCAGCAGAACCAAATCGATTTCGGGTTCGTTTTTGAGGATTTCGAGGGCGTCAAAACCGTTTTGGGCCTGTTGAATTTGGTAATCCTGTGCCGACAAAATATTGACCAACAGTTGCAGGTTGATCGGATTGTCGTCGACGGTCAGGATTTTGAACCCTTTGCGCCCGTGGTCGTGCACTGGGTAACCCGTATCATCATTGAGGGTTACCGCGCCGAAGATCGAGGCCTCCGACGCTGGGTCTTCCTCGGGAACCGCCCTGGGAAGCGTGAAATAAAAAGACGAACCCTCCCCCGGGGTGGACTGCACGTAGATGTCGCCACCGTGGCGTTCCACCAGGGTTTTGGTGATGGCCAAACCCAATCCAGCCCCGCCCAAGCTGCCAACCATGTTGAAGTCGGCCCGTTCGAAGTGCTCGAAAATATGGTCGATCTGGTGGGGTTCGATGCCGCGGCCCTGGTCGGTCACTTTGATCGTTGTCAGGTTGCCGTTTTCTTTAGCCGAAAGTGAGACAACCCCGTTTTTGCTGTACTTAATCGCGTTATCGACCAGGTTAAAAAGGATTTGTTTTGTGCGGTTGATATCCGCCTTGACGAAATAATGTTCGGGGATGCTGTTGCTCAGCTTGAGTGGTTTGTCGCCGATGAAGGGTTTGGATAGGGCCACCACCACATCGACGACCTGTTTGAGGTTGACCGTGGTGATGTGAAATCGCAGCTCTTTTTTGTTTAAGTTGGCCAGGTCCATGATGTCGCCGACCGTGGCCGCCAAACCCTCGCCGCTGTCGATGAGGACCCGTAAATCGTTGCGCGCTTCCGGGCTTAAATTGCCGCGACGCCCGCCCACCAGGGCTTGCGCGATACCGATCATGCTCTGCAGCGGCGTTTTGAGTTCGTGGCCGATGTTGTGCATGATGCGGTCCTTGGTTTGGTCCAAGTGGCGCAGGCGTTCGGTCATGCGCCGGTGGCGCAGGGTGGTGCGCCGCTGAAAAAACACATAGGTGCCCATGGCTGCCAGGAGCAGCGAGGCATAAAGCAACAGCGCCGGGGTGCTGCGATGGAAAGGGGCCACGATCACCACCCGCAACTGCGTTGGTTTCCGGCTCGTGCGGTTCCCCGCGTGGTGGGCGCGCACCCGCAGCAGGTAGCTTCCCGGTTCCTGGTGGGTAAATTGAATCACCGGGAGCGGGTGGTTGATTGGCTGCCAGGGATTGCCTTCGTCGCCGAGTTGGTACTCATAGCGCACCAGCTTGGGATCGGCGATTTTGCGGGCCGAGACCCGTAACTTGAAGTGGCTTGACTGGTAGGGCAGGCGCAGGGTGGGCAGGCCGTCGCTCTCGGTGACGGTTGGGACGGGGATGACCTCGCGAAGGTTACCCTCCTGGAAGAGGGTTAAGCTGGTGAAGCGCGGCTGCAGCAAAGGGAGCTCGCCGCGGAACGCACCGGGATGAAACCGATAAAGGCCGTTGGTGCCGGCGACAACCATCGCGCCGCTGCCGTCCCTTGCCATGGTGTTGCCCACAAAACGAAGCGCCCGCGAACCGTCGTTAAAGGGATAGTTGGTCAGTTCTCTGCTGAATGGATCGTATTTGGTGATGCCGGCGACGGTGCTGATCCACATGTTGTTGAGCCGGTCTTCCATCAGCGAAAGTGCCTTATTGCCGGGCAAGCCGTTTTTGTGGCTTAGTTGCTGAAAGTCCTTGTTTCCCGCGTTTCGAAAGAACACCCCGTCTTCATTGGTGGCAACCCACAAGCTTTGGTTGCCTTTTTGGGCAAAAAGGCTGTTAATGCGAATTTGGCGGCTGTCCAGCGGGCCGTCTACCGGAAGCAGGTGCGGCTGTAATTTCCCACGCGCCGTCCATTCGTAAAGGCCGCGGTTGGTTCCGAGCCACAGCGCCTTATTTGCGTCTTGGGTTAAGCACAGAATTTTGCCCAGAATTTTTTGGAGCGGGGTGCCGGCCACCGTGACAGGGGTGACCTTGTTTCGTGCCTCGTCGATTTTGAACAAGCCGTTTTGGGCCGTGCCGACCCAAATAGTTTCCGAGCTGCTTTGGTGAAGGCTAAGTACCGACATCGCCCCGAAGGGGGTTGTCGCGCCCGCGCGCCACGGCGTAAAACCCGGATTCTCCATATCCGAGGCGGAAGCACGCTGGTATAGGCCGGGTGTGCCGCCGATGAGCAATTGGTTGCGTCGGGTGGGCAACAGCGCTTCGATCCGCATCTTCTCTGGGACCTCGCCCGCATCACCCTGGTGCTGCAGGGTGGTTCCGTTTTGGAGGGAAAACAAACCATCGTAATCGCCCACCCATAACACATCGTTGTCCGCAAAGGCTACCGCGCGAACCGAGGGATATTGTGAACGGACCCCGGCGGGACGGGTCAGCGGCAGTGATTCGATGGTGTTGGCCCGGGTAATCCGATTCAAACCGCCAAACAAACTGCCGATCCACAGGGTGCCCGCCTCGTCCACCAGCATGGTGCGGATCCGATCATCCGTTAACGCGTGAATGGCGCCGTAGGAATAGCGGGTTGCCGTCGGGGTACCGCGTAACGTGACATGGAGCAAATGATCCCTGCCCGCCAGCCACAAGGTCGAAGCATCGACCACCGCTAAAGCGTGGTAGGGGGGTTGCGCCTGGGTGTCCTGTTCAAACAGAAAACGAGGGAGAAACTCGCCCAGTGCCATGGAGAAGGAGGCCACCCCCTGGTCGCCCACGACCCAGGGTCGCCCCTCGGGGTCGCGCGCCAGGATCTGAACCGCGCTTCCAAAGGCCGGGGTCGCGGCATTGCGTGTGTTTTTTACCGGGACGGGCCGGTCGTGGCCCGCGTCCCAACGGAACAGGCCCTTCTGGGTTCCCAGCCACAGTTTATTACCGAGGTCGGTGAGGGCAGTGCAGCGAATCGCTTCCTCGGGAGTGGGGTTGGGGATGGTATCGGATAAGTTGACCAGGTTTTCCGTAGTGGGGGTATAGCGCCAGAGGCGACCCAAGGTGTCCGTGGCCCAAACCCGGTCCTGGTGGTCCACCAGCAGGTTGCGAAACCCCGATTCGGTTGCTGTCCGCGGTGCTTTCACCTTGGTCAGATGATCGCGGTTTTTGTTGAAGCGATAGAGTCCTTCCGAGGCCGCCAGCCAAAGGTTTCCCTCGCTGTCGGCGTCGATGGCACGAATATAAATGTAGGGGTTGACTGCCTCACCGGCGACGTCGGGTTGGATTTTCCAGAAGGCGTGGCCGTCGAAACGGTTTAGCCCGTTATTGGTGCCGATCCACAGGTAACCGTCGTCATCTTGGAACAGGCAATTGACCTGATAGTTGAGTAGCCCTTCCTCCGTGCTGTAACGCGTGCTGAACAAGGGGGGGCCGGCGGAGACCTGTGCCCAGGGCAAAAGGCCGACCATCAGACAAAGCACAGGAAAGCCGTTACCGCGTCGGAGAAAACTCCGGGGGGAGGTGATGGGTGAAAAAAGGTGGGTGAGGGTCATGACTCATATAACCGCAAAGGTGGGTTGGCGCGGTGGTATTGAGAAAAAGCGTTAAAGTGGTGGCTTGGTGAAGAATTGTATCTCAGAATGGTTTGAAAATCGCTTCTTTTGTAAGTCGTGAGGAAAAACGACGAATCAGGTCGCACCCAGGCGTCACCTAGCCCGCATTTCTCACAAGGGTTCGTTGCGAGAAGCTGAAAGCCTTGTGAGTTCGAAGATTACGACCGAGAGACGGCATAGGGGGCCGACCTTTCGCGGGGCCGACCTTTCGCGGGGCCGACCTTTCGCGGGGCCGACCTTTCGGCGTAGCAGCTGAGGGGAAGGCGGCTCGACCGAGTAATGCGGATGGCCGCCCCGCGGAAGGCCGCCCCCACGTAATCGCATGGGTTTCGGGTTCGTAGCAGAATTCCTTGTGAGAAATGCGGGCTAGATGGTTGCGCGAAAAAGTGCGAAAAAAACCTTGACAGCCCGCGCGCTGAGGCGCAGAATTCTAAAAAACAAAACGAGTGTTCGGTTTTTAAAATGAAACAATCGCTTAAATCACAACGATCACGCGAGCTTATTCTCGCCGCCGGCCTGCGCTGTTTTTCCCAAAACGGCTACAAGGCCACTTCCATGAAAGATATCGCCCGCGGTGCCGATATCTCCATCGGCCGCGTGTACCATCACTTCGATAACAAACTCCAAGTGTTCACCGAGTTGCTGGATAACTACTGGCGCCGCTTGGAAGATCCCGAATTGCCCTTGAACCAGTTGATCCTTAAGTCCAACTTTCCCAACGATATTCCCGCCTTGGCCGAGGCCATTCGCGATATTGTCGTTTCCAATCGCGAATCCATCATGCTGATTTACATTGATGTGATCGAGTTCCAGGGAACCCACATTCAGCGTTTTTACCACAATATGGCCGCCAACTTTAAGAACGCGTTCGGCGATCATTTTGACCGCTTGCGCCGCGAGGGCGCTTTACACGAGGATGCCGATCCCTTGTTCGCCGTCATGATGTGTTTTCGTTTTTTGTTCCAGTACTACCTGGTTGAAACCTCGTTCGGGGTGGAAAACCATTTCGGTATTGAATCGGAGGAAGTGGGCGGCAAGGTATCGCAACTGTTGTTACACGGTTTGTTGGATCCCAGCCGCAAACCCCACGGTGTCGGCGAGGAACCCTCATGTTAACTTCACCGCTGCCGGTGCGGCGCTCTCCGCATTTCGATCTTCACATCGACCGCATTGGTCGCGGTGAACCGGTTTTGGTGATTCCCGGTTTCGGCTGCGGCAATTGGCTTTTTAAACCAATTGCGCGGCAGCTCCAACCTCGGTATTCGTTTCTATTGCCCGACCTGCCGGGCATGGGCGCCAGTCCCGACGCGGGTTGTGATTACAGCTTTGAACAATTGGCCGACCATTGCCACTTTTTGATGCAGCGGCTGGGCCATCCCCGTTACCACCTGATCGGCATCAGCATGGGCGGTTTTATCGCCCAAAAGCTGCTGCTTCAACACGGCGAAGCCGTTGCCTCATGCGTGTTATTGGCCACCACCGCCGCGCATGAAACCATCGAGGCGATTCCCTTACTCGATGAAACGCAGCTCCACGCCATGTACCAAATGGAACCCGCGGCCATGGTTCGCGCCAACAGTGAGGCGACCGTCCACCCCGGCTTCGCCCAACGCGATCCCGCCGCTTACCAACTGCTTCTCGACCAACGCCTTCGCCACGTGGCACCGTTGCGCTCCCTACTGCGACAACGCCGCGCCGTCGCGCGTTACTTTGAATCCCCGGTGCCGCTGCACCTGATTAACAACCCCGTCTTGTTGCTCACGGGCGACGCCGACCGCCTGGTGCCCACCCAACATGCGACCCAACTGGCCGATCAGCTGCCGAACGCGTCGGTGACGCGTTTTGCCGAAAGCGATCACTGGTTTTTTTGGGAACGGCACCACGAAACGGCCGCGGCGATTGCGACCTTCCTCGCGGGTGACAAGGCCACGGAATCCCAGGCTGAGTAAAGGGAAGTCTTTACACAGAGTCTGATAATGTTCCGAAAACCATAACATTTTTTATAAATTGCCGCTTTATGCCGCGGCGGCCGTCGCGTTAACTGACCGACGGCGACGACCCTCATGGTCGTCATGCGACCGGCGTCGATTCCCGCGCTGTACCCCCGTCCGGGGGAGGCTGTTGGTGGTTTTCGCGTTCGCCTTGTTTTCACGGGAGTTTACCATGGACATTTCACTTGCTCGGGCGGCCGTTTGGCTGCCGCCCGACCGCGAACAGGCGGCCGATATTGCCGCCGCCGCCGACCTTCCCCTCGAGGTCGTGCGTGAGAAAATGGGCATCGTGCGCAAGTGCCGCGCCCGTGCCGAAATGCACCCCAGCGAGATGGCCGTGCGTGCCGCGCGCCTTGCCCTGCGCGACATCGATCCCGATTCCATCGACTTGCTCATGTGGACCGGTTCCGAATACAAAGATTACCCCGTTTGGTCCGCCGGCATTTACGTGCAGGAACAGCTCGGCCTACGCCGCGCCTGGGCCTTTGACATGGCCGCGCGTTGTTCCAGCAACGTCGTCGGCCTGCATATCGCCCGTTCGATGATGGCCGCGGATCCCAACATCAATCGGGTGTTGTTGTGCGGCGGCCACCGTACCGGCGACCTCGCCAATTACCAAGATCCCAATTCGCGGTTCCTCTACAGCCTGGCCGACGGCGGCGCGGCCATGGTGTTGGATCGCGAGGGCGACAATCCCTTGCGCGGCGCCTCGGTGATTACCGACGGCCGTTTCAGCGAGGACGTGATTATTCCCGGCGGCGGTACCCGCAAAACCAGCCGCGGTGGCTTGGACCACGCCGATACCTTTCTGACCGTGCCCCACATTGGCGAGATGCGCAAACGCTTGGGCGAAGTGTCCCAACCCAATTTCGTCAAGGTCATTCGCGAAGCGGCCCAATCCCGCGCCATTGATTACCTGGCCTTGCTGCACATCAAACGCTCGGCCCACGACGCCTTGCTTCAGGACCTCGAACTCAAACCCTCGCAAAGCATTTACCTCGACCACTTTGGTCATTTCGGCGCCCCCGACCAAGTCCTGTCGCTGGGGCTGGCCGAAAAAGAGAACCTGCTCCAGCCAGGCAACCTGGTGGTGCTTGCAAGCGCCGGGATTGGCTACACTTGGTCCGCTTTAGCTTTTGAATGGAACCGCGCCGTTTTTCACGGCGAGGACACCGCCACCCTTATTTAATGATGTAGGACGGCGACCCGGAGCGGCGCCGTGTGAGGAGACCAACCGTGAAAGGACTAGACCAAAAAACCGTGATGATTACCGGCGCCAACCAGGGCATTGGCTGGGCGACCGCCGAGCGGTTTGAGGCCGAGGGGAGTACCCTCTGTTTGGTGGACCGCGACATTTCCGACGTGACCCGCGAACGTTTCGGCGACAAACACCATCTGCTCGCCGCCGATCTGGCCACATCCGCGGGCATGCAGGCTGCACTCGAGCTTCTGCGCGACAAAAATTGCGACGTTTTGATTAACAATGCGGGGATCACCCGCGATGCGACCATCACCAAAATGACCCGCGCCGACTGGGACAAAGTCATCGCCGTCAACTTGACCGCCGTGTTCGAACTTTGCCAAGGCGCGGCCGTGATGATGAAAGAACGCGGCAGTGGTGTGATTCTGAACGCCTCTTCCGTGGTGGCCCACAACGGCAACTTCGGCCAAACCAACTACGCGGCCACCAAGGCGGGTGTGATCGCGATGACGCAAACCCTGGCCCGCGAATTGGGCCGCGCCAATGTACGCGTCAACGCGGTTGCACCGGGTTTTATCGAAACCCCGATGACGGAGGCCATTCCCGAAAAAGTGTTGGACAAAATCCGCCAAAAACCACCCCTGGCCCGCATGGGTCACGCCCACGAAATCGCCGCGGCCTACGCGTTTCTGGCCAGTGACGAGGCTAGCTACATCACCGGCACGACCCTCAACGTCGACGGTGGTTTGGTGCTGGGTTAAGCGGTGATTGCCTTGTCTTCCTCCTCTGTGAAGGCCGCTTTTTTCGGGGCCGAATTGATCGGTCCCGAAAAGGGTGTCCCGCTGCTGCTGCTCAACGGCTTGTTCGCCGCGCGGCAAAGCTGGGACGGCGCCCTGGGTTACCTTGGCCAAACGCGTGTCATCCGTTACGACGCGCGCGGCCAGGGGGAAACCCCCGCGGCGGAAGGCGTTTACCGTCTGGAACAACAGGTCGCGGACGCCCTCGCCGTATTGGATGGGTTGGACATTCAGCGCTGCCACCTGGCGGGCATCAGCAACGGCGCCCGCGTGGCCCTCGCCCTGGCGGCCAAACACCCGGAGCGGGTCGTCGCCATCGCCGCGGCCCACGCTTTTGCCAACCCGACCCTTGTCCAGCGCGCGGTGCTGCAATCCTGGCTGGAGGCCCATCGCGCCGGCGGCGGCACCTGTCGCTTCGACGTGGCCGCCCCCTGGATTTGGAGCGAAACGGCCATGGGCGATTTACCCGACCTGATCGCATCCTACCGCGAGCGCGCCGACGACCGCGATCACGCCGCGGTGGAAAGCCTGATCCTCGGTGCCCTCGACGGGTCGATTGACCTAAGCGCGGTTAAGGCACCGACCCTCTTGCTCAGTGGCGCGCACGATTTATTAACCCCGCCCCATGCGATGCAAGCCATGGCCGACGCCTTGCCCGACGCCCGGCTCACCGTGGTTGCCGGCGCCCACGCCGCTTTGCTGGAACGGCCCGCGTTGTTTGCAGAAACCATCGCGCCTTTTTTCGCGGGTTTACAAGGAGGAAACGCGCATGTGGTTTGATTTTTTAGCCGAAAACGCATCGCGTTTTGGTGATCGCATCGCCTTGGAACAGGCCGGCGACGGCGCCACCATGACCTACGCCGCCATGGACCGGCTTGCCGACCGTTGGGCGACCTACCTCCACCAACTGGGTGTTGGGGAAGGGGACCGCGTCGTCGTGCTGGCGACCAACCGCGCCGAACATCTGCACCTCTTTTTCGCCTGCCTGCGCCTCGGTGCCTTGTTGGTTCCTTTGAACTACCGCCTCAGCCCGGCCGAATGGACCCAACAGTTGGATCACATTGAAGCCACATGTGTTTTGCTCGGCGCGGACTTCCATCTCGACCATCCCGCCGCCTTCTATTTGGATTTGGTGACCCTGCCTGAAACGACCGCTTTTGTCGCCGCGCCCGTCGATCCACAACGGCCGCTGTTGATGTTGTTCACTTCCGGTTCCAGCGGTTGCCCCAAGGGTGTGTTGCTCCACGGCGCCATGCTCGGCGCCAACATCGTACAAACCCGCCTCAATTGGGAACTGGACAGCCGTGATGCGAGCAGTACCCACGCGCCCTTTTTCCACACCGGTGGTTACAACGTGCTGACCTTGCCGCTGTTACAGGCCGGCGGTCGCATCCTTTTGGTTGATTGTTTTCAACCTGACCAGATCCTTGATTTAATGAACGCCGGCAAAATCACCGTTTTCTTCGGCGTGCCGACCATGTTCGACTTGCTGGCGCGTCACGCCGCCTTCGCCGGCTGTGATCTATCCCAACTGCGCTTCGTGATTTCCGGCGGCGCCCCCTGCCAACAGGCCGTGATGCAGGTTTGGCGCGAACGCGGCGTGTGTTTCCGCCAAGGGTTCGGCATGACCGAGGTTGGTCCCAACTGCTTCACCATCGACGACGCCACCGCGCGCCGCAAGCCGGCCGCCGTCGGTTGGCCGATGCTCGGCACATGCATGCTGTTGTTGGACGAGGATGACCAACCCGTTGGCGACGGCGGTGTGGGCGAGCTGTGCATCGCCGGGCCGCACCTGTGCGCCGGCTACCGCAACAACGCCGCTTCGACCGCATCAGCCCGCCACGGCCAATTCTGGCGCACCGGCGACCTGGCTCAACGCGACGCCCAAGGTTGCTACACCATCGTGGGTCGCAAAAAAGAGATGTACATCAGCGGCGGCGAAAACGTGTTCCCCGGCGAGGTGGTGCGTCACCTGATCAACATGGCCGACGTGCGCGACGCCCATGTGATCGGTGTTCCCGACCAACGCTGGGGCGAGGTCGGTTTCGCCTTCCTGCTCACCGAACAAAGCTACGATGTGGCCGCCGTACGCGCCTTTCTCGAACCGCACCTGTCCCGTTACAAACACCCGCGCCACCTGGTCTGTCTGACCGAACTACCGTTGCTCGCCAACGGCAAAGTCAACCGCAAAGCACTCACCGAAACCGCCCTAAAAACCATACAAGCCGGGGTTCAATATGCTTCCTGAAACATCGATTCCCTGGTTTGCCTACCTGGTTACCGCCTTTTACGTCGGCCTGACCTATTTCCTCAGCGTCAAAGGCATGCGTCGCACCAAATCGCTGGCCGGTTTTTCCATCGGCAACGGTGACATGAGCCCGGTTCTGGTCGGTCTGACCATGGCCTCCTCGATTGCCTCCACCGCAACCTTTGTCATTAACCCCGGTTTCGTTTACACCCACGGATTGTCCGCCTTTTTGCACTACGGCGTGGCCGCTTCAGGCGGCATCATCGCCGCGCTGCTCCTGCTGTGCCACGGCTTCCGCCGCACCGGCGCGCGCTACAAGGCGCTGACGATCCCCCATTGGATCCGCGAACACTACGGCAGCCGCGGCCTGGCCTTGTTTTTCGCGCTGATTAATCTGCTCAGCATTACCTTTGTCGTGCTGATCCTGGTGGGGTGCGCCATTCTTACCGCGCAACTGTTCGACATCTCGCGCCAAGCCGCGCTCATCGCCGTGTTGTTGTTCGTGTTTAGTTACGTGCTCATGGGCGGCACCTACGCCCACGCCTACACCAACAGCTTCCAAGCCGTGCTGATGCTGTTCATCGCGGTGGCTTTGTTCGTTTCCGGTTTGGGTTATTTCAACGGCGACTTTTTCGGCAGCCTGGCGGCGGTTTCGCCCCAATTTGCCGCGCCTCTTAATGCCGAATCAACGCTTTACTACGACTTTTGGTCCGTGTTCGCCTCCGGGTTTATCGTCACCTTCGCGCTGATGATGCAACCCCACATTTTGACCAAGGTCCTGTACCTCAAAAATGATCGCGATGTGAAATGGTTCCTGGTTACCGCCATCGGTGCCGGCCTGATCTTTTCACTGATGCTGTTCACTGGTTTTTACGCGCGCCTCAGCGGCTTGGAAGTAGGGAGCCAAGACGCCGTGGTTGCGCATTATATTGCCGCCGAGATGGAAGGCATCGTCGGCGGCACTTTTTTTCTCACCATCATTACCATCGCGTTGCTGGCCGCGGGGATGTCTACCCTCGACGGCATATTGGTTTCGCTTTCGGCGATGGTGGTCAACGACCTGTATTTCCCTTTTAGCAAAGCGGCCGACAAGGAACGCCTCGGGCTTCACTTGTCGCGGCTGGTGCTGGTTGTGATTGGTTTGGTTGCCTTTGCTTTGGCGTGGCAACCGCCTGCTCTGGTGGGGCTTTTCGCGCAGAAAGGGGTGTACGGGCTGGCGGCGGCGTCGGTTGTACCGATTGTTTTCGGTGTGCTGATGCGTCGTCCCGTGTCGGCCTGGATCGCGGCTTCCGCCGCGGTTTGTGGGTTGACCGTTCATCTGGCTCTGCACTTGGGTTTCGGGGTGGCAAATCCAAGTGTATCTGCTAGTTACGCCATTTTGGCGAGTTTCTGTCTGGGTTTTGTGTGTCTGGGGCTCGACCGTCCCGCCGAGGTTGGCGCGACCGTGACCGCCGCCGAACCCCAATGATCCACGACCGAACAACCCCTGTTTCCATACCTAAAAAATGCGGCTCAACCGTTTCGTCTATCGCGGTTCACCCGTGTTTCTGCTTGAAGGAGCGCCACGATGAAAGTCCTCAGTGCCTACCGTTCACCCCAACGGCTTTTGATGCTCGCCGCACTGCTTGTTATGACCTGCCCGCTTTGGGCCCAGTCCGAAACCCAAGAACAAACCGAACCCGACGCGGTCACCGTGGAGGAATCCCTGGTGATCACCGCTTCCAAACGCCCGGAAAAACGCATGGAAGCGCCCTCGACCATTGAAACCGTGACCAGCCAAGGTTTGCTGGAATCGGCAGCGACCACCTTCTCCGGCGCCTTGGCTCAGGTCAAAGGTGTGGATTTCGCCAACGGCGGCATCAACCTGCAAAAAGTATCCACGCGCGGCTTCAGCTCCTCGTTTAACTCGCGCATGCTGTCGCTTGTCGACGGCCGTTTGTCGACGCTGCCGGGCGCCGGTTTGCCCCAGGGCGGGCTGGCACCGGTTTCTTCGCTGGACATTCGTTCGATGGAGTTAATTCTCGGCCCCGCCGGCGCATTGTACGGTTCCAACACCACCGCCGGCGTGCTCAACATCATCACCAAAACCCCCTGGGACGAGGAAGGTTTGAGTGTCGCTTTTAAAGGCGGCGAACAGAACCTCGTCGACGCCAAGTTCCGTTACGCCCAGGTGTTTGAGGGCGGCTGGGGCTTTAAACTCACCGGCCAATACCTCAGCGCCGACGAATTTGTCTCCGACAACGTGTTTGACGTTTCCGGCGCCAATCAAACCGGTTACGCCTCCCAGGCCGAATTGCAGGCCGCGCTTGACGCCGGCACCGCCTACCGCGAGGAAGACTTGGTGGTGGGCGACTACGATGTGTTGTCCACCAAAGCCGAAATGACCGCGTACTACCGTCGTGGGGAAACCATGTTCACCGCGCTCGTGGGTTGGTCCGAAAACGACAGCTTTGGCGTGACCAACGTCGGCCGCAACCGCATCGACGGTTGGGAAATCGGCCACGTGCAGTTTAAAGCGAGCGCGCCGCGCTGGTTTTTCCAGGTGACCCGCACCGGTGAAGATGCCGGCAACACCTACTCCATCCAAAACGTGCCCGCGCAACTTGCCGCCGGTTTGAGTCTGGAGCAGGCCGCCGACGCCGCCAAGTTCATCAACGATTCCTACCTCAACGACGTCGAATTCCAAACCAACTACGAGGTCGGCAACCTGTTCCTGGTCGCCGGTTTGAGTTACCGTGAGTACCAGCCCAATTCCGAGGGCAGCTATTTAGATGACTTCATCCTGCCGGACGGCACCAAAAACGATATTTCCCGTGATGAAAAAGGCGTTTACTTACAAGCGGATTGGCGTTTGATGGAAGACCGTTTGCGCGTGGTTGCCGCCGGTCGCTACGACGACTTCTCCGAGTTCGACAGCCAGTTCAGCCCCAAATTGGGCGTGACCTACAACGTCCACAACCACCACCTGCGCGCCAACTTCATGAGTTCCTACCGTGCGCCGGAAATTATCGAAACCCACCTGTATTTCTTCAACGGCTTGGCGCGCGGCAATTTAAATGGTTTCACCATTCAAGATGCCGCCGGCAACACCATCAGCGAAATCGCCGGTTTGGCGCCCGAAGAAGTCACCACCTTTGAGGTTGGTTACCGCGGCCTGTTCAACAACGCCCTGATGATCGACGCCGTCGCTTACCGCTCCGATTACGAGGACTTCATTAGCCCGCTGCAGGTGGTGGCCCACCCCGCTTTTGGTACGACCGCCGTTGACAGTCAAGGCGCCGTGTTGCCGCTGCTGTTCACCTATTTGAACTACGGCAAGGCTCAGATCGAAGGTTTTGATTTGGGGGTGGATTACTTCTTCAACGACAAAATCAGCCTCAAGTCGAGCATTGGTTACGCCAAGCTGGACTCCTTCGAAAACACCACCACCATTCCCGACATCCCCTTCAACACCCCGGAATGGAAGTACAAGGCGAGCCTGAACATCAAAGACCTGTTCGCGCCCAATTCCTTCCTGACCCTGACCGGCCGTCGCGTCAATGCCTACGACTACCTGTCCGGCAACTGGTCCGGCCGCATCGATACCTTCAGCGAGTTCAACCTGGCCGCGGGCTACACGGTTCCCAAGGTCGACACCCTGCTCAAGTTGAGTTGGTCCAACGTCACCGATGAGGACAAAACCCAGTTGCTCGGCACGCCCGCGCAGCCCAGTTTCCTCACCTTCGAGATCTACCAAAAGTTTTAAGCGATTCGCTTAGCCCGCATTTCTCACAAGGATTCGTAGCGAGAAGCAGAAAACCTTGTGAGATATGCGGGTTAGGGCGGGCGGTTAACCGCTCGCCCCATGGGCAAGGGGGAACCGTGCGTTTTGGATTTTTGCTTTTTTTGGGCCTGACGGCACCGGCCTGGCTGTGGTCGCAAACCACGCCGGCGTTGAACGGCGGCGACCTGTGCCACGAGGTAACCGGGGAGGGGCCCCCGCTGTTGTTGATCGGCGGGCTCGGCAACCGCATGTCGGTTTGGGACGATCTGTTGCCCAAACTAACCGCCCACCATCGCGTGATCCGTTTTGACCCCGCCGGTTTGGGTTGCAGCAGCGCTCACCAACCCGCCGGCACCGTGGCCGACCTCGCGCGCCACGCCGCGACACTGCTGGATCATCTCAACATACGCCGTTGCCAGGTGGCCGGCATTTCGTTGGGCGGGTTTGTGGCGCAATCAATGGCACTGCAGTTCCCGGAGCGCGTCGACAAATTGGTGCTGATGGGTTCCAGCATCGGCGGCAAAGCCCATGTGGTGCCGGATCAGGAAGTACTGCAATTCTTCGCGACCTCGGCGACCTTGCCGCGTGAGGCGGCCGTGCGCAAGGGTTACGTGCTGGCCTTGCGTCCCGACTTCGAGGCCGACCACCCCAAGCGCCATGGGGAACTGGTAGCGCGCGAGGCCGCCTACCAACCGCCGCCGACAACTGTCCAAAAACACGCCATGGCGGGTTTCTTTTTCGACCAAAGCGCCGTTGTGCAAAACATCGCCGTGCCGACCTTGGTGCTTCACGGCGCGTTGGACCGCGTTGTGCCGGTCGCCAACGGCCGCAAACTCGGGGAAGCGATTCCCAACGCCAAAACCGTGGTGCTGCCAAAGGCCGGCCATTTGTGCATCATCGACAGCGTCGAGGCGACCGCGGCGGCGATCCTAGCCTTCACCGCACCAACCTTTTAATCAGAATGACTGCCTCAAAATAAAAATCGCCAACGTGTTTTATTTCTAGAAACCGTTGCTCAATGGTGTGGCGCACGTTTGGCGGTCTATCCTGAACTTAATCTCAATGGATTTCGGTCCTTAGCCAATCCCTCGGTGAGACAAACAGAGTGAAACGGACCCTTCACGAGCAAGCGCTGCACAACCCGCTCGCCGCGGCCGGGGTGCGTTTCTGATGTTTGAACCGGCCGGGGACGACTCGCGATTCTCCATAGATTTGAACTCGGCGAGAAGTGCGGGTAAGGAGATATCTATGTCTGTTTTTCGTATGTTGTTCGTTTGTGTTTTTTTTGCCCCGGCTTTCGCCCAAACCGCGCCGACACTCAGCGGTGACTTCCGCAACTGGCTGAACGCCAACGGTTACGCCGCCTACGACTTCGCCCGCGACGATCTCGACGGCGGCAGTTTTGGCGGAAAAACCACCGCCGGCCAGGCCGTCAACCGCCGCCCCGTCATTTTCGTCCATGGCAACGGCGACCGTGCCTGGGGCCGCACCTTCGGCCAAACCGGTTGGCGTGCCTCGCGCGACGCCTTCCTCGCCGCCGGCTACAGCGAAGCCGAACTCTACGCCACCACCTGGGGACCGGCCAACCCGGCCCTTGCTTCTCTGCAATACCATTCCTACAGCTATCTCGACCGCACCCGCGCCTTCATCGAGGCCGTCTTGGCCTACACCGGCGCATCCCAAGTCGACGTCATCACCCACTCAATGGGGGTCACCCTGGCCAGAAAAGCCATCAAAGGCGGTGGCGGCAATGACAGCGCCGACGGCGGAACCTACAACCTCGGCAGCCCCTTAACCGCGCGCATCAACACCTTCATCGGCATCGCGGGCGCCAACCACGGCCTGGCTTCCTGCTATTTCACCGGACCCAGCACCCCCACCTGCGGCGCCACCAACGGCTTCTACCCCGGCTACATGGCCGGCGTGTGGGGACCCTACAGCGTCAGCCGTTTCCTCACCGACCTCAACCGCACCACGGGTTTCGAAGGCGCCAAGGTCTATACCATCTGGTCAACCGTCGACGAAATCGTCGGTTTCGGCGGCCTCGTCTACGGCCGCTACACCGCCCGCATCAACGGCCAAGACGGCGAAACCGTCTACAGCGAAACCCCCTACGGCCACTTCAACTGCAAAGACCTAACAACATCCGTCCAACTGGATCGCCTTGGGTATTGAGTTCATCGGAAAGACTGCAAGGGTTGAGGTTTAACGCTAAGAAGCCAATAGCCTCATCCTTTCTGGATGAAAAGCCCTCAGTGAATGAACCGGAAACGCCTGTCGAAGGGTTCCAGCCAAGTGAAGAGGGCGGGGTTGGTCTGGACAATGAATGGGTTGAGTTCCAGGAGCATTGCGTCGAAGCGATTGTTGGTTACAGCGTCCTTGGTAATTTCTTTTCTGTCGTCTTCATTGGGAACCAAGATAAGATCGGCGATGATGTCGGGTAAATGGAACTCGGGAAGCATGGCCGCCAACGCCTCGCGCAACACCGCTTCGATGCGCTCCGCGTGTTGCACGATGATTTCGGAACGGCCTAGGTCGCGGAAATCGTATTGCGAGATGCCGACCACCTCGCCGCCTTGGATGAAGCAGCGGAACTCGCTCCAGGTCGGGATGGTTCGCCACGGGCGCAGAAACAGCCGCGGCATGGTGCTGTAATCCATGGCGCAGCGGATGTCGAACGCCGCGCGGCGCGAATCGCTTGTCAGCAGGCGCACGCCCTGATGGCCGTGTTCGATGCGTAACCCGAACTGTTGCGCCTGGAGCCCGTCCTTGGGGCTGCGTGAACCCAGCCGCAAAAAGGCCGGCCCACCGATTTGCGCCAAACCCGCGTCGATGCGTTCTTCCAAGGCATCCAGCGACAGATGCGGCTGGAGGTTGGGAAACCAGCCGCGGTATTTGCTATGCGACATTGCCGCCAGCAGCTCGTCCCAGGGAACCTGTAAGTCCAGCGCGGGCAGGGAACGCTCGCGCAAGGCTTGCGGCCAGTTTTCAATAAAGGTCGGGGCGATGCGTTCCCAGAAGGTCTCCAGGCTCCACGGCACCATGCTAGGAGCCTTCCGCCAACTTTTTCATCACGTGCAGCATCGCGTTTTTGCGTTTTTCCTCAAAATTGTCCCAGTAACCGCGGCAAAACATCATCACCGAACGCGGTGGCAGGTGCGGGTCCGCGTCGGCCGTCGGTGCCCACACGCACAAACCCAGCTTGTCCGACTGCAACTCGCCCACCTTTTCTTCCGCCATCTCGGGATCCGTTTCCAGCAGTTGCTGCCGCAACAGCACAATGGGTTTGTCCAGTAAGGTGGCGCCGCCCAGGGTGGGTTTGGCCGGCTGCCAAATCTCAATCGCCTCCACGGTGTCGCCCTCGGCCTCGTAAAACACATGGACCCTGGCTTTGGTGAATTCATCGGTATCGCACAAGCTGAACATGTTCTTGCGGAACGGGTGTGCCGGCTCGCTCGCGGCTTTGCGCACTTGCTCGCGGGTCATGCCGAACTGGATCGGGCCCACACCTTGGTAGGGATGCATGTCGAGTCTCATGGGCGGCCTCCTAAAATTCGTCCAGTTTGGCGTCGGTCCAAAAATTGTCCTGCAGGTCGTCGTACTGGAGATCGTACTCGTCGCCAAATTTCAGCGCCGAATCGGTGCGGTCCATCTCGACCGCTTCCTTCAAGTAACCCTGACCGTTCATCTCTTCCTGAACGCCGCGGAACAATTTAGCCTCGTGGGAACTGCCGGTGGTGGCCGCGCGCGCGTGGTCCTGGGAGTTCATTTGGAAGGCCCCGCCGTCGTCCGTTCTCACGGTCGGGTTCGAGGAATTGGCCGGGGAGTGGTTCGACTCCGCGTAGGTGCCGTCCGGTCGGTTGTCCGGTCCCTTGGTGTCGCGGTGTGCGCCCGTTTTGCGCTCCTCCGCTTCCATGGTCTGGCGCTGGTGTTTTTTGGCGCAGCCTTCCTTGTTTCTATCCGCCACGCGTCGCTGCGCGTTTTCCAGCAACTCGTCGTTGCGGCCCTTGAACAAACCTTTGAGCCTATCTTCCACCGCGCTTACTGCTGAATCCCATTTTTGGTTGATGGCGTCCAACTGGCCGATCAACCTTTTGATGCGTCGCGCCGTCGCCGGATCGATTGCCTTTTCGATGTGCTTGAAAATGGCCTTCATCGACTTCAAGCGATCTTGCATCTTTTGAACCGTTTTGAACAGCTTGGCCAGCTTGCCGGTTTTGCCGACGGCGTCGCCCACGTAGGGCACCATCGAGACCACCGACAAACCGGCGCCGACGAAATCGCCGCGCCACAAGCTAAACAAACCACCGGCGAGGTCGGAAACCGGCGTGGGGTCAAAGATCCCCGCGATGTCGAGCACGCCCTGCGTGACGGCCTCGCCCATTTCGCCTTTCAGCTTTTTGAGCAATTCCTCCAAACGCGCGGACATGGTGTCGGGAATGACCAAATCCCCGGTGGCATTGTTTAAACCCATAATTTCCTCTCAGGACGGTACTAATCATTCGTAGCTTTTGGTTTAGTCGTCCTCGAACCAAGCCGAGGGATCGCCTTTGGCGATGATGTTCATCCAATGGTCGTCGCTGATGCGGTCCAGCAACGCGCGGAGTTTTTGGTCCTGCGCGACGGCCTCGTCGTCGAGAATCGCGCGTACCTGTTCGTCTTGGTCGAAGTCGGGTGCAAAGCGGAACATCAAGGCCACAAACGCCATGATGTCCTTGGCCAGAACGAAACCGTTGCGGCGCGCCCGTTGGATGCCGCCCTCGCACCACATTTCGAGGGTGTCGGGGTCGAGGTCGCGTTTTTTGGGGAATTCGTCGAGGATGAAGGCAATCACTTCCTTGAGAAACCGTTCCTCGTCGTAGGTGAAAAAGGCACTGTTGTGGGCCTCGGTCAACCGCATGGTGCGGTACGGATAGGTTTCGTTTTCAATGCGGGACACGGTGCTGTAGTGAACCAGGCTCAGTTGCGCCGTGCCCGCCGTGATGCGTTGGGCCGGGCCGAAGAAATGACGCACCTCGGGGGCGGTGGAACTGAGCAAGAAGGGCGACAGAATGCGGGGATCGTAATAACGAAACAGGTATTTGCGTTTTTCCAGATCGGCGATGTGTTCGAAGTTTTTTAAATGCTCGTGCACCTCGTTCATCGTTGCGTTGCTTTCGAGGAAAAAACCCCAGGGCTCGGCAAACAGGTCCTCGCGCACCCAGTCGATCAGTGCCGCGTCAGCTTTGAACAGCCAGGGCGCGCTGGGCCACCGGCCCTTGTCCTTGGGTCCGCCGTGCAGGCACACCGCGGGATAGTTTTCCGCTTTTTTCAAAACCGGCGGCATGTTGCAGGCGTCGATGACCGCGTACAAACGGCCCTGTTCGGCACTGTCGAGCAATTCGCTCCAGGTGGCCGGTTCTTCTGCGAGTCCAGATTCGTGTTCTAACATGGAAACCTCTTCGATGGATGTGCGGGAGTCGGCGAAAAGCCCGGGGGCCTTCGCCACGAACATCGCGCATAACACGATGAACCCGAGGCGGAAAAATCCGCGTTGGCGAAAAATGACTGCATTCACGGTAATGGCTCCCGAACGATAAGATGAGAGCACTCTAACACGACCGGAAGTTATCCACCGATGACGACATTGCTTGAACCGCTGACGATTTTCCCGCCGTGCGCCATTTGATCGCCCATGCGCGCCGCGGGCAGACCTTCGATGAAGACCGTTCCGCTGCCCATGGCGACGATGTCCGCGCCACCGCCGCCCGCGCCGCCCGCGGGGCCTTCATCGCATTTGCCGCCGTCGCAATCGCCGCCGGCCATGGCCGCGCCGCCGCCTTTGGCCGAGGACATGGTTTGGGGTGCCGCCGCGGAACCGGGACACATTGCCATGTCGCCGACCCGCGCCGCCGCTTGTTTGTTGATCACCACCGAGGTCGCGCCTTGGTACAAGGCCCCTTTGCCGTGCATCGGCAGGGGACACACGGTGCTGTCACTGAATCGTGCCGCCGGTTTTCCCATGGTTGACCCTCTCTAGTTCAAGCTGATCATTGAGCCTTGGACGGTGACGTTGCCCTTGGCTTTGATCGCCACGGTGCCGCCTTCCAGGTTCAACGCCGCCTTGGCTTTGATATTGATGGTGGTGCCTTCGATATTAATGACACCGGCGCGGTTCATCGAGATTTTGGCCGGGCCGCATTTCAGCCCGAGCATCACCCCGGCCATGATTTTGCGCATCACCAGGGCTTCCTCCGTGTGGGAGATGCCGACCATCATGTTGTGTGCCCCGCCGACCTGCACCATGTAGGCGCCCGCCACGGTTAAGGCTTTGGCTTGCATCACGTTTTCCACCGAGGCCTTGGCGACGTTCACCATTTTGACCTTGCCGATGTTGGCCGAGTAGTTTTCGGCGATGTTGACGCTTTTGCTATCACCGATGAGTTGTGCCTTGCTACCGCCGATGGTTTCCCGTTTGATGTTGCCGATGGTTTCCACTTTGTCGTTGCCCACCACCACGCTGTGGTCGTTGCCGACGATTTCACTGTGGTTGTTGCCGATGACTTCCGACTGATCCACGCCCACCTGCAAACCGCGGTTGACACCGATTTGGGTGATTTGATCCACGCCGATCCCGGTGTTCTGCACGTTGCCGATCAGGGTCACCTGGTCGTTGGCGATTTGTTCGGTGTGGTTGTTGCCCACCGCCACCGCTTTGTCGTTGCCCACCGCGGTGCCTTGGTCGACCGCAACCGTAATCGCCTGGTTGTTGCCCACGTTCAAACCTTGGTTGTTGCCCACCGTCATCAAGCGGTTGTTGCCCACCGCCAAGCTCTGATTGACGCCGACCATGGTGGCTTGGTTGTTGCCGACCGTGCGGGTTTGGTCGTTGACCACCAGGATTTGCATGTCCTTCTGGGAACGCATGTCGAACATCTCTTTGCCGTCCGAATCGTCAAAGATGATGTGGTGGTCTTTGATGGTTTTAATCGCGTTCTGGTATTTTTTTTCCGGGCCGAGCGGTGCGGCTTGGTTGTCGTTGTAGACCCGGCCGCAGACGACCGGGTGATCCGGGTTCCCCATCAGAAACTCCACCAGCACCTCGTGGCCGACGCGGGGAATGAACTGAATGCCGTAATCGCGGCCCGCGTAGTTGTTGCTGACGCGCACCCACATCGAGGAACGGTCGTTGCCGGGCCCCTCGCGATCCCAGTGGAATTGCAGTTTGCAGCGGCCCATTTGGTCCAGGTAAACCTCGCTGCCGCCGGGCCCGGTGATGGTGGCGGTTTGCAGACCGTGCACGCGGGGACGCGGTGTTTCCGCGCGCGGGCGAAACACGTTGCCGGTGGGGCAGCATTCGGACCAGCAGCGGAAATCCCCTTGTTCGCCTTCGATGCGCAGCGATTTGATCAGCCAGGTCGTGTTGAGTTCTTCATCGAAGTGGTTTTCGAGCGTGAAGGTCGCGCCCGTGGCAAAGGAGCGCGTGTTGCCGTGGGTGCTGAGCGCGCACATTTCCGCCAAATGGGATTCGGCGCGGATTTTGGCCATGCGGTCGCCTTTGCCGCCGTCGGCATGAAGCGTGTTGTGGTCGTAAATTTCCAGGTCGGCCAAGGCGGCCGGCGCGGCGTTGGTTTGCCCCGAGTTGAGTTGGGTCGACGAGGTTTGGTAGTTGTAATCGTGGCAGGCCACTTTGCCGGAAACCACGTTCAACACAAACTCGGCCGACATCACCACTTCCTCGTCCTTTTCTTTGACTTGCCCTTCCTCGTCGTAACTCGCCACCGCGTGGGGCTGACAGGGTTGGTGGGCGCTTGGGGCGTCGGCAAAAACGATATTGCGGCTGAAGTGGTCGTAGAAAAAGTAAGCGCCCTCGTCCTCAAGCAGGCGTTTGACGAAGTTGAGGTCGCTTTCGTCGTATTGCACGCAGTATTCCCGTTCGGGGAAGCTGTCGGTGGTGCGCCATTCGAAGGGGACACCCATGGCGCCGCAGACCTCGCTGATAATGTCTTGGGCGGTTTTGTGTTGAAAGATGCGCGAGCGTTTGGTTTTGCCCAGCAGGCTCATTTTGGGTTTGATTTCCAGGCGATAGCGGTACTGTTGCTGGGTGGGATCGTCGGTGTCGTGGAAACCGCCGCGCAATTGGCGTACCTGGGTGACGATGCCGTTGATGGGACGTGGTGTGGTTTGTTCTTTGCCGGCCATCACGTCGATGCCCGCGAATTGGTTGATAAAAGCCGCCGCCGGCACCAGACCTCGGGATTCGATTTCGACCCAAAGTACCCCGATTTGGTGCAGGCGTTCCTCCAGCCCGTAACGCAACACCTTAATGTGTTCGCCCGGGCCCCGCCACAGAATATCGTCGACGTTGTGTTTGTGGAAAACACTCATGTAGGACCTCTTTTTGTACCATAAGCTGATGAACGGTTGGTTTCGGCGAAAAACGACAGCATATGTTGTCGTTGCGGCGTGAAATAAAGGTTCGCCGCTCGCCGTATAAAATAAAGCCTTCTAAATGAAGAAAAGCGATGTGATAAAAAAATGGCGTAAACGTGGGAAATCCAACGACGGCCGAGACGCTTGTCCCGAGCACCCCATTCGCCTGGTTTGCGCGAATCCCGTGGAGCAAGTCGGTGTAAAAAGGACGCTTGCCGGGAAAAGGGTTGTGGTGGGACGGCAGACCCCGATCCGTATGATAACCGTTGGGCTTCTTACAAAGATTACGACAGAGATGGGCTATTTTCTTCAAAAAAAATTTCAAAGAGCGCTGATTTTAGGGTGCTTGGCTGAGTATGATTAATGTAAAGATCTGTTAAAGAATGAGTTGTTGGGAATTTTAAAAAAAATAAACCGCGGCCTCTTTCATCGCGTACACTGAGGTTGGGTTTTCACAACATGGCGATCACGTAATTGGGAGGGAAGGATGGCACATCGTGCGTTTTTCGCATCCGAGGGTTACTTCGAGCAAGATGTAGCGCGGCGAAAAAAGAGTGTAGCCGAATTTGAGGCGTCGGTGCGCGAGGCGGAGGAAAACAACGGCGACACCGCCTTGTACCTCTATCCGCTGTTCATCCGCCGTTATAAATTGGCGGTTTCGTTGTATTCAGCCGGCGGAAACCTGGACGAGGTCAAACAGTTGTTTGCCGAGTGTCTCAAAGCGTTGTGCGCCTACCAACAGAGTCCCGGTTTTCAACCGCTTGACTTAAACGATTTAGAACAATATACCTATGCCGTTGAGATCCTTGCTTTAGGGCTTTTGTTCGACGTACCGCGCGAATGGTTCGAAGCCGTGGTTAAGGTGGTTGAGGCCGCCCCGGCCGGCAAAACACCGCCTCGTGACTTTGTGTTGGATTTCCTGATTTCCTGCTGGGACGCCGGCCGCGAGCCGGTCGAAACCCTGCTCCATCCCGAGCCCTACGAAGCCCTTAAAGATGTTTGCCAGGTTGAAAACGACGATGACCGCCTTTTGGCCGTGCTGCGGTTTTTGGATCGCTACCGCGAGGGCACTGAGTCCTTGCCTTGGAGCCAATCCCACATGGATAACGACGGCCAATATTTCGGCTTTTGGTCCTTTGCCCTGGCCGCGGTGGTCCACGAACTGGGTTTCAGCGATGAAGCTTTTGCGATGAACATGCTGTACCCCGGCGACCTGGCCGGCCACCGCGATCCCGATTTGGGTGTCCAGGTGGAACCCCCGGAAATCACCCCCCCGGAGATCGCCAAACCCTCGATGGAACTCGGCGTTTCCCTTGAGGATTAGGCCGGCCTAAGCACGCGCTTGGGTCGCCGCCGTTCTCTTTTTGGTTGGGCTCAGGTATTTTTGAGCAAAGCCTTTTTGAATACGCCTTTGGGAGGTGCCGCGTGGAACTGGACTTGGTGTGGATTTACCGACGCGTCGGTGTCAACGAACGCTTGGCGGCAGAGAAGGCGCACCTTGCCGGCCGCTTGTTGACCAATTGGAATTGTCCCCACGGGTTCCACCCAAAACACTGCAAGAAAACGCCGTTGAAGAAAGCGCCAAAGCAGTGGGCACGCGATCAGGGATGGCCGACGCCTTTGCTGGGTTTTGAAAAGCAGTTCCTTGAAACCTTACTGTCGGACGACGACCACTTTCGGCTTGGCTTGGATAAGGGCGGCGTGGAACTCTTTGTGCCTATCAAAGAATGGGTGGTGCCCGACAAGGACGTCGCCACATGGGAACGGGAAAACAAGGACCCCAAAAATTGGGATGCTTTGGCTGGGAATTTTCGGGTGTTGTGCCAAATCCTCAATCACGGCGTGCCTGTCGTGGTTGCGGGCCGGACCTACACCAGCAGCGGAACCTTTTACCGTGATTTTGTGATGAAAGGGTATCGCAACCTAGAAGAGGGTGCCGACCTGTTTATTTTGGCGCCTTAATCCCGCGGGTGTTGGTTTCGGCGTAGGTAGGCGGTCGGCGTGTGCCCGGTAAGCGCCTTAAAATCTTTGATGAAATGGGCCTGATCGCTGTAACCCAGTGTGTAGGCCAAATCGGTCCAATTGGGGGGCGCGGTTTCGCATTGGGCCAAGGCCTCGTGGAGGCGGTACTTTTTAATGACCCACTTGGGACCGATACCCACGAATTTTTGAAACAAACGTTGCAGTCGGCGTTTGGAGACAGCGAAATGGTCGGCGATTTGGTCGACCTTGGTTACCTCGGGATGGGCGGCGATCCAGTGAGTGATTTCCGTTGCGAGGCGCACCTCATCGGTGACCCCCGCCCGGTCGGGCTGTTGCGCCTTGAGGAAGCGTTCCAAATGGTGGACTTGTTCCGCGTGGGTGGCGCCGGAAAGCACAGCGTTTTCTAGGTCGTTGAAGGCGGCGCCGAACAGGTGCGCGGGGGGCAGCGTTTGGTCGGTTAGGGAGGTGATCGGTTTCTTAAGAAACGGATAAAAACCGCCGGGATGGAATTTGACCCCGATGACACGGCCCTCACCCTCCAAAATCCGGGTGTAGCGACGGGTGACCACGCCCACGATCTCGCTCCGGCCCTGTTCAATCACCAGATGGACGTTGGGGTGGGGGATGTTTTCCTGCACTTGAGGTTCGCGCCCGCGTAAATCCCAGCCCACCAACCAATAACGTTCGATGTACGGCGCCAGTGCCGGGGAGGGCGGGATACGGGTTAAGTTGTAGTTATCGCGACCGCGCGCCAGGTGCAACACGCCGCGAATTTCCTGGTGGTTTGGGGCCATGCCGACCTCGGTTCGTCGCGTTTTTACAATACCGGCCGATGGCCGCCGTCTTAAATTAACACGCATGCCGGGTACCGGCACCATTTCAGGAGGTGGCGTGTGATTGTTACCGCAACATGGCTGGCAACGGCGATTTTTTTGGGTTCCGGTGTTGAGGGCGACCACCAAAGGGGAGTTTTGATGGCGAAGGGTTCTTTTGAGGTGCGGTTGAAACCGCTGGAATGTTCGATGACGGGTGAAGCAGGCGTGGTGTTGGGTCGGATGGGTTTTGACAAAACCTTTTCCGGCGACCTAGAAGGGGTTGGTGTCGGCGAAATGCTAAGCGCGCGAACCTCGGTAAAGTCCTCGGCGGCATATGTGGCGATGGAACAGATTAGCGGTCGCCTCGACGGGAAAAGCGGTAGTTTTGTGGTGCAGCATGCCGCCACCATGCACGAGGGTGAACAGCGGCAGACACTGGAGGTGGTGCCCAACTCCGGGTCGGGGGAACTCGCCGGAATCGAGGGCACGATGAAAATCATCATCAAGGACGGCCTTCACTTCTACGAAATGCACTACCGACTCCCCCAGTGATGGGTCCGGGTCTCGACGGTTGGGCGCCTTTTCTCCGTCGAGATCCTTGACGCGGCTTGAACTTTCGGGGTTGTGCGCTTTTATCTGGTGTGAATTGAGGATAACTGAAGAGGGTTCGGTTGTTGATTAAGTGGTTCTAATAGAGGTGGTTAGTTCGAAGTTAGAAATGATAATCGGCCGCGCTTTTTCTGCTGCAACGCCGGGTGATTTCATGTAATTTAGCTGAGGATTTATACAAAAATTGCAGGTGTTGAGGTAAGGCCATGCCTGTGCATTACGGTTACCTTGAAGAAACCATGCTTGGCTCTTCAAGCACTCAGTTAAGCGAACTAATTTCGCGCACCTTGGGCTCACCCGAATATCGAGAACCCTGGAGTTCCGAAAAGTTAGCCAAGCGATTGCTTCTTTCGATTCGTTCCGGCGTGGTTGTTCTGGCTTTTAGCGCCGACGGCCGCATCATCGGGGCCGCCCTGGGTTTCCCGACGGCCTTGCTCGATTTGGCATTGCCTTTTTCTCGGTTTTGGCCCCACCTAAAGGCCGAAGATGCGTTTTATTGCGCCGGGCTTTTTGTCTCACCCTTCATGCAGTCCCAAGGGATCGGCACCGAATTGGTGCGTCGGCGACAATCCTTTTTCTTTCGCAAGGGGTTTGCTTCATTCGTGGGGATGACCAATACCACGGGTGGTCAGTTGGCGTTATACCGAAGACTTGGTTACCAAATTGGGTCCACGGCGATTCAGGATCCCAGTCTAAGGAACCCGAAATTTGTGTTTAGTGGCAAAACCCAGGACCTTCACGCGGATCTGGTTCCCCCACCCATCCCGTTACCGCCGGCTTGCACGTTGCCTGGATAAACCTTTCTAAATAAGGTGCTTAATTACGGCTGTGGTTTGTCTTCTTGCGGGATCCACGCTTTGGTTACCGCGCGGGCCTCATCGTGTTTGCCCGCGCGTTTGAGGATGCCCACGAGGGTTTTCGCGACTTCCACCACATTTTTGGCGTCCCTCCCCAAGCGGGCACTCATTTTCGCCAAAATCTCTCGCGCCAAGCGCTCCGCCTTTTCCGTTTCACCGCCTGCACCCAACATGTAGGCCAAGTTGTTGCCGCTGTTGAGGGTGCTGGGATGGTCCGGGCCGAGCAATTTTATTTTTTGACGGTAAATTTGCTCTTGAAGGCGGGCCGCCTCCCCGTGCCGTTTTTGATACCAAAGCGCCAAACACAGGTTGTTTTTGGTACCCAGCACCAAGCTGTGGTCTTCGCCGACCCGTTTGATTTGGCGTGGCAAGAGCCCGCGGTACAAGGCCTCGGCCTCCGCATACCGTTTCAAACCCAGCAGCGAACGCCCCAATTGCGCGGTGGAATTCAGGTTGCGCGGATGATCTTCGCCCAAAACCTGCGCCCCGCGCAGCACCACCTCGGCCAGGAGGTCGTGGGCCTCGTCGTGACGGTTTTGTCTGGCCAGATTACGGCCGAGGTTGTGCATCGAAACCAGTGTTTTGGGATGATCGCTGCCGAATTGCTTGGTTCTCAGTGCAAGGATGTTGCGGTGAATCTCTTCCGCTTCCCCGTGGCGTCCCAAGTCGGTCAACAGTACCGCTTGGCTGTCCATGGCGTTTTGGGTAGCTTCGTTTTCGGCCCCCAACACCTCGGTACGCAGGGTGACGACCTGGACCATTTTGGCCAAGGCTTCTTGTGGGTTGCCGCTCGCGTGGCGGTCCAGCGCAAGTTCCGACAAGGCGCGGAGCGCCAGGGGATGGCGCGCACCCTGGCCGTCGACCAGTTGCTTGTAAAGGGCACGGTGAACGGCTTCCGCGGCGGCGGGGTTGCCGGTGACGCGATCCAGGTTGGCCAACAACAATTGACTTTCGAGGCTGTCCAAGTGGTCCGCGCCCAGGGCGTTGGATCGGATCCGCTGTGCGTTTTCCAAGCAGGCGCGTGCCGGTTCGAATTGGCCGAGCTTGGTATAACTCCGGCCCATCACATGGTACACATGAGCTTGGGTGAGGGGATCGATGGAATCCTCCTCGCGCAGGCGAACCCGGAAGCTGTCCAACAAATCGAGCAAACGGGTTTCATAACCCCGTTCCCCCGGCTCGACCGAGGTCAAAAAATCTTCCAACAAGGCCAGCGAATGTTTGGCCCGTGTTGCTTCCTGCACGGCGGTTGCTTGGCTTTGACGGGCTTGCACCAATCCGTTGACGGCCATGGCGGTGCCGGCGACCAGCGCCGCCATCACCGCGCCGGTTGTGGCGAAGAGGACGCGGTTGCGTTGCAGCCATTTGCGCACACGGTAAGCGCGGCTGTCGGGCGCGGCCTCGATGGGACGGAAGCCGCGGAAGGCGTGGATGTCGGCCAGCAAATCGCTGACGCCGGCGTAGCGTTGATCGCGGTTCTTGGCCAGGGCTTTTGCGATGATCCAGTCGATATCCTGTTTCAAATAAGCGATTAACGCGCGGGGTTGGGTGCCGCGGCGGCGTGCCGCCTCGCGCTGTTTGTCGCGCTGCCAACCGGCCAGGCGTGTGCTTGCCGGCGGCGCGGCCTGCTCGCGAATCAACACCAAGGCTTCTTGCCACGGTTGTTGTCTTAGTGTCGCCACCGGAATCGGCAAACTTCCCGTCATCAGCTCAAACAGAATCACGCCCAGGCTGTAAATGTCGGCGCGCACGTCGATGTCCTGGTTCTGGTGTTGCGTTTGTTCGGGGCTCATGTAACCCAGGGTTCCAATGGCAGAGCCCACCATGGTTTCCGGGTTTTGGTTATGAGGTGAAGCGGCCTCGGGCGGCATGGGCGTCAACAGTGATTTGGCAATGCCGAAATCAATGATTTTGGGGACCACCACGTCCTCGGTCTGCTGGACCAGAATGTTGGCGGGTTTGAGGTCGCGGTGAATGGCGCCTTTTTGGTGGGAGTAGCGCACCGCCTCGCAGATCTGCACAAAAAGGTCGAGGCGTCGTCCCGGCGTGAATTGGTGTTCGTCACAAAAGGCCGTTAAGCTTTCGCCCTGAATGTACTCCATGGCGAAGTAGGGCCGGCCGCTCGCGGTTACGCCGGCGTCGTAGAGCTGCGCGATGTAGGGATGGCTCATGTTGGCCAGCATCTGTTTTTCCTGGTTAAACCGCTTCAAAACCAGATGGGTATTCATGCCGGGTTTAATGATTTTCAGCGCGACCCGGCGTTCGACCGGTTCGGTTTGGTCGGCCAAATAAACCACGCCACAACCGCCTTCGCCCAGCAAGGCCCCGATCTGGTAGGGGCCCACGCGGCGGTCGTCCTCGCCGACGGCGGGGTTGGTTTTGGCCAGTAAGAAATCCTGTTCCGCCGCATTGGCGTCGGAGCGCAACATGGCGCACACGGCTCGGAGCATCTTGGGGTCGTCGCCGCAGAGGCGGTTGACTGCCTTGGCTTGTTCATCCTTGGGCAAGTCGCAGACCTGTTGGAACACCGCGTCAATGCGCTCGAATTGATCCCAATCCATGGTGGGTTAGCTCAGGGCTTGGAAGAGCCAAGCACGGGCGGCGCGCCATTCGCGGCGGACCGTGGGGGCGGAGACCTTGAGCACCTCGGCCACCTCTTCCTCGGTGAGCCCGCCGTACACGCGCATTTCGACGATTTTGCCTTTGCGCGGGTCTTTTTCGCTGAGTTTTTGCAGCACGTCTTCGAGGGCCAGCACATCCACCTCGGGCGAGGGGAGCAGATCGTGCGCTTCATCGAAGGTGAGGTTGACCTCGCCGCCGCCGCGTTTCTGGGCTTTGCGGTTGCGCGCGTGGTTCAGCAAAATGCGGCGCATCACGGTGGCCGTGACGGCAAAAAAATGGGCGCGATCCTGCCAACGCATGCGGTCGTGTTCCACCATTTTAAAATAGGCCTCGTGGACAAGCGCGGTGGCGGAGAGGGTGTGGTTGGCGCGTTCATTGCGCAAGAAGTTGCGCGACATGGCTTTAAGCCGGGTGTAAACCAGGGGCAGCAGCTCGTCGAAGGCCTGCTGATCGCCTTGCTGCCAGGATTCGAGGAGTTGGGTGATGGCTTCGTCGTTCGGGGGGGAGGCGGACACGGCAAACCTACTTGTCATCGAGATGCTGTTTCAACGGGGTTTGGGCGGCGGAAAACCGGGCGCGGTTTTACCGAATTCTAACCCAGGCGGCGGGCGAACACCATGGTCCGAAAGCCGACCTTTATCGCTGCTTATCGCTGATTGCCCTTGCGTGTGCGCCGTGTTTAGTGAAAAATACGGTTTTTTAGCGGGATCATGATCGGGTTGCGCCGTTTTTGGTTCCCTACGTTAAAGAAGGTGTTCGACCGATGTGGCCACTTCATGGTGTCCCGTTTATCTCTATTCCATGACAATCGAGGGTGGGTAAAAACCATCCCAAATTATTGAGGTTATTATGTTTGTTCGAATTCTTACTACTTGTGTTTTGGGGCTGTTGGTTTTGAGCCCCTGTGTCGCCCAGTTCGCCGAAACCAAGCCGCCCGTTTCGTTACCTGGATTAATCGCGGACGATTTTGACATTACCGACGGCCATGACGGTGATGGGTCTTGGACCCGGCTTTTTTTCACTTTGCATGACGTGGCCTCGGGGGTGGGCCTTGAGGTGACACTGATTTCCCGGCGGAGGGGACCCAATCCCGATACATGGTCCTACCAGTGCCGCATCGGTGGCGCCGAATTTTTCTTTTACAGCGAACCGGGGCGCGCGGGGCGTTGGCTTCATGTGACCGATGTCATCGATCCGGGTCCGCTGGATTTGACCGTGGTCGGCGAAGATGAGCTTCAGCGCGTCGTCGGCCGTGTGTGGCGCAGGCTTGTGGCGACCTACGGGGAAAACGTAATGCTGTCCATTCAGCAGCAGTTGCCGGGTATGGCGAACAACACCCGTGAGGACTGTCTGTGGACCGGCTTAAGGATTGTCGCGCAAGCGTTTGATTTGATGCGGTGTGACGGTTCAGACTGTATCAGCAAGGCTGAGGCCCTGGATGTGTTTGGGATTGTTCCTAACGTATGCATTGTCCACGAGTAATTCTTGCCCTTTTATAATGTAAAGGAGATCCTGGGAAGCTGGAAGTTTCCCGGGATTCGTTTAGCCCGCGAGCCTGTTTCGCAGCGCGGCGATGCCCATGGGCAAACTATCGAAGCGCGGTAAACCGAATCGTTCAGCAACCAGGGCGACATTGCCGTGGCGCCAATAGGCGGGGGGACAGACGAGGGTGAGCGAGCCGCGGCGGGCGTGGAGGCCCAGCTCCAGCAAGGTGATCGGGGCTTTGCCGGCTGCCGTAAATACCATCAAGATGTGGTCGGCCGCCTCCAGCGCGTCCAGTTCCCAGGTGACCTGTTCGCGGAAACGCGGGTCCGCCGCGCTGTTGCGCCAGGTGTGATCCCAATCATCGCGGCGGGGATTCAGCAAGGTGATGGGGAGATCGGCGAGTTCGCGACAGACTTGGGCTTGCCAGTTTTCCGCCGCACCGTTGTCGATGGCGCCCGCGAGAAAGACGCGCGGTTGCGGTGAAGCCGCAAAAGGCGCCGGGGATTGGATGATGGTCGCCACGATCACCTACCTGCTTTGCGAAGCCTGGCTTTGCAGTTGGTGCCGGACCGCGTGCAAGGCAAATCCCAGCAGGTTCAGGCCCTGCCATTGGAAGGGATCGGCGGCGGCGGGGTGGTCCTCGGCCAAACCAATGCCCCAAATACGGTCTTGGGGGCTGGCTTCCACCAGGATTTGATCGCCGGTACCGAGAATGAAATCGGTCAACTCGGGGCGGGCGCGAAACTTGGCCAGGTTACCGCGCACCACGATGTCAAAACGGTGTTTTTCCCAAATCGCGGGATCGAAGTTCTTCACCTTGCGGCCCAAGGCTTTGGCTTTGCGGGGATCGGACCCTTCAATAACTTGTGCCTGAATGTCGCTGTCGCCGAACAACCGCGCCTTTTCGGCCATCATGAAGTGTTCGGCCGATGCGTAGGTAACGCCTTCGGCCTCAAAGGGTTCCCGCCACCATTGGCTAAAGCAGTTTTTGGAGACGGTGCCCTTTTTGCCTTTGCTGCCGCTCCAGAAAAACAGGTAACGGGGCGAGGCGCCTTGTTGAATCTGTTGTTTTAAGCTGTCCCAATCGAGGATGGGTGGTTGCATAGGAACCTCCTGGCCGGTGGGCCGACGTCGGTAACCCTAGCATGCTTTGTGTGAAAGTTACAATAAGAAGTTTGTGTGCTATTTACGCTAAGGCGGCGAGCGGGTTGTGTTCTCGCTGGAGCAAGCGGTCGAGGTAGGCGTTGGTACGCGCGAAGCCTTCGAGATTCTGTTGTTCACGGCCCCAAAACAGGCTGTACCCCATGATGATGTCCGCCGCGCTGAAGCGGTCGCTCACCAAATAATCCTGCTTTTCGAGGTGACGCTCGATTGCGGCAACGGCCCTTTGGTAGAAATGGTTGTTTTGCGGTTTGATGGCGGGGACGTGCCGGTCCTTGGGCAGGATGAAATCGATGGTGTTGACCTCGGTGCTGTTGGCGTACGGGTCCAATTCATTGAGCGCAAAACACATCCATTGGTAGTGCAGGTTGCGTTCCCAGGTACCGGGTGCCGCGATCAGCCCGCTGTCCGGTGCTAAATCCGCGACAGCGGTAACAATGGCGCCGCTTTCAAACAAGGGTTGCCCGTCGATGGTAACCGCGGGCAACTTGCCCAGCGGATGAATGCGGCGCAGGGCTTCATTTTGAAAAGTTTCCACGCCTTCGCTAATGGATTCAAAGGGGATTCCGGCTTCGAGCAGCGCCCAGCGCACACGCGCCGAACGGGTCGGGCCGAGCTCGTACAAAATGATCGAGACCATACTGTGTTCCTCGTGTGGATCCGTGCTTCGGTAAAGGCGGTTGGTATTGTTGTCCAGAATTAGCGGCCTTTCCAGGGGACGAGCCAGTGTTCCAGACCGCGCATGATCAGGTCGAAACCGTAGGCGACGATGCCAATCACGAAAATACCGGCGATCACCACGTCGGTGGCCAGGAAATCCTTGGCGTTGAGGACCATAAAGCCGAGTCCGGCGGTGGCGGCGACCATTTCGGCGGCGACCAAGGTGGTCCATCCGAATCCAATGCCAACCCGCATCCCCGTTAAAATTTCCGGCAAAGCCCCTGGCAGCACGATGTGGCGGATGATCTGCAAACGCGAGGCGCCCAAGGTTGCCGCGGCCAGCACTTTCTCGCGGGCGACGGCACGCACCCCGGCACGGGTACTCAAACAAATCGGTGCGAACATGGCCAGGTAAATCAGGACCACCTTGGCAACCTCGCCGATACCGAGCCAGATGATGATCAACGGCAGGTAGGCGAGGGGGGGCAGCGGTCGGTAGAACTCAATCACCGGGTCGAGCAGGCCTTTGGCAAAATCGTGA
This sequence comes from Acanthopleuribacter pedis, assembly GCF_017377855.1. GTDB lineage: Bacteria > Acidobacteriota > Holophagae > Acanthopleuribacterales > Acanthopleuribacteraceae > Acanthopleuribacter > Acanthopleuribacter pedis. The sequence goes on from NZ_JAFREP010000002.1 coordinate 177,847, forward strand.
ATGCCCATCAAGATGCCGATGGGCACGGCCGTGAGCACGGCCAGCAGGAAGGCGCTGAAGACGCGGAACAAACTGGCCAGCGTGTGTTGCCACAGGGTGGCGTCGGCAAAGCCGGTGTCGATGAGGTCGCCAAGACGTTGCACCACGGTTTGCGGCGAGGGCAGAAACAGCGGTTTGACCCAGCCGAGCGCGGTGGCTGCCCACCATATCAGCAGCATCGCCAGGGTGGTTACCGCGCTGATGATTAAGGTGGTGCGTTGGCTGTAGCGGCGGTTGAGTGGGTCTTTGACTTCATGGCTCGCCATGATCGCCTCCCCGTGGGTGGATCACTTCCAGCACTTCCTCGCGCAGGGCGATAAAGTCGGGATCGGCTTTGAGGGAACGGGCCGATTCGCCCGCCAAAAAGCGTTTGCTGAAGGATAAATCGTAGGTTTTGTGGATTTTGCCTGGACGTGGCGTCATCACGATCAGGCGGGTGCCGAGGAACAGGGCTTCCTCGATGCTGTGGGTGATAAACAAAACGAGTTTGCCCGCTTTTTGCCAGAGTTCGAGGATCAGTTCTTGGAGGCTTTCGCGGGTAAGCGCGTCGAGGGCGCCCAGCGGCTCGTCCATCAGCAGGATTTTGGGGTCGGCGGCGAGGGCGCGGGCGATGCCAACCCGCTGTTGCATGCCGCCGCTGAGTTCGTACACGCGGTGGTTGGCGAAACCCGAGAGGCCGACCCAGTCGAGACAGGTGCCCACTCGGTCTTGGCGTTGTTGCTTTGGCATGCCGGCGAATGTGAGGCCGAGCGCGACGTTGTCCGCCACATTCAGCCAGGGCATGAGTGCATTTTTTTGGAACACCACCCCGCGTTCGACACCGGGCCCGTGGATGGGTTGGCTGTCCAGGGCGACTTTGCCCGCGGTCGGGGCCAAGAAGCCTGCCAGCAGGTTGAGCAGCGTGGTTTTGCCACAGCCGGAGCGCCCGATGACGGTTGCGAAGGTTTCCGCTTCCAGCAACAGATCGACCTTGTCCAGGGCGGTTACGGCCTCGGTGTGCCGGCTTGCCGGGAACACCACCGAGACCTTGTCGAGTTCAATGCGACTCATGGGGTGGGTTCACCCTGGTCGACCAGGCTCGCCGCAAAGTCGGTCATGATGAAACGGCCGTAGTCTTCGTGAACGGTGTTGATTTTTTTCTGATCCTTGAGGAATGCGGCGGTGTCGCGCAGCGCTTGGGCCGCGCCGCCGCCGAGCCAGAATTCACCGATCTGTTCGTTCGGATCGGGGAAGTGGTATTGGCCCATGATGGTGGGAATTTCGGCGGGATCGGCGCCGGTCAACTCAGCGATGGCTTTGACCTGCGCGGAATCCGCGTTCCAAGCGGCGGTGTTGTCGCGGTAATCGCCGTCGAGGCGGGCCACTTCCTTGACAAACTGTTTCATGAAATCGGCGTTTTCTTTGGCGAAGGCGTTGGCCACGATCATGCCGTCGAAGGTGGGTTTGCCGGTGTCGGCGATGGCGCCGGAGGTGAGCAAGACGGTGCCGGTCGGGGTGATTCGGTTGAGGATCGGACTCCACACGAAGGCGGCGTCGATGCTTTCCTGGGTCCAGGCGGCCAGAATGGCGTCGGGCTGGAGGTTGAGGATTTTGACGTCTTTGGTGTCGATTTGATTTTGTTCCAGGGCGACCAGTAAATGGTAGTGGGTGGTGGAGGCAAAAGGCACGCCGATGGTTTTGCCCTTGAGGTCGGCCATGGATTGGATGCCGGAACCGTTGCGGGCGACCAAGGCTTCGTTGTCGCGAATCGCCTCGAGAATCCAGAAGAGCGAGACATCGACCTCGCGGCTCATCGCGGTGGCGATGGGGCTGGAGCCGGCGACGGCGATGTGCACATCGCCCGAGGCCATCGCGGTAATTACCTCGGCGCCGGAATTAAACTTGCGCCATTCGATCTCGTGGCCGGTGGCCTTGGCGATGCTGCCGGATTGGATGCCCACCTTCCAGGGGTTGATCATCGATTGATAGCCAATGGTGACCTTGGGTAATTTTTTGGTGGGTGGTGGGGCGGCGGGTTCGTCGCCGGGTGAGTTGGTTTGGGTATTACAGGCGGAAAAGAGCAGGACGGCACATAGAATAGCAATGGCATAAAAACGCCGTGACAATGTCATGAATAACTCCACTTCGGGTTGAATCTGGTCCAATTGTTACATTCGCGCCGGCTGGGAACAAGGGTGCCGCCGCGCTGGGACGAAAAGTGTTTGCCGAAATCGTACGCTAAGCTGTCGGTAAGAAAGGAAGCGTTCTCCCTTTTGAGGGGGTCGCGCCGTTGCCAAATAGGTCGCCGCTCAAGTATGCTTAAACCGTTCTCTTTTATCGATATTCACATGCCGAAATCGCCCTAGATTCGCGCGGTGCCGCCGCCCATGTGGCAAAACATCGGCAAGGATGGTGACTTTTGTTGTTGATGTGTTGGCTTTTGTTTTTGGTTCAAGACCCGAGTGCCACCGCGCCGGAGCAACGCGGCGATGTGGCCCGTGAGACGCAACTCCTGGAGGCCGCCGACGACGGCGCCTTGGCCGAGGTGAAACGCTTGATCGAAGCGGGTGTGGCGATTGAAGCCAAAAACCGGTTCGGCATGACCCCGCTGTACCTTGCCGCGCGCCGCGGGCATGTGGCTGTGGTGCGCTACCTGCACGAAAAGGGTGCCAAATTGGATGTTTCCGAACGCGTCTACGGGATTAGCGTGATCGGTGCCTTGCTTTATGATGATCGCGACGAAACCGTTGTGCTGGAGTACCTGCTCGACCAGAAAGTGGTCCCGACTGTCAGTGAAATCCTTCCGCTTTTCGAAAAAAAGAAAACCAAAACACTGGGCCTGATCTTTGACCGCAACATCCCCGTGGGCGACACGGCCGTGATGTTGCGCGGTTTCGCGGGCCAGGGCAACGAAGACGGGGTCAAGATCCTGCTGGAAAAAGGGTCCTTCAGCGAGGAAGCGCGCGTGCGGGCGTTGGACCATGCGCTCCTTGCCGGCAACGATGCGATCATCGCATTGTTGGCCAATACCGACGCCCTTAAAAAGCGGCCCATCCCGAAGATTGAAGAACCCAAAGGGTTCGTGGGCACCTACGCCACCGAGCGCGGTTTCAAAGTTCGTTTTCTTTTTCAGGACGGGCTTTTTAAAGCGGAAAGTGAGGGCAACGACCCCACGCCCTTGCTGCGCGTTTCCGATGTCGCCTACGAAATCGTAGGACGGATGGGTGCCACGGCAACCTTTGAAGAGCCGGTTGACGGGGTCATGCAAAAAATTAACGTGGTGTACCCGACCTTCTCCTTTCAATTGACCCGCACCGCCAAAGGAAAACCGAAAGCCGATGCTGCCGCCGGCGCCGATGCCGATCCGGTCGCCGCGGTTTCCGCGGATGCGGCGCAACCGGCGACGGCCGGTAAAGGCGGTGACGGCAAAGGGTTTTGGCCTTCTTTCCGCGGGCCCGGTGCGCGCGGTGTTGCCGAGAAACAGAACCTGCCTTTGGTGTGGAGTGAAGAACAGCATGTGCGTTGGAAAATCCCGATCCCCGGCCTGGCCCACGCGGCGCCGATCATCTGGGAAGACAGGGTGTTTATCGTTTCGGCCGAAAACGGCGAGGAAAAGCCCACCTTGCGGATTGGTTTGTACGGCGATATCGAACCCATTGGTGATTTGGGCGAACAAGCCTATTCCTTGACGGCCTTCGATACCGCGACGGGCAAACAGAAGTGGCGCCAAGTCATCGCCACGGCGAAAGCGAAAAACGACCGCCACCCCAAATCCTCCCACGCCAACGCGACCCCCGTCACCGATGGCAAACATCTGGTTGTGTTGCTGGGATCCGAGGGCTTGTTCTGTTTTGACATGAAGGGCAAGTTCAAATGGCGCAAAGACCTGGGTCTGATGGAGGGGTCTTGGTTCTACGATGAAAAAGTAGAGTGGGGCCACGGTTCCTCGCCGGTCATCGACGGCGACCGTGTATTTCTGCAGGTCGACCGCGCCCGCGATTCCTTCATCGCGGCCTACGCGCTCAAAGACGGCAAAGAATTGTGGCGCACGGGTCGCCATGAAATCCCGTCCTGGAGTTCGCCAACCCTGGTCAAAGCGAATTCCGGTGACGAGTTGGTCACCAACGGCATTAACGCGGTGCGGGCCTACGATCCGAAAAACGGCAAACTGTTGTGGTGGTTGGAAGGCAGTTCCGAAATTGCCGTCCCGACGCCTTTTGAACACGGCGGCAAGGTAATCGTCACCAACGGCTACCGTCCGATCCAACCGATTTACGTGCTGAAACCCGGCGCGCGCGGTGCGATTAAGGTTCCCGGCGAAGACGAGGAGAAAGGGCCGCATATGGTTTGGAATACCAAACGGGGCGGCCCCTACCTGCCGACGCCGGTCGCCTATGACGGCTTGTTGTACGTGGTCGACAACCAGGGTGTATTGACCTGTTACGACTTGAAGGACGGCAAGAAGCATTACCGCCAACGGCTCGCGCGCGGGGTGGCGGTGACGGCCTCGTCCCTGGTGGTCGACGGCCGTTTGCTGGTGTTCAGTGAGTTCGGCGACACCTTTGTGGTGCAAACCGGGCCCGAGTTCAAGTTGTTGGCCCGCAACAAAATTGAGGATAACCAACTGGCGTCACCGGCGGTCGCGGGTGGCTTACTCTACATCCGTGGTGAGCGCCATTTATACGCAATCGGCGGCAAATCCGCCGAGTAACGGGGATCCACGTTGAAGGCGGTTCGGGTGAACAGATTTTGCCGGGGTTTGGTACTCCTCCTATTGGGGTGTTGCCCCCTTGCAGCCGAACCCCTGGACCGTCTTCGATTTAAACACCTCACCACCGCGGATGGTTTGTCGCAGAGTATTGTGACCTGCATGCTGCAGGACCGCGTCGGTTTTCTGTGGATCGGCACCCAGGGTGGCTTAAACCGCTACGACGGTTACCGTTTTACCAGTTACCTCCACGATCCAACCGATCCCCACGGGTTACCCGACAACTGGGTATCCAGCCTGATGGAAGATCGCGACGGTCGCCTGTGGGTCGGCACCCAAACCGGCGGCGTGTGTCGGTTTGACGAACGAACACGCCGCTTTGTTCAGATACCGGTCGCGGGTGTCGACGACAGCGCGGTCACCGCGGTGTTTTCGCTGTTGCAAGATCAAGCGGGCCGCATTTGGATGGGTGCCGACCGCGGTTTGTTTCGCTTCGATCCGGTCCAGAAGGCCTTTGTTCATTTAGCCGAGTTGGACGTGACCAACGTGACGTCGATGGTAGAAGCACCCAATCAACTCATACTGTTGGGCACCTTTAAGGGATTAACCATCTACAAACCCAGCAGTGGCGACGCTTGGGAGGCGGCGTCGGTTTTGGACGGTGGCGCCGCGTTGCGGGTGCGCGAGGTGCTTTCGCTGCACATCTCGCGACAAATGATTTGGATTGGGACCAACGGCGGTCTGTTTCGCCTGCCACCCAACTCGAACCGTCTGCAACCCGTCCAGGCCGAGGCAGCCGACGGCTTGACCCTGAGCGAACAGGCGGTGGCTTCGCTTTGGGTCGACCAAAGTGGTTTGCTGTGGATCGGTACCGAACGCAACGGCCTGTTTATATGGGAAGAACGCACCGGGCGGTTGGTCAACAACCAAAAACAGGCCGGGGTTCCCCAAAGCTTGGGGGCCAACCGAGTTGAGGCGATTTTTCAAGATCGGTCCGGGTTAATGTGGTTGGGTCTGATGGGTCATGGACTCAGTTCTTGGAATCCCAAGCGGCGCCAATTTCACGCCATGAACCCCGACGCCGGTGAGGGGCCCGTTGGCAGCGGTCCGCGCGTGGTCCCGATTCTCGAAGAAGGTCGGGAGCAGCGCGTGTGGGTGGGTACGGTCGGCGGCGGTTTGTACCGTTATGACTTCAAAGCCGAACGCTGGGATCATTTTCGCCATGATCCCAACGATGCCGACAGCTTGCCGCAAAACGAAATTTTCTCCCTTGCCGAGGACAGTTCGGGTCGGATTTGGATCGGCACCCAGGATCAGGGTTTGTGTTTGTACCAACCCGACACCAACGACTTTTTGCGTTATCAGCACGATCCCGCGCGCCCGGACAGTTTGGGTTACGACAAGGTCCGCGTGATGTGCGAAACCGCGCCGGGCACCTTGTGGATCGGAACCTTTGGCGGCGGTATTAGTGTGTTCAACGAGGCCAAACAAAGCTTTCGCCACTACCATCACAGGCGCGACGACCCCACCGGTCTTGGTGATAACCGGGTGATTATGCTGTACCACGACCGCAAGCAGCGCATTTGGGCGGGCACCATTAGCGGCGGTCTCAACCTTTACGATCCTGAACAAGACCGGTTCCAGGGTTATCCCCGCGATGCGACCCATCGCGGCAAGGGACCCAGCCACAATTCGGTGATTGGTATGTTGGAAGATCCCAAGCGACCGGACCGTTTCTGGCTGGCGACCTTCGGCGGCGGCCTGAATATGATGGAGCAGGTCGACGGCCGTTGGCATTTTCGTGTTTTCGGCAAACGCGAGGGGCTGACCAATCTCAGCGTGACGGGGATGGTTGCGGACGCCCAAGGCCGGTTGTGGTTGGCCACCCAAAGGGGCCTGCATCACTTCGATCCTGTCTCAATGCAGGTACTTAAGGTGTACACGGTAGAGGACGGATTAATAGAAGACGAGTTTTATCCTTGGTCCGCCTGGGCGGGCGGTTCGGGGCGGCTTTACTTCGGGGGTTCCGACGGGTTGGTCTGGTTCGAACCCGCCTACCTCGCCAACAAACCGTACCAACCGCCGATCGTGTTGACCGAACTGCGTACCGCGGATCCCCGCTTTAAGCCGGGCCGTGCCCTCAGCGCGTTACAAGAGGTGCGTTTGTCCCATCGTGATTCCTTGTTGGCGCTGGAGTTTGCCGCCTTGGACTACAACAGCCCGGACAAACATCGCTACCGATATCGCGTTGACGGTTTGGTGAATGAATGGGTCGATTTGGGCCCGGAACGCAGCCTGAACTTTACCAACCTAAAAGCCGGCACCTACGAACTCAAGGTTCAAGGTGGGCCGGAAGGTGCGCCTTCCGCCGAGGGAGAGCTGCGCCTGACCTTGCGGGTTGACCCACCACCTTGGGCGGGTAAAACGGCTTACGCTTTTTATTTCTTGCTCGCCGTAACCGCGGTTTGGGGTTACCAACGCAGCCAGACCAAAAAGTTGTCGAAGGAACGGCGGCTCACCGAGAAAGAACGCCAAGTTGCCGAGCGGCTGCGGCACCTGGGCAAAATGAAAGACGAATTTTTGGCCAATACCTCCCACGAGCTGCGCACGCCCCTGAACGGCATTGTGGGTTTAACCCAGTCCTTGCTGGACGGTTCGGGTGGTGCGCTCAACGACAAACAAAAACACGATTTGGGGATGGTGGTTGCCTCGGGCAAACGGCTAACCGCCTTGGTTAACGACATCCTCGATTTTTCTCAACTCAAAAACCGTTCGCTCAAGCTCTACCGCGAACCGACCTCGTTCCAGCTTATCGCGGAACGGGTGTGCGCCTTGGCCGAACCTTTGGCGCAGGAGAAATCACTGGATTTGATTGTATCGATTCCCGACGATTTGCCGCCGGTGTTGGCCGACCGAAACCGGCTGCAACAGATTTTGGTGAACCTCTTGGGTAACGCGGTGAAGTACACCGAAACCGGGGATATCCGCCTCGATGCACGTCTGGCGGGCGCTTCCTTGATGGTTTCGGTAACGGATACGGGGATTGGCATTCCCCCCCAACTTCAACGCACCATTTTTCAGTCGTTTGAGCAAATCGACGGCACTGCCAAACGCCTGCGTGGCGGTGCGGGTTTAGGTCTGTCGATTACCCGCAAGCTGGTTGAGATGCACGGTGGGCAAATTATGGTGGCATCGGAGCTGGGCGCGGGCAGTACCTTTCGCTTTGATTTGCCGCTGGCCGAGGGCGGTGACGTTGCCGAGCACCTGTCCCTGGAGGAGCCGGCCTGGGATTACGACGGTGTGAAACCCGCGGATTCGGTGGCCAGTCAGCCGGCCGTGATTTCCGACGGCGAACCGAACGCCGCCGACGTTTACCGCATCTTGATTGTTGACGACGAGGCGGTGAACCGCCAGGTTTTGGTCAACCAGATGAGCGGCCACGATTTTGACGTCGAGGAGGCCGGTAGCGGCCCGCAAGCTCTGCGTCTGTTGCGACACCATCCCGGTTACGACCTAATTTTATTGGATGTGATGATGCCGCAAATGTCGGGTTTTGAGGTGTGCCGCCGCATCCGTGCCGAATTTCCCGAGGAACGGGTGCCGGTGATATTCCTGACCGCGCGCACGCAGGTCGAGGATGCGGTGGAAGGATACCACGCGGGTGGCAACGATTTCCTGACCAAGCCGGTGACCAAGGAAGCGCTGCTGTTGCGGGTTAAGACGCACCTGCAGCTGCTCCGGACGCCGAACCCATCAGATGCCCAAGGGTAAACAGGGTGGTGGGGCTGCGCAGGCCGCGCAACATCACCTCGCCAACGGTATGGAGTGGCCAGTTTTCCTTTAGCTGATCGCGGAAGGCGTTGCTAAACAGCAGCGGAACGCCCTGGCTTTTGGTCTCGCTTTCGATGCGGGCCGCCATGTTCACCGTGTTACCGATGATCGCCAGTTCGGCGCGTCGGTCGGTGCCGATGGTGCCGACCGCGGTTTCACCGTGGTGCAGACCGATGCCGACGCGGACGGGTAGTCCCACGGTTTCACGAAAGGCGGGCAGCTCTTCGAGGATTTCAGCACCGCAGCGCAAGGCGCGATCGGCGGCGGTTTCGGGCCGGCGAAAACCGAACACCAACATCACACCGTCGCCCATAAAACATTTGACGAGGCCGCCGTGGCGATGCACGATGCGCAGGCTGTAATCGTAATAATGCTTCAAAAAGGTGATGACCGCGTCAGGGGAAAGGCCCTCGGAGAAGGTGCTGAAGCCGCGAACATCAATAAAGGCAATCACGAGTTGCCGTTTGTGGATGGTTTCGACCTCGGTCGGCGCGCGCAGAATTTCATCTTTGATGGCCTCGCCGACATGGCGGGCCAAGTGGTGGTCGAGCTCGTTGGATACCGAGTAGTATTTGTTTTGACGGCGGTCGCTGATGCGGGTCAACCGTTCGGTCTGGCGCAGGAGTTTGCGGTAGCTTTTGGTGAGGGTTTGCAGTTGGTCCTGTAGCTCGGTGGCGCTGAGTTCGCCCTTGAGGGCGGTTTGTGCTTGTTCCAGCGTGGCGCGTTCCTTAGCGAAAAGGTCGCTGCCGCTGTCGGGTTTGGACGGCTCGTGGTTGCTCATGCTCCCCACTTGCGGTTCAACATCAGTGAATCCGTGGTGTTTTTCGCATTATAACGGTTCCCCGACAATCTCACCAGACACCAGGCGTTAACAAAAAACGCCCCGGTGGCAGACACCGGGGCGGAAGGGACCCCGCTCCGACGAGGAGAACCTCGTTGGGGCGGGGGAAGACCCCGCTGAGACGAGGAGGACCTCGTTGGGGCGGGGGAAGACCCCGCTGAGACGAGGAGGACCTCGTCGGGGGGATGGTCAAAAAACGGACGGCTAGCGTTGGCTGTTGCGGTAGTCGTCGTGCCAGGCGGCGGGAATGCGCTCAAGGATGTTGCCGGAACGTTGGCGATCCAGCTTCTCGTAATGCGCTTGCATGGTGCCGTCACCGACCATAAAGCCGTTGGCGTAAACCGTGTTGTCAGAAGCCAGGTTTTTGCCGGGACGCTGGGCCAGTTTGAGGTTGTAGACGTTGCCGTCGTAGGCCACGCGGGTCACGCTGGTCAACTTTTCGACACCGTCGATGGTGGGTACCGCATCGCCGACTTGCAGGTCACGGGCCAGGGTGACGCCGTTTTTAACCGTTACCACGGGGTGCAGGTCCGTCATCATCAAGGCACGGCCGCTTTCGCTTTCGATGCGAACCATGGGTTTGTCCTCAAAACCAACCGCGGTATCGACAACCGGCGCGGCTTGTTTTTTGCGGTACTCGTTGAACACCAAGTCACCGGCGGTGATATCTTCAACCGCAACCTCGGAACCGTCATTCAGTTGGATCAGGGTACCGGCGGCCAAGCAGCTGTTGGTGATTTTCATGGGGGCGAGTTGGGCGAAGTTCCAGGTGATGAACTTCAGGTTGCGGGTGGTCATAAAAATGGGCAGATATTCGGGCGAACCGAAACGGGTTACGGGAACACGCAGGTTTACGTGGAACTCAACGCGATCCTGAACCTGACGGCAGCCACGGGCGAAGTCGACGGCGTTGGCGCCGGTGTAATCCCAGGAGATGGTGCGGCGGTCGGCGCTGATGCTTACCTTGTTCCAGAAGTCGGTCATTGAGAAGTTGTACTGGGGCTCGCAGGCGCCGCCGTGTTGGGTCAACTGCAATTTGACGAAATCCTGGGGGTCGGCGGTTTTTGATTTGGCGTCGACACCGGTTGGGTCGATCAGGTAGCCGGGCGGGGTGCGGTAGGAACCTTTTAAAGGAACTTTTAGCGCGTTGGGGCTGCCGGTCAGATTGACGTCGCAATCGTTGGTCCAAGTGCGGTTCATGCAAATGCTGATTTGACCGTCGTTGGTGTGGTCGACCGGTTCGTCAACGTTTAAGCCGAATAAGCCGCCGAAGTTCAACAAGGGTCGGCTCAGGAAGGTGACGTTCAGGTATTCGTTTTCTTCGATGGAACCGTTGCCGTTGAGGTCACGGGCTGAGATAGACCATGAGTTGATGGAACGCACCGTGTCCGCTTTGGCGGCGCTTTCGGCGGTGGGCTGGAAGGTACCCGCGGCGACCACATCGGTACCGCCGCCAAACTCTTCAACCATGGCGGGCACGTCGGTTTCGTTGGGGTCGGAAGAGGTGTAGGCCACGTCCAGGTAGGTGTAGGTGGTGCCGGTTGGGTAGGAGGCTGAGGCGTTAAAGGCGGTTTCGTTGTCGTGGGTGAAGGCCGCTTCGACGAGGTGCATGGGTTGGGGCGCATCTTCCTCGGACTTGGTGACATAGGCCGTTTTATAACCGAAAATTTCGCCGGCTTTGAGGGCGCGGACGCGCTCCGCTTTCAAGAAACGGAACAATTGGGGGGCGTTGGCCGGGGTTTTCCCGCGCAGCTTGAGGTGGCTGACCAGGGTGTTGTACTGCCACTGCTCGCCGAGGTTGAGTTCGATGAGGCGGCCGTCGGCGGCGTCGGTTTTCAAGGTTTGCAGACCTTTGGTGTAGCTGACCTGCTCTTTGGCGTTAAGAACATTGGGTTCGGCGGCGTTCAGTGAAGCTACGGCGAGAAGGCACACAAGCAAGGCGTGCCAAAGGGAAAATCGTGCGAACATGGGTTCTCCTTAAACGTGGTAATGGTCCAACCGAAAGAAGTTCGCGGCGTGTTGTCCGCGCGCCGCCGTCCTTGCCGTCAAACGCAAACCAAGGTTGCCTCTGGCCGGTTCTGTTTCCCCACGCCGGGCCTGCCCGGTCGGGAGAGTGACCGGTTCCAGGGATGCGACTTTAAGGAAGGCGCAACCGTGAAGGGGGAGGCGTAGGGAGACAGCCCATAGTATGGCTATGACGGAAGAAGCGGACATCCGGCACAGGCCGGAGACCCGTTTTTAGGGGGTGAAAACGGCGCACAAAGTGAGCGGCACAACAGTTATCCCAAAAAGCCAACAATCAATGGAAAACACCCAAAACATGATGTATGATCTCGATGTTGGATCCCAATCCATCAAGAGGCGGCAAGCACCATTTAAAGTGATAACCTCTGCCAAGGTTATCCATGGTTTGCTTGCTGCTTCACAACCACATGGTTGAACGTGATACACGCTAGCTGACAGTCATGAAATCGGCGCTTCGCCGGCCGCCCGGAACTGCAAAAGCCCGCCTAAAATGCGGGTGTCGAGCAGGGGGGGGGAGGTGATGTGGGAAGCGGCGGTTACAAGAACCGGTCAGTGATGATTCCTATGGCTCACAGATGCGTGGCTTCCATCGTCGTCGTGAGAATAAAGGCACTATTTTGAGACCCTTGTCGGCAGCGGTGCATTCAGAGAATGGACGCGCTAGACCCAACCCTCAAAACAAAAATATATTCAGGCTCTCGCGGATGGTGGCACATCGCATAAAGGACAGGTCAAAACTGTTCGCAAGAAAAAGGGCGAGAGAAAACGAAGTCACCTTAACTTTGTGGGAACGGAACGAACCCGTCAGGGACTTCTTTCGGATGAGGCAAATTTACCTCAATAAGCCGAAAATGAAAACAGTTTTTTACGAAAAATCACAAGACTTAGCTTGCTAATGATTTAGCGCTTGACTGATCGAAAAATGAATAACTTCTCAAAAAATTACATCACATTTACCCCGGAGAAAAGGGTTTGTTAATATCAAAAAAAGTTATAATTCTTTTGATATGTTTAAATTTACTATTTTTTTGAAAAATTTGTGATCGTTTCTGTGAGCGAAGGTTTGTTGCTTTGATGATGGTTGAAATAGGTGAGAGTTTTGAATTCTTCGTGTCGCTTCGAGGATAAGCGTCATGCCGCGGCCTGTCCGTTCAACCGTTGGCGAAGGCACGGCGCTTCCACTTTGACGAAACCCCGAGATGTCACGCGGAACTCTCGCCGGGCCGTTATCGCCGCGGGACGGTCGCCGAAAGGCTGTCGCCGCGATACAGGCGTCGCGTATGGATGGGAATTGTGCTGGGACGAAAGCGTCCGTATAGAAAGTAAAAAGGCGACGTTGATTTCCCCTTCAACCTCGCCTTTTCCAGGTATGTCACTTCTCGAGTCCACTTTCGAGAATGGACACAGGCACACTATACCTCATTTTTTTTTAAATTCTAGGGGGAATTTATCGTCCTGAGGAGGATTGTCCCTAAACCCTTCTTTTTCTTAGGGTACTTTTTCGGGGGCTTGTCCAGGTGGTGTCGAACCGCACGCTTCAGGTCTGGTAGGTTACGGCTGTTTTGCGGGCAAAAGCCTCGACAGGGTTGGCGCGACGATGAAACCATGGTAAAAAGATCGTGCACGATATAATCGCGCAAGATTAAACGGCGTACGCCGATCAAAACGACGAGGAGCCTTTTCATGAGTGATTTCTACCATCTTTCGGCCAACAGCCTGCGCGGCGAAGCCCTTTCTTTCGATCAATATAAAGGTAAGGTGGTTTTGGTTGTTAACGTGGCCAGTAAGTGTGGTCTGACCCCGCAATACGAAGGCCTGGAGAAGCTCTACCAGGACTTTAAGGACCAGGGTTTGGTGATTTTGGGTTTTCCCTGTAACCAATTTGGCGGTCAAGAACCCGGCGGCGTGGCCGAAATCGAACAAACCTGCCGCATTAACTACGGTGTGACCTTCCAGATGTTCGAGAAGATTGAAGTCAACGGGAACGGGACCCATCCCGTTTACAAATATCTGAAAAAAGAACTGCCCGGGATGTTGGGCAACGGCATCAAGTGGAACTTCACCAAGTTTTTGGTGGGGGCCGACGGCAAACCCATCAAACGTTTTGCCCCGACCACCGCGCCCAAGGATTTGGTTCGGGACATTAAAAAAGCGCTGGAGCAAGCGGCGTGAGTCGGCCTGAGTCGCCCGAGCTGTTGAGACTCGACCGCCAGCTTTGTTTTCCCCTCTACGCGGCCGCGCGGCTCACCCAACGCCTTTACAAGCCCTACCTCGAACCCCTGGGTCTGACCTACCCACAGTACATCGTGCTGATGATTCTGTGGGAGGAAGGGCCCTGTAGCGTGCGACGCATCAATGAACGCGCTTTGCTGCAAACCAATACCACCACGCCGCTGCTCAAACGCATGGCGCAAATGGGTCTGGTTGAACGCAAACGCGCCCAGCACGATGAGCGGGTGGTGATGATTCATCTCACCGAGGCGGGCTGGGCGCTGCGTTCGCAATGTGCCTGTATTCCCGGTCGGCTTCTTGACACGGTGGATGTGCCGGGGGAGGATCTGGTCGCGCTGAAGCAGCAATTGGACCATTTGGTGGTGCGTTTGGAAAAAGCGGTTGCCGCGGGAGGGCGACCGGAACATCGCTGAACCGGATAGCCGAGATGGTTCGCCCGCACGGTTGACCAAGAAGGGTTGCGAGGGGTTGAACCTGGAGCGAGGGCAGCGAAGATTCTTTTGGGTTTATCTTTGCTTGGTGGACCTGGATCGAAGCAAAGCGCCGCGAGTTATCGCACCTCATAGGTTAAACTGCTGGAAATAGTGTTGATTGGTCCTCTTGCATGAATTCTGTGAAACTGCCAGGCAACCCTTGCTGTTTTTCGTGAATTCGATTAATGTGGATTTGTTTTCCTTTTTCCATTCTTGTCGTTTCCTCGTCCTTCGAATGTTCGCGCCCGCCGACTCCTGAGCGTTCATCGCCGCGCTTTTTCGCGGTGTCCACTTTTCGGTTTGTTGGATGCCCTCGTGCGGTCGCAAAGGTTGGCGAATCTATGGCTGCTTTCCGCTCCCATTCCAACGGGCTTATCCTGCGCTCCGCGTTACCTGGCCGGGCGCGCTGGGACATGCCCGCGTTGTTCCGCAAACCCCTATTGGCCGAAGCATTACAGGATGCCTTGGTCGGGCTGCCCGGTTTTCTTCGGGTGCGTGTGGCCTCGGTTACGGGTCGGGTCCTGGTTTATTACGATCAGACACAACTGACCCTTACGCAAGCCGGCACCGTGATTGCCGATACCTTTGCGGGTCTGGGTAAAAACATCGTCAAAACCCTTTTGGATAGGGACACGTCCGCGCCGGGGGATGGAACGGTGGGTCCAACCACCCGGATTCACCAACTTCTGGGCCGAACCTTTGATGCCGATCTCGTCGAATTGATCGCGGCCGCCGAGCGCGAGGCCGAGACCACCTTTTACAAACCCCTCGCCAACAGCACCGGGCACACCGCGTTGCGGGTCTTTAATCCGCTGGCCATCGGTTTGATGATGTCGGTGGCCCTCTCTGGTGGGTTTCCACCGCTTGCCGCCCTCGGCTTGACTTCCAAATACGCGCAAATGGCGGTTTTCGGCGGTACCTTCCTGCTGGGGAAAACCCTGGAGTCGGTTCTCGAGGACCGAAAAAGTTCCAGTTGGAACGATTATGCCGTGATGGTGGAGCAGGCCTTGCGGCTCAAAACCTTTCGCCACCTGCATTCACTCGACATGGGTACGCTTTCCGAACACAGTTCCGACCAATTAATGAACTTCTTTCACGGCGACATCGCCAAAATCCGCGGGTTTTTGCAATACACGCCCCCGACCATGTGGGACAAAGCACTGAACATTATCGCGGGGGGAACCATCATGATGGTGGTTTCGCCAATTGCCTTGTTGCTGGCCTTGATTCCGTTGCCCTTGCTCGTGCAGTTGAGCAAAAAGCACCAGGCTGAGGCGGGCGAGAACTTTGAAAAAGTCGCGGCCGAAATCGAGGACCTGAACCGGGTGCTCAGCGCCAATATGGGTGGCATGGCCACCGTGAAATCCTTCGCGGCCGAGGCACGGGAAATTGCTTCCCTGCAGGCGTTGGCGCAACAACTTAGGGAAAGCGAAAGCGTTGCCGCCCACGAGAATTCACGGTTTAACGCACTCAGCACCTACACGCTCACCATGGGGATTTGCATGCCCTTGGTTTACAGTTGCTTCGCCCTGATGAGCGGCAGCATGTCGATGGTCGGGTTTCTGATTCAAACCAGCATGATTCCCGTGGTGTTAACCTCGGCGACGGGTTTAGAACAAGCCAACTACCAATATCAAGACGCCAAATACGCCGCCAAGCGCTTACATGCGCTGCTGGCGTTGCAGGCCAAAATTCACGACGGTCATCGTGCCTTGGAAGCACGTGGTATCGGGGGCGAACTGGTTTTTGAGAACGTTACCTTTGGGTACGACGACACACCGGTGCTGCGTGACATCAGCCTCACCATTCCCGCCAACCAAACCTACGCGGTGGTGGGTACCACGGGTTCGGGCAAAAGCACGCTGATCAAACTGCTCCAGCGTTTTTACGATGTAGACGGTGGGCGCATTACCCTCGACGGCGTCGATTTGCGCGAGCTTCACCTCAAAAACCTGCGCGAGGCGGTGGGTTTGGTCAGCCAGGATACGTACTTATTTAATGCCACCATATATGAGAATGTTTTGTACGGCCGCCCCGACGCCACGCGCGAGGAAGTGCTGGCCGCATGTGAGGCTGCCGAGATGGCGAGTTTCGTCGCGGAAGAACCCTTGGGTTACGACACGGTTATCGGTGAACGGGGGCAGCGTTTGTCGGGTGGCCAACGACAACGGATCTCCATCGCGCGCACCATTCTCAAGAACCCACCTATTTTCATTTTGGATGAGGCAACCTCGGCGGTGGACAACAAGACCGAGGCGGCGATCCAGCGCTCGGTGAACCGAATTGCCGCCAACCGCACCACCATCATCATCGCGCACCGACTCTCGAGCGTGATTCATGCCGACCAGATCAATGTCCTGGAGGAGGGGCGTTTCGTCGAATCGGGCAGCCATGATGCCTTGCTGGCGCGCGACGGTGTTTACGCGCATTTGTGGCGTCTGCAAACCGAGGCGCGTCAACTGGAAAGCGAGGTTGGTTAAAACCTAAGGGGCGGCGGGATATCCTGCTGTGCGCACTTTGGGTGCTGGTTGACCCTTGCTTGGTGGCCGCTTTGCCGATCAGATCCACGAAATCTACCCTTTTCCAATGAGCACAACGAAAAAAAGAAGCCTCGGCGTGAGTCGTAAAGCCTGTGAGCCTTGAAGATTTGGCTCTTTTCGTGCGGCAAAACTACCCGAAAATGACGAAAAAATAATTTTCAGGGAAGGGTATTTGCCGATGCCGACGTAGCAGAGAACAACAGAGCAATACGCTGCTCCTGCCGCTTTAGGAAAGACTAACCCTTTTTATATCAGATTTTTATCTGAGGGATTGACACGCGCGTTTATGGCGCGGGCTAGCGGGGGACCAAGAGATTGATGCCAACCACAATTGGAGGAAATAGTTATGTCACACGGACAAGAACAAGTGAATCATTGGTTAGCCCAACTTGGCCAGACGATTGGATGCGGGCTTGCCCTTAATGAAGAAGGCCGTTGTTCCTTAAAGGCCGCCGGTGATGTAGGTATCGACATTTTTTGTGAGCCGGAAGACACCCAGTTTTACCTTAGTTTGCCTTTGTTTACGCTTTCCGGCCTCAACAGTCGCGAGATGGTATTGCAACATGCATTGACCATGAATATGTTTCAACAGGATACCGGCGGTGCCTCGATTGCGCTTGATGCCGATGGGGAAGCGTTGTTGCTTTGTTATACCCATCCCGTGGAGGGAACCGAGTACCAGACGTTTTACAACATCCTCGCCAATATGATCGAGTCATGCATGGAACTCAAAAGCCAACTGATTGAAAGCGATGACCGGGATGATGAGGACCACCATGAGACGGATGAGGTTTCGTTTGGGGTTGAGCAGCATCGTCACGCTGTTCCCGCCTCATCCACGCGGCATGTCACCGAGGTCAGCCCACACGAGACGCTTCGGTACGTCATGAATTTCGCGTAAGTCCCGGTCCCTATTTTATTGCCGGCAGCGTTGTTTGCCGGAAGGGGTTTGGGCCAAAGGGTGCATCGGTGGCTTGCCTTAAGTAACAGGTTTCGCCGCGCATTCGGCCGACCCCGGCTTTTAATGGTTTAATGGTTAAGGAGAACGTCATGTCAGGATTGAATAAAGTTGGAAGTAACGTTATACAGGTTGCTAAAAAAGAAGTAAAAGAGATCAAGCAACCCAAACAAGATAATAAGCTTGCGCTTGAGTCGAGTCCAAACCCCAATAGCAACGTGAAACCGAAAAAGATGAATGCGAAACATATCGCTGAAGCAGCGCCGATTAACGCCCCTAAGTTTGAGAACCCCAAAAAAGAAACCAAACGGGTTCAAACCGTACAGCTTAAGGTAAATTTGAGCAAACTCGCGCCCGACAATAAGCCTGGATTGGCGACGCTCAAAGAGCGCTCCAAAATGGTGTTTGATACGATAGAAAAGATGGTTGACAAAAAAATCATCGATACTCGGAAATCATCAACCACGGTTGTGACCATGCCGGAGTTTTTCCTGAACGATGCTTCTAAAACCATGAGCCCGCCGGAAATGGAACAAGCAATTACCTACCTGAAAGACCTTGCCAAAAATGAGAAGTTTGAGAATCTGGTATTTACACCTGGCAGTATGTTGGCGATGCACCCGGCGCCGGCGATGAAGCATATTAAATCCAGCGATCTTCAAACCATTGCAGAGACCATGAAGCTGGATATTAATGAGGTTAAGGAAGCCTATGCTGAGATGACCTCTTCGAGTGAGGAGAAATACGAGAAGGTAAGTAACGTTCGCAAGGCTTTGATTGGGGTAGGTGACCAGCTGAACAAGAAGGTTGCCAATGCCGCGAAAAATAACAACAAGGTGAACATCACCAAGGAAGTGATTGCCGATATTTGTAAAACGATCAAAGATCCGAGTAACCTAAAAATCAACCCACGTTCAGGCTTCAAACAGATGCAAAACTGTATTCTGGTCATGGAAGGTGGCAAAAATGGGCAAAACAAGCTGATCAATAAAACCGCGCCTTCTGATATTGATAGCGCTTTGCGATCAGACAAGAAAAAAAATAGCGATAAATATGAAGACCAGTTGGTGTATTACCCGGCAAAAACGATGTTTAAGGACAACAGGAAACAAATTATTAATAAGGCGAGCCATGTTGGCATTAATGCAGATTCTTTTGCCTTTCACAGTCCGAAAAACGATTTCGATATGGCGGTGGCCATTTGCCTTGATTACAGCGAGCAGATTTACGCCGGAATCGCTGATGAAAAAAATAAGAACAAAATTGACCAGCTACATGTTTCCTCCGCGGGTGTGGGAATGAGGACGGTGAATAAAAGTTACGGTATGTCTAAGTCTGCATTTTCACTGAATGATGGTTTTGGTTCCGCTTTATCTGCCGACGTCAGCACTGGGGATTTAGACAAATACTATCTGCGCGACAAAGAGGCCGTTGGAATCTCTTATTCAATTAAAAACGAAACCTTCTCGGCAGAGCCGACCAACTTCGAAAAGAAGGAATTCTATTCGGACATGAAGGACAATTTGGCTTTCCAAATTGATGCACCGATTCACAAACCCCGCACGGTCTCAAATGCCTCGTCGGTGTCCTCCTTTGATGGGAATCCCAATGTCGGCATGCAGGAGTTACTCGGGAAAAATGAGAAGATGCCAAACAACATGAAGTCCCTTTTTCCAACGAAAGAAACCATCAAAAATGAGGATTCTAAGTGGAAAGAAAATATCATGAAGAAAGAACAAGAAGTTAAAGATATGGGCAACCGAATTGCGATTCTTGATCGCCTTCTTGGAAAAGAGCCAACCCAGAAAGACTGGGACGATGCATTCAATGACCCCGTCCTCAAGAAGCTTGTTGCCAAGAAGAATGTTCCAAAAATCAAGAACAAGAAAAACAGCAAAAAACCAAAGGTGACCTATAGTAAGGTTCCTTTCAATAAATTGGCTAAAAAGATTGGTGGTATTGGAAACTTTCGCACGGAGCACAATAATCTTCGTGACGAAAAGTTGGTTGAGCTTAACAAACTCAGGGAAGGTAAGCTGTAGAACGGCTTAACCGAAGCGTGTCGCGGGGTACAGAACCTCCCAGCAAAAGCGGTTCTGTACCTGTTCGCATCGGTGTGGACCCATCGTGAATGCCGCGGGATGGAATGGGTCGCTGGATGGGTTTGCCGGTTTTCTTGCCGCGGCCAAACCTTTCCTGCACCATCTGTCATCCCCTCGGCCGTATGGTTCCTCAGCGCGTCGGCTCCATCTTAGTCAAGGATGCGCGGCAGCATGCCGACCTGGCACCGATGGAGCCGGCTAGCGGCCTATTCGGATGGACACCCATCCCACGGGCGCTTAGGCTCGCCTGCTTAAATTCCTGTTCACGCCCGGGCCGCGCAAATGGCTGCTCCGGGTCAACGATGCCTAAAGGGGAACTGGTTTAAACCTAAGAAGCGCGATAACTCGCGGCGATTTTGGCTAAACCTCTGGGCTGCAACGGTCTGTGAAAATGCTCACCGCACCCAATGGGTGCGCTTCTGCTTTCCCCAAACCATTTCGCTCCAGATCTTTAGCCAAAATCCCTCGCTCTTATCGCGCTTCTTAGGTTAAACCGCCATTCGGCACGATCTGAAGGAAAAAGGAGACGTTTCGAGAATAACCCAACCTCCCATAACAGGCTTGTTTTTAGGAAGTGCCAATTTTTTTAAATAAGGTGTAAGATAAAGCTTGGCCTTCCGACTGAGCAAAATATTCACGGTCATTTTCCGGTGATAGGCTTGCATGTAGCGCCTGCTTGTACGAAAAAACAAGGATTGTGGAAAATGATCACGCAGTGGATAATGAGGCTGTTTTGTGGGTGAGGGAAATGTATTTTGTCCCAAAATCGAGCTGCTTCGGTGGCTGGTGAGGGCTTTTTGCAGGTTTCCACACGCCGATTGGCTTTGATTTATTTTATTTTGATGCCGTTTCGATCCGACCTCCTTTTAAGTTGAGGTCGGATTTTGATTCCCTCCTTTGTTTCTCCTAATCACGAGGAATGTTCTATGAAAATCATCATCCCTTTATGGGTGTTGTGTTCTTGCTTACTTGTCGCCGGTGATCCACGGCCGGGCGATTTTGAATACTTCGACCTCGGTTTCAGCGACGGCCAAGGTTACCAAACAGAAATTCGTGCCTTCAACCCCAGTTTCTCAGAGTCCGTCCTCATCACTGTTGAGGCAAAAACGGGTTGGGGGACGCCGCTTCACGGCGTTTTTCCTCAAAATAGCGCGGCCTTTTCACTGACCTTACCTCCCCTTGCTTCAGTGAGTATGCCGACTATGGACAACATGCCCGTTCCGGTGCACGGGACCATGCAACTCAACAGCGACGGCCCGGTTGTGGCCTGGAGCCGGACCACCTTTGGTGACCCCGACCGCCCCGAAAAAAGTGATACCCAAGTCTTCCGTCCGGCAGATGCGGCGCCCTCCGTCGCCCACTTTAACGACCTTTCCGATGCAAGTGCGCCCCAACGTTTTCCTACGCGGGTGCCTGGTCTGATGTTGCCGCTGCACGAAGTCTTGGTCGTTCGCAATACCGAGGCTTTCACCAGTACCGTCGCGGTTCACGGCCGTGATGCCCTGTTGGGCCACGGTCTTCCTTCAACTCAAGTTGAAGTTGCACCTTACGGATCGGTTTCACTGACCGCCTCGCAGATGTTCCCCAGCTTGGCCTCCGGCCGGGCTTCCTTAGAAGTCCACGAACTGCAGGGTCGCGTGTTTACCGCCGTTCGTCGTGAGGATTCACGGACTTTGGCACGTGCCAAACCCGCCGTTGATGAAAGTGGGGTGCTTCCGTTTGCCAATCTGCCCTTTGAGGGTTTCGAGGGGTACTTCTCCTTCAAACCCCTCTTTGAGGTGCAAGCAGCGGTAACGGGTGAACTTAGCCTAACCGAACCTGTGAACAGCGTGCCTTTTAACCTCAATATCGACCAACCTGGCATCACTCGTTTTCTGCCGGGACGGTCGGTCCTGAACGAAGATGAGGTGATGGGAACGGCGCGTTTTACAGCTGATGAACCGGTGACGGGCTCCTTTACCTTGTTTGGCGACGGCGCCCGCTCTGAAATTGCCCTGAGCGATTTTGAAGGTCCGCGTGCGGTTGCGTACTTGGGTAAAAACCGGCATGTGCTCAGCAGTGCCCGCGATCTGTTGTTCATTGAGAATCCAGGTGAAACTGAAGAGCGCCTGTCCATCATCGGTTTGAACCGTGACGGCGCCCTGCGCGACTTGATCACGGGGTCGTTGGTACCCGGACAAAATGTCTGGGAACTGACCGGCGTTTTCGGTGAGGATACCGAGTTGGTGTTGATCGAAAAAATCGACTCCCTCAACCCGCTTAAAATGGCGTATGTCATCACCGATCAGGAACCGGGCCGCAATGTGTTGGACAGCATTGAGGTCCTCGAGATTGACGGCGTTTGGTCCTTCAATCGCTTTTTAGAAGAAGTGGCCGCCTGGGAAACACGGGACGCGGTGTGTATTTCCTCCGCCAACCGCTTGTTGGGTTTGGTGGATATGGTGAACCACAACTTTACCTGTCCCAATAATCGGTAAGACGACATGCTTGTGTCTGCCGTGCTTCGTTTCGAATCAATGGCCGGTCACACCTTTTTTGGTGGGGCCGGCCTTTCTTCTTCGCCTCTTTTTGAGAAGCGCCGGCTGAAGGCGGGCAAATAGTGGCCGAGAGGAATTCGATGAACGAAAAGCCGGATTCTCAACCGATTGCTCATGGCGATCCCAACCCACTTGCCCTGTTGCTTGGTGTGGGTTTGGTGCCGCTTGCTTACTTTCCCTGGAGCGCTGACCCCACCATACCGCCACGCTGGGCTTTGGCCGCCTTACTCCCGTGTTATTTGGTTGTGTTTGCCGCACGGTTTTCATTGCGCGGCTTGTGGCCGCAACACAGGGGTTTGCGGTTTGCCTTGGTGCTTGTGGTTCTGTCCATGCTCACGTCGGCGCTGACGGCGGAACCTTCCTTTAATCGGCTCGGCACCGTGACCGACGTGCTCATCGGCCTGGTTTTCCTGACGGGGGCGGCTTTGGCGGTACACGAGGATCGGCGCCAGATCGTGACGCACTTATGTTCGGTTGTGGCTGTGTCGATCACCCTTTGTTCCCTGGTGGGATTGCTTCAGGTTGCCGGTGTGCCACTTGAACACGTGGTGCAGGCTTACCCCCCGGCGTCGCTGTTTGCCAATAAAAACGTCGCAGCCCAGGTGTTGGTCACCACCGCGCCCCTTTGGTTTGCACCTGCTTTAATTCATGGCGGCCGCATCGGTTATGTGTGGGTTTTGCTTGTGGGTGTGAACACGGCTTACTTGACCGCGGTCGAGTCGCGAACCGCGCTGTTGGTTTGTTTGTTACTGTCGCCGATGATTGCTTTCGGCGGGGCCCTTTTTGGGCAACCCAAGCGGCAGACCCAACAACGATTTTTGGTGATTGGTGGCTGTTGTTTACTGATGACGGCCGTTTTACCCGGTGCGTCGCCCCTATTGCGCCGTATCTTGCCGGTGCTTTTATGGCTGTTGGTAACGTGTGTGGCCTTCGGACTCGGTCTTCTTGTGAAACAGCGCTACGCACCTGGCCGGCGTGGGTTTGCCCGTCTGGCGGCAGGCGTCGGCCTGTTGTTCCTCCTGGCCAACCTGTGTTTGTGGTTTCCGCCTGGTCCCGTGGCTCGGCAAATCGAGCAAGTCGCCACCGCCCATAACCCCGATCCCCATGTAAATACCGTCATGGTGCGCGGTGCCATGTACCAAAACGCGGCGCGCATACTGTTGCGGCACCCCATGGGTGTGGGTCCTGGGAACTTTGCCGCGATGTACCCACTTTTTCACAATGCCGTAACGCCGACGCCGACCTTTTCGATCACCGTGAATCCTTATCGACTCCATCACGACTGGTTACAAATTGCCGTGGAGCACGGCGTGTTGGCTTTGGTCGGACTCTGGGGATTTCTAGCGGCCTTGTTGGCCCATGCCGGGCGACGTTTGTTGGCCTGCTCTGGGGAGGGGGTCGTGGAGGACCCGGAAGTAGGGGCGATTGACCCGGCGTTGGCCGTTCCGATCGCCGTGGTGATGTTCACCGCTGTCGCTGCTTGTTTTTCATTCCCCTTGGAAATGCCGACGACCGCGGTGATGTTCTGGTTGGCGGTGGGGTTATTGGTACCGGTGCAGAGGATTTCGAGAGTAAAAAGGTCGCGAGCCGTGGTTTGGGTGGGGATTTTTACACTGGTCCTGATCGCAATGGTGGCTTATTTTGCCGTGTACCTCTATGGCCAGTTGTTGTTGGCCGAAGGGCGTAAATGGCAACGCGCGGGCAATGCGGGTTTCGCTTTTGTGTATACCAACCATGCCGCCCGCGTTTTTCCCGACGATGGAACGGCTTTTGACCATTTGGTTACCTTGGCGGCAAGCCAGGGCCGCAACCTCGACCAATCCCTCGCGATTACTCAGGGGTACACGGCCCAATACCCGAATCATGCCAACGGGTGGTTCCGACAGGCCTTTGTTTTGCGCAAACGCGGCGATTTTTCGCAAGCGATTGAGGCGGTGAATCAGGCCTTGCGCCTGGGGGGCGCCGACGCCGCCGGGTTCCAATTTAAAGGGGAAACCTTGCAGGCTGCCGGTGATTGGGCCGGTGCGCGTAAAGCTTATGAACAAGCACTGGCGGCAACACCGTTGTATACCCCCGCGGTGTTGTGTTTGCAGGAGTTAGACCGGCTGGAAGGGCGAGCGCCGAAGCCCTAGCCCGCATTTCTCACAAGGATTCGTCGCGAGAAACAGAAAACCTTGTGCGTCGAAGATTACGACCGAGGGACGGCACAGGGGGCCGACCATTCGCGGGGCCGACCATTCAGCGTAGCCCAGGCCGATGGTTTTTGTTGCGCCGCCTTGAAGAACCTCGTTGATTTTTGGGTTTAAGGACCTCCGAGGTTTCGAGATAGAGGGCCCAAAAAAGGAAGCCGGGAAGATTCCTGGCCCTTCTCCCTGATGGGTATTGGATTCTCAAATGATGGGTGCCTTTAATGGTCAAAAAGCGCCACGAGCGACTGGGTTTGGTTAACGTGGGTGATCCAATTAAGCAGTTGTTCCGGGCCGGCGTCTTGGATGCGCTGAGTGATGTGTGAAGGTAGTTCACGATACTTTTCAGTGAGTAATTGAATCAGCGCTTGCTGGAAGCCCTCGCGTTGACCAAGTTCGCGTCCTTCTTGGATACCGGCCTGACGGCCTTCTTGGATACCGGCCTGACGGCCTTCGCTTAAGCCTTTCGCGAAACCTTCACGGCCGGCCAAAAGCCTGAGTGTTTTTTGTATGGCTGTCTCTGAATAGAACCATTCTTCAGCGTTCATGTGGCGACCTCCTGTTTCTTTGCGAAGTCGATCTCTAAATCGTTGGTCTAGGTCGCGGGGCAGGTCCATCATGGTGTCTATGAAACGAAACAGCGCGATTAACCGCCGTGAATCATAGTTGCGATCTGCCAAGCGTCGGATGAGTGCAAGCTTTGTTTCGACAAGGACGTTGCTATTCTTGCAGGTTTTCATCGCCTCCAAATGGGCGTCGACCGCTGTTGCGAAAAGGTTCTTTTCCTTAAGCTTTGCGGCGTGGATCGTTCTGAAATCGGCGAGTTTTACAATGGGAAAATCAACGCGATTCTTGAAATCCCATCGTTTTCTTATAAACGAATTTGGGCGCCAGGATGGCCGGCTGTCGCCCAAAATCGCCATACTCACGACTTCACAGTCATATTTAAGGAATAACCGGAAATTGTAGACTGCCATTCGCTTTGGAAAAGTGGTGTCGAACTGGTTTTGGAACTCGAGATGTACCAAAATGAGACATTGTTCACCATCTTTTAATTGCACGCGAAACAATTTATCGGCTATTCGGGTACCGACTTTGTCACCTGATGCTTGCGGTGGCAATTCCGTACTAAGTGGGGTGGCCGAAGCGTTCCAATCGATGTTTTGATAGGCCGCCGGCCAAAAGAACTCCGTGAATTCTTGAAAAAACAATTCCGTTAGGTTTTTCCAAGGTTGGTCAAACAAAGGGATGTTTCCCTCCTCAATGTGTCAAGGCATTGAGGAGAACTCGTGTGGTTGTGCGGAAAATCTAGTCGATGAATCGATGGGATGCAAGCAAAATCTGGAAAAAAATAAATTACTATAAATTCTTTTCGCGGTGAAAAATCACCTTGCCGAAATTAAGGAGCGGGGTTTGCATAACCCCGCTCCCTTTCACTTAATCATGGATAAGCTGTTTTTGGTGAATGCCGGCGGTCGCGGTTGTTTCGTTCAGGAGACCGGTGAAGGTGTTCTCCAAATTCTTGATCACCGATGCGTCGAACCACGAGGGCTTGTAGTGGAATTGGAGGCCTACCTGGCCGCCGCTTTCTTCAGCCGTTAACATCAGCCCGACCTGCCCGTCCACTGCTTGCGGCAGGTGCTTTCCGTCGGTGGCCGATCCGAAATAGAACCCCACGTCAAAGGTGGGCGCGGCCAGCCCGTGTTGGTCCAGGCGGATGCGGTTACACAGGTAGTGGAACGGGTTTAACGGGACGGCCGTCAGCGCTTGGTGTTGTTTTTTCAAGGCCGTGACCAAGTCGGCGAAGCGCTCTTCGCCGTCGCGTTTGATGCGCAGGGGTACCGGCTTTTTCCCCGCCAAACCCGCGACCAGTACAACTTCCTCGTGTCCCGTGAGTTCCGCCAACATCAAGACATAAATCGCGGCCAAAACATAACCGCTGTCCAAGCCTAGCCTGGCGGATTCGGCGAGCAAGGTTTGGTCCGTCAGGATCAGCGCCTCGGTTCGCGCCTCGCGGGGTTCCGCATCCAGTGCGGCGGGCAGGCGGTCGATATTCTTCGCCGGCGCGGGTGCCCTAAACCATGCGACCCAGGTTCGTTCCGCTTCTTTGTAACGATCTCCGCCGTAAACCGCTACCGGCGACATCGCCACTTCTTTGACCTCGTCGAACCGCGCCGCCTTGGCCATACCCGCGATCAAATCATGGGGTGTTTCGCCGGGATTCATGAAGCGAGCGCGGATGATTGCGTTGAAATGGGCCATGAAATCTTTGACCTGCTTTAAGGTGGCGCCGCGGCGTTTTAGGTAGAAGGTTGACCAGAGTTCGAAGCCGTACTGCGGCATCCATAGGGAATTTTGCACCGAGCAAAACAGCTTTTCGACCAGGTCACAGGCGATTTGGTCATTCATCGTGTGGTGCTTCCAGTTGAAGGCGCCGCCTTGGATACCGAGTTCCTCGCGTTTCTTCCAAACCGGTGTGATCGGATCGGCGTACCAAAGTTGAGCGCGGAAGTAATCGGGTTGGGCTTCTTCCAAAAAGTCCAGTGTCTCTTGAAAGGTGTCCAGCGTTTCGCCGGGGAACCCGATGATCAAGTTGGCGTGCGTGGCGATGCCGGCCTTGCGCAATAAGGGAATGGCTTTTTTGTAATCTTTTTGACGGGCGGCTTTGTTCATTTTTTTGAGCATGGTGTCGCTACCCGATTCACAGCCGAGGAACACACCCTCGCAGCCGGCTTCACCCATCAAAGCGATGGTTTCTTCGTCGCCGTGGTCACTACGGTAGTAAGAGTTCCAGTGGAAGTTATATTTGTTTTTGATCATCATGCGAAGTATTTTTTTGAAGCGTCCCTTAGGGACGTTAAAGGTATCGTCCAGGAAGGTAATCGTATCAACCGTGCCCAGTTCGGCCAGGGCGTCTAATTCTTTTTCTACTAGGTCTACTGGGAGATAGGTGTAGCGGCCTGCGCGTTCGGGAAAACCACAAAAGGCACAGGAAAACGGGCAGGACTTGGCCGTACGCAAGGAAACAAAACGACCAATATCGTTGTTGGGGAACAGGCTGTAGTTGACCATGTTGTCATTGAGTGTGTTGCGTTCAATGGATTTGTTGTTGACGATGTACTGATCACCGTCTTTGAAAATAATGTTGTCGATACCGGCCAACGCGCGGCCTTCCTTCAAGGCTTCAATCGTTTGGACCAGGGCCGTTTCGCCTTCGCTGCTGTCCACATACACATCGGCACCGATGCGAGAGAAAAACAACTGTTGGACATCGGGTGGGTTGTCGCCGGTTTGGTTGCCGATGTAGGGGCCGCCGATTATGATTTTCACATTTTGGTTGTATTGGCGAATAAAGGAAACGATTTCCAAAACGGGTTCGGCGATCACATACAAGGTCGTGGTAATGGCCACGCTGAGGATTTCGTCGTTGAGCAACTTTTGTTTAAACTGTTCGCGCTCGCTACGGAACAAATTGATGTAATCAAAACTGTGGCCGTGCTTGTGGAGAAAAGAGCCGAGGTACAAAATGGTCGGCCACAGGAAATCGGTGTTGTGGAAGGGCTGACACTGATCTTCGCGACCCTTGTAGTGGAAATGGGTCATGGCTTGGAGGGCGTCGTAGGGTTGGCCCTCCACATCGATTACGGCCATGGCCAGATCGCGGTAGGCGCCCGAGGTGGCGCCCATCAAACGGACCATACCCAAGTAGTCTTTGAGGTCGCCGGTGTTGTAACCAATCAGCAGAACGTCGGTTTTCATGGTTTTGCTCCCCTCAAGCCGTTGCTCAATACGCGGGTTGGCGATTCGGCTTGACGTACGATCCAACCCGCTTCAGTGGGGTGAAGATTGGATCGATGATTTTATGATCTTTAACCGTATCAGAGGGTGTTTTTATAGTGCTATATGGTACCATGAATGGGTACCCATTCAGCATCTTTTCCACGGTGAAACCGAACCGAGTGATAACCTCCTAACGGTCCGGTATCGGTTTTCTTTCCTTGATCGACAACGCATACGAACGCCACAAACCCTTAACAATAAGAGCGAGTTGCATTTGTCGATCTCATTTCGTTATCTCAAAATTCGGGCCCGAGTGGGCGAACAGGATCGCGTGAAATGTACCTTAAACAGAATGTATTGATTGAACCCTTGGTAAATCAGTGGTATGCATGGAACCTATTGATAACACCCCATGGCCTCGGCATGGTGCTTGCCAACTATCATAAGAAAATCATGGAATCCTATATAAGATCGCCGATGATGCATACCAAGGCGGTTAAAAATCCCAAAATGATCGGCGGTCCCTTTATGGACCTTGAGGGCGACCAAACCGCGGTCGTCCAGGCTTTACTCGAAAGAACCTTGGCCCAAAACAGCGACGTGATCGCCCTCGCCGAGGCGATTGCCGAAACGGATAAAATCCTCCTTGAGGAAGCCAAAGGCCAGACCTTGGCGCCGATCTACGCGCGCGTGCCCGAGGCACTCAAGGGTTTTGTCGAACTGGGTTACGATCTCAACAACCAACCCTCGCAGCGTTTCCTCGAGCGCTTTCTCTACCAAAGCCCGCTCTACCAGCGTGATCGCCAAAGTCTTGCATTGCAACAGGTTGCCGGCGACGACCGCGCTTTTGTACTGAGCACCCCGCGTTTCCCTTCGCCCACCCAGCTCCATGTACCCATGGCCTTTGACGATCCCGCCATCGATACGTTGTTCAGCATGCGCGAGCAACCCCGCTCCCTGGCGGAACTCGACGCCTGGCTGCCCCCCGATCCCGCCGAGCAACGCTTCTTCAAATCCCTGTTCACGGAAGAAGCACCCACGCTCACGGGTCGTGACCGCGATCAGATCGAAGGCGGGATGCGCGTCAAATACTTTGGCCATGCGACCTTGTTGGTGGAATCGCCCGAGGTCAGCATCTTGACCGATCCGATTGTCAGTTATGAAGTGCCCGACCCGGCCGCGGTGCCCAGGTACACCTACGCCGATTTACCTGAAACCATTGATTACGTGGTGATTACCCACGGTCACCAGGACCACATTATGTTCGAGACCCTGTTGCAGTTGCGCCACAAGATCGGCACCATCGTGGTGCCGCGCTCGAACGGCGGCACCCTTCAAGATCCTTCACTCAAACTGGTTTTGGAATACACCGGTTTCAAAAATGTGATCGAGTTGGATGAAATGGAACGCCTGCCGGTACCGGGTGGCGCCATTACCGGTTTGCCGTTCCTGGGCGAACACGGCGATCTCCACATTCGCGCCAAGCTGGGTTACCACATTCGCCTCAACGAACGCGCGGTGGTTTGCGTGGCCGACGCCAACAACCTGGAACCCAAGATGTACGACATGGCGCGCAAAACCCTCGGTCCCATCGATCAACTCTACGTCGGCATGGAGTGTGCCGGCGCACCCATGTCCTGGCTGTACGGCCCGTTGATGAACAAACCTCTGCCGCGCTCCCAAGATCAAGCGCGCCGGCTCGACGGTTCCGATTGCGAAAAAGCAATGCGGCTCATCGAATCCCTCGACCCCAAAAGTGTCTACGTCTACGCCATGGGTCAGGAACCTTGGCTGACCTTTATTTCCAGTATCGCCTACACCGAAACATCAAAACCCATTGTTGAGTCCAATCAATTGGTGGCGCGCTGCCGCGAGAAAGGGCTTATTTCGGAACGGTTGTTCGGTTGCAAGCAGATCGCGTTCTAAGAAACCGGCTTTCTTAGCAATCAAAAAAAGGCCGGGTAGCAACCCGGCCTTTTTCGTGTTTGCCCAGCGTAGCGGGCAAACACGGCAAAACCTTTAGCGCCGTTCCAAAATGGCGAGCAGCCGCGACAGGTTGCCGGCCAAATGGGGTGGGTTGAGCATGGCGCGGTGGTTGCCGACCCCGTCGTGGACCTGGAAGCGGCCGTTGGTACAGTCGCCCCAACCGCGGATGGTGGCCACGTGTTCGCCGGCTTCGTTGTGGCATTCATTGGGTGAATGTTCCTGAACCAGGACGTCCAGGTCGGCACCAATCACCTCGCGTTCACACAGGTTGCCGAGATAGGTGCGGTAGGCGCGCATTTTCTGGTAGGC
This sequence comes from Acanthopleuribacter pedis, assembly GCF_017377855.1. GTDB lineage: Bacteria > Acidobacteriota > Holophagae > Acanthopleuribacterales > Acanthopleuribacteraceae > Acanthopleuribacter > Acanthopleuribacter pedis. Next base: position 208,373 of record NZ_JAFREP010000002.1, read on the forward strand.
CTTCTCCTTCAAGACGTCGCTGCCGACGCCGTCGAGGAACTCGCGGGCCACATCGCGCAAGTCGTCTTCCTTGAAGGGTAAGGGTTGCAGGTAACGGGCGGCGTCGATCATCACCACCTTGGCGACCTTGCGCCCGCGTGCTTCCAGGGCGACGGCGACTTGAAACGCGAGTTTGCCGCCGCCGGAAAAACCCATCAGCGTCACCGCGCCTTGCGGTTGGGTTTCCTCAATAAAACGGCAGGTGTTTTCCATTCGGTCGTCGCCTTCGAGGAAGGTGAAACCGTAGAGCCGGTAATTGCCGAGCCCTTTGGCTAAGTCCATGTACGCGAGAGGGTAACCGGAACCGGGCGGAAAAGCGAAGACGGGGTCGCCACTTGCCTCGGGGTTCATCAAGACCGCGGTTTCTTCCAGGCAACCCGGATCCAAACCACGACCCTTGAGTTCCTTCAAGTCGTCGAGGTAACGCGCCAACTCTCGCAAGGAGTCGGCCTTGTAAACCACCAGGTACGGCACGGACAATGCCGTGGCGTCTTGAATGTCGGCGACCAAACGGGTCACCTTGAGGCTGTGACCGCCCAGGTCGAAGAAGTTGTCGGTTGCCATCACATCGGCTTTGTTGAAGATGCGCGACCAAATGGCGGCCAAGGCTTTTTCCATGTCGGTGACGGGGGGTTCGCCTTCGCGCCGGCGTTCGTTGCTGTCGACCACCGGCGCGGGCAACATGTTGCGGTTGACCTTGCCGTTGGCGTTGAGCGGCATGTCCGCCATCACCGTCACGTGGGTGGGCATCATGTAGGGGGGCACGCGCCGCGCTAGGTAATCGCGCATGGTTAACATGTCCAAATCTTCACTACCGCCGACGTAGGCGTGCAGTTCCTTTTCGCCGTCGACCTCGCGCACCATCACCGCGACCCGTTCCACGGAGGGATGGGTCAGCATCAAATTCTCCAACTCCTCCGGCTCGATGCGGAAACCGCGGATCTTGACTTGGCTGTCGCGGCGACCGAGGAAAGTGAGGTTGCCCTCGGCGTCCCAGCGCGCCAAGTCACCGCTGCGGTAAAGCCGTTCGCCGTTACCGTAAGGGTTCGGTACGAAACGGCTTGCGGTCAACGCGGCGTCGCCGTGGTAACCGTGGGCCAAGCCGTCGCCGCCGATCAGCAGTTCGCCGGGCACGCCAACCGGGCAAAGCGCGTGTTGCGCGTCGAAAAGGTAGCAGGTGGTGTTGGCCAGCGGGCGACCGATGGGGATGTCGTCCTTGAACAGGTTGTCGACGGGGAAGAAGGTGGTGAAGGTGGTGGATTCGGTGGGTCCGTAAACGTGGAACAACTGCAGGTCGGGGAAGCGCCGGCGCAACTTGTTGAAATGGCGCGCGGAAACTTTTTCACCGCCGCTCAGCACGCACTTCAAGTCGGCGAACATGTCGGGTACGGTGTCGACCAAGCTGTTGAACAGCGCGGTGGTCATGAAGAGGTGGGTGATCCGACGGTTTTTAACCGTGTTGGCCAGGGTCATGGGATCTTTGAGCGCGTTTTCGCGCGGGAAACAAATGGTGCCGCCGTTGAGCAGCGGGCCCCATATCTCAAAGGTCGAGGCGTCGAAGGCGAGCGAACCGGTTTGCAGCACGGTATCGCCGGGTTGTAGGTTGACGTAGTTGGTGTTGCACACCAAACGCAGCACGGCGCGGTGGTCGACCATCACGCCTTTGGGTTTGCCCGCGGTTCCCGAGGTGTAAATCAGGTATGCCAAAGCTTCAGGTAACGCCTTGGCGGCGTAAGCCTCGGGCGCGTGGTTTTTCAGCTCGCGACGGTCAAATTGGTATTTGGCCCGTGTGGAAGGGGACGGGCCGGTCTTGGTTTTGTTGATGTGGACCACCGCGTCGAAACCAAAGCGCGACAGTTCGGAGTCGGCCTCGCCCAACATCAGCGAAGTTTCAATCGCGGCAATGGCGGGAATGTCGTGGCGTAGGTCTTCCAAGAAAGCGCGCGACACATAAAGTTCTTCCTCGCGGTCGGTTTTGGTCCGGTAGCCCTTGCCGGGGTTGGCGATCTTAAATTCCGCCAGGGATTGAATGAAGGTCGCTTTCAAATCCTGGTCCCAGAGGTTGCCGAGGAACAACAGGCCGCGATCAGCGAGCAGGTTGACGGCTTTGCGCAGCACGTCGCGCAGGTAGTTGTGGCCGTTGAAGCACTCGATGACGCTGTTGATGATGACCACATCGAAGGTGCCTTCGACCTGATCGATTTCGTGGGCCGGCAAGGCCTGTAAGGTGATGTTGTCCTGACCCAAGCGGGCGCGTTCGCTTTCGGTCCACTTGAGGATGTCGGGCGAAAGATCGGTGCCGTGGTAGGCGGCGACCAGCGGGGCCAGCCGGAACATGCTGATCCCGGAGGCGCAGCCGATTTCCAAGACGCGCGATTGTTTGGTGAGCAGCGGGGTTAGCTTTTGGCGGATGTTTTCGCCGTAACCGTCCATGACCTCGCGGCTGAGCAGTTCACCGGTGTAACTGCTGCGCCAGCCGCCGCCGGAAATGTCGTCGTGGGTTTCGTCGGCCACGTGGCGCCAAACGCCTTGGTCCATGAACCCGATATCGGGTTCTTTTTCCCCGTGGAAATCGGTGCTGTCGGGGCAGAACAAGGTGTGCAGCGCGCTGCATTCCCACTGGAGTTTGTTGAGGGTGGCGATGTCGCGGCGGGCGCCGATCAACATGGGTGCGCCCGCATCGTCCAGGATGGTGCGGATGCGCTGGTAGGGGAAATCGGTGTTGATGGGCAGGTAGGCCGCGCCCACTTTGGTGACGGCCAGGAGGCTGACGGCCAGTTCAATCGAACGGTCCAACATCACACCGACAAAATCGCCCGCGCCGATCCCACGCGAGTCCATGAAGCGCGCGGCGCGGTTGGCGGTTTGTTCCAATTCCGCGTAGGTCAACTGTTCGTTGCCGAAGCGCACGGCCACCGCGTCGGGGGTTGCGGCGGCCTGTTTGGCCAACAGGTTGGGAATGGTTTCTGCGCGAGGGAAATCCCGTTTGGTTTGGTTAAAACCCGCGATTTGATCCTGCAAACTTTCGGTCTCGACATCGAATAGATTAAAGTCGGATAACTTCATGGTTTCTCCTCTAAGCGGCGATATGGCGGCCGGCAATCATGTGGCTAAAGCGTTGGAGCGCGGCCAGATAACCCTCAATCGTTTGCTGCTGGAAACGGGTCGCGTCGTAATTCAGGGCCAGGTGGAATGCGTCTTTTTTGGTGCGGTAGGCGATCAGGGCCAGATCGATGTCGCCGAAGAAGTCGTCCTTGAAATCGGTGCGGTTGGTGAACAACACGTTCGGGGTTGCGGTGTGCGCGGGCAAACTGTCCTGATAGCGCCAGCCGGAGCGGGTCGCGGTGATCACCTGATTCAGCAAATCCTCCACGTCCAACGCACCGCTGAGGTCGACACGAACCGGCATCACCTTGTCGGCCATCGCCAAGCCGGTGGTAAAGGACTGCTGTTTGGTCAATTGGAACAGGAACACCTTAAACAGGGTGTGGCAGACGATCCACACGGTGGTGTCTTTTTCGGTGGCCCAGTTGCGCAAACCCGCGAAGATGCTGTCGGGGAAATGCACATCGACCTTGCCACGTCCCTGGGTGCCGGCTACCGCGTTTTGCGGCAGGCGCAGCGGTGCAGGCGTATCCTGCAACACCTTTTCCCAAAAGGCTTTGCCTTCGGCGTCGGCGGGATCTTCCCAGCAGTTGGTTTTGAAGACCTCCATCAGCGCCGGACGCACGGTTTCTAAATCCGAGGGGCGGTCGGTGAGACTGTCGAACAACAGGGGTTTGGTGATTTTGCCGAAGGAGATCAACTGATCCGGGGTCAAACCCTTGGAGACCAGGTAGGAAATGCCCCACAGGCTGAAGCCGTACAGGCTGATAAAGGTCGAATTACCAATGCTTTGGTACATGTACTTGGCCCAATCCATGGCTTCTTCCCAATTCATGCCGGCGTGGCTCCAGGAATAACCGGCGCCTTTGAGGTCAAATTCGGCGTGACGTCGGTGAATCGGTGCCGAGGTATCGTGGAAGTAAAGCTGCACGTTGAAAAAGGTGGGCGCGGCTTCTTCAATAAAATGAATGGTGTTGAGGATGGTTTCCTTGCTTTCGCCGGGGAACCCGCAAATCAGCGAGGCGTAGGACATAATGCCACGCCGTTTCAGTTGGCTAATGCCCCATTTATAACGGTCAACATCGGCGCGTTTGTTCATAATTTTGAGAATGGTGGGGTCGCCCGATTCAATGCCGAGCAACACGCCGACGCAACCGCTGTCGGCCATCAGGTCGATGGCTTCCTCGTCGACGTTGGCGACGCGCAGGAAAGAAACCCAGCGAAAGTTGAACTGGTTCTCGATCATCATGCGCAGCAGTTTCTTAAAGCGGGGAAGGGGTACGTTGAAGGTGTCGTCGATGAACACCAAATCGGTGGTGCCGATCTCGTGCAAATAGGTGAGCTGGGTTTGGATCGCCTCAATGTCGTTGACCACGTGGGGGCCGGCCAAAACCGGGTACTGGCAAAAGGAGCAGGAATAGGGACAACTGCGCGCGGTGCGCAGATAGGTCAGCGGGCGCAAGGCGTTGGGATCAAAGGTGGTCCAGTCGACGATGTTGCTGTTGAGATCGTTGTTTTCGATTTTGCGTTCGGTGGGGCTGAAGGATTCGTCGTCGGCTCGGTAGGCAAGGTTGTTGACACCCGCCAGGTCGTTGCCGTCGCGCAGGGCGACCAGCGTTTGGTACAGTGTTTCTTCGCCCTGGGAATCAATGATGTACACATCGCCGCCGGTTTCCTTGAGTACAAAAGACAAGGTTTCCCAATCGTTTTGCAGGTCGGCGTGAACGTTGTAGATGTGGGGGCCGCCGATGATGATTTGGGTGTCGGGCGCGTGTTCGCGGATAAAGGCCACGATTTCCCGGATCGGGCTGTTGTCGATGTAAAAGGTGGTGGTGATGGCGACGGTGCGTGGTTTGCCCGCCAAGAGCGCCGCGAACTTGGCTTGGTCGCGGTTGAAAAAGTTCACCAGGTCCACGTTGAGCCCGCGTGTGTTGAGGTAGCTGCACAGGTAGTGTGCACCCAACGCGGGTGCCTCGAACACGTTGAGTTTGGGATCGTTGCCGGTGGCCTCCACAATCATGTCGTTGAGTACTTCCATAAAAGTGACGCGCCGGCCGTCCTGTAGGATCGAGTTGGTTTTTACCTCGTGGTAGCCGCCGGCGCGGTGTTCAGTCGCCTTTTGGCGCGCCGAGAAGTCGTTAAAATCAATGTCGTTGTAACCGACAAGAATACAATCGAGTGGGGTCGAAGCGTTCATGGTCTCTCCTCCGAGCTAGTGCTTCTCGGTATGGGGTTCGCGCACAACCGCTTCCGCAATCCGAGCCAACGCGGTTAAATAACGCTTAATCGTCGAGGGTTTAAACAGGGCGGTATCGTACTCCATGGTGAAATGGAGTTGCCCCCCTTCTTCGAGGACATAGAGGGTGAGGTCAAATTTGGTTGTGTGGAAGCGCAGCGGGATTTCACGTGCCTCGCGCAGAACGGTGGTACCGGCGCCGTCCGCGTCGGTCACCTTGCCGACCATGGCCACGTCCAAGCGCAGGTCGGCAAAACTTTGGAAGCCGTAAATCACGTTAAACAAGGTCTGTCGGTTGCCGTCGCGCTCGGGATTGAGGTCCGCGACCAGGAGATCGAGAGGGTAATTCTGATGATCGAAGGCACCGTTTACGGTTTCGATCACCGACTCCAACAACTGCTCAAATTCCATGCCCGCGGTGAAGCGGGTGCGGATCGGCAACAGGTTCACAAAAAAGCCGATCAGGTTTTGCAAATCGGCGTGGCCGCGGTTGGCGAGTGCCATGCCGACCGAAAGGTCGTCGCGACCGGTGAGTTTGTAGAGGAACAGGTTCAGGACCGCCAGCACCACGTTCGAAACCGTGGTGTGTTTGCGATTGGCCAACCGGTGCAGGCCGGCCAAGACCTCGGCCTCGACGCGGTGGTACACTGTATCGCCACGGAAGGCGGCGTCCAGGGTGGGCGCGAAATCGGTGGGCAGCTGAAGCGGCGGCGGTGGATCGGCCAACTGTTCCAGCCAGTAGGCCTTTTCCTTTTTAAAGGTTTGCCGCGACTGCCATACCGCAAAGTCCTTGTACTGAATGCGCGGCGGATTGATCGGCGCGGGCACCCCGTGATCGTGGGCTTGGTAGCGCGACAGGATTTCCCGATAAATCACGTTCATCGACCAACCGTCACCGATGACGTGGTTGATGTTGAGCAAAAGCACCGCGCGTCCCTCTGCCAAGTACAGCAGCGCCACGCGCAGCAGCGGTGGGGAGGCTAGGTCGAAGGGTTGGTGGGCGTCTTTTTCGCAATATGCGCGCGCCGCCGCCTCGCCGTCCTCCGCCTCACGCAAATCGACCTCGCGGATGTTAAAAACCGAGGGCGGGGCGATTTTTTGGCGCGGTTCGCCGTCCACCACGATGAACCCGGTGCGCAAGGCCTCGTGGCGGTGGACCATGTCGGTCAGTGCTTTTTTGAGGGCGTCGGCATTGAGCCCGCGTTCGAAGACAAACGCCTTGGGCATGTTGTAGGCCGTGGTCGCGCCGGCGCCGCCCATCATTTGCAGCGACCACAACCGTTTTTGCGCGTGAGACAACACGTAATCTTCTTGCGGCGCCACCGGTTCAATGCCGATGTATTCGCTTTTTTCGGTGGTATGAACCAGTTCCGCCAACCTGGCCGGGGTCGGCTTCTCAAAAAACGCCCGCAGGGGAACCTGAACCTGGCGGCGGCGATGGATTTGTGCCAATACCTGCATGGCAACCAGGCTGTGGCCGCCCAATGCGAAGAAATCATCGTTGCGGCCGACGCGTTCCACGCCCAGGACCTCCGACCAGAGGGTGGTGATGTCCTGTTCCAGCGCATCCACCGGCGCTTCAAAGGGGCGTTCCGTCGCCGTGATGCCGGGCAAGGCCGCGCTGTCGACTTTGCCGTTGACGGTGAGCGGCAAGGCGGCCAAGGGGATCAGGTGCGCGGGCACCATGTAATCGGGCAGGGTTTTGCCGAGTTGGTCGCGCAAACCCTGGAGCGAATCACCGGCGTGCGCCGGCACGACCCAGGCGACCAAGGAGGGCCCCAATTGCGGATCCTGCAAACAGGCCACGTGGGCTTGGCGCACGTTGGCCAACGCGGTCAGGCGCGCTTGAATTTCGCCCAACTCAATGCGGTAACCCCGCACCTTGACCTGATCGTCGCGGCGGCCCAGGTACAGCAGTTCGCCGTCGTCGCGGCGGCGCACCCAATCGCCGGTTTTGTACAAGCGGGTGCCGCCCGCGTGGGGGATAAACCGTTCGGCGGTTAAATCCGCCCGTCCCCAATAGCCGCGCGCCAAACCCTTGCCGCCCAAATACAGCTCACCTGGCATATCAAAGAGGGTCGGACGCTGCCAACGGTCCAACACGTGCGTGCTCATGTCGGGCATGGCGTTGCCGATGGTGATTTCCTCGTCCTCGGCGCCAATGCTTTTGATCACACAACCCACCGTGGCCTCGGTTGGGCCGTACTCGTTGAAAATCGCCATCCTCGGATTCAGCCTGCGCAGGGTGGCCACGTGGCGGTTGAGCAGGGCCTCGCCGCCGACAATGGCGCGTTTCACCGGGCTGCTCTGGATCGGCAAGTGATCCAGCAAGGCGATGTGGGACGGGGTCAGCTTGACGCTGTCGATGCCGTGCGCGCCGGACAGGGTTTCGGTCAAAATGTCGTTGAGCGGTTGCTTCGCATCGAACAGGTGCAGCCGCTCGCCGCGCAGCAGCGGCAGGAATAAACTGCTCAGGGTGAGGTCGAAGGCAATCGAGGAATACAACCCGAAACAACCGCCGCCTTCGGCAAAGTACAGCGCCGCGGCGTGCGTCAGGTAATGGTGCAGGTTGGCGTGGCTCATGGCACAACCCTTGGGTTTGCCGGTGGAGCCGGAGGTAAACAACACATAGGCCAAAGCATGACCGTCGACGCGAGGTAAAGCCGCGTCGCGCTCCGGCAGGCCGTGGGTGACGTCCATACAAGGGGTTTCGGGCAGGCGTTCGCGCAAACCCGGCTCGCTGAGCACCAAACGGCAACCGGCCTCGGCGGTGATCAGGTGCAGGCGTTGGTCGGGATTGGTCGGTTCCATCGGCACAAAGGCGGCACCGGCTTTAAGCACGGCCAAAATCGCCGTCATCAGATGGGGCGCGCGATTCAGCAGCACGCCGACGCGATCTTCAGGTTGAATGCCGTGTTCGGCGACGAGGAAGCGGGCCATCCGCTCGGCGGCGCGGTCCAATTCGGCCGCGCCGATGGTGGTGCCGTTGTGAGAAAGCACCGGCGATTGGGGATTTTTGGCGACGCGCGCGTCCCAAAGATCGAGTACGTTGGTGTTGCGTTCAGCGACGGTTGTCTCGATGGGTTCCGTCTGGGCGGGTGCGCCATCGAGCGTTATCAACGGGTGTTGCGGCTCGGCCAAGACCGCGTTGAGCGCGACCCGGTAGTGCTCGGCGACGGCGCGTAGCCGGTCCTCGTCAAACCGTTTGCGGTTAAACGTGATGCGCAACTGGAGCTTTTCGCCGGGGATGAAGATCAGGTTGAAATCGTAATGGGTGTGGTCGTGTACCTGCAGATCGCTGACGGTGAGCGGATCGCTGTTGTCCTTTACCTGCTGGGCGGGTGGGTAGTTTTCGAAAATGAGCAGGTGGTCGAAGGTATCGCGGCCTAGCGGCGAAAGCACCTGTAACTCGGCCAAGGGCAGGTAGTGGTAGGGTTCCGCGGCCAGAGCGTCGCGTTGAACGCGGCCGACCAGATCGGCGAAGGTCTCGTCGCGGTGGACCTGGACGCGCACTGGCACCGCGTTGATGAACAAGCCGATCATTTGATCGGCGCCGTCGAGGTGGGGCGGGCGCCCGGAAACAACCGCGCCAAAGCAGACATCGTCGCGGTCGTTGAAGCGGGCCAGCAGGAAGGCCCACAACGCTTGGCACATCACCGCGGTGGTGGCGCTCTGGGCCGCGGCCATGGCGCGCACCGCGTGCAGCGGAGCCAGGTCCAAGGTGAATTCGCCAAGGTCGTAACCGGCGTCCGGTTCCGGCCGGCCCAGGGCGTTCATGCCCGTGCGTTGGTCGTGGCCGGCGAGGTGGCGCGTCCACCAGGCACAGGCCGCGGCTTTGTCCCAGCGGGTCAGCCAGGCCAGGTAATCGCGGTAGGGAGGCACCTCGGGCAGCGTCGCCTCCGTGCCTGACGCGGCCGCGTCCATCAACAAGCCGCACTGGTCGAAGAGGCGGCCCATGCACCAGCCGTCGAGCACGATGTGGTGGAAACGCCAAACGACCTGGTGGGTTTGTTCATCCAGACGAATGATGGTGAAACGCAGCAGGGGATCGCGTTCCAGGTCAAAGCCGCGACGGCGGTCTTTTTCGTAGAAGGCGTTGAGCTCGCTTGCTTGGTTCTCAAGGCCGCGCCAATCACGCACGTGAAACTCGGGATCCCGTTTCTTGAAAACAACCTGACGCGGGGTGGTCACCTGGCGATGGAGGAAGGCGGTGCGCAAGACGGCGTGGTGATCACAGAGTTGGTGCCATGCATGGCGGAAGGCGTCGAGTGGGAAGGGGCCTTCGATGCGATAGCTCATTTGCAGGAAGTAGGCGTCGCTTCGGTTGTCGACGAGGGACTCGAACAGCAAACCTTGTTGCATCGGGGCGAGCGGTACGATGTCCTCGATGTCGGCGGCGTTCAGCGCGTTTTGGGTGAGCAGGTTTTGGTAGGCGGGCAGATCCAAGTCGCACGCCAGAAAATCACTGGGCGTTTTCTCCGCCTGTTCCCTGGCGCAGCAGAACCGCACCAGCAGGGCCAGTTCATCGCGCAGCGCGGTGAGCAGCGCGGTCATGGCCTCGGCCTCGTAGCGGCCGCGGTCATAGGTGAGGGTGAGCTTGAGTTTGCCGTTGACGACCAGGCCGCCGACTTCCAAGTCGTTGCCGCGGCGCAGGCCGACACCCATGTCGCGGCCGACCTGTTCGTCGGCGTCGGCGAGCGGCCCGTCCTCGCCGGGTGTGTCGAACACGCCGAGGTAGTTAAACGCCAACCAGGGTTTTTCCGCCGGGGTCATCGTGGCGGCCGTTTCTTCCGTGGCCAGGTAACGCAAAACACCGTAACCACCGCCCTTGTGGGGTACCGCGCGCAGATGTTCCTTCACCGTTTTGATTTGCGTGGCGAGGTCGCCCTCGGCAAGCTCGAGCAGGAACGGGAACATCGTGGTGAACCAGCCGATGGTGCGGTCGACCGGCGGGCCGTTGGGCAGGGTTTCGCGGCCGTGGCTTTCTAGCGTGATGCGGGTGCGGTGTTCGCCGAGGCGGCCGTGAAGCGCGCGGGCCAGGGCGGTGAGCAAGAGGTCGTTGATTTCGGTGTGGAAGGCCTTGTGACTGGGACCGAGCAAGTCGGCGGTGCGCTCAGGTGAAAGCGAAACGCCGGCTAAGGCTGAATCGCCGACGCGGTTGTCGCCCGCTACTTTGGTCGTAGGTGGTGGCGCCGCTGTTGCGGCGGCCGTTGTTTCCCAATAGGTGCGTTCGGCGTGGAGGTCGGAATCGGCGGCGCGGCGCACCAGCGCCTCGGACCAGGTTTGGAAGGAGGCGGTTTTGGGACCGAGATCGGTCGCTTGGCCCCGTTCGGCTTGGCCGTACGCGGTGGTCAGGTCTTCCAACAGAATGCGCCAAGAGACGCCGTCGACGATGAGGTGATGGGCGGCGAGCCAAAGCCGGTCCCCGTCGGGGAGGCGGTAGAGCACCGGGTTCCACAGCGGCCCCGCGCCGAGGTCAAAGGCCGCGCTCGCTTTTTCGCCGTGTTCGGCCATGGCCGCGGCGGGATCGGCGTGTTCGGCTGGATCCACCAGTTTGAGGTGCGGCGGTGCCAGGTCGGCATAGGCCTGTTGCACCGCGCTGTCACGCACGGTGAAGGTCAGTCGCAAGGCGTCGTGCCTGCACCACAGTGCATCGAGTGCCTGCTGGAGCAGTGCGGTGTCGAAGCGGGGTTTGCCTCGTAGCAACACCGATTGGTTGAAATGGTGGTGGTCGCGGTCCTGGTGCTGAAAGAACCACTGCTGAATCGGCGTGAGCGGCACCGTACCCTGGACCGGACCGGTTTCGGTTTGATCCGCTTGCGCCGTGAGCAGCGGGGCCAGGGCTGCCACGCTCGGGTTGGCGAACAGATCGGCCACGTTCAAACGCAAGCCGTGGCGGCGCATGCGGCCCACCAACTGGATAGCGATGATGGAATCGCCGCCCATTTCAAAGTAGGCGTCGTGGCGGCCGACCCGCGCCACGCCCAGCAATTCGGCCAAGGCGTCGGCCAGCCATTGCTCCCGTTGGTTGCGCGGCGCCGCGTACGCGGTCCCGGTTTCGGTTTGCGCAAAGGGATCGGGCAATGCGTTGCGGTCGACTTTACCGTTGGCGTTCAGCGGGAATTGCGGCAGCACGACCAGGTAACCGGGGTGCATGTATTCGGGCAGGTGCGCGTTGAGGAAGGTGCGCACGGCGTCCAGGTCCTGAGCTTCCCCCGGCTGCCAGACCAACCAGGCACACAGGCGCAAGTGTCCGGCGGGGTTGCGGCGGGCGGCGACCAAGACGTCTTGCAGCGGCGCGTGGTCGCGCAAAGCGGCTTGTACCTCGCCCGGTTCAACGCGGAAACCGCGAATTTTTACCTGATCGTCGACGCGACCCACGAACACCACGCGCCCGTCCGCTTGCTGACGCACCAAGTCGCCGGTGCGGTACAACCGTTCGCCCAGGGTGGTGCTGAAGGGGTGGGGCACAAAACGAGCGGCGGTCAGGTCGGGTCGGCGCCAGTAACCGCGCGCCAAACCGTCGCCGCCGACGCAGAGTTCGCCGACCGCGCCCGGCGGCAACAGGTTGCCGTGGTCATCGAGAACCAGACAGGTGCTGTTGGCGATGGGCCGCCCAATGGGGATGACCGAGGCGCGACGTTCGGCGGCCATGGCTTCGAAGGTTGAAAAGGTCGTATTTTCGGTGGGGCCATACACGTGGGTCAGGTGGCAGAAAGGATAACGCTGCATGAAGCGCGTCATGTGCCCGGCCGAAACCGCCTCGCCGCCGGTCATCAGCGCGCGCAGGGCGGGCAGGTCGCCGACGGGTTGATCAACCAACTGCTTGAACAAACCGGTGGTGAGGAACAGGTGGGTGACGGCGTGGGCGCGTGCCGTTGCGGCGACTTCCTCCAGGGAGAAGGGCGCGGGTTTCATCAACACGACCGTGCCGCCGTTGAGCAGGGGACCCCAGATTTCCAGCGTCGTGGCGTCAAAGGCGGAAGCGGACAGGTGCAGGAACACTGTTTGCGGGGTGAGGTCGGTGTAGTCGGTGTTGCGTACCAGGCGTACCACCGCGCGTTGGTCGACGGCCACGCCCTTGGGCCGACCGGTGGAACCGGAAGTAAACACAATGTAAGCCAAGCTGTTGGGCGAGACCGGCACCGTCACGGGATCCGCCGCCGTCTCGTGAGGCGCGTTGATCGCCACCAAACGCTCGGCGGCGACGGCTTGCGCCGGTGGGGCTGTTTGATCGTACAGCACCGGCTCGGCGCCGGTTTCCTCGAGGAGCAGCTTAAGGCGTTCCAGCGGGTAACCGGGATCGAGCGGGACGTAGGCGCCGCCCGCTTTGAGTACCGCCAACATGCCGACCACCATCGCGGGTGCCCGGCCGCAAAACAGACCGACGGGCTGATCGGGTCGCACCCCGCGTTCGATCAAATGGGCGGCCAAGCGGTTGGCGCGATCCGCGAGTTCGGCGTAACTCATGCGCGTGTCGCCGCAAACCAGCGCCGTTTGGTTCGGATGGGCCGCGGCCGCGGCGTCGAACAAGGTCGCGATGTTGCTGTCGCGGGGATAGGGCCGGCTGGTGGCGTTCCAGATTTCGTTTTGCATGGCGCCGTGGTTCGGGTTGATTAGGGTCAAGCGGTCGAGGGCGTCGACGCCCGCGGCCAATTGCGCCAGCACCGTGTTGACCGCGTCGGAAAGCATGGTGACCGTGGTCGCATCGAACAAATCGGTGCTGTATTCAAAACTGCCGACCAGGCCGTCGTCGGCTCGCTCCAGCGCCAGGGTCAGGTCGAACTTGGCGGTGGTAACCGCCGTGCGCAGTGGTTCCAGGCTGAGGCCGTTCAGGTGTTCCTCGGCTTCCGGGGCATTGTGCAGCGCGAAGGCGACTTGGAAAAATGGATGGCGGGCCGGGTCCCGTTGGGGTGCGAGTTCGGTGACAATCTGTTCGAAGGGCAGGTCTTGGTGGCCGAAGGCGTCCAGGGTTTGGTCGCGGAAGCGGGCCAGCAGGTTGCTGAAACGACGGCTGCCCTTCATTTGGAAACGCAAGGGGACGGTGTTGATGAAAAAGCCGATAAGGGTTTCCAACTCGGGTCGATTGCGCCCCGCGACCGGGGTACCGATCACCAAGTCGTCCTGGCGTGCCACGCGGCCGAGCACCAGACCGTAGGCGGCGGCCAGCACCATAAACAAGGTGGCTTCGTTTTCTTGGGCCAGGGACTCGAGACCGCGCGTGACCGTTTCGGGGACGGTCGCGCGCAGGACCGCACCGCGATGGGACGGGTGCGGCGGGCGCGGCCGATCCGTGGGCAGGTCCAAATCGCGGCTGTCGCCCAAGGTTTTGCGCCAGAAGGCGGTGTGTTCCGCGTAGCGTTCGCCGACCAAGGTGGCCCGCTGCCACACGCTGAAGTCGCCGTATTGCAAGCCGAGTTCCGGTAGCGGGGAGGGTTCGCCCGCGACAAAGGCGTTGTAAAGGGAGGCGAGTTCCCGCGCGAACAGGCCCAACGACCAGCCGTCGCAGACCAGGTGGTGCAGGGTAAACAGCATCACCCATTCGTCCGTGCCCGTGTGCAGCAAGCGGAACTGCAGCAAGGGACCGCGTTCCAAGTCGAACCGCAACGAACGCATTGCTTCGGCGTGGCGGGCCGCCTCGGTGTCGCTTGTTGCGTCGCGTAAATCGACCAGCGGCAAGGCCACCGGTGCCGCCGGCTTCACCTCGGCGACGACCTGACCGTCGACCTCGCGAAAACAGGTGCGCAACACCTCGTGGCGGCGCACGATTTCGTCCAGCGCCGCGCCCAATGCATCGCGGTTGAGGTCACCGCGCAAACGCAAGGCGGTACACACGTTGTATACCGTGCTGTCCGGGTCGAGGCGGTGCAACACCCACAACCGGTTCTGCGCGAAGGACAGCGGGGTGGGTGCCGCGGGATCGCGTGGCGCCAAGGTCGCGGTTTCCATCACCGGATCGGGCAATTCGTCCGCGAGCAAGAGGTCGAGGAGGGCAAGGTCGTCGTCGTTTTGGGTGAAATCGATCATCGGGGGATCCTCGCTAGGAACCTTGTTGTGCCTTGCGGGCTTGCAGGGCGGCTTGTTTCTGTTCGGGTGTCATGCTTTCAATGCGGCGCAGCGTGGCCGCCACCTTGTCCACGTGGCCGGGACGCGGTTCGTTGGCGCGCAGGTAAGCGGCCAAACGCACCACCGTCGGCGCGCGGAAGAAGTCGGTCAAAAACACTTCCATTTTGAAGAGGCGGTGCAGCCGTGCCACCACCTGAGTGGCCAACAAGGAATGGCCGCCGAAGTTGAAGAAGGAATCCTCGGTGCCGGGTTCCTCGCGCTTCAACACGGTGTGGAACAAGCTGAGCAGCACGGTTTCCAGATCGTCCTTGGGTTCGGTGCGTTTGCTTTGGGCGGTCTCCACCTGGAGCACCATGTTCGCCAAGCGCGGCCGATCGATGCGGTCTTCCGGGCAAAGCAGGTGCATCGGCAGTTTGACAAAACGTTCGGGCAGGTGCGCGGCGGGTAGGTGCTCGGCCAAAAACGTCTCAAAGGATTCGGCGCTGATGGTTTTATCGGCCGCGTAAAAAGCGGTCAGGCAAGAACCGGCCTCCGCGACACGCACCACCACCACGGCTTTGGTCACCTCGGGGTGGCGGGCGACCGCTGCCTCGATGGGTACCGCGTTGAGGCGCTCGCCGTCGCGGTTGAGCAGGTCGGCGATGCGGCCGGCGACCTGGAGTTGACCCGCGCGGGTCAAACGGCCGAGAAAACCGGTGCGCAACCGGCGTTGTTCCGGGTGCCGCGGATGGGGTTCCAGTTGTGCGCCGTTGTCCTCGGCCGGGCCAAGGATTTCCGTGGCCAAACCCTTGCCGCTCAGGCAAATCTCGCCGTAGGCACCGCGTGGGACCGGCTGGTTGTCCTTGAGCAAGGTCAAGCTGTTGCCCGCGAGCGGTTCGCCCAGGTTAAACCATTCCGGGTCGTGGGGTCCCGCGGCGGCGACCAACGCGGCGCCGGTCAGCGAAAAGGCGTTGAAGCGACGCGTGCCTTGCGGCAGTTTGAGGTCGGGTTCACCTTGGCAAAGCACCAACGCGGTGGCGGCCTGAAGCGGCACCGCCTCGGCACGCACCGCCTCAACCACGGCCCAATCGGCCCGCGTTCCACCGTCGCGTACCAGCGAACCGCCGCATACCAGGGTCACGGCGACTTCCAGCAGGAAGGCGGAACGGTTGGGATTGGCGCGTTGTTGGACACGCCCTTGATCGGGAACATCGCATCGCGCGACCAAATCGGCGGCGGTGTTGAGCAGGGCGGCATGGCTGAGTTTCACGCCGCACCCTGGTGTGTCGTAGAGCACGCAGGCCCCGTGATCGCTTGCCGGGGATGCGGGCTCGGCCGGGGCTTGGGCCGCGATTGCCTCGGCTTCGAGGTCCAAATCGAGGCGGTCGCCCCAGTAGTTGGGTAACTGCTCCGCGAGATCGTCGCGCGAAATCAGCACCGGCGGTTCCGCTTCTTCCAATAGGGTGCGGACCGACGCGGCGTCTGATTCGGCGTCGAGGGGCAACCACAAACCGCCCAATTGATGCGTGGCGATCAAACCAATCAAGGCCTCGGCGGGATCTTCCAGGTACTGCGCGGTGACGGTGCCCGGCGCCACATCCAAATTGGCCAACAGCGCGGCGACCTGACCGGCGCGATGGTGGAGCGCGCCGTAGGTCAGCGTTGTGGAGGCATCGCGGTATACCAAGGCATCGGGCGCGGTTGACGCCCGCGCGGCGACCACGTCGGCGAGGGAACCTTCCACGGCAAAAGGTTGCTTGGCGGTGCGTTCGCCGCGAACCTCGCCCCCTTCGGCCGTTTCGACACGCGCCAAGTCGACGATGGGTTTGTCGGGCGTGGCCACCACGTCCGTCACCAAGGCGACAAAATGGTCGACCATGGTTTCAATCGTCGAAGGTTGGAACAAGGTTTTGGCGTACATCATGCGCAGGCTCAGCCCGTCCGCTATTTCATAAAAGTCAAAAACCAGGTCGGTTTTGGCGCTGATAAAGCCGATGTCGAAGGGTTCGGCCGACAGCGAACCCATGTGCGAGCGGGTTTCGCCGCCGACGCCCAGGTTGATCAAAATGTCGGTTAAGGGTGCGCGGCTCGGGTCGCGGCGCAAAGCCAAACCCGCGATCAATGTGTCGTAGGGATAGAACTGGTGTTTCATGGCGCCTTGCAGGTTGTCGCGTACCTGGGCCAGGAAATCGCGGAAGCCGCTTTCCGCAACCACTTTGTTGCGCAGGGCCAGGGTGTTCACAAAGTTGCCGATTTGAAACTCCTGGCCGGCATGGCCGCGGCCGGCAACGGGACAACCGACGATCACATCAGGCTGATCGGCATAACGCGCCAGCAGGACGTTCACCAAAGCGGTGAGCACACCGAACAAACTGGCGCCGTTTTCTTCGGCTAGGTTGGTCAAGGCGCGGTGCACGGCCGGTGGCAACACGCGCCGGTAGAGCGCGCCTTCAAACGACATCACCGCGGGGCGCGGTCGGTCCGTGGGCAAGTCCAAAACCGGCAGGCGGCCGGCCAGTTGTTCGCGCCAGTAGGCCGCTTGCTTGGCGCCCGCCTCGCCGCTAAGCATGGTTTCCTGCCATGTGGCAAAGTCCTTGTACTGGCTCTTCAGGGGCGGTAGGGAATCGGGACGATTTGCCGCGAAATCTTGGTACAGCGTGGTCAAATCGCGCACCAACACCCCTTCGGACCAACCGTCAAACACCAGGTGATGGATGTTGAGGTACAGCACGTGGCGGTCGTCGGCGACCTTCAGCACGTGGGCGCGGATCAGCGGCGCGGTGGTCAGGTCGAAGGGACGGCCCGCGTCGGCCTGAATGTGTGCCCGCGCGGCGGCCTCGCCATCCTCGGCGCCGCGCAAATCGACATGGGTCAGCGGCAACGGCATGGGATCGGCGATGAACTGGCGCGCCGTGCCGTCCACGGCACGAACCGCGGTGCGCAGCGATTCGTGGCGGGCGACCAGGGCGTCGAGCGCGCGCGCCAGTACGGCGGTGTCCAAATCACCCTGGAGCGCCACCGCCATCGGGCAGTTGTAGGCGGTGGTGTCCTGCACCATTTGCTCCAACACCCACAAGCGTTTTTGAGCGTGGCACAGGGGGAACCCCTTGGCGGCGCGTTGTTTGGCAAAGTAGCCGCGATCCCGCAGGATCTGCAGGGCTTGTGGTTCGCCGGCGCGGGCGCGTGCTTTCAGGGATTCAAGGGTGTCGTCAGTCATTCAGCAACTCCAATTCCTCGGCCGTTAAGGGCGCGATAGTGTCCATAAAATCCGCGATCAGCGCGGGGTCCGGTTCCTGCTGCCGCCGGATCAAGTCGGCGAAGTCGGCAAAAACCGGATGGTTAAACAGTTCAAACAGCGAGAGCGTCACGTCAAAAGCGTGCTGGACCTGAAACACCAAACGCGTCCCTTTCAGGCTGTGCCCGCCCAAACCGAAAAAGTCGTCGTCGATGCTGAGCGAGGCCACGCCCAGCACGTTGCACCAGATATCGCGCAGCTCCCGTTCCAAATCGTCACGAGGCGGGATCCGTTCGCGGCTTTGTTCGGCGACGTCGAGTGGTCGGTTGTTCAGCGTTTTGCGGTCGACCTTGCCGTTGGCGGTCAAAGGGAACTCATCCAGGCAAACGAAGTGACTCGGAATCATGTAACCCGGCAAGCTGGGCTGGAGGAAGGACCGCGGCGCGGCACTGTCCAACGCGGTTCCGCTGACGCGCAGGTAGGCGACCAACACGTGGTTTTGGTCCTTGTCGCGGGGGGCGCATACCACCGCCTGCAAGACCCGTGGATGCTGTTGCAGGTGTTGTTCGATGTCGCCCAGCTCGATGCGAAAGCCGCGCACTTTGACTTGTTGGTCGCGACGGCCGAGGAAATCGATCAGGCCGTCGCCGCGGCGGGCGACCAAATCACCGGTCCGGTACATCCGCGCGCCCGGCGTATCGCTAAAGGGATCGGGCACAAAGGCCGCGGCGGTCAGGTCGGGCCGCTTGTGGTAACCGTGCGCCAAGCCGGCGCCGCCGATCACCAGTTCCCCCACCACGCCGACGGGGACGGGGCACCCCTCACCGTCGAGCACGTACAACTGGGTGTTGGCAAGTGGGCGACCCAGTGGCATGGCTTGGGTGTGGGTCAGGTCCGGGGTGATCGGGGTGCGTGCCGACCAAATGGTGGTTTCGGTGGGTCCATAAAGGTTCCACAAAACCTTGCCTTTCGCCAACAGCTTGGCTGCCAATTCGCCTGGCAGCGCCTCGCCGCCGCTGAGGAGGGTCATGGCGTCGCGACCGTGCCAACCGCTTTCCAGCAACAGCCGCCAACCTGCCGGGGTGGCCTGCATGTGGGTTGCCGCGACGCGGTCCAGCAGCGAGACCAAGCGCGGGCCGTCCGCGGCAACGGCGGCGGGGGCGAGCACCAGGGTCGCCCCGGTCATCAGCGGCAGGTACAGTTCCAAGGCGGCGATGTCAAACGAGATGGTGGTCACCGCCACCAACACATCGTGGCGGTCCATGCCCGGTTGTTGTTGCATGCTGAACAAGAAATTGTTGAGCGCCCGACGCGGCACCACCACACCCTTGGGGCGGCCGGTCGAACCCGAGGTATAAATGGTGTACGCCGGAAATTCCGGGCAAAGCACCGGCGCGGGAAAGGTTTGGTGTTTTCCCGGCGCGCCCGCGAGCGGGGTTTCGTCGAGCAACAGCGTTTCGGCGGGAAGCTTGGGCAAGCTTGCGACCAAGGTGGTTTGCGTGATCAGCCAATCGGGTGTCGCGTCGGCCAACATGGCGGTCAACCGGTCCTTCGGAAACATCGGGTCCAAGGGAATATAGGTCGCACCTCGGTGCAACAGGGCCAAGAGCGCGATCACCATCTCCGGGGTGCGTTCCAACAACACCGCCACCTTGCTGCCGGGGCCGATGCCACGGTAGTGTAGCTCGGCCGCCAGGTGGTTTACCGCCGACGCCAGTTCGCGGTAGTTCGTGGTTGCGAGGGAACCGTCGCCCCGTTCGTAACGCAAGGCCGCGGTGTTCGGGGTGTCTCGCGCGGTTTCCAGGAAACGGGTGATCAAATCAAATTCGGCGGGAATCCTTGTTTCGCCGGGGTTGGCACCCTGCATCAGCGCGGCCGATTCTTCATCGGTCAACATGGGACAGCGCGCGAGCGCTTGGTTCGGATCGGCCGTGACCGCTTCGGTTAACCGCAACAAGTGGTCGCGCAACCGCGCCATCGTGCTAGGCGCGTAGAGGTCGCTGTTGTAGGTCAGGCAGGCCTCGAACCCGTTCTCGCGCGGCGTGAGGTTAAAGTCAAAGGTTAGGTCGTACTTGCTGGAGGCGGCCGAGTTGGGCAGCGGCGTAATCGTGATGTCGCCGAGTGCCGGCTCAAGGTCGCCCGCGTTTTGGCTCTGGACCATCACGTCGAACAGGGGCGAACGGCTCATGTCCGCTTTGATGTCCAGCTCGTCGATGAGTTTGTCGAAGGGGTAACCTTCGTGGGCGAAGCCGTCCAGCACGGTCTGGCGGACCTGGCCGAGCCAGGCGCTGAAACCTTGTTTGGGATCGATCTGAGACCGCAGCGGCAACATGTTCAGGTAAAAACCAACCTGACCTTCGAGATCAGCGTGGCCGCGCCCGGTGACCGGTGTGCCCACGATCAAATCCTGTTGGCCGGCGGTGCGGTAGAGCACCAATTTGACCAGGGCCAGCAGCACCATGAAGCGGGTGGCGCCGTGCCGGACGGCGAGCTTGCCCAAGGCTTCGGCGTGGGGCACGGTGAAAAACAGTTTCTCGCCCGCGAAGGTTTGGCGTGCGGGGCGCGGTCGGTCGGTGGGCAGGTCCAGCACCGGCAGCGGTGCCGCCAGTTGCTTCAGCCAATAATCGGCGTGTTGGGATGCGCCCGCCGCCGTTTGTTGTTCCTGCCAAGCCGCAAAATCGCGGTAGTGAATCCGCAACGGCGCCCAATCGGGTTCTTTCTGCTGCAGGGCCGCCGCGTAGGCTTGGGTCAGTTCGCGCAACATCACGCTCAAGCTCCAGCCGTCGCAAATAATGTGGTGGACCGTGAGCAGCAGGGCGTGGCGGCGCGGTTGCAAACGGATTAGCGTGGCGCGCAGCAGGGGATCCGCGGCCAAATCGAAGGGTTTTGCCGTTTCGGCGGCGGCGCGTTTCTCGATGCGATCCGCGGGTGCGTCGCACCAATCTTCGAAATCAAAGCGGAAGAAATCGGACGGGTTTACTTTCTGACGGGGTTCACCGGCGCGGGTAGGGAAGGTGGTACGCAGCGCCTCGTGGCGGGTGATCAGCAGGTGAAAGGCCTGCTTGAGTGCGTCGCGGTGGAGGTCGCCGTCCAAAACCATGTGAAGCGGAATGTTGTAGGCACTGGTGTCTTTTTCGATTTGCGACAACACCCACAGGCGGCGTTGCGCGTGGGACAACGGGTAGTCGGGGGCGTCGGGCAGGCGGGGGATCGCCGCGTGGGTCGTACCCTGGAGCAACGCCAGAATCTCGGGTTTCAAGCGGCGCAGTTCGGCCTTGAGCGCCGCCGTCATCACCCCTTCCGGCGCGCGGAACTTGAGCTTGCCGGCCTCCACCCACAGCTTGACGCCCTTGTGCTTGAGTTCGTTTAACAGCTGATGATGCCCGCTCATAATTCTCCCTCTTCTTCGTCGTCCGCCGCGCCGCCTTCCGGCGCGACCAGCAGTTCTTCCACCACCGCTCTGAGGTCGGCGATGCGTTGGGCCAGCTTGGCCGCGGTTTGGTCTTCAAACAGGAATTGTAGGGGTAAGGTCAGGTTAAAGTGTTTGCCCGCGCGGGTCATGAATTGGGTACCCAGCAAAGAATCGCCGCCGAGTTGGAAAAAGTCGTCGTTGATGCCGACCGGCTCAATCGCAAGCAGCGATTGCAGCAGCTCGATCAGGGTGTGTTCTTCCGGGGTTGCCGGCGCTTGGTAGGGGTTGGGCAGGTTGGGGCGGGCGTGGAAGCCGTTGCCGCGTTCGGTTTTTTCGGAGATCGCCGCGCGATCCGGCTGCACCAAGTCAACCCAACGGGCCAGGCGTGCGTCGAGGCGACCGGCTGAAACCACGAGTTGGCCGGGTTCGCCGCGGGCGATCAGGCGCGCAAAGGCCGCCTCGCATTGGTCGCGATCCATGGCGAAGCGGTTGATGCTGGTTTGGGTTTCGTCGCCGCGTGCCACGACCCGAGCCGTGGGCCAGCGATCCCAGTTGCTGCTAACCCAAGGCAGGTTGCGTTCGCCGTTGCCCCAGGCGTCCATGAAGCTACAGGCCGCCGCGTAGGACGCAAAACCCAGTCCGCCGAGCACCGAGGCGTTGGAGGAAATCAACACCGCGAAGTCGGGAGATTCCTCCGCGAGCACGTGGTCTAGCGCGCGTGTGCCGCGAACGCGGGCGCGGAACTGGGCCAGGCTGTCGGCGCGGGTTAGGTCGCGCGCCGGCATGAAAATCGAGCGGTGCCCCGTTTCACCCGCCGCGTTGACCACGCCGTGAATCGCGCCGAAATGCGCGCGCGCCTGGTCAACCGCCGCGGCCAAATCGCCGATGTCGCCCACGTCGGCGCGGAGGGGGAGCACTTGGGCGCCCATCCCTTCCATGCGGGTGACGGTATCGAGGGTGGTGCGCATCGGTTCAATCAGTTCGGCCGCCTGTTCGGCCAACCTGGTTTGGTAGGTGTCACTCGTGGGGGCCAGGGCTTGCTGGGCCACAATCAGGCCGCACTCCTCGGTTTTGCGTGTGGCTTCGTCCCGTGGGAAGGCGGTGGTGTGGGCGAACCCATTGCGGCGGCAGACCGCTTCCCAGTTCGCCAAATCCATCAGCGGCGAGTCTTGGCGCAGCTCGGTATCCTCGTAACACCACCAGCCTTCGATCAGGCCCCAAATCATGTCGATTTGGACGTGGAGCTTGACCGTTTCCACCATCGCCAGCATGCCGCCCGGTGCCAGCAGGCACTGCAGGTGAGTCAAGGTTTGGTCGAGGATTGGGGTGGCGTGGACCACGTTGAGGCCGAGGATGAAATCGTATTGATGGGGTTCAAAGCCTT
The DNA here is from genome assembly GCF_017377855.1 of Acanthopleuribacter pedis. Classification (GTDB taxonomy): domain Bacteria; phylum Acidobacteriota; class Holophagae; order Acanthopleuribacterales; family Acanthopleuribacteraceae; genus Acanthopleuribacter; species Acanthopleuribacter pedis. The sequence continues at coordinate 230,829 of NZ_JAFREP010000002.1, forward strand.
GCGCGGCCGGATCCCGTGAGATGTCGAAGACGCCGAAATCCATAAAATCATCGCCGCGTTCGGCCGCTTCCCGTTGGGCGCCCAGGACAAAGGCGCGCCCGATATCGGTGAAGGTGTAGCGCACGTTGTGATCGCGCAGGTGCGCGGCCAGCATGCGGGTCATCAGGCCGTTGCCGCCGCCGACTTCCAAAATGCGTACCGGCCGTTGGTCGGCCGCGGCGAGGATGCGGTCGATCAGGCGGGTGAGCAGCGCCATGCGGCGGCGGGTGGCCTCGGATTGGTCGGTCTGTTCGGCGTTGCCGCGCACCAACTGGGTATCGCCCTCGGGATACAAGACCTGGACGCCCTTGGTGCGGCCGTCGAAGACGTCGCCGTATTGGCGCACACAGGTTTCCAAGAACGCCAATTCACCGGCCATGTGGGGGTGGGTTTCCTTGAGATGACGGCTCAGCAAACCGGCGTCGGGCAGTTCCAGATCGGTGACGGTTAAGCCGTTTTCCTCGGCGAACAGGCCGCGGGCGATGGTGGTTTGCAGCATCAGGTTGGCGAACTTGGCGTAGGCCGGCGGCATGGCGAGTTGTTCGACCACGGACGCACGGGTGTGCCTTGTGCCTGGCGAAAGGTCGACGCCGCGCTCGCGGAAGAAGTCGCGCAGGTAGGCGGTGCAAAGGGTGTCGACCGTGGCGATGAGGCGTGGATCCAGGGTTTTGTCGCCGCCGGTTTGCGCGATGATGTGCGCCGCGTCCGCTTCCAGGCCGGGCGTGATTTCAGCCAAATCGAGGCGTACCGCGCGGTTGGCCGTCGCCCGTTCGGCGAGGAAACGCACCGCCGGCGCCGTCGCTGTCGCCGCGTCCCGCCATTGCGGCCAGGTTTCGCGGGCCGGCAGACCACCGCGACCGATTAAGACCAGGTTGGCCTTGGCCTCGCGCGCCATCCATTCGGCAAGCAACAGGCCGATCCCGCCCAGGCCGCCCGCGATCAGGTAGGTGCCGCCGGGACGCAATACCTCGGCGGCGTTCACCTCGGGTAGTTGAAGCGCGCGGTACCCGGCTTCCCAGCGGTCGCCGTCGCGCAACAACACCGAGCGCGCCCCTTCCAGGTGCAGCAGTTCGGCGTGGAGTTGGGCGCGTCGCGCGGGCGAGAAACGGGGGCCGCGCTGGTGGATGTCGATCACGCGGGCGCGCAAGTTGGGCATTTCCTGCGGCAACACGCGCAACGGACCCAGCAGCAGCGCCGTCTCCGCGTTGACCTCGTTTTCCCCGGCCACGGTCCAGAGTTCTTTGGTTACGACTTGAAGGTGGATCGGCAGCTCGCATGCCGCCTCTTGTAGTGCCCGTGCGAGGTGCAATAAGGATCCATAACCCCGTTCTCGTTTGGCGATATCGCCGCCGCTCCAGGCGTGGACTATGTGAAGCTGTTGCGGTTCGCGTTTCAGTATCTCGCCAATCAGGGCGGTCATGTCCGCGTGTACGCCGAGCCGTACATGGTAACGATTTTCGGTGCGGCGCTGATAACCTTCGCCGATTTCGACCGTGACCACCGCGGCGCCGCCGGCGTTGAGTTGGTCGGCGATGCTCAAATTCCAGGTGGGTTCGTGGAATACCAGCCACAAACCACGGTCCAGTGAAACGGGGGAACCCGTGCGCGCACGGGCGGTGAAATCGGGTTTGTAGAACCACCGGGAGAGGTCGCTGTTTTTCTCTGTCGCGGCGGGTTCGCTGGTTGTCGGCACTCTATTCGCGCCCGTTCCCGCATCCAACCAAAAACGTGCACCTTGAAAGGCATAGCCGGGAAAACTGATACGGCGCAACGGTCGCGCGGGTCGGTCCGCTTGCCAATCGACCCCGACCCCGGCTTGCCACAGGCGCCCCAAGGCGTCGTAACAAACGCGGACCGCATCCTCCGCGCGGCGCGGATGCGGCAGGGTCGGGATGCGGCGGAGGGGCGTGATCCCGGCCTGACCGACCAAGGTGGTCAGCGTTTGGCCCGGCCCAACTTCTAAGTAGACTGGATCGCCCTCGCTTTCAAGTAAGGTCACCGCGTCGCTAAAGCGCACCGGCCGCAAGATGTGCTGCGCATAGTAACCGGGATCGACGGCCTGTTCGTCGGTGATCCAGGTGCCGGTCAGATTGGAGAGGTAACGCTGTTTGGGCGGGGTCAGTTCGATTTCGTCCAGCACCGCGTGCAGCGCCTTGGCCGCCTCGGTCATCATCGGTGAATGGAAGGCGTGTGAGGTGTGGAGCGCGCGGTGGGCGATGTCGCGTGCGGTCAAATCGGCGGCAAAGGCGTCGATTGGGGCTTGTGGGCCGGAAACCACGATGCGTTCCGGCGCATTGATCGCGGCCAGGCTCAATTCGGCCGGCAGCAGCAGACGCACGCGCGTTTCCGCCGCCGATACCGCCAGCATCGTGCCGCGTGGGGCCGCCTGCATGCAGCGTCCGCGGGCGACCACCAACCGCAAGGCGTCGTCCAGGCTGAACACACCCGCCAAACAGGCCGCGACGTATTCGCCCAGGCTGTGGCCGAGCATGGCGTGTGCGTTCACACCGCGTGCCTGCCACATCCGGGCCGCCGCGTAACTCACGGCGAACAGCAGGGGTTGCGCGTATTCGGTTTGGCCGACCTGTGCCTCTGCCTCGGGATCCTCACCGAACAGCAGGGCCCGGGGATCCCGTTGGAGCAGCGGGGTCAGCCGTTGCAGCGCCGCATCTAAATGGGCGCGGAACAAGGGGTTTTGTGCGTAAAGTTCCCTGCCCATGCCGACGTGTTGCGCGCCTTGGCCGGGGAACAGGAACACCACCTTCGGATGTTGCGCCGGGGCCGGAACCACGCCGGTTGCGGGGGTCCGCAACAGGGTCACCGCTTGGGCGGTGTCCTCGGCTACGACGTGACGGCGGTACGGGAAGCACGCGCGCCCGGATTGCAACGTGTGGGCCAGGTCGTCGAGGTCGGGTTGCGCGCGCGCCACATGGTCGGCCAGCGATTGCGCGCCCGCGTTAAGGGCCGCCTCACTTTTGGCGGACAGCACCAGCAGCCGCGGACCCTTCGGCGTGTCCGGGCGTTTTGCCTGAACCGGCGCTTCGGCCAGGATCACGTGGGCGTTGCTGCCGCCGATGCCGAAGGAACTCACCGCCGCGTGGCGTCGACCCGCCAGGGGCCAGTCCCGCGTTTGCGCGGCGACGCGGAAGGGACTAGTTTCAAAAGGAATCTCGGGGTTGGCGCGGTCGAAATGCAGGCTTTTGGGGATGCGCCCGCGGGCCACCGCCAGACTTGCTTTGATGAAACCGGTGATCCCCGCCGCCGCGTCGAGGTGGCCGATGTTGGTTTTGACCGAACCAATGGCGCAGGTGCCCGTTTTCTGGGTGTGGCGGCGGTAGACCTCGGTCAGTGCCGCGATTTCGATGGGATCGCCGAGCGCCGTGCCGGTGCCGTGGGCCTCCACGTAACCGATCTGTTCGGGATGGACCCCGGCGCGTTTGAGCGCGGCGTCGATCACCGCGGCTTGGCCGTCGACCGCGGGCGCGGTAAAGCCGATTTTCTCGCGCCCGTCGTTGTTGACCGCGCTGCCTTTGATGACCGCGACGACCGGGTCGCCGTCGGCCACGGCCAGGTGCAGCGGTTTTACCACCACCACCGCGCAGCCGCTGCCGCCGATGGTGCCTTGGCCCGCGGCGTCGAAGGCGCGACAGTGACCGTCGGGCGAGAGGATGCCGTTTTGTTGGTAAGCGTAACCTTCGACCAGCGGCACCTTGATGGATACGCCGCCCACCAGCGCCGCCTCGCACTCGCCGCGGCGTAGGCTTTCCACCGCGAGGTGGAGCGCGACCAGTGAGGTGGAACAGGCCGTGCCGACCGTGATCGCCGGACCGCGCAGGTTGAGTTTGTAGGCGGTACGGGTGGCGAGGTAGTCCTTGTCGTTGCCGATCAGGAGCGGGTAATCGCCGAGGTTGCGCAGCTGTTCGCGGTTGGGAACCACGTTGTTGAGCAGGTAACCGTTGGCGCCGCAGCCGGCAAAAACGCCGATGCGCGCCTCGCTGTTGTTCGGGTCGATGCCCGCGTCTTCCAGCGCGTTCCAGGCGCATTGCAGGAAGATGCGGTGCTGGGGATCGGTCACCTCGGCCTCGCGTGGGGTGAACCCGAAGAAGGCGGCGTCGAAGCGGTCGGCGTCGGCCATAACCGGCTTGGCGGGAACGTACGCCGGATCCTCGATCAGTGCGTCGGGGACGCCGGCCGCACGCAATTCGTCCGCGCTGAAGAAGGTGACCGATTCAACGCCGTCCAGCAGGTTTTGCCAGAGTTCGGCGACCGAGGCGGCGCCGGGAAAACGGCCCGCCATGCCGATCACGGCGATGTCCGCGTCCGCGATCGGGTCTGTAGCCGCGGCGGTCGCGCGTTGCCGCGTGTTCTCCGCCGGCGCATCGCCGAGCAGGGCGCTTTGCGCGCGTATGCTGGTGTGGCGGAACAACTCGGTGATGGGCACCTCGCGGTTGAACTGTTTCTCCAAGGCGGCGCGCAGGCGCACCAACAGCAGCGAGTTACCGCCGACGTCGAAGAAGGTGTCGTCCGCGCCGAAAGCGTCGTGGCCGAGCAGCTCGCGCCACAAAGCGCGCAACAGCTGTTCGTCGGCGCTTGCCGGCGTTTCCGCGGTCCTGTCGGTTTTTGCGAGGGTTTTGACCAAGGCGCCGCGGTCGATTTTGCCGTTCGCCGTTAACGGCCAGGTCGCCAGATGGGTGAAGGTGGCCGGCACCATATAGTCGGGCAGACGGTCTTTTAACAAGGTGCGCCATTCGGAAGCCGCCGGCCCGACGCCGCCCTCGCTCACCAAGAAGGCGTGCAATTGTTGGGTTTCGCCCGCGCCGGTGGCGAGCACCAAGGCCTCGCGGACCCGCGCGTGGCGGCACAGCGCCGCTTCAATTTCGCCCGGTTCAACCCGGAACCCGCGCAATTGGATCTGGAAATCGTTGCGGCCGAGGTGGTCAAAACCGCCGTCCGCGCGCAACACCCCTACATCCCCGCTGCAGTACAGGCGGGCGCCGTTCCCGCGGGGATCGGGCACAAAACGCGCGGCGGTTAACGCCGGCTGACCCCAATAACCCATGGCCAAACCGCCGCCGCCCACGTAAATATCCCCTGGCAGCCCAACGGGCCGCGCTTCGCCCTGTTCGTCCAACAACCACATGCGGGTATCGGGCAGCGGCCCGCCGATGGGCGAACGCCCCGCTTGTTCCGCGTCGGCGGCGGTGATGGGTCCGAAGCTGACGTGGACACAGGTTTCGGTAATGCCGTACATGTTGATCAGCGCGGGGGTGTCGGCCCCGTAGCGTGCCAGCCACGGTTTGAGGCGGAACGGCTCAAGCCGATCCCCGCCGAAAATCACGTAACGCAGCCGGTCACCCAAGGCGGCCGGGTGTTTGCCGTCCTCCTCGATCAGGTTGTAAAAGGCGGCCGGCGTTTGGTTGAGCACCGTGACCTGCTCGCGGCGCAGCAGTTGGTAAAAGGCGCCGATGTCGCGGACGGTCTCGGTTTCGGCAACGACCACCGCGGCGCCGTGGAGCAAGGCGCCGAACACTTCCCACACGCTGAAATCGAAGCAGAAGGAATGGGCGCAGACCCAGACGTCGTCGGGTCCGAGGTCAAAGGGGTGCTGGTCGTTTTGCACCAGGCGGACCAGGTTGCGGTGGGTTAACACGCAACCCTTGGGCAAGCCGGTGGAACCCGAGGTGAAAATCACGTAGGCGGGCAATTCAGCAAACAGCGGCAAACCGAGGTTGGTGTCCTTTTCTTCCAGAGGCGCGCCCCAATCCAACAGCTTTGAAGCGCCCAGTTCGGCCAAACGCGTCCGTTGCCCGGGCTCGCAAAGCACGGTGACGGGTTGGGTCGCCGCCAGCATGTGCTGCAAGCGGGCGTCGGGGTAACTTGCGTCGAGCGGCACATAGGCGGCGCCGGTTTTGAGCACGGCCAATTGGGCGATGATCATCGCGGGCGAGCGGTCGAGGCACAAGCCGACCATGGCGCCGGGAACCACGCCGTGACGTTGTTTGAGGGTGTGGGCCAAGCGGTTGGCTTGGCGGTTGAGCGCGCGGTAGTTCAGGGTTTCATTGCTGCCGATCACCGCGCGGCGGTTGCCGTGACGGGCCGCCTGTTGTTCGAACAGGGTCACCAGGTCGCATTCGGGATACCCGACCTCGGTTTGGTTGGGCGCGGCGATCAAGGCTTGCTCGGGAACGCTCATCAGCGGCGCGCGGTCGATGACCCGGCCCGGTTCGGCGAGCAGCGCCCCCGCCAACACGTTGAGTTGGTCGGCGAGGCGGTTGATGCGCTCGGCGCGGTAGAGATCGGTACGGTACTCCAGGTGGCACAACAGGTCGTCGCCCGCTTTTTCGAAAATAAAGCTCAAATCGAATTTGCTGATCCGGTGCGGGTGGGGAAGCGAGGTGACCTGCAGGCCGTCCAGTTCGGCTGGGTGCGCGTCTTCCTGGAGCACCACGACCACGTCGAACAACGGCGAACGCGACAGGTCCCGTTGCGGGTTGAGTTCCTCCACCAGCAAATCAAAAGGGACGTTTTGGTGGCTATAGGCTTGCTCGGCGGTTTCGCGAACGGCGGCGAGCAGTTGGCTGAAGGTCATGCCCCGTTGCAAGGGCTGACGCAGCACCACCATGTTGGCGTAACAGCCGATTTGCTGTTCCAGATCGGGATGGAAGCGGCCCGCGACCGGGGTGCCCAGGTTGAAATCGGTACGCCCGGTGACGCGGTAGAGCAGGGCTTTGACCAGCGCGGACAACACCATAAACAAGCCCGCGCCGTGCGTGCGTCCGACCCCTTCGCACAGCGCGCGCGACACGGCGAGCGGGACCCGTGCCATGGCGCCGTCGTGGCGCAGCAGCGCGGGGCGGGTGAAGTCGGCGGGGAGTTCGAGCGGGGCCGGGGCCGAGCTCAGTTGCCCGCGCCAATAGGCCAAACCCTCGGCGAGCCCGTCGATGTCCTGGCGCGACCAAGCCGCGTAATCGTGGTACTGGATCGGCAGCGGGGTCGGCGCGAAGCCTTCCGCGCGTTTGGCGGCGTTGTAGCGGGTGGCCGTTTCGGCGGCGATTAGGCCCAAGCTCCAGCGGTCGCAGAGAATGTGGTGAATGCTGAACAACAGCCAATGGGTTTCGGCGTTGAGGCGGAGCAGGGTAAACCGCACCGGCGGTTTAGCGGCGAGGTCAAACGGTTCGGTGAGCAGGGTTTGGGCCTGTTCCTCGGCCGCGGCGCGGGGATCGCCGTTTTCGCCCAGGTCGATGAACGCGGGTTGGTAGGGCGCCGGATCCAGAATCCGCTGACGGGGTTCGCCGTTGACCGTCGGGAAGTGGGTGCGCAGGATCGCGTGACGTTGAATCACGCCTTCAAGCGCCTTGCCGAGCGCGTCGCGGTCGAGCTTCCCTTCCAAACAGAGGACATCACCCATGTGGTAGGTTGTCGCCGCGGGGTCGAGGTGCCACAACAGCCACAGCCGTTGTTGGGCGTGGGCAAGCGGGTAGGTGTCGGCGGGTGGGGCGACGGGGACGGCCTGCAGCGCGGCGCGGCCCGCGTGTTGGGCCGTGCGGGCCAGGGCCGCCGGGGTGCGGTTTTTAAAGATCGCGCGCAGGGGGATGACCAGGCTGAGTTCGGCGTGCAGGCGGCCCACCAACTGCATCGCCTTCAGGCTGTGCCCGCCCCGTTCGAAAAAGTCGTCGTTGCGGCCGACACGCTCCACCTCAAGCACGGCCGCGAACAAGCTGCACAGGTCGTGTTCCAGGCTGTCGCGCGGCGGTTCGTAGGCCGCGTGCGCCGTGGGCCAGGCCGGTTCGGGCAAGGCGCGGCTGTCGGTTTTACCATTGGGCGTTAAGGGGATTTCCTGGATGGCCGCGAACACCTCCGGTACCATCGCCGGTGGCAGCTGCTCGCACAGCGCGGCGCGCACAGGGGCCGCGTCGCCCCGGCCTGCCGCGGGAACCCACCAGGCGATCAGGCGGTCGTTGCCGTTGGGATCGCGGCGCAAGCCGACGTGGGCGCGGGCGACCGCCGCCAATGCTTGGAGTTGGTGTTCGACCATGGCCGGTTCAATGCGGTTGCCGCGAAGGTTCAATTGGCGGTCGCCACGGCCTTCGTAGCGGACCGTGCCGTCGTCATCGCGGCGGCCGAGGTCGCCGGTAACGTAGTCGGGACCGATGCGGGTGCTTTGGCCCAGAAAACCCAAGCACAGGGCGTTGCTCCGCACCACGATGGTGCCCAGTTCACCGGGCGCCGCGGTGTTGCCGGCCGCGTTGCGAATCCAGAGCCGGGCGCCGGCGGTGCCGCGTCCGATGGGGATGCTCCCATCGGCGCCGACACCGATCACCGCGGCCGGTGTTTCGGGTGGGATGATGTGGCAGGCGGCGATTTGCGGGGTTTCGGTGGTGCCGTAGCTGTTGACCACGGTGGCCCTGGGCGAAAGCCGCCGCAAGGCGCGCACGTCGGCCGCAAACAGCCGGTCGCCGCCGCAGAAAACCTGTTTCAGGTCGGGGAGTGACGCTGCTTCACCACCGAGCAGCCGCAGCCGTTGTGGGGTCAGGTGCAGCGTGGTGATGTGGTTGGCGGCAAGCGCCGCGCTCAAGGCCGGCCCCGATTCCAGCGCCGTTTGCGCCGGCATGGTCAGGGTGGCGCCGATGCTGAGTGGGGCGAACAGGTCGCGCAGCAACGGATCGTGGCCGAGGCCCGCGAGCAGGATAAAGCGGTCGGCGGCGGTTAAATTAAAAGTTTGCCGTTGCCAAGCCAGGAAGTGGGTGACCGCCGCGTGGTTGCCGACGACACCTTTGGGTTTGCCCGCGGTGCCCGAGGTGAACATGATATACGCGGGGGCGGCGGCATCGATGGTTTTATCCGAGAACCGCGTCTCTGAACCGTCGTCCTTGCAGGTGATGGTGAGCCGGCGTTTGCTTGCCCAATAGGCCGCCAAGGCGGGGGGCTCGGGACGTGCGTTGGGGTCGCGCAGCAGCGTCTTGGGGTCGGCGGCCTCGAGCTGGTTGATCAGGGAACCGGCGGGATAAGCGGGGTCGAGGATGGTAAAAGGGCTGCCCAGGCGTAAGGACGCCAACACGGCCGCGACCAGTGCCGGTCCGCGTTCGGCGTAAATCGCGGTGATCTCGCCGCGGCGAACGCCTTCGCGTTGCAGCGCCGCCGCCAACCCGGCCGACCAGCGTTCCAATTCGGCATAAGTGATGGGGTCACTTTCGGTGCGCAGCGCGATGCGGTTCGGTGAAGCGGCGGCGGTGCGCAAGAAGGCGGCGTGGATGGGTTCGCCGACCACCGCCGGCGGCTCGGGCAAGGCCGGCGCGGCGGGCGCGAGCGCTAGCGCCGCCACCGCCTGTTCGCCGTCGCGAATCGCCTCGCGCAGTAGGTGCGCCAACTGGTGCAGCACGCGGTCCATGGTTGCGACGTCGTAGAGATCGCGGTTGTAACGCAGTTCCCAGTGCAAGCCGGTCGCGGTTTCGCGGATGTACCAGGTGAGGTCGAACATGGCCTCGGTTTCGGGCAGGGGAATCTCGACCACGCGCAAACCCTCGGCCTCCAGACGAACCGGCTCGTGGTTGAGCATGTTGATGAACACCTGGAACAGCGGCGTGTGGTTCAGCGCCCGTTGCGGCTGCAAGCCTTCTACTAACTTTTCAAAAGGCATTTCCGCGTGGGCGAAGGCGTCGAGGCAGCAATTGCGCACCTGCTCGAGCAGGTGGTTAAACCCGGCGTTGCCGTCGATGCGGGCGCGCTGGACCAGGGTGTTGACGAAAAAGCCGAACACCGGTTCCAGCTCGGCGCGGTCACGGCCGGCGTGGGGCATGCCCAGCAGCACGTCGTCGCGCCCCGTCAGTCTCGCCAGCAGCAGGTGCATCGCGGCGGAGCACAGCATAAATAAGGTGGCGCTGTGTTGTTGGGCGTGGGCCGCCAGTTGGCGCGTGAAGGGTTGGTTCAGTTGCAAGCTCACGGTGGCGGCGCGACCGGAAAGCGCCTCGCCGCGCGGTCGGTCGGTGGGGATGGTTGACAGCGGCGGCGCGTCCTTAAGTTGCTCGGTCCAGTAGTGAACCGTTTCGGCCAAGTCGCCCCGGGCAAAGCGTTGCCGTAACCAGGCCGCGTAATCGGCGAACTGCAATGGGAGCGGCGCCAAATCAGCGTTGTGCCCCGCGGTTCGCGCCGCGTACAGGGTTTGCCATTCACGCATGAACAGCGCGTGCGACCAACCGTCGGTGATGATGTGGTGGATGTGGAGCAGCATCAAGTGGCGTTCGGGCGCGAGCCGCACCAGGCTGACGCGGAACAAAGGTGCCTCGGCCAAATTGAAAGCGGGCGCCTCAGCCGCGATGCGCGCGACCGCCTCGGCCACCGGCAGGGGATTCAGGTCGGGACGGTCGGCAAAGCGCAACGGGGTGGCGACCCTTGCGGCGATGACCTGGACCGGCCCCTGTTCGCCGTCGCGGAAGCTGGTGCGCAAGGCCTCGTGGCGGGCGACCAAATCTTCCAATGCCCCTTCCAACGCGGCGCGGTCCAACACGCCGCCCAGTTCCACCGCGGCCCGTTCGTGGTAGGCCTGGCCGCGGCCCTCGGCGAGTCGATCCAAAAACAACAGGCGTTCTTGGGTAAAGGCAAGCGGCAACGGCTGATTGCGCGCTTGACGCGGGATGGGCGCCGCGCCCCGGGTGCAATCCGGCGCGAGCAGGTCGGCCTGTAACGCAACCGTGGGGTTGTCGAACAAGGCGCGCAAGGGCAGATCGATGCGAAAGGTTTTGCGCAGTTGCGCCAAAAGGCGGGTCGCGAGCAAAGAGTGCCCGCCCGCCTGGAAAAAGTTTTCGGTGACGCCGACCTGCTCGCGGCCCAGTATGGCGCACCAAATCGCGGCCACGGCTTCTTCGCGTGGGTTGCGTGGCGCGGTGTAATCGGCGCCCGCGACCGGCGCGTTGGCAAAAATGCGCGGCAGCGGTTCCGGCAAGGCTTGGATCAGCGCGCCGACCTCGGGTGCCTCGTCCTGTTCCAAACGACCCAGCAGGTGGGTAAGGTGGTCGAGCACGCGGTCGGCCGCCTCGCCGTCGAGGCGGTATTGCTGATAAACCAGGTGCAGCGCCAAACCTTCCGGTTGAACCGCAACCATCAGCACCAGCGGGTGGTGGGTACGCGCCCCGGATTCGTTTTCGGTGTCGGCTTCCACGGTGAAATCCAGGTCGGCAACCGCGTCGGGATCCATTGGGTAGTTTTCAAAAACCAACACGCTTTCGTACAGGGGCGTGCCAGTGGGCACCCCGCTGAAGGGCTGCAAGGCGCCGCCGCCCAGGGCCTCGTGGTTGCGTGCGACCAGTTGGTCCGCCTGCAAACGGCTCAGTTGATCGAAAAAGGGTAAGCGTTCGTTCAGTTGGCAACGCAGCGGTTGGGTGGTAGCGAACAAACCGAGGATGCGGTCGACGCCGTCCAATTCGGGGGGACGCCCTGAGACGGTGATCCCGTAAAGCACATCGCGGCGCCCGCTGTAGCGGGCCAGGAGAACGGCCCACAAACCCTGGAACAAGGAGTTGAGGGTGATGCGGGCGCGACGGCAGCGCGCTTGGAGTCGCCGCGTTTTTTCGGGCGACAGGCGCACACGGCGGTCGTCTAGGGCATGGGACGTATCGGCCGGCGCGGGTTCGGCGGTGGTTGCCAAGGGGGTTGGTTCGCTGACGTCCTGTAGCACCGAACGCCAGTAATCCGCGGTTGCGCTGGTGTCGCGTTTGGCGCGCCACGCCAAATAATCGCGGTAGGCCGGGGCGGGCGGTGCCTGGGGATCGCGGCCCGCGCGGAAGGCGCGGTAGGCGGCGAACAGATCGCCGAAGATCAGCGAAATGCACCAGCCGTCCATCAAAAGATGGTGGTGGGTCCACACCAAGCGGTGTTCCTCGGCGCCGAAGCGGCACAGGGTAAACCGCATCAGCGGGGCGCGGGCCGGGTGGAAACCGGCGGCGCGGTCTTCTGCCAAAAACCGCTGAAAAGCCGTTTCGCCGTCGCCTTCACGCAAATCAAGGTGCGACAGGGAGACCGAGAGCCGCCGGTAAACGACCTGTACCGGTTTGTGTAAATCCTTGCCGACAAAACCCGTGCGCAACATTTCGTGGCGCTGCACCAGCCATTGCCAGGCGCGTTCCAGGGCCGCCGCATCGAGCGGGCCACGCAGACGCGCGTGGCTTTGTTCCAGGTGCAACCCCGTTTGGGTCATGCTCTCCAACCACATGCCCTCTTGCGCCGGGGACAGTGGCAGAATGGCCTCGATGTTTTTGCGGCTCATGCTTCACCCATCCCCGCCAAATCAATTTCGGCAAATACCTTTTCCAAGTCGTCCGCGTCCAAGCCGCTTGCGTCCATCACCGGGGCCGCATCCGTTTCCGACAAGCAGGCGTCAATCAAGCACACCAAATGGTTGAGGCAATCGTTGGCCCAGTCCGATACCGTCTCGGCGCGGAAGTGTTCGGCGGTGAAGCGCCAGTGCATTTCCAGGCGACCGTCGTTGATCAGCGCGTCAATTTCCAACGGATGGCTCAGCGGGTTGTCGGGATGGCTGTCGGGTCCCGGCGCGGGCCGCGGCCGCACCAATCTGCCGTCGGCCTTGCCGTCGATACGGCCGAGGTAGTTAAACAGGACCTCGGCGCCGGCGCGCCGATCCGGGTACAACCACCCGTAACCGGCGCCCCCGTTGGGCACGGCGCGCAGGGCTTCGGCAACGGCTTGAACCTGGGCCGTGCTTTCCTCCGGCAAGGTCAGGTTGACCGGGTACATCGCGGTGAACCAACCCACGGTACGCGTGCTGTCATGGGATGCCCCCAAGTCTTGGCGACCGTGGCCCTCAAGATCAAGGACGACCTGGCTGTTGCCGGTGAGGGCGGCAATTTGGGTTGCGACCGCGGTTACCAGGAGATCGTTAACCGCGATGCGGCGGCGCGTGGGAACTTGGGTGAGCAGATCGGTGAGCGACGGATCCAAGCTGGTGCGGTAGGTTGCTTGTTGGTTACCCGTGGTTGTTTCGGCGTCGGAACAGCGCGGTAAGGCGGAAGCCGCGCGGGTTTGGTTTTCCCAAAAAACACGTTCCTCGCGGCCGGCGGGTGAATCGGCCCAGGTTTGGCCCGCGCTGTTCAGCGTTTTGACCGAGGCGGTGCGCGGCGGCAGTTGCAGGGACCGGCCCGTTGCCTGTTGCGCCAGCAGCGTTTCCAGGTCTTCCAACAAAATACGCCAGGATACGCCGTCCACCGCGAGGTGGTGGATGTGTACCATTAAGCTGTTGGGGTGGGTCGCGTCGGCGCCCGCGCCCAGCAACAGGTTGGCTTGCAGCAAGGGGCCGTCACCCAGGTGAATCGCCTGGCTCGCCGCTTCGGCCAACCGCGCGGCGCACGCCGCGGCGTCGCCGTCGCGGCAGTCCGTAACCTGAAGCGGTGCCTGCTCGCCCGGCGCGGCGTAGTGCTGCCGCCAGGCGCCCTGCTCGCGGATGAAGCGCAGCCGCAAGGCGTCGTGGTGGTCGAGCAGCGCGTTCAGCGCGGCATGGATCTGGGTCTCACCAACCCCCGCGGCGACATCCAACATCAAGGATTGGTGGTGGTAGTTGGGAACCGGTGGGTTGGCCGCGAAGAAACGCTGCTGCATGGCACCCAGCGGCACCGCGCCCTCGGGTCGGGGCGCGACCTCGGTAACCGCGGCGAAGCGATCTTGGGTCGCCGCGAAGGCGGCTGACTCGGCCACGGTTGGATGTTGGAAAATCTGCTGCGGGGTCAGGCGCATCCCGGCGGCCTTGGCTTTGGCCGCGATTTGGATGGCGATGATCGAATCACCGCCCAGGTCGAAGAAGTGATCGTGGATGTTGATTTCTTTGAGGTTCAGAACCGAGGCCCATATCTCGGCCATGGTGGTTTCGGCCGGGGTGCGTTGCGCGGCCGCGGCCTCGGCGTCGTGCCCGGCCGGTTTGGGATCGGGCAAGGCGCGGCGGTCGATTTTGTCGTTGCCGGTGCGCGGCAGGTGCTCCATGTGAACGAAATAAGCGGGCACCATGTAAGCGGGCAGCACCTCGCGCAACATCGGGCGCAGTTCCTCCGCCGCGGCGGCGTCACCGACCCACCACGCGGTGAGGTGTTCGCCCCGTGTTGCGTCGTCGCGTAACAGCACCACCGCCTCGCGCACGGCCGGGTGTTTCACCAGACGCGCTTCGATTTCGCCCAACTCCAGACGGAACCCACGCAATTGCACCTGGTGGTCGTGGCGACCGACGTAGACGAGTTCGCCGTCCGCGCGCCGTTTGGCGAGGTCGCCGCTTCGATATAAACGCGCGCCGGCGGGGCCGTGGGGGTTGGGCACAAAACGCTGGGCCGTCAGTGCCGGCTGGTTCAGGTAGCCGCGCGCCAGACCGGCGCCACCCACCTGTAATTCGCCCGCGACGCCGAGCGGGACCGGCTCGCCGTGGGCATCCAGCACTTCCAGGCTGAGGTCGGGCAGCGGCACGCCGATGGGGCTCATCGCGGTTTTGAGATCGGCGCGGGTCACCTGACGGTAGGTCACGTGCACCGTGGTTTCGGTGATGCCGTACATGTTGATCAGCGTGGTTTCGTCCGTTTCGCGGCGGTTAAACCAGGGTTCCAGCGCCGCGATGTTCAGCGCCTCGCCGCCGAAGACCAGGTAGCGGGGATGCACCAGGCGGTCGCGGTTCTCTTCCGCGCGCAGCAGTTGGTAGAAGGCAGACGGGGTTTGGCTCAGCAGGGTCACGCCTTCCCGTTGCAACAGGTCGTAGCAGGTTTCGGGGTTGCGGCTGACCCAGTAGGGCACGGTCAGGACGCGGGCACCATGGCACAAGGCACCCCAGATCTCCCACACCGAAAAGTCGAAGGCGGCCGAGTGGAAAAAGCTCCAGGTGTCGCTGGGTTGGAAGTCGAACCAGGCGGTGCAACTTTCGAACAAACGGGTCGCGTTGCCGTGGCTGACGGCCACGCCCTTGGGCGTCCCGGTCGAACCCGATGTATATATAATGTAGGCGAGGTTGGCGGGATCGACGGCAATCCCGGGATTGTGGTCGGGTTGCGCGGCCAAATCCGCGTCCAGTTGATCCAAGTTCAGCACGCGACAGGATGGATTCGCGGGCAGGGTGCCCGCCAGATCGGTTTGGCTGAGGCACAGCGGCGCTTGGGCGTCTTGCACCATGTGCTGCAGCCGCGCGGTGGGGTGGGTAGGATCCAGCGGCAGGTAACAGCCGCCCGCTTTTATCACGGCGAGCATGGCGATGATCAGTTCCGGTCCGCGTTCCAGGCACAGTGCAACCGGGGTTTCCAAACCCACGCCTTGGGCGCGCAGCAGATGGGCCAATTGGTTGGCGCGGCGGTTTAAGCCCGCGTAATCCAGGTGCTGCACCTCGCCGTTTTCGCACGGCAGGGTCACCGCCGTTGCCGCGCCGTAGCGGGCCGCGGCGGCTTCCACGCTCGCGACCAGGGTGGCGCCGGTGGTGGCGACACGGGGGGCGGCGTCGCCGCGCACGTTAAGCAATTGGCGGCGTTCTGCCGTGGTGAGCATGGCGAGCCGGTCGAGGGGTTGGTTGGGATCGCTGCTCAACGCTTCCAGCAGCAGCCTGAAGTGTTCCGTCCAGCGCTGGAGCGTGGCCGCGGCGAAGAGGTTGCGGTTGTAGTCCCATTCGATGTGAACCTGTTCGCCGTCCAGGTAGGCGTTGACGACCAACTCAAAGGGAACGTGATGTTTGGGCACATCCACCTTCTCAACCTGGAGATCGCCGAGGGTCAGACTGCCCGGCACGGTTTCCAGGTTGAAGGTGATGTTGATCAGCGGCGCGCGGGTCGGATCGCTGTTGCGTGTTTTCAGGTCGGCCGCGCGGAATTGGGCGTGGTCGTGGGCGGCGAAAAAGTGCTGCTTCAGCGCGGCAAGGTAGGCCCTGAAATGGGCGGCTTCGCCCGGTTCGCTGAGGAGGGGAACCAGGTGAACGAAATGGCCGATGCAGGGGTCGAGGCCCGCGAGCGCTTGGCCGGCGACGGGCACGCCGATGACGTGGCGATCCTCGCCGGTTAAGCGGTAGAGCAGCACCTTAAACGCGGCGGCGAGGGTGACAAACAAGGAGGCGCCCTGTTTTTGGCCGAGCGTTTTGAGTTGGGCCACCAGCGGCGCCTCGAGGGTGCTGACCACCCGTGCGCCGACCACGGTTTTCAACGGCGGTCGCGGGAAATCGAGTGGCAAGGCCGAGGCGGGCACACCGTCTTGGAAGCGTTCCATCCAGTAAGCCGTGTTGTTTTGACGCGCCGTGACCTGGGCCGGCGCTTCCAGCCAGGCCAGGTATTGGGCCGGGTTTTGCGGCGTGGGTAGGGGTGGGGTCGGTCGGCCGATCTGTTGGTTGTAAAGCTGGAGCAGGTCGCCGAGCAGGGTGTCCATCGAGAGGCCGTCGCACACCAGGTGATGGGTGGCGGCGCAAAGGACGTGTTCCTCCTCGGCCAGTTGGTAAAGCGTGGCGCGCACCAGCGGGCCGCGTTTGAGGTCGAAGGCGCGGTACTCCTCGCGGTCGAGGAGGTCGGCGAGGCGCTGCGGGGTGTCGCGCAGGTCAACGCGGGTCAATTCGGCCGCGATGCGCGCATGGACCAAGCTTTCGCCTGTGTCCGCGTCAACCGTGGTGCGCAGTGCGTCGTGGCGGGCGACCACCTTTTTGAAGGCGGCGGCGAGAGCGTCGCTTTGCAACGGGCCGCGCAGCCGCATCGCCGCCGGGGTAATGTAGGCGTGGGTCGCGGCCGGGTCCATCGTGCAGGCGGTTAGGATGTCGCGCTGGTCCGGGGTCAGCGGGGCGCGTTCCGGTTGGCTCGGATCGGGTAGAAAGCCGCCGCGTTGCATGTCGGCGACGGCGCGGCGCACCGCCGCAACCACCGCGTCCAAATCTTCGTCGCGGTGTGCCGTGCTCACGAAGTAGGGCCGTTCACCCCAAACCGAAACACCGTGCAGGCGCAAGTGGTAGAAGAGCAGTTCGAACCACTTGTAATCGTCGCGGGCCGCGAAGGCGAAGATCGAGGCGTGGTTTTTGACAAAAATCGGGGCCTGGGCTTCCTCGAAGACCGCGTTCAGGGCCGCCGCGAAACGGGTCGTGCGCGCGGCCAAGGTTTCTTGAAGCGCGGGGCCTTCGTCGAGCAGGTGTTGGAACACCGCCGCCGCGGCCGCGATGCCCAGCGGGTGTTTGCAGAAGGTGCCCGCGAAGACCGTTTGGTTGGCGGGCGGGAAGGAGCTGTCGTCGTATTGCCAGAAACCGCCGTCAATCGCGTCCATGTATTCGGCTTTTCCCGCGACGATGCCGAGTGGCATGCCGCCACCCGCGATTTTGCCGTAGGTGGCCAAGTCGGCGCGCACGCCGAAGACCGCCTGGGCGCCGCCGGGATGGACGCGAAACCCGGTGACCACCTCGTCGAAAACAAGCAGGGTGCCGACCGCCGCGGTGACCTTGCGCAGCTCGCGCAGGAAGGGGCCGGGTTCCAATTCGGGGTTGCGGCATTGCACCGGTTCGACCAGCACCACGGCGATGTCGTCTTGCTCGCGGAGGAATTGGAGCGCGCTGTCGCAGCCGTAGTCCAGCACAACGATGTCGTCGACCATGTGTTGGGGGATGCCGAGCGTGACCGGCAGGCTGTTGCCCGCGGCGCCGCGCCGCACCAACACGCTGTCGAAGTTGCCGTGGTAGGAATCCTTAAACAGGGCCACGCGGTTGCGGCCCGTGGCCGTGCGGGCCAAACGCATCGCCGTGGCGACCGCCTCGGAACCGGTGATGCAGAAGGTGACTCGGTCCATGCCGGTGAGTTGGCGGAAACGCTGCACCGCGTTTTCCATCAGCGAGATTTGCGGGCCCACCATTTGCGGGCGGCCGGCGAGGGCCTCGCTGACGGCCTTGGTGACAAAGGCCGGGTTGTGACCGAACAGATTGACGCCAAAACCCATCACCATGTCGATGTAGCGGTTGCCGTCCAGGTCGGTGACCTGGCAGCCCTCGGCGCGCTCGATGACCAGCGGATACACCAGGTTTTTCCAAAGAGCTTGGTAACCGAGGGACGCGCGCACATCGGCCAGCGTGGCGCGGTTCTTTTGGGTGAAATCGCGCGAACCTTTGGTTTTGGCCAGATAACGTTCGCTGAAGACGTCCAGGTAGGCGCGCTGCCGTGGGGTCAGTTCGTCGCTTTCTTCCCGTTCAATGGGGCGGTAGGGACCGAGCTTGACCTTTTCCGCGCTTTTGACGGGGGCTTTTTTGGGCGGCGGCGCGGCTTTGGCAGGTGCTTGTGGCTCACCGCGCAGGGCGGCTACTTGGCGGGCGATTTCGGCGAGTTGGGCGCTAATGGCGTCGAGGGCCGGGTTCGCGCCCTCCGCGACGACGGGTGTGGTTGCGCGCTCGGGATCCGCCAATTGGACATCCTCGCCTAGTTCCACGTCGAGCAGTGCGGCGAGGGCGTCGATGGTGGGCACGTCGTCGAACAGGCGGCGGAAAGGCACGTCGACGCCGAACTCGGTTTTGACGGTTTGGTTGATTTGGATTAGCAGCAGCGAATCGCAGCCCAGTTCCAGGAAGGTTTGCGCGGTATCGATCTGGTGTTCATCCATGCCCGCCGCGTTACTGAGCACGGTGCGCAGTTCGGCGCGCAGCAGGTCGACCCGTGCGCGGGTATTGCCGGTTTGGGGTTTGGATGGGTTTTCGACGGCGGCGGGCGGTTCCTCGGCTGAAGGGGCGGGTTTGGGCTCGGCTTCCGCGACGGCGGGATCCGGTTCAATCCAAAAACGGGTTGGTTCGAAGGCATAACCGGGCAGCGCGATGCGGCGCGGGCCTGAATCGGTGCCGGTCGGTTCGAACCAATCGGACCAAATTACGGGTACCCCTTGGGTCCACAAAGCGGCGGCGCTGTTCAACGCGGTAGGACAGCCTTGCGCGGCTTGTTTGGTGCTGGGCAGCGAACCGAACACGCGCCCGCGTGCCTCGGGACGGTGGTGGGCGACCAACTGCTGTAAACTTTGGCCGGGGCCGATTTCCAGGTAGCGGGTGTCGGGGGAAGCCACGTGATCGAGGCTTTGGGCGAAGCGAACCGGGCGGCGCAGGTGCTCGGCCCAGTAATTGGGGTCCTGGGCTTGCTCGGCGGTGAGCGGTTTGCCGGTGCGGTTGGAAATGACCGCCATGCTGGGTGCGTTGAGGGTTACCGCGGCGCAGGCGGCGGTGAACGGCGCCAAGGCCGGTTCCATCATGGCCGTGTGGAAGGCGTGCGAGGTGTGCAGTCGCCGGCAGGAGACGCCCGCGTTCTGAAGTTTCGTCGCCAGTTCGTCAATGGCGGGAATCGGGCCGGCGACCACGTTGCGCTCGCGGCCGTTGTAGGCGGCGATGGTCAGACCCGGACCGAGTTGGCTTTCCAGCAGGGTCGCCTCTTCGGCGACGGCCAGCATGGCACCGGGTTGTTGGGCCTGCATCAGGCGAGCGCGCTGCAGGACCAGCCGCAAACCGTCTTGTAGGGAAAAGACCCCGGCGAAACAGGCCGCGGCCAACTCACCTATGCTGTGGCCGATCATCGCGGTGGGGCGGACACCGCGTTCCCACCACCAGCGTGCCAAGCAAAACGAGACGATAAACAGCGCGGGTTGCGCCCATTCAGTGTCGGTTAACTGACCGTCGTCGACTTGGCGTTCCAACAGCAACCCGCTCAGGTCGGGGCCGCCTTGCTTGAGCAGCAGGCGACAGGTTTCTTCAACGCGGGCGCGGAAGTCGGCGTCGTGTTCGGCCAAATCGGCGGCCATACCCGCGTATTGCGCGCCCTGACCGGAGAAAAGCCAAACCAGGGGTGGTGGCTCGAACGGGGCGGCCGCGGCTGTGCCCAGGCGCGCTAGGGCGTGCGCGGCTTCGGCCGCGTTTTGGGCGATGACCGCGCGGCGGTAGGGGAAGCATTTGCGGCCTTCCGCCAGGGAAAAGGCCGTGTCCACCGCGTTTTGGTTTGGGTGCAAACGGGCGTGTTCGGCCAAGGCTTCCGTCATGCGGTCGAGGGCCGCCTCGCTTTTGGCGGATACCACAAAAGGCAGCGGTTTGTTCGTTTCGGGCCGCGCTGCCGGCTGATCGGCTTGTTCGAGGATGACATGGGCGTTGGTACCGCCGAGCCCAAACGAACTGACGCCGGCGCGTCGGGGCCGGTCTTGGCGCGGCCAAGCCGTGGTTTCCGTGTGCACGTAGAAGGGGCCGGCGTCGAAGTCGATCTCGGGGTTGGGCGTGGTGAAGTTCAAACTGGCGGGCAATTGCTCGTGGTACAGCGCCAGCGCGCATTTAATCAGACCGCTGATCCCGGCGGCGGCGTCGAGGTGGCCGATGTTGGTTTTGACCGAACCCAGGGGAATCGAACCTACCGGGGTGTCGGGTCCGCCCAGGGCGCGGTTGAGCGCGCGCACCTCGACCGCGTCGCCCAATCGGGTGCCGGTTCCGTGTGCTTCGATGTAATCGATGTCGGCGGGTTCCAAGCCGGCCACGCCCAGTGCTTCTTCAATCACGGCGACTTGGCCGGAGACGCTGGGCGCGGTGTAACCGACCTTGTCGGCACCGTCGTTGTTCACCGCGGAGCCGCGAATTAGCGCGTAAATCGTATCGCCGTCGGCAACCGCGTCTTCCCAGCGTTTGAGCACCACCGCGCCGACCCCGTCCGCGAAAACCGTGCCTTGCGCCGATGCGTCAAACGCCGCGCATACGCCGTTGGGTGAGGCCATGCCGCCGTCTTGGTAGCGGTAGCCGCGATGTTGTGGGACCTGCACCGCGACGCCGCCCGCCAGCGCCATGTCACACTGGTAACCGAGCAACGCGCGACAGGCGGTGTGGACCGCGACCAAGGACGAAGAACAGGCGGTGTTGGTGCTGACCGCCGGACCTTTGAGGTCGAGTTTGTAGGCGGTACGGGTGGCGAGGTGATCCTTGTCGGTGGCGTAAATCAGCCGGGTCAGCGGTTCGCCCTCGCGAATGCGGCGGTTGTGCAACAGGTGGTTGATCAGGTAGGTGCTGACCGCGGAACCGGCGAACACGCCCACGTGTTGCTCCGGGGCGTCGGCGGCGTGACCCGCGTGTTCCAAGGCGTGCCACGCGGTTTCGAGGAACAGCCGGTGGCCCGGATCAAGCAGTTCGGCCTCGCGCGGCAGGAACCCGAAAAAGCCGGCGTCGAAGCGGTCGATGTCGGCGAGGAGGGGTTTGTCGCGCACGTAGTCGGGTTTGGCCGACTCGGCCGGATCCACCCCGGCCGCCGCCAACTGCTCGTCGCTGAGGCGGGTGTTGATGCGGGCGCCGTTCAGCAATTGGCTCCAGTAGGTATTGAGGTCGGTGGCGCCGGGAAAGCGGCAGGCCATGCCGATGATCGCGAGATCGCTATCGTGTTGCGTCATGATTTCCTCGTTCGACGGGCGTTATCGCGTGCCATCGCCTGACGTTGCCTGGCGCCGCGGTCGCGTTTGTTCGCGGCGGTGGGGGCGGGCGTTTCGGCAGGGGTGATGTTGGCGGCGAGTTGCGCGATGGTCGGGTATTCGAAAAAGTCGGAGACCCTCAAGGTCTTGGGTGGGGTGGGTAGCTTTTGCAGGGGACCGCGCAGGGCGGCGTGAACTTGGACGGCCAGAAAAGAAGAGGCGCCAAGGTCGAAGAAGTTGTCGTGAATGCCGACCTGTTCCAGACCGAGTTGTGCGGCCCAAGTGTCGGCGAGTAAGGTTTCCAGCGGGTTGCGCGCGGCCACATACGGGTTGGCCAGCGGCGGACGCGGATGACTGCCGCGTTTGGCGCTCGGAGCGGGGGTTTCGTCGGGGTCGCGGGTCAGACCGGCCGCGGCGCGGTTGCGGCGTTGTTCGATATCGGTCGTGGTGACCCACACCCGCGTCAGCGGTTTTTGCAGCAAGCCGGCGAACAGGGCTTGGCCCCGTTGCGGCGGCATGCCGACCGGCGTGCCCGGCGCGGTGCGCGATTGACCGGTGTTGTGCCAGCCGTCCCAGTTGATGGACATGGTGCGTCCCGCGAATCTGCTGTCGCGCCATTCGGCGAAGGCGTCGAGGAAGGCGTTGGCGGCCGCGTAATCGGCCAGCCCGATCCCGCCCAGTTCGGCGGCCATCGAGGAGCACAGCACCATCCAGTCGAGCGGGCGCCGCGCAAAGAGTTCGCCGAGGACCAGGGTGCCCGCGATTTTGGGTTCACGCGCCCAGTTGCCACTATTTCCGGCCGCGATGGTTTGGACCCGTGCCCCGCCCGCCGCGTGGATGACGCCGCGCACCCTCCGGCCGCGGCGTTCCCAGGCTTCAATGAGTTGGGTCATTGCGGCGCGGTCGGTGACATCGGCCTGGGCGGTGACCACCTCGGCGCCGGCGTCGCGCAGGCGTTTGACCGCGGCCAAGGCGCGCGCGGTGGGATCGTCGCTGTCGGCGTCGGCTTGGGTGGTGCCGTCGAGGCCGGGCAAGGCGGTGCGTCCGGTGAGGAGCAGGGTGACGCCCGGACCCGCGAGGACCTCGGCCAAGGCGGCACCGACGCCGCCCGTGCCGCCGGTGATTAGGTAGAGGCCGGGTTCGGCACGAAAAGGGGTTTGCGGTCGCGGGGGGGCCGGCTGAATCGTACGCGCCCAGAAGGTTTGGCCCCGTTGGGCGAGATGCCGCGCGGGTGACTGGCTTTTTAACAGTTCGTAGAGCAGCTCGCCGCGGTCGTCCTCGGGATCCAGGTCGAGAAAACGAACTTTTAGGTCGGGGACTTCCTGTACCGCCACCCGCAACAAACCGATCAAAGGGGCTTGATGGGGAAACAGCGGTTCGCGGCCGGTGACGTTTTCCAAACCGCGCGTGAGCAGGGTGATTTGGGTCGGATGGCCGTGTTCGGTTTTTGGCAGGTTGGTAACGGATCGCAATAATTCCGCCATGTTTTCATAAACCTTTAGGGCGCCGTCCATCGGGCCGTGGTTGGGGTCGGTGGGATCCTGTTCCGCCCCGAGGTCCAAGTCACTGCAAAACACAATCTGTTCGGGGGTGCCGATCTGAGCCATGGTTGCGAGCAGGGCGTCTTGTGCACCCGCTGCCGCAAGGTTTACCGCAAACCGGTCCGTGGCGATTTTTTGAAAGCCGTCACCTTGGCTGAACAGCACGATGCGATGCCCGTCGGCTTCGGCGTCCTCAAGGAACCGCGGCGCGCGACGGCGCCCGTTGGTCACCAGCCACCACAAACCGGGTTTCGCGTTCGCTTGCGGTGGTTCGATTAGCTTGGTCCAGGTCGGCGCAAACAGATCATAGCTCGGTGTGGTTTGGGTGGTGGTTTCCGTGCTTGGGGCGGGCGAACCTTGCGGCCACCAAAAGCGTTTGCGCTGAAAGGGATAGGCGGGCAGGGCGAGGGTGCGGCGCGGTTGATCCCCGTGCAGCGCCTCCCAGTTGAGGTCGACCCCGGCGCACCAGGTTTTGCCCAAACTTTCCAGCACAAAAGTGGTACCGTCGGTTTGGCTTTTGGCATGGGGCATGGTTGCTAAGGCGGTGTGGCCGGTGCCGAAACGCGGGTGGTTTTGGGCCAAGCCGGCGAGGGTGGCGCCCGGACCGATTTCCAGCAGGAGACAACGCGGCGTGCTTAGCAAGGTCCGCAGGCAATCGTTAAACCGCACCGGCTTGCGCATTTGCGTCAGCCAGTAGTCGGGCGAAACGGCCTCGCTGTCCGAGAGGCGTTTGCCGGTGAGGTTGCACATCATTGGCAAGCGCGGCGGCTTCAGGGTTACCTTGCTCAAGGCCGCGGCGAAGGGTGCCCGCAAGGCCTCGGTGTGGTGTGAATGGAAGGCATGGGAGGTGTGGAGTTTGACCGCGTTGAGGCCGCGCGCCTGAAGCTGCTGTTGCAGGGTGGTGAGCGCGGCCGGCTCGCCGGTCAGCACGGCTGATTTGGGTCCGTTGACCGCGGCGAGTTCGATGCCGGCACCGAGATGGGCGGCCACGTCGATTTCCGCCAGCGGAACGGCCAGCATCGCGCCGGGCGGCATGTTTTGCATCAGGCGTGCGCGCTCGCAAACCAAACCCATGCCGTCCTCCAACGAAAACACCTCGGCCAAGCAGGCGGCGGTGTATTCGCCCAAACTGTGGCCCAGCAAAAGGGTGGGTTCCACGCCCCAGGCGCGCCACTGGGCCGCCATGGCGACGCCGATTGCGAACAGCGCGGGTTGCGCCAAACGGGTTTGGCGCAGCGAAGCGACGGCCTCTGCGTCGTCGCGTGCACAGAAGAGAAGCGGGGCCAAATCCGTGTCCAGGTGGGGGCGCGCCGCGGCCAAGGTCCGTGCCAGGGTTTCGCGAAAAACCGGGAATTCGTTCAGATCACGCGCCATGCCCGGCATTTGCGCGCCTTGGCCTGGCAACAGAAAGGCGATTTCGCCTTGGTGCGCGTCGGTGTGGGTTGGGACGGCGGCGCGCAGGCGAAGCGCGGCGTCGGGACCGCTAGCGGCCACCGCAAAGGTGCGATGCGCCATGGGTTTGCGCCCGAGACTCAGGGTTTGGGCGGCGGCGCTCAGGTCACAAGCCGGATGGTCCAGCGCGGCGGCGGTGGTGGCGGCCAGCGCGGTCAAGGCGGCCGGATCATGGGCCGAAAGCGGCAGCAGGTAGGGGCCGCCCGCGGCCGTCGAAGGCCTGGGCTTGGATGCCTCTTCCAATACCGCGTGCACGTTGGTGCCGCCGATGCCGAAGGAACTGACGCCCGCGCGGCGCGGCTTTCCCGCCGCCGTGTGCCAGGCTTGTTTGCGGGTATTCACGAAAAACGGGCTGGTGGCCAGGTTGAGTTTGGGGTTGGGTGTTTCGAAATGCAGGCTGGGCGGAAGCGTGCGGTGGTGCAGCGCCAATACGGCCTTGATGAAACCGGCAATCCCGGCGGCGGTGTTGAGGTGGCCGAAATTCGACTTGACCGAACCGAGCGCGCAGTAACCGACGCGGTCCGTTTGGGCGCGGAACACCTTGGTCAGGGCGGCCACTTCAATGGGATCACCGAGGGGCGTCGCGGTGCCGTGGGCTTCGATCAGGCCGATGCTGTCGGGGTCGACATCGGCCATGGCCAGCGCCTCGTCAATCACGCGCGCCTGACCTTCCACCGCGGGGGCGGTAAAACCGACCTTGGCGGCGCCGTCGTTGTTGACCGCGATGCCTTTGACCACCGCGTACATGGGTTTGCCTTGGTCGCGGGCATCCTGAACCCGCATCAGCGCGACGACGCCGACGCCGTTGCCGCCGATGATGCCGGAAGCCGCGGCGTCAAACGGCCGACAGACGCCGTCCTTTGCCAAAATCATGCCTGGCTGATAATGGTAGCCCACGGTTTGCGGCACCATCAGTGCCACCCCGCCCGCCAGCGCCAGGTCGGATTCACCCGCGAGCAGGCTTTGGCAGGCCAGATGGACGGCGGTCAGCGAGGTGGAGCAGGCGGTTTGCACGCAAAGCGCGGGGCCTTTGAGGTTGAGTTTGTAGGCGGTGCGGGTTGGTAAAAAATCTTTGTCGTTGCCCAGCGCGTGGGCGTAGAAGCGGGTTAGGTCCAGCATGCCGCCGTCCGCTTGCAGGCGGCCGTAGGTGTTCATGGCCGCGCCGGCGAACAGCCCGATGGGACCCTCGGCGCGGTCCGGGTCGACACCGGCATGTTCCAGGGCGTGCCAGGCCGTTTCCAGGAACAGCCGGTGCTGTGGATCCATGTGTTCCGCTTCGCCGGGCGTGATCCCGAAAAAGGCCGCGTCGAAGCGGTCGATGTCGGGCAGAATCGCCGCCTTGCGCACGTAGTCGGGCGATTCGAATGCCGCGCGCGGGACGCCGGCCGCCAGCAGCGCTTCATCGCTAAGCTCGGTGACCGAGGCGACGCCGTTTTGCAGATTGTCCCAGTAAGCGTTGCGGTCGGCCGCGCCGGGAAAGCGGCAGGCCAGGCCTACCACGGCAATGTCATTTTCGCCGGGTTCGTAGGATTCAGGATCGGTCATGGTCCCGCCTAGTCGCGATTGCGGTTGCGCGTGCGTCGGTTGCGTTGGTTGCTGAGGGAGCGGGTGCGGCCGCGCGGCGCGGGGTTTGCCGGTGTTTCGGGCGGCGCTGTGTCGTTGAGGCGTTGTGCGATTTGCTCGGCTTGGGCGCGGACCGTCGGGTATTGGAACATTTCCACCATGGTAAGGGTCGGGCCGAAGCGGGTTTCCAACTGTTGGTGAACCTGGATCAGGCTCAGCGAATGCCCGCCGATCTCCAGGAAATGTTCGTTGCGGCCGACGCGCGGCCGTTCCAGCACCGCGCACCAAATTTCGGCCACGGTTTGTTCCACCGCGCCCGCGGGTGCCTCGAAGCTCTGGCTCGCGGCGGCGGCTTGGCGGGGTGAGGGCAGCGCCTTGCGGTCGATTTTGCCGTTGGCTGTCAGCGGCAAACGCGCCAGTTCGATGAAGTGGGCGGGGACCATGTAGTCCGGCAGTTGTTTGGCGAGGTGCGCGCGCACCTCGCTTGCCGCCAAGGTAGGTCGCACCGGTACCGTCTCTTCGCCCAGCAAGGATTTGTAGAAGGGCGTGGCGCGGTACACGGCTTTGTGGTGGAAGGAAACCACCTCAATCGGCTGAAAGCCGCCGTCGGCCTGTTCCAGCGTGCCGCTGACGCGGTAATCGGGGTTGAGGCCGTTGTCGCACAACGTGCGGCGCACGGTGCCGCGGAAGACATCGCCGGCGGCGACCTCGATGGGATCATGGGGCAGCGGCAGGTACAGCGGCAGCCAGGATTCTTGTGATTCCAGCGTGTCTAGGCCGTTTTGTTCGTCCGGGAATAGGGTCAGCCAAACCAGGAAGCCGTGACAGCGGCCGTCGCGGTGGAAGGTCAGTTTGATTGGGTGTTCGTGTTCCAGCGGCAGTTCTTCGGTGTACTGCAGTTCTTCGAAGATGCCGTCGTCGGAAAGCAGGTTGCGGCGACCCGCGTTTTTGAGACACAGGCGCAGGTCGAAACGGTAGCCCTTGTCGGCGAAGATGCGCTCCACGTAGGAGGCGGCCGCCTTGGGGAAGGCCATGTCCAGGCCTTCTTCCAGGGAAACCGCGGCGATGCGGGTGGCGGAGCGCTCGGGGATCATGTGGCTTGGGTTGTGGAGAAAACGGCGCGCGTCGTTGATCAGTTTGGCGGCGCCCTCGGAACCGCCGATGGAACCGACAATCTCGGAAATGCAGTAATCCACCTTTTCCGGGAGATCAACTTCCATGGCGTTGCCGTGGATCAGGGTGATGCGGTCCTCGAGGCCCAACTCGGCCACCCGCTGTTTGGCCTTGAGGTAGGTTTCCTCCAAATACTCAATCGCGGTGACGTGGGTGGCGCCCGCTTCCAGGGCCAAGCGGGAAAGGATCACCTCGGGGCCGGGTCCGATCTCCACCACGGTTTTTCCAGGTAGCACCTTGGCGAAGGCGCGTTGGTAACACTGGTTGCGCTGCTCGTGGGCGGCCATGGTGTGGTACAGCGTGTCGTCGTAGATGAAGAACTCGGCCACCGACGGCCACAGCTCTAGGCGCGAGCCGAAGGTGTAGTAGGCGGCCGGGGTGGTGTTGCCGTCCGCGTCTTGGGTGGCGACCACGCTTGCTTGGCTGATGGTGGGATGGCTGGTCAGCGCGTGTTCCACCTCGCCGAGCTCGACGCGGTAACCGCGCACCTTGACCTGGTGGTCCTTGCGGCCGACGAAGATCAAATTGCCGTCCGCGGTGAGGCGGGCCAGGTCGCCGGTGCGGTAGAAACGGCGGCCCTCGGCGTCGGTGGGAAAGGCGTGTTCGGTGCGCTCGGGCCGGTTGTGATAACCCAAGGCACAGCCCGGTCCACGCAAGCACAATTCACCAACGACGCCTGGCGGCACGGGGGTGTCGCCGTCGAGCAGGAGGGCGTGGGTGCCGGCGATGGGGCGACCGATGGGAACCCCCTGTTCGGTGTTTTCGGAGGCGCGGACGCGGTGGATGGTTGCGCACACCGAATATTCGGTGGGGCCGTAGGCGTTGAAGAACTGCAGCCGTTCCGCGTAGTACCGCGCGTCTTCCGCTTGGGCCGCTTCGCCCGCGCTGATCAGGACCTTGAGGTCGTCGAACGCGGGGCGGTTGAGCCCGCGCAGGTAGGACGGCGGCAAGGTGATCGCGCTAATCCGTTGTTCCCGCATGAAGGCGACAAAGGCCGACGGGTCTTGTTGGGTTTCGGTTGGGACGGGCAGCAAACAGGCGCCGGAGAGCAGGGCCATGGTGATTTCGGAGAGTGCCGCGTCAAAGGCCGGGTTGGCGAACCAGGCGACGCGGTCGCCCGGGCCGATGCCGAACGTCTTGATTTGTTGTTGGATCATGGTGGTAAAACCGGCGTGGCCGAGCAGGGTGCCCTTGGGACGACCGGTAGAGCCCGAGGTGTAAATCATGTAGGCCGGTGCGTCCGGGGTGACCGCGTGCGCCTCGGCGTCGAAGCCGACCGCGCCGCCGGGTTCCCAATCGCGATCCATGCAGAACACCATGCCGAAGGGCAGGTAAACCTGGTCCTCCCAATCGGTGAGGGTCAGCACGAAGGAGGCCTCGCTGTCTTCCAACATACCGCTGAGGCGTTCTTCCGGTTGGTTGGCATCGAGCGGTAGGTAGATGGCGCCGGTTTTGAGCACGGCGAGCAGGGCGACCACCGCATCGGCGCCGCGCGGCAGCAGGCAGGCCACCGTGGTTTCCGCCGCGACACCCATCTCGGCCAGTGTCCCGGCCAGGTCGTCGGCGCGCGCGTTGAGGCTTTGGTAATCCAGGGTTTCGTTCTGCCAAGTAAGCGCGGGGGCCGTCGGTGTCGCCGCCGCTTGGCGCGCAAATAGGGTGTGAATACAGACGGGCTCGCCGGTTTCGGCTTTGGATTGGTCGAGGTGGGCCAAGGCCGCGTGGTCCGCCTCGGTCAGCATGGTCAATGCGGAAAGCGGTTGTTGCGGCGCTTCTAAAACGGTGCGGAGCAGAGCTTGGAACCGCGCCGCCATGGCTTCAATGCGCGCCGGTTCGAAGAGGTCGAGGGCAAACAGGAACCAGCCCTCGAGGCGCCCCTCGTTTTGCCACAGGTGCAGTTCCAGGTCGACGCGGGCCTGATGGTTGAAAAAGGGTTCCGCGGCGGCGGTGATCCCGTTGAGTTCGGGTACGGGCATGGGTTCGTTTTGCAGTTCAAAGACAACCTGAACCCAGGGGTTGAAACCCAAATCCCGTTCGGGGTTAAGCGCGGCGACCATGGTTTCGAAAGGGAGCAATTGATGGGCGTAGGCGTCGCTTGCGACCTTGTGCACGCGGCGCAGGACCGTGTCAAAGTCGGGATCGTCGGCGAGCGAGGTGCGCAAAACCAGCACATTGGTGAAGAAGCCGAGGATGGCGTCCATTTCGGGACGGGGCCGGTTGGCAAAAGGTGCGCCGATGACGACATCGTCGACACCCGCGTGGCGTGCCAGCAACATGTTAAAGGCGGCGGCGAGGGTCAGGTAGAGCGTGGTTTCCCCGGCGCGTGCTTTGTCTTGCAAGCGGGTGACCAGGTCGGCGTCCAGGGTAAACGGCAGCATGCCGCCGCGGTGGGACGGTGTCGCGGGACGAACGTGGTCGGTGGGAAGCTGGAGCAACGGGGGTGCGTCCGCCAGGGTTTTGCGCCAAAAGGCCGTCTGTTGTTCGAGCAGGTCGCCCTGAAGTTGGTTGCGCAGCCAAACACTGTAGTCCGCGTATTGAAAGGGCGCGCTGCCCAGGCTGAAGCTGTCGTCGTCGGCCAAGGCGTTGTAACAGCGCGACCATTCCGAGAGCATGAGGCCGAGCGCGTGCCCGTCGATAATCATGTGGTGTGCGACCAGCAGCAGCACGCTGTCCTCGACGCCGAGGCGGACCAGTGCGACGCGGAACAGCGGTGCTTGGCTCAGGTCAAACGGGGTTTGTGCCGTTTCGCGTTTCAAATCGGCGAGGGCTTGATCGCGGTCGCCGGCCGCGAGATCGCTTAGGTCGTAGTAGGTGAAACCATGGTCGGTGCGGTCCACGATCAGTTGCACGGTTTGGTTGCCTTGGGTTTGGCCGCCGGTGCGCAAGATCTCGTGGCGGGCGACCACCTCGCCGAGCGCGCGGCGCAGCCGCGCCACGTCCAGTTCACCCCGCAGGCGTAAGCCGAGCGTTTCGTTATAGGTGGCGCGCGAACCTTCCATGCGGTCGATGATCCACAAACGTTCTTGGCCGGGAGAGAGGGGGAGCGGTTGGGTGCGGTCGGCACGGGTCAAGGCGGGTAGCTCGCTTTCTGTCGAGGCGCCGGCGATCAATTCGGCGATGTCGCTCAGAATCGGTTTGGCGAAGATGCGGTCGACCGGCAGGCTTACCTGGAGTTGTTCCTGGATGCGCGCCACCATCGTTAGCGCGTTGATCGATTGGCCGCCCAGCTCGAAGAAGTTGGCGAACACATTGTTGATCGGTTGTTTGAGCAGGTCGCGCCAGATCGCACACAGGGTCTCTTCGACCGCGTTGCGCGGCGCCTGGTGTTTGTTGCTTTGGTTGCGGTGCGCCTGTAGCAGGCGTGTTACGTCCAGGGTGCCGTCCGCGTTCAGGGGTGGATCTTCTACCGTGACGACCGAGGGAACGAAGCGGTTTCCGAAGGGGTCGATCCACGTGGGCGCCACGGGTTCTCCCTCGGTGGTGCGGGCCGCAAACACCGTTGGCGTGTGGAGCGGCAGGCTTTCTTCCGCGCAGAACATGCGCACGGCCGGGTGGTTGCCGTTCACGCCGACCAATAGGTGGTGCGCGTCATAAGCAAGTGCCAGTTCCAGGGCCGCCAAACCTTGGCGGGGTGTCAGCGCTTGGAACCCTTGGTGACGGAGGGTTTCGCCGATGGGTAACCCCTGGCTCATGCCGGTTTCGGTCCAAGCACTGAAGCTGAGACAGCGGGCGTCGATGCCTTGCGTGCGCTGCCAAGCCGTAAACTGTTCGAGGAAGCTGCCCGCGGCCGCGTAGGCGCTGAGCCGTGCACCGCCAAACCAAGCGTTCACCGAGGACACCGCCAGGAACAGGCAACCCGGATGGGCCGCGGCCACCTTGTGTAGGGCCAGGGTGCCCGTTACCTTGGGCGCGAGAACCGCGTGGATGCCGTTTACGTCCTCCTCCGCCACCGTGCGGAAGTGGTAGCCGCCGGCGAGGTGCAGGATGCCGTTTAACGGTTGGTTCCATTGGTCGCCTTGTTCTGTGATCAGGTTATGCAGGTCCGGGTTGTCGCCGAGGTCGACCGAGGCGTAGGCCGTCTGTCCCTTGAGTTCCTCAAGTGCCGCGCGGGTTTCCGGGTTGTCGGCGTTTGTGCGGCCGAGGATCAGCAGCTTGGCATCGTATTGTTCGATGAGTCGGCGGCAAAAATGGCGGCCGACACCGCCCAAACCGCCGGTTACTACGTAGAAGCCGCCTTTTACAAAACCCGTTTGGGTGCGTTCGTCGGCGGAGAAGGTCCTTTTCTTAAGTCTTTGGATTTCGCGGGCGCCCTTGTGGAAACGCACGATGGGGTCGGTGATCGGCGCATGACATTCGGTTATCAAGGCGTCGCGGTGGTTCTGAACATCGCGCGCTAGGTGAATCAGTTGGGTTGCGCTGCCGGCGGTCTCGCGCGGCAACGACGCCAAGAAACCCGCCAGCGTTGCCTTGGCTGGTTCAAAGGGTGCCTCGCCCTCGGGGTCCGCGCCGACGGCCGCGACTTTTATTTGCAATGGGGTGCCGGGATTTACGAGATCGCGAACCAGTGTGAACAACGCGGTCAGGCCGTCGCTCGTGTCGGCTGGGTCGTCCGGGCCGGGATCGACCGGCCACAAAATCAACCAGCGGGCTGGGATGGCGCCCTGTTGCTCAAGGGCCGCGCGCAAGGCGGTGACGCTTGCGGCGTCGGCTGGGTTCACGTGATGGTCGGCTTGCACCGCGTCCTGTTCGCGGCGTACCGTGATCACGGGACCGGTTTCCATCAGGCGCGGGACGATGCTGTCCGCCAAACCTTGTTGGTCGGCAAAGACCAATAGGGGCCCGGCGCTTTCGACCAGGGGCACCGCGGCTTGTTGTGCCGCCCGCCAAACCGGTCGGACCATCATGTCCGGCAATTGATCGTCGATGTCCTGTTCTTGGTTGACCAAGTCGCGGTAGAGGCCGTCTTCAAAGCGTTGCTTCAACAACCCTCGCTGAATTTTACCGATGGCCGTTTTGGGAACGGCCTCGGTCTCAAGCGGGATCAGGTACTTGGGAACCAATCCGAAGTTTTTGGCGACCGCGCCGCGAATGGCGCGGAACAACCCGTCTCGGGCCGTGCCCTCAAGGTTGGTATTGAAGAAGACCGCCAAATCTTCCTGGGCACGATCCGCATCGCGAACCGCGCAAACCGCCGTGTAGGAAACGGTGACATCTGCATGTGCTTCCACCACCGCTTCGATTTCATGGCAGTAAAAGTTGACACCGTTGATCACAATATCGTCTTTTTTGCGGCCGGTAATTACCAACTCGCCTTCTTCTAAATAACCCAAATCACCGGTGGTGAACCAGCCGTCCTTGAAGGATTCGCGGTTTTGTTCGGCATTGCGATAATAGCCGTGGGTGACGGAGGAGCCGGAAACCTGGAGCAAGCCGATTTCGCCCTCGCGCAGAACGGTGCCGTCCTCGTTGACAAAACGCAGTTGGGCGCCGGGGATCGGTGGGCCCAAGCGCACAAAGGGTTGGTCGTCGCGCATTTGGTCCGGGCCGAAATGGCCGCGCCAGGTGATGCCGGAACAGGTTTCCGACATGCCGAAGGCGGGGTGCATGGCATCGGCGGGTAAGCCGTGTTCACCGAGCAGGTTGACGAAGTGGCGCATGGTGCTTGCCACGTTGGCCTCGCCCGCGTTCACCAAAAAGGTCATCGAGCTTAAGTCGAAGCGACGTTGGGCCAAGGATTCGGCCTGTTCATTGATCAGGTTAAAGGCAAAGTTGGGTGCCCATGAAATCGTGGCCCGGTGGGTTTCAATCAATTCCAACCAGCGCAACGGCGCTTTCAAAATCCAATCCGTCGGCACATGGACCTGGCTGCAACCCAGGTCGACGGCGGTCATGCCCAGGAACCCGATCACGCCGACGTGGTCAAGCGGCATCCAGTTGAGGGTCACGTCCTCGCGCGTAAAGCCATTCATTTGAATGGTGCCGCCGGTCATGGCCATGAGGTTGCCGTGGGTCAAGGGCACGGCTTTGGGTTTGCCGGTGCTGCCGGAGGTTAGCAAAAACACGGCCGGGGTGTCGGTGTGGGCTGGATGGATTTCGTCGCTGGGTGGATGGGCGGCAAGGTCGGTGACAGGGACACAGGCCATGGCTTCCAAACCGGCGCGGCGTGCGTATTCGGGTAGTGCTTGGGCGGGTTTACCGGAAACCAAAACGGGGGGCTGGTCCAACATGTCCCAGGCATGGACGAGTTTGCGGAGGACCGCGGTATCTTGATCATAGGTCGGCGCCACGGTGACCGGCACAGGAATGATGCCGCCGAGCACACAGCCCCAGAGAGTCGGCCAAAATGCCCGACTGTTGTCGATTTGCAGGATGACCGGTTCGCCCGCGCGGCAGCCCTTTTTGCGCAAGCCGGCCAAAATGCAACGTGCCTCGGCGAGGGTATCGGCATAACTTTGGAAGGTGGTCGCGCCTGTTGCAGACAGGTGAAGGTAACCTTGTTGCGGGTCCCGCGCGGCA
The DNA here is from genome assembly GCF_017377855.1 of Acanthopleuribacter pedis. Lineage (GTDB taxonomy): Bacteria > Acidobacteriota > Holophagae > Acanthopleuribacterales > Acanthopleuribacteraceae > Acanthopleuribacter > Acanthopleuribacter pedis. The sequence continues at coordinate 264,488 of NZ_JAFREP010000002.1, forward strand.
TCCTGCAATAACGCGATCAGGCTCGGGCGGGTCGGTCGGGTCAGGGGACCGCCGTCGCAAAACGCGGGCTGTTCAGAAGGTGCGCTGCGCCTGATGTTGGCTTTTTTGGTGGGGGTCAAATGAGGTAAAAGCTGTGAAATCGAAAGTGGTTTTTCGGGGACGTGTTTATTTTCGAGCGTGACGGCAAAAATAGCCGCGCCCTTATCCGAGGACGCTCCTTGGCGTGCTGCCGGCTCATGGCTCGTGGTTTGCGTGGGAGATGGGCGAAACGCAAGCCGCGCATGGGTTAGGTGTGGGTCCTCGGGATCAAAAACCGGGATATCGCTCAAGGTTTCGGTACAAACGCGGCCGGCCGCATCGCGTGGCAAAACGGGAAGCTGGACCGCGGCGTCGAGCGCGGGAAGATGCGGGTTCTGGTGGTTCGCTTCTCGAATAAATGCAACTGATTCAAAGGGAAAAGCAGGAACAAGAAAGGCCGTGAAACGGTTGCGGCCCGCGCGGTCGTCGCGCGCAAGGACATGTGCTTCAAAGATCTCGGGCCGTTGGCGTAGCAGGTGAGACCAAAGATCGGACAGGCGGACCACGTCCACGCCGCCTGTGACGTTGGGAAAGCTCATTTTATCGCCCCAGTGTTGATTAAAGAGGATGTATCGATAATCGGGAAATGATGGATTTTTGAGAACTATGTGCCGTGGGAAAAGAGGAGGTGTTTCGGTATTTAATCACGACCCGGCAAGGCCTACCAAGTGAAAAGAATGTTAAAGAGGTCTAGTAAAGAATAACTTGCGGACGGACGGTTGTTTTTCTAAGGCAGTTTCTTAGCCGCCCCTACGAGAAGTTAGCGCGGGGTGAATGACCAACCCGACGCGCGTTCAGGTCCCATCGGTGGACCCATCAAATTTTCGCGGTGAAGGGTGGGTAACCATTTTCTCATTTGGCTGTGATTTGTTAGGTTTTCGTGAGCGAAGCGACCTCGATTGAAACCTGATCGCCGAGGGATGTTGTATGCAACCCGTGAACGGTTTGATCCTTACGCCTACCGCGATAAAAGAAGGTAGGGGAATCCTTGCTTGTGCTTGTCGTTAACTATTTCGGCCCCTCGGTGTCTTTTAGCGTTTTGAAGAAGTCTCGGAAGGCGCGTTCGCCTTCGCCGCTGATGGGTTTACCCGCCGGCGGCTGGTCGTGGAGGATGATGAGTCTGGAACCGGTTTTGGTCGGTAGGGCATAGGTGTCGAGGTTAAAATGTTCGCTCGCGAGTTGAACGGAGACGCGTTTTCCCCGCAGGGTCCGGCCGGAAAAATATCGGCTCACGTCGGTGATCCGTGGGTTTCCCTGACTGAACTCGCGCACCAGTTGCGCCGCCTGTTCTTCCGGGGTCATGACAATGGGTAAGCGGATGATGATAATACGCACATTGGGACTGGCCATGGTCCACACTTTGTGGTCGGGTCCTATGATCTGGGCATCCCATGAGAAGGAAGCCGGGTATTTGAAGACCAGGCCGGCGTAGGTAAACGTACGTGTCGCCGAGGCCCTGAGCACCACTTCCGGGTTGGTGTAGGTTCCGTCCAATTCAATGGCGTTATCGAGCGTTAGGGCATGGCGCCTGCCGTCGATGTGCAGTGCATAGTGTCGCTCGGGTTCTTGACTTTCGTCAGCCGCGTTCAGGATTCCGACCAAGCCGAGGCCAAGCAAAATTGCGGCAACGATCTTCATGGGCACCTTCTTTTTATGGGCACGAAGCAACGAGCGCGTTCCGGTCGTTTGGTTCAGGCGAAGGCACTCTTTGTAAACGTTCACATCGTTTGTTCATATCATCGGAAAGCCCAATCATAGCATGACGGCGACGGGATACTGATCGATTGATCGTGCAAAGACCTTTTCCATGTCCGGGCTACCCGTGTTGACGCCGCAACTGTGAGGCTCCAAGACACGGGGCAAAGGCGAGGTAAGGGTTGGCGTTTAGTTTTTTGTGGGACTTGCCGACAAAAACAATATTGATGAAATGGCTGGTTTAATGATTTTTTCATTCGAGCGCGATTTTGACGTCGAGGGCTGGACGATTGATATTCAAATCAAAGTTGAAGGCGATGAATCGATTAACAAAGTATCTGTAAAATACGGGAACAAAGAGCTCCTTCGCCAATCTTATCCCTTGGGGAAGGTTTATTGGCGGGGAGACTTCGATCAAGTTGGGCGTCGAAGAACGTCGCCTAGCCCGCAATTCTCACAAGGATTCGTCGCGAGAAGCAGAAAGCCTTGTGAGTACGAAGATTACGACCGAGAGACGGCACAGGCGTAGCAGCGCTACGGCGAAGGCGGCTCGACCGAGTAAGCGAAGTAATCGCATGGCTTTCGGCTTCGCAGCAGAATTCCTTGGGAGAATTGCGGGCTAGAGAGCACAAGGTACGGGTTACTGTTTGGGACCGGAACAACAACAAAAAGCACCCGGGGTTTTACGTCTGGAACGGGTAAGTTGTTTGAATTATTGCGCTTCTGTTCGCCGGGAGCCGCGGTTACCCAACGGCAAAATTCGCTAGTGCCTTTTACTTGGCGCGCAGCGCCTTGTACAGCCAGGCGCGGGCTGAGCGCCATTCGCGGCGGACCGTGGATTCGGAGATTTCCAGCACGTCCGCGATTTCCGGTTCGGTGAGGCCCGCGAAAAACCGCATCTCGACGATGCGCCCCTTGCGCTCGTCCATTTTGGTGAGTTCGGTGAGGGCGCTGTCCAGATCGATGATGTCGATTTCGGTGGTGTCGCCGAAGAAATGGATGGTTTCGCGCAGGGTGAGGTGTTGCTCGCCGGAGCCGCGTTTTTGGGCGTTGCGGGTGCGGGCGTGTTGCAGCAAGGTGCGGCGCATCAGCGTCGAGATGATGGCGAAAAATTGGGCGCGGTTCTGCCAGGTGATGCGGTCTTGATCGATCAGTTTCACGTAGGCTTCGTGGACCAGCGCAGTTGCCGAGAGGGTGTGGCCGCTGCGCTCGCCGCGCAGGTAATTTCGGGAAATGGCCTTGAGTTCGCGATACACCATTGGCAGTAATTCGTCCAACGCGGTACTGTTGCCGTCTTGCCATGAAATGAGGAGTTGGGTGATCGACGCTTTGTCTGGATCCGACATAAAGACTCCGTTTGCGGTGACGTTGGGTTGAGGTTAGGGGGTACGCCGCGGCAGGCTCCAGGCGAGGTGGGGGGAGGGGTTAGCGCAGGTAGCCGCGTAGCAGGTTTTGCAACACGCCCGCGTAACGGGGGTCGGCGCGGAGGTTGATCGCCCGCGGTTCTACCGAGAGGTAGCACAGGTTCCAGTCGCGTAAGGCGAGAGCCGTGTTAATAAGGGCAAAGGCTTGGTCACATTCATCCAATTGAGCGTGGAGCAGGATTAAGGTGAAGCGCATGCCCGGCGCTTGCTGGAGCAGGTTGATCAGTTGACGGCGAACCGCGTCCAAACCCAGTTCACGCTGCAACGCGGCCAGCGGGTAAACGACCTCGATGGGGAAACCCCAGGCGGTGAGCGCCTGTTGCAGCGCCGCGACGGCTTCTTCCGGTTCGCGCCAGCGTTCGTTGTGATGGTAGCGCAACCAGTGGGTGACGCCGTCGCCGCTGTCCATGGTGCGCGCCAGGTGGTTCAGTTGTTGACGGCTGCGCGCGCGATCATCTTGAAAATAAAAGGCCAGGGCTTTTTGGTGTTGGTAGGTTTGCGAGAGGGGGTTGCTTTCGAGCGCGGTGTTGAGCTGGGTGACGGCTTCCTCGAAGCGGCCGTTGGCCAGTAAAAAGGCGGCGTACCAACCGCGCGCGGGTTCGTTGCCGTCGGCGGCCAGTTCGGCGAACATGCGTTCGGCGCGGGGATAGTCCCAGTGCACCAAAAAGGCGACGAGCGCCTCGGCAAGCTGGGTTTCGGGAGCCACGGGGGCGTGTTCGCGCGCGGCGTCCAGGGAGGCGACAATCGCCGGGGCGACGGCGGTGGTATCGCCCAGCATGCCCGCTTCCCAGAGCAGCGCCTCCACCAAACCGGCGTGGCCCAAATGGCTGTTGGGATCGCGCTTTAGCGCTTCCTGAAAATGTTCCTTGGCCAATTGGCGCGCGGCGGGATTGAGTCGGTCCAGATGGTAGCGGCCCTGTTCGTAATGGCGGCGAACGCTTGGGTTTTCCTCGGGCGCGGCCGCCGCCCCCGTGGGGAGGGGTGCGATAAAACGGTAGCCGCGGCGGGGGACGGTCTCGATAAAGGTAGGGTTGGCTGCTTTGTCTTGGAGGCAGGCGCGCAGTTTGCTAATCGTGGTGTTCAAATTATCGGCAAGGGCCACGTGGGTATCGGGCCACAACGCCGCGGTAACCGCATCGCGGTCTACCAAATCGCCCGGTTGCTTCAACAATAAATGAAGCAAGGCGGCCGGTTTCTCCTGAATCGGGATCTCGCGGCCGGCGCGAAAAAGGCGGCGCGTCCCACTGTCGAACACGAATTGGCCGAATCTAAATTCCGGCATGGGAACCTCCTGACGGCACCATGGCTGTATCTTTTAACGACGGCACCCTGTTTCGCAAAGTTTAGAATAATCGCCAACACATTTACCACCAAAGGTTTAACCGTTTAGATTTAATTCAGATCCAATTCAGAATCGGTGACGGTGGTGGTCCCGTATCATGGGTTCGACGTTGTGCTTGAACGGGCTCAGGCCGGCAAGGGTGCGCACATGGGTTTTTTGCAGGCGTCTCCTATGAAACTAAAAGGATCTGAAAGCGAGGTAGTTATGGCACGTATTCACTTTTTCGAAATCGCGGACCTGCCCTGGTGTCCCCAATTCATTCGCGACGGCATTACCGATACCTTACAATTCCTGGCCGAGGCCGGCGACGGGTTTGCCCCGATGGTGCCCCTCCTTGCCGAGGCGCTAAATCGCACCGGCTGCACCGAAATCCTCGATTTAGGGTCCGGGGCCGGCGGGGGCTGGTTGAGCCTGGTTAAGCAGTTTCGCGAGCAAGCCGACTTAGAGCTTCACGTGCGGCTTTCCGATCTCTACCCCAACCATCGGGCCTTCGCGCGTTTGGCGCGGGAGAGCGACGGCCGTATCCAAGGCCTGGAAACACCGCTGGACGCAACCAAGGTGGCCCCGGAACAGAAGGGTTTCCGTACCATGTTCAACGGCTTTCACCATCTTCAGCCGACACAAGCACGGGCACTGCTCGCCGACGCCGTGGCGCAAAAACGCGGGGTGGCCGTGGTGGACGGCGATCCCAACCGCCTGCTCGGTATGGTGTTTATGCTGGTGTTTATGCCGCTGATGTTTCTGGTGATCCCGTTCGTAAAGCCATTCTCATGGAAACGCCTCTTTTTCACTTATATCTTGCCGCTCCTGCCCCTGGCCATTTTCTTCGACGGTATTGTGTCGGTCCTGCGAGTCTATTCACCGCGCGAACTCAATGCGCTGGTTAAAACGGTGCCGGGCCGGCAGGACTACGCGTGGCGCGTGGGGGTGGCGCCCATTCCCAAGTCGCCCTTGGGCTTGAGTTATTTGATTGGGACGCCCAAATAAAAAAAGCCGGTGGCTCTGATGAACCACCGGCAAGTTAACGCGAATGCGTTAGGAGTTTACAAGCTCCCTTCAAAATGCTCTACCACTTACACACTCACCAAAAAGCGACCAACCGTCCGAAAAAAAATAAAAAAAATTTGAAAGATGTCCGTGCGGCGGCCGGCTCAGGGTTTTTTTCTGTGAAACGAAGGGCAAATCCACCCCATTCGGCATTCCACCCCGTGGGGAAGCCGGCGTTTCTTTTGAAATCGGAGATTGTCGCCCATGTCCATTCTCGCTCGGGTATAATCGGCCATCATTTATCTCATTGTTTAACATTCTTTGGCCCGCGCGGAGGGAAACTTTGTGTGGCATCGCCGGTATTTTTAACCTCAACAGCGACCGCGCCGTGGTGCAGCGCGAACTCGATCTCATGCAACGCGCCATGGTCCATCGCGGGCCCGACGGCGCCGGAACCTTTTTGCCCGATCCCGAATTGGGGCTGGTCCATGTACGGCTCGCCATCATTGATCTGGTCGCGGCTTCCAATCAGCCGTTCCATTTTCGCGAGGCCGGTTTGTCGCTGGTCTTTAACGGCGAAATCTACAACTACCTCGAATTGCGCGAAGAACTTCTGAAACAAGGCTACGCCTTCCAAACCGCCTCCGATACCGAGGTGCTGCTCAAGGGGTACCACGCCTGGGGCGAAGCCGTGGTGGATCGCCTCAACGGAATGTGGGCCTTTGCGATTTGGGACGCGGGCAATAGACGTCTTTTCTGTAGCCGTGACCGCTTCGGCATCAAACCCTTTAATTACGCCGAGGTTGGCGGCCGTTTCCTGTTCGGTTCCGAAATTAAGTCGCTGTTGGCCGTGGAACCGTCCCTCGCCGAGCCCAACTGGAACGCGCTTTCCCTGATCATGCGGCGCAGCATCGGCGCGCAATCCCCGCAAACCTGTTTTCGCCAGGTACATCGCTTGCCACCCGCCCATAATTTAACCGTGGATGGCGACGGCGTGAAGCTGCGTCGTTATTGGGATTACCCGACCCACCAAAATCGCGAGATCAGCTATGAGGCGGCTTGTGAGGAAGTGAACCGCCTCATGAAAAACGCCGTGCGTTTGCGCATGCGCAGCGACGTTCCGGTCGGGGTCGCCCTTTCCAGCGGGCTCGACAGTTCGGTGATCGCGTGCTTGGCGGCACAAGTGCACACCAATCTCGAAACCTTTACCTCGGTGTACGAGCAGGGTTACCGCAGCGAATTTCCCGATGCGCGCAAGTTGGCCGAATCCGTCGGTCTGCGCGCCAACGGCATCACCATGGAAGGCAAAAATGTGATCGAGGTGTTGTCGCGGTGTTTGCACCATCTCGAATCGCCCCACGCCTCGCCCGCCATTTTGCCCTATTGGAACATTACCGGCGCCGCCCGGCGCAAAGTCACCGTGTTTCTGGAAGGGCAGGGCGCGGACGAGCTTTTGGCCGGTTATTTGGATCGCCTGCTGTTTGCCCACTTCCGTGATTTAATCGGTCGCGGCCGCTTCGGCCAAATCGGCCAGGATGTGCGCAGCCTCTACCAAACCGCCAAAAAAGAGCAGTCCATCGGCAGCAGCGGGGGGCCCAAGACCTATTTCGCCAATTTCATGCGCGGCATGATGCCCTGGGCACAACCGCTTTATCAGCGGTGGCGTGGTGACGGCGGTCTGTACATCGGGCCTTGGAACCGTCAACCGATCTTTCCCGATTTCCAACAACCCCATCCCGATTACGACCAGGTGAACCGCGATTTGCGGCGGCAGATGGAACAAAATTTGGTGAACCTGCTGCATTACGGCGATGCGATTTCCATGGCCCACGCGTTGGAATCTCGCTTGCCGTTCCTCGATGTGCATCTGGTTGAGTTCATGTTCTCCCTGCCCGGATCCTTTAAGTTCCGCGACGGTTTGGGGAAAAAGATCCTGCGTGACGCGATGCGGCCGGATGTGCCGGAGGAAGTGCTGTTCCGCCGTTTCAAAATGGGGTTCACCTCGCCGATTGCGCAATGGTTGCGCGAGCACAGCGAGGATGTGGTGCATCCCATTTTGTTCAGCCCGGAATGTCGCGATCTCGGTATTTTTGATCGTGCCCGCCTCGAAAAAATGGTCGGCGAACACGTGCGCGGTGAAGCCAACTACGCCTCGCAAATTTTCCGCTGGATCAGCATGGTGTTGTGGCATCGACAGTTCATCAAAGGATCGCTGCCGGTGGCTGCCTGTGGGTGAGTTGCGCCACAACCTCCTGCGTGTGATTGCCAACTTTGGTCGCTTCGGTGCCAACCTTGTTTTCGGTCTGCTGCTGGTGCGCCTGCTGCTCCAATTTGGCGGCGAGGTCTACAGCGTGGTGATTCTGTTGGGCACCACCATTGGGTATTTCCGGCTTTTCCCCGACGTGGTGCAGCAATCCATCATTCACGAACTGGTTTCCGCCTACCACCGCGAAGAGGAACCCGAGGCACTGGTCTCCGTTTTTGCCGCCGCGATTCGGGTCGGCCTGATCACGGCCGGGGTGATGGTGCTGGGGATCGTCCTTTTTGTCGCCTTGTTACACGCCGTGTTCGACATTCCGCCCGCTCTGCACGGGGCCGCCCGTTTTATGGCCCTGTGTATCGGCCTGCAAACCGTTGCCGTTGCGCTGTCCGCGCCGAGTTTTAACATGCTCAACGTTTGGGAACGCTTCGCCGAGGTCAACACCTGGATGGTGGCCCAGCGCGTGACCTTCCCCAGCGCGGCATTGGCGGTAACCTTCATGGACCTTTCCGGCGAGGCCGACCGCATTGTGGCCTACGGTTTTTTGTCGACACTGCTGTTTTTGGGGGTCTTGCTCGCGGCCGTGATTCGGGTGCATCGCCGCGAACCGCGCTTGCGGTTGTTCCATCCCGAGTACGAAACCGCGGTGGTGAAACGCATGTTGTTGCTGGGCGGTTGGAACACCGCCGCCAACGTGGCGCTCATGGTGCAAACCGTGTTTAGTTCGGTCCTGATGAACCGCTTTTTCGGCCTCACCGCCAACGGCATGTTCGGGCTGGCCTTGCAGTTGGGGAACTACGTGCGCATCATCGCCCACGGCATGGCCGGCGGGTTGGACACCATCTCGGCGCGTTTCGGCGTGGCCCACGGCGACGAAGGCATTCGCAAGCTGCTCTATTACGCCGGCTTGGCCCATACCTGGGCCGTGATGTCGGTGTTCCCCCTGCTGATGCTCTATCCGCAACAGATCCTGCAGTTGTGGATTGGGCCGGCCGAGGCCAATCCCGAGATCGATTATGGGTTAACCGCCAACCTGATTCGGCTATTCGCGTTCGGCGCCATGTTTACCGGCATCGCCGACGGCTGGATCAAACTCTTGATCGGTGCCGGCCGCGCGGCCGGCTACGCGCGCGCCCTGCTGCTGATTACCGGGTTCGGCATTCCGGCATCCCTGTTGCTCGCGCTGTTTGGCCCGGAATGGTTGCGGTTCTACAGCCTTAGCTTTCCCTACACGCTGTTTTACCCGTGCTTGGGTTTACCCGCCTTTGTTTATGTTCTGGCGCGTTGGAGCGGCTCGCGGCCGGCCCAGATTTTGGCACCTTTGGCGCGGGTCCTCGGCCCGGTGAGTTGCGGTGTCGCCGGGTTGTTCGCAGTGCGTGCCTTGGCGCTACCCGCGCCCTGGGGATTTCTGCTTGCCGTTGCGGCGCACCTGGGTTTGTACGCCCTGTCTTCCTGGTTCCTGCTGGTGGATGCGGGTTTGCGGGGTCGCATTCAAAAGCGGGTCTTGGCCCGTTTCACATCGGGAACGGACCAAGCGGGTTAATGTTTATACGGCGCGATGGGTGAGGTTGTGGACTGGTTGTTAAGTGGCCGCGGTGGTTGCACGGGAATCCTTTCTCGAGCGGTTGCGCGAGCCGGGTTAGAATGGCGGGGTGAGGTTAAATCATGGAAACGCTGCAGTATTTGGGCGGTTATGCCCCCGCCTTATTGGAAAAAGTGCAACGGCTCATCGCCCAAGATCGGTTGGGTGCTTATTTAATGGAGCGGTATCCCGAGGCGCACCAAATTCGTTCGCCCAAGGCGTTGTCGCAATACACCCTGGATTTGAAAAATACCTACATGCGGCGATCCGGCCCCTTGAGCAAGGTGGTGTACAGCGAAAAAATTGATGTGATGCGCAATGCGCTGGGGGTGCATACGCGCGCGAGTCGGGTGCAGGGCAACAAACTCAAGGCCAAACGCGCGATTCAGATCGATGCGTTGTTTAAAAAGGTGCCGGAGGATTTCCTGCGCATGATCGTGGTTCACGAATTGGCGCATTTTAAGGAAGCGGATCACAACAAGGCCTTTTACCAGTTGTGCGAACATATGGAGCCGGATTACCACCAACTCGAGTTCGATCTGCGCCTGTACTTAACCTTCCGAGATCAGAAGGGCGAAGACCTCTGGTAAATCGGGTAGGAGGCGGGGTTGCCCTCCGCCGTCCTCCCACACCACCGGGCATACGGTTCCGTACCACGGCGGTTCATTTCATTCTTCCCAGACTGAGTTTGTACAGAGAAAGTGAGATGAGCCCACGTCCAATAAAGTAGTCTGCCGGGTAAGCAAAGTTCATGTGCCTTTTCCCGGAGTTCCACCAAGGTCCACGTCCGTTCCAAGCTGATTTCCTTGCCGTTTCTTCGGGAATTCCCCTTTTACGCAGCATCGTATATCGCTTGAACGGGCGTTTCCATTGCCGCCATAGAATGGTTCGTAGTCGCCTACGAATCCATCCGTCCAGTTCCTCGAAGACACCCTTGACCTCAGCCAGTTTGTAGTACGCGACCCACCCCCGAAGCTTTGGCGCTAATTCGCGCATAAAGGCTTCCAGGTTGCGTCCTCGTCCTTTACGGAAATCGCGTTTCCGTTCCTGTTTGAACCTTTGGATGCTTTCTTTGGCCACTTTCAGTCGCGGCTTCCTGTGGGCCGTCATGCTATACCCGAGAAATTTCCGTTTCCAGGGTCGGTCTACCGCACTTTTCTCTCGGTTCACCTTCAAACGAAGCTTAGCCTCAAGAAAGTAGGTGACCGTTTCCATGACCCGCTCTCCCGCTCTTCGACTTTTCACATAGATGTTGCAATCGTCGGCGTAGCGGCAGAACCGGTGCCCTCTTCGTTCAAGCTCTTTGTCCAGATCGTCGAGGAGGATGTTCGACAGCAGCGGCGACAACGGCCCGCCTTGCGGAGTTCCCTTTACCCGTTGCGTCTCAAGTCCTCCCACCATCATGCCTGCCGTCAGAAACTTACGGATCAGTTTCAAGAGCGGCTTGTCATCGATACGACGCGCTACCCGTGCCATCAATACGTCGTGGTTGACCTTGTCGAAAAATTTCTCCAGGTCCATATCCACGATCCATCGGTGCCCGGCTGTAACGTGGGCTTTGGCCGCGATCAGCGCTTGGTGGGCGCCTCTCCTCGGCCTAAAGCCGTAGCTCGAACTTGAAAAGAGCGGTTCCCATATCGGTTGGAGCACTTGGTGAATCGCTTGCTGGATGAGCCGGTCCAAAACGGTTGGGATACCCAGCACCCTCGTGCCGCCCCCCGGTTTCGGGATATCTTTCCTTTTCACCGGTTTCGGCTTGTACCGCCCATCCAGAAGCTCTTCTTTAATGCTCGGCCAGTTGCGTGCGAGAAAGGTGTCCAGTTCGTCGACAGTCATTCTGTCGACGCCCGGCGCACCTTTGTTCTTCTTCACCCGCGCCAGTGCCGTTTGCATGTTCTCATTTGCGACCACTCTCTTAAGTAGTCCTTCTGCCTTCCGCATGTAGTATTCCCTGAGTACCGGCACGTTTGCCACCCCGCCGCTTTGCCCTCGCGGCTTCCGGCCGCTACTCTCCAGCGTGGGGTCGTGTTTCTCATCACGACATTCTGTTGCTTCACGTTTCATCGAAATCAAGGCTCCATGCTAAATGAACTGTTCCGGCCTTCAGTCAGGTCGCCTGACCTACTATGCCTTCTGCTGACTCCTGCCGATCCATCCCAACCCCTTACGAGATTAGTAGCACAAGGCAGATCGACAGGCCTCCCCGGGTAATGCACACCCACCTCCACGCTTATACCCGCCGCATTTACGGCGACATGTTCCGTTCAGGTATCGGACTTTGAAGATATTGGCCTTCTCATCCCATGCAACCGCCTGATGGGATTCCTGTACGTCGGGTCAGCGTTTTGCCTTCGGCTTCCTTCAGATCCCGCCTCGCGACGAGCACCCTTGCCGTTCGGCTAACAGTTCCCCCTGACGGGCCTGTAAGGGACTTGAACCCTCAAGTGAGTGTGCCCTGCCGGGCACACCAAAAAAAAGCGAAGGCCGAGGCCTTCGCTATAAATGGTGCTTGCAATCATTGAAAGGCGGAACGCCTGTCATGAAGCGGATACGGCGGCTCACCCAAATCCCCTGACACGAATTTAAAAAAGTTGTTTCACCCTTGATAGCCGCCAAAAGGAGCTATGCCTCCGGTACTCACATGGTAAACGCGAGGGGAACTGCATCTTTTAGTAGGTAAGCGACCTGGTCAAAAAAGGCGTTCAGGAGGTTGCTCATGCGCGAAGCTGAAATGCTTGAAACCAGCAGCCCGAAGGGGGCTCAATGGAAGCAACGGATTCAACGTTGGGAGGCGTCGAGGTTCTCGCGGGGAAAACCATTGTCTCAAATAGGCCACTTTCAGTTACCGGCGAAAGAAATTCCCCGAAGAACGCGGCACAAAGCCAAAAAGGGCGTTGCCTGCAGATTGCACAGCCCTCCCCCGCAGCACCTCGGTATGTTCGCCGGCCCAAGAGTTAATTGTTGATTGGGTTAAGGCTTCCGCGTAAGTGGCGGCCATGCTGGGTTGCTGGGCACATGCAGGCCGTTAGCTTGTTGACACCGCGAAGGGTAGAAGAAAAAGGTTAACGCCCTGGGCTGATCAAAACATCCGATCTACCAAGTGCCTTGTTATATTTCAATTCTTCATTACATTTTTTTTGAGAAAAATAAATACACTGTGTCATCTCCATCATCACCGAGATATTTGTGATCAGCATCTGGGTAACGAAACGAGTAAATCCATTTTGCTTGATCCTCTAATGGGAGTAAGTCAATTATTCGTTCGAAATCGTCAATTGCCTTTTCCTGATTATCTACTGTGTCAGCTTGAAAAACCGCAGCTCCCTCCCAGTTAACATTACGCAAATTTGCATTATTAAAGCTTGCTCCAAATAAAACTGAATTAGAGAAATCAGCACCCTCTAAATCTGCCTTATCAAATTTTGCATGATTTAATCGTGCGTTAACAAAAATTGCGCCACGAAGATTTGTGTGCGGATAGCGAAGAGAAGATATTTGTTTTTCTGATGGCGTGAAGTCAACACCAATTAACTCGGCACCAGTGAAGTTTGAATAGTCTAATTGAGAACTATTGAAAACCGCTGTAAAACCTTCTGAATCTCGAAAATCAGAACTGTTCATTACTAAGCCACTGAAATTTAGATGGGATATTTGAAACCCGCGAAAATCAGAATAAGAAAAATCTGGTCGCACTTCAGCAAATTCGGATAGGTTTTCAGGATTTAATCGTAGAACCCGAAGCAACAACCTTCCTCTCTCGGGACTCAATGCTTTTTTGGATAAAAGTCCTGCCCCCTGTATTGGTGTTACAATCCCAACTGACTTGTAGAAATCTGGTTCTCCATACTCCAAGAACCGGTATGGGCGAAGTCCCGCTGAAAGGTTAGCAATATTTTCTAATGTCGCAAGAGAAAGCTTGATGTTATCTTTACCATTAGAAGAATACGCACTTAACTCTAGATTGATTTCCTGGATCTCGCTAACTAGCAAAGCTCGTCGAGATGCTTCCTGAAGATGGTTTGATGTCTCAATTAACTTATTTTGAATTTCTAATTTTTCGACTTGCATATAGGTCGCCAGAAATATTGAAAAACTAACCACGCCACCTAGGATTGCCACAAGGCGTCCAAATGCAACCGCTCGTAAAACAGCAGCCCAAATTGCTTGGCACAAAGAATAAAAAAATGGAGATCCTTTGTTCAACCTTTTTTTTAAAAGTTCTTTATCTTTTTCATTATATTTGCCTGAAGATATCTTGGCCGAAAAAGTCGCAATTTCAAAAACTAAATCTTGTATTTCTTCAGGGTTTTCAGGTATTGATTTAATCGCTTTTGAAGAATAGTGCTTAAACAGGTAGTAGCCGGAGAATGCTCCTACAAAAAAAACAACGATAATGCCAGCGGCTACCACTAATACATCAATAGCGATATCAAAAGTAAAAAGCACTTGAGCTGTTATAACTAAGCCAATTCCAAGAAATACACCTGTAATCAAATCAGGGCTTGAGACTTTTAAACCCAAACGCATCCATAATGACTTCTTTGAACTTGTTTTTGTTTCTTGATCCAAAGGTGTTCCTTTTCTTACTGTCTGAACTTTTCTAAAGTTTCAGAGTGAAAGCTAAGAAGAACGGGTTAATCGCAAGATAAGCGAAAAGTGAAGTTGAACGTAGCTGCCTGCCAGCTCATGGAAATCTCGCTTGTAGTCATAGAAAACAATGTCGCTTCCATTTCAAGACCATCTACTGGTATCGGAATTCACAGGTACCGCCTGCTCTCAACATCGTTTTTAAAATTAGCAGGCGGGGAGCTTTGGGAAGCAGTGCCTCGACCGGGGCGGTTCTCCGCGCTATCTCTTCCTCTAACGAGGCTGATTGCGCTTTTGGGGTCCCATGCCCCTGCCGTTCAGTTTTCGAAAGAACGGTGTTGATTTCCTCCGTGTCAATGCCCTTGGCGCGAAGCAAGGCGCCGGAGGTTTCATGGGGATTGGCCGCGCCGGGTGCATACACGTCTAGATTAAGGAGGCCCTTCGTGGACAGAAGACGAAGTCCGATGCGTTCCATGCCGACCTGCGCGACATATCCAGCACATGGCTTTGGCCGGTCTTCCTTGGTTTTGTGGCAGGCCATCATTTGAAACCCTCCCACGATGATTGCGACCAGCTCATGCCGCCTTTGCCGAGGCCATTCGTCGGGATCACTGTCTTTTCGCCTAGGGCAGTTGCTACACGGTGATTTTTTCATCGTTGATTCCCCTTTCTCAGCATGGGTCGGACGAGGCTATCCTACCTCGACAAACGGCGGAAAAACACCAGAAACTGCCTAACCCCTCCCAGGCTCTTGGCGTAGTTACCAACGACCCGATGCCTTTGCCGGTGGATCCCGGCTACCCCATTCGTACCATCTTAAAAGATGGGATTCTCCTACCGTTTACGTGGTTCTAGCTTATCCGAAATTCAGGGGATGCTTTTTCCTGCTCGTTGGTAGGCTTGCAATTCAGGAGGCGAGTTTTTTGGCTGTAAAAAAGCAATCACAGAGAATGATGGGTGACCTTTATTAATCCAGCCGTATGTAATTACGTTCATAAAGATCAAGGATTGAGCCAAGCTCCTTCTCGCCAGCATCATGTTTTTGAGGGTTACGCAGCTTGCTCAACCATTTGTAAAGTTTGATCACAGGAAGCTTAATAATAAGCTTCTTGTGTTCGTGGTAAAGCTCACGAACCCACTTTAGTTCGCGGTTTTTTTCTAATTCTGCTTTAGTGCTTCTGTTTATGATGAAACCCAAGTTCCCATGCTGCGAGCACAGGTATGACAACATTTGCCTGTATTCATCTCGGCCGAGTTCCCTCTCAAAGTTTTTAACTTCAAAAATCAGTTGTCTCGATTGATAATCCTCCAGGATTCGCCTCCAAAGCTCAGTGCTGCCCGTATTTGTGCCAACAATGTCTCTCCTTTGAGTTTTGTTTTTGTTTGGGTTCAATGAAGGGTTTTGTAACCCTTTAGGGAAAACAATTTTGATAGCTTTTAGGCACCACTCCTCGAACTCTCCGGCATCTTCCCTTCCTTGTTTTATGTTGTTCAATTCCTGCATGACTGCGCCAAGTTTTCTTTTTCTTATTTCTGTCGTTTCAGAAGATACTTGTATATCGTATTCGTCGTAGATCTCCTCAGTGTTTTCAAGGTGTTCATTAGGTTTTATATTTAAACCAATCCAATAGCATGGGTGAATCAATAGCTTCGATTGATGACTCACGGAGAAGTCAGGGTCTTTACCGTCGTGACAAAAGACAAAGCTAGATACATTGTCTTTCCAAACACCAAGGAAACCTACACTGTATAAGGTCTGAATTATCGTCTTTGTGTCGCTTAGAATGGCAAACGCTTGGGCTTCTGATTTTTCAAGTGATTCAAGAGAAACCGTTGCCAGAATTTCATCAATCTCAATATAGTTGAGAGTTGTTTTTGTGTTGCAGAATAACGAAAGCAAGCGCGCGATACATGGGATGATCTCCAAGTATTCCTTCTTGAGATCTTCAAGTCTTGAACAAGAAATTTGCCTTGATGTCTTATCTATGTCATCATTAACTATAACGTCTCGACTGTGAGAATAAGCATTATTAAATGCCTTGTTTAATAAAACGAGAAGATCGCGGGGCCGGTACAGTGTCAATTGAAGGCATCGACGAAAGCCTTGTTTTCCTCTTAGATCTCGGGCCGTCTTTTGATCCCAAACTTTCAGACTCTTCTCTTGTGTTATTCCAAAAGCTACTCTTAAGCGGTTGCAAATCATGTTGAAAAGTTGGTATTCGTCCCAGTGTAATCTAAGCACATCACCTTCAACATTTCTGGAATAATCAGGATCAAGGAGCTGAATAGACCGAAATATATTGTCACGAAAAAATATTGTTGTTGCCGTTCTTGGGAGTTGATTGGATAGGCTGTCGAGAGCGTAAATTAAACCTGTCAAAATAGAAATGCCAATAGGGTCTGGTTCATAACCTTCGTCCAATTTGTCCGCGATTATGCGCAGAGAGAAGGTCTTCTTATTTAGCGCCTTCGCGACAAGTTGATATAGGTCTTTAATTTGAAGGGTTCTGGCAAGTGTTGATATTCTTTTCTCTATAACTACGTCAGTTTCAACCAGGGTGTCCAGGGCTCCTAACATTCTATCTATAATATTATCACCCTCTTTTCGCCATGCTTTTTCCTCAATTAAAAGCTGTGCTAGTTCATTGTCGGATCGAATCTTATAGTTCGATGCAAGGTTAAGGATAATCTCTTGCAGAATAGCGTATTCCCATGCGATTTTACTAGCAATCCTTAGGTGCTTCTGTCTGTCAGAAAAAAGATTAACAAAAGGCCTAAGCCCGATGATTTCGGTTTCGTTAGGAGATATACTTACAATCACCGCCTTTTTATCTAGTCTCCAGTGTTTTTGAAGCTTGTAGAATAGAGCACTCTTGCCGGTCCCCCGACGACCGACAATCACTCGCCTTGTATGCTCTTCAATGAGAGTTCTATATTCTGGGGTTTCGTAAAAAGCTTGATCTAGCATTTCAAAATCTCTCTCTGCTTGAACGTCGCCCAGAGAGTTTATTTTTCTGAAGTTATTTTTGATCACAGGGGCCCGCTTGATGTTTTTTCCAAAAAAATACCACAAAACAAGAACCTCAGCAAGATGATAAATCAGGGTATATCAAGCTACTCTAAAAGACATTTGTAGCGTCATAAAAATAAAGCCAAGGGAGGGCGGGGTGACCTTGCGCGCGCCGCGAATCGCTTCTTTTAACAGTTGGCACATCTTGGCATTCTCCTGTCGAGAACGACGATGGATGAATGGTCGCAAAAAGTCGCTCAGTGTTGCCTCGCTTTGGTCGACGCTTTCAAGGAAGACCTTCTCAAAAGCAACGATGTTCCAATCGATGAAACAACGCCCCGGGTTTACGGTGAAAAAGACCGATTAAACACCACGCCGTCTTACATGTGGGCTGTGCGTGGCGGGCTGCCGAATTCTGGACCCCAAACATTTATTGACCAAAGCAGCCTAACACGAAGTCGCTCGGTTGCTTGGTTCTTGGTTATGGGTGGGCGATGAGGACGAGGGTGTCGATGCGGTTGGAGATTGCCGTGTGGGCCAGGGTTAGGGTTTCCGGGTCGAGGGCGGCGAAGCTTTCGTCCAGAATGAGCAGTTCGGGTTCTTGCAGGATGGCGCGGGCGATGCACACGCGCGCGTGCTCGCCGTGGGAGAGTTGCCAGCCGGTGTCGCCGACCATTTGTTGCAGGCCCGCCGGCATGCGGTCGAGCAGGTCGCCCAGGCCCAGCTCGCGACAGATTTGGTCGGCCAACTGTAAGTCGGCGTGTTGGGGTGGCCAGGCGCGGCCCATGAGCAGGTTGAAGGCGAGTGAGGCCGAGAAGATGTGGTTTTCGTGGAATTGGGTGACCAAGGCGATGCGGCGGTGCCAATCCTGATCGCGGCGGGTGGCGCGGTCGAAGCCGTTGAGCAGCAACAAGCCGCCGTTGGGGTCGCGCAGGCCGGCGAGGATGGCGGCGAAGGTTGACTTGCCACTGCCGCTGGGACCTTCGATGAGGATGCGTTCGCCGCGTTTGATCTGCAGGTGGAGGTTTTGCAGGACGGCGGCTTGGGCGCGTTGGTGGCGGAAGTGGATGTCGCGCATGTTGACCAGGTTGCCGCTTGGGTTGGTGTCGGCCTGCTGGGTGCGTGGGTCGGCGATGGGGACCGCGTCGGGCGGGGCCGCCACCAATAGCCGCACCTCGCGCCAAGCGATCCATGCCTGGACCAAGCTCGTGAAACCCGCGTTGAATTGGGTGAACCCGCGCACGGCCAGAAGGATGCCGCCAAGTGAGACGGCGATACCCAGTGGGTTGAGGCCCGGCTGGAAGAGGATGGGGAGCAGGGCGGCGAGGGCGGCGACCATCCAGCCGCGCGTGAGCAGCAGGTCGAGCCACAGCGAAATCCGGTCCATGGCTTTTCCCGCGGCGAGGGTTTCCGCCAAGAAGCGGTCTTCTTGCTGGTGGGATTGGTGCGGGATCTCTTGGATCAAGCGGGTGCGATGGCCCAACATTTTTTCGGTGAGTTGGTGGGATTGTTTGAGGCGGAGATGGGTCCAGTGGCGGCAACGATGGTAATACCGGGCGATGAGCATGCCGCCGAACCCGACCCACAGCGGCAGCAACGCGGTGAGCAGGCCGGCTTGAGGGCCGTGGGCCAACACCCAGGCGGCGAAGCCGAGGTCGACGAAACACAGCAGCGCGGTCAAGCCGCCGTTGATGACGAGGCTCTCCAGCGCGTCTGATTCGAGCACGCGCGCGAGGAAGTTCCCGGAACCCATTTTTTTGAGGTGGTCCGCGTCCAGGTGCAGCGCGCCCTGGAGCAGGTGCTGTTTGAGGATTTGGGCGGCCCCGATGTTAAAGGTTCCCTGGAACCAAAGGGTCATCATGGTTAAGGGGATTTGGCTCAGCAGCAGCAGACCCCAGGGCCACAGGGTATCGGCGTCGATTTGGCCGGTGAGCGAGGCGCCGCCGATCCATTTCCAGGCCTGGATCAATAAAAAGTATTGGATGAAGTGGGTGGTTAGGAACAAAGCCAGCCGCGAACCCAGGCGCGTGGCGGCGGCGCGGGCGGGAAGGGGCGCGGTATCGTTGAGGCGCAGCATCCAGCAGGATTGAATGCGCGAGTCGGCCAAGGTTTCTTTGAGCAGGCGTTGTTGGATGCGTTCTCGGTCGGCGCCTTGAATCTCGGCCTCGTGAAGCAGTTGTTCGGTGGCGACGCGGAAGGGGGCCTCCACCTTCCAGGCGAACAGCGGCAGCACGCTTTCTGTTTTGACCTTGAGTAGGCGGCCGTCAGGGCTCAAGACCTTGAGAAAGCGGTGGTTGCCGCCGGCGAGGGCCAGCAGGTACGGCTGGTTTTCGTGGGGATACACAAACAAGGCGGGCCCGGCGAAACGCAGCAGGTCCTCGACGTCACCGTACCCGACGCTGAGGCGTTCGGCTTGCAGGCCGCGGCCCGCGGCGGCTTGGCGGATGATCCGGTCGAGGTTTTCATTGGTGACCGGTTCGGCGTTCCCGGCGAGGGCCGCCGCATCCAGCGTTACCGCGTCAAGCCTTTGCGGTAGGCCGCTTTGCGCGGCGAGGGCGGCCACGGCGTTGTCCAACTCGGCGGCGGGCCAACCGTGACGGGCCAGTTCATCGGGCGTCATGGTTGCGCCTCCAATTTACCGTTCACCAAACGGAGGCGGCGCTGATCGGGGTCGGCCCACAAGCTGTCCATGAGTTCCTGTTCGGCGCGGAGCAGGCGTTGGTAGGGGCCGGGTTGGTTGCGCAGTTGCTCGGGCGATCCGTCCTGAACCAAACGGCCGCCTTCAATGACACACACGCGGTCGAAGGACAGGGTAGAATCCAGGTCGTGGCTGACGTATATCAGCGTGGCTTGCGGCCACCATGCCCGCACCATGCGCAACTTGGCGGCGCGGGTGGCGCGATCCAAGCCGCGGAAGGCCTCGTCCAACAAAATAAGCCGCGCGTTGCGGCGCAGCAAGCCGCGGCCGAGGCGCACGCGCTGGCCCTCGCCGCCGGATAGACGGGTGCCGGCCTCACCGATCTGGGTTTGCAGGCCTTGGTTGCGTTTGTCGAGGATCGGCATCAGCTCGGCGGCCTCGAGGACGGGTTCCAAGGGGACGGGTTCGGGTTCGTTGCCGTAGGTGAGGTTGTTGAGCAGGGTATCGTTCCAGAGGGTGACGGCCGGGTCGATCCACGCGGTTTCGCGGCGCAAACCGGGCAAACCTTCGTTGTCCAGCCGGGTGCCGTCCACCCAAACGGCGCCCTCGCTGACGGGATAGCGGCCCAGCAACAAACCGAGCAGGCTGGATTTCCCCGCGCCGGACGGGCCGACCAAGGCCAGGTGTTCGCCCGGCTGGATGTCGAGATTGACCCCGCTCAAAACGGCCTGGCGGCCGAGGGTGACGGCCACCGCCTCAAAGCGCAGGGCGGGGCCGCGCGTGTCGGTGGGCTGATGGGGTTCGGTTGCCGTCGGTTGGTGGTGTTCGTCGGGGGCGGCGAGCGGCTCCATAAAACGCAGGGTGGTGCTGCGGTAAGCGGGTAAGGCGCTTACGGCGGCGGCGATTTGTTGGCCGAGGTCGGGGATTTGCAACAGCCAGTAAATCAGCAGGAGCAAGGTGCCGTCCTGCTGAATCTGGACCTGCCGACTGACGATCCAAAAGGTGAGCGCGACGCCGACCAAGCTTTGCAGGCGGGTAAGGGTTGAGGCGGTGAGCAGCTGGTAAGCGGCTTGGACCCAGGCGGTCAGGCGGCGCTCGTGTTCGCGGGTGACGGCGCCTTGCGCGGCGTGGGCGCGGATGGGTGCGGCACCCTTGAGCGCGTCCAGATAAAAACGGCTGAGTGCACCCTCGTGGGCACGGACCCGCATGTCGCGTTCGGCGAGCAAGGGGTAAATGCCCAGCGGCAACAGGGCGGCGGTGATGCCGGCCAGAAGAATGGGCCCGGCGAGATGGGGGGCCAGCCAAATAGCGCCGCCGCAGGTGAAAACCAGGGCACACACGGCTGAAATCAGGCGGGTGACCATCAACGGCAAGCCGCGGATGTGGTGCAACATGTGGTTGCGTTCGGCCATGTCCCCGGTCAGGCGGCCGTGGAAGTAACGTTCACCCAAACGGGGGATTTTTGCCAAAAAGGCGGCGCGGAGCCGCGTTTCGAGGTTTCGCCCCATGCGTAACTGGGCCACTTTTTGCGGGATTTGCAGCAAGAGCAGGGTGACCGCAAACAACCAGAGGACCATGCCGCCCGCGAGCCGTTGCTCGGGCAGCGGTAGCCCGTTGCCGATCTCCATCAGGCCGCGCCACAGTAGGGTTTCGAACAAAACACCGCCGGCCTGCAGCAACGCCAAAAAAAGAATGGTGAGCGGGGCCCACCAACCGTCGGCACGGATGGTTTGCCACAGGAGGCCGGCGACGGCGGGTTCCTTCTCGCCGACGGCGCGGCGCAAGGCGGTATCCGTTTCGCTGGGTTCGTTTTCGGCCTCATCAAGCGTTCCCGGTTGGAAGCTGATAAACACGGCGCCGCGCATCATCAGGTGGGTGTCTTGCGGCGCGGTGTTCACCGACCAATAGGCTTCCGGGATGCAGGTTCCCAGGCTGTCCCCGGCCAAATCGCGTTCGTAGAGGCGGCTGATCAGACGTTTTGCGGCCGACTTGGCGCGAACGGCACCACCGGATTTGAGGGCGCGCACGCAGCGGGTGGCGGCGTCGAGTGTCGCCAACGGGCGGTAATCCTCGTTTTGCAGGGTCTCGACGACCTGAACCTGGGCCGCGTCCTTGCTAAACCCCAGCGCGGTGAGGCGTTGGATGAGGGGAAAAACAAAATGTTTGGAGGTGCGCGCCCAGGCGAACCAATCGGCGTGGCTCAGGGCGTGGCGGTGTTGGTAGAGTTGGCGCTTGAGTTGTCGGGCGGAGACCCATTTGCGGCCGTGGGCGGGATCCATAATTTGGAACCAGCGCCCGTGCCTGCGCCAAATCACAATGAAGTGATGGCCGCCGCCTGGCAGTGAGACCACCGCGAGGGCGGGGAGGAGATCGGTGTCGGGCAGCAGTAAATGGTCGTCCGGCAACATCATTTGTTCGGCGGGCAGGCCCAGGGCGACGGCCACTTCCTCGAGGGTGTCGATGCTGGTGCCGTCGACGCTGGTTTGGCAAGCCTCGCGCATGCGCCCAAAACCCACATCGAGGCCAAACCCATTGAGCACGGCCGACAATGCCGCCGGGCCGCAATCCATTTGGGATGATTGGACGATTTCCGGCACCAAGAAACGGCGCTTCATGGTTGCGGTTCCGAGCGGGTGGGTTGTTGGGCGGCGCGTCGGCCACCCACGGTGCGCAGGAGCATCTGGAGCGGGGTGACGGTTTCGCCACGCACGAGCACCTGGCCGGGGAGCCCGTGTTGGAGCGGGATACCCGGCGGGGTTGCGAGGATGTCGAAATCAATGCGCACGCGCTCATTGCGCCATTCCCCGGCGACCTCGCGCACGCGCAGGGTCAGGCTGCCGTATTGCAGCCAGGGGAAACCGTCGAGGCGCATTTCCGCGCTGTCGCCGGCGCTGATGCGGCCGACGGCGTCGGCGGGATGGAACCAGGCGCGGACCATGAGGGTTTGCTCGGTTAACAAGCGACCCAATTCGCGACCCGCCTCCACGTATGCGTCGTTTTGTAAGGGGCGTACCTCGGCCAATACGCCGTCCGCGGGCGCGGTTACCACATATTGGGCCGCCTCGTGGGTCAGCCGTTGTTGTTCGGAGGCCGCGCTGCGAATATCGCGTTCGGCTTGGTCGCGCCGGCGTGCCAGTTCGCCCGCCTGGTTGTCGGCCTCGGTTTTGGCTTGTGCCCGTTCACTCGCGCGCAGTTGTTGGGTGAGCTGCAGTTGGTCGCCCTCTTGACGAGCTTCGCGCGCGGCTTGTTCCATTTCTGCAAAATCCAATTCGGCGATTTCACCGCGCTGACGCAGAGGGCGGTAGCGGGCCAGCTTATCTTCCGCCGCCTGCAACCGGAGCTCGTGGCGTTCAACGGCGAGTTTGGCTTGTTGTAAACGCAAGTCGGCGCTTTCCAAGGCTTTCCGGGCAAGCACCTGTTGTCGTTGCGCCGCGGCCGTAATTTGCGCCAGGGTCTGGCGGTGTAGGTCCAGATCGGCTTCCGTTTGTTCCAGCGCTTTTTGAACGGCGGTCTGGTCCAGCCGCAGCAAGAGGTCGCCGCGTTGCACACGGCGGTTGAGTTGGAGCTGGTGTTCGGCGACCCGACCGTTGCGATGGGCGGTGATCACATGGGGTTCGGCCACGGCGACAACCCGTGCATTGCCTTGGCGATGCACGGGCACGGCGCCGGCGCCAAACCACCAAATCCAAAGCCCGGCCAACAGGAAAAGCGCGACGGCAAGGCCGCCGACCAATCGGTGTCGTTCACGGTTGAGGGCGCGGGTGGTTTGTTTAAACGGGGTAGACATGGTTGGGGTGACCTTGGCTTGCGTTGTCACAACGTGCGGGGCGACGCACGTTGCGGGGGCGACGGACCGGTTGATCCGTCACCGAACGCCCGCGGCTTAAACGGGTTGGGCGAGTGGGAACCGTTCGGCGTAGTATTTGAGGTACTTATCGCGGTGCTCTTTGAGACCCGCCAGGAGGTTGCCCTCGTAGGAAGCGACCAAACGCTCGGGGAATTGGACCTTGTCCAGGGAGAAGGCAAGGGGATCATCATAGGGTGCATTGAAGGGTTCTGTCACCATGTCAAAGATACCGTGGTCAAAAGGAAGGCCCGCTGCGCCGGTTTTGAGTGAAAAACGTTCCCGTTGACCGTTGGCAACTTGTTTCAAGGCGCGGTGGTGGCAGTAGGGATTGTTGCCGCGTTTGCCGAAGAAGACATGAGCGGTCCAGTTGCAGCCGCCGCGGCACAATTCGGCAAATTCGCATCCTTTACAGCCGCCCCACAAATGGTCGGTTCCTTCCGGGGTGCCGGCGTTTTCGTTGAACTTGAGTTCTTCCGCATTGTAGAAAATGTCTTCCAGTTTTTTCTCGCGGATATTGCCGCCGGTGTAGGCGTTGGTTGGGAGCGAGGGACAGCCTTTGATGCTGCCGTCGGCCTCGATGCCGATGACTTGCAAACCGGCGTTGCACCCGGTGTAGAAGACGTTCTGATTGTCCTTAAAGCGAACGCCGCGCATGGCGCGTTCGTAGGGGCCGAAGTAACCGATGTTGTTACCCGGTTGTATTTGGAGGCCTTCGGCGTGGCCGGTTTTGGAAAGCCAGGCCAGCATGGGGTAAAGGTCGACCAGTTCCCAGGGCTGCATCAAAATTTGGTTGGATTCCACCGCGTTCCCCATGGGGACGGTGAGCTGAATTTGCCAGAAGCTAACACCCGCGTCGAGCAGGGTTTGGTACAGCAAGGGAAATTGAGGCGCGCTCAATCGGTTAATTTGGGTGTTGCAACCAAAGGGGATGCCGACTTTGCGGAAATGGGCCAAGGTTTGGAAGACTTGTTTCCACGAGCCTTTACGACCGCGCAGCTTGTCGTGAACGGCTTCCAGGCCGTCGACGGAAACCGAAACGCCGCGAATGCCGGCCTCGGCCATGCGTTCGGCAGTGCGTTCGGAGATGCCGAAACCACCGGTGGTCATGGTGGGTCGCATGCCGACGCGGGTAATCTCGGTGGCGAGATCGAGCCAATCCTTGCGCAGGAACGCCTCGCCGCCGATGAGGGAGACTTCTTTGATGCCGAGATCGGCCATCTGGTGGATGAGGTCAAATGCTTCGGCGGTGGACAACTCATCGACACGGCTGTCGCCGGCACGTGAACCGCAGTGGGCACAGGCCAAGTTGCACTTGAGGGTGATTTCCCACACCGCGTAGGTGGTGCGTTGGTAGCTGCCGGAAGTGTCGGCCTCGGCGGCCGGGTTGGCGACGGGATCGGTAAAAACCATGACGACTCCTTGAAACAAAATTTTTGGCGCGGAACGCGGGGAGAACCGGTTCGCGAGGGTGGAGAAGGTGGGGGTGGTGTGAACACGTTAGCCTTAGAAAAAACACATATATCAGTAAAGGTGGCATTGTTTTGTCGGTTGTAAAAATGAGCCTGATGTTTGTTTTCGGTGCGTATTTTTAGCGCGCCAATGTCCGGTATGCGTCCTTCTGAAGTGATTTTTCCCTTAACTTTTCGCTGGCCGTCATCATGAGCGGGGCGACCTGCGGTCAAGAAATCGGTGCGAGAAGTTGACCTAGGTTACAGAAAGCCAAGCCTAAGCACCATAGATTGAAGTCTTAAGGCAAGTACAAGCTAAGTCTAAGGCAAGCGATTGGGTTTCCAGCAGCGAACGCGTTTTACGAAAAAACGAAAAATGCGTTCTCGTGTAAGGCCTTCTATCCTGATCGAAACGAAAATTAAAGTCAAGTAGTCGGCTGAAGAACGGGAAAACGCCGCGGTGGATATATAGAGAAATGATGAAAAACGCCTAAATAGTTGAAAATATGAGGTCATTTTGGTTGACCTGGGCCTGGACACCGACCTAGAATGAGCTTGAAATTTCCCCGTTTGTTAGTGGGATGTCATATTTTCGCGGCAAATTGGCGGAAATTAACTTCTTCATAGGAGAACGTATCATGAAAAAAGTTAACATTGAAAAGCAAGCTGTTCAGGCCAAAGACCTCCTTGCTGAGATCGAAGGTACCGGCGTTAAAGTAAAAACTTCCGTAAAAGCCGGCAACTTCGGCAAATGCATTCCCGGCACTTGCCCTCAGCCGCTCTACGGTGTCGTTATCACCATCTAAGCCGTTTTCAACTGGGGTCTCGCGACCCGCGGGTGCCTTCCAGGTGCCTGAACCCATCTCTTTGAGATGAAGAAACGGGACGACGCCTTGGGGGGTCGTCCCGTTTTTTGTTTGCCCAGCCCGGGTTGGGAATTCGGGCGATTTGCGGTTGGCGACCGCGTTTATGAATATTTTTATGAGAACTGAAGCCGTTCCACGTCGGGGAAATGTTAAAATTTGCCCACCGTGTGCGTGTTCGCTTGTCCCGCCGCATCCGGCGTCTGCCCGCCGCGTTTGGTATTTTGGGATACGGGGGAATTGCTTCCTTAGCGCGTTCACACGTGAGAAAAATCGATCTGGGTTCGGACGGTGGACGTGGCTGAAACACATCATGATCCGGCTTTTACGCCGCTTCACCGGCATGGTTTGCCGGTGGGTTCTTCCTTCGCGTGCATACGGTCCGCCGGACGAGAAGGCGTCTAAGTGTTGGTCCCGCTCCTTTTCCGCCGGGCTGTTGCGCTCGTAACCGGTCGCCGCTTCGTGTTGCCGTGGTTGTTCCTGGTGAGCGGCCTTCTTGTTGCCGATTCCGGCCAGGCCGCGCAGCAGAAAAGGATCCTTGAAGGGGTGAAGTTCGAACACCTCACTACCCGCGACGGCCTCTCTCAAAACGGGGTTTTTACCATCGTTCAGGACCATCACGGCTTTTTATGGTTTGGCACGCGCGACGGGTTAAGCCGTTTCGACGGTCAGCGTTTTCGAACCTATTACCGGGATTTTCAGGATGAAACCACGCTGTTGGACAACAGCGTTTCCCACTTGGCGGTTGGCGGAGACGGTGTGATTTGGGCGCTTAATTATGTCGCCGGCATCAGTCGTTTCGATCCTGAAACAGGCACGTTTCAACGGTTTCCCCTCGGCGCTCCCGAGGCGCCCCAATGCCAACATTTGAACGGCGTCTCGGCCGGTCCCGGCAATACCCTATTCGTCTCCCATGATCGAGGCCTTGCGCAATACAACCCCGAGACGGGCCGCTTCGATGAAATCGACCTTTCGGCCTTGGCGGAAGGCGACGTGGAAAGCGCCGAGATGATTTGGTTTCCCGGGGACGATGCGCTCTGGATCGCGACCAACCAAGGCCTGCTGCGTTACCATCCTGAACAGGGTATTCTCAAAGTCTACGCATTCGACGATACCGATCCCAATCGCCTGCCGCCGCGATTTTTCACCGCCATTCAGCCAAGCGGCCAGGGCAAACTCTGGCTGAGGAGCAGTGCCGGCATCGGTTTGTTTGATCCCGAAACCGAACACTACGAACCGGTGGATTTTGGGTCAGCTTCTTGGCCCGGCGAGGGGGGAGGGATGCTCCGCGACAGCCGCGGCATCCTTTGGATCCCCACCAAAGGCGGGGTCATGCTCTACGATCCCCAATTCGAGACGCTGACCCAGCTACGCGCCGAGGCCAAGGATCCGCGCACCCTTTCCGAGGATCACGTCGTCACCGTGTTTGAGGACCGATCCAACATGGTTTGGCTGGGAACCTTCGGTGGCGGCGTTAACCTGTACAACCGCTCTTCCGAAACCATCGGCCACGTGCGCTTGGATTTCGAGGGCGTGAACAATTATAAGTACGCCGTGTTTGCTTTTGTCGAAGGCGACGATGGTTTGATGCACGTCGCCACCGAGTCGGCCGGGGTGCTGACTTATGATCCAGGCATCGGTTCCGTCGTGCCCGCCCAAGAAGCCTCAAACGACCCGGATGCGGTCCATCCCGACATCCTGGACATGCTGCCCGCCGACGGCGGCATGTGGCTCGGCACGGTCACCGGGCTGAAGTGGTTCGATCCCAAACAACCGCGGTGGCGGGATGTGGCCGACCCGGAAGGGGCCGCATACAACCAACTGCAGCGCAGCATTCAGGACTTAGAATACGGTCCCCATGGTGAAATTTTCATGGCCTCCTTTGGCGGGCTCATCGCCTACCAACCCCGCGACGGCTCCTGGCGTTTTTGGGTCCATGATCCCGAAAATCCCGAGTCCTTGCCCCATAACTTCCTCCTCGCGGCACACCAAACGGAACGGGCTTTGTACCTGGGCACCTATGGCAATGGTTTGTTTGAATTCGACGGCGTGTCCCGTTTTCGGCAATTTCCCGCCGACGGCGCCGACCCCGACGCCTTGAGCCACGCCACCATTCTCACCATCATCGAAGGTCCCGACGGACGCTTGTGGATTGGCACCCTCGGGGGCGGACTGAATGTCTTTGATCCTGAGACGGAACGGTTTAAGCGCTATACACGCAAACATGGATTGGTGAATGAGAAGGTCTTCGGCTTGGCCTTTGACGGTGACGGTGATCTGTGGATCGCGACCAACCGCGGCTTGAGTCGTCTCAATCTTCAAACCGAACAGTTTCGCAACTTTGGTCTCTCCCACAATTTGCAAGCCAATGAATTTGGGCGGGGCGCCATCCTGAGGGCCCGCGACGGTACCATGTATTTCGGCGGGGTCAACGGCTTTAACTTTTTGCAACCCCGCGCCCTGCGAACCCAGGCCTTTCATCCGCCGATTGTGCTCTCCGACGTGGAAGTGCTTAACCTTCCGGTGCAATTCGACCGCGAAACCGCCGATTTGCAAGAGGTCACCTTTGCCCACGACGACCGCGCCATCCAGTTCCATTTCGCCGCGCTTGATTTTCGCAGCCCGCGCGGCTTGCGATACGCCTACCGCGTTCCCGGTCTCACGCCGGACTGGGTTCCCCTGGGCAACAAGGGCGATGTGTCCTTTCCCAAATTGGCGCCCGGCCGTTACACCCTGGAAATGAAGGTTGCCAATGCCGACGGCGAATGGGTTCCCGAGACCCGTAAATTGGCGATTACCGTCACACCGCCGTGGTGGGCCAACCCATACGCCTACGCCCTTTACCTTTTTTCCGGGTTGATGGCGGTTGGTTTTTATTTACGGCGGCAACAGGCCAAACTGCAGCGCTCCGAGGCGATGAACCAACGCTTGATGCGGGTTGACGAGCTGAAAGACGAATTTCTGGCCAATACCAGCCACGAACTGCGCACGCCGATCCACGGTTTGGTGGGGTTGGCTGAATCCTTGTTGGCGGGAGACGCAGGCGAAGTATCGCCCGCGGTGGCCGACAACCTTCAGTTGATGGTGTTGAGCGGGAAGCGGCTGGATAATTTGGTGAACGATATTCTCGATTTCTCCAAACTCAAGCAGGCCGAACTGGTTTTAAACCTGCAACCGGTTGACCCGGCCATGGTGATTGAGGCCGTTTTGGCTGTGTGTCAGCCCTTGGCCGCCGACAAAAAAGTAACCTTGATTAACGATGTTTCCGAATCGTTGCCCTTCGTCAACGCCGACGAGGGCCGCCTGCAACAGGTGTTGTTTAACCTGGTGGGCAACGCGATTAAATTTAGTGAAGAAGGCGAGGTGCGCCTGGTCGGA
Organism: Acanthopleuribacter pedis; assembly: GCF_017377855.1. Classification (GTDB taxonomy): domain Bacteria; phylum Acidobacteriota; class Holophagae; order Acanthopleuribacterales; family Acanthopleuribacteraceae; genus Acanthopleuribacter; species Acanthopleuribacter pedis. The sequence continues at coordinate 293,627 of NZ_JAFREP010000002.1, forward strand.
GAACGCCATGACAACCTGCTGCGCATCGCGGTTCACGACCAGGGGATCGGTTTCGATCCCAGCATGGCGGAAAAAATCTTTGAATCTTTTCAGCAGGGAGACGGATCGGCGACCCGTGAATATGGTGGGACCGGCCTGGGGCTGGCCATTTCGCGTCAGTTAATCGAACGCATGGCGGGGCGCATTTGGGCCGAGGGTTATCCCGGCCGCGGCGCGGTGTTCACCTTTGAACTGCCGATTTCCGGGGAAAAAACCCTGACCGTGTACCGCACCGGCGTGGACGGACGGGTGGCTGAATCCACGCTTGAGGTCAAAAACCCCATTGCCGCGGTGGTTCCGGGTTCCTTTCCGGCCGTCGCAAGCGCGGCGGGCCCGCCCCGTGAATACGCGGTGGGTTTGCCCGATGGGCGTGCGATTCGCATTTTGGCGGTCGATGATGAAGTCGCCAATCGCCGCATTTTGGCCAACTTCCTTCAGGTGCACCGCTACGAGGTGGTCCTGGCCGCCAACGGGATCGAAGCCTTGGAAGCGCTCAAAACCGATTCCTTCGACTTGGTGCTGCTGGATGTGATGATGCCGCGTATGTCCGGCTTCGAGGTGTGTAAACGCATTCGCGAGACCCATTCACTCCAGGAATTGCCCATCATTTTCCTGACCGCCAAAAACCAAAATGCCGACATCGTCACCGCGTTTCAGTTGGGTGCCAACGATTACCTCAGCAAACCTTTTTCGCGGGATTCGCTGCTCTCCCGGGTTAAACCCCACCTGGAGCTGTTGGATATCAACCGCAACCTGGAACAAAAGGTGCTCGAACGCACCCAGGCACTCCAGGCCTACACCCACGAACTGGAAACCCTCAACCGCATTGTGCAAACCATCAACCGTGAGATGAGTGCCGAGGGGTTGTTACCGACCCTGTTAGAGCAGGCGATGGCGTTGTTCCAAAGTGTTTCCTGCGGCACCTTTTTGCTGCGGGATACCCGCGATCAAAAGTTCCGCGTCACCGTGGAAAACGCCTGCACGGCCTATCTTAAAGCCCGTGATTACAGCGAAGCCGCCGTTCGCAAGCAGTTTCTCGCCGATCAATACCAGTTGGATGACGCGACCTATTTCCTACCGCTGACCGACTCGAGTGGGGTGGTGGCGGGCTGGTTCCTGATGATCGCCTTGGTCTTTGAGGGCCGTTTGGAAGGGGTCATGTTGTTGCAAACCCAAACCAATCCCAGCGAGGTTGCCAAAACCGAGTTCACCCGCCTGCACCGTTTCCGCGAACACGCGGTGGTGGCCGTCGGCCGCGTGAAAACCTTAAACGAGTTGGTCGACAAGCAGCGGGAGCGGGTGGCAACCGCGCATTTGGTCGGCATGGCCGAGAACGCGAGTTCGGTGCTGCACAATATGGGCAATAGCCTGAACAGCATTAACATCTCCAGTGAGGTGATCGAACACAAGTTGGCCCAATCCAATTGGCCGTCCTTGGCCGAACGCCTTTTGGCGCGTTTTAAGGGCATGCTCGGCAGCGGTGAGGAAGGCGCGCAACTGACGGAGACCTTGAGCAAACTGCTTATTCGCATTGAACACCGCGACGCCGCCATGTTGGAGGAACTGCGGCGTTTGCGGCAATACCTCAACCAATCTTTGGATGTGCTGCGCGATCAGCACGCGTTGTCCGGTGTGACGGAAAACCCCGAACCGGTTGAAATCAACCCCTTGCTTCAGGCCTGTGCGCAAGCCGTGGAGATCGCCGGTCTTCCGATCGACTTTACCCTGCGTCAGGGCTCGGTACCCATCCTTTATGTCCCGAAAATTAAGTTCATGTTGATGATCGCCGGGCTGATGCGTTACCTCGCCTTCCTGTCGGTGGAGAACGGCGCGCAAGTGCACCCTTGTTACGTTGAATCGGAGCAAGGCACGGGGCACGTTGTGGTTCGGCTTCGTTGCAGCGGCGGGGGTCTTTCAGCGCAACGTCAGCAGAGCTTGTTTGACCAGAACCAATCGGGCGAACTCCACAACAGCGCCAATTTGGCCAAGGAAATCGGCGGTGGCATTGAGGTGGAAAGTGAGGGGCCGGGTCGCGGGGTGACCCTGCTGGTGCGGTTACCCGCGAACATACACCGGGAAACACCGCTCCAGGTCGCGGGTTAGCCTTCCGTTCTTTACCCGAAACGCGTATGCTAGGTAGTGCATTTACAGCACGTCCATTCTGTTGCGGTTACGCCGTTTGCAACGAAATAAGCGAGGGTCCTGAAGGTCGCATGCAACTCAAACGCACTTTGGTTTGGCTTTTGATATGTACCACGGTGGTGGTGGGTTATGCCTTTGAACGCGACATTCGCGCCTATTTTTCCGGTCGTGATCGTTTCGATTTGTCGCGCCTGGCTTTTACCGATACCTTGGGTAACACCGCTCGCCTTGAGAAGGGTTACCGCGGCTACGTGGTTTTCTACAGCGATTACAGCGGCTGCGGCGTTTGTTTGTCCAAATTGATGGAATTGCAAGGTTTCTCGGTGATCTACGAGGACATCGCCATTGTGTCGATTCTCAATGAAAAAAACGATTGGCGCCAGTTTCGCGAGCAGCTTCTGGAATACGGAATTCCCGGCGAGGTGCTGCACGATCCCCATGCCAATTTAGGAAAAAAGCTTGCCTTGAGCCCCCATCCCCAGTTGTTGTTTTTCGACCGCCACCAAAACTTGGTGGCGATGGTGCCCATGACCGTGCGCCATGAACAACTTTGGAAACAGATCCATATTTATGCCGGGGAACTTTAGGCGGCCTGCTCGCTTCACCTGACGGGATTTTTTTGAGGTAACCGACTGAATTTTATGAGGTAGCTCCCATGGCTCAATCTTTGGATTTATCCGCCCTGGACACCTATATCGACGCCAACCAAGACCTGTTACCGGGTTTGGCGGAACTGTTCTCCTTTGGGAACGCGGTTCCCATGGATGTGCGAAACTGCCTTGACGGGCTTTCCTCGCGCGACCATTACGACGCGGTGCTGCGGCGGATGCAGCGGGGCCTCAGCGTTCCCGACGTGTATATCGCCGCCCATCATGCGATGTTGATGGGTGCGGTGGTCGAACGGGGCGGCGATCCCGATTTGGCTGTGGAAGGCGTGTTGGACCGTTTGACCGAAATGCTGCCGGCCTGGCGACGTGCGTTGGGCATCCTTGACCAGCATTGTTTTATCCAACACAGTTCCGCGATGACCGACCACAAGCTTCAGGTATTGGCGCGGGTTGATTGGGAAGCCGCCAAAACCTTGCTGGGCGTTTCCTGCATGGTGCCCGCCGCGATGGCGATGGTGACGCGAAGCAAGGCGGCGCGCATCGCGGCGCGGCGACGCACCGGTTTGATCGCGGCGGTGGCCGAAATGGAACGCGCCGATTACCACGCCTTTTACATCCACGAAACCCTCGCCGCGGTGGATGATATGCGTTTGTTGGTGCTCCATGGCGGCCAGGGTCGGGGAGCCTGGGTTCGGCTGGACATGGTTCGCAATGCGTTTCAATTGTTCACCTTGCTGCAAGGGACCTTGGTTGAGGAAGGGATTGTTGCCGGGCCGCAACCGAACGCGGCCTTGGTTGCTTGTGCGCGGGGTTTAAGCGTTGCCCGCGATCCCGCCGCCCTGATGGATCGTGCGGTTTGGGGTTATTTGCCATGGTACGCGGCGCGCGCGGACGGGGGTTTGGACGGCTTGGCTTTTGTACCGGGTGAGGTGCGTCCCGATGGGATTGCCCGCTATGAAGATCACGCGGTGCTTTTACTGGACGCGCCCCTCATGGCACGTACCTGGGACGGCCATTTTTTTGCGCCTTACCACGACGCCTTGCGCCCAAATGTGATTGTTGAATCGGTTCTGACGCCGGAAGAGGTCGCTCTCTGGATGAAGCGCTTCGCCGCAAGCTAGCCCGCATTTCTCACCAGAATTCATCGCGAGACTTTGAAATCGCTGTGAGTACACAGGTTACCTGGTCGGGCAAACGTAGCGGGGCCGACCCTTGGCGGGGCCGACCCTTGGCGGGGCCGACCCCTCGGCGTAGCAGTGCTACGACGAGGCTGTCCCACCGTTGGTTTGCAATCGTGCGACCAAGTAACCTAAGTAATCGAAGCTGTTTCAGCGCCGGAGCAGAACTTTTGGTGAGCATACGGGCTAACCCGCCGCGGGTTGCTTGACGGCGTGGAACCATTCTTTGGGTGTGGTGCCCGGCAGGCGTTTAATCAGCGGCTCCTGTTTGGTTCTAGTAGCTGGGTTCATTCGTCCTGTTTGGCGAGGGCGGAAGCAAGCCCGCACGCTTCATTAATGATTTGGACCAAATTCAAAATCGAAACCGAGCTTGGCCAAGTCGCCACCGTGGGCGCGAAGGAATCGGGGATGGTGCATCCCGCGGGTGGCGACAGCGCGAACACAATGTCGCCGTCCTCGTTCGTGATGCTGCCGCTCCAGACAGAGAGCCAACGGCCGTCGCCGTAGTTCAGGTGGGGTCTATTGTCGAAGTTGTTGGCGCTGTCGGTGAGGGCGTAGTCGTTGACCAGGGTACGGGTTGACCAGGCCAGACCCATGTCGGTGCTCGCCGAGGAATAGATGTCCGTGTCTGTCCCGGAATCGCCGGGATCGTTGTTGCCCGCCCAAACCGTGACCCACGAACCCGCGCCATAGTGAATGCGCGGCACCGCGTCGTTGACCGCGTCGGTGGTGCCTTCAATGGCGCGGGCCGAGGTCCAAGTAACCCCCGAGTCAATCGAACGGCTGAACATCACATCGTTGTCCGTGCCGTTGGTGCCGAGGTCGTGGTCCGTACTCCATACTGCCAGCCAGTTGCCCGCGCCGTCGGTGGCAAGATCGGGGTTGGTGTCATTGGCGCTGTCGGTAAACGCGTAGTCGTTAATAGGCGCGGGGTCGCTCCAGGTGGTACCAAAGTCCTGGCTGCGGGAGAACACAATATCCCGATCCAAACCACCGGAACGGGCGAGGATCATGTTTTGGCTTGCCCAGACGATGATCCAAACACCCCGTCCGTCGGTTTTCACCTCAGGGTTGTTGTCCTGGCCGCTATCGCTTTCGCCGTCACTGTTGAGCAGCAGCGCTGTGGTCCAGGTCGCGGCGTTGTCCGCTGAGGTGGCCACAAAGATGTCGTTGTCGGTGCCGGTGTTGCCATTGGGATCGTTGGATTGCCAGGTACACATCCAACCGTTGCCACCGTCCGAGGCGATGGATGGGAAAAATTCGTCGCCGGTATCGGAAGAGGCGGTGATGGATACCGCGGCAGGGGTGGTCCAGCCGGCGCCGTGGTCGTCGGAGATGCTGTAAAAGATGTCGTAGTCTGAGCCGAAATTACCCTGGGGGTCGTTGGATCGCCACACAACCACCCAGCGGCCGTTGCCGTCGGTTGCGACGCACGGCTCAAAATCGAGTCCTGAATCCATTTCCGCGCTGTTGATCACAAACGAAGGCGACCAGGTAAGGCCGTTGTCGGTTGAGACGGCACCGAAGATATCAAAGTCGGTACCCACCGTATCGTCGCGGCTGTCGGTGCTGCTCCATACCGCCATCCACCGGCCCTGGCTATCCACGGCGAGGTTGGGTTCGCTGTCGCCCCCGGCGTCTACCTCGGCGTTGGTATTGAGGTAGGCGGCGTCGCCCCACGTGGTTTGGGCGAAAGCAAGCTGATTCAACAAGAACATCACCATCAAACATTTGAGCAGAGGGTTCACTGTTTCCTCCTGGGCCGAGGTCCCCCTCAACGGGGGCTTCGGGATTGGGCGTGGACAACAAGCAGTTTGCGGGACCGCGAGACGGAAGGTTCCCGGCTGAAGGTCGTGGGTAAATTGTCAGGTTTGGTTTCTTGTCTTGTCGGTAAACTTGGGGTGGAACATGAAAGAAAAGTTGGGGTGGCGGGATCCTGGACAAAGATGTGACGGCCATTTATTTGAAAGGCTTTTCGTTTGTCCAAGCGGTCCAAAAAAGCAACGATGCGGGACGGCCAGGTCAAAAAACGAAGGGCCGACCCATGGGGAGCCACGGACCCAAAATCAGGAAACAAAGCGGGTTTTGGCCATTTGAGGAACCCGTGTTTCGTTGAGAAAGGGTGGGGAAGGTCGCAAAACCATGCTTGGTGATATCAGATTATCAAAAAAAGACTTGTGCTGGTAATGAGAGTGCGTTATCTTTTGTCTCACAGAACGCAGTGACGCCCCCTGTACCAACAGCTACGACGGTACGCGGCAAACGCGCTGGTTCTCCTCTGAATTCTTTACTTCGCCCGCATTCCTCACAGGGGTTTTTGCCCTGTCGCGGAAGCCCTTGTGAGCAATGCGGGTTTAGGGTTACCTGGGTGCCTGCAAGCGGGGGCGCGGCCTGGACCAATTGGGTCACGGTGCCGTGCCTTAAGACCATCCACGTAATCTGTCCCCCGCGCCCCTTCCCGGGGCGCATTTTTTTTTTGTAACCCTTATTACTTCACATCGCCGCCTGGAGTCACTATATTAGACAGTGCAGAGCCACACATTATGAGGTGGGTTTGCGGCGTGGACTCGCGGTAACGCCTATCACGTAACCCCGAAAACACGCGGTCCTGAAGAAACACGGCGGTTTTTTGGACGTATGCCTTTAGCTAGGCGGTTGGAAAAACCGATATCCTTATACAAGCGCTGTTCCGCGGGACATGGGTGGATTCGCCGACGGCGGTACACCACGGCAATCGCAAGGCGACCGACGGTATAAACCCCTGCACTGAGTAGGTGACCTTTGGGCGGGTTGCGTTGCACGATTTTTCCTCCGGCTGTCTATGGTGCCGGTCCGGTGAAATCACGCTGCTCCTTATCGCTATTACAAAGAGGTACCTATGACATTTCCAGGTAGTGGTCCCGACACCTTGCTCAAAGGCCGTTTCTTCCGGCACGACAAGAACTTTTACGCGTTTAAAGTGCCCGACCTTTATCCCACCTTTAGTTATGACGCGGCGCGTGTCGGGCAGGCTCAGAAGTGGATGGAGCACGCGCGGCAAAGTGTCACCACCGCCGAGGTGTCGGTGCCCAACATTGACGGCGAAGAATTTTTGTTCGAGTACCTCGGCAAGCAAAGAATGCTCGAACGCTACCGCCTGGAAATTTTACTGGCCGAAAGTCCCGGCTACGTCTTGCAATACGCGGAAAGCCTGCGCACCGAGTTGCGCCAAAACGAAGAAGTGCTGCGCTCCTGGGTTCACAGCCACACCATGGAAAAATATTTTGACGGCCTGATTGTCTCCGGCGACTTTTATTACACCTACACCGGCCGTCATGCACCGCAACTGTTCCAGGGCAGTTACGAATGGTGGCAACTGGTTGAGTTGGTGCGTGCATCCGGTATTGAGATTCCGCCCGAATACAATTATCCGATTCCGCGTACCGGCATTCTCACCGGTGCCGAATTCTGGGCCGCCGCGCAAAACGTACTCAACAACCGCATTTTCATTCCCCAGGATGTTCTCAACGAAGAGGGCAGTGGCGGTGGTGCCGGCGGCGGTGGTGGTGCCGGTGGTGGATCCGGCGGATCCGGCGGATCTGGTGGCTCCGGCGGCGGTGGTTCCGCGGCGAGTGACAATGCGCCGGCGCCCGCGCCCGCCCCGGCAAGCGGTCCCAGCATTGGTCCCGACGGTTCGATTAGCGGCGATACCAATCCGCCCGCGGCCCCGGAGACAGAAGAAGAATCCAGTTGGTGGAGCGGCCTCGCCAATGCTGTTTCCAATATTTCACTTTCCGATGTGATCCATACCACCTTGGACATTGTCGGCTTGGTACCCGGTTTGGGTGAAGTTGCCGACGGCCTGAACGCGCTGATTTACCTCGCCGAGGGCAACTATACCGACGCGGCCCTGTCCGCCGCCGCGATGATTCCGTTTGCGGGTGCCGGTGCCACGGCTGCCAAATTCGCCAAAAAAACCGGCGTCGGCAAAGCGATGGTGAAAGCCGGCGAGGGTGTGGTTAACAAGGTTTCCAAGGCCGCGAGCAAAATTGACAACGGCTTGCCCAGCGGCAAGATCAAAGAAACCTGTACCGGCGGCTGCCCGATCAGCATGGTGACCGGTGAGGAACTGCTGCAATTCACCGAGTACCTGTTGCCGGGCCCCTTGCCCTATGTGTTCGAGCGTACCTACCGCAGCGGCCATACCGAGGATGTCGGTTTGGGTCGCGGCTGGACCTTCAGCGGCTGCGAAAGCCTGCACAGCGAAGGTGGCGAGCTTATTTACCGCACCGACGAGGCCCGTTCCGTGGCCTTCCCGACCCCGGCTGTCGGCGAAACCGTCGGCCAGGTGCTCGAGGGTTTGTTCCTGAGTCGTCCTGAGACGGATCGTTTTGAACTGGCCGACCGCGACGGTTTTACCCGTGTCTTTAGCGGGGAAGGCGGCCGTTGGCGCTTGGCGCAGTACCGCAACCGCACCGGCCAAAAGGTCGATTTTGAATACCGCAACGGCCGGCTGTTCCAGGTGGTCTCCCAGAGCGGCAACCGCCTGCGTTTTGAAACCAACGACCGCGGCCTGTTCAGCGGCGTGGATCTGTTGCTCAAAGGCGCCGAGGCAGCCGATCACCGCGTTTTGGCCTTTGAATACGACGCGGATCGCAACCTGATCGCCAACCGCGATGCGAGCGGCCACGGCGAAAAATACCAATACCGCAACCACGTGTTGATTCAGCGTACCCTGCGCACCGGATTCAATTATTACTTCGAATGGGACCGCTACGACACCGGCGCGCGCTGCCTGCACAACTGGGGCGACGGCGGCAATTACGACGTCCGTTTCAAGTGGTTCCCCGAGCAGCATCGCAGCGAAATCACCGACAGCCGCGGGTTCACCACCCTGTACCAGTACAACGAAATGGGTCACCTGCTGTCGGAAACCGACGGTGAGGGCAACGTCTCCCGTTTCGAGCGCAACAGCGCCGGCCATATGGTGAAGTTGCATGATCCGACCGGGGCTGTTCACGAGAGCAAGGTCAACGATTTGGGCCTGGTCACCAAACGGACCGCGCCCACCGGTGCCGTCAACCATACCGAGTACAACGAACACGGAAAACCCGTCCGCTACACCGATGAATTGGGTTATGTCTGGCGTCGCGAGTACGATGCGGGACAGCGCCTCATCGCCAATATTGATCCGCTCGGCAACACCACGCGGTATGCCTACAACAGCATGGGCCGTCCGGTGAAGATTACCCGGCCCGACGGCCGCGTCCACGAAATGGTGTGGAACGCCAACGGCGCCTTGGTTTCTGAAACCGGCGTTGACGGCATTGAAATTCGTTACCAATACGACGCGTACGATCACATGACCGCCGTGATCGAAGGCGACAAGGTGACCCGCTACGAATACGACAAGCTGGGGCGCGTCACGCGTATTATCCGCCCGGATGAGACCACGCTGCGGCTTGAGTGGCATGCCAACCACATGGTTAGCAAGTACATCGACGACCAGGGCAACACCACCCAGTACTTCTATGAAGACGGCTTGGACGAGGTCACCCGCCGCGTCAATCCCGACGGCAGCGAACTGCGCTACGAATGGGATACCGAACGCAACCTGACCGCCTTAATCAACGAAAACGGCGAACGCGCGCAATTTTTCTACGACGGCAACGAACGCCTGATCAAAGAAATCGGTTTCGACGGCCGCGAGCAAAACTACCGTTACGACGCCGCCGGCAAGCTGATCGAACACCGCGACGGCGCGCATCGCGTGATCCACTTCGAACGCAACGCGCTGGGCGCCTTGATCAAGAAAACCGCCCGCGATCTGCAATCCGGCCTGGCGCAAACCAGCGAATTTGCCTACGATGCCGCCGGCCGCATGACCCGCGCCGACAACCCCGCCCGCAACCTGCGGTTCTTCTACGGGCCGCTCGGTCAGTTGTTGGAAGAATGGCAGGACAACCAGGTGATCCAGCGGGCCTTTGACCAAAACGGCAACCGCACCGCGCTGTCTTTGCCCGGCGGAACGAACCTTTCCTTCAGCCACGATCCCATGGGTCGTTTGCTGGACATTCACCACGGCGAGCGTTTGCTGAGCCGCGGCGAATATGACGGGGCCGGCCGCGAGCGGGTGCGTCACCTCGGCAACGGTGTCCAGGTCCACCACGACTACGATCCCGCCGGCCGCCTGCAACAAATTCAGGCGGTGAACAACCGTCGTGAAACGCTGATTCAGCGCGACTTCCAATACGACCAACAGGGCTTGCTCGCCCAAATTGACGACCTGACCAAAGGCACCACCCGCTATCGCTACGATCAAAACGAACGTTTGCGTTCCGTGGACGGTTTTCTCAAGGAAACCTTTGCCTTTGACCCGGCCGGCAACATCCTCGATCCCGACGCCGGCGAAGCTCAAACCACCGTGGCCGGCGACCGCCTCGGCGTGTTCCGCGACCGCAAGTTCCAATACGACGACGCGGGCAACCTGACCCGCATCAACCAAGGCCCGACCGGCGCCGAGGAAACCAACCTGACCTACGGTCCCGATAACCAGCTCATTCGGGTAGAACGGGACGGGTTAACCACCGAATACCAATACGACGCCTTTAACCGTCGCGTCGCCAAAATCAAAGGCGGCAAACGCACCGCGTTTTTCTGGGACAACCACGCCCTTGCCGCCGAACACACCGAGGACGGCTGGAAAACCTTTGTCTACGATGTGGACGGCCTGACCCCGGTTGCCATGTTGCAAAACGACAAGGCCTACTACTACCACAACGACCACCTGGGTACCCCGCAAGAAATGACCGATGAACGCGGCAAAATCGTGTGGTCGGCGCGCTACCGTGCCTATGGCGAGGTGGCCGAATACCTCGCCGAAGAGGTGCATAACCCGCTGCGTTTTGCGGGTCAGTACCACGACGAAGAAAGCGGGTTGCACTACAACAACAACCGTTATTACGACCCCGTTGTCGGCCGTTTCATCCACCAGGACCCCATCGGGTTCGCGGGCGGCACCAACCTCTACCAATACGCGCCCAACCCGATTGGCTGGACCGATCCCTCCGGTTTGTCCTGTAAAAAAGGCAAACAAAACTCTTGGAACGAATTCCAAAAAGCCCACAAGGGCCAATTTAAGGATTCCTCCGAGGCATCCAAGGCCTACCAAGATCTGGTTTCCGGTCAGTCGCCCTGGCCCATCGGCTACACCCCTAAGACGGAGACACTTAAGCCGGGTACCAAGTTCGAAATGGCGGTTGGACCGGGGCAACCGGTTGATCGACCCGGCGGTTTCGGTACACCGGACTACATTAAGGATATGGATTTTGTGCGCGACGATCTCGCCGTAAAGCAAGCGTGGAAGCCGGATGTCGACCGCGTCGTAACCTACGAGGTCGTGAAAGATCTCCCGGCCAAAACAGGCCCGGTCGGTCCGCAAATCGACGAGGCGACCGGCCGTTATTTGCCGGGCGGCGGGAACCAGCTGGAAATGACCGTGGCGCCGAAAGACCGCATGAACTATTTGAAAGTTGTGAGTGTAAGGAAGCTAGGCACATGATCGAAGAACTTGACGTAGATGAAACGGCCGGCAAAGTGCGCTGGCGTTTTCAAGGAAAAAGGGTAGAGGCCGAAAGCGCCAATGCCTTGAATGGATCAGCCCTGTATTTTGAAACCGGCGGTTTTGTCGGGGTGATGAACGGGGTCAAACGCGATACCCACCACGTTGATTGTTTTGATCCCCGCGACGGGCGCCTGATGTTTCAGGTCAAGGCGCCCGAGGGTTTTTCAATCAGCTACTTAGCCAACCATCCCGATGCCGCGGCCGCCGTGGTATGCGGTGCCGATGAAAAGGTCGACGGATGGTATGATTGGCATTTCGCCATTGATCCCAAAAACGGCTCGCTGAAACGGATCTCACCCGCCTATTGACCAACAGGGCGGGGCGACCCTCGCCAACCACCGGCCGGATCACCCGGTTGAGACAAGGAACATCATCATGGAAACCCGCAACTACCTTCCTTTTCCCAATGCTTCCTACCGTTGCCGCGATAACCGCAAGCGACCTTTGCTGGTGGCCGTCGCCAAGGGCACCTTCAAGATTGAAGACGGCAAGGTGCTCAAACCGGTGCAGGAACAAAAGCCGGTTCTGCCCAAGGACACCTATTTTGGTGAACCCGGCGCCTCTTCGATCTTGCGCCCTTCCGATTTCGTTCCCGCCAAACCGCGCACCGACGTCTTTGTCAACGCGTTGGCCCACGCGCCCGGCGGCAAACCCCAGGCCCAATGGTTGGCCGAGGTGCAGGTGGGCATTCATACCGCCGCCTACAAAATCTTGGGCCGCCGCAACTGGGTTTATTCCGGTGCCGAGAGCCGATGGATGTTGGAAGACCCCAAACCTGTGCCCACCGTGCCGCTGCGTTACGAGCAGGCCTACGGGGGCCGCGGCGAGGTCGACGGGGAAGAGAAGGTGTTTGGCAAAAACCCGCTGGGCACCGGCTTTGTTGCGCCGGCGCATCCCAGTGACGGCGACAAGGTCAAAGCCCCGCAAATCGAAATGCCAGGTTACCCCGTCACCGAGCTTGGCGGGGATTACCTCCCGGCCGGCTTGTGTGCCACCTACGAGGATTGGGGTTTGCACAGCGACGACGCGCCTTACGCCGCCTGTAACCGCGCCCACCCCAGCTTGATGTTCCCGGGCAAAGTGCCGGCCGACGCCTGGGTCACCCTCACCAACCTAAGCCCCGAGGGGCGCCTATCGTTCGGATTACCCCCGTACCAGATGATCAACCTGGTGCGTTACGTGGACGGCGGCATGTTGCCCGGAGCGATGGTACTCGACACCATTGCCATCGACGTCCCCAACATGGAAGTCCAGCTCACCTGGCGCCTCCCGATTTCGCTAAATTCGGAAGTGCGCGTACTCGAGTTCCGCATGGAACAAAACGCCGAGAAAAACGCCTCGTAACTCTACCGCCGGCCCGGTCCCACCGGGCCGGGACCGCGTATTTTCAGGTAGGCACGAGACGAACCCCATCTTTTAATAGCGGCTTCACCCGGCTTAACTTTGCCGAGTCATAAAACGCCGCGCGGAATGCTTGCCCACGAATGATTGAAGATTCGTCTGATCCGAATAGGGTTAAAAGCCGGAATTCTTCAGGATGGGGAAATCCTGAGGGATTCGCGTGGGCCACCACCGAGGGCTCATTCATCTTTCCGTTGCTCGCAAACATCTACCAGACAAACAAGCCGGTTAGGAAGAAATAACGACTTCCGAGTGTAGCTACAGGACAGGAAAACCCATGTCGCCATCGAAATTATCCAAAATAGAAGCTGGTGACATCTGGGTGACTCCTCAGGAAAACCACAACATGCGTGGATCGTGAGATCACGCTCGGCACGAAGAAACACTGAAATCAAAAAATTATGCCAGCGGTGATCAACGCTTTTGGTGTCAAAATGCGCTTTGCAGGGTACAGCCCTCTCCAATACCCATGCAATCCAACAGCTTGTGCTGACCAAGTTCCTGGGCGGGGATACGTTTCATGAGCCAATGGTCGGGCCCATTACCCTGGCGTCAGGTGATCGGATTCTGCTTTGCTCGTGAGGCGCTTACGACTCGCTTAATGATGAGATCATTCGTGGTATTTTGAACGACGAGACTCTAAAAACCAGCGATGCCGCCAAGCAGATGGTTCGGCTAGTACGCGAAAGAGGCGAAGAAAATAATCCAACTGCAGCGAGTGAAAAGCTTGGCTAAGATTGGGTTCTAAAGATATTTTTATGTGTGTGCAAATATCTTTCGACGATCTTTCTGTGAATTTCGTAGCCTATTTTTTTTCTGTTTGTGTTTAATATTTGGAGCCGGCCAAAGGAAAGAACGATCTCCTAATGAAATCACCCCAAAAGCCCTTGTCCTTTTTCCCGGTCAGGCACGTTCTCGATTCGAGCCCAGCCCGCTGGAAGTCCTCGCTCTTTTTTCGGTTCCTCCTAACGCTAGCCTTGGACACACCGGCGGGTTTTGATCCAGATACCCCTGTACGTCACTTGGGCAACCTGGCCATGTGTCATCCTTCTATTTTTTCAAAACTTGAATATTCCTATCCCTGCTAGGAGTCTTTATGACCCGCGATCTCATTTTTGAACGTCGCTGTGCCTTTGTATGCACGCGCGTCCGTTTTCTGTTAGCCCTTTTGCTTTTTGTTTGCCCCCTTCAATCAACCCTGGCCTTTCAAGGTGAGACCCAAAATCTAAATCCCGCCGTCACCGGCACCGTCGACGGCGTGATTCCTCTATCCTCCGACGCGGATCACCTGGGCCTCAACATTGCCGCGCCCTATTCCAGCGTCAACGAGTTCACGGGAAAACTTCAGGTGAGCCTCGATCCGATTGGTGTTCCCGAGCTTAGCATTCGCCCGATTTACAAGGCTTACCAACAGAAGCACTGCAACGACGAAAGCGGGTTTCGGCTGTGTCCGATGAACGAACCCGACACCGGTTCCGTGCTCGGCGAGGGTTGGAACCTTCATTTCGGCTTCATCATCGCGCGCAACGCGATCTACGGAGCCCCTGGTTCGAGCGATTGGGAGCGGGTGCGATTTGTGGACACCGCCGGCAACGTCACCACCTTCGGCCGCGACGCGGTTTTCCAAGCGGACCCGCAAGACGGTGGCGCCTCGGATCACTGCACGGCAGGTGGCTGCGTGCCCAACCAAGCCGACGTCCATTTCATCGATGACCAACTCCGCCGGATCAGCCGCGGTCGGCGTTCGGATGGCACGAGCTTGCAGGGGTTTTCCCATTTCCCCTATGTGCTTTCGGACCCGAACGGCCAAAAAACAGAATACCGGGCAACACGTTTTGTCACCAATCCAGCCAATGCAAGCAGTGTGACCTTTTACCCCACACAGATCTGGTCGCCAAGCGGTCGGTTGCTGCGCATTGATTACGTTGGCGGAACCGATCCTGACGGTACGCTCCCCGACTTTCCCCGCATTGAGAGGGTCACGGACGAAAACGGCCGAAGTTTGGTGTTCCATTACCAGGGCGCTCTTCTTGAGCGCATCACGTTGGAAGCCGGACAAAATACCAAGCTGCTCAAACGATTCGCCTACCGCCAGGTGTTCGCGGGCGGTACTTCCCACACCACGCTTCACAAGGTGATCACGCCCGAGGGCTACGAAACGGTTTTCACCATGGAAGACGTCGGTGAGCCCAAGCCGCTGCTGACGGCCTTGACTCTGCCAACCGGTGGCACGGTTCACTACCAATACGACACCCAACGTTTTGAGTACCTCCAACCGGATGCGCGTGATTGCACGAACCGCCGCGTCGATGATTGCGTAACGCTAGAGCCCCGCTACCGGTTTTTCACCCGAGTCAGTGAGGTCAGCCACGGCGGCGGCCGTTACGCTTTCGATTACCGCCAGTGGTCGGTAGAGGAAGAACGGCAAAGCGCAACCGGTCAAGGCGCACTGGACGTGACCGTTACCCAAACGAACGGCGCCCATGCCTTCCAGCGCACCACCACCTACATCAACACCCCACTTTTTGAGACCAACTACCGCGTTTTCACGGATGGGTACCTGGTTGGCCGTCCGCGCGCCAAGCAAACCACCTACCGTGACACGACCCTCAACGAATCCTGGCGTTACACGCCGGAACTGAGCATCGCCGCGCATGCCGGGGGCGACAGCGTCTCGGTCAGCGCCGTTCGTCAATACGCACAGCAGATCGACGGGCAATGGATCGACACCCATTACGACTATTCCTGGTTCGAAGACGGCAACTGGCAACCCGGCGACTTCCGCGAGGCATTTCTCCAGCCGGTCAAGATCACCCGGCAGGCCCGTGGCAGCAACCTGTCTTTGATCCGTGAATTCGATTATGACCACCGCTTTGTTGCCAATTTCGGCTGGGATCACAACACCACCCTCCACCAATATGCCTTGGCGCTACTCACGCGCGACCAACAAACGCTGGTTGAGGTTGGCCGGGAAACCTTGCTTGATCGAACAACCTACCGCTACGAGGACGTTTATTTTCCATTCCCCACCAAGGTTGAGCATTGGCAGGACGCCACCACCTATCGCACCGAGCGCTACATTTACATCCAAAAAGGGAGCAATCGAGGGCGTTTGCTCACCGCCAAACGCCTCGGACAAAGCGGGCTGACGACTTACAACAGCTACCAATATGGCCAGGCTTCAAGCATTAGCTTGCCCGAGGGCGAGTCGATGTCGCGCACCGTCGATTATGACGGGACCGTCGCCAACGAAACCATCAACGGCGTCACCACCGTCTACGGTTACGACGCCGACCTTCGCTTGATCAGCGTTCAGGTACCCGCGACCGCGCCGTTGATTACCGAGTTCTCGCCGCCAGGGGTTACCCCGACCACGGTGGCGACCTTTTACGAATTGGGCCAAGGGCTCCGCCTGGCCGAGGATCAGCCTTTCCCGATTGCGACGCGAACCATCGCGGAACGGGTTCCGGTTGAGACGGTGACCCTGGATGATTGGGGCCGCGTTCATCTGGAAACGCGCCAGACTTCGCCAAGCCACATCTACACCCGAACCCATGGCTATTCACCACTCGGTACCAAAGAAACCCTGGAAGCGGAGAACGGCCGTTGGACCTACCACCTTGACGTGTATGGACGACCAACCCACGCCGAGCACCACGACATTCGCGACGGCCTGTTGTTGCTCAAGACCGATTTCCAATACGAAACAAAAGCAGACGGGGCCACGGTCGTTACCGAAACCACCGAGGCCCAAACCCGAGATTACAGCAGCCTGCCGATTGAACCCCAACTCCCAACGACGCGGGTTTCCACGGTGACCAGGACCAGTGAAACGGATCTTGCCACACGCCTGGTGCGTGCCGAAACCAACGGACAACCGGTGGTTTTCGACTATGCGCCGCACGCCAAGGGTGTGGAAATCACCACGCGGCCTTATGACGACCCATCCTTGGAACGTGTCACCGTCACCAATCTCTTGGGTGACCTGGTCGCTGAAAGCCATCCCGAAATCGAACATCCGATTCATTACGACTACGATGCGGACGGCCTGCTTGAGGAGCAATACCACGGCGGGATCAATGACAAAAAGATGCGGCGGGTATTTCGTTACGACGATGCCGGACGTTTGGTTGAGAAGTTGGGTTCCACGCTGGAAGCGCCCGGTGTTTTACAGCCGCTCTCTTCGTTCACCTATGACCCGCTGGGTCGGTTGATTGAGGCCACGCAATTCAACAACCACCAATACCCGGTGACCATCACCTACGACGCGTTCGACAGCGCCAACCGGGTACAGACATACCAGGTGTTCATCCCCCAAATCGAACACACCGATTTCAGCAGCGTGCCTTACCGCGACCTGGGTGGCTCACGGCGATATCGGGTTTCCCTGGATTACGAGGCGCTTGGCCGCGTGTCGGCAATCAAACACGCCAACGGTGGCTTCACCGGCTACAGCTATGAATTCGATGCCTCACCGTTCGAGGTGTTTTACGGTTTTGGACCGGCCCACCCGCAAGGACCGGACTTCGCCCAAGTCATCGACCTGGCGCGGTTTCATCCCTACAACGGCAACAACTTGAGCGCCGCCTATGATTTGGATCGTTGCCAATCAAAGGGCTGTAACGAAACCTTGCGCGCCATGGCGGCGCCCGAGTTGGACCAACGCCATGGATTTGACGGCCGGATCTTCACCACCACCGACGCCTACCTGGCCACCTTCGAGCAAAACACACGATCCTTCGCCCAATATCCCAACGTACCCTTCTTCGCGATCCAAGCGGTTGACAGTCTCGGTCGCCCCCGGCTCCACCGCCTGTTTGACATCCTCTCGACCGGCGAGGCTCTTTTTACCGAAGCCACCATCCAGTACAACGCCTTCGGGTTCGTGGACCATTTGATTCGGCGCGACAACCTGTTCAGCTCGCGCTTGTTTTTCTACGACTACACCGAGCTGGGTCAACTCGCGAAGCTCAGCATGGGTTCGGCGACCGTTGATTACCGCTACGATCCACGCGGGAACTTGATTTCCCGATCCGGGTTAAGCGTAAACGTCGGTGGCGATACCCTTCAACTGCCAAGCTTTTCAGCGAGTTACAGTGAGGGAAACCCATACCATCACGACGGCGACGGGATGGACTACGACGGGGTGGGGCGTCTAACACGGAATGTCGCCTCGGAACATCACTACGACGCCGCTGGTTTTTTTGAATTGGTGAAGCAGGCTGGAACCACGAGCCGGAGCGCCTCCAAGACCGACGATTGGGAGGAATACTTCCTCTATGACGCGTTCGGCCAACGGGTCGCCAAATGGGAAACCGCGTCCAACAAGGTGACCTATTCAGTGCGTGACCTAAACGGCGCCATCCTGACCGAGGAAGACTTCAGCACCGCCGCGACAAATCAAGGCCAACTAGAAACGCGGCGCCAGTACATCCTGTTTGACGGCAAAGCGGTGTACACCGAGGAAACGAGCTTCTCAGCTAAAGGCACGCAAACGAGCCGCAAGGAAACCTACCGCTTCCATGATCGCTTAGGAAACCCGGCAGTTACTTGGGACGCGCACCTTGAACAACCCGAATCTCAGTTCTACGAGCCCTACGGAACACCAACAGTCTCATCAGTAAAAACCAAAGGCGCCCACGGTTTCACCGGCCACGACGAGGACAACACCGGCCTGGTGTACATGAAGGCACGCTACTACGAGCCGAGGATGGGCTGTTTCCTGCAACCCGATGAAGCGCGCGATTTCAATCCATTCCTACCCAACAGCTACAACCTCTACAGCTACACGTACCAAAACCCGGCCAACGCCTACGATCCTGACGGGAACGCGGTGGAAACGGCTTGGGATGTGGCCAATATTGGCATCGGCGTCGCATCCTTTGTATACAACGTAAGCGAAGGCAACTGGTTGGACGCAACCATTGACGCGGGCGGGGTCATTATCGACGCGGCCGCGGCGGCAACGCCATTTGTGCCGGGTGGGGCTGGTGCGGCGATCAAAGCGGTTCGGGCCGGTGATAAAATAGCTGATGGGGCAAAAGTTGCCGACAATGTGAATGATGCGCGACAAGCCGCCTCTGCCGCGGACACAGCAAGTGACACAAGCAAAACGGTAAAGAAGTCCCCAAGAAACCCATATGGTTCAAAAGGCAAGCCAGACCATCAGAAGAAGATAAGAGAACTTGAACTAAAGGCAGAATCAGAAATCAAGCCTGGCGATCAAGTATTAACAGAAAGGCGATTGCAAGGTCACGATTTACGACGAATACCTGATGTTCAAATAGTTAACAAGGACGGCGTAACAAAGAAGGTTTTTGAAGCTGAACGCAAGCCAAACAGCAAAAGGAATAGAAAAAGAGAAGCGGATTATGATAGTTTAGGTTTGGAAAACGAAACACACGGCCTATAGACCTAAGAAGCGCGATAACTCGCGGTGGTTTTGGCTAAAACTCTGGGCTGCAAGGCAAGTGAAAATGCTGACTGAACCTAGTGGGTGAACTTCCGCTTTTCCCAAGCCGTTTCGCTACAGATTTTTAGCCAAACCCCCTCGCTCTCATCGCGCCTCTTAGGATAGAACCATCATCGATAAAGTTGTTAAAACAAAATCACTAAAGTTTCTAATGGAGATAGATATGCCTCAGTGCGATTTTTTTATGGAGGAAGCAGATTTTAAAGATATCGCTTCTTTTTTTCTCAGCCAGCGCTGTGAAATAGTTCCATCTATGCATTATTCAAAGCCAGAATTCAAGAAACTAACATGCATTCATGAGGTTATAGACTTCAGGCATTCCTGGGAGTGCACCCTTTTTTTTGTTATTCGGAGAGATTGGATAAAGATGCCACTCAATTTGATAAAAATAGAGAAAGAGAGTGAGATTGTTTACTTTATTTCACAACGTGATGGTGGGCCATCCATTCATATATTTTCGCCATTTGAATTCCAGAAATCTGGAGAGAATCTGTTACCTCATGGTTTTATAGGGCTGCATAAGGATTACTGGGATTACGAAAGAGAGATTCTTGTAGACATACCTGAGCAAATCAAGGCAGTGTACAAGTCGGCAATTAAAAACGCGAGGAAAAGCTCAAGGCTTATTCGCTCCAGAAATCGAAAGTATTATGTTTGCAAAAATGCGGATAAGCGTCTTGGTCAGAATTTACTATTGGGTGCCCCGTTTGATAAACACAAAGATATAAATACAGCCGACAGGACCTTATCGAGCTCTACCATCAACGATGGCAAATCGAAGAATCATTCAAGTCAAAAAGGCACGCCTGAAAATTTGAATAGATAAGCGGTTTCGACTCGGATGCCGCGCGCCAGGACTTTCATGCCAAAATTTTCGCCGAAGCCCTAACCTCGGCGCTCCTGCTTCAAGAGCAAGAGCATGTCGATGCCTACAACGACCGAACCTTAAACAATTACTAACTCTTTCTCACGCAGGCGCTTGCAAAAATGAAAAACACGATAGCACTTCTATTTTTACGAAACACACCGAGGCCCATCCTCATTAAGGGATTAAGCGAAATATTTCGGAAGTCCTTTACCGGCAGCGGCCCCGGCCGAACGGCGAAGAGGCGAGCATCAGGCGGATAAATCGTGAAGATCCGAAATTTCGCGCCTGGCTACAAATCAAACCGCTAGGCCATTTTCCTGTCGTTTTGGTTTTTAACTTAACGGCATTGCCCATATGGATCCAAGGGTAAGCCAGAACACCAGAACAAGGTTCGTGAACTGGAAGATAAGGCTACAGCTGAAGCTGTATTAGGAGAGCGTGTCCTAACCGAAAAGAAAATTCGTGGTCATGATTCACGAAGGCGACCGGATGTTCAAATCGTTGACAAACGCGGCAACACACGCAAGGTTTTCGAGGCAGAGAGAAAGCCAAATAGCAAACGAAATAAGAAAAGGGAAGCTGAATACAACAGCTTGAAAGTCGAGAACGAGACCCATGGTCTATAATTAGCAAACAAGACTCAAAAAGTCAAATTTCCCAAGATTGGCACAAGGACAGAGAGATGGCAGAGTGTGATTTTTTCATCGAAGAGGAAGATTTTAGAGGCATTGTTGAATTTTTTCTAAAAAAATCATGCTTCTTTGTTCCTGATTTAAATTATTTCGAGCCAAAGGTTGAGTCAATCAATAACCTTGAGGAAGTTATTTCCATTCGCAAAAAGAAGGCGTGTTCGCTTTTTTTATTGTAAACGAGAGCTGGCTGGAGATGCCACTTGAACTTTCTAACATCATCAAGGACGGAAAATCTATCTATTTCATTCGGCAAAGAAGTGGCGGCCCCTTTATTCACTTGTATGCCCCCTTAGAGTTCCAAGAAAAAAATTGCAATTACCTTCCCTCTGGCTTTCCTGGTCTGCATGGTAATTATTGGGATTACGAGAGAGAAACTCACGTTAAGACATCTAGCCAAATTAAAAAAGTGTATAAAGAAGCAATTCGATTCGCTAAGAAGGGCTCACAAAAAGTAACCACCAATCAAAGAACATATTATATCTGCCAAAATACGATCCATCGTCTTGGCTCAACTTTACTACTGGGCTCTCCATTTTAAGAAAATGAACAACCGAGACTCGAACCAAACAAACATGCTAACACGTAAATTGAGCGATTCTTTACGGCGCGCAAAAAACCCCAGGGTGTATTGGAAGAAAAATGGGATTACGAAGAAGCTTGTCTTGGCTTCCTTACTTAATCCATCCATTTACATAAACACAAAGCATCACCCGAAAACACAGGGGTGGAGGACCCAGCCAAGCAAGACGCGGGGCTTTTAGCCCCGCGTCTTGCTTCCTGTCGGAGAAAAATCGGATCGATTTTCTCTCGACAATGTCTTGATTCGGTTGACCGCCTTTAAAAGATGGGTTCATCTCATGCGTAATTTTAGGCTGACGGTGACCCTGTCGCCGTCGCCTTTGTTGCCGCGTATTTTTTTGGGGACCGGCAGCAGGGTTTGCCCCGATTTGTCGCGCCACACGCTGGTTTCCCAGCTTTTGCCGTCGACCGTCGCCGTTACCGGCGTGCGCCCCCAGCCGTGGGTCACCGGCGGCGAATGGCTGTCGGGTACCGGCGCGAAGGTCCAGCCGCCTTTGCCCGGATAACGGAAGAGTTCCGCTTCAAATGGCTGGTTGGACGGGTTCACTAACCCGCCTCGGGGACCGTGTCGGTCGGCGCCGTGGGTTCGGGGTTGTCCTCTTGGCGCCGGCGTAGGAAGTACACCACCCATAGCCAGGCCACGATGCTCACGCTGACATTGGCGATGGTGGTTGCTACAAAAATCCCGGTGACCCCGAAGAACTTGCTGCCGATCAGGATCGCCGGCGTGTAGACCACCACCATGCGCATCGTGGAAATGACGGTGGCGGGGAAGGGGCGGCCGAGCGCGTTAAAGGCCGCGTTGGCCACCATGATGATGCCGTGACAGCCGTAGGAAAGCGGCACCAGCGTGAGGTACACCACGACCCAGTGGATGATGGCCTCGTCCTCGGTAAAACGGCGAGCCGTCCAATCGGCGCCGAACCCGAGGGCCAACGCCAGCAGCACGGTGAAACCCAAGCAAAACAGGAAACTCCCGATCAGCGATTCTCGGATGCGGTCGAAGCGGCCGGCGCCAAAATTCTGGCCGACAAATGGGCCGATAATGGCGGACATCGCATAAAAAATCACCAGCGACATGGACTCGACGCGCGAGGCGACACCGTGCGCCGCAACCGCATCGTTGCCGTGGGTGGCCAGCAGGGCGACCGCCACGCTGATACAAAGCGGGATGATCATGTTGGTGGCCGAGGCCGGGAGGCCCACGTGCAGGATGGCGCGCCAGTTGGCCGCCACGTCGCCCAGGGAGGGCAGGCTGTGGCGCAACATGTGGTGTTTGGCGCTGAGCAGGTAAAACACCCAAATCAGGGAAACCCCGCGGGTGATCAGCGTGGCCAGGGCCGCGCCTTCAATGCCCAGCGCGGGGATTGGGCCGAGTCCGAAGATCAGCAGCGGGTCGAGGAACATGTTGGCGATGGCCACGCCCACCATGATGGTGGCGGGTGTTTTGACGTCGCCGGTGGCGCGCAGGGCCGCCATGCCGACCATCGGCACCATCACCGTGATAAAACCCAGATACCAAATGATCATGAACTCTTTAATGTAGGGCATGGTGGTATCGTCGGCGCCCAACATGCGAAACACGGGCTCGAGGGTGAACAGACCGAGGGCAGTGAAAAAAAGCGAAAGCAGCGTGGAGAGCAACAGGCTGTCGGTGGTGAGGTGGCGCACCTTGCGTTCGTTGCGTTCGCCGATGGCGCGTGCGATCACCGAGGAGGTGCCCGCGCCGATGCCGATGGTGAGCGAGATCAACAACATAATCGGTGGGAAGGTGAAGGAAAGGGCGGTGAGTTGGGCGTCGCCGAGTTGGCCGACGAAATAGGTATCGGCCAGGTTAAACGCCATCGTGGCTGAAAGCGCCAGGGCCATGGGCACGGTCATTTTGATCAGGTGGGTGCTAACCGGCCCCTCGGTTAACATCGAGTCGAAGCTACGGCTCATAGGGCTCCCTTGGCGATAAAAGGTGACGTTTGTGGACAGGTCCTAATCAATAAGTGTTTCGGTTGCGATGCGGCCGGTCCTAAGTTCTAAATGGAGGTATAACCATAACGTCCAAACAAGAACACGCGTTGAACCAAGGATCTTCCCATATTGGGAAAAAAGAAAAAAGCCGCTGCATCCGTCGCGAATCAGTTCCCCAGACGAACTTTGTACCCTTTCTCGCGAAAAAAGTTGCCGATTTTTTCGCGAAAATCACCGCGAATTTCCAGCGTGTCGTCCTGCAAGGTACCGCCGGTGCCCAGTTGCGCCTTCAGTTGTTTCAGCATTTTTTGGTGATCCCGTTCCAGGTGGTACACACAGGTGACCTGCTTGCCCTTGGCCCGTTTTTCCATACGCACCAACAAAGTGGCCCGTTCCGGTTCTTTTTTGGCCGACGCGGCTGCCGTGGTTGCCGCGTCCTTTGGGGTTGCCTCGGGCGACACACCCAAGCTTTGGCCGAGCGCGGCGAAGGGATTGTGTTTTAGTTCATCCATCCCCGAAAAATCCAGTTTCCCGTCGTCCTTTTTTTTCTTTTTCGCCATGGATCAACCCCGCTTTTCAAATGCTTGTCCTAGCCTAAGAGGCGGCTTTCCACCCGTCAAGCAGGGAATCACCGCGCGCTTTCTTGTCGCGGTCGCCTCGGGGCTAGGTTAGAATCCCGAAAAAACCAAACAGGGGAGGAGACCCGTGGTTGAAGCCAAGCTTGAGGTGCGCGCGATTCACAAAACCTTTGAATCCGCCGACAAACCGGTGCTGTGCGATTTGAACTTGTCCCTGAGCGGCGGTGATTCCTTGGCCGTGATCGGTCCGTCCGGTTCCGGCAAAAGTACCTTGCTCAACATCATCGGCACCCTCGACACGCCCGATCAAGGCGCCTTGGAACTCTCCGGTCGCGACCCGTTCAGCCTTGACGAACCCGATCTGGCGCGGTTCCGCAACAACGCGGTGGGTTTTGTTTTTCAGGACCACCACCTGTTGCCCCAGTACAGCGTTATGGAAAACGTGTTGCTGCCCGTGCTGGCCTTCGGCAACGTCAACGACACCTTCTTGGCGCGCGCCAAATCCCTGTTGGACCGCGTCGGTTTGGGGCACCGCCTCGACTACCGCCCCGAAAAACTGTCGGGAGGCGAACGCCAGCGCACCGCCTTGGCCCGTGCCCAGATCATGAACCCGCCGCTCCTGCTGGCCGACGAACCAACCGGTAACCTCGACGGCGAAACCGCACAACAGGCGGGCGACCTGCTGCTGGAACTGCACCGCGAGGCCAACAACATCCTGATCGTGGTCACCCACAGCGAAGCGCTGGCCGCGCGCATGCAGCAGTGCATGCGCCTCGTCGACGGCCGCCTCGAGCCGGTTGCGCCCGTGGGTTGACCCTCTTGAAAACCGGGTCGCTCCGGTCTATCATCATCGGTTCGAACGCGATACTGCATAGGATGGTTCTTGCATGGATTTGATTAAGCCGAAAACAATGCCGGGCGTCATGGAATTGCTGCCCCTGGAACAAATTGCCTTCCAGAACATGCTCGACACAATTCGTCGAACCTACGAACGTTTTGGGTTTCTGCCCGTCGAAACCCCCGTGATGGAATACACCAAGGTGCTGCTCACCAAAAGCGGCGGTGAAACCGAGCGCCAGGTTTACTTTGCGCAATCGACCGGCGCGTTGCAACAGGAGCGCCAACCCGAGCTGGCGATGCGTTTTGACCTGACCGTGCCGCTCGCGCGTTATGTCGCCGAACACGAACGCAAGTTGATTTTCCCCTTTCGCCGGTACCAGATTCAGCGCGTGTACCGCGGTGAAAGCGCCCAGCGCGGTCGTTTCCGCGAGTTTTACCAGTGCGACATCGATGTCATCGGCAAAGACAAACTCGACCTCTACTACGACGCCGAGATTCCCGCCGCCATTTACACCTTGTTCCGCGAACTGGATTTCGGCAAGTTCACCATCCACATGAACAACCGCAAACTCTTGGCCGGTTTTTTCGCGCACCTCGGGATTGAAGACGCCCAACAGCAAATGCTGGTGCTGCGCGAGGTCGACAAACTCGACAAACGCGGTCGCGGCAAAGTCGTCGAGACGCTGCTGGCCGAACCCTTCTCTCTGGCGCAAGATACCGTTGACCAACTGATGAATTTCGTTGGCAGCGGCGAGGGGCGCACCAACCGCGAGACCTTGGCCGCCTTGCGTGAACTGGGTATTGAGCAGGAACAATGGTTGGTGGGTTTAAATGAATTGACCCAGGTCATCACCCAATTGGAACAACTGGATGTGCCCGAGGATTACGTCAACATCAACCTTGCCATCGCGCGCGGTCTGGATTACTACACCGGTACCGTTTACGAAACCCTGCTCGACGACCACCCCAAGCTGGGCAGCGTGTGTTCCGGCGGCCGTTACGAGAATTTGGCCGGTTACTACACCAAATCCAAGCTGCCGGGTGTCGGTATCTCCATCGGCGCCACCCGCCTGTTTTTCCAGCTGATGGACGCGGGCTTGGTGAACCTCGGGCAAAACTCGGTCAAGGTGCTGGTGACCCAGATGGACCCCTCGCTCCAGGAAGACTACCTGCAGATCACCGCCGCCTTGCGTGCCGGCGGGATCAATACCCAACTGATGGTTGAGGGTGGCAAGTTCCAGAAACAGCTCAAGTTCGCGGATCGCTCCGGGATTCGTTTCACCCTGATCATGGGTGAAAAAGAAAAAGCCGAGGGTTACGTGACGGTCAAAGATTTGACGAAGGGCGAGCAACTCGAGATTCCCCGCGACCAACTGGTGGCACGCCTGCAAGCTTTGATCGACGGCTAACGGTTTGAATTAGCCCTTTTTTTAGCACATCGATGGCGTATGAGCACCGTACAGGACCAAACCAGGATCCTGTGTGGCGACTTCCCCGCTTGTCATCATGTTTGTGCATTCCTTTCATTTAGAAAGTGATGCCCCGTTGGCACCCTTAACAAGAGACGTCGGGTTTGGGAGACCAAACCCGACGTGGTGGCCAAAACCTTCTTTTCTTTCATCTAAATAACCAAGCCGGCCTTTATTTTGCCCCTTTCCCATGATGGCAAGAAAATGCACCTTCTTGATTGAGCCCGCGCGGAAAAATTCTTTTTTCGTTGTTTCTGTCTCTGGTTACGGGTTCGCCCCGGTAGGAAGCGGTGCATCCAGCCGTGTTGTTTTTTCGTGAACCAGACCTTGTTTTTAGATGGAGCGCTTATGTTATATCGATTCAGCCTGTTACCCTTATTTTTTATCACCTCCCTGTTGGGTGCAGGCGAACAAACTTATCAAACACTAGGCAGCGTGGGACAGCCAGGATGGCGGTATGTGGTTCCGGCCGGTGACAGCGGTGTTGCTTTGTCCCCCGACCGGATCGGCTTTTTGCAAAGTCCCGAACCGGAGCGCCTCAACCTCGCGGCCACCCAGCCTTGGTCCCTGGCCGGGTTGGACGCTTTTCAACGGGACGGCGACCAGGCCTGGGTGCAGTTTGGCAGTCAGTTCCTGTTGGTCACTTTTGACGACGAGACTGTCTCCGTGCCGCAAAGCCTTCGCCAACGCGGCGAGGTCCGTTGGTGGCACGGCAACCGATCCTATTTGGTGATTTGGGGCAACGGCGAATTTTTGGTTTACGAACCTGGCGGGCGCCGAGAAATGACCCTGCGCTATCGTTTTCCCTGGCGTTTTCCCATCGCGTCTTCCGCGCTTGCCGGTTCCGATGTCGTCATTCAAACCAGGGATCACTTACACGTCCAGATCGTCAACAGCCGACCCGACGCCGAAGCCGCCCAGTTGGAAGCCGCGCCCGGCGCACGCTGGGAACGCGATGGTTTTGGCGGATTTGAAGGGACGGTTGTCGCCGTCGACCAGGGCGCCCACGCGCTCTACCAGTGGCGCAAACAGCTTTTTACCTGGCAGCCACCGCAACAGGTGCCCCTGACCGGCGCGCGCGGCACCGTGCGCATTCGCTACCTGGACCAACACCGGCTCGCCTTAACCGACGCCGCCGATACCTTATGGCTGTTTGACCTGCCCGCCGAGGGGCCGCCCGTGTTGCGGTTGCGCCAGACACGACGTGTGTTCGAAGACTTGGCGCCGCTTGAGGATGGTACTTGGTTGATGGTGCAAAACGGACAGGTTGTGCGCACCACCGTGGCCGGCCCCAATCAGCTTGGGCACCTTGCGGTGCTTGCCGAGAGCGGTAAGGGTGGCGATCTGGTCTGTCGCGACAACACCGCTTTTTGGTTGCATGGCGGCGCGTTACAGGTGGTTGATATCGCCAACCCCGCGGCGCCGGTGGTGCTTGCATCGCTGCAACTCGGCACCGTTTCGCGGTTGCGCTTGGCCGACGATCTGTTGGTGGCCATGGGTGACGGATTGCACCTGGTCGACGTTTCGAACCCCGCGCAACCCCGACTCCAGTCCGTGTTAAGCGGACGTTTCGACACCTTCGACACCGCCGGGGAAACCCTGGTTGCGGCCGGGGTGAACCGTTTGGGGGAGGGGCAACTCGCCCTTTACGACCTGAGCCATGCCGGCGGGCCGCGCTTGATCGCGGGTCTCCCTTTGTCCTTTGCGCCGCGCGATCTCGTTTGGGACGGGCGCCGGCTGCATGTGTTGGGTGCCGATCAGGTCGCATTCGATCTCTGGGATGCCGACCGGCAACAATTTAACGACGTTGAAGCTGTTGTCACTCGTCATGGCGACAATGCCTGGCTCGTTGTTGAGGACACGGGTGTTCTGATTCGCCGCGAAAACGGCGGCGTTTATTCCCTTGCCGCCAACAGCGATGGGGTTTGGGTTCCCGTTTGGGATCGCGCCTATGCGACACCGGACGATCCATCCCCGTTGCGGCCCCGGCTTCGCGACAATCGCCTGTGGTTGGGGGGTCGCGATTTGCGCATTTTTGACCAACAGCCATTCGGTGAACCCCGTCTTGTCGGCGTGGTACCCAGCGACGGCGTTGCCGGTTTCGCTTTTAGCGGGTCCACCCTTTTGGTTTCCGAACGGGAAAGCGGCCTGCTGCGACTTTACCAACCCGAGCCCCGGCAAGCACCGCTTTATGTGCCTTGGGTCAGCAACCGTTACCCCTACACCACCAAACTAAAAATCATGAATCCCAACATCCGACCCGCGTTGGTGACCCTGCGACCCAAAAGCGACGATCCCAACCTTTCGCATTCCTTACAGCGTGAGGTTGCGGCCTTTTCCGTAAGTGAATGGGATGCCGACGAACTGTTTCCCGTTCAATATGGTTACGCCCTGGAAATCACCTCGGCCGGTCCACCGGTGACCGTGTATTACACGCGTCAGGTTAGGGATGAGACCTTGGTGTTGCCCGCGATGCGCGCGGATCAGGCCGGATCCGAACTGGTTTTCCCAAGCTTGGCGGCGCACCTGCGATCACGGGTGATGGTGGTGCTGCCCCTGGCGCCTGATCGCGAGCAGGTCACCGTTCGCGTCGATACTTATGCGGCCGACGGCGTCGTGGTGTACGATTCCTCCGAAATCACCCTCAAAGCCAATCGAGCCAACGCGGTTTTCCAGAATACTTCGGAAAGAACGCGTCGCTACCGGATCACCGCCGAACCCGGCGTGGCTTTGCTCGGCGAGGAAACCCACGTTCGCGCCAATTTCTCACACTACAGCCTACACGCTTGGTCCCCCGACCGTTCTCGCCAAGCTCGTCCCGCGTTTGAGCCGCGCGCACAATGGGACCATCCGCTGCCCGAACAGGAACGGCGGGCCGTCGCTGCATCCGGTTCAAGCCTGGCGCTCGCGGGCAGCGATACCCTGTTCCTGTTGACCACCGTGGCCGACGGGGTTGTGGTTGAAACCCGGCTCGAGGGTTTTGCCGATATTCGCGATCTGGCCATGAACGAAACCTGGTTGGTGGTCCTCGATCATGAGCAAGGGGTTTTGGTTTACCCACGCCGGGGTTTGCAAGACACCCATCGTCCCGCCCTGATGCCGATTGACGGTGCCGTCCAGGTCGCGCTCCTCGAGGGTGAAGCTTCCTCCCTGGTGGTCGGCGCGGGCGATCATTGGGGCCTGTACGACCTTGGCGAAGAGGGTGCGCCCCGTTTACAGAACCGCCGCGCCATGTTGCCGGGAACGCGTTTCGGCCTTGGCGACGGTCTTGCCGCCGTGATCACCGATGTACAAAGGGTGGATGTTTTTGATTTGCGTGATCCGGCAAGGCAGCTGCCGCTGAAGCGCTACGATTTTGAAAACCCGCTGACCGCGGCTGAGCCGAAGCTGGTGGTGTCGGGCGATTGGGTGCTTTTGCTCGAACCGGGGCGCGGCCTGTTTGCGCTGGAGCAGCGTGATGGCGAATCAGCCGTTTTGTGCCCCATCGACGCACCCCTCGCCGCGGCCGTTGCGGTTGGCGGCGGCCGTGTTTTTGTCGCCGACGGTGGCAACGGTCTCAAAACCTACGCGATTGGCGGCCCCAACCCGCTCACACCGCTCGCGTTGTCCCCCAATCTGCAGTCCGAATTCATCGCCGCCGCCGCCGATGTTTTGTGGCTCGTTGACGGGGACGGCAGGGTTCAGGTGCAGGGGCCTACGCAAGAAACCGTGCCTCAGGTTGTGTTCCCCTACGTTCCTTTAGGGCGCACCACGCCTGTATTGGATCTCCATCAAAACAGTGCCACGGCGACCCGCTACCGAATCTGGGAAAACGGAAATGCAACTGAAGGCATGCTGGTAAATCGATTTGGTTCCTTTACTCTGGGCGAGGAAGGGGCGGAGAGCCTTCCGTGGACCACCTTGGCGCTCGATGCCGATCATCCGCTCCACGCTTGGTTTCCTTTCGCCGATAAACCCGAATACCTCACCCCCGGGTTACGCGACAACCAATTTGGTTCCCAACTGCACCTCCCGCTTTCGGCCGCCGCCTCGGCCGTGACCATCGTCAATGTGGGTGCTGAATCGGTGCCGTCGCTCCAACTGCGGCTGCTGCGAGAGAACGGCCTCGGCAACGCGCGTTTTGTGCGCGCTGACGCCGGCGCATCGCAAACGGTCGATCTGGCCGAGCTTTTCGACGCGGCGGAACTGAGCGACGCGCGGGGCCTGCGTCTGTCCGGCCCCGGGGGTTCACGATTGGGGGCCGTCCTTCATCGTGTAGAAAACGGAAGCTTGCGGCAATTAATGGCGGCGGAAGTGCGTCGCTGATAAAAAGGCGATGGGCGTTGCCGCGCGTGCGGGCGGCAATTCCTGTTTTTTCGCGATTTTGCAAAAAGATTGAACGGATTTTCCCTGCTTCCGGGCGTTTAAGATTAGAGACCTCGTCCTTCAACATTTATTCAATGAAAGGGTCATTCATGAAAACACTGCATCATGCAACCACATTTGTCCTGCTGCTATGGCTTGCCAACGGCGCTTTATTTGCCGGTAAGCTTGGCCTTGAGCGCCTTAGTACTTGGGGTTATAACGGTTATCGCTATTTGGAGGACAGTCCGGTTGGCCTGATTGGCGTGGCCAGGAACGGTTTGGATTTCCTGGCACTGGACGAGGCCGGCCAACCACGGGTTACCAGGCAGGTGAATCTGACCAACCATCACATTCTTCATGTCGTTCGCGACGGCGCCTATATGTGGGTCGGTGACCGCTTTACCTTGCGCTTGGTTCAATTAGGCGAGCAATCGGTTCAAATCGTGGCCGAATTTGACACCCAAGGCGATGCCCGCCAATGGACGGGTACGCGGCATCAGCTCGTGGTTCGCGCGTTCGGTCGCCTGGCCATTTACCAGGTACGTGATAGCGGCGAAATCGCCCTCCAGCGTAGCTTTGACTGGCCGGGCGCTTCCGGGGAACTCGCGCTTGTAGGCGAGGACCTGTTCATTTTGGATCGCGACAGGCTGCTGCACCTGCCCCCATCGGCTGAAAGCATCGAGGATGCTGTTGCTTTGGAAGTACCTCAAGGCGCCGATTTCAGCGTAGGCGGGCTCGGTCACACGGCGCAAAGCCTCTATGCCGTCGATCAGGACAGCCGACAATTGCTGTATTGGGACCGAGGTCCCGAGGGTTGGCAATTGGGCACCCCCGTGTCCTTAGGTGACGATACCGACCCACCGCAATTGCTCGCCGTCGGCCCCGACCAATTGGTGGTTGGTGACCAGGACGAGGACCTTTGGTTCTTCGAACGTACCGGCAACGCGGCCCCGACCTTGACTGCCCGCCGCGGCGGGGTTTCCCACCAGGATGTTTTGAATTTGGGTGACGGCGGTTGGTTAACCGGCGACTTTCGGGGTGTGCAGGTTTGGCGGGAAAACGCCGCCGGTCAAGAGGTGACGGCCCGACTCGAACAGGGTGGCATTGCCGGTGAATTGGCCGTGAAGGACCATGTTCTTTACTGGGTGAAGGGCGATGCCCTGTGGTTGTTTGACCGCCGCGATCCCTTTGCTTTGAAACCCATCACCACCCTGCAAATCGCCCGTGTTCGCCAATTACACGTCGTCGGCGATCTTTTGGTTGTGCTGGGTGATGATTGTTTTCTTTTCGATATTCAGAACCCCGAGCAGCCGTCGCCGCGCGCGACCATCGAGACCGCCTACACCACCGTGGATGTGAACACCGATCCGGTAACCGGCAAGCTGCTGATGGCCGCCGCCGTCGACCTCAGCCGCGAGGGACGCATTGAAGTGCTGGACCTGAGCGTGCCCCAATCGCCCCAGATTATCAGCGTTTTTGGCATTCGGGATTATCCTGTCGGCATCGACTTTGACGGCGAGCGGCTCACGACCCTGCAAATGGATTCGGTGACCCGTTACCACTGGTCATCCGAATGCCGGCGCTTGACGCTGCTGAGTAATGCGTACAGCGGCACCGGGCACCTCTTCCACCAAGGTTTTGCCGTGATGGGCGACCAGGTGCTTACCCATTGGGTAACCGGCAATTTGAGCGGAATGCTGTTTGACCAACAGAACGGTTTGCGCCGTACCACGCAGAAAACCGTGGCCGGGACCTTTGCCAATGAACCCACACGGCTGACCATTAAGGGAGACCGGGTGGTGCTTGTGGGTCGCGATTTGGTCATCATGGATGCCGCCGACCCTTATGCCCCCGCTGAAGTCGGACGCCTGCCCATGGGCGGTGTGGCCGATACGCTGTGGTTGGGCAACCTGATGTTTGTGTCCGGCGGTAACACCGGTCGCCTGGAAGTGGTTCGGGTCAAAAACGCGGTTGAAACTCAATACCTGCCTTGGGTCAGTCAAAACCCGCCGTTTGAAAGCAAGCTGACCTTCGTTAACGAAAGCGCCGTACCGCAAACCCTGCACTTGACCGCGTTGAAACGCGGCCTCCCCGCCCAAACCCATCGTTTGACCCTGCCACCCAACCGTGCCCAGCAGTGGAATGCGGCTGATTTGTTTCCCGGTGCCACCGGTTACAGTCTAAAAATTGAGGGCGATACCCAAAAGGTGCCTGTTTTTCTGGAACGACGCGACCCCGCCGGGGCCGTCATTCACGCCGCGTTAACCGAGGCCCAACTGGGTAGTGATTTGGTGTTTCCCGCGTTTCAAGATCAAAACGGGTTCCGTGCCTTGGTGGTTACCCCT
The DNA here is from genome assembly GCF_017377855.1 of Acanthopleuribacter pedis. Taxonomy (GTDB): domain Bacteria; phylum Acidobacteriota; class Holophagae; order Acanthopleuribacterales; family Acanthopleuribacteraceae; genus Acanthopleuribacter; species Acanthopleuribacter pedis. The sequence continues at coordinate 326,747 of NZ_JAFREP010000002.1, forward strand.
TTGCAGGAAGACGTTTACGGGTTCCATGCGCGTTTGTTCTGGTTGAACCAAAACGGCGATGTGGCCGGTGAGCGTCTCGTGGAATTAGACCCGCTTGAACCCAATGTGGTGGTTTTGCCCGCGGGTGATTTCAGCTTCCGTCTCCAAGCCGAAACCGACAAGCTGTTGCTGGGTGAACAGTTCCAATTCGGCGAAGATTTGAGCCACCAAAGCGTGTTACCGCAATCTTTTGATGCCGCCGACGCCCAACAGGGCGGCTTGCGTGTCAGCGAACGGGTGCCCCTGGCTTCGGCTGAGACGGTCGCTGCCGTGGCGGCGCAAGCTGATCGGATCGCGGTTGCCGTCGGGGACCGCGTTCAATTGTTCCGCCACACCGAACAGGGTGTGCTCGCCGAATCCGCACTGACTGGATTCGATTTAGTTGGCGACCTGGCTTGGGTCGATGAAATTTTAATCGTCGCCGACCAAGATGCCGTGGTGCTTTTTGTGCCCGACGGCCAAGGGGTTCTTCAGCGCGCCGCTTCGTTACCGGAAAGCGGGGTGATCCAAATCGAAACCGCGACCTTCCCGAACCGACGGATGGTGCTCGGCTGTTCCACTCCTTACGCCGAGTCGCTGTGGAAGCTCTACGATTTAGGTGAACCCGCCGTCCCGCGGCTGTTGGCCGAAGATTATTTTCAGGACCTGTCGTCCTTTTCCTTTGAAGACGGGTTCCTTTCCGTTTTTCAGGACTTTAGTCAAATCGATGTTTTGGACTTACGCGATGCCCCGGTGGTGACCCGGGTCAAGGAACTTCGCTATAACGTTTTTGTCAACAGGGGTTATCACCAACTGCTGCGACGCGGGGAACAATTGTTTTGGTTGTACCCGGGAAATGGTTTGTTAAGCGTTCATGAGCCATGGTTTCCCGATTACAGCTATTACGGCCACGGCTACAGCCCTCACTTTTTAACCGACACCGCGGTGGTACTGGCTGACAGCGTCTTAGTGGCGGACCAGCACAATGGCTTGGCCTTGGTGGATTCGAGCAACCCCTTCGATTTGAACGTCGTGGATCGGTTGCTCGATCTTCAGGCTTCCCATGTCGCCGCCGCCGACGACCGCTTGTGGGCGATTGATGCCGCCGCGGGTGAACTGGTCGCGCTTGAACGGGATCGCGCCCAACCTCAATTCCACGTGGTTCCGGTGCCCGGTCAGGTTTCCGGCTTGCGCTTAGAAGTGCACCAGGGTGCCGCGGTTGAAACCCAACTGACCGGTGGTGGTGAAATGCTGCCGTCAACGCAACGGCGCGACGTCTTTGCCGCCGATGCGCTGTCTGCCGAGGCGGTACGTCTGGATGCGGTGCGACCCAGCGCGGCTTGGCTGCAAAGTGCAACCGCGACTTGGCTGCCGACCGTGCCGGACGCGGCCTTGGGCACGCACCTATCGCTGCCGCTTTCCCAAGCAACAGGAACGGTGACCCTTCTGCAACGCGGTGCCGAGGGGAAGGTCACCCTGCAACTGTTGAGCGAGACGGGCCGTGCGGCAAGCCACACCTTCACCCCGTCACCCGATCAACCCGTCACGCTGGACTTAGCCGCGATCTTCGAGACATCCGTGCGTGAGGCGGCAACCGCATTAAGCGTTAAAGGCCAAACGGATGCGCGGCTTACCGCCGTGATCGCGCTGGAACGGAACGGGAGCGTCACCCAAGGCCTTGTCGCGACCCGCGTTCGTTAAACCCGGCCCATCGCGCACGCATCGATTTCGATTTAGTAACTTGGATTGGTGCGGTAGCGCGGTGGGACTACCCCCGCATAATCCAACATCAATTGGACCAGGGTGTCGAGAAGATTGTCGCCGTCGCGGCGCAGGCGCACGTCGCCTAAGGCCCCGCCGTAGATGAGAAGGGTCATCTGGTTTCGATTGCGTTGACCGTCGAATTTGAGAAACAGGCTGCAGCCGTCGTCCCGGACCGCCTCAATCAAAGGCCACAGATCATTGACCCCATGCCAGTACATGGACATCGGAATGCCTTGAATTTGAGCGAGTGTCATCATGGCGCGTGCCTGCAGTTCCGTGGGTTGAGGGTCCCATGGTTGCGTGGTTGGCACGGCATGGTTTGCGGGAAGGGTCACAAGGTAAGCAGCGACCACCTGGGCCAACATGCTGTCGCGTTCTTCCGCGTACCCTGTCATGGGTTCGGTTCCCGCGCTGCCGGGGCTCAAATTAAAGGTGTAGGCGGGTTCATTGGTGAGTGGGTCACAGGTGAGGCAGGTCACCCAGCCGTCCAGGGTCATCATCTCTAAATAGGGATAGATTTCATCAAAACCGCACCAATCGGTGTCGAGGCTTAGGTTTTGTTTTTCTACCTGCTGTTGGAGTATGTCAAAGGGAGAAGACGGCTGATCGGTCATGGCAAAGAAAGCTCCCCACCATTGGCGCGATTGGCCGCGGCGCTGCTGTTCCGTCGGGGCTGTTGCGCGCGTTACCTGGTGTGATACACACAATGCTTGCCACTATCGCATACCGCCAACCCCTGGGTCAAAACCTAAGAAGCGCTGACGCGGCGATTTTGGCTAAACATCTGGGCTGCAACGGCCTGTAAAAATGCTCAGGACCACCGGGTGCGGTCGCGCGCGACCCCGGTCCGCTTTTTCCAAGCCATTTCGCTCCAGATCTTTAACCAAAATCCCTCACGCTAATCGTGCTTCTTAGGCAATAGTTTGTATTCCCATGGGCTCCACGGCCTGGACCAAACGAAAAAAGGCCCCACGGATGTGGGACCTTTTTAGATAGGATGAACACTTGCGCCGGGAGACCGATATTCGGTTTCAGGATAAGCCGGCGTTGCAGGGTTCACTCGGATGGGGTGGCCTCAGCCGAGCGCGCCGTTTTCTAGTGATCGTTAACTTCGTCCTCGGCTTCGATGCCGTCTTCGTTGTAGCTGTAAACCACGTTGCCGTAGACCATTTTGGTGGTGTGCTCATCGGGGAAGCTGTCGCTTTCGGGCAGGTACACGTTGCGTTTGGTGATGCCGGAGTAAACCACTTTAAGGCGTTTGAATTTGATGGTGAAGTAGTTGACCATGTCGCCGTTGGTGATGTCGGGGCGGTAGAACAGGACTTCGAGGTCGGGGATTTCAAGGTTGTTGAACAGGTGTTGGAAGGTAACCGGGGTGTGTTTGCCCATTTCGGAAACGTAGGTCAAGGGTTGACGTGAGCGCTTGGACTTTACTTTGTTGTCCAGCTCGGAAACGGGCAGGTTGGAGCTGAGTTGCAATTCGTGAACGCGGATGTGGCTCTCGTGGCCGGTTTCTGCTTCCTTGCCGGGAATGGCGCCGCAGTTGATAAAAGAATAAACGGTCATGGTAGGTCTCCTTAGTATGATTCGCTTCGACGCTTGAGGTTATTGCAGGCCGCGTGCCGGCTTTTGGTGTAACCCGTTGGGAAATTTTTAAAAATATTTAAGCATATGATTTTTATAGGGTTATTTACCGTGGATTGTGTCGTGTGGATTTTCACGGGCCGGTTCATTCCTCTTGTTTTCATGGTCTGTTCGCCAAAAAAGTCGGCATTTGTTTGGTGGGTCAAACAGGGTGTTCTTGATAACGGAAAAACGCAAAATGGGCGGTGTCTCATATTGGAACACCGCCCATTTCAATCCCGGACAGATCTGAGCCGACTTCTTTCGGGTTAACCCGCATTTCTCACAAGGAATTCTGCTACGGGGCAAGCCTTGTGATGACGAGGGGACGGCCGTCCGCCTTACTCGGTCGAGCCGCCTTCACGGTAGCGCTGCAACGCCGAATGGTCGGACCCCGAATGGTCGGACCCCGAATGGTCGGACCCCGAATGGTCGGACCCCGAATGGTCGATCCCTGAATGGTCGGACCCCGGAATGGTCGGACCCGCCGCGTTTGCCATCGGTCGTAACCTGTTTCCTCACCGCGATTTCAAGGCCTCGCGACGAATTCTGGTGAGAAATGCGGGCTTGATCACCGTGGTGGCTCGGCCAAATGGCCGCGTTTGTGCCAGAAGACCGTCGCCGTTGTTGCGCTGATCCGGGTTGTTTCGCCGGGGGGAAAGCGCAGCCAGGTGCCTGCAGGGTGTTCGCCGCCGTTGACCCTGAGTGAGCCTGAAACCACGTAGAACTCTTGACCGTTGGGGTCCTTGATCGGTGGCAATGCCGTACCGGCCGCCAATTTTTCGAAGCTGACCCGTTCGCGTGGGTTGTCGTTGAGCTGTTGGCGCGCGTGGCCCGCCACCTCACCCGCTGACCAGGGTTCGTCGGTCGTGCGATGGACCACCGTGATTTGATCGCTTGCGTCCATTTGGTGGAGTTTGACCAAAATCGTGCAGCCCCCGTCGCTAAAGGGCGCGTGGCTGGAGCCCGGTGGATTGCGGACGTAGGAGCCTACCGGGTAGTGCCCGTTTTCGTCGGAAAAAACCCCTTCCAACACCAAAAATTCTTCGCCGCCGCCGTGGACGTGGGTGGGGAAGGAGGAGCCCGCACCGTAACGCACCACGCTGGTGGCCCGTCCCGATTCCGCGTTTTCGCGTTCCAGGCGTTTGCGTTCGACGCCCGCTGCCGGCGAGGGAGACCAGGCCATGGCCGTGGTTTCGATGGCAAGCTGTTGGTTGAAATCCATGTTGAGATTGACGTCGCCCATTAAAACACCTCCAGAGCAGGCCGGATATCCAGTTCGTGGGTCCAGCAGGACCGGGGTTGTTCGATGAGGTTGAGGTAGATGTCGGCGAGGTGGGCCGGCGCGATGCAGGCGTTGCGGTCCATGCCGAACACCTTTTCCGCCCGTTCGCCCCAAATCACACCGTCGATGATCGGATGCACCACGTGGATACCTTGTTTCTGGTAAGCGCGGGCCAGTGATTGGGCCATGCCGCGCAATGCGAACTTGGAAGCCGCGAAAGCGCCGGATCGAGCGCCGGCTTTCACCGATGCCGTCGCCCCGGAAAAAATGAGGGTCCCTTTGCCTGCTGCAAGCATGTCGGGCAGGACCGCTTGGGCGCAGAGGAATGCACTGGTCACGTTGGTGCGCAAAACCGCTTCAAAGGCCTCGGTTCCGATTTGGGTAAAGTCGTCGAGCAGCAGGCGGGCGGCGTTGTGGATCAGCACGCCGGGTGCACCGAAATCTTTTTTGATCCGCAAAAAGGTTTCCTGGACGGCTGTTTCGGATGTGAGGTCACAGGTTTCGGCATGGAAGCGCGCGTGGGGCGTTGCGAGGGTGCGACCGGACCGGGAGAGTCCGAAAACGCGGTCGCCGCGGGCGAGTAAGCGGGCGGCACATTCACTGCCGAGCCCTTGGTTAAAGCCACTAATCACGATGATGTCGGACATGGGTGCTCCTGATTAGGTTGGATGCTGTCGGTATGGGATTCCTCAAGCCTAACACCTAAGAAGCGCTGAAGCGCGGTGATTTTAGCGAACCCTTTGGTGCAGTGATGAGAAAGATGATTTTGGTAATGCGCGGTATCCTGATCTCGGGAGAACCGTATCGCTTCTCGAAAAAAAGCTGCAAGGAACGCACCGCGGCAAGTGAACCTCAGTCTCTAGCCGACCTCCATCCCAACAGCATTGCCCCCTCAAAAGCCTTCGACAAAAAGAAGGTTTTTGAGGAGATAAACCACCCCCGCTGAACGCGGTTGTTGCATCGGCCGATAGGCCGCAGCCTGCCCGGATCTGACAAAAACGGTGGAACCTGAGGTTACCCCTTGCAATCAAATCCACAACACCCAACCTGGGCTGCAACGGCCTGCAAAAATGCACGTTGTAGCCCGGCAGGTTGCGCGAGGCCGCCGCCAAGAATTGCTCACTTTAGCTTAAACAACGGATTGAGGCCGTTTTATGCCAAACCGCCTTGCGCAAGCGCACTGGCAGCTTGGTGCGTTCCAGCGTGGTCAGCGCTAATCCGAAAGCAAGTAGGGCCGCACCGATCCAGATGGGGGCCGGGTAGCGTTCGCCAAGCACGACCGTCGCCAGGACCAAACCGACGCCCGCCGCCACGTAGCCGATTTGACTGAGCAGGATGGGGCCGCCGACTTGCTGTAAACGGAACAGCAGGGGAAACATCAGGCCCGCCGCCGCTGCTTGCATCAGGACCGGCACGGGGTGGGCGGCGAACAACACGGTGTTTTGGGTTTGTCCATCGGCAAGTAACAAGGTGGTGAACAAAACGGCCGCGAGGATTTGGCTCCACAGGGCCAGTTGGTCTGGTTCCGCGCCGGCGGGCCAATCCCAACTGCGGTAGACATTCCCCACCGCTAAGATGACCGGGATCGCCAGGGCCGCCGCCAGCCAACCGGGTGACGGCCCGTGCAGGTCGCTCGCGCGGAACCAAGAAACCAGCGCCGCGCCGATCAGGCCGAGCGCCACCGCGACCAAACCCAATTTGCTGATCCGTTCCCAGCCGACCGCGACGCTGAGCACCGTCGTAAACACCGGCGAAAGCGCGAACATCAGGCCGCTGAAACCGGCGCCGATGTGGGGGATCACACTAAAAAGCAGCAGATTGGGTAAAACGAAGGAAAGCACGCCGGACACCACCACGAAACGCACATGGTCGCGCCTGAGTCGTGTTGGTCGGCCACTGGCTAAACGGGTGAGGCCGAGGAACAGGACCGCGCCCATGGAAACCACCCAGGCCCAAGCCAGGGGACTGAAGCCGTGGGTGGCGGCCACTTTGCCGAGTGGGAAGTTGGCGCCGAGTAAGGCGCCCGTCGTGAAAAGCAGAAACAGGGGCGCCGTACCGGCACGGTTTTTTGCATACATTATTATATGAATCATTGGGGAAGCTCCCTTTGGGTTTGGGGCTCGCCGGCGAAGGGGCCGGCAAAAAAACGTTCGCTGAGGGGCAGGCGGGTACTGGGGCGCTCGCGTTGTTGCAGTTCCGTGGGTAAGGTTTCGGGGTTGGCGCGACGGCCCACGGCGATGGCGACCTCAACCGCCATGTTCTGGGGGACGGCCAGTTGTTGGCGGGCGGCCTCGTAATCAAGCCCGGCGACCGTGTGGGCGTGGTAACCGAGCGCGGTTGCTTGGAGTGAAAACAAGGTGCAGGCCGCGCCGGTATCGAAGCTGTGGCTCGGAATGGCGCGTACCTTGTCGTCGCGGCCGCGGCTGGAGCGTGCCGAAAAAACGAATACCAGGGCCGAGGCATGCTGCGCCCAGCCGCGGTTAAAGGGATCGAGCAGGTCGAGGAAGCTGAGCCAGTTGGCGTCGTCGCGCAAGGCGTAATGAAAGCGCCACGGTTGTTGGTTGTAGGCCGAGGGTGCCCAGCGGGCCGCCTCAAACATGGTCGCGAGGTCGTTGTAGGGCATGGATTGTGGGACAAAAGCGCGGGGCGACCAACGGTTGAGGATCAACGGTTCAATCGGAAAATTGGGACGGCGTAAATCAGACATGGGCACTCCTGGTGTGTTTGCGGTATGCTGGGAAAAGCAAGAGACGGATTACGTCACATCAAATAGTTTGATATCAAACTATTTGATGTGACGTAATCTATATTGGAGTTTTCCATGAGTCAAGGAAAAAAATCATCGAACCCGGCCGGCGTGCCCCTCGACGCGTTGCTCGCGCAGTGGCGCCGCGAGCGGCCCGACCTGGATCCCGCGCCCATGGCCGTCTGCGGTGCCGTTTGGCGCGCCTATGAACGTTTGCGCCAGGGCCTATTGGCCAACATCAGCCCGGCGGGTTTGGATCGTCCGGGGTTTGATGTGCTGTTGACCTTGCGCCGTCAGGGCAAAGGTCGGGCTTTGTCGCCCTCGGGTTTGGCAAAAGAAATCATGTTGTCCACCTCGGCCATGACCAACCGGTTGGATCGCTTGGAAAAAAAGGGGCTGATCGAACGGCGCAGTGATCCGGGTGATCGGCGTGGGTTGCGCATTGTGTTGACCGAGGAAGGTTTTGCACTCGCCGACCGTTTGGTGGCGAGCCACGTCGCCGCCCAGGAAGCCATGCTGGGGGCGTTGGACGAGGAAGAGCGGGCCACCTTGCGCCGACTGCTCGAAAAAATCGCGGACCGGCCTTAACCCACCATGCGCTCGAGGGACGCTCCCGCGCGATGATCGTTGTGATCGCCGCGTTCCTACCCTAACGGCGCTGAAGCGCGGGGTTTTTGCTAAAGCTTTGGGGCGATTAGGCTTGAAAAAGTGGGCCGGGGTCGCGCGGGTCAGTACTCGCCGGCCCTGCGCATTTTGCCGGTCGGTGCAGTCCTAAAAGTGTGTATTGGGTTTGATTGCATGGGGAATCTGAGGTTCCACCGTTTTTGTTAGATCCGGGCAGATTCCGGCTGATCGGCCGATGCAACAACCGCGTTCAGCGGGGGTGGGTTTTCTCCTCAAAAACCTTCTTTATGTGAAAGGCTTTTGAGGGGGCAATGCTGTTGGGATTGAGGTCGGCGAGAGACCGAGGTTAACTTGCCGCGGGGTGTTTCTTGCCGCCTTCGCTCAAGCAGCGACAGGGTTCTCCCGAGATCAGGCTGCTTCCCATTACCAAGATCATCTTTCTCAGTGGTTTCGCGAAAATTACCGCGCTTCTTTAGGTAGTTGGCAATGCGGGTGAGCACTGAATCCTCACGCTGATGGAACCGCGGCAAGGTTTTGGCCTCGGCCGGGGGTGTGCTGGATGCCTATGAAAAAGGGCCGACAACGCGCGATTCCCACGCATTGTCGGCCAAAGTTCCTTGGTCGCAGAGGAACGAGTCAAGCGTTAACGGCAGTTCTCAAGGTCGGTATTGATGTAGAACAGATCAAGGACCGTGGTGCGTTGGTCGCCGTCCGCGTCGAGGTCCGTGCCACGCCACGCGCTTAGCGCAAAACGCAAATCCGCCGCGGTGTTACAGCCGTCGCCGTTGAGGTCGCTGAAACGGCTGTCGTCCGCGACCAGCACCAAGGCTTCGGCGCGTCGCACCTCGGTTTCCGTGTCGCTGACCGCCACCGCGATGCGTGTGGTTTCCGTAAAGATGTCGAAGGTCATGTCGGTTTGACCGCCGCCCATCGGCACCTCATCGGGCAGCAGGCGCCAGTCCCACGACCAGCCGGCTACGTTGGCGACCTGTGCCGAGAAGTTCAGCCGGTTTAAACCCTGGGCGGCCACACGTGGTGTGATGGTCGGCGCGGGGGCTTGGTCCAAGGACAAGTAAGGGCCTTCAATCAAACAGGTGGCGCGTACCTCGTTTTCCACTTGGGTGAGGTTACCGAACCAAGCTGCCGCGATGCGGTAGTTGGGACCTTGGTCCTCGATGTTACCCAGGTAGGTGTCGAGTTGGGTTGCCAAGGCCCGACGTTGCGCGCTCTCCGTGCCGCTCGCGGCAACGGTTAATTCAAACACCGCTTGATAGCGACCTGGCCAGGTGGTGAAGGATTGGTAGGCGCCGGGAAGGTTGCTGCTGAGGAAGGTTTCTAATTGGGTTTCGTTGCCGTAGGGCAGGTCGGCCGGTACCCGTGAGGTGGGAATATCCTCGGCGAAAACCACGCTGTTATCCGTGAGGCCCGCGACCATGCGGTCGAGGTATTCGCTGTAGCCCTGCTGTAGGGCGCTGTCGGCCGCCATGGCGCTGTAAAGTGCGTCGACCTCGGTCGCGTCGTTGCCGCGCACGCGATTGAACAAGTCCATCATCAGCGCGGGTTGGTGTTCGTCGAGGTAGTTGTAGAGCAGGCCGCCGTAGCGGTAAAACTTCCAGCCGCCGCTGTAGCTTGCGTTCACGATTTGCGCGACGGTCATGCGTTCCTCGTCGCGGGAGATGATGTCGACGTAGATGCGGCGTGGCAGAACACCGTCGGTGCGACGTGATCCTGCCAAAAACTCAGCCAGACCTTCCGCGTACCAATCGAGGCGGCTGCTCTGGTACATGTCGCCTTCGCCGAAGCTGGGCACGACCACGTAGCGGCCGTCCAGGTAATGCACGTATTCGTGGCGCAGCAGCTCTTCCAAGGAGAGGTAGCTGTCGGCGGGGGTGCGGTCGTAGGTGAAAAGGGTGCTCCAGCTTTCGATGTAAATGCCGCCGTTATCCGTGCTGAGGTTGTTGAGGAAGGGCTGGAAGGTTTGGTAGTCGGCGGGGCTGCCGTAAATGACCAGGGTCAGGATGTCGTTGGGGTCGCCGGGCGTGGGATCGAGGAAGGTGGTTTTGCGGAAAAATTGGGCTTCAACTTCCTGCATGGCGTCGTAAAGCGCGTCGGCCTGGGCGCGGCTGACGGCGGTTTCGAAAATCAGGCGACCGTCGTCGTAGACGAAGCGGTTGGGTAAAGCGAAGTTTTTGGCCTCGGCGCGGACCGCGTCCATGTCGAGTTGGGTACCGTCGCCGAGGCGCCCGTTGTAGTAGGTGTCGATGTCCTGCAGCGCGCGGAACCAGGGGCCGCTGTAACGCGCTTGGGTTTGGTAGGCGTTGGTAATCGCGGCGTGGGCCGCCGTGGCGGTCGTTTCGTCGAGGTTGCTGAAATTGCCGAGCGCGTAAATGGCGTTGTTAATGAAGGCTTCGGTGTTTTCGTTGTAGGTGGTGGTGGTGGCGACCGCTTCGACCAGAGCCAACTGTTCGGCTGTGATCAAGTTGTTCCAGGGACTGTTGGGCCCGGCGGCCATGGTGATTTGGCGCGACAGGGTGAAAAACAGGTTAAAGGCCGCGCTGCGTTCGTACCAGTCACTTGCAAGTTCGGGATTGCGGTGGAAACGGTCGATGAGTTGGAACAAAACATCGTGGCAGCGCACGCTGCCGTTGGTGCTGTCGATGGTGATCGACCATTGGTAGCGCAGGTTGGTGAGCGCGCTTGATTCGGCGATAAATCCGGGCTGCAGTCCCACGGCGGCGACGACCTGGCCGGCGCGGGCGGTCAGTGTGTCGTCGTATTCGAGGGCTGCTTGATACCATTCGTGGTAAAAGCCGATTTGAAGAAAATAGAGCAGTTTTTGAATTTCCGCGCTGCGGTTGCTCAGGTCGGCCGTATGGGTTTCGATGAGGTCGAGCACGGCGGTGATCCGCGCGGGTGCCGCCGCCGCCAATAAATCATTGTCGAAGGTCCACAGGGGATAAAGGCAACTGTCGTCGGCGGTCGCAATGGCCGCGGCGGCCGCGGCCGGTTCCAGTTCTGCCCAATCGGAACGGGAACAGGGTAGCTCACCTTTGCGCACGGGGCCCACTTGGTGGGGGAGGGGTGCAAAGGACGCGGGGCTGTGGTGTTTCGCGCTCGGTGTGGGTTGTTTGACGGCACAGGCATGGTGTTGGGTTTGGGGCGCGGGGTGCGGCGGAATCGATGAAAAAAGAGAAAACGGCGATATGAGTAAAACGACAAAAGCGGAAAGGTGCATTTTAGTTCTCCTGGGGAAGTTGGTGGAGCAGGAGCGTGAGATTGAATTGATATATCAGTGGCGTATTATCTGGCGGTCCGCTTCATTTTTCAAGCATTCTTTTTGGTTTTGTGAACTAAGCCGCCATTGAGGTCGTTTGGCTTGTATTCCAAAAACAGAGTTAAACCTATTTAATTGAGCGATTTGAGTGGATTGAAAAAAGATGGGACTCACAAACAATCTCTCAACTTTTATGAGGTTCTCTTTTTGATAGAAGAAAAAAATGATTATGGTGAAAAAATCATTTCACCATTCGCAATGAAGGTTGATTTTTTTCCTGGTGAAAGATGACGTATGTGTCAGAATCCGGTCCATCGCGGTTTGTTTTTCTTAACCGCGCCTGCCGGGCCCCATCATGATTGTGTTTTTTGATTTTTTCGCCCACGAGACACGCGCACCTTTTTTCCGCTTTATCCCGATTCCCAAGGAATGCCTACCAACATGTCTTGTCTTCGTTTCTTGTTGTATTTTTCTTTGATCCTTCCCGGCCTCGCCGCGCAACCCGTGCTGCGTCTCACCACGCCCGAGCGCGTGACCAACCCGGTTACCTTGACGGTTGCCGCCGGCCAAATCGCCTCGGTGCGCACCCTCGCTTACAAGCGTTGGAATTAATTGGGCTGCCGACGGTTGGGACATCCAGGTTCATGTGTTTAACCGTCGGCCCGGCGCGGGCGTTCACTACATAAGCAGAGACAGCAACCGACGCGGCTTTGATTAAAATTTTGCCAACAACCTGGCCGCGTTGCCGGCCTCGGAACGGCGCCGCACCATCATCATCGACGGTCGAAACCACAACGGCGCTTGGGATGCCCGCGCGCTCATCGGCCAAGACGATTTTCCGGCCTTTGGCAGTTGGGGCGCCTTTGGCAACGTTTCCGGTTCTACGTTGGCGATGGGCAAAATCATCTACCACGCCGGCGGCGCTGAGGCGCAACGTCAACTTTTTCTGGAGGCCGCGGCCCATCACGTGTTCGCCAACGGTTACGCGGAAGCTCAGCGGGGTACCCTCAAAACGCGCATCGAAAACCGCGGTGTCGCCTTCGATCACCTGGGCGGTTACCACACCGTCGGCGAAGCCGAGGTGGTGTTCCAAGAAGTCAACGGTTTCGTCCACAGCCGCATGGCTCAGGTCTTCAACCTGGGTGGTGATTCCTTTCGCTTCAGCGCCCAATTGTGGCGAACCTTCGAAAGTGAGGTCCACCTGAGCGGTGCGCGGATTTTCGGGGCGGGCGTTTTCCGCGAAGGTTGGGGTGACACCTTCAACCCTATCGCCTCAGGCGGTTCGGTTTTCGACCTTCAGGCGCTAATTAGCGAATTCCCATAGTAAGAGATGGTAAAGAACCAAGAAGCGGTGTTCCCCCGTGGGATGCCGCTTTTTGTGTTTGGTAGGTCTAACTTAGGAATCTTCGGGCTTCTCTCGTTGTCGTTTTTTTTGGCGTTAACCTGTATGGAATAAGATGCTTATGATAGGGGGTACTGTTGTCGGATCTGCTCGGCGGTGGATTGATTCTGGGTTTCACCTCGGCATCGGGTATAATCAGGTTAACTACCCAAAATACAGGTGATCGTTGTGAAAGCAGTCAATGTGTTGCTGATCCTGGTCGGCGTCGCCATGTTTGGTTTTGGATCGCTCCTCACGCTCGGCGGGGTGATTGCGCTGAATGACCCGGAGAAGGCGGATAAAGTCATCGAAAACGTGATCATGATTTCGCTGTTCGGGATTGCCCCCATGGTGGGTGGCAGCTTGATGATCATGGCCTCGCGCAAACGAATGAAACAGAATTCGGGTGAAGTCATGGAGCGGCGTTTGTTGCGGCTGGCCCACGATAACGGCGGAAGGCTGACGGTTGCCTTGGCCACCATGCACCTCAACATGCCGTCCCAAGAAGTCAAAAAATTACTGGATGAGTGCCACGGAAACGGCTTGGCCAACATCCACGCCAACGACAAAGGCGAGGTTGAATACCTTTTCTTTGATCAGGGTAGGGCGTCGCTTTCGTAAGCGGGAATTTCGTGTACCCGGGTTTGATGGTCTCGACGAACCAAAGCAGACCAACGAGGTGACGGCATGTTTCGCGACGTGGCCCCGTTAAAAAAAGACCGCGGGGAAAGCGCCGGCATGCACTGCCTAACATCTTGAAAAAGGATGAAAGGACGGCATCATCCGCCGCGGACTTCTACAACATCGCCGGCAAAACCGCCGCCGGCCCGCATAGCCACCCTAAAAAAAGCCCGACCACCATGGGGTGATCGGGCAGAGGAGTGCCCTGACGGGCTTGGCCGGTGGGGCCTGGGTATGGGCGTGTTTGGGTGAACCTGCATTTCACACAAGGAATTCTGCGACGAATCCTTGGTGAGAAACGCGGGTCAAGGGGTTGAAGCGGGTGTCGGGAACAGTCGGCTGATTCGGCCTAGGAACAGGTCTTCCCAGCCGAGGACGCCGAACACCGAGGCGCCGCTCAGGCTCATGACCCGCGATTGACCGGGGCGGGCCGGTGGTTTAAGCGCCGCGACAGGGTCGTCCACATCGTGGGATGAGGATTGCATGTTGCTGTGAACTTCCAAGGCGCCGTCGCGCACAATGAGTGCACCCACAATGGGGGCGCTCAGGTCGGCCACGGTTTCCACCACCGCGTCGTTCTCGCCGATTCGCGATGCGGCGAAATTAAACAAGTCGCCGGGGTCGGCGCGGTCGAAATCGCAAATGCTGGTGGTGTCGCCGGTAGCCGTACCCACGATCAAACGGTTGCCGACCAACGCCGGCCGGCCGAATACCTTGTGGCGCGGGGGCAGGGCGTTGGATCCCATGGCGTCGAAGGTGCCCGCTTCCGTATCGAATTGGTAGCTGAAGACGTGATTGACGAAGTTGGTGCTGCCGTACTGATCTTCATCGTAAACAAAAGGGGAGTCGCTGCTCGCGATGAAGAGTTGGATGATCGACCCGTTGGCGCGCGCGTTAGGGGTGTGGAAGAACCGTGCGCCGGCCACGGCTTGGGTCGCCAGGGGCGCCGTTCCCTTGGTGGGTTTGATCCACAACAAGCCCTCGGAAGTGGCGCCGGCCAAGTGGTCGATGAACCCGTTCTTGTCCGTGTCCAGCATCGCCGGGGAGCCGAGCATCACGTGGTTGCCGCTGCTTGACCCCACGCTCTGAGACAGGCCCAAATCGGCACCGGTGGCGATGTTGAGCACGCGGAAGGAGGGCGCGCTGCCGGTGACCGGGGTGGCCCCCGAGGAATAAGCCACGGCCCAGACGCGGTCGTCGTCACTGGTTTCAACCCAGCCGATGCTGGGAATCATCACGATGTCTTGCATCTCGTCCTCGCGCCGTTGCCAGAGCGGGATGGGTTCGTTGTCGAGGTCGGTGATGTCCAGGGCGGTAACGATGTTGCCGGTGCGGTCGCCGTTCGGGCCGTTGTCGCGACCCGCGCGATAGCCCTGTACGATCACGGCGATCCGGCGCCAGTTGGCGCCGTCGTAAATGATGCGGCTATGTACGGTGGCGTCGACCATGGCGGTCACGTCACTGTCCCGCGCCACATTGTGCTTCAAATCGTCCAACAGGTGCCCCGGCAAATAAGCCCATCGTTCCCGACCGGTTCCGAAGTCGTCGTCGGCGTAGTGGCCGTCGCTGGGCGCGTCGCCGGTGGCTGAGACCGTGGGGCGCCATGCGCCCGCGTCAATGCAGTGGACCAAACCCGATTCGGAACCGACCAGCAAGCGGGTGCGCTCGCTCGCGCGTTCGCTGTCGGTCATGAACTCGAAATAGCTGCGCTTCGTGGCCGCCGGCACCGCGTTGCCGTTCATCCAAGCGGGAATGCCGGGGGCGCGCACCACGTCGACCGCCGAGCGGTTGATGCCGCCCAACACCCATTCGCGGGTGGGGCCGTCCGCCGCCAAGCTGCCGCCGGAAACAACCGGGTCGCCGAAGCCGTGCAACCAGTTCTGCAACCACAGACCGGCCGAGGCGTGGTCGGGTGTATCGGCTGCTGGATCGTGGAAATTGTGGATCCAGAAACCGTCGATGCGGGTGTCATTAAAGTCATAGGCGTTGATGATCGCGGCCTCGGTGTTGTCGCGGGCGAGCCCGTAGCGGGTTAGGTTGTTGCTGAAGGGGACGTCGCCTTCGTTGGGCAGGCCGGTGTAGATGGTGCGTTCGTGAACTCCCAGCCGGTCGCGCATCACAATACCCGCGTCCCAAAGAATGTGGGGATCGCTGGGCGCTGCCTCCGGTGCCGATTCCGGGTTGACCGTGTAGCTGGTCGGCGTGGGGGTCGGCCCGTGTAGGAACCAGCGCTGCGCGTAGAGGTGGCCGCGGTTGCGGAAGCGGTCGTCCCAATCGTAGGACGGCGTTTCCGCCGCGGGCACGTAACGCATGTTGGAACTGGAGATCACCGCCGCGTTGTAAAAGAAATCGTGGGGCAGGGTTTGGTAACCCACCTCGGCCTCGAAGACAACCGGTGAAAAGAGGTCGACGTTGTCCGTCGCCATTTCCACCCGCCAGTACACCTCGGTGGTGCGGACCGGAATGGTTAGCGTAAGGGTTCGCCGCACGCGGGTGCCGTCGTCATCGGTTGCGCCGCCGGAATTCGGGCGGAAACGGTCGATTTCGGGATTGTGTTCGTTGCCCGGCGTCTCGGTGCCGAGCAAGGGGATCCAGTGGTCGCCGTCGTAGCTGTAGGAATAGGTGATGTAGCGCCCTTCAATACCCCAGTTGCCGCTGGTGAAGTTGTCGACAAAATCGAAACTGACCTGGGTAATGGTGAAATCGTCAAAACGTTCGGCCGCCTCACGGGCCACGTTGTGGGATTGCAAAATGCCGCCCGCCTCGCGTTTGACGTAAAAAACCACGTCTTCGTAGTCGCGGTCACCGCCGCCGAACAAGTCCTCCCAGCCCAGCAGCCAGGCGTCGCGACTGCTTTCGGGTGCGCCCACCATCAGGTGAACCATGCGTCCGTTCACCGCGCGGATCACCGAACTGTCGTTTTCCGCGTCCATGTTGATTCGGTAGCGTTCATTGATGACCGTGTTGGCGTCGATATCGGCTTCGCTGAACCAATCGCGTAGGGCGCGATACTGGAGATTGACGCGATTTTGGTCGTAGTTGCCCCAGGTGTCGACCCAGGCTTGGTTGGCGGGGTTATGGGCTTGCGGGGGCGCACCGTTGCCGGGCGCGGTCGCAATGTCGGACCAAACCGTCGACCCGCCGAATTCAGCCGCCGCAATCGCGTTGTGACCGTCTTCGCTCTGATAATCGGGGTACCAGTTTTGGGTGGCGGTGCCCGCGTAGGCGTCGCCGGTGGTGTTGTGCTCGGGGTTGGGATCGTCGGCGTCGTGGCAACAGGCGATGTTGTTCATGTCAACTGGATCGGGGTTAAACGCGGATTTCGAATAGTAGGTATTGACGTCGTCGTTGTTGGTGCGATCCTCCTCGTAATAAAAAACCGTCAGGAAAAATACCAGTTCGCGGGCACCGGACACATTGCTTTCGTACCAGCGGAATTTCCAGTATTCGTCGCCGTTGGGTGCCTCGCGGGGCGTGCCGTCGGGATTGCGCAGCAGGTCGGGTGCGGTCGAATCTTCGAAGTTGGGGCTGCCGTACAGGTGGTAATCCAGTTCCGCGTTGGTGATTCCGGATTGGTCGGCGATGTTTTTGTCAGCGTAGGGGGTGTGCGTGCTGTAGTGGCCGTTCACACCGGATCCGGGATCATCGTCGGCAAGGTAGAAAATCGTCGCACCGGTCCAGTGGGACAAACCACCGATGCTGTCGGCCGGGGTGCCCGCGTAATCAAAATGCCCGAGGAAACCCAGTTGATGACCGCCCGCCACGTTGCTGCCGTTGTAGCCGCGGTCGATCACGTAAGGGGGGATCTTGCCTTCGAAATCTTGGCGATCCTCGCGTTCCAGCATGTCGGGCACGCCGTTGGGTACATTGAGTTGGTTCGGACCGTGGTTGTCCACGTACAGGTACGCGCCGGGGTGTTCGTAGGTGCCCGCGTAAGGACCGGACGTGCGAACGCTGTTGGGAACGAACTGCCAGTAATCGCCGGGGTGGATGCCCGCCGCCGCGGCCACCGTGCCGTTGCGAAACAGCGTGGCCGGCGCGGACGTAACGTTGTTGGGTTGGCGGTCGCTTGCGTCGGGGATGCCGTCGTTGTCGTCGTCGAGATCGTCGATGTTGGGGATGCCGTCGCCGTCGAGATCGTCGTTGTCACCCACCTGAAAGAAATCGGGTAAACCGTCTTTGTTGGTGTCGATGTCGAGGAAAAAGAAACCGAACATGTGGTTGGCGCCCGCGCCCTCGGAGAGGAAATCAACCAAAAACGGTTGGTCGAGGCCGAGCAGCAGTTCGTCCGTGTTCAGTTCTTGGTCGGTGTTGAGGCGGACCGTGTCGCCGAGGACTACCCCGGCGTCGGGCCGGAGGAAATCGTCGGGGTTGAAACCGTCCTCATGGTAAGTCACCGTGACTTCGTTGCAATCGTCGCTGTTGATTTGGGCATGGGCTGAGAAGGACAGGGCCGCCAGGAAGAGGGCGGTAAAAACCGGCAGGTTTTGGGTGGCGTGATTCACAAGTACCTCGCAGAATGAAAAGATAACCGCATGAGAACCATAGGGTTCAATCGAGATGGAAAGCAGCGGCCTGAGACGAAGACAAGGGTGCTGGGGCTCGGTTTACCCATTTCTGGGCAGACCGGTGCCATGCCGATGCATTCGGCTAGGGTCACGAATCGGTTGGGCGGAAAGCGAACAGGCGGGTCGGGAAGTGGACACACCTTGGCCGGGACGCTGAACCGTCGTGTCGGGACGCGCTTTGGTAGCGGCGTGGATGTCGGTGATACCGGGTTTGTTGCGATGGATTGAGGCAAACGGCCGCGGGTATCAAAAGGACGAAGTGATGAATAGGGATTAAGGGATCGAGCCGATCATTGTAAGCCCTTGGTTATAAGCGCGTTGCCTTAGAGGCCTGCATGAAGGTGCGCCGTCGAAGGGTGTGATTGGTCGAACACCAGCCCTTTTTGCAGATCGTGTGCCATTTTTTAAGTGAATTAAATAGAGGGGGTTAAGAGAATGTGGCAAAACGGCTGTAAGATCGGGCGGCTTTTGCCGCTTGCGGGGTGCAAAAAAATGCATGACCGTGGGCTTCTGGCGATCCCTCCCATTTTCATACTCGAAAAATCATCCGTGAGCCGGCAAGCCGTGTGATCTAACAGGTGATTTCGGGGTTGGTGAAATGGGTTACCTTTGCGGCGTTACCGATAAACCAAGCCGCGACTGTCTCGGTCAGCCTGCAACGAAGCGGATGGTTTTTCCCCGTTTCGTTTTCGATTTTCACTTACCGAGGATACCAACATGAACCTTCGTTCCTTTTTTGTTGCTTGCTTGTTTTTGATCCCTGCATTCGCGGCTGAACCCGCGCCCGGCCTGAACCTTTTTTCGCCCAACAGTGAAACCACCACCTACCTGATGGACAATGACGGCAACATTGTTCAAACCTGGGAGAGCGCCTACCGCGCCGGTTTGATTGCCTACCTTTTGGACAACGGCAACATCTTGCGCGCCGGCAAAATCAACGACCCCTATTTTGACGGTGGTGGTGCCGGCGGGATCGTCGAAGAAATCACCCCGGAAGGCGAGGTGGTTTGGTCCTTCGAATTGACCGAGTTTGTCGGGCTCTTGCACCACGATATTGAGGTCATGCCCAACGGCAATATTTTAATGATTGCCTGGGAGTTAATTAGCGAGGAAGAAGCGCTGGCCGCCGGCCGTACCCGCGCCAACCTGGGTGCCGGTGAAATTTGGGCCGATACCATTATTGAAGTTGCCCGCAATGGAAGCGGCGGTGAGATTGTGTGGCGTTGGCGGGTGTGGGACCACCTCGTGCAGGATGTGGCGGAACGCCGCCCCAATTTCGGCAATCCCGCCGACAACCCGCGTCGCATTGATGTGAATTACCTGGGGTCCGGCCGCACCGATCAGGCGGATTGGAACCATAGCAACGGGATTGACTACAACGCGGACTTGGATCAAATTTTGGTCAGCGTGCGTAATTTCAGTGAGCTGTGGGTGATTGACCACGGCACCACCACGGAAGAAGCGGCGACCGGTAGTGGTGGTCGTTACGGCCACGGTGGTGATTTACTCTACCGCTGGGGGAACCCCGCCGCCTATGGGCGTGGTACCGTCGATGATCAGATTCTGTTCGTGCAACACGACGCCAAGTGGATTCCCGAGGGTTATCCCGGTGCCGGCAACATCTTGGTTTTTAACAACGGCGACGGTCGTCCCGACGGCGATTACTCCAGTGTTGACGAGTTTACCCCGGCCATGCGCCCCGACGGCAGTTACATCACCCCCATCACCCGCGCCTTTGGTCCGCGCGCCCCGGTTTGGTCCTACACCGGCTCGCCCCGTGAAGCCTTTTACGCCTCATTCATATCCGGCGCGCAGCGCCTCTCCAACGGCAACACCTTGATCACCGACGGTCCCGCCGGTGTCTTTTTCGAGGTCGATGCGGAAGGCAATGAGGTATGGCGTTTTGCCTACGGCAGCAATGTTTTTCGCGTCCACCGCCACGAGGCGCTGTGACCCACGCTAAGTTTTGCTGCCTTCCAAAAACCCCGAGACCGCTGTTCGCTCGGGGTTTTTTTGGTTGGCGTCGCATTTCGGCAGGCAGCAACCATCCAATCAGACATCACTTTTTGGTAAACCTTTGATGAAAATCGAAGTGAGTTGTTTGTGTTTAAAATTTGGTAATAAAGTATAAAAAACAGGTAAATAAATAACTGGAACGAGGCGCTGCTTTCGGTTTTTTCCCTGGGTCGGCCGGCATGGACGCGACAGATGTGGTAAAAAATCTACATGTGTAGAGGTGAGCCGTGAAAAAAATCTTTGTCCCTTGTCTTTTATTGCTTCTTGCCACCGCGGCCTGTCAGAAACGGGCCGTAACCGCTCACGAGGATGATGTTTTGGCGCGCGTTTGTGACATCGAAAAATCCCGCCACGGTGAAACAGGTGGCGGCATTGTCCTGTTTGGAAACCGTGCCATGGACGAATACCGTCGTGCGCCCGGCTCGCCCCGGCATTTGGTTAAGGCATTGGGCCGGGCCGAGGGCGTGTGTCGCGGCGCTCTGATTCAACTGCTTACGGTCTTTCACTTCGACTACCTGGACCAACGGTTCTTCCGCATTACCGCAACCTGGCGAGAACAGGACTGGGTTTTTTTCGCCAACGCTTTGTCGCAAACCACCGGCCCACTGTTTGAGCGGTACACTTTGGTGCTGCTTGATCCCGAACGGCCCGCCGCGGTCCGCAAAATCGCCGTGAATCGTTTGTCTCAGTTCGATCAGGCGCCCCATGAAAAGATGTTGGGTCGATTGGTGCGCGCCTATCGCGACGATTCTCAACTATCCCACCTGCTGCTGCACCTGGATTTGGTGGCTTTGCCCGCGTCGACCACCTGGTTCGCCGACCTGTTCGATCACGCCAACCCCGACGTCCACCGCGACATCATGCTCGCGTGGTCAACCAGTGAACGCGACGACAAAAGCGACCTAATCGCCCGCTATCTCAACCATGGCGACCCGGGCGTGCGCCGCTTCGCCGAAAGTTTAACCGCCCAACTGGCCGGCCAGGACAAACTCACCATGCGTACCGAGGTTCGTCAGATTCAGGTCACCAAAAACGGCGATCAAACAGACCTCAACCAAGGTTTTATTGAAGCGGTGTATCAGTTGGACCTGCAAGCGATGGAATCCGCGCTGGACAACGGCGCCGAGCTGAACAGTCGCGACAATCTGGGAACCCCGGCCCTGATCCTGTTGCTCAACCTGTCCAGTTTCCGGGCTGTTCCCAAGCAGTACACGCCCTTGGTTCGGGCGCGTGGCTTAAAAATAATGGAACAGCGGGAACAGGCTCTGGCGGCGGCCCAATTCCTTTTGGGTCTGGGCGCCGATGTGAACATCGCGACCGAAAGTGGTGAAACTCCGCTTTACATGGCCGCGATGTACGGTAATAAGGTGTTTGCGACTTTGTTGTTAAACCACGGTGCCGACCCTTCCCTGCGCAATTCGGCCGGGTTCACCCCGCTTGACATCGCCCGCACCTTGGAAAACCAACGCATGGTGGAGTTGTTGCGTTAACCCACGGTTTCCCTACACCGCATCGGTTTTTTCCGCTTGGTTTTTTGCTGCAATTGCGCGTCGATAAGAAAGGGGCGTCCTGTGCGCCCCTTGATTTCCGCGGAGGAGTTTGACCCATGAATGAGAATCCCTATCAGGCGCCCCGACACCAGTCGGAGTAGGATGTGGTTGATGGCGGTGGACCCGTCCCGATTTTGGTGAGTCATGATGCTGCTGAGCGAACCCTTATCGAAGAATATTTGAACAAAAACGAGATTCCTTTCACCATGAATCCGCTGGATACCGCCAATAGCTTGGGTGCCGGCTTTACCGGTATGGGCAGCGTACCCGCGTTTGGACCCGTCCAAATTGCGGTGCCGGCAATTCATGCCCAAAAGGCGCACGACGATTTACTGGGGATTCTTGCCGATGCCAAAGATGCCGCTGTCGAGGGAGAGGAAGTGGATCCCGCGGAAGAGGCTTATCTTGCGGCTAGCCCGCGGTTCTCACAAGGATTCGTCGCGAGAAGCAGAAAGCCTTGTGAGTACGAAGATTACGACCGAGAGACGGCACAGGCGTAGCAGCGCTACGGCGAAGGTGGCTCGACCGAGTAAGCGAAGTAATCGCATGGGTTTCGGCTTCGTAGCAGAATTCCTTGTGAGAACCGCGGGCCAAAGAATTTCGGCGTCGTCGCCGCAACAGTTGGGTGTTTTTGTTGCCCGTGGTGATTCCGTTTGTGGCTCTTGTTTCCCTGCTCAACGCAAAAGAGGCTTGGCGTATTCACAAGGAGCATCCGCAGCCAGGTGCCGTCTGGGTGTTGTTAAGCGGGTTACTCCGTGTGGCGATCATCGCCTTTCACTTCTGGTTGTTGGTGAACATCTAACGGGCTTTACAGCACCGAAACAATACGGCCAACTTTATGGTTTTTGAAAGTCGGCAAGGGGATCGGCGTTGGGGTGGATTTTGGTCCAGGCTTCTTCGTAATAGGCCCGCGTTTTGGCGTCGAAGCAAACGAAGATTACTTGGGCCGGGTGATCGTAAGTGGATACATGGTTAAATGATTCCGTCAAAGCGATCTCCGCCGCTTTAAGGCCGGGGAAGCGGTACACACCCGTGCTGATCGCGGAAAAGGCGATGGTTTTTAAACCCATGTCGCGGGCAATCGCCAAGCTGTTGCGGTAGCAGTCACCCAACTTTTCGGGTTCTTTGCTGTTGCCGCCGGACCAAATAGGACCAACCGTGTGGATTACGTGTTTGGCCGGCAGTTTGTAGCCGGCCGTGATTTTGGCCTGGCCCACCCTGCAGCCGTTGAGATCGCGACATTCGTCCAGCAGTTGCCGGCCTGCCGCGCGGTGAATGGCGCCGTCGACCCCACCGCCGCCGAGCAAACTTTTGTTGGCGGCATTGACGATGGCGTCGACGGCCAGGGTCACGATGTTGCCTTCAAATAATAAGAGTCGGTGCTCGTTGCTCATGGGTGCGCTCCTTTACCGATGATCCAAGTCCTGATTTGATCGTGCGCTCGATATCGCGGGCAAGCCTAGCATGCTTTGTGTGGATGAAACAATAAGATCTTTGTGTTGGTTTTACAATAAAAGACCTTGGGCTTTTTTTCTACGAAACCCGCCCTAAAGCAGCCGTACGTGCAATCTTTGCTTCCGGTAGTTGTTGAAGCACTTTCTTTTTTTATGGCACAAGGTGTTTGTTATGAGGGGAGAAGGAAATCTCCGCTGACGGCGGCTGCTGTTTTTCTTGCAATGTTCTCCTGGAATCGAGAGGATTTTGCGCGTTGGTGTTCAGAAACGAATAACGCGCGAAGTCCCGCGGGTCGGGGTTGAGACGGTTTTTGTTGAAGGGAATCTTTGTGTTCCGCGTGATGGTTCAAGAAGGAGTGGGGCGCTTTCATGAGAAAAAAACACGGACTTGGTTTGGGGCTTTTGGGGATGGTGCTGATGGGCCCCTTGCTTTTGGCCCAAACGCCGCACGATATTGAGATTGGTCGCCAGAGCCGGGAACTGGACGGCCATGGTCGCGCCACGGATTTAGGGCTGTTCCAGGTGGATTTCCGATCTGATGTCGCGGCCGATGCCTCCGCGACGGAACCGCTTTACCTGCGGGTTTCCTTGAGCGCCGGCGCCACCTTGGCCGAAACCTTGGTGGGGCCGGGCGAGGGGTCGGCGTTTCGCCCGATCTATCTGCCCTTGCTGTTGGTGTCGTCCTCGCAAACCGCGCTGATCCAGGCGCCTGCCGACACGGCCGCGGTGGTCCGCTGGGTCGCCGGCGAGAACCAGATCTGGATCCGTTTTACCGCGAGCAGCAGCACTTGGATTGGCGACGGCAAGGTACAGCGGGCGCCCAATGAAGACGAAACCGTGCGTTTGTGGCTGGGTGCGTCGGCGGCGGCCGGGTGGGCGCGCTTGGCGCGCGATTATGCGGCAGGCCGTGCCAACCTACCGGCGCCTACCTTTAATCCGTCCGACCCGTCGCGCGAGCAGGCCGTGTCGCTGCTTTTTTGCGGCGATTTGTTTTACAGTACCACCACCCCTTCGTTTAACCGTGACCTCAGCGGGGTTTTGAGTCAGGCCGATTTTTTCAAACATAGCCAACGGGTTACCACCGCGACCGCGCTTGACGAGATTGATCCCGGTGACCCGGTCAACCTGGAAATCCACGGCAACGCGGCCGTCCAGGTCCAGCAGGGTCCGACGCGTTTTCGCTGCGACATGGAAGCAACCGTGCTTCGTTCGGGGTTCGCCGAAATGTGCCGGGATACCGTGAATCAACCCGACCCTATCCTCCTGGACGCCGCATTGCGGGTGTCGGCGCAATGCGGTTCAGCTGAGATTCGTCAGGGTAGCCGTCTCGCGCTGGCTTTTCCCGTCGAGGGGGCTTTTGGGTTTCAAGTGGCTGTCGACGGCCAAGGGCTTCCGCTTTCAGCCACCTCGGAAACCGGAGTGCCCGATACCTACTGGCTGGTCGAGGAAACGCTTTTCGGAAACGACGCTTTTTCCCGCGCCTGGTGTTTTGCCGCGGATCTTGTGGATCATACCCACGGCCTAGTGAGCCGCACCGCTCAGGTCGTCATGAACGAGGACATCGGCGCGGTGCTCGCCCTCGACCTCCAGGCGCGGGTCGTGGCGCGTGAGCGGGTTGCGGGTTTGGTCGCCGCGCCTCATCTTTCTTTGTTCGTGCCCGGTGAGCCCGTCGAGCCAAGTTTTCCGCCGCCCTTCAGCGCGTCTTGGCAAGCGGAACGCTGTCGCATTCACAAAACCTTTCAGCAAACCATCGCCGTTGCCGGCTTGTTCGAAACCCGCCCCTGTTCTTTTGTGGAATTTGCCGATCAGCGCTTGGAACTGGCCGTGATTGACGCCCACGACCAGAACAACGATCAACGCCTCGACGAGGGCGAAGCGCTGCAGGTCACCGAGTTGGACCTTACCGGGCTGGGGGTGACCTCGCTCGACGGCATGGCGCGCCTAACCCGCCTTCAGCGTCTTCGGGCAGGCTTTAATGCCTTTACCGATTTGAGTCCGCTGTTGGGGCTGGGTGAATTGGCTGATCTGGATCTCAGCAACAACGATCTAACCGATCCTTTGCCGCTTCTCAATCTGGCTTTTCTTTTTCAAGGCCCCGGCCATCGTTTGGATGTGCGTGGCAATCAATTTACCGACGACAGCGCGCATTGTTTTGTCTTCAGCACCCTCGCATCCCGCATCAAAGACGGCGAAAGTGTGTTGTTGGTGAACCCGCAGAGCAGCGGGCGTTTTTACGGTCGGTTACCTGATTGGCACCGAACCGACGGCTCGGTGCTTGAATTGGTGGCTACCGTGAACCGGCTGCCTGCTGTTATCGCGCCGTACACCCTTTGTGAAGATGCTCAATTGAAAGGAGGTCGGCCATGAAGCGCTTGGTACCCATACTGCAACTTTTGGTGACGGCGGCTTTGTTTGCTCTGGCTACGCGGCCGGTTTGCGCGGGTGAGTTACATGCCACCCTTCGGTCGGTCTTGGCGATGAGTCATGCCGACCAGGCCGGCGTTTTGAGCTTTTTAATTGACGCCGATGCGTTTCCCACCGCAACCCCGGAAACGCCCGTTTTTATATACGTCCACTTGGAGGATGGCGCGGTTCTCGCCGAGACCTTGGTGGATTTAGATCGTCCCGAACTCGGGCGTTTTTCCCATCCCATCTTCGTGCCGCTGGAACCCTATTCCCCGATGGGTGGTGTCGTCGTCGCGCCACCGGATACGCTTTCCATCGTCCGCTGGATTCAGGGTGAGTCGGGTTACTGGCTTCGGATTCAGCGACCTTCCAGGACTTGGCTGCTAGGCGATGAGGGACCGACCGCGCCCGGCCCGCTTTCCCGCGTTCGCTGGAGCATTGGTATTTCCGCGAGTCGTTCCTATTTAAATTACGGCATCTTATACGAGCAACAACAGGTTACTTTGCCCTACCACACGCGACAAAACCCTTTTGATACCAACGATGCAAGCACCTTCGCGGTGTCAACGCTGCTGTGTGTCGACCTTCGCGAGGCGCGGCTGGAAACGTCACCGCGCACCCGGGGCGGGAGCCGCTTGATCCAGTTGGTTTCGGCTTTTACCGCCGTTCCCGAACAGATTACCGCCTCGGAGGCGGTCCCCGACCTCGATCAACTGATCACCTATCCCATTGCATTCACAAACGAAGCTTTCGTGGGGATGGGTTTTGGAGTGGCTTGCCAAAGCGCGGCCGACAGTGATCGTGTTCGCGTCGATCTTTGCGGCCTTCCCGCCGATAGGACCGTTGCCTTTGATTCGCAGTGGTCTTTTTCCGTGAGCTGCGATTTGGCGGGCACGGTGCATCGGCTGACGCGCTGGACCCTTGCCTTTCCCGCCGAACGCCGGGTCGGCTTCTTGGTGGCCGACAACGGCCAAGGCGGATTTGTGGACGCCGAGGCCGCGAGCGACCGCAAACAGACCGTGATGTTGGTGTCGGGTTCTTTCTCCTCGCAGGCTTTGGGCGCGGCCTACGCGGACCGTGCCAATCTGTTCCAGGTCGGCACCCAATGGTATGCCCACACCGCCGAGGCGCGTACCAATGACCGATGGTTTTCTTTTGATGCGACCACCCGCGCTTATGCCGCCGGCCAAGCCGCGCTTGGGACGGTTTCTGCCACCGTTCGATCCTACCCAACCAATCGCGAGACAACCGTGGACGATGAGCCCAATTTTCAGGGCCCGGACCAGCCCGCGTTTTGCGGGCCCTCCGAGGTGCTTGCGAGCACGACCGAGCATGATGTGGTCGTGCTCGAGGCCTGCCCGAATCGATAAGGGTTCAGGGTGTCAACCGACCGGGACATGCTGGTGTTCCGGTCGTAAGTTTTGGGCGTGAACCTTCGTGATCGTGGTTCGCTGCTGCCAGGCTGAAGGCCGTCATCGACGAAAACATTGGCCCAGAAATGGCGAAAGCCGCCTTCGGTTAAGAAGGCGGCTTTCATGTGGCTCCGGTGCACGGACTCGAACCGCGGACAAGGTGGTTAACAGCCACCTGCTCTACCAACTGAGCTACACCGGAATGTTGTTTTGTGAGGTGTTGTACCTCAGCAACAAGAGCGCATTTTAGGGGAGCCCTCGGCGCGCGTCAACCGTTTTTTTGAAAAAAATTGCTGCCCTTTTGAGCCGCCGCGGTTCCCGCTGTTTGGGGCTTCCGAACCGCGTCGTTAACCCACGGCCCGTGTACCGAAGCACACGGACCGCGGCGCCGCGGCTTAGCGGGATTTCAGGTATTTCAGCATGGTGTCGGCATCGGATACTTCAAAGGGATCCGCGCCGAAGTTGTCGGCGAAACCGGGCTCCACGAACATCTTTTCGATGGTGCCGTTGTCGACAAACATCGCGTAACGCCAGCTACGGTCGCCGAAACCCAGGTTCTCTTTCTTGACCAGCATTCCCATTTTGCGGGTGAACTCGCCGTTGCCGTCGGGCAGCAGGAACACGTTTTCGGCGTTTTGGCTTTTGCCCCACTGGTACATGACAAAGGCATCGTTCACCGAGAGGCAAACCACCGCATCGACGCCCTGCGCTTGGAATTCGCTGTACAGTTCTTCATAGCGGGGCAGGTGGGAGGTGGAGCAGGTCGGTGTGAAGGCGCCGGGTAAGGAGAACAGCACGACTTTTTTACCTTTAAAAATGTCGTCGGTGGAAAGGTCCTTCCATTCGAATGGGTTGGGACCACCCAATGCTTCGTTGCGAACACGTGTTTTGAACACGACTTGGGGTACTTGCAGAATCATGATCGGACTCCCTTGGGATTTGGTGACGGTACAACGCGGTACCGTGCGACTGAGATCGACCCGCGCCGGCGAGAGGTCGCCTGAAAACGCGTGAAGCTTGAACAAAACGTGCCCCTTTCTAACCAATATCGGCCCGTGCTTCAAGTGAAAAGCCAAACCACCAAGGGGAGAAAGGGTCGGTATGTCTTTTTCAAGGTTTTAACATCCGATTTTCTTTTGCCAAAGGCATTCACGTCGTGCGGGTTAAGATGAGCCTGCCCCGGCCGCGTTTTCTTGAGGCCGGTTAACAGCGCACCTTGTTCATTAATCGATCATGTATAGGATTTTCCCATGTTGATTTTTTTCAAACGGCTCGCCGCCTATTTTCGTCGTCAAAGCTTCTGGTTCGGCTTGATTCTCGCCGCCATTATCCTCCAAACCGCCTTTCGGCTTGCCATGCCGCTTGCTTTTCAAGCGGTTTTTGATGTCGGCATCGCCCATCAAGATTTGGATTTTCTGTGGACCTTGTTTGGCGTGATGACTGTTTTTTGGTTGGTGCAAGCCCTTGCCTCCTTGGGTCAGGACGCCGCCGCCGCCCGTGCCGGATTAACCATCATCCAACAATTGCGCGAGCGCATGTACGATTTGGTCATGAGTTTGTCGCCCGCGCGTCTGCAAAAATTGCGGGGCGGTGATCTTCCCGCGCGTTTCTCCACGGATTTGTTGCTCATCGAACAGGCCGTGGTTCAGACCACCCACGTGGTGATGTTTTCCGTGCTCAATGTGCTGCTCAGCTTGGGTTTGTTGATTTATTTGGACTGGCGTTTGGCGTTGCTGACCGTGGTCGGTATGCTCGCCGGTTTACAATTGCCCAAACTTTTTTCCAAACAGGCGCATCAGGCCAATTACGACCGGAAAAATTCCGAAGGCCGCTTGCTCGACAACATTCAGGAGCAGGTTTTCGCGGGTGAAGTGATCCAAGCATTTAATCTCAACCCGATGATGCGGGCCCGGTTCACCGGTCAAGTCGATCAATTAGACCGAAAGGCGATGGCCGCCTACCGCGCCGACGCCCTGGTCGGCCGATCCGGTTCCCAAAGCGCGAGTTTTTTGCAGATCGCGATTCTGATCCTCGGTGGTTTTTTCGTCATCAAAGGTTCGTTAACCATTGGGACCATGGTTGCCTTCTCCGCGCTGTTGCAGAACCTCGTTGCCGGTATTTCTCACCTTTCAGGGGCTGTTCCCCAAATCGTCAAAGCCGGGAGCAGTATGAAACGGGTCGACGAGTTGTTTGCCTACAGCGATGATCGCCCGGCCGAAACCCGCTTCGAGGTTTTGCCGAAGCCCGATCATGCCTTGTCTTTGAGCCAGGTGACTTTCGCCTATCCACAACAGCGACCGACCCTGTTGGATGTGTCTTTTGAGGCCGGGCGGGGGACACGGACCGCCTTGGTGGGCGCCAGCGGTTCCGGCAAAAGTACCTTGCTCAAATTGATCATGGGTTTTGAGGAACCCCTAGCCGGCGTGATGGCGCTGGACGGTCACGACGCCGCCGCTTACAGCAAAAGCGCCTGGCGCGAGCATTTGAGTCTGGTTCCCCAGGAACCTTATTTGTTCCATATGAGCGTGCGCGACAACATTCGGCTCGGTAACCTTGCGGCCGACGATGACGCCGTGGCGGCCGCCGCCGCGGCGGCCGGTATCGACGACGCGATCCGCGCCTTGCCCGAGGGATACGCTACCTTGGTTGGCGACGCCGGGGTGCGTCTATCGGGCGGTCAGAAACAGCGGTTGGCCGTGGCGCGGGCCGTCTTACGTCAGCCTTTTGTGCTTGTTTTAGATGAAGCCACCTCGGCCCTCGACCCCAAAACCGAACGCGAGGTGATGGCCGCGCTTGAACAAGCCGTGTCCGACGCCGTTCTTCTCACCGTGACCCACCGGTTGCAAACGGTGGTGGCCTACGAACAAATTCTCGTGATGGATGCCGGTCGCATTGTGGCGCGCGGAAATCACCAAAGCTTATTGGCGAGCAACGATCTTTACCGTGGCTTATGGGACAAGCAACAAGGCTTTACCATCAGCGCCGACGGAACCAAGGCCGAAATTACCCAAAAACGCTTGGCACGGATCGACCTGTTCGCCGACGTTGAACCGGAGGCACTTTCAACCCTCTGTGGTCTGTTCACCTCGCGTCTGGTTCCCGAAAAAACGGCTATCTTTAAGAAAGGTGATGCCGCGGACCGGTTTTGCATCATTGCCGACGGAATGGTTGAGGTGCTGCCTTATGCCGAAGGGGAAACCCGTTTCAAACGAATGCTCCTGGACACCGGTGATTTTTTTGGCGAGTTGGCGCTTCTGGACGACGTGCCGCGCAGCGCCACCGTCTTGACCCGCACGCCGACCCTGCTCCTTGAGTTGCGTCGCGACCATTTCCACACCATGATGGACGTTTCACCCGCCCTACGGGAACGCATCAAACGCGCCGCGCGAGGTCGCCGAGACGAGGCATCAGGCCATGCTCCCGGATGATTGCCGTGGTGTGGGACCGCGACAACAAAACCCAAAGGAATCATCTTAATGACCTGAGCTTTGTTTCGCCGTGCATAATAGGGAAGGGGTCACTTTCCGAAATTGGGCGTGTGTTATGGACCATACCGAAGTGCTGGAGAACCGCTTGCAAGCCATCGCGAAGGTGTTGACGCGGCGGCCCGATGCTTTGTGTTTGTTAGGCTTAGGATCGGTCGGTCGGGAACGCGCACGGCTGGACCGCTATTCCGATCTCGACTTTTTTGTGATTGTGGCGCCGGGCGCCAAAGCCGGTTATCTTTCCTCGCTCGATTGGCTGACCCAATTAGGGACCGTCGTTTTTTCCTTCGCCAACACCGACGACGGCTGCAAACTGCTGTATGAAGACGGTGTTTTTTGCGAATTCGCCGTTTTTGAACCGCACGAGTTGGCCGGCATTCCTTTTTGCCCCGGCCGCATCATCTGGCGACGGGTCGGTTTTGACGAAACCTTGGTCATCCCGAAAATGGATCGTTCGCCCCAGCACAAGCATGCGCCGCAATGGCTGCTGGGTGAGATTCTTTCCAACCTGCTGGTGGGTTTGTCACGGGAATGCCGCGGCGAGCGCCTGGCTGCTTTCAAAATGATTCAAGTTTATGCCTTGGACCACCTCTTGACCCTGATCGAAATAAGCGGCCACGCGCCGGCCGCCTTGCGCGATCCCTTTAACAATGACCGTCGTTTCGAGCAGCGATTCCCCGACTGCCCCGCGCTTCTTGCCCAATTTGCCCCGGGTTACGTGGGGAATGTCGCCGCGGCGGAGGCGATGCTGGATTATTTGGCGCCCCGCTATGAAGTGAGTGCGGGCTGTGTCGCCCGCATCCGTGCCCTGTGTCGCGAAGCCCACGCAAAGATTGGATGACCCTTTGTGGATTCTTCCCGCCTTTTGGTGTCCGTAGTATCCCAAAAATTAACAAGCCACCTACTCACCAAGGAATCCACGTCGCCCAACTTGAGCCGGACCCTTGGGTGTTTCACGCTCTGATTCGGGAAGCGCGTAATACATGCAAACGCTTACTCGAGAGGCATGTTTTCAATCGTTACATGTCATCGTATTCTTAGGCTAAGTTTTGTTTTGCTTTTGGCAGAGGAGGGGTTTTACACGTCGATGTTTCTGATTTTTGGTGGTTCGTTGATCCGTGGACTTTCGCGTTCATTGCAAGCGTTTTTTGTGGCGGTATATCGATTTTGTGACCGATGGATCATTGGTGAAAAACCTATCTGGCTGAAAAGAAATGATTTCGAGGGAGGTGGTGTTTGTTTGGGCGTGGATGGGATGTTTCCCTAAATAAAAACGCCATATCCTTCTGACGAGGCGGTTGGGTATCGCTTAATGAAACAGGCCCGTTCTTTTGGCACAGACAAATCCGAATTCTTCAACGATGTTACGGTTGCCATTTTACTGTGAGCTTTTGAGTTGTTTCGGATTTTCTCAGTTAAGCCGTTCTTATCACGTCGCTTGAGAGATGGGGCGTTTAGGCGATACGAGACACGCATTTCGCGCCTGAAGGTGCGCTTATTTACCAGGAATATTTTAGAAGGTGTGTCATGTACAGGTATTTTGAAGCCTGATTGAGTGTCGCAAAACATAATGACTAAACGTGTCTCAAAGTTGAAGAGGGTGTTGTTATTTGAATAATAGTTGTTCGTGTTTGTGATGGGTCCGTGTGGTTTAGATTTGGTTGTTAAAACTGCTGTGGATTATTAGTGATTTACGCGGCGATTTGGATTTTCTGAGGTGTGTGTTGTTGTTATTGTTTGATAGTTTTTTAGAGTTTGGAATTGCAAGTGATATTTGTGTTTTATGAGAGTTTGGTTTTGGCCGATTTGTTGGCCAGGAATTAGCGGTGTTTTGCTTGCTTTGGGCCTGCGATCTTAACGCGAAAAAGGAGCGGGCGCCGGCATTTAAAAAAAATGGTTTGCGTTGTTAATTAAATCGCCTCGCGTTTCACTATTGTGTTAATATGCCCGCGTGAGGTGAAAAGATGATCTTCAAGCGGGAGCGCTGGGGCTACCAGGTTTTTAAAGTCGCTTATCAAGACACCGTTGACCAAGATTTTTTGACCCTGTGTTTGACCTTAATCGAGCATCGTTACGGTCAGGTTTATGCGCGTTCCCGCACCCAGCGCTGGATTGTCGCCAAAACGGACCTCACCCGTTTTATCAGTGACCGTTTGCGCCCTTTTGTGGCACAGTCCTGGTCGATGCGCGCACCCAAGTGGCTCAAGGATCTTCATCCTGCTTGGCAGTTGGCGCAGAGCTGTTGGCGTCGGGTTGTTCGGTTGGTCCAAGATCCCGAGCAACAAATGGACTTATTGCCCGTGCAAGCCCATCACATCATTGGTGTTGAAGAAACCAAAGAACCCAATCCCGAGTCAGTCCAGCGCCGCCACATTCGTCGTTTGATGGTTCGCCGTGACGCGGATTGGTTCATGCTTGACCCACGCGCGGAACAACCTCGTCGCGTTCGGGTGGGAAGCGCGCGACGCGTTGGTTTTTGCGCCGAACCGCCGTCTCAGTTGCAGTTCGGCTGGAGTAGCGCCTAAATAACTGAATTTAAAAGGGTTTATTGGTTACGCCTGTGGGTGGGGCGCAGCTACTTGCTCCGGTGGGTTGCTCTGTGGCATGATGGGCCGTTTTTCATAGGCCGAGATTGCCTTTTGTTTTTTTGGGTTCTTACCCGGCTTTCTTGTTTCGCAAAGGTTTGTGGCACAAGGATTCGGTGACTCGGCGCGTGGTAGGAGGCGTTTTTTGGATAAGGTATCGCTCTTAACGGCCATTGCCGATCACTTCCAAAAAGAATTTGATCTGGTCATGAAAGCAGCCATGGCGACTTATGAGGCTGCGACGCACGAGGAGAATCGTGCTGAAAACAAATATGATACCCGCGGTTTAGAGGCATCCTATCTGGCTGAATCTCAGTCCAAGCGCGCCCAAGAACTCAAGCTGGCGGTCCAGCGCTACCGGGATATGAAGCCGATTGTTTTCGGTGAGGACGACCCAATTGCTCAGGGTGCCTTGATTACGCTTTCTTCTGAAGAAGGCGAACAGGACTATTTCTTAGGTCCGGTTGGCGGTGGAACCCAAATTCATTGGAATGATCGGTTTTTTACGATCATTACCGGTGCTTCGCCGCTTGGAAGGCAGCTTGTTGGGAGCGAGGTGGGTGATGTGGTGATCCTTCACGGCGCATCTCGCGAGCGTGAACGGGAAATTATCGCGATTGCATAAGGGTATTTCCCGCTTCCCTGTGGTACATTTCTGGGCGCATCTCATCTTTCGGCTCTTGCTTCTGGTCTTGTCCTGTCGGCAATCCTTCCGGCCGCGGGTTTCACAACCCAGGGTTTCGACATCCTGTCATTCCTGGACGTTTGCCCCGTTGGTCTACCAGCCGTGTGTCTTGGTGTGACCCGTGTGGGCGGCAGGATTCTGTTCGGTTGGTTGTTGATCCGCTTGGATGGTTGCATACTTACTTTTTATTTTTTTGCTTCACCGAGTGGGATTTCGGCGAAACGGAAGGCGAACGAATGTCATCCATAAGCGCGCGCTGGTTTTTGTGTTGTTTGTTCCTTTTAACTTTGGTTGGCTGTGGCGACCAGTCCGCGACCAAGACGGGCAAAAAGAAAATGATCGCCCCGGTTTCCGTGGCCGCGGTGCGTGTCGAACCCATTGAAATGCGCCGCGTTTTCAGCGGGAGCCTCGCTTCGCCGCGGCGCTTTGAACTTGCCGCCAAAACCGGGGGGCGGGTTTTAGAACTTTTGGCCGATTTGGGGACGGCCCTCGAAAACGGGCAATTGGTTTTAACGCTCGAAAACGAAGCGCCGCGCCAAGCAGTTAACCTGAGCGCGGCTGAAATGGCGGTGGCCGAGGCCGAATACGCGCAAGCCAAACAGCGGTTACCGTTGCAGCAGCGGGAACTCGAGCGGCAAACCGCGCTTTATAAGCAAGGTGTAGCCACGGATGCGCAGGTTGACGACGCCCGCAACGCGGTCATTAACGGAGAAAGCGCCTTGGCGGTGGCGAAATCACGTGTCGAACGGGCCAAGGCGGCGCTCGCGGTGGAACAACTGACCTTAGACGAAACTGAGCTGCGCGCTGCTTGGCGCCAGGGGGTGCGCCGCGTCGTTGCCGAGCGGTTGGTTCAGGAAGGCGATTTGGTGCGTCCCAACCAGGTGTTGTTTCGTTTGGTGGAATTGAACCCGATCATCGCCGAGGTGTCCGTGCCTGAACGGGATTACGGGCGTATTCGTGTGGGTCAGTCGGTGGTACTTCACTGCGACGCCTTTCCCGGCGAAACGTTTTCTGGTCGGGTTGCACGCATCGCGCCCGTGTTCGATCCTTTGTCCCGTCAGGCAAGGGTAGAGTTGGATATCGAGAATCCCAACGAGTTGCTGAAGCCCGGTATGTTTGTGCGGGCTGAAATTGTGGTGGCACGGGCCGAGCGGGTCGTGACCGTACCGATTGAGGCGCTGGTGGATCGCTTCGGCGAAACCGGCGTCTTTTTGGTGAACGATGCGGGTGACCGTGTTGCTTGGCATCCCGTCCAGACCGGAATTCGATCCGAAACGCGCGTTGCGGTTTCCGGCGAAGGCTTGGCCGGCCGCGTCGTTACCTTGGGCCAGCAGTTGATTGGCGACGGCTCGGCGGTGGTGATTCCCAACGCCGGCGCCGCGGAAGCCGCGGAAGCCGCCGCCGAGGCGGGCACGCCATGAATTTACCCGAACGAAGTGTCGCCCGACCCATTACCACTTTGATGCTCACGATGATTGTGGTGATCTTGGGCGGCGTGGCCCTGAGCCGGTTGCGAATTGATTTGTTGCCCACGGTCGAAATGCCGTCGCTCACCGTGCGCACGGTTTACGAGGGCGCCGGCCCCGAGGTGATGGAACGGCTGGTGACCCAGATTTTGGAAGAGATTTTGGCAACCGTGCCCGGCGTGGAACGGATGACTTCTTTGTCAGCCGAAGGGACCAGCACCATTCGCATCAATTTCGTGTGGGGGACCGACATTGATGTCGCGGCCCAGGATGTGCAGTCCAAAATCGACGACGAAATCAACGAACTGCCCGACAACATCGTGCGACCCCGCGTGAGTAAGTTCGACATCGCCTCGTTTCCGGTAGTCATTTTGGGGATATCCAGCGATCTTGACCCGGTGGAAATGACTGAGTTGATCGACGACCATGTACGCTACCGCTTCGCGCGGGTGCCGGGGGTGGCGCAGGCCGATTTGTGGGGTGGCTTTAGCCGTGAGGTGCGGGTCGGCATTATGCCGGAGCGTTTGATTTCCTTGGGTTTGCCTTTGGATCAGGTGTTGCGCGCCATTCGTGACGCCAACCTCGATTTACCCGCGGGCTCTATCGACGAAGGCCGTTTTGAGTTAACCCTACGTGCGCCGGCGGATTATGCGGACATGGACGAGATTCGCAACACGGTGGTGACGACGCGCAACGGGCGCACCATTACTTTGGCCGAGGTAGCCGAGGTGCAGGATACCTACGAGCGTCGTACCCGACTGGTGCGGGTCAACGGCAGCAAAGGTTTGCGGATGGGTATCCGCAAGCAGGCCGACGCCAACACCGTCGAGGTCTCTCGAGCGATCATGGCCGAGATCGAAGCGGTTAACCGCGATTTCCCCCAGGTGAAGGTGGTCCCGGTGATTAACCAGGGCAACTTCATCGAACGTTCCATTAAAAACGTGGCCAATTCCGTGTTGTACGGTGGTTCGCTGGCGATTTTGGTGTTGTTGTTTTTTTTGCGGAACCTGCGCAGCACCCTGGTCATCGCGGTCTCGATTCCCATTTCGATTGTGGCCACCTTCGCGGTGATTTATTTCGGCGGTTTTACCCTGAACCTGATGACCTTAGGTGGTTTGGCCTTGGGTGTCGGCATGATGGTCGACAGTTCGATTGTGGTGTTGGAGAACATTTACCGCCGCCGCGAAGAAAACCAAGAATCGCCTGCCGAGGCGGCGGTTCGGGGCGCCGCCGAGGTCGCCCCCGCGATTATTGCCAGCACGATCACGACCTTGGTGATTTTCCTGCCCTTGGTGTTTGTGCGCGGTGTCTCCGGCATTTTGTTTAAAGAACTGGCTTATGTAATTGTTTTTTCGCTGGTTTGTTCGCTGTTGGTGTCGCTCAGCGTGGTGCCGCTCTTGGCCGCGAAGCTGCTCAAACCGGCGCCGTCTGATGGGGGCGCGGCCGAGGGTAACCAAGCCGGCGTCCGGCGTTTGACCCTGGGCTACCGTGATTTATTGCGTTGGTCGCTGGGTCGGCCCTGGCTGATTGTTGCCGCGGCCTGCGTCGCCATGGCCGGCGCCTTGCTGCTGTTGCCGATGATTGGGACCGAGTTCCTTCCGCCCAGCGACGAGGGCGAGGTGCGCGTCACGGGTGAAATGGAAGTCGGCACCCGCCTGGGGCTGGTCGACGCCCAAACCCAGCTTATGGAGCAGTTTGTGTATCCGGCGGTACCGGAAAGCATCGCCACCGTGGCCAGTGTCGGCGCCAACGGCTTTCGCCCCGATTCGGCCTCGCGCGGTGAGATTCGTCTGTCTCTGAAGCCCGCCACCGAACGCACGCGCTCCAATACCGAAATCGCCGGTGAATTGCGCAAGCTGTTGGATCAGCAGATTCCCGGCATGACCCTGCGAATCCGCGCCCCCCAGGGCCAATTTCTGTTGGAACGCATCCTCGGCGGTGACGAGGGTTTAACCATTGAGGTGCGCGGTTTTGAAATCCCCACGCTGGAACATTTGGTGGACCAGGTCGTCGCCGCCATTCAGGACGTGCGTGGCATTACCGACATTGAAACCACGTACAGCAAAGGCACGCCCCAGGCGTTTTTGCGCATCAATCGCGCCAAAATCGCGGATGTGGGTTTGTCGGTTCGCCAAGTGGCGCAACTGGTGGAAACCGCGGTGGCCGGCAGTCAAGCCGGCGATTTTCGCACCCAGGGCAACGCCTACCGCATCTTCGTGCAACTCAAAGACGCCGAAAAACGCAGCTTGGAAGAAGTGCTCGACCTCACCATTACCGCGCCGAGTGGGGCGGTCATCGCGCTGCGCAACTTGGTCGACATCGAGCGCGGCCTGGGGCCGATCCTCATCGACCGCAAGGACCAGCAACGCTTGCTCACGGTTAAAGCCAACCTGGCCGGCCGCGATTTGGGTTCGGTCGCGCGCGAGGTTGAGGCGCGCCTGGACGAGATTCCCAAGCCCCTGGGTTACGAACTGGGTTTGGCCGGCAACTACGAGGAGCAGCAAAAAGCTTTCCGCGAGTTGGTGATCAGCCTGATTTTGGCTTTGGTGCTGGTCTACATGGTACTTGCTTGCCAATATGAATCGCTGGTTGATCCGCTGATTGTCATGTTCTCGGTGCCCTTGGCGGCCATCGGCGTGTTGGTCGCGCTGTTCCTTACTTCAACGACACTGAATGTGCAGTCCTACATCGGCTGCATCATGCTGGGCGGCATTGTGGTCAACAACGCCATTTTGCTGGTGGACCAGGCGGGTCGGTTGCGGCTCGACCAAGCCATGGCCACCAAAGACGCCTTGGCCGAGGCCGGCCGTCGTCGTTTGCGCCCGATCCTGATGACGACCGCCACCACCATCTTGGGCCTGATGCCGCTTGCGCTCGGTATTGGCGAGGGCGCCGACGCCCAAGCGCCGTTGGCACGGGCCGTCGTCGGCGGTTTGATCGGTTCTACGCTGATCACCCTGGTGCTCATCCCGGCCTTGTACCGGCTGTTCCACCACGCTGACGCCTTGCAGGCGAAGGAACGGGTAACCGCCGCTTCTTGACATAGGCTGGTCTCGGTTCGACCGCGGTTGGAAATCGTTTTTTATGGGTCTTGGTTGTCAGAGCCGAACACTATTCTGTTGTTATCCCAAGCGCAGTTTCTATCCAGCTCTTGGTTTTCATTGTCGGCTAGCCCGCATTTCTTACCGGACATCTGCTTCGCAAGCCAAAAAACCTGCTATCACCGCGTTTGCTCTCACCGTTACATGGCAACGGTGAGAGCCGACCATCGACGTAGCGCAGCTACGCCGAAAGGTGGGAACTCTGTTCCCGGTTTCGGTCGCAAGCCTTGTGCTACCAGGTTTTATGGCACACTCACGACGAAAGCTGGTGAGCAATGCGGGCCAGATTCCCTGTCTTAACCAAGGATGCCCAAAGGGGTAGGGGTGTGGTTGGGTATGGCTTGCCGGATTTCGTGGTCGCCGGCGTTCAGGTGGCCGCGTAGGATTTCGCTATAGATATCGCGGTAATCCGTGCGCCAGGGGAGGTGGTTGCCTTCGAGGCCGGGCCAGTCGGCGCCGCCGTTGAGGGCGACACCGTGGTTGGCGCCGCCGAAGACCATGGCGACGGAAGCATGGCCGTGGTCGGTGCCGTGGCTGCCGTTTTGGTGCAGGGTGCGGCCGAATTCGCTGATCACCAGAACGACCACGTTGTCTAAAGCATCGGGGCCCAGATCTTGGTAAAGTGCTTGGATGCCTCTGCTTAAGTCCGCCAACAAGTTGGCGTGGTTTCCCTGGGTGACCTGGCCGGGAACAACCTGGGCGGCGTGATGATCGTAACCCTCGTGATTGACCATAACGGCTTCGATGTTGAGTTCGCTGGGTTCATCCTTGAGCATTTGGGCCGCGTGTTTGAGGCGGTACCCTAAATCGGTTTCAGGATATTCCGCTTCGTTGGCCGGTTGGTAGCTGTCGGCGTTTCGATCCTCAAAACGATCAAACATCGCGAGCAAACTTTCCGTGGTGCGCTTGAGTGCGGGTACGCGGTGGTCGTGGCCTTCGACGGCTAAGGTGCGCAATGCATGTTCGTAAGCGTCCCGTTCGTTCGCCGCCAAACGGCCGTGGAGCGGCATGTTCAACAAACCGAAATTGTTGCTGACTGGGACGGTGTAGGGACCGGTCATGGTTTGCGAAACATTGGCCGCGACCATCAGCGCACGGAACGGGCGAGCCGCCGGGTCCGCGGCGAAGAATCGGTTTAACCATCCCGAGCCGCGGCGGTTCCCCGGCTCCGCGGTTTCCAGGAAGGACTGGGCGACGAAGTGGGAGGTATTCATGGATGGGTAACCCACCGCATGCACGAAACTCGCCTTACCCGCGTTGATGATGTCGGAAAGCGGTGCCAAGGATGGATGAAACCCAAAGAAGGGACTCGGATTGAGGGAGAGCAAATGTTCGTTGGGGATGGATAAATCGGGCCGCATGGCGCGGTAGCGTTGTTGTTGCTCGCGATCACCGACCGGGGCCAGGGTGTTGATCGCGTCATTGCCGCCGCGTTGGAAAATGACCACCAACTTCTTGAGCTCATTTTTTTGGGTGCGACCGCGTTTGGGTTGCCTTGCGAGGAGGGGGACTGCCGCGCAACGCGCGAATGATAAGCCGGCGGCGGTTAAAAAGTGACGTCTTTTCATGAGGAGCCTCTCTTGAAATGCTATTGCACGTTAAACGCGGGAAGGCGCATGTAGAGGTTGATGGTTTGGGGCAAACGGTTGTGGACACGATGGTTGTCGTCCAAGCGTACGTCCTGCATGCTGCCGTTGGTGAGCCATTCCTCGGTGATCCGGCGGACGGTGGGATGGCTTTGGCCGTGGGCAAACATCAGTTCCATGAAACGCAACGCTTCATAGGCGGTGTGCAGCCCGTAATTTCGGCGGAGGACGTCGATGTTGAGCGAGGGTGTACCCGCGTTGGTTTGGTTGGTGGTCAAGTCATTCACGATTTGCCAACGGTAAAACACGGCGTTCGTATCGACCCATGCATCGTTTCGTTCGGAAAAACCGGTGGGTTCCATGAAATGGAAAAGGTTCATACCCAGTAGGTTGAATCCACTTTGACTGGTGCCCTGATGGTCCCGTGCACCCAGTGCCCGTTGCCCGGACACCCAAAATTCCAAGGGCGTTTTGATCTTGTTACGGCGGAAGCGCGGATCGTTGCGGAATTGAGGATGGTGGAACAAGGTGCGCAACACCTCGCGGATGCTGCCGTCTGCTTCCAGGTAGGTTTCCATACAGGCGCTGACGATTTCCGCGGGCGGTGTATCGGCTACAAAGAATTGACAGAGTTTGGTGCTGATAAATTCGGCGGTGTGGGGTGATCGAGCAAGATGTCGGATCAGCGCCAAGCCCTGGCCAAGGCCTTCGTTGCCGGCTAGGGTGATGCCGAGAAGGTGTTTTTCGCCGAAATCGTGGCGCCCGGGGTTGAAGTAAAAGCGGCCGTCCCGTTCGCGCCAGCCGGTGAAACACCGCGCCGCCGCCACGATATCTTCGTAAACATAGCCGTTGTCTTCCCCGTGGCTGTGTAGTTCGAGGATTTCACGCGCGTAGTTTTCGTTGGGCGCGCCGACCACGTTGGTGGCGCTGTCCAGATAGCGGGTCATCGGCACATTCAGCGCGGAGGCGAGGAGTAGGTCTTCGAAGCGGCCCAGCGCGAGCGCACGGAAGCGGTCGTTTTCACGGCGTTCCTCCCGGACGGAAGCCGTTTTGGTGAGGTCGGTGTTGAAATGGTTTTCCCAAAACCAGGTCATGACCTCTTCCAATTGCCGTTCCGAATGCACCATGCGCAGAAGCATCCGTGCGCGTAGGTTGTTGCTGTTAGCGTCCGCGTCGAAGAAGGTTTGGTCCTGTTCCACCAGGGGCGATTGCGGTACCGTTTCCGGGTTGAGTTGGGCCTCTAGCCAGGCATCGATGCCCATGGTTAGGATGGTTTTGAGGCTTTCGGGAGAGGGACCGAACGCCGCGCGGTGGAGGACATGCAGGGCTTCGGCGACCTCCGCATCCTTGGTTCCGGGTGGAACCGGGTCAAAAGGTTCGCCGACGGTCCAATAGGCGGGGGAGGCTGAATCGTTTTGCCGTAAGACCCGGTTTGCTTGGTCGTTGACGGCAACTTCTTCGGGGCTGAGTGCGCGGCTGTAAAGTGCCAAGACGTTGGTGGTACCAAACATTTCGCGAAATCGCAGCGTTTGGGTGTTGTGGAACCGGTTGGGAACGGGGCCGCCGGGGGCGCGAAATTCGGGTAATTCGGAACCGTTGAGGTACACCCGCATCGCGGTTTCGTCGTGGGTGACCACAAAATGGTAACGCGTGTTGGTGTTGAGTCGGGCGAGGTGGTGTTCGCCGTTGAAATACCGAAATCGGAGTTGGTTCCCGACCAAAAAGAAGTGGAGAAAGGGGTCATGAACGACGCTGCGCCACTCGAGCATGATGATCCGTCGGGTGGGAATGGGCGCGGGTCGAAAAACGAAATCGAATTCGAAGGTAAAAGCGCCGCTTGCTTTGACCGCCTCACCGAAGTGCGAGCCCGCCGCGGTGGAACCGATCTCAAATGGTCCGCTGCTGGTGAAGCCGCCTTGTTCGCGTGGCATGACGCGGGTATCGGCCCATAGGTCGTACCCGTGTTCACCGGAATCCGCGAAAAGGCGCTCCTTTTCGAACAGATATTCGGCAATGAGGTCGCCGCCCACGCGGCCGGGGTGGCCCTGATTATGGGTGAAATCGGGTACGGCGATGCGGTCATGGTCAAGATGGGAAAGCAGCCGTTCGGGGACGTTTTGCCAGTCGAACCCAGGACCACGCCAGGTGAATTCGTGGAAAGGCGAATGGAAGAATTCGGTGTTGGCGATTTCGAGTTGGTGGTAGCCGCGTTCTAAAAAGATCGGCCGATTGATTCGGTCGCGTTCTGCTTGGGTGATCAAGGGTTGCCCGTGGATGCGTAGCTGGGCCGCTTTATTGCTAAAAAGTCGGAAAAAGTAGGTTCCGGCTGTTTCGATCCAAATTCGGCCCCGTTTCCAGGTGGTTAAATCTCGGCCAATTAGACGGCCGTCCAATTGGAGTCGGCCGCCGTCGCGAAAACGCCCGATTTCGGCGGTGGTGCTAATGGTGCTGATGACCGGGGTGGCCGCGGTACCGATGGTGTGGGCGTGGATGCCGGGGCCGTTGTTGTAAAACAGGGTGGCAAGGCCGGGATTTCCAGGTTGGTTGTCGTCGTACTGTAGCACCAGTTCACCTGCGACCTGCCGGTTTTCCCCGGTTACGGCCCGCCAGGGGATACGGTTTAAACCGGGTTCGAGATCGAGGTTGTGGTGGATGACACCGTCATTGACGGGGATATCGCGTCCGTTCAGTTCGAATCGATAATTGGTTTCAGGGCTCAGGAGTGAAATCGTTAGGGGGCGTGGGGACTGGGTGACCCGGCTGAAATTTGGCTGCGAAAAGTGGACGCTTAATGCCGTGTTGGCATGGGGTGGCGGCGTGGTTCGATTGTGCCAGAGGTAGGTGGGGTCCACGGTGACAAGGTGGGGGCCGATCACGCTTCCCGTCGAAGCCCATGCGAAGATGATTTCAGGGTTGCCGGTATGGTGAACGGTATCGACGGCGAGTTCGTAAAGGCCGGCGTCCAGGTTGAGGACCACCTCGCCTATGAAAGGGGCCGCGGCGTATTCGATCAGGGTTTGGTGGTCCAGTGAGAGCCGGGCACCATGGCCGCGAAGCAATTGCAAGCGGTACTCGGCATCCTCGGGGACCTGAAGAAAGCCGCGAAACTCGGCGCGAAATGCTTGGCGCATGTCGCTGTTGAGGAAAACCGCATCGCTGCCGTCATCGTCGAGACGGGGCGTTACGTGCACCGCGGCGGGGCTGAAACCGGGTTGGTCGGTATCCCGAAGGGTGAGGTTTGGTTGCACCGCGCCTTCCGCAAAACCGAAATAGGAACCGACCAGGCCGGGGCCCAGTTGAAGACAGCTGGTTTGGCGGACGAAATCAAGCACGGTAATGCGGCGATCACCGTCGTAGTCGGCAACTTGATGGGTTTGCGTGAGGGTGGGCGCGGCCCAGAAACCGAGGTTTGCATTCAAATCCTGGCGGCTTTGGCCGGGCACTCCGTCCCGTTCAAAACGGCCGCATGGTTCACCTGTGGTTTGGGCCCAGGCACAGGGCAACCCCAGTAAGAGGCATAGGAAGCCCCTTCGAAGATCGTTCATTGGATCTCTCCCGTCTGGTATTCGATCAACGCGCAACAGGCGTTGAAGCACTGGCGACCCCGTGTGATGAAACCCAAGAAAAGGTGGTTTTTCGATCAGGCAAGAAGGAAGACCCGGCATCCATGGGAGATGGTTGGGGGATTCTTCAAGCGGGGGGCCGCAGGGCTCGAGCCCTTAAGGGGCAATTCCTATGCCGGCCGCGCTGTTGTTGTTTTTGGGTGAGAATGCGCGCTTGCTCACGCTTTCGCGGTGTGTTTTGTGTGGTCGATCATTTTCCTGTCGTCGGTTGTGAAATGATCGGAACCATTGGGCGCGGGACCTGTCACGCTCCGAGGTTCAGGTGTGCCTCGGAAGGTTTCACCGTGGCGGAGGAGCCGTTTCAGGGGATTGGGGCGGGTGCCGGCTTGCCGCCAATCAAGCGCTTGGCAAGGGGGGACCTGAACCATGAAGGTCCCAAAACGGAGAAAGGCGTTAACCTTTCGGTTAACGCCTTTCATGTTGGCTCCGGTGCACGGACTCGAACCGCGGACAAGGTGGTTAACAGCCACCTGCTCTACCAACTGAGCTACACCGGATCAATTTTTAGCGCCGAAGTGTGCCGCGCTGAGTGGAGATTCTCTTTCATCTTGGCGATTGAGTCAACGCTTTTTTGAAAAAAATGTTGGAGAAATGGGCGAACCCTTGGTGGACCGAGGACCTCGCCTTTTGGTGATGGGCTCGCCGGGGACGGCTCCCGTCTATTTATTTGGTGCTGTTGGCTAACCAGCCGTGATGAAAGGGGTTAAAGCGCACATTTCGGGGCTTTGGCGGTGCTGAAAACAGGCTTGTGATCTGAAAGCGTGTTCAGTAATTGGTCCCGTGCTAAGATGGCGCCGATTTTGGCCGAGTCCCCAAAAATGGTGCTCGGCCCCATGCGCGCGCGGGCTGTTTTTGTCCCCTTGTGTGTCCGAGGTTCGGCGGCGCGGGTATGGGTTTGATGCATCTT
The DNA here is from genome assembly GCF_017377855.1 of Acanthopleuribacter pedis. Classification (GTDB taxonomy): domain Bacteria; phylum Acidobacteriota; class Holophagae; order Acanthopleuribacterales; family Acanthopleuribacteraceae; genus Acanthopleuribacter; species Acanthopleuribacter pedis. The sequence continues at coordinate 370,987 of NZ_JAFREP010000002.1, forward strand.
GTTCTGCCCGAGGTGGGTTTCCTTTTTTGGGTGACCCCCCTGTTCTGTTTCCCTTTTTTCCGCCCGCAACCATCGGCTGTCGCCACGATTTTCCGGCGCACATGCCTCTCTTGCCGATTGGACGCTTGTTCCCCAACCGCGGCCCCGTGCCGCATGTTCGTCGCTCCGGTTGGACGACCCTTGATAAGGATCTCTCATGTTGTACCTACATGGTGCGGGGCATTTCCACCCTGAAAACATCATCGACAACGCATTTCTGGAAAGCCTCGATATTGGAACGGATACCCAATGGACCCTCGACCGGGTTGGTATTCATCAACGCCGCACGGTGTTGCCGCTTGACTACATTCGCCACACCCGCAATCACAATCCCCAGGCCGCCGAGGAAGCCGCCGTCTACACCAACGCGCGTACCGGCGCCCACGCCGCGCGCCTCGCCTTGACGCGGGCCGGTCTCACCCCTGACGATGTTGGTTTGGTTGTCGCCGGCGGCTGTTCACCGCAATACAGCACACCGGCCGAGGCCTCGGTGATTGCGGCCGAGTTGGGGGTTGATGCGCCCGCCTTCGACCTTGGCACCGCTTGCTCGAGTTTCGGCACGCAACTGCATTTTATTCGGCATATGGATGCCGCCGCGCTGCCGGACTACATTCTTATTGTGAACCCCGAGAACAATACCCGCATTGTCGATTACAGTGACCGCCGAACCGCCGTCCTCTGGGGGGATGCCACCAGCGCGGTGATTGTTTCGCGTACGGTCCCCGGTCCCTGGCGGCTGTGTTGCTCTGATTTTAAAAGTGATCCCAAGGGATGGAACAAAGTGCACATCAAACGCGGCAGCCACTTTCAGCAGGACGGGGCCGCCGTGCAAAAGTTCGCGATTACTAAATCGGTGAGCATGGTGAAGGGTTTGCGTGCGCGGTGCAACCATCAGGGCGATGACTTCTTTTTTATCGGTCACCAGGGGAATTTGCGTCTGTTGGGATCCGTGTGTAAGCGGGCCGAGATTCATGCCGACCGTCATTTATTTAATGTTGATCGCTTTGGTAACGGTGGGGCCGCGGGCGCACCCAGTGTGTTTAGTCAGAACTGGGAGCGGTTTCAGCGTGGGGACCGCGTCATGATGGTGATTGTCGGCGCGGGTTTGGCCTGGAGTGGCATGTCGCTGCAGCGCGTTGCCTGAGGAATCGGCGGTGGAAACGGTTCGCCTTCGCGGTGGCCGTTTCGCCGTAAACCTTGAATTTAGGCAAAAAAAATAGGGATCTGCAGAGCAGATCCCCTATGGCACACTAGACGTGTGAATGAGCCACAGTTAGGAAGCGGTTCGGAAAAGGTGGGGGAAGGTGACTGACTTCCCCCGGTTGCCTCGATGAGGCTTTCTTTCAAGGGTAATTGGTTGGCGAGCGGTGCGCTCTAGCCTTGCTTTCCCTTAAAGCGAAATCGGTGCCACTTTTTTTAAGGATGCTTAAATCGTTGGTACCGTAGGGATTAGGTTTTTTTCTTAGCAATTGCATCAAAAAGCATGGTTGGATTGCACGAAAATGCATGGTCGCTTGGGGTGCTTGCTTTTTGAATTCTGGGAGACTTTCTGCGATTGGTGCAGGTTTTTTGTTTTTAATTGACTTGAATAAATATACTTATAGATGGTCTGCACGAAATTGCAATGTGGTTTTTAGGAGGTGATAGATGCACGAATGTGCATGAACTGTTGCCCAGGTCACAATTTGGCACCGCAAAATTTACAAAACTGGGCATCGTGATCGTGTCCTTCCTTTGCGCATTCCGGGCAGGCTTGGGTTGAGACCTTGAAATCGCGGCGGGCGTGGTTCAGTTCGACCGTGACGATCCCGGTCGGGACCGCAATGATGGCGTAGCCTAAGATCATGGCAATGGCCGCGAAGAACTGCCCCAAGTCGGATTGCGGGGAAATGTCGCCGTAACCGACCGTGGTGATGGTGACGATGGCCCAGTAAATACTGCGGGGAATGCTGGTGAAGCCGTGCTCTTCCGATTCAACCAAGTACATCAGCGATCCCAGGATGGTGATCAAGGTGATCAGCAAGACCAGGAACACGGTGATTTTGCGGGTGCTGGCGCGAATGGCGCGCACAATGTAATCCCACTCGTGGAGGTACTGCGCCAGCTTGAGGATGCGCCAAATCCGTATGGTGCGCAGGGTGCGGATAACCAAGAGGTATTGGGTTCCCGGAAAAAATAAACTCAGGAAGGTCGGCAGAATCGAGAGCAGGTCGACGATTCCGAAGAAGCTGGTTGCGTATTTGAGCGGTTTGCCCACGCAGTAAAGCCGGGCGATGTACTCGATCGAAAACAGAATGGTAAAACCCCATTCGGCGGCCAGGAGGATGGTGCCGTAATCGGCGCGGATCGATTGAACGGAGTCAAGCATCACCGCCAAGACACTGCCGAGGATACCGACGATCAGCAAGAGATCGAAGGCGCGGCCCGCGGGGGTGTCGGCTTCAAAAATGATTTCGTGCATTTGGTGACGCAAGGCGTTCATGGTTGGTACTCCTAGGGCGGATGCGTGGTGGCGGTGTCCGGGTGATGAGGCGCGGTTGAATGGGTAAACGGGAAAACCCCGGTGCTAGCGAAAGCCGGCCAACCAGGTTTGGAAGAAGGTTTGAAAATCAATTAAGTTATTGGCTCTGGTTAGGTTGTGCTTTTCGATGAAGGGATTTGAGTTGGGGGATAGGTGGATTATGGGGCGCCCATATGCGTGGGCAAGCCGGATTTCCGAGGCCGTGCCGGCGCCGCCGGGCAGCGCCACCACCAGGTCCGCGCTCAGTACATTAATCGGGTTGCGAGAGAGCGGGTCTTCACCCCGTTCCCCCGAGTAGGGGAGGTGGGTGCGGATCGGAAGTTCAACCCAGGGGTTAGGGTAACCCGGTTTGGGTATCGTGGGTGTTTCGCGGGTTGCGCAGGGGAGGACACCCACTACCAAGCCGCGTCGACCGGGTGTTTCGTAAAAGGCGCGGGACACCGCGGCCATGGTGCCGCCACCACCGCCGGTCAGTAGGTGGACCGGTTGTTGCGCGAGGAACCGGCCTAAATCGGCGGCGAGTGGCAAGCCGTCTTCGCTGCCGGAACCCATGACGCCGATGATGGGCAACCTGGCCAGAACCATGGTGGCCTCCTGTTCCGGGGTATCGCGCCATTGTAACGGAGCGCCGCTTTTACGCCAAGCCGACAGCGAGCCCCAACCTTTGATGTGGGCTTTTGCTTGGAACGATCCCACGTGTGGGATTCAGACTGGTGATCGGCTTTGCTTCAGGAATGACCGCGCTGTATCATTAGGGCACTTTATTCCGTGTTTCTGAGTCCGATTTGAAGGATGTTTTGTGAATCCCAAAGGTTTTCCGGCCGACCGGTTGGCCGCGGCACTCTTGGCCGAAAAACCGGTTTTGCGCGACAAAATCCAGGCCGGGGTGCCCTGTTCGCCCGAACAGGTTCCGGCTTATTTAACCGAGGTGCTGCGGTTCATGGCCTTGATCGCTTGGTCGAAACAACGGCTGACACCGCCGCGCAAACTGGACTTGGTGTGGCATGAATTCATTCTTTGTACGCGTCTTTACCATGGTTTTTGTCACCAACATTTTGGGCGTTTTATCCATCACGATCCCGGCGGGACCGATGCCGAGAACGCGCGTCAGTACCGCAAAACCCTTCAGTTGTTCAGCATGTTTTTTGGTGCCGCCGACCCTGAACTTTGGGGTTGTGGTGCGCTTCACGCTCAGGTCGCCTGCGGGGCTTGTGAGGGCGACGCGGTGGTGCCGGAATCCTCGGCGGCCGACCCCAACGATCTATAACGGGAGTTTGTATGTTTCGATCAGCGTTATTCACCGTGGATCCGTCCAAGGTGACCGAAATTCAAAAGGTGAAACCGCGCAAGGCTTTTAAGCGATTGCTTTATGTGCTGACGGTCGGTTTGGTAAATGAAAAAGAAGAAATTGAGACTTTTGCCGCGATTTGTGTGTTGCAACAGTTTTATCAGGTGTTTAAACGCCTCGGCATTACCAACATCGTGCGGCTTGCCAAAGACGACATGGACCTTTACTTCGATGCCGAGGGCAAGGAAGACGATCTTCAGGAAGCCATTGACGCTTTTATGCTCAAGTTCGATCACATCGAATCTGAACTGTTCAATTCTTTATACATGGTACTGGAGCATCGCCACGAAAACCTGGAGTACCTGATCCAAGTGCGGGTGAACCGCACCCATGCCGTCGGACAACACCCGATTGAAGTGGAAATTGACGGGGTTATGTGTGATTTCGCCGCCAAACCCGGCGAGGACGCGAGCCGAGTAAAACAGAAAATGAAACCTTTGTTTGACGATCCAGTCCGGTATGCGGGCCATGAACAAGTGTTCCGCGCCGAGTTTGACCGTTTTGTGGCCAAAATTCGTCGCGAGGTGCGGGCCATTATCCCCTCTGACGACATCCAACAGGAACAAAAAACCGTGATTGTGCGAACGCACCGACGTTACACCAAACCCACGCCCTTTCACCATGCTCATGCAGGCGCCAGTCCCGTTTTTCACGATTACCACGGATGGGGCGATGCCGCGTTTTACCTGTTGTTGTGGGGCGAAATGTTGGCGGATTCCGAGGTTCGTTTGTCGGATGTGACCGTGATAGACGAGGCCGGCAGCACCGTGATGGAAGTCTTCGACACCCCGATAGACGTAAAGGACGGCGACTTTTTCGATCCCGCCACCGCGTTGGAAATTCCCGCCGCATGGCATTCCTTGGTGGGGGTTGGGGAGGATGTTTCGGTTGAAGAAACGCGCAAGGGCGCCACTTCTTGGTTTTTTTCGAGTGACGGCGACGGCGGCTTTTGGGACCTCGGGGGCGGCGACGGCGGCTGTTCAAGCTGCTCGAGCTGTTCCAGTTGTTCCAGTTGTGGTGGCTGTGGCGGTGACTGATGGGCGCCCGATTTTCCCTCCTAGACAACCTTGACGAAGCGGCCCGTGCCGAAATCATTGGCGGCGCTTCCGAAATGTCGGTAAGCGCCGGGACCGCTATTTTCCATCAAGGGGAACCGGCCGACGCCTGTTACCTGGTGGCGCGGGGCCGCGTTTTGCTGCGGCAGCTTAATGCCGCCGGCGAGCAAGTCATCCATCGTTGGGCCGTCGAGGGCGAGTTGTTTGGCGGGGTGGCGGCTTGGAGCGGTGCCGCTTACCCGCTCAGTGCGACCGCCAACCTCGATACCAGGTTGTATCGCTGGCCGGGCCCGGGCCTTTTTGCCCTGATGCAGGCCCATCCCGCTTTGCTCACCCACGCCTTGCGGTATGTTTCGCGCCGGTTGATTGAAGCCCAAAATCGCTTGTGTGAGCAGGCGACCTTATCGATGCCGGCCCGCTTGGCCCGACGTCTGCTGGCCTTGAGTGAAGGACCGGCGCCCGGAACCCGTGTGCCGATTGAGGGGTTGTCGCGGCGGGATTTGGCCGAAATGTGTGGTACCACCCTCTACAGCGTGAGTCGGCAATTGCGGGCTTGGCAGGAGCAGGGGTTGCTTGTCTGTGGCCGGCGGCACATCCGTATCATCCGAAGCGAAGCCTTGCTGCGGCAGGCGGGTCAGTGATGATGCGCTGCTTTGGGTTGTGTTTTTAGCTTGGGGAAGCGATGGGCGGCATAATCGCCGTGACAGCCGATGCAAGCTTCCACCAAGCGACCGAAGAACATCGCGCTGAGTTCGGCGTCGCCGGCCAGGGCCGCGTCGTGGAGCTTTCCGGCCAACGCGTGAAAGCGCTGATCCCGTTTGATAAATTCCGCGGGCAGTTGCCGGTGCAAGGCCGTGCGCTGTTCGGGGGTGAGTTTCTTTTTTAGCACGAAGCTGTCTTGCATCTGATGGGCCTGGACCGCCACGGGATACAGCGCGCCTCGTGCCAGCAGGCCGGGGATTTTGTTCACGCTTTCTTCCAATAACTTCATTTCCTCGATCAACAAGGCGCGTAATTCGGGGGAGAGGGTCGGGGTGGTGGGCGGGGTACCCGCGATGAGGGTGGTGAGCAATAAAACGAACATCATGTGACCTCACAATAGAATGTGGCGCAAAGGTAGAACCTAAGAAACGCGCGTTATCGCGCTTCTTAGGTTGAACCACCGGCTGTCACGCGCGGTGCGTATGGGTGGCGTTTCCTTTGCCGCGTGGTTGATTGTCAACGCAAACCGAATGATTCACTTTGCGCCGGCGCAAACTGACATGATGTTCCAGTGATATATCAAAAAAGAATTGACACCGGTTCCACCCATTGTTAGGTTGCAGTTACTTTTTAGCTGGGAGAGGTTGCACCGATGCGTTTCGTCATCTTTTCACTACTTTTGAGTTCCTTGTTTGTCTCCGCCGACGATTTACACAAGCTATTTGAGGCGGAACGGCAATGGCGCCATCGTGAATATCCGATTTCCGCCACCGCCGAGGGCGTTCACGATTACGATGACCGTTTGTCTTCCAACACGCCCGCTGATTTAAAGCGGCGTACCGAGGCCTTACGTGCCTTTCGCAAACAGGCTGAAGCGGTTGACCCCGCAACCCTATCCACCCGTGACGCCGTTAGCCGCGCCATTTTTATCGAACTCCTCAGTGACGAGATTCGCGATTACGCGTTGGGGGGCTTCCGACTCGGTTTGACGGCCGAATCCGGGTTCCACTCCTCCCTGGCGAGCCTGCCGCGCTACACCCGCTTTAAAACGGCTAAGGACTATGAGAATTACCTCCGCCGTCTCGCCCAATTTCCACGCTACTTCGCCGAACAAACCGCCTTTTTACAACAGGGCGTCGACACTGGCTGGACCTTGCCAAAGGGTTCTTTGACCCGCATTGCCGGTACCATTTCGGCCCACGTCATTGACGATCCCCGCCAAAGCACCTTTTACGCCCCGTTCCTGGAAAAAGCGGATGGGGTCGAAACCGTTGTTTGGGAAAAACTGCAAGCTAAAGCGGAGAAGGTTGTTCGCAATGCGGTGATTCCCGCCTACCGCGATTTTCATGCTTTTATGGTGAACACCTATATCCCCGCCGCCCGTGATGACCTTGGGGCAAGTCAGTTGCCCAAGGACGGCGCCGCTTATTACCGCCACGTGATCAAACGCTATACCACCCTTGATTTGGACCCCGAGGACGTGCACCAAACGGGATTGGCCGAGGTGAAACGCATTCGCGCCGAAATGCAGAAGGTGATTGAAGCGGTGGGTTTCGAAGGGGATTTTGCCGCGTTTTTGAAATTCCTGCGCACCGACCCCCGGTTTTATGCCAAAACCCCGGAGGAGCTGCTGCAGCGTGCTTCCTGGATTTGTAAGCGTATGGACGGTGCCTTGCCCCGGCTCTTCACGCGCTTGCCGCGTCAACCCTACACGGTGGAACCCGTGCCCGATTACCTGGCTCCCGGCTACACCGGTGGCCGTTATGTTCCCGCTTCGATTGAAAGCACCCAGCCCGGGACTTATTGGTTGAATACCTACGATCTGAAAAGTCGCCCGCTTTACATACTGGAGGCATTGAGCTTACATGAGGCCGTTCCCGGCCACCACCTCCAGAGCGCGCTGTCGCAAGAGTTGGGCGACCTGCCCGCCTTCCGTCGCAACCTGTACCTTTCCGCTTTTGGCGAGGGCTGGGCGCTTTACAGTGAATACCTCGGCCTGGAAGTGGGTTTTTACCAAGATCCCTACAGTAATTTCGGCCGCCTGACCTACGAAATGTGGCGCGCCTGTCGTTTGGTGGTTGATACCGGGATTCATGCCAAGGGTTGGACGCGGCAACAGGCGATTGATTACCTGGCGAGCAACACGGCGCTTTCAATTCACGAATGCACCACGGAAACGGATCGCTACATTACTTGGCCGGCCCAGGCGTTGAGTTACAAGATCGGAGAACTCAAAATCAGAGCCCTTCGCACGCAAGCCGAGCAAACCCTCGGAAAGCGTTTCGACAAACGCAAATTCCATGACGCGATTTTGGCCAACGGCAGTGTTCCGCTTCCGATTCTGGAACAGGCGATTCAGCGCTTTATCAAGGAAGAGGCCGCCAAGGGTTAGGTCCTTAAACCACGGCCGCAATCATTTTTTGCCGATGGCGAAGGTGTAGAGGTGGAGGCTTTCGTCGTCCTTCACCAGCATCTTCCCGTCGAAGAAAACCGGCTCCGCCCAGACCGTGCTTAAGTCGAAGCTGTATTCTTTAACCAAGGCGAATCCGCTGGGTTGGGCCGTGAACAGCCGTAACCTGGCATCCGTGGACAAGGCCGCGACTTGGTTGCCGATAAGCTGAACCGCCGCGTTTTTGCCCATGCGTGCCGGACCTTGCCATTGGGTTTTCCCCGTGGCTGCATCCATGGCGAAGAAACGACCTTTTCCCTTGTAGGACATACCGTACAGGGTGCCCTTGTACAGGACCGGGTTGCTCATGTACAGCACCTCTTCTTGGTTGACCCAGCGTTTTTCCGTTTTCCATTTCCCCTTTTTTCGCGACAGCGCCAAGGCCATGGTTTGGCGTTCGACCCCGGAAATGATCACCGTGTCGCCCATCACCATCGGCGAAATCGCATTCTCCCGCCAGGTCGACGTGAAGGGGACTTGCCACAGCAGGGTGCCGGTTTTCGGGTCGAAGCCGTTGAGGAACTTTTGGGTGAGTGTCACCATGTGGTCCTCGCCCGCGACCTTGGCGATGACCGGCGAGGCGTAACCGGGAATATCACCGCGCCATTGCCACTTCTCAGCCCCGCTTTCCACATCAAAGGCGCTCATGATCCCTTCCGATTCGTTGCCGATATGGACGATCACCGTGTTGCCGTAGATGATCGGTGAAACCGAATTACCGCAAAAATACTTGCGGGTGTCCGTCAGGTCCCCGTTGTAGGTCTTTTTCCAGAGGACCTTACCGCTTGCCGCGTCGAGGCAGTGAATTTGCCCGGTGGTGCCGACCGTAAACACGCGACCTTGGTGGTAAAGCGGCGTGGAAAAAGGTCCGTTACCAAAGCGAAGCGCCGCGGGATTTTCCTTAAACGAAATGGGATAACTCACCTTCCAGGCCGATTTCCCGGTTTTGAGCGAGATGCCGTGAAGGTGTTCGGTGTCGTCCGTATTGCTGAGTACATAAATGTGACCCGCCGCCACGATGGGTGAACCGTACCCCTTGCCAATGGACAGGGACCAAAGTTTGGCGGGTTGGTCCGGCCAACGCGTCGGTAGGTTGAAATGAGCGACCGTGCCGTCTCTTTGGGGGCCGCGCCATTGTGGCCAGGGTTGTTCCGCGCCGGAACTGAGCAAACAGAGCAGAAGGCAAATCGGGGTCATGGGAAACTCCATAAATAAAGTAAGGCCGCGCGGGCCGGCTGGATGAAGAACGTGGTTGTTGCTAGTGTACGCGGGCTACGCAAGTAAAGGTTGCCTTTTTCACGGGGTCAACCACACGAGGATCTGAAGCGGGGCGCTCCGTTTTAAAACGTGGTTTCGGCCAAAAGCGCGTCCCAAAATTGGCCTGCCACTAGGCCGGGTGGGCCCGCCGCGCGGCGTACCAGATGTTGCTGTGACTTGCGAATCGGGAAGCCTTCGACCGGCAGGGCCACCAAGCGGCCGTCCGCCAATTCCCCGCGAATATGGTATTCGGGCAGACCGCCCCAACCCATGCCCGCCATGATGATGTGTTTTTTACTGCTGATATCGGTGACTCGCCAATGGCGCGCGCCAAAGACCACATCCCGAGATTGTTCGGGTGAATGACGGCTGCTATCCGCCACCAGCACTTGCACGAAGGCCGCCACGTCGTCGCGGCTCAACGGATGCGTGTGTTGGGCGGCGGGGTGGTCGCGGTGAGCCACGGGAATAATGGGAACCGTGAGCAAGGGCGCCGTCACGCATAACCCCGGGTCAATGCCGTCCAGGGTCGTGATTGCAAAAGCCGCCAAACCGTCTTGAACCCGTTCCCAAGGACCGCCCATCATTTCCATCGACAGGTGAATCCGCGTGGCGGGGAACCGGTTTTGAACTTTTTTTAACGCGCGCAGGACCGGATCCAATGGGCAAATTGCGTTGACCGCCACCGCCACCTCGTTTTCTTCCGGTGTTGCCAAACGGGCCGCGACCCCTTCGAGAACCGCAAACTGGTGCAGGGTTTTCACCGCTTGATCGTAAAAAATCCGACCTTCACGCGTGAGTTTTGGCCGGTAGTGATCGCGATCCAAAATGAGGAAACCACAGGTCTGTTCGAGCTTTTGCACCATCTTGCTGACCGCCGGCTGGGATTTGAACAACACTTCCGCCGCCGCCCGAAAGCCGCCGTGTTCTACCACGGCCTGAAGCACCCTTAGCTGTTCGTGCGTCATATTTTTAAGTCCTTGATAGCTTTTAGTTATCAGAATGAGGAAATAATAACATTGGATTCTGTTCGTCGCCGCGTTTATCTTTGGTGTCGGGATGAGGCCTCACCCAAACCGCAAGAAATAATGTTGTTGGAGAATGTAATGACAGCAAGCATCGATACCGTTCTAATTACCGGCGCGACCCAAGGTTTGGGGTTTGATATGGCGCGCGGCTTCTTGGCAGCCGGTTCGCGGGTTGTTCTGAACGGCCGCAACGCGGCCAAGTTGACGCGTGCCGCCGACGCCTTGGGCGAGTCGGACCGCGTCGCAACCGTCGTCGGCGATATTGGCGATCCCGCAACCGGGCGGCGTTTGGTAGACGAAGCCCTGGCGCGTTTCGGCCGCGTCGACGTGCTCATTAATAATGCGGGAATCTTCGAGCCCAAGCCTTTTTTGGAAGTTGAAGAGACCGATTTACTGAAGTTTTGGCGCACCAACTTACTGGGGACCTTTTTTACCAGTCAAGCCGCGGCGCGGGTCATGAAGGTCCGTGGTGGTGGGGCCATTATTAACATCGGCACCGTTTTGATCGACCATGCCGCCAAGGCTTTCCCGGTCACCGCGCCCATGACCAGCAAAGGCGCGGTGCACGGCCTCACCGTAAACCTCGCCGCCGAGCTGGCCGACGACAACATCCGTGTCAACACCATCGCCGCCGGCATCATTCGTACCCCGCTGCACAACCCCGAGCAGGTCGACCAACTGGCGGGAATGCATCTGCTTAATCGAATCGGCGAACCGCGCGACATCACCGAGGCCGCGTTGTTCTTGGCACAAAACAATTTCACCACCGGCGTCATCTTGCCGGTAGACGGCGGCAATGTTGCCGGCCGCTAACAAAACATCAAGAAGGAGTGTGTTTCATGCCGTATGTGAATATCAAAATTACCGATGACGGGGTAACCCCCGAGGAAAAACGTGCACTCATTGTCAAAACCACCGCGGCGCTTCAAGAAGTGCTGGGAAAAGAGCCCGAGCACACGATGGTCGTTATCGAGACCCTGCCGCGTGAAAATTGGGGGCGCATGGCCAAACAGTACGGACCCAATGGGTTCACTTAATTCGGTTCGCCACTGGACCCGCGGCGCGAACGTGTCGCGGGTCGCTCCCTATGTTCCGATCTTCCACGGTAGATGTCCTGCAGAACTTGGTGCCTTTTTTTGCCCGACAACTGTGCCAAAAGTCGGGTTAGGCGGCGATCCGGGTGGCTGGGTCGCACCAAATCGAGGGCGACAAGGTAGTGTTGGGCGTCCAGCCCGAACGGGAAACGCCGGGACAGGACTTCTATGAGTTCTTGAGATGATGCCGACATGGTTACCTCCCGCACCGACAGGTTTTTTAACGTGGTTGCGGTTACTTACTGTTGAGGCCGCGCAGCATGGCGGTACAGCGTTTCAACCGTTCTTGGATTAGGTGCATCGATCGTTGGTGTTGGTTGAGACGTTGATGCAAGAGGCGCAGGCGTCGGTGGACGCCTTCTATTTCCGCCGTTCCACGTGCCGCCTCTAATCGCTGTTCGGCCAGGGTGTCGTGCAATTGGCTTAATCGCACTTCTAGGCGCGGCTGGTTGGTTGCGCTCATGAGCGTTTCCCCCGTGCCGGTTGGCTTCGACCCAGAGGTGTTGGAAACAACCCGATGACCTCGACTTGCTCAGAGAAGAATTGGAACTGGAGGCCGAGAAAGGTCCAGGCCGATTTGAGATGCCGAAAGCGGCCGACAGCCTGCCGCGCCGGTGGTTGTTTGGGGCGGATGCGGGTGATGCTCGGCAGCTTGGTTTTGTGAGACCAGGTAGGCAGGCGCGTGTTCAATGCGAGGTCCGGCAAAACCAGGCAGTGTTCATGGAGGCTTCCCGCCGGGACCTGGGTGTTGTGGGTGACAATGGCGTCGCGTACAACACTGTTGCGCCCAACGTGAACGCCGTCGGCCAGGGTGGCGTAGGGCCCGATCGTGCAGCCTTCCTCGATCACCACCCCTTCGCCGATCAAGTTGGGACCCATGAAGGTGCAATCTTTGGCGATCTTCGAGTGGGCCCCTATGAGAATATCTTTGCCCTCCACAAAGTTGGTGTACCGGTTCAGCTCGCGGTAATCGGCCAAACTTTTCAGGGTAAAGCTGGGGTCCGACAGCCGCAGGTTGCGGATGCCCTGGTTCTGCCGGCTCAGGCGTTTCACGATTGCCTCTGTCGAAACACCGGGTGCCATGGAGGCCACTTGGGCGAGCAAGGTCCTTGGCGCGATGTAACACAAGGGTTTGGTTTCGCGTCCAGCCGAGAACAGGGTGCTGTGATGGTAGATGCTGGGTAAAAAAAAGCTGCCGAGGAAGAGCCCGGACATCAGCAAAACCCCTTGGCCGGTGGCGGGTTCTTCCTCGGACAGCAAGCGAGGTAAGTCGTTGGCGTTGCGTTCGGGCACCACGGAAACGGAGACACCCTGAACCTTGCGGCGCTGCAAAAAGAGGCGGGTGTCGCGGTGCCCCGTGCGCAGGTTGATCAGGATTTTCCGAAACCCGCATTGGCGCAGCCAAGCTATTTGTTTTTCGATAAGGGTTACCCGGCCGACAGGCAGCAGTGGCAGTGCCATGGCGGCTTCCGCGGCGACCATTTCCTCGGGGACGTGGTGGTAATCAATGACAACCGGAATCGTCGCCGGGGCGGATACGGTCGAAACGGAAGCAAGGTGTGAAACATGGCTCATGGGGTGACTCCTCGTCGGGAATGGGTTGCCTGTTCGGCGCGATACCTTAGAGCAGTGCCTGTGCCGGCTTTTATGAAGATGTTTAAGTGCTTGTAAAAAAAAGAGTTTGTTCTGTAGATGATTAGTTGAGACAAGTCTGAGACACAGGTGTTGTCTCAGAATGTGTCTCAGGGTGTGCCCTTGTGAGACGTGTCTCGCCTCGGGAAAGAACCTCGTGTGACGCAGCCCAAATCCCCGCCGTCACCCGAGCGACTGGGCCCGGGGTCGGTGAATGCGCTTCGGGGTGCCGATCCTTGACTCGGTTTTCAGGGTTGTGGAACTTATCTCTAACCCGCATTTCTCACAAGGAATTCTGCTACGGGGCAACCCATGCGATTACGAGGGTTTGCCTTCCGCGGGGCGGCCGGCCGCTTTACTCGGTCGAGCCGCCTTCGCCTCAGCTGCTACGCCGAATGGTCGGACCCCTGTGCCGTGGCTTGGTCGTAATCTTCGCACTAACAAGGCTTTCACCTTCTCGCGACGAATCCTTGTGAGAACCGCGGGCTAAGTGAAAAGGATCCAAAGGAAATTTGTTCACAGGGGTTTGGGTTGGCCGCACGCGTTCGCGGTGATCGGTGAATCATGCTGGGGTGCGTCTTTTCGGAAGGTGTGACCGAGGCTACATTCCCGCGGGTCCTTGTAAGATCGCTTTCCTTTTCCTTCGACTTTGCCCGGATGTCACCCATAATGAAGATGAAGACAGACAAAAATTCGTCTGATTCATTGCCACAAGTTCCGATCTGTTAACCAGATTTGTCGGAATATCAATATAGAATTTTTGTGGCCTGGGTGTTTCCGACCTATTATTCGCGTCCTTGTGTCCCTAATGTGCTTCCACTTCTCGTTTTTCGGAGGTATTTCTGTGGGCGTTTTTATTCGTATTGCCAAAACTCCCAAGGAGCTCGATGAGCTATTCCAACTCAGACATCGCGTATTTGCCGAACAAGACCGTTTGGCCCCCCTCTCTCCCGACGGCCGGCTCGCCGGTCGTTTTGATGCATTCCCCTCTACTGTCAATTTGATGGCGGAACAGGCGGGGATCGTTGCCGGGGGGGTGCGCTTGACCCGAGGTATTCAAGCCGGCGATCCCGCCCGAGCCTACTTTGACTTCAACCCGTTTATTCAAGCGCAACACCTTAACCCCGATCAGGTTCTATTTTGCAGCATGTTGTGTGTCGATCCCGCCTTTCGGGGCCAACAACGACTCATTCAAAACCTACTGTTGATGACTGCTTATTATGCCTATCACAACGGCATGAGCCATCTACTCGCACCCGTTCGCCCCACCGTGGTGAAGAAGTTGACCGGGATGGGCTTTCGCCCCATTGCCGAAACCTTCACCCAAGCTGAGACCGGGTTGGTTATTTGCCCCATGGCTTTGGCTTTGGGAGATTTACCCGAATCTTTTTTGCGATTTATTGAAAATCAGCAAATTCATCACTATACCGAAAACTTTGAACGCGCCTTTTTTGAGCCGGGTGAGACCGTGATCCATGCCGGCGACAAAGGACGTGAAGCCTACTACATCGTCGATGGTTCTGCCGATGTGCTGGTGCGTCAGGGTGAGGCACGCCGTTGTGTCAACCAATTGGGGCCCGGTGATCTCTTTGGCGAGCTTGCCCTGTTGACCGAGGACGCGCGCAGCGCCGATGTGGTTGCCACGAGCCCGTTGGATACCATGGTGCTTGGCCGTCATTGGTTTCAAAGTCACATCATGAACAATCTCGACCATGTCGGCGCCTTGCTGCGTTTGATGGGCGGTCGGCTAAAAAAGACCTTGTGTCAAATTCATTAAACACCGTGGTCTGAAATCCGGTTCCCGACTCGCCTCGCGTGGGTTGGGCGCCGCTTCTTAGGTTTCCACAGGGGTAGACCCCTGCTTGTGTTTGGTAGCGGTTCACCCAAAAGACCGGCTTTTGGCTCGCCGGTGTTTGGCCGGCGTGTGTCCCCGTATCATTCAAAAGGAAAGTTGTATGCAAGTTTCTGAAAAAAAATGTTTTATCGAAGATCTTGTCAGCATTTCTGTTGCTGATCATGCCGTTTATCGGCCCCTTGTGTTTTCCGCTTCAAATCCCGCCCAGTGGCATGCCCTGCAATCTTTATGTGCGACGGGACGCGTGGTTCGTTTCGTGGATGCGTTGGGCCCACAGTTGCGGGGCCTGGCGGGTATCCGTTTCCCCGAGGGGCCCTTGCAAGAGCCCGCTTACCAGGCGTGGTGCGATGCGCTGCTGCAAGGCGCATCGCCGCGCAACTGGGGGAATTACGTGTTTTACCCTTGGACCGGAACTCTGGTTCAGCTTCTTCCCGAGGCTTTGTTTCGCGAACTGCGCCTCAACCGTAACCAGAACAAAATTACCGCTGCTGAACAAGCCGTCCTGTCACGCCAAACGGTTGGTCTGGTTGGGCTTTCTGTCGGGAACGCGATGGCGCTGACCATGGCCATGGAAGGGTGTTTCGGCGCCGTCAAGTTGGCGGACTTTGACACCCTTGAATTGTCGAACATGAATCGGATCCGTGCCTCCGTGACCGACTTGGGGTGTGCCAAAACCGTGCTGGCCGCGCGTCAAATCGCCGAGCAGGATCCCTACCTCCAGGTATCTTGCTTTCACGAGGGCATTCACGATCACAACCTCGCCGAATTTTTTGATAGCCCGCGACTCGATGTTTTGGTCGAAGAATGTGACGACATGGCCTTAAAGGTTCGCTTGCGTCACGAGGCCAAAGCGCGCCGCATTCCCGTGATTATGGAGTCCAGTGACCGCGGCGTGCTTGATATCGAACGTTTTGATTTGGAACCGGATCGGCCAATTTTTCACGGTTTGGTGAAGGAGGAGGCACCGGTGGCGGCGCGCGATCCTTTCGCGCGCATGGACTTGGCCTTACAAATTAATCGGATTCAGGACGTTTCCCCGCGTATGCTGGCTTCCATTCTGGAAATCGGTGATACCTTGACCACCTGGCCGCAACTGGCGGCCGATGTGGTTGCCGGCGGCGGCCATGTCTGTCACGCCGTACGCGCGGTTGCCCTCGGTTGGGTGCAGGGCTCCGGCCGCTGGATCCTCGACGGCCTCGGCGCCTTGCAGCAAGCACCTCTGTTAACCGGGCCGGCCGAAGCCTGTACAAAACCCGGCCCTGATTGTGCTGTGGAGCAGGCCACACCGGAGGGGATGAATCCGAGGCTACACGCGCTGCTCGATGCGGCCCGGCTTGCGCCTTCGGGCGGCAACAGCCAACCCTGGCGGTTCCACGTGGACGAGGACGGTTTTTGGGTTCGCGCGGAACACGCGGGCGTTGTCCAGGCCCTTGACTTCGACCGCGGGCCAACCTGGATGGCCCACGGGGCGGCGGTGGAAAATGCCGCGATTCAAGCCGCCGCGTTCGGTGGCCGTCTCACCGTTTCTCCTTTTCCATTTCCCGATCAACCCGATGTCTCCGCGCGCTGCACCTGGTCAGCCGAACCGGATCGATCCGGCCTGCCCCAACTCGCCGGCGCGCTTGGGGCTCGCTTGACCTCGCGGCAAGGCCCGCCGGGAGGTGAGGCACCCCCTTTTCCTCTTGAGCGACTCCGCGATCTGTTCCCCCAAAACCTAAGCCTTCAGTGTTGGCAGGATCCGGCCGCGCGTACCCGCATGGGTGAATTGCTTGCGGTGGGTGAACGTATTCGTTGCCTTCATCCCGAGCTGCATCGCGATTTGTTCCATGAGATCTACCGCGATAACGGCGCCTTTTCACACCGGCGTACCGGAATTGAATACGGAGAACTGGATCTTGCCCCCGCGCAAGCACTTGCGGTTCGCCTGCTCGAGCGGCCGGAGGTCGTTGCCGAGGTGCGTGCTGTAAACGGCGCACGGGGTTTATGTGCCGGCTTTGCCGCACCGATTGCTGCATCGCCCGCCTTGATCTCCCTCCACCTTGATCGAGACCGCCCCGGTGATTGGTTTGAATTGGGGCGCCAGGTGCAACGATGTTGGCTTTCCTTGCATCAAAATGGATGGCTGGTCCAACCCATCGGCACCACGCTGTTTCTTCTTCGCCTGGCTAAGCATCGTCCTGAGCTTGGCTTCAACCATCATGAAATCCACGAGCTCGAGCGGGTCTCCGCCGCGCTGCGGGGCGAATTCAACCTCAACACCGACCGTGCCGTTTTCCTAATGCGCTGTTTCCCGGGCCAACCAAGCCCTCGGCGTAGTCGTCGCAAATCCCTGGCCGAATTGGTACGTCTGGGTAGTCCCGTCCCCGTTTCTGATCAACCCGCAAGGTAAAGGTTTCGGAACCACGGGTGAGATTCTGGGAAAATTCCCTGGCCGATGCGCCATTTGCGAATCCCCTTTAATCGAATCCTAAACGAGAAAGGCGGCGGATGCCCGCCGCCCCTAAGGCCTTTTCCGTGCATCATCTTTTTAATTCGGCAACAGGACCCGATCAATGATGTGGATGACGCCGTTTTGCGCTTGGACATCCGAGGCAACGATTTTGGCTTGGTTTACATTGAGACGGCCCTCACGCAGCCTAAACTGCAAGTCGTCCCCGTTAACCGCGTGGGCCGATCCCACCCCGACTGCTTCATCGGCAAAGACCCGACCCTTTACGACATGGTACTTGAGGATCTCGGCCAGTTGGTTTCGGTTTTCGGGTTTCAGCAGGTTTTGAACCGTGCCCTTGGGTAACTTGGCAAAGGCATCGTCGGTCGGGGCAAAGACGGTGAATGGTCCCTGATTGGCAAGCAGACCGTCTAATTGCGCCGCTTTTGCGGCGGCAATCAGCGTCTCAAAGTCACCGGTACCGGCGGCGACCTGCACCAAATTTTGGTCACTGGGAAGCAAGACCTCGTCGATGACATGGATGATGCCGTTGGCGGTATGGATGTCGGCTTGCACCACCGAGGCACGTCCTACACGGACACCGGACGCCGTGTCAAAAGGCAAGCGCTGCCCGTTCAGGGTGGCGGCGCCGCTTTGGCGGGTAACCCGTTCGGCGTTGTAGGCGCCCTTGACCACGTGGTAGGTCAAGATGGCGGTCAAGGCTTCACGGTTTTCAGGTCGCAACAAGGACTGAACCGTCCCGGCGGGTAACTTGTCGAACGCGGCATCGCTTGGTGCAAACACCGTGAAGGGACCCTTCGCCTGCAATGCGCTCACCAGGCCCGCGCTGCCCAAGGCCGTTGTTAACGTTTTGAAGTTGCCGTTGGCCAGGGCTGTTTCGACCAGGTCCGGCCGGTGTGTCCGGTGGTTATCGTGGTAGGCAACCGTTTGACGTTCAGTATGCTGCTTGTACGCTTGATGCGCGGTTTTTTTCGAGCCGCACTGCGCCTCGAGTGAGGGGGCCGAAAGGAAGAGGGAAGCGAGCGATAAAAACAAAAACATCCGCATGGTGGGTCTCCTAATTGAACCAGAAGTGGGTCAACAAAAAGCTTTTTCCTCCGGGTCGGCCGAACCTGTTGGTTGTTTGGTCATTCGTGAATGGGGAAAAGCTGGATGCAACAGGGATCACATTTCTTGTTGAAAAAAGTGGCCTACTTCGATTTTTGCTCTGGTAAACAACAGGAATTAAACGTGTTGGTTCTTTTTATGGGGACATGGTTTTTTTCGACCAGATTCAAGACTGTCGGCGTGTATCAAACAGAACGCCTGCCCGGTGATTCATGTTTTGGGCTGGTACGCCCCTGTTGATGGTTCCTAAAGGGTGGTTTTAACGAAATATCGGTGGCCACCGGAATCCTGTGGGCCCAATGGCCCTGCATTGCTGCTTAAAGAAAACGCGCAAGGGTTCTTGGTTCAGCGGTGCAGGCTTGGAGTAAATTATTGAAAAAAATAGACTTGAATTGTGAACTTTGGTGTTTCTTTCAGGAGAGGACGTCGTTTTGCGCCTTTTCCAACGGCATTTTGGGCAGGAATTTATGGCCGGCCTCGCCTTTGCAATACCCTGGGTGGCACCTTGGCGTTCACCCGGATTGCGTCTTTTGATTGAGGCGAATAAGTGGCTGGAATGGTGAGGGTTGAGGCGCCTTTTTCATGTGTGGATTCGTCGCGCCGGGCATCGGTTGGGGATGTGGAGGGCGCGCGTCGCGGAATTTGCCGCATGGGTTTGCGGTTTTTTACGGAATTTGTTGGGACCTTCTGAGGAGCATGGCCGTGTTACTTTCATTTTCGCTTGATTACCATTTTGCAGCGCCCCGTGAACTCGGCGCCATCGACGGTGACGACCCGGTGTTGGACACTTTTTTCGCCGCGTTGCGTTGTGACTTTGGTGTCGAGGAAGTCTTTTTCCTCAAAACCTGTAACCGACGTGAGTTTTTCCTCACGGTGGCTGACGATGTCGATCATCGTGCACTGCGTACCCGGTTTCAGGAACAATTTCGGCGCGCGGACTTTTGGCCGGAGTTCCAGGTTCGTTTTGATCAGCAGTGCGTTCGCCACTTCTTTGCCGTATCCGCCTCCTTGGCCTCCATGGCCTTGGGTGAATACGAAATCACCCACCAAATCAAAAGTCAGAGCCGTCATGCCTTGTCCCTAGGTTGGATGGGACGCCGCTTGAGCAACTTGGTCGCCGCGGCTTTGCACACGGGCAAACGCGTGCGCGGCGAAACCCAAATCGGCCGCCAGGTCGTTGCGCCCCTGAGTTTGATTTACCAAAAGTTAAACCGACACCTCACCGAACACGCGGGACGACGCATCGTTTTTGTCGGCGCCGGCGATTACATTCGGCGGTTGCTGCCCCATTTTGCCGGAAACGCAAATTATCAGTTCCTTTTTGTCAACCGCTCCCACTCCGACTTGGTCGCGACCTATGGTGGTCAGGCAATGACGCTTGACGACTTTCTGGCCAAGCCGCCGCCGTTTGACGCCCTGGTGACCGCGACCGGTGCGCCCCACGTGTTGTTTGGCGAGGATTGGCTGCGGCGCGCCGCGGCGGCACGGCCCGTCGTGGTTTTTGACGCGGCCACCCCACCGGATTGTGCACCTGACGCCGTTTTACCCGATAACCTCCGACTCTGGTCCTTGGCGGCATGCGAGCCGGAGCTGCGCCGCAACCGTCGCGAACGTGCCGCCGAAATCCCCGAGGCGGAACGCATCATTGAACAAGAGGTTGGTGCTTTTTGGGATAAATGGCGCGGTCTGGCCATTTCCGATGATTTGCACGCCCTTCAAGACTATTTCCAAAAGGAAGCGCTCGCCATGATGCAAAGCTACCTCAAGAAGCAGGGACAACCCGAAAGCATGTTCCACGATCTGGCGCCCATGGTTCGGCATATCGCGCGGCGATTGGCGGTGGTCCCGGTGTTGACCTTACGGGCGGTCGCACGGGAGTTCGGGATGAATGGTGTGCGTTTGATCAAGCAGGCTGTTGCCAAGGGAAGCCCTCTGTTCCGCAAACAAGCTTAAACCCTTCCATTGGAAAAGCGCCTGAAAGAGACCGCATGACCCCGGACGGAGCCAAGCGCTGGGTGATTCCGACCGCGAAACCGCGATATGTCATGGGTTAGGGGGTTCCCACTAATTTTTTGCCTTTGACCTGGAACGAGGCAAACATCCCCTTGAGGATCGGCGCCGCGGTAGAGCCGCTCGCGGGTGCCATCTCTTGGGCAAACAAAAAGACGGTATGTTCCCCAACGCGGGTGGTGAGGAAGGACATATGAATGGTGCCCTCTGGGAAACTTTTTGAAAAGCGGATCGACTTACCTGCCACGTTGTAAAACCCGTCTTTTTCCAGGGTTTCCACCTTGGGTTGATGCTCCGGCGGGAATTGACGCAGCATTTCATTGGAAAATTTTTGGGTGATTTCGAAAACGTCGCCCGCGCCGGTTTCTTTGGAGACCATGATCTGCGTAATGATTTGTGTTTCGGGATGGGTAAAGCTGTAGTGAGCTTTCGACGTGTCGTCATTGGCCATGTTTTGGAAGCCGGCCGGCACCCTGATTTCGATCCATTCATCTTTAAACGTCCGCGCGACCGAGGTATCGACCAAGGGTTTCAAGGGATCGCTGCTGCGACGGTAGTGCACATAACCCTGTTTGTTATTTTTCATGCGAAACCAGGTCTCATCCACGGTAAATTCGCGATCCATCATGGTTTGCGTTTCCCCGCCGGCCGTGGCGGTCACTACGAAGCGGTTCTCAAGAACCGCATAGGTGAGCGACACGGGGATCCCGGAAATGATCAAGGTACCGTCCGGGTAAATGCTGAGGCGTTCTTGCTCGACCGGGGTGCCGGGCGGACGGTCGTCGTCTTTAACCAAGTCCCAGTTACCGTAAAGCGGTGCCTCGTCTGGGGCATTTTCCTGGGCGACTAGGGGAGCGAGAACCGAAAACAGCAGGATGAGAAGGTGTTTCATGGTTGGTACCTTTTTATCAGGCGCACGACCACGAAGTTTGGGGCGGCGCGATAGGGGATTCCCGGGCGCCTCAAGCGTTTTTCCCGGCGGTGTCCAGGGCCGCCTGCGTGTCGCGCGGCCGATGACGGTTGCCATCATACCAAATAGCGCATCGTCGGACGCTTAGCCCATGTGGTGCACCCTGAAAACGACTTTTGGCGGGATTAACCTGAGACAGCCGGTTCCGCCGGTTGGATCAGGTCCCACAGGTTGCCGTAGAGATCGCGGAAAACCGCCACCGTGCCGTAGGGCTGAACCACCGGCTCACGCACAAACACGATGTCGTTTCTTTTGTACCGTTCGTAATCGCGTTTGAGGTTGTCCGTGGTCAAAAAGAGAAACACCCGACCGCCGCTTTGACAGCCGATCATGCCCCGTTCGTCTCGATCCGCGGCCTTTGCCAACAGCAGGCGCGTCTCCCGTGAACCCGGTGGCGCCACCGTCACCCATCGTTTCCCTTGGTCATCTAGGGCCGTATCTTCCACCAAGGTGAATCCCAAACGATCCACATAAAAATCAATGGCCTCATCGTAATCCTGAACCAATAACCGGATGCCGCTGACGTATTGACTCATCGGTTCCCCCTCGCGCGCCGTTCACCGCGTGTTGTTTCTTTGGACGGGTTCGATTTTTACCATGGTCCGGCGAGAACTGCACCCCTTTGCTGAAGGGCGTTCAGGTACTTATGTGGTGACGTACTGGGTTACCGACGGCACCCACGAGGTACCCGGCCGACTGGAAATTTTCGTTCGGGGTGCCACGAAGAACGTGGCCCGCGACGATAGCTTCACGCTTGAGCGTGGCCGGCATGACCCTAAATGTGTTCGCCAACGATGTGTACCTCGAGCGCAACCGTTACAGCCCGCCTGAGTTCAACGCGCGTGGTTTACGCTGGAGCAACGGCGAATGGTCGTTTTTGGCCTACACGGACTTCCTGGGCGAAACCTCCTTTACCTACACCTTGCCTGGCGATCACACCGCCACCGTAACCATTTATATAGTTCGGAACCCGGCGAAAATTCATCCCGTTTGAACACCGGCCGCCTTCGGCCCTACCTCAAACGCAAGAAGGGCGACACCGCGTGATGTCGCCCTTTTTGATTGGATCGCCCGATGATCGGTCGCACGGTTTAACCGGCGGCCGGCTCCCCCTGTGGCGCGTAACCTTCCTGGTATTCCGCGCTGGGTTGGGTCATTTGGGTTACGTTGATCGCGATACCGTTGGGATCGTACAGCGCGAAATGGCGTTCGCCCCATGCTTCATCGGTCAACGGGACTTCAATGGCCACGTTTTTTTGCTGGAAAGCTTCAAATTCAGCGTTCGCGTCTTTGACCTCAAAGCAGAGAACCAAACCTTCGCCGTTGTACGCTTTTTTGAAGATGTCTTGCTGGGTTGGGTGGTCCGGCAGCATAAATGCAAGCTGCTGGGTGCCGTTGCCCATGTGGATATACCAGTCATTTTCGAAGAAGATCTGGAAGCCAAAAAGTTCCGTGTAGAAAGCCTTGGATTCTTGGAGCTTCTGCGTGGTGATGACAGGGTAAATGGTGGAGAGTTTCATGGGTCACTCCTTCAATGAATTGGATGTTCCCGTTCCTCGGCCTTCGCTGACGAGGCCGTACCCATGGCGCCATGGGTGGCTAGGAACGGGGCCCTTGAGAGGCATTGGATCGGTCTCGGTAACCGCGACACGATTTGGCCGGCACATCAACGCGTGATGGATCGACCTATCCTATCAGGCTTTAACCTCTGAAACGATGCGTGTTAGGTTGAGGAACGAAACCTTTCTGTGCCTTTGAGCTTCCACCGGTGGACACTTCTCAAGTGCTCTAGAGGCAATCTAAACGATTGAGACCACCTGGTTCTTGACATTTTTTGCGCAAATTCCGAGTAAGTTAGCTGTATTTAGGGAAGTTTAAAGACTTCGCAAAAAATGAATAGATAATGTTGGCGAAAGCATGGTGTCTTTGGTAAGTTTGCATCTGGTTTGCTTTACATCAAGTCGTAGTGTCTCGTGAGATGCCGCTTGCCCATGGGCTTCGACCGACCCGATGAACCATGTGGACCTTGACTGCCAAATCGATGTTTTTGTTCGCATCACGGTGAAATTGCGATACATTGATGTCACCGCACGCTTTCCATGGTTTGGCTTATCAACAGTCGGTTTCTTGACTTAACCGGCGCCACCCGCAACCTGTATGCACTGCTTTTTACGCGGTTGGGTTGATTTTTTTGGCGTCGCTTTTTGCGAGAGGCCACCATGGTTTTCACAGTGAACCACATCGATTGCGGCCGATAAAAGGTCCTTGTTCTCACTTGAACCACGGGGGAATCATCATGACACAAAGTGTCCTCAAGCCCATTCCTGAAATCATCTACAAATCTTTTTCCGCCGAATATTTGGATGAAACCGCCGAGCTCGTATCCCATATGTTCCTCAACCACGAGCCCATGACGATTGTCCAAAACATTCCCAAAACCATCTATACCGATTTTGTCAAAGTGCTTTTGGCGCGAACTCTGGAAGACGGATTGACCAAAATTGCTGTTAACCGGGAGGACAACCGCGTTCTCGGCGCCATGATCAATGAAGACTTAAACGATCCGCAGCCTGAGATTTTTAACGACCTACACGAAACCTTCCATCCCATTTTTGACCTTTTGGAGAGGGTGGGGGGTCCCTACTTGGAAGCCAACCCGCCGATCAAGCGCCGGTTCTTTCACATGTTCATGCTGGCGGTTGACCTGGATGTAAGCGGTCAGCGGGTCGGCGACAACTTGATTGATCACTCCGTGGCGATGGCCCGTGAGCTGGGTTTCCAGACCGCCGTGGTGGAAGCTACCGGGCCCCGTTCCCAGAAACTCTTTCAGGAATACCACGATTTCCAACCGACGCATGAAATTCGCTACAGTGACTATACCTTCGAGGGCAAAAAGGTGTTCGGCGCCGTTCCCAACGCCGAGTCCACCAAATTCATGGTTCTGCCGCTGAAGTAACCCACGGCCGCGGCTTATTCGGTCGCGGGTTCCGTTGCGACGGCGGGTTCGTCGGTTTTGAGCCGGAAGCAAGCCGCCTCTTCGGCGTTGCGGACCAATAAGAAATTGTCGGCCAAGGCCGCCGGGTTCCAGCTTTTGCCCTCAACGGCCTGGAAACGGCCCAATTCGCGGTAGGCCTCGGGGTTGGGATCCATCAAAACGACCTCGCCTTTTTCCGTGGTCACCAAGAGGTGTTTGCCCGCGCGAATCATTTGTCCGTGGCCGAAACGCCCGCGCTTCCAACGGCGTTCGCCGTCGTTGACATCCACGCAGGTCATGATGCCGTTATCCATGCTGTAAACAAAACCATCGATCACGATCATGTTGGCGAATTTGGCCTTGAGGTTGATGTTGCGCCATTGTTCCTCGACCTGCCAGGATCCGTCTTCCACCGCCGTTACGGAAATCGCGCCCGCGCCCATGCCGTACCCCGCGGAAACGATCAGGCGCGTGTCGTCTACCTGCACGGGAATCGCCACCACCGGCGCTTCCGCCGGCCAAGCGTAGGACCACAAAGTTGCGCCGTCGCTCGGGTTAAAGGCCCGCACGCTTTGCGAGGCAAAAATGACGATTTGGGTTTGGCCGCCGAGGGTCATCAGGGTGGGGGAGCTGTAGTGGGAAGGATCGCCCTGGGCTGTCCAGACGTGGGTGCCGTCCTCGCGATTGAACGCGGCCAAGGTGCCCTTTTGGGTATGGCCCATGCTCACCACGATCAGGTTGTCGACCACGAGGGGCGAGACGCTGCTGCCCCATTCGGGAGGAACCGCGGCAAACTTTTCAAACAGTTGGGTTTGCCAGATGACGCGGCCGTCGTTGCGGTCAAGTACCATGAAATCGCCCAAGGCGCCCATGGCGTAAACCCGGTTTTCGTGAATGGTCGGGGTGGCACGGGGTCCGCTGCCGCCGATGGTTGTAGCAAATTTTGCCGTGACACATTGACGCCAAACTTCTTCACCCGTGGCCAGTTGGTAGGCGATCACGCATTCTTCTTCTTCCTGTTGTTCCTGGGTGATTGCCAGGTTGCCGGCGACTGCAAAAGCCGACCATGCCGCGCCGACCGGGCGGCGCCAGACCTGCTCCGGCGGGTTTTCTTCCCAGTCGGTCTCAAGGTGGAGATCAGGTCGGTAGGCGCGGCGCGAGGGACCCATAAATTGGGCGTAATCCGTGGCGGCGGTTGCCGCATCGCCCGCGCCGAGCTGGGTATCGATGGTGCGGAAACGGGCGCGAAATTCGGGCACCAAATCCCCGGTCATATGGGTTTCAAAGGCCAGGTTGAACAGGAACATGCCGACCAAACCGGCCGCGATCACCGCAAACCGTGTCAGCCACCGCAGGCGTGAAAAAAAGACCAGCCACAGGCCGGTGAGGCCGGCGGCGATGATCAGGATGACGGCGCGAATTAACAGCGGCCGTTCGTGGAGTTGGTACCCACTGAAGGTCATGACCAGCGATGCCGTGCCGGCCAATCCCCAGATGACGAGCAACGGCCACCAGCGCGGCCCTTTGTGTTCTTGGCTCATAGTTCCTCATTGGTAACGCCCGCGGGCGTGTGTCGTTTTGCATTATTCTAATGATAGAGCAAGCGGCCGGGAATAAAGGCCGTGATGATGGGTTTATTCAACCCATCAGGAGACAAACCGAGGGTACAACGAAGACAACGGCCGCCTGGTTTATGACCGGACGACCGTTGTTGGAAAAAGAGGGTGAACCGCGGGGTTTCGGTTTAATTAGGGTGCTGGGTATCCATTTCATGGTCGGTGCGGATCTCACCGGCGCGGCTCATGGCCCCGGTTCGCTCAAGTTCCCGGCTCATTTGACCCGCGAGGTGGAGCACGTGGGGTTTCTCCAGCAACTCGCGGTGGGTACCGTTCACGTGGTACACGGTGGGTTTGTCGTTGCACAGAAAATCCCAGCCGAGGTAGCTGTTGTGGGGCGACATGAGCGGTTGTCGTCTGGTTCGGAATACTGTGATTCGGCCCCCGTACGGCTTGGGTTCATGGTTGGAAAAAGCGTTGTAGTGCTTCTCCATGAGTTTGAGGCGGTATTCCGGGAAGATCGAGGGATCTACCGCCATATGGTCCTTTAAATTAAAGATGACCGCGGGTTGGGCCGCCTCGTTTTCCGGTTGGCCCGTCTCCGGCCGCGTGGTTTTGGCTTCACGCGTTACCTTTAACTTTTGCTGGATTTTCTCAAAAAGGACCTTGGGATTGTACAAGCTGAGGTCCATGAAAAACCAAGGCAGGTTTTTTAGGAAGCGGGCCGCGAAGACGGGTTTCGATGGTGCGTTGGCTTCTTCCGTTTTGGGTGGGATCGCTGAGTCGAGAATCCCGACCATCGCGACCTCGTCACCGTGATCGCGGAGTTGTTGGGCAATTTCCAGTGCCAAGATGCCGCCGGACGAGTAACCGGCCAGATAATAAGGTCCTTGGGGTTGGATCTCACGAATCCGCTCAATGAAATCGTGGGCCGCTTCGGCTATGGTTTCGTGCGGGTCCGTCTGTTGATCTAAGCCCTGCATTTGTAGGCCGTAAATGGGGACATCGGCGGGAAGATTTTCCGCCAACTCGCGGTAGATCAAAATGTCGCCGCCTAAGGAATGGAGCAAGAAGAGCGGGATGCCCGCACCTCCGCGCATCAGGACCAAAGGGGCAAAGGCTTCCAGTTCAAGTTGGTTTTCCAAGGCGTGGGCATATTCACCCAAGGTTCGCTGTTTAAGCAACAACGCTAGGGGCACCGTGCGACCCAGTTCGGCCTCGATTTGGGACGACATGGTCATGGCGCGCAGTGAATCGCCGCCCATCGCAAAGAAGTCGTCGTCGAGGTAAATTGGCGAAACACCGAGCACCGTTTGCCAAATGGCCTGGAGTTGGGTTTCGAGCTCGGTTTCGGGTTCGCGTCCTCCCGAGTCGGAAGTCTTTCCCCATTCCGGCTCGGGCAAGTTTTTGCGGTCGACTTTCCCACTCGGTGCCTTGGGGAATACCGGCATGACCACCGCCGCCGCCGGCGTCATAAACGCGGGTAACTCTTCGCGCATGGTGGCAAGCACCCCGTCCGTGGTGAGATCCTTGCCTTCTTTTGGCACGGCATAAGCAACCAGCTGGCGGTTGCCGGTGGGCGCTTTGACGACGACCACCACGCCGTCCTGTACCTCGGGATGGCGGTGTAACGCTTTTTCCACCGCGCCCAATTCAATGCGAAATCCGCGCAACTTGACCTGGTTATCGAGCCGGTCAAGGTAGACAAAATTTCCGTCTGGGCCGAGTTTGCAACGATCACCGCTTTTGTACATGCGACCGCCACCCTGGCGGAACCGATCCGGTATAAACCGTTGCTTGGTAAGGTCGTCGCGTTTGAGGTAACCGTCGGAGACGCCGGCGCCCGCGATGTACAGCTCACCGGGAACCCCGGGCGGCGCTAAGCGACCCAGGGGATCGATGATGTAGCACCAATAATTGGGGAGCGGTTTGCCGATCGGGGGATCCTCGGATAGGGGTTCGATGGGAAGGCTTGGATCCGTGGTGAAGTAGGTCGCCATCGCGCATGTTTCGGTAGGTCCGTACGCATTAATCCATTGAATGCGTTCGCCGCCGACGCGCAGCCAGTCGTTAAATGCGGACCAAGTAGCGCGTTCACCGCCGCAAATGAAAAGCCGTACATGATCGGGAAACGTCAAGCCGCGATCCGCCATGTAGTGAACCAATTCCGTCCAAAATAGCGTGGTCAGATCAAGCACGGTGATGCGTTCCTCGTCGATCCAGCGCAGAAATGCCGAGAGCGAACCCAGGGTGGTTGCTTCCGGGAGCACGAGTGTGGCGCCCGAACCCAACGCCGAGAAAATTTCTTCCACCGAAACATCAAAGTTTATGGTGGAGACTTGTGGGATACGGTCGCCCGGTTTCATCGCGTAATCGTGGATGCAGGTCCAGATGTGGTTTACCAGCGCATGGTAGGGGAGCACCACGCCCTTGGGGCGCCCGGTTGAACCCGAGGTGAAAATAGACATCGCCCAGTTGTTCATCGTGACTGTCACGTCGGGGTTGGTTTTTGCATAGGCTTGCAACCAGTCTGGGTTTTCGTCCACGCAAACCAGCGCGGTGTCGCCGACCTCCAGGGGGCCTTTGTTGGCTGTCTGGGTGAGTACCAGCTTGGGTTCGGTGTCTTCGATCATCCACACCAAGCGTTCTTCCGGGTACTTGGGATCGAGCGGGATGTAGGCCGCGCCCGCTTTGAGGATGCCCAGGGTTGCCGCGATCATGACGGGTGATCTGGACAAGCTCAGGCCCACAAAATCACCGGGTGCAACCCCTTTCTCGATAAGGAAGTGGGCGATTTGGTTACCCCAGGCATTTAATGCTTGGTAGGTAATTACTTCATCCGTGGTACGAACGGCTTCCGTATCCGGTTGTTTCGCCACCCTGTCTTCGAACATCTGGAATAGGGTTCGGTCCTTGGGGAAATCCTCCGACCGGAAGTGCATTACTTTGGCTTCCGTGGCAGGGGTCAGCGTGGGTAATTCAGCCGTTGTGCGCTGGGCATAATCCGGCAAACTACGCAAAACGTGCGCCGTTAATTCAGCAATGTCCCTTGCCGTTTCGGGTGTGTAAACGCCCGCATTGTATTCCAGAACCAGTTTGAGATCCTTATCCTGGTAGGCACTCATCGCCAGCGCAAACTCGGTTTTTTCTAATAGCTTAAAACCGCGTTTTGCCCAGAGGCCGCCTTGTTTCTGAAGGACCTTTTCCAAAACTTGGTTTTCGAACATCAGCATGGTGCGCACAATTGGGTGCTCGATATCCATGCCGCTCCACTGCTGAATATGATTGAGCGGCACTGCCTCGAAGGGCCGTGCGTCGACTTGTTGTTGACGGAGTTGTTGCAACCAGTCGACCACCCTGGTTTCCGCGTTGATGGTAACGCGGAACGGCAAGGTGTTTATCAGCATACCCGCCATTTCTTTGAGATCGGGGACGTCTAGATAGCGACAGGCGCGCACCGTCCCGAAGACCACGTCGCTTTGACCCGTATAGGCGCTGAGTGTCTGACCCCAAGCCGCCTGAACCAAGGTGTTAAAGGTGACCTTATTGTCTGCCGCAAATGTGGCAAGACGCTGTACGTCTTCAGCCGGCAGGGTTAACACCACCTCGTGTTGCTCATGCTCGATTTGCTGCAGCATCGGAAGCGATTGGTGGGGGAATGGCAGGTTTTGATCCTCTAGTCCTGCTAATAAATCCCGCCAGTAGGGCTCCGCTTTTTCGAACGATTGGGTGCGAACCGCCTCCTCATAACCCGCGAAGGGTGGCCCTGTATGGGGTGACGGGGTCTCGCCCGCTTGCAGCGACGCGTATAGGTTGAATAATCGGCGTAAAACCAGAGGAAAGGAGCGGCCGTCCAACACGATGTGATGAAAGGTCCACAGCATGGTCCACTGTTCCTCGGCATGTTGAATCACGTTCACCCGCATCAACGGCGGGTGGGTAATGTCAAAACCTTCGCGCCGGTCTTCGGCGAGGAAGGCATCCAATTTTTCTTTTTGTTCCGCCTCGGATTGATGACGCCAGTCCAGCGTGTAAAA
Source organism: Acanthopleuribacter pedis (assembly GCF_017377855.1). GTDB lineage: Bacteria > Acidobacteriota > Holophagae > Acanthopleuribacterales > Acanthopleuribacteraceae > Acanthopleuribacter > Acanthopleuribacter pedis. The sequence goes on from NZ_JAFREP010000002.1 coordinate 401,070, forward strand.
CGGAATTTTGACTTGATCGTAAACGACTTGTTCGGGTTTCGCCGGGTTGGCGATGTCAAAACCGGTGCGTAAGGCGTCGTAACCGGTCACGGCGTGTTCCCAGGCCTGTTTCATAAGGTCGGGGTCTATGGCTTCCGGCAGATGGCAGAGCATCTGCTCCAAATTTACGCCCGCGTGGCGCGACAATCGCCACTGATACAGCATCCCGAGCTGCATCGGGGTAAGCGGAAAAGACATAAGTGATTGCATGGTACTTCCGATTGAGGTTGGTTTTGTCGACAGAATCCGTCGGGTGATTCGTTGGAAGGGCTAACTGTGGTTGGCAGACGTCGTTGCGGGCGCACGTACCTAATGAGGCATGGTGCAACCTGCAATAAATAAATGAAAATCCATGGATATGGAAAAAGATAGATCGCATTGAAAAGAAAGGACGCTTAGAAGTTCTAACCCGCATTTCTCACAAGGAATTCTGCTGCGAAGCCGAATGCCATGCGATTACGAGGGGGCGGCCTTCCGCATTACTCGGTCGAGCCGCCTTCGCCTCAGCTGCTACGCCGAAAGGTCGGACCCCTGTGCCGGCTCTCGGTCGTTATCTTCGTACTCACAAGGCTTTCAGCTTCTCGCGACGAATCCTCGTGAGAAATGCGGGCTAAGGTTCGCTAACCCGTCAGTATACCGGATCAAAATCGGCTGTTCCACCTTGAGACCCGCGTTTTAGGGTCTGGATGGAGCCTTTGTCTTTATTGATAATCAGGGTGCCGCCAAGGAACCACTTGGTGCTCATGAGGCGGCCCAGGCCATGGTGGAACTTATTCGTTCGCCGGGGCTTCCATCTTCACCAAAAAAGGTTCGTTCACCGCGCCGTTGGCCACGAAATTGCGCAGTCGCGTGATCATCAATGCCGTTAGTTCCACCCCGGCCGGGACCAACAAGACACCCCGGTTCGTTTTAAGGTTTTGCTTGAGGATCATCCCTTTCTCGAGCTCGGCCGCGGACAAACTTTTTTCGATCCACTGGAGTTGGACGCTCAAGCCCATCACTTCCAGCATCAGATTAAAAATTTTGGGATCGTAGCGGTCGCGCCATTCCTGAAGCTGGCTCTCAATTTGTTTTTTGGCAAAACCACGCAGCTTGAGCATGTCGTAATCACTCACCGCTTTGAGAATGCGCGAATGCAGCGGGATCGCGTCGCCCGCGACGCTGTCGTCCGGGTAACCGCCGCCGTTGTAGTGTTTTTCAATATAGGCAATGGTATGGGCGACTTCTTCTAAACGGGGAATATTGGCCACCAAATGGCTGCCGTGTTTGACGTATTCCCAAAACATTTGTTCCTCGCGGGCCAACAAGCGCCCGCCTTTAAGGCCCATTTGCACAATCTCGTTGGGCACCGAAACGAAACCGACCTGGGAGAGGTTGGCCGCAATTTCCAGTTGCCACAGCTTCTCGACGTTGAGGCGTTTTCCCAGGGAAACCGCCGCCTTCTTGAGCCGCAACGAGCGGTTGAAGGCAATGGGGTTGGTGATCGACAAGACCTCCACCAACATTTGGATGCTGCCGTTGAGGGTTTTCTCCAGCAGTTCCGCTTCACTTTTTACCAAGCGGTACTGCTCAAAACCGGCTTCGATCGCTTCCGCCAACTGACCGGTGCGACAGGGCTTGGTCAAAAATCGAAACAGCGTGCCCGAATTAATCACCTCGATCATGGCGTCCATATCGGCCTGGCCGGATAACATGATGTGGATGGCGCCGTCGTCCACTTCCCGCGCTTGTCTGAGAAAGGTAATGCCGTCCATGCCCGGCATGCGGAAGTCACTCACCAAGACCTGAAACGGGCCTGTTGTTTCAAGTGCCCGCAAGCCGGCCATGCCGCCTTGTGCCGTATGTACCTCACAGAACTTGCGTAGCTGGCGGCGACAGCCCGCCAACAAATTCGCATCATCGTCAACGATCAATACCTTTCGCGTCAAAGACGAACTCCTTTCACCTTGAGTTTCTGGTAAAGCAGCTCCCAGTGGGGGAGATGTTCACTGAGGCCTAAGCGTTCTAAGTAGAGAAGGTCAATCGGTTCCTGCTGGTCCATCGCCAGGATTTCAGCCGCGTGGACCGCGGCCAAGCTAATGCCGCCCCGTTCCGCGTGGGAGGGTTTGTGGTGGAAGGCGGCAATGCGCACAATGTCGGCTGGAATGCCCCAAATACACAGCAAATAGGCACCGACCTCGGCATGGCAGTTGCCCCATAGTTTGCGTTCCTCCAACAGCAGCTTGGCCTCGTCGTGGTTGCAGGGCAGCACATCCAGGAAGCCGCCGTGGAACAGAACCAGCCAGCCCACGTCGTGCAGCAACCCCGCGGTGAAGGCCTGGTCCGCCTCTTCCGGCTCGGCCTCTTCCTGAAGGCAAATTTGGCGCGCCAGGCTGGCGACCATCAAGCTGTGCTCACAAAAATCTTGCAACAGGCGCGTCTGTTTGACGCTGGATTCAAAGACGTGAATCAGAAGCACCAGCGATTTCAGCGTGTCCAAACCCAGATAGTTGACCGCGTGGTTGATGTTGCGAATTTCATAACGCAGGCCGAAATAAGGCGAGTTGATCAGTTGCAGAATGCGGGCCGTCATCGACACATCGCGCGCCACAATACGGCCGATGCGTTCCAGGCTCGGCTGTTCCTGGCGCAGTTCTTCCACCAGTTGAAAGTAGAGGTCCGGCAGGCTGGGAAGCTGCGCCGTGCCGCCTACCAGTTCCTGGAGTTTTTCGTTGCGGAGAATGTCGCGCAGAATGAGCGCCTGCTCGATGCTTTCTTTTAAATGGGTGAAGCTGCACGGCTTTGACAAGAATTGGTGGGCCGCCTTAACCGCGCGCGCCGCCATTTCGCGGTCACTGTGCCCGGAGAGCACAATGCGCACCGTGCGTGGGTAAATTTCGCTGACAATCGTGAGGAGTTCGGCCCCGTCCATGCCCGGCATGCGCATGTCCGAGATGATCACGTCGATGGCATGGTCGCGCATCATCGCCAGTGCTTCCTCGCCGCCCTGGGCGCATTGAACCGTCCATTGCCTTCGCATCTGCCGCATTTGACGGCGAAACGCGGAAAGGATGCGCGCCTCATCATCGACAAACAGAATGTTCAGCGTCATGAAGTCACCTCGGTACTGCTCTGGGGATCCGGGAGGGCTATGGAGAAGACGGTCCCCTCGCCGGCTTTGCTGTCAACTTCGATCTTTCCACGATGCTTGTTGACGATAATATCATGCGTGATCGCCAAACCCTGGCCGCTGCCCGTGCCGATCTCTTTGGTCGTGAAGAAGGGGTCAAAAATTCGGTGGCGAATTGAGGGCGGGATTCCTCCGCCGTTATCCTCGATTTGAATAAGAATACCGCTCTTGCGCCTTTCTGTGGAAACTTTTATAAGGCCTTTTTTAAAACGACCGCTTTTTACTTGTTCGCCAATCGCCTGACCCGCGTTAACCAAAAGATTTAAAACCGCTTGGTTGATTAAACTTATCTGGCAATGTACCAAACCCACCGATTCGCCGAGTTCTGCCTCTAGGTCGGCCACGTATTTCCACTCGTTGTGTGAGATCGTGATCGTGTTGCGGATCGCCTCGTTGAGGTCCGACATCGTTTTGTTGCCGCGGTCGGGGTGCGAAAACGCCTTCATGGCCCGTACCAACTGACTCACGCGGTCAATGCCCTCGCGCGATTGGCGCAGCGCCTTGGGGATTTCGTCTTCGAGATACGCGATGTCGAGCTCTTTTTCCACTGCTTTCATAAGCTGTCGCGCCTGGTCCGCCTTGGTCTCCCCAAAATTGACCTGGTCGATCAATTGGCGCAGTTCCTCAAACAGTTTGTGGTAATCGGTAAACGCCTCCGTGAGGAATTCGTTGTTATCGCCGACAAACTGCATCGGGCTGTTGATTTCGTGGGCGATGCCCGCGGCCAGTTGGCCGATGGATTCCATTTTCTGGGACTGTGCCATCCGCGAACGGGCCTTCTCCTGGCTGGTGATGTCGCGAATGACCAACACAAATCCGAGGATCTCGCCGGCCGCGTCGAGAATCGGCGTGGTCCGCTCGGCCACCATGTGTTCGGTGCCGTCGGTGCTCACCAACAACACCGGAAAAATGCGTTCCGATCCAGAATCCTCGTGGTTGGGCTGATGGGGATTGTGGGTTTGCGCATCCAGTAGGGTAAGCACTTCCTCCAGGGGCCGTCCGGTTGCATCTTCAATGGTGCGACCGGTTAAGCGGGCGCCCACCTCGTTGATGAGCTGGATGTTGCCTTCCGTGTCCGTGGCGATCACACCATCGCCGATGCAGGCCAGGGTCACCCTTAACCGCTCTTTTTCCTCGTGAATACGGCGTTCGGCCTCTTCTCGTTCGCGAATATCTTGCATCAGACGTGCCTTTTGACCTCGTTGTTTGAGTTCGTATTTGAGGTTGCGATGGGTGTTGATGTAATCCAGGCATAACCCCAGAAAAGGAACCGTGTAGGCCACCACCCGCAACACCTGCGCGCTTTGGAAATGACCGTCGAGCGGTGCCGTGGATCCCAACGCCATGTGGAGATGGACCACGATGTTGGGGACCACACTGACCAGTAGGGAGTAGGCGAACAGGTTGGGGTACTGTCGGTGGAAATGCGGAAATACCCAAATCGCCGCCACAAAATACAGAGCAAGGGGGAGTAAGTCGCCCGGTTGCTTCACAACCGACCCGCCCTGGAAGGGATTGAGGGAAATGAGGGGCAGTACCAAAACCGTAATTAAGGTCAGGGCGCCGAAGGCTGCCGCGAACAAGGTGGCTTTTTTGAGGTCGCTTTTTGGATCGCGTTTGCCAAGCGTCAAAAACCAACAGCCGCTGATCAGAATCCCGCCGTTAAACACGCGGCTTGCCAGCCAGGAAAGCGGAATCAGCGTGTTGGGGTCCGCATTGGACCCGATCACGCTGTTCGCCGCCATGACATGGTAGGCGTCAAGGCAGCCCGAACAAAACAAGGCGATGCTGATGATCAGCACCGCGACGTCGCGTTTGAGGAGATAGTGGACCGCCGCAAACACCGCCGTACAGAGCGCGATACAAAACGCGCTCCAGGTGAGCAGCGTATGGGTGAGCAAGGGTAATCGCCACGCCGGGTTGTCTTCAGCCAGCAGCGCCGACCAGGTGGGGGGCGGCGTGGTGGTGGACAAGGGGAGGCCCATGAGCAAAGCCAACAAGGGGCTAAAGCACAGAAGTACGATGGTCAGCGTGAAATGACGGGGGATCTTTTGAAAACGAACCTTCGAGAAGGTGTCGCCTTGCTGCACCTTTTTCATGGGTGAATCCAAATGGCTTATGCATCGCGGCCGGCAAATTTCACGACGGCCGGCAAAGGGGGAGGTCGGCCGAGGAGAAGGTGGCGGGACGCCGCTTTGGCACAATCAAACCTAAGAGGTGCGATAAGAGAGAGGGGTTTTCGCTAAAGATCTGGAGCGAAATGGCTTGGAAACATTGAGCCGGGGTCGTGCACAACTGCACCCGTCGGCCCTGAGCATTTTTACAGGCCGTTGCAGCTCAGAGGTTTAGCTAAAATCACCACGAATTTTCGCGCTTCTAAGGTTAGAGGGTTGGCGGTAGGAGGGGAAAGTGAAAACAGACTAAATGAAAACCCACGTAAAAGATAGTCTTGAAGAAAGTTAATATTTGTGGAAAAAGCGGCCGGGTAATTGGGCCAAGCGCTTGAAAAAGGAATGTTTGCCGCGGTGGGGTTCCACCGTTCCTTTTTGCCGACTTTGTGGAACAATAGAGCGGCATTCGGTTCAGCCGAGGAAGGTGGCGTTTCCATGACATGGTGGTTGGGTTTGATCGTGGTTCCCCTGGCGGGTTATTTGGTGGGCAGTGTGCCGACCGCGCTTTGGGTCGGGCGGCTTCTGCGTGGGGTCGACATTCGCGATCATGGCAGCGGTAATGCCGGCGCGACCAATGCCTTGCGTGTGTTCGGTTGGAAAATCGGCCTTTTTGTCCTTTTGGTGGACATGGGCAAGGGTTTTGTCGCTTGTTGGTGGTTATGGCGACTGGGACCTTTGCTGTCGCCCGCGTTTGAACTGCTTTCCGTCAGTTGGCAACTGATCGCCGGCTTTGCCGCGGTGCTGGGTCATATCTTTTCCGTGTTCGCCGGCTTTCGCGGTGGCAAAGGTGTCGGGACCGCCGCGGGGATGTTCCTCGCCTTGCTGCCCGTTCAGACCGCGCTGGTGATTCTTTTGTTCGTCTTGGTCACTTGGCGCTTTCGCTGGGTTTCGCTGGGCTCCCTTTCCGCCGCGGCAACCTTGCCGCTTTTGGTTTGGGTAAGTGCACGCTGGGCCGCCGCGCCGATTCCCGCGCCCTTGGTATGGACCACCACGGGGGTCGCCTTGCTCATCTTTGCCGCCCACCACCAGAATATCCGGCGCTTGCGCCAGGGCCGCGAGCCGCGTTTGGGTGAGGAACCGCAAAAAAAGGGGCGTGCCGGGTCGTGACGCCGGCACCCCAACGCGTGCTGTGCCCGCCGTGTGTCCCGATGGCGGTGCACACGGCTGACGATGCGAATCGGTCCCAGGGATGGGGGATGCTTTAGTTCAGCAGGCTGAGCACCGACTGGGTCGACTGGTTGGCCTGGGCCAATGCCGAAACCCCGGTTTGGTTGAGTACCTGGAACTTGGTAAGGTTGACCACCTCTTGGGCGATATCCGCGTCGCGAATCTGACTTTCCGCCGCCGTGATGTTTTCAATCGAAATCCCAATACTGTTAATCAAGGTGTTGAGACGCTGGGATTTTGCGCCTAAAGAACCGCTGTTGGCCGAAATTTGTTCAATGGCCGCGGTGACCTGACTCAGCACGGTGCCTGCCGCCGTGGAGGTGATCAAGTTGGCGGTGAGGCCGAGGTTGGTCGCGTCGATGGGAATCGTCGAAATGGAAATGACCTCGGTCGCGCGTTCACCGACGCGCACTGAAAATTGTTGACCGAAGACGCTGGTCCCGTCGAAGCGGGTGTCTGAATCAAGGGCTGTCAAAGCGCCCTGGATTTCCACCCATTCCTGGTTGAGGGCAATACGACCGGCTGAAGATGTGGTGCCGGAAGCCGCCTGTTCCGCAATTTCCGCCGCCCGGGTGAGCAAGTTGGTTGCTTCCTCGTGGACCCCTTCCGCCGTGGCGATCCGGCCGTTGGCGTCGTTGGCGTTGCGGCGAGCTTGCCCCAAAATGCGAATATCGGCGCGTAAGTTGTTGGCGATTTGCAGGCCCGCGGCGTCGTCGGCCGCCTCGTTGATGCGACGACCGGTTGATAAACGGTTAATCGTTTGGTTCAAGCCGCGCTCGGAAATGCCGAGCCGGCGGGTTGCCTTAATCGAGGCAATGTTATTCAGAATCGAAGCCATGAATTCCTCCCTGAGAGAAAAGCGTTGCGGTTCAAACGGATCGAAGACCGTCCGGCAACAGCCGAAACCGCAAAAACATCCGTGTTCTGAGCGCAGTTTGGACAAGCCCTTGTCCTGGGATAACACCATCAAAACCAAAAGGTTGGCTTATAGGTTGCGCTCATTTTTCGCTCAGGTAGAAGCAATGGTGGTGCCAGAAATGCAAAGGCCTGGATCAGATAGGGTTAGGGCGAATAGGCGAAAATAGACTATTGAAAACACACCACTTAGGGCACAATTTGCCGAGTGAAGGTGGGTCCGTTTCTCCCGATCGGCAACTTTTTCCGAGGCCCGTGGTGAAGCGGGTTCGCGAAGAAGCCGAACGCACCGGCGGGTTTTGTTTCGCCTTGCCTTCTCGTTGCGTGGTGGAACTTCAGCGCCTTCCTCGCGGTTTCCGCGAATCGAGCAAATCGCGCCTTCGGAAGGCGCGGGAAGTGGCGGTGCTTCCCTCTAATAAAATGGGAAGGGTAACCATGCATCGATTCGTTTTTTGGGTCATCTCAAGGGGGAGGCGCGTTTTTGTCTTTTTTTAATGAGCCTGTGCCGTGGGTTCGGGATCAACCCTTGATCGACATTCTTATTTGGTTAGAGCGGCAAAGCGCTACCCACGCGACCGGCGCGCTTTTTCAATGTGTGGTTCCCAATCCTGATTGGGGTGCCGGTTGCTATCCCGGAGAAATTTACGAACGCGACGGTGAATACCTGTGTCATCGTGCCCTGCCGATTTGGTTCGAATTGGCGGAAAGGGTGGCGTGTCGGCTGCGGACGCCGCGGTGGCGCGCGGATGATTGGTTGGCACTGACCTTTGAGGTCTTGGATCCGCAAAAAGTGCCCCATTGGTTTGTGGGACCGCGCGCGGAAAAATATGAGCCGGGCACCGACTTCAGCAAAATTGTGCGTACGGAGGAACCCACCTTCCTCCACCATTACTTGCATTTTATCCGACGTATTCCGAAACGAAACCCGACACGGGTTTTGTTGCTGGGGGTCGGCCAAGGTTGGGAAGTTGTCCCTTTTCTGCGGTGTTGGTCGCCGGACCGCCTGGCCGAAACCGAGTTAATCGGGATCGATCACGCCGCCCGTGCCGTTGCCGCGGCCCAAGCGCGCTTCGGTTCCCTCGGGCCTCGGTTCCTCGTCGCTGACTTGGGTGGCTTTGATTTTGCGACCCTGGGTGTGTTCGACGTCATCGTGGCGATCAATGTCCTGCATAGCCCGGCCTTGGACGGCCACCGTATCCTGCACAGGCTGCTAACCCATCATTGCAGGCCCAACAGCCGCGTGCTTTTTGGCTTTCCCAACTGTCGTTATCTGGACGGGGAGGTTCGTTACGGCACCAGGGTCGGGAAACAACGAGAAACCGAAATGACACCGTTGCTTCAAGAAGTGGGTTTCTACCGACGTACTTTGATCAAACATCATTTCGATGTGAAGGTTCATGGAAAACACACGGTCTTAGTCGAGGGCACACGGAAGCAATTTGCGCGGTGAAAGAGGTTGGTTATGCGAAAAGCGACCTAATTTTTGATGACACGGGTTGGATCGGTTTCCGGCTGGGGCCGGAACCTAAAAAAGCCGGGACGAACCCGGCTTCCGTTTGGTCTTTTTTGAGGGGACAAGGCGTTTGCGGTGGGAAAGAAGAAGCGCCGGGTTCAGCCTGTTTCGTCACAGGGAGATTTTTGCGTTGAGTTCCTCGAAAGAGCCTTCGATCGTGTCGTTGTCTGAGTGAAGCATCATCTGTTTGCGGAAAGCTACTTTAGAAAGGTATTTTACTGAAGCTTTGCTGGTGACAGCTTTGTTTTGGTCGTCGACAAGGAAAATCGCGTCGACGTCCTTTTGGGCGAGAATCACACGGTTAACCACTTGGGAAATTTGGCGTGGGCTGTCGATCTGAACCAAAAACAAATGTGCTTGAGCGATTTGAGGAGGTACTTGTATTTGGGTGTTTTTGGGATTGTAGACGACCGCAACTTTCTTAATTTTGACATTGTTGTTCAAAATTTCGACCAAGTCGGCCGTGACATGTTCATTGGCCCAAGTGAAGCCGCCTGCGAGAAACAACAAGAGCGCGATGGTAGAACGGAACATAAAGCGGTGTGCCTCCGTAAGTAAGTTTCACCGTAACCCATTATAAACCGATGTTTTGTCGGGGATGTAACGGGTTTTAATTCATCTAGAAAAAATCATCAAACACTAACCGAAAATTCGGCATTGAAGCTTTGTGATTGTTAATGGTTCGTGATGCTTTGGTATTTTGTGGTGGTGTATCCGGCTGATTGCGAAGGTTCATCTCCGCGTGTGTAGCCGCCCGCTGCACATGAATCATGTGTCGGGATACGGATGATTTGGCTGGAACCGAAGCGGCGTTTTTATCGCGCTTCTTAGGTTGAAGAAAACATTCGACGGGGCGTGGCCCAAAATAGGTCGAATCAGCCACGGTATGTGGTGAATCGTGATCCGCTCACAATCGAACCCAAGGATAACCGATTTTGGTTGGTAAGTCGAGTATCTGTTTTGTGAGCAGCGGGTCAGGCCCCTGTTTCACCCCGGCCGGTTGCATTGACCCGGCGCCCTTTATGGGCGGCGTGCCGTGCTTTTCGCGTCTGTTTCGTTTTGATGAGGCAAATGTTTGTTATCATGGTTTTGTTCATTCTCTTTTACCTGCCGCTTCTTTCTGCGATAATTCCTGGATTTCTTGAGCTTTGCTGCTGTGACGGCTCGCCTCGATCACCCAATGGAGGTCCCTTTGAAACGGCGCGACGAAACACCACCTGTTTTGTTATTTTTGGGTCTAGAAGATGAAACCATGCAGCCTTTTCTTGAATCGGTTCGCGAGGTTTATCAGGTCAAGGTCCTACAAGATGCGGCCGAGTTTTGCCCCGAAACCGCCGGGGCATATCGTGCCGATTTGGTCTTAATGCACCATGAAGACGGTGGTGGCACGGGTCTCCTGGAACGGGTGCAGCAGATTCGTTCGGTCAACCATTTTCTCGATATTCCCATTTTGGTCGTTACCGCGCGTGGGGACGGCGTGGACTACACCGCCTTGTTCGAAAGTGGGATCCGCGATGTCATCGAAAAACCCGTGATCATTCCGCCCGCCATGGCGCGACTGCGTACCCATCTCGAATTGTTGTTTTTCCGCCGTCTGCTTCAAGAAGAAACCAATTTGGATGCGGTTACCGGTGTGATGAACCGACACACCCTGGACGACCATTTACGCCGCGAATGGAGCCGGGCTCGCCGCAATCGCAAACCGGTTTCCCTGGTATTCATTTGTCTCGACTATTTCGAGAGTTTCGGCGCTTTGTACGGCCGCCAACCCATGGCCGACTGTTTGCGTTTGGTGGCGGCGGGCTTGCAAACCATTGTCAAGCGGCCTGCTGATTTTGTCGCGCGTTATGAGGAAAACACCTTTGTCACCTTGTTGCCCGAAACCGACGCCGAGGCCGCTTGCCAAATTGCGGAAGCCCTTCGCCGTAAAATCGAAGCCTTGGAGATTGACAACCGCAACGCCAAAACCGGAACCGGAACCATTACCGCCACGCTTGGGGTTGCCACCGGCATCCCGCGAGAAGACGGCGGGGACGCCCGAAAGCTGGTTCAACTGGGCCGTCAGGCGTTGGCCGAGGCACAGTCCCTGGGGAGCAACTGTATTGCAAGCTTTATCATGCCCAAGGATCACGCCGAGACCGATTCGGAGCCCTAGCCGTTGCCTCACTTGCTGCTGAAAGTTTGCTCAAAAGGGGAAGCGCGTAGGGTGCCTTTGCTTTTGCCCAGTGTTTGGCGAGGCGGTATAATTCCGCCCTTCCCTGATGAAATTGCACCGGTGTTTCAAGCCAAGGCTTTGGACAGCCCGGCAACGCCGGCTATAATGAGCCACCAGCATGAAACACGAGACGGATCGTCATGGGTTCCGCGGGGTGAAACGACACCCATTGCCAACTGCGCCTGCTGTTGACCGCGTGATTCACCTCGTGAACACCCTGTTTTTAAGGAAGATGCATGACCGCGAAACCTCAGCGTATCGCTGTTGTCGGCAGCGGTATCGGTGGATTGGTGGCCGCTTGGATAACCAGTCGCCGCCACCACGTTACCCTCTACGAGGCCCATCCCGCGCTAGGGATGGATGCCTTTGCCGCAACCTACGAATCTGATGGGAAGACGTACCGCACCGATGTGCCGATGCGGGTGTTTTTTGACGCTTATTACCCACAAATCAGCCGCCTCTATAAAACCTTGGGCATTCAAAGTGATCCCATTAACTACGCCGCTTCCTTCACCAAAATGTATGGCGATCTGTATTTTCAGTACCGCAATTTGAACATGCTGGGCATGGCTGTTCCTTTTCTCTCGCTGCCCGGTCTGCTGAGTTCGGAATCTCGGCGCATTGGGCTTGATTTTTTGAAGCTCGTGCGTCGTATGACCAAAGATCTTGAAACAAAAGATTTGGATCATGTGACCCTCGAGGAATACCTGGCCGAAGTCGGTGTGTCGCGCGCCTTTTGTGACAAATTTCTGTACCCCGCTTACGCGGGCATCTGCACCTGCTCCTACCAAAGCATGCGTCAATTCCCTGCATCCATCGTCATCGAGTACCTCAACAGCGGCATTGTCACCACCAACGTGCGTCGCGTGCGGTATGGGACCAAAGATGTGGTCGCGCGTTTCACCGAGCACGTTAAAGAACTCAAGTTGAGCAACCCGGTCCAAGGAGTCCGGCGTCGCGAAGATCACGTTGAATTGGTTGAGGTTGACGGTACCCTTGCCCAATACGATCACGTCGTTTTTGCCACCCAGGCCAACCAGGCCGACAAAATTCTGGCTGATCAAAGCCCGGCCGAGCGCGCCTTTCTCAAGGCCTTTCATTACGAATCTTTCCCCGTGGTGATGCATACCGATACGCGATTGGCGCCGCGCGTCAAAGCCTATTGGTCGCCCGTGAATTACCTGCTCAAAGAGGGCAGCGACGCGCCGATGGCGACCATCTGGCTCAATGCCTGCCATGAGCGAATGGGCGGGAATACCCCGATTTTTCAAACCTGGAATCCGCTCATCGATCCCCTCGACGGGACCGTGATTTCACAAATGCGTTTCGAGCGGCCCCGCGTTGATCATGGTTCCCTTCAGGCTCTAAAAAGCTTGGACACCATGATGGCTGAACCCGACCGCCGCGTTTGGTTCTGTGGGTCCTATGCCCATCGCGGCATTCCCTTGTTGGAAAGTGGTGCGGTTTCCGCCATCCGTGTTGGCAAAAAACTCGGTTGTTCCTTGCCCGCGGGCGTGGAAACTGAGGAGACCTTGGCCGGTTAGGTTGCGGCGTTCTCGACCTCGACGTGGTTTTACCCCTTTCCCGTTGTATCTCGGAGACCTGTCATGAAAAGTGAGTTGGTTCAAGTTGAACGCCTGCGCTGTTTCGAATGGGCACGCGATTTTAGTGATGACGAATTGCGGCTCCTGCTGCCGGCCATGCACGGGGAAGCCTACGCCCCCGGCGAGGTACTCGCGCGCGAAGGGGAGCACACCATGGAGTTGTTGCTCATTGAGCGTGGGTCTGTCTCTATTTCGAAAGGGATTGGCGGTGACACCGAGGCGCCCTACGTCTTGACCGAAATCGTTGCCCCGGCCACGCTGGGTGAATTGGCCTTTCTCGACCGCGCTCCCCGCACCGCGACCATTCGCGCTTTGGATGCGGTGCATCTCGTGCGCTTGGACCGTCCCGAGTTCGACGCTTTGGCGATCCCGCCGGCATTATGCGATAAGCTGACGGCCAGGTTGGGTTTAAATGTCATTCGCCACATCCGTTTAGCCGATTCTCGATTAATTGAACAAGTGGAATCACGGCGCCGGTTCGGGCACTTTGTCGTGATTGCCCTGCTCCTGGTGATGGGCCAAAACTACCTCACCGCCTACCTGCACAAAATTTCCTCGGTTCTGCCGGCCTATGTCATTTCGGTGGTTGCCTTAGCCGCGGCAACCATCGCCTGTGTGATGATGATGCACCTTGTTCGCCGACCGCTGCAGTTTTTCGGCCTCACCACCGCGGGTTGGCTGCCTGCCGCACGGGAAGGTCTGCTCATCGCCTTTGTTCTGCTGGGTGCCTTTCAGTTCCTTTTTCCAGGTCGTCTTGCCGTTGTGTTTTCTGAGTTTGTTTTAACCTGGACAGGTTGCGCCTATTTTGTTTCGGCTTTTTTGCAGGAGTTTACCTTTCGCGGTGTCTATCAAACCGCGCTGCAGGAATTTTATGAAGATGCCAAGGGTACATGGGCTGTTCCGCTGACCGCGATGGCATTTGCCGGTGCACACGTGATTCACAATGCGCGGCTTACCCTTGCTACCTTTGTCATTTCCTTTGTGTTGGGTTGGCTCTACATCCGCCATCGCAATTTGGTCGGCGTCACCCTACTCCACTTTGTCATGGGTATTATGGCCGTCGCCCTGGGAATTCTCGACGCTTAGCCCGCATTTCTCACAAAGGTTCGTCGTGAGAAGCTGAAAGCCTTGGGAGTACGAAGATTGCGACCGAGAGACGGCATAGGCGTAGCAGCTGAGGCGAAGGCGGCTCGACCGAGTAACCGAAGTAATCGCATGGGTTGCCCCGTAGCAGAATCCCTTGGGAGAAATGCGGGTTAGACCTTGGACGGATTCCGGTTTGTTGCTTTTTGGGGAGGGCGGGGTGCTTTTTTGGGAAATGCGTCTTTTTTCGTAACTTAGGGCCGTGGAATTTTCCTGCGCGTATTCGTGTTAGGATTGTGTGATGCATATCTCTTAATCCGCTGTTGGATGCGACCTGGGTATTTCATCCCACCTACCGCGGTACGTTTGAAAGAGAAGCATTCTTTTTGGACTTAGATTCTTCCTTCTCGGCGAACCATGAGCCGAATTGAGGTTTGATCCGTTTTTTTCTTCGATTCATTGATTTCTACTTTCGTTCACCCTTTACACCGTGTCGCCGCGGTTTTCGTGTGTTTCCGCCCCTTTTGGTGCCGTACCCTTTGTATCCAAGTTGCAATGGATTTGTCGGGTGTATGGGTTTCGTGAAACCGGCGGCGTCTCGTCAGCGAATAGGAGTCCCTATGGCGAATCAATGTATGTCTAGCAAAAACCCAACCCTGCCCACCGCCGTGAAGACGCGGTCCCTGCGTTCCTCCCCGTCCCAGTGCCCACATGAATCAGATGTGGCGCAACCTTTTCAAACCCACCTTTTAGAAGTCGTCGCTCAGGAGACACGGCTGGTGCGACAGCACAGCGTTCAAGAATTGAACGCCCAAATTAGCTTGGCCGAGTTGTTTCTTGTTACCGTGAAAAATGCTGTTGAGACCGGTGAGTCAATCGGTTTTATCCCCGTTTTGGACCTGGTGCGACTGGATGATAATGTACGATTTCGCTTCGCGGAAGATTCGCGCGGCGCATTAACCCCCGCCAAAGCGCGGGTCTTGCTTGAAGAATACATCCTGCTAAAACAGCGGGAAATCGCACGCTATCAAAACCCGATGAGCATCGCTTACAACGCCTTAGCCGCATCTGGAAAATCCGTTTAATCGCGGGGTTTTGCTTTTACTCGTAAAAAGCCTCCTTTTACAGGGAGGCTTTTTGTCTTTGGTGACTGGTGCTTCGCACCAAACGCAAAGAAGACTATTTGTCCTTTCTTGCGCTGTTTCATTGCTTGTATGGTTTCAATGGATGCTTGGTTTTTGTTTGTTGAATGCGAAATTTGGGTTTTGTAAATACCATTTACGGCCGATCTAATGTAAAGTCGGCACCTTTGCGTTCGTTTTTTTGGTTGACATTTTGATTGCATTTATTTTGTTTTGTGCCAGAATCGTGCTGTCCCCATCCCGGTTTTCGCGCTAACTGTGTCTTATTGTTGCGGTTTTAGCAGTCGAATTCTTTTGTGGAGGTCGATGTTTGCTTCAATGGCTCATTCCTATCATCATTTTTTGTGTCGGCGCCGCGGTTTTATACTTGCTGCGCGGGCATTGCTATATCTTCCAAGCACGGGGTTTGGTCCGGCGTGGCAAACACCGGCGTGCCCTCAAATGGCTGGAACGCGCGGTTGCGGTTAATCGTCATCATGCCGAGGCTTGGCTTTTACTTGCCAAAACCCTTTTCGCCCTCGAGCGTTGGGATGAAGCCACCGCGCCTTTTCGCAAAGCGCTGCTGCTCAATCCCGACAAAGCCGCCGAGATCCATTGTGATTTGGGTCGTGTCTTGGGGGCGCTGGATGATCGTGTCGGCGCAATCGCCGCGATTAAAGAAACGTTGCGACTCGACCCCCGCCACGCGCTTGGGTTTTACTATCTTGGCGAACAGTTTTTCCTTAAAGGCGAATTCAACCACGCTGCCGAGGCCGTTCAGCGCGCGCTCGATCTCGAACCCGGTATGGAGGCGGCGCAACAGCTGCGTAAACGCCTGGACGCCACGAAAAAATCAGCTTAACGATCAGGCTGTCGGGCGATAAACCATCCACGCGCCGGTTTTATTATTTTAGTTGCGGGTCGCCCCCTTTACCGCTTCCGCAAGATCGCCGTCCAACTCTTCCAGCACGTCGAAGAGTTTCATGAACTTCAGCCCGAAGGGAGTGAAGTGGTACTCCACCCGGGGGGGAATTTCCGGGTACGATGTTTTTTCGACCAAGTTGAATTCGAGCATTTTGGCGAGACAATAGTTCATGACCTTGGGCGATAAACCGTCGACCGAGCGGTGCATTTGACCTGGCCGGTGAACACCTTGACGGATGAGCACCATCAGGGTGAGCGACCATTTACACCCGAGAATGGTTTCGACAATCGGCCGAATATGTGACGGCGCAACCCGACGCGACATTTTTTTTTCCTGTGTTGATCCCATTTGACACCCCCTGGTACCTACCCCACCGGATTGTGCTTACTTGTTTGCATTCAAGTGCTTGCCTATATTCAGGGGCAACAAGGCGCAACCCACCGCCTTCATTCTAACCCGGTTTCGCCGCGGTTCAGGTGGTGGATTTGCCAACCCCCATTTAAGGAGTGTTACTATGTCGCAACAACGTTTTTTGGATCAGGTGTTCGTGATTACCGGTGGCGGAACCGGTATTGGTAAAGACATTGCCCGTACCGTTTTGAACGAGGGCGGCAAGGTCGTCATCAACGGCCGCCGTGCCGAGGTTTTGGCCGAAACAGCGCGTGAACTCGATCCGAGCGGTGAACGCGTGCGCTTTTTTGCCGGCTCCATCGCCCTTGTCGAAACCGCCCGTTCCTTAATCGGCCTCGCCAAAACCGCCTTCGGTCGTGTCGATGTGCTGGTCAACAACGCGGGCGTGTTTAAACCCACCCCGTTCCTTGAACATGACGAAGCGGAATTCGCCCATTACCTGGACATCATCTTAAAAGGGACTTTTTTCGCATCCCAGGCCGCCATCGGTGAAATGGTGAAACAGGGAACGGGCGCCGTGGTCAACGTCGGGTCCATGTGGGCCGATCACGCCGTGGGCGCCACGCCGTCCTCCGCCTATTCCGCGGCCAAAGCGGGGGTCCACGCCTTAACCCGCAATTTGGCGATTGAATTCGCCGCGCGGGGGATTCGCGTCAACGCTGTTGCCCCTGCCGTGGTGGAAACCCCCGTGTACGATACCTTCCTGAGCCCGGAACAAAAACGCGAGGTGTTGCCCGGTTTCAACCAGTTCCACCCCTTGGGTCGCAATGGTCAACCCGCGGATGTGACCGCGGCGGTGTTGTTCCTGGCGAGTCAAGACGCGGGTTGGATTACCGGTGCGGTGCTGCCGGTTGACGGTGGGGTAACCGCCGGTCGCGGCTAACCCGCTTTTCTCACAAGGTGTTCTGCTTCGTCAGGTGATGGGGGTGGGGTTTGCTCTTGCGGAATGATCCATGATCGTCAACTGTTAGATCGTTATCATCAACAGGAGGAACCCTATCCCATGCCTGAATCTTCATTCCTAAACGTCGGTCTGGCCCAAATCGCACCCGTTTGGCTCAACCGGACCGCCACCCTCGCCAAAGTTGTCGCGGCCATCCGAGAGGCCGCCGATCAGGGTTGCCGCTTGGTTGTTTTTGGCGAAGCTTGTGTGCCCGGTTATCCCAACTGGTTGTCGGTAACCGGTGGGGCCGTGTTTAATGATACGCGGCAAAAAGAAATATTTGACGCCTACAGCCGCGAGGCCGTGTGTTTGGAACGCGGCGATTGTGACGCCGTCTGTCGGGCCGCCGCCGAGGCCGGCATCGCCGTTTATCTGGGCATCATCGAGCGTCCGCGTGATCGCGGCGGCCAAAGCCTTTACTGTTCTTTTGTTTATGTGAATGAACAAGGTCGGATTGCCTCAGTACACCGCAAGCTTCAACCCACCTATGAAGAGCGCTTGGTTTGGTCGCCCGGTGACGGCCACGGCCTGCGCGTTCATGAGCTTGACGATTTCCGCGTGGGTGGTCTTAATTGTTGGGAAAACTGGATGCCCCTGGCGCGCTCGGCTTTGTACGCCCAAGGCTGTACCGTTCACGTTGCCTGTTGGCCGGGAAGTGATCGCAATACCCGCGACATCACCCGTTTCATTGCCATGGAATCGCGGGCCTATGTGCTTTCGGTTAGTTGCCTGCTGCGCCGAGAGGATATTGCCGACGACCTTCCCCACGCCGAAACCATTCGCGCCAATTTGCCGGCCGGCTGGATTCACAACGGCGGTTCCTGTGTGGCTGCGCCGGACGGTTCATGGTTGCTGGAACCGCAAACGGATCGGGAAGGCGTGTTTGTCGCCCAATTGGATCTGTCCTTCGTGCGGCGCGAGCGACAGAATTTTGATCCGTCCGGTCATTACGCCCGCCCGGACGTGACCCGTTTGTCCGTCAACCGTAAACGGCAATCAATGCTCGATTTGACCGATTGACCTTTTTTGGCACCGACCCGCGGAAATGAAGGATAAGGGTGACAAAAAACGGCCTTGATCCTGCCGGTTCATCCCGCTGCTTCAGTCATCGTTTCCTGTGCTAATTTTTCCGTGAAAGGTTAAGTTGTTTTTTTGCTGTGCTTTGGGTGACGAAAGTGCCACCCCTCGGCAATTTTCAGTTTGGCATCGCGAACCTGGCAACGGGATTGCCTTAAGGAAAGGCAAGACGACAGGGTTCAGTACCCGTGTCAAAACCCTTTGGCGAGGCCTCACCAAGAAATGGGGCAATGTCGCCAAAGCGTTTTGATACCGGCACTTACACCGTGTACACCCGATTTGTCCCGGCAGGACTTGGATGTTCTCCAAGTACTATTGACCCCTCTTGTAGGGGTCTTTTTTTTTGCTTAATCGGCCCGCATTTCTCGCCATCAAGTTGCGAGGACGGTGGCCGGAAATGCGGGGCCTTTTGTTGGGATGCGAACTATCCCAGGTAGGTTGGCAGTACCACGAACATAAATCCGACCGTCATGCCGTAGGCAAGGTGGGCGATCACGTGGGACATCATGTCCTCGGGCGTCAGGCTCTTGAAGCGTTCAAGCGGGTGGTTTTGTGCCACCGCGATGACCAAAAATAACGTCACAATCATGCCGTGCACCAAACCCATGAATGAGCACAAGGCGATCCCGATGAAGGGATTGGTGCCGCTGATGGGTGCCGTGCTGAGTAACATGGAATAGCCGTAGCCAAAGAGAGTACCCATGGCCATGTGAACCAAGGTGCCGGGTAACAGTGAAGTTTCGTAGTTGCGGGTAATGAGTGAGCCGATGGCGCGAACCATCTGTGATTCAGGAAGGTGCAGGTAACGTGCTCTTCTTAGGAAAAACGTCATAACGAGCACGCCGAAAAAACCGGCTAAGCCGGGGATGAGAAACGACATGTTTGCTCCTTTGCCCGGTGGTGTGAACCTCGACACTCCCTTTAAAACGGGCGAGAGTGCAAAGGGGGATTTCTGTTTTTGTTGTTCCCTTTATTAAATGACGGTTTGCCGGGACGTGCAAGGAAGGATGCAATCGGCGGTGCTGTTACCCGGCAATTTTTTATCCGGTTCAAAAAATGTGCATCGCGGCGCCGGCGTAGTGAACGGCATCGCGAGGTGTGTAACTGCTAGAAGAGCAATGGTTAAGGCGCACCCATCGCTGTGTTTAGGGGCGCGGGTGGTGGGCGAAACCAACAGGCGGCGAGATGGGTTTAGGTCTTGAATGCTATGTTTTTGTCCGGGAAAGTCCAGGATGTAAATTGGACAAAAATGGCTTTAGCCCCAAGGGGGGCTTTTGATCAGGTAACCTGACCCTTGGCGTTCCTTGCCGGACGAATCGCAGCGACTTATCGCGCTTGCTAGATCAAAGGTCGTGGGTGGTTTCACGATCATTATTCGTGCTGCAAATATGCTCGAGCAGGGTTTCGAGTGCTTCAATGGTGACGGGTTTCGCCATGAAAAAATGGACCTTTTCCTCATGCCAGGAGTGTCCGTTTTTAATGTCCTTGTCGCCGGAGAGGACCGCGATGGGGCTGGGTGGTAAATCACTCTCGCTTTCCATCTTGCGAAGGGTTTGTACCAGTGTGAAGCCGTTGCAATCGGGCAAGTGGTAATCCACCAGAAGGGCGTCAAAATGATGGTTTTTGAATTGTGTCAATGCCTCGCGGCCGGTTGCGGCGACCACGGTTTGGTGACCTTTTCGCCGCAACAGCCGTTCGGTCACTTTTTGATTGATGGGATGGTCCTCGATGAGCAGAATCTTCTTGGGTTTCGCCGCGGCTTTGGGTGGCTGGTTCCTCGCCGGGGGCGGTTGACTTTCCGTAAGATGAAGCTCGATGGTAAAACAACTGCCCACCTCGATGTCACTTTCCACCGTTAAACGACCGCCCATCAGTTCGACCAGCGATTTCGAGATACAAAGCCCCAAACCCGATCCACCGTGCTGTCGCCAGGTATTCGGGTTGGCTTGCTGGTAAGGCTTAAACAGTTGGTCAAGGCGTTTGGGTTGGATGCCTTCGCCGGTATCGGTTACCTGGAACTTGAGACGTCGGCCTTCTTCGGCACATTCATAGCCTGAAACCGATAAGGTCACCGAACCTTGTTTGGTGAATTTGAGGGCATTGCCGATGAGATTGGTCAAAACTTGTTCCAAACGTACGGCGTCGCCGAGAAACCAATGCGGCAGTTCTTCATCCCAAGACCAGCTAAGCGAAAGGCCTTTTTTGGTGGCCGGCACCTGGTAGGTAGCCACGATACGTCGCAGTAATTCATACAGGTCAAAACGGCGGATTTCCAGTTCGACCTTGCCGTGGTCCAGGCGGGAATGGTGGAGCAGGTCTTCCAACTGGCGGGAGATGGTCGTGCAGGTTTCTCGGATATAGCGGATGCTATCGAGGTCCTTTTCCTGGTGGTCGGGCGCCAACAGCAAATCGGTTAGGCCGACGATGGCGTTTAAGGGATTGCGGATTTCGTGGCTCAGTGAGGCGAGAAACAGCCTTTTTTCATGGGCGAGATTCAGGCTTTCTTGAAGCTGTTCTTGGTAACGTTTCGACAGAAGTCGCGCCTCGAAAAGGCGTACAATTTGGTCTCGGATCAAAGAGAGTTGCAGGGTTTGTTTTGGGGTCAGGTTGCGGGGGACGCGGTCGATGACGCATAAAGTTCCCAGGCGGTAACCCGTGTTCGTTTGCAGCGGGAATCCCATGTAGAAGCGAATATGAGGCGGGCCGGATACCAACGGATTATCGTGGAAGCGCGGGTCTTCCAGGGTATCGGGAACCACCATGGGCGCAGCGTGGTTAATGGCGTGCCCGCAAAAAGAGATCTCCCGAGTGGTTTCCGATGCATCCAATCCAACTTTGGCCTTGAACCATTGGCGGGTGGGATCAACCAAGGAAATTAGCGCGATCGGCGTTTCCGCAATTTCAGCGGCCAAACCGGTGAGTTGGTCGTAGCAAGGTTCAGAAGCGGTGTCGAGGATCTCCAATTCGGTAAGTGCCTCGAGCCGCCTCCTCTCACAAGGCGGGATTGCAGGTGTAAACAACAGATATTCCTTTGGTGGGCAAAATGGTTGGTTATGCCCAAGGTATCGGGAATGCACCGTGGTTTCTTGAAAAACGGCGGGAGGGTTCGAATCGTGTCGATCAGGTGGCTGCTCTACCGAAAAAGCCGGTTGCGAATGGGCGCGGTGGCGTGCCGAAACGGAGAAAGCCCGCAAAACGCAAAGGGATCCGTCCCAAGAAGCTGAAACCATTGTTTATACCAAGGTCGTGACCGGCGGCATCGGCGTCGCAACGCCGCGGCGAAGGCGGCTCGACCCAATATAAGTCATCGCAATGGTTGGTGCTTTTTAGCAGATTTCCTTGTGTGCTTTGCGGGTTGAATATTGGTCGCACCTTGCGGAACGGAAGGCGGTTTGCGCCACGGGTAAGCGCGGCCCAATCCGCCTGGCTGATTAGCGTTGATGGATGAAATCGGGATGATTGATCAGTGCCCATGCCGTGTCGTACACGCCTTGGTAGATTTCCTTACCCCGGTAGTATTCTTTGAACAGGGTTCGTTCGGCGGCGGACGGTGCGCGCAACAAGAAACGGGTGAAGATCTCAGTGAGGAACCCGTCTTGATCGAGTCGCCCGTCGCTCAATTCACTGATTTTCGCCTGCAGGAAGGGGCTGGCCGGCAAGTAAAGCCTGCCGATGGTCGCCACTTCTTCCTCATCGAGTTCGACCTCAAACCCGCCGCCCATGTAGGCGTGGAACTCCGGTTGGTTCATCATGAACAGGGCGCGTTGCACCGTGCTGGTGTTTTCGCGCGGGCTGTTGGCAATCAGTCGGCCCCGGCCGAGATTCACCAACAACTCATGGGCGGTGTCCTGTCTGTAGAAGTAATCGGCGATGGATTGGAAACCAAGGTTGGTGGGATCGTTGAGCCACACCAGGTTGTCCTCGTCAAAATTCTCTTCCGGGATATGGATCAGTGCAAAACCCTCGGGTTCGCCGGGGCTGGGCAGGGCCCAGGTGCTGCTGACCGCCTCGTGGATGTTGCCGCGGTACACGTACCTTTGTTCAAGACCCAGCGCATGGTGATAGCGGTCGACAATCGCCTCCGCCGGCAGGCGGCGTACCCGTTTGTTGCTGCGCCAATAGCCGAGGTAGTCGTTTTTGTCTTCGGTTTCGGTGAGTCGGGCCTGGTACAGCCCGCTGGTGACGATTCGGCGTTGCAACCACTTCAGGTCGAACCCGCTCTGAATGAATTCGTTGGTTAACGCATCCAGCAGGGCCGGGGTGCGCGGTTGAACCGTGCTCTGGTGCGCCGCCGCCGTCGCTGCATCGGTGCGGCCGGGGTCCCAACCGTTGAGCGGATGGACAAAGCCTTCCCCGAAAAACGCCGCCCAAATGCGGTTGACCATGTTGCGGGCAAACTGGGGATCGCTGGTAATCAAACGCGCCAAAGCCTCGCGCCGGCTTTCACCCTGTCGGGGCGATTCGCCGCTAAACATGTATTTGGGTTGGATGACGCCGCCGTTGCGGGGCACGCGCATGCCTTCACCGGCCACGGATTGGGCGTTGTATTCGCCGTCCATAAAGCGTTCATCCGCAAAAAGTTCGCCTTCTTCCATGTCGCCCTGGCCGCGATCAAGATCAACCAAGTGCAGCTTCTGGAGAAACCCATCGAAGCTTTCATCCTCGTCCTCGGCGGAGAAGGGATAGTAAACGTAACTCTGCGAAAGAAACGCCGCCATCGCCCAGAAATCCTCGCGTTTTTTGGCCACCAAACCCACGTTCACCTGTTCAAGGTGGTATTGGCCGTCGTGACAGCTCACACAGTTGGTTTGAATGCCCAAAAAGGTTTCGGTGATATTGGCGACCTGGTTGTCCAGCACTTCCAGACGAAAGTCTTCCAGGAAAATTTCACGCGCCCAAAAGCCAAAGGCGGTCGAGGGGTTGACGGCGCTCCCGTTTCCGGTGAGCACCTCTTTGGCAAGCACATCCCAGGGTGTGTTGTTGCGAATGTGTTCGCGCAGGCCGTTGTGCATCGCGTTGCGGAAGGGTGCGCTGGTGTCCTCAAAAATCGGTTCATTGCGCAATAAATCGGCAAGGAAGGTGACCCAGCGATCCACGTAGGCTTCGCTTTGGAACAGGCGTTCAATTTCCGCCGCGTATTTGCTCGCGCTCGGGTTGGCGGTGAACGCGGCGATGGTTTCTTGACTGGGAATGTGCCCGGTTAGATCGAGGTGGACGCGGTGAAGGAAGGTGAGATCGTCGACGGCCGGTGTACTGCCGCGTTTAACCATTTGAAACGCTTTCAGTTGAGGGTTTTGGGTGTTTTCGAGGGTGTGTCGCGCCGACCCGGCCGCGGCTGAAAGCGAGAACAACGCGCCAACCAAGAAACACAGCATTTTGGGCAAATAAGCTTTCATGATCGGCCTCCTAAACAAAAAGCTCTTGGATTTCGTGGACTGGTCCGGTTGCAATGGAGTCAACCAGCTCAAAGGCCCGACCCGAGGGGGTATCCAGAAACCGCTGGGTCCAATCAATGCCGAGTGCGCTGTACATGGTGGCCACCAAATCGCCGATACTCATGAAACGGTTATGGGACCAGCCCGCGTCGGTGATCGCGCCGCCGTCGGCCGAACTTTGACCGATGACACGGCCGCCTTTAACGCCGCCGCCGAACAACAAGGCCGGCGTCACGTAGGGGTAGTGATCGCGACCGTTGGAGGCGTTGAGGTTGCCGACCGTACGGCCAAACTCACCTACCGCGACCACCAGTGTTTCGTCCAGGAGGGTGCCGCCGTTTAAACCGGGTTGGGCCTGGAGGTCCGCGTAAAGGGTGGCCAGGCCTTCATCCAAGGCGCCCGCAAGATGGCTCAGTCCGCCTTCGCCTTGGACATAAATATTCTCGTGTTGATCCCAACCTTCGAGCCGCAACTGCATCACGCGGGTGCCGCGTCCGGCCGCGAGCACATTAACCGCCGTTTTGCATTGCCTCACAAATTGCGCTTTGGCATCGCCGCCTTCCGCTTCCTCGCCGCCGCCATTTCCCGCGTCGGCTTGGCTCAGCCCGCCCAGCAGGGTGGCCAGCTCTTGGTCGCCCATCAAGCGGCGTGCCTTCTGCTGAAGCAGCGCGTGGTTACCGCCCGCGTCGGTGCGGTTTTCATGGAGGGCGATCAGCGCGTCCAGGAGTTGCAGGCGGTCGCTGTTTTCGTCGATGCCGTGGACGATGTTGGCGATGCGTCCTTCCTCGGAAATGATCAGGGGTGCGTGGTCGATGTTGAGGAAGCCGTTGTGGGCCTCGTCCGTGCCGACACTGACAAAGGTCGGCAGTTTATCGTTGGGGCCGCGTTGGCCCGCCATCATGTGGGACATCACCGAGGCAAAGTGGGGAATTTCGGGGGCCAAGGCCGCGCTTTGGCGGTGGGCCGTAATAAGATGGTAAACCGCGCGCTCGTGAACCGCTTCAATCGCGGAAATGGAACGAATGATTGCGAACTGATTCGTCATCGCACCCAGTTTGGGCATGATGCCCATCGGCCATTGCAGCGAGCCGCCGATAGTTTGCTGCCCAATGAAATTGGGTGTCCACCGGCCGACCTTCAAATCGAAGGTATCGACGTGACTGGGACCGCCGTCCAAGAGAACCATGATTAAGTTTCGGGCGGTGTTGCGGGTTTGCACGGCGGAACGTTGACGGGGTAGGGCGCGCCAGTTGGCGCCGGCGGGACTTGCCGCCGTTAGGCCCAAGCCGACCGCGCCGGCCAAGCTGGTGAGGAAAGATCTCCTTTGCATGGGTCACTCCTGGTGCATTTCGTCGGGAACAGGGCGCGTCATGGATGGGATGGGGCAGCGTCCGTTTGGCCGTGAATGGCCGGGTGGACGTCGCCACGAAGTGTGCGCGCCGGTTTCATTCCATACCTACCCCTACGTAGTGCTTATCGTTTACCCCGACACGCCGGCCCCGAAAATTTTAAAAAAATAATGTGACCTACCTGAACCATTTGACCTAGTCCGTTCCGTGGTTCACTTTGATTTGCTTTTAAAGTAGGATATTTGCCATCAGGTGATTTATTGAGTGCAGGACGAATCTTCATTGAAAAACCCGAATCCTCGGGTTTGACTCTGGCCGTCAGCGAGGGTGCATGAGTTTCTTTTTTCCAAGCAAAGCCGAAAAAGCTTTGGGCAAGGTTAAAAAAAAGAACCTGGCCGTGTTTGCCACCTATGCCGACGGCAGCAACCGTCACAAAACCGAGGTCGTACGTGTCGATCCCAAAAAATGTGTGGTGGTTGGCTTTACCGAAACCCTGCGCGAGGACAGCATCAACGTCCTGATTCCCGAACTCGATGTGTACTTCGAAACCCGCGTCACCCACAAAACCCACGACATCAAGGGCCGTGTTTTGTTTTATTGCGACATGCCGGAAGAGGTGGGCTCGTTGAAAAGGGACCTTGGCCCCGACCGTTACTTTGTCTACCCCAAGGGCACCGCCGTGCTCGCCGTTAGCGAGCAAGAAGCCTTTCTCGACGACATGAAAACCACCAAAATGTACCTGTGGTGTGTCGGCGAACGCGAGGTGGCGTTGGTCAACAAAACCAAACATTCTTTCGAAGTGGGGTTCAAATTCCTCGCCGCCAAACTGCAAATCGGCAAAGTCGAGGTGCTGGTCGACCTAGAGGTTTCTGAACTGCAAGAAAAAGTCTATGGCCGTGAAAAAGTGCCCATCATGCGCTGTACCGTCACTTCCGAGATCCAAGAAAGTGAACCCTGGCTGGATATCTGCCGCAAGGTTGACCGCTTATAACCTAAAGTGTGCGATTCGGGTGGATGCAAGTGTGCAAGTATCGCCGCGGCACGCGCCGCGGGTTGAAGCGAAAGGTGTTGGAAAAAGCGGACCGGGGTCGCGCACGACGCGTACTTGGAAGGTAGGTCGCGCATTTTTACTGCACCTTGCAGCCCAACAGATTGTTGCGTGCGCCGCCAAGAATCGCTCAATTTGGGTATAAGTGGGTTGGGTGCTATTCGACATGGGCGTCAACTTCTCGTCCTTTTGGCAGGCGGATCCTTGCTAGAATAAGGCCGACCTCCTTAACCATTCATTCCTCCAGCTCCTCATTCATTCATGAAGTAGGTTTTTATGGACATGGTACTTCCCGCGCTTACGGCACCCCTTGCCGCGCCGGCGCCTTGGCGCTTGTGCGGCGACGGTGTTATTTTGTTCTACCGGTTCAATCGTCATTTAAGCGGCATTTGGCAGCACCATTACCCCGTCAAATTGGACAAACCGGCCCTGACCTTCGGCGCCGTCATGCTGGTTGATTATCGCGAAAGTCCGGTGGGGCCCTATCGCGAGCTGCTGCTGATTCCCGGCATTTTTCGGTTTGGTATGGGCTTTTACCCCAGCATTACCCATATCTACGTGTCCAGCGAGGACAGCGTCGTCAACGGCTATCGCAACTGGGGCATCCCCAAAAAACGCTGTGACTTTGAACGTAGGGGTGATCGTTTTATCCTCACCGACGGGGGCACCACCATTGCCGATCTCCAATTCAAAACGCTGGGACCGCGTTTCCCGGTAACCACCATAACCATCCCCGGTATGTGGCGAACCTTGTGCCACATGAAAGGCGGACAGCGCCTGAAAACCACCGTATCGGGCAACGGCTCGGCGCAACTGGCACGGATGACCTCGGCCTATGTCGACCACGGCGGTTTTCCCGATTTCACGCGCGGCACCTTGCTCACCGCTTGGAAAATCGACAACTTCGAACTGTTCTTCCCACCCGCGCGAATGAGCGCCCCATAACGGCCCTATCCGCGTCGAGAAAAGGGGCGCTTCTTTAGGTTCAGGGAAATAGATGGACTTCGTCGCCGTAGATGATTTTTTCGAAACCGGCGACGCGTAACTGTTCTTGGATGGCGAAAATTCGATGGATCTTGGTTTCCTGGTCGGCCATCAGCACACAGTTGGTGATGCCGGCCTTGCGCCATGCTTGTGCTTCCTCGGCGAAATCCTCCGGCTTGAGGAGGTAGGGTCGAAGGCCGAGACGGTTGATGCGCATCAGCCCGTCGTGGTTGAGGTAAACCACCAAGCGCGATTCCCACGGGCTGAGAAAGCGGGCCGATGCCATGGGCGGTTTGTTCAAATCGAAGCCGCGCTGCCCCCGGGCGTAGGGCATTAATAGGTAGGCAAACACCAGCACCAAGATTGTGACGATGGGGAATTGCAGCCATGCCGGGCGCGATCTCGGCCGCAACGCTAAGCCGCGGGTTGGCTGGTGAGGCTTGGCCGACCTGTTTGACGCCGGTTCACCGCTTTGGATGATTTGGTCGCAGCAGGCGGCGAGGGCACCGTGTAGTTCGCCATGCAGGTTTTCGATGCGTCGTTCCAGTGCGTGGTGCGCCCATTTACAAAAGGCGGAGATGGCAAAGCCCAAGCCGAGGCAGGCGGTTGCGAACACGAAGCCGCGGTAAATAAAGGAAAAATCGGAGACCATGCCGGCCAGTTGCCTAAACATCCAAACAAAATGGATTGATGCGAGCATACACGCCATGCGCACGCCGAACCCGATGTTGTTTTTCAGCAATGCGCGTGGACCGATACGGTTGTCGAGCAAACGGTGCAACAACAGATGGGTTCGGCCGTGAAGGACAGACGACATAAACAGAGATCCTAAAGTGGTTTGTGTGCAGTGTACATTCTGTCACGTCCCTGCCTGTCGGGCCCGACACGGTTTTGTAAAAAACACTGTAAATTTCGAGACGGCGGCTTAATCCCCTGCGACCGTTACCACCTTCAGTTGCATGGCTTCCACTTCCGTGATTTTTTCCGCGGGTAAGTAACCCACAAAGCCGGGATTTTTGGCGATGTAAGCCGATACCAAACCCCAGCCGCGCACCGCCGGGGGTGGGTCTGGCCCACCCTGAAGCTTGCTATTTTGCCAGTATTCCTCCGCGTCGAAATTGGCTGGGAACACCAAGTCCTCAAAGGCGTGACGCAAGGGATCGTCGGGTTTGACGTGAATCGGGCGCACCGTTTTTCCGGCCAACCGTTTCATGTTGCCGAGGTAGATTTCGCGCAATTGGAACAGGCTAATCTCTTTAATCGGGGATTTCTTGGAAACCACGATGATGAGGTCCTGCGCGGTCAGGGGCGTGCTCAGGCCCAGCAGAAGAAGGAGGGAGAGGACGTGTTTCAAAACAGCCACCCCGCCCAAGCGCTCCATTCAGCAAAACGCGCCTCGTCCTCAATGCGGTTGGTTGACCCTTCAACCCGAAGACGCCAGCGGTTACCGATGCGGGTGCCGAGGGTTACCGTGCCGGCCGTGCGTTCACGGCCGGCAACCGAACGTTGATCGTCGCCGCGGTCGTAGCGCAGGTTGAGGTAGCTGCGTTTGTTGAACTGCCATTTGAGTTTGGTGTAAAACGCCTGAATGTGATCTCGATTCGCGGTTTCCAAGCGCATGTTGAGGAATTCGCTGCGGCTGAGCAAACGGCCGGGCAGCACCCACCATTCCACGTAGGGCAACACGCCGGTGACATTGCGGTCTTTGTCGCGCGGATCGCGGTAAAACACCACCGCCGTGCCCGCGCGGTACAGCCGGCTTTTGGCGATGCTCACATCCAGACCCGCCCCTTTGGCGCGCACAATCGGCGAATCGTCGACAATTTCGTTGTTGCTGTCGGATAAGGAAAAACTATAAGCCAGCCTGTGGTCACGCAGGTAAAACTTGCCGAACAACTCTAAACCCGTAATCTTGGCGGGCAGGTAACTGTTGTCTTCCAAAATCGGGCGACGGATGGTGTCGAGGGTCACCAGCCAATGGATGGGTTTGACAATCCCCATTTGGTTGTCAATTTTGCCGAGGCGCAGGTTAAATTCGTCGCGCCATTCGTATTGAAGGTACAGGCGTTCCAGATTGGCGTCGCTTTCGTAAACCCCGCCAATGTCCGGCTCTCGTGTGCCGGCGACTTCACCAAAAAACGATAATTTGTCGTTCCAACGGTATTTGGCGTAAAAACTCAGATGGGCCGGTTTAAAAAAAGCCTCGTTGCCCTCGCGGTCATTGTCCAGGAACAACAGATCGGCCCACATGCCCAGTTGCCAACGGCGCTCCTGTTGCGGGGGCAATTCGTCCGGGTTTTCTTGTGCATGCAGCAGACAGCCCCAGGCGGTGAGCCACCAAACCAACCAAAACATGCCTCGCCAATTCAAAGGTTTCCCTCTTTCGCGGTGTACCCGCCGCATCGCTGTTTCCGCTAGAATAGCACCATTCACTTACGCATGAAGAGGCATTCCCGGGGGAGGACGAATTTGCATTTGCTGCTGGTTGAAGATAACGAAGGCGTGGCCGATCTGGTCCAACGCGGTTTTGACGATTTAGGTTATCGCTTAACCTGGCTGGAAGACGGTCGCGAACTCATTGCGACCTTGCGGCGCGATCCGGCCGACTTGGTCATCCTCGATGTGATGTTGCCCGGAAAAAATGGATTCGAACTGCTGGAAGACATGCGCACCCATGAATTGGCGGTGCCGGTTCTGTTCCTATCGGCCAAAACCGAGCTGGAAGACCGCGTGCGCGGGCTTGACTTGGGCGCCGACGATTACTTAACCAAACCTTTTGCCTTCACCGAACTGCACGCGCGCGTCAAAGCCCTGTTGCGGCGATCCCAGAGCAACAGCCGCCCGGCGTCGACCCTGGTCGTCGGCCCCTTGACCCTTGATCTACACGAACGCCGCGCGATGCGTGAGGGCCAAGAAATTGCCTTGCAAAACAAAGAATTCGAACTGTTGCGTTTCCTGATGCAACACGCCGGCGAGATCGTTTCCAAACGCATGATCATCGAGGAAGTCTGGAACTATACCTTTAACCCCGGCACCAACATTGTCGAGGTACGCATCGCCGCTTTGCGCGATAAAGTGGACCGGCCATTCGCAAAGTCGATGATCAAAACCGTGCGCGGCGCCGGCTACCGGCTCAATCCCGACGTGTAGGTGCAGCTTGCGCACGCGTTTTCCCTCGCTGCAATGGCACCTGATGCTGTCCACCGGGACCGTGCTCAGCCTGTGTTTTTTACTGACTTTTTTGGTGTTGGACGGCCTGTTACAACGCAATTTCGACCAACAAGTTCAGTCGGCCCTTACCTCGCAAGCCATGATCCTGGTGGAGGAACTGGACCGGGTCGGCGATGTGGAGGCCGAGCGGGCCGGCATTTTGGCGCGGTTTGGTTTGGCCTACGGCATGAGCAACGGCTTGTTTCAGCTGATTGACGGTGAAGGCCGTGTCGCCCTAAGTTCCGACGACACCGCTTGGGGTGAGCTTGTCAATTCCACCGTGCGCGGCGACGATGTTGAGCTCTACGCCTTTTTTTGGGAATCGCGGCGCGTACCGGAAAAAGACGCCCGTTTTCTTTACTACCGCATCGCGTCCGACGCCACGGTGCGCATCGGCATGGATGTATCGGCGCGGCGGGAGGCCTTGCGCATGACCCGTTTGGTTTTTGGGCTGGGGTCCTTGCTGTCGTTGGTGCTGTCGCTGCTGCTGTTGGGTTGGACCACGCGCCGTGCCGTGCAGGGCGTGCGCCATGTGCGCGAGCGGGCGGAAACCATTCGCCACCAGGATGATTTGAGCGCGCGGGTTCCGTTGCCGACCGCGTTCCGCGAAACCAACGAACTCGCCGAAACCTTTAACGCGATGATGGATCGCGTCCAGTTTTTGGTCAAAAACCTGCGGCTGGTGATGGATCATTTCGCCCACGATTTAAAAACGCCCATGACGCGCTTGCGTGGTTTGGCGGAGCAATCGCTGCGTCGCGGTGGTGATGACGAGGATATGGAACTGGCCGGCACCGTGGTGGACGAATGTGATCGCATTACCGCCGAGTTGGATACCTTGCTGCTGATTGCGCGGGCGGAGTCCGGTCTGTCCGTATTTCGACCCTCTGCCTTCGATTTGGCCGAATGCGTGCGCGAGTGTTTGGAATTCTTTGAGCCTGAATTGGAAATGAAAGGTATGGCGTTGGCGGAACGCTTGCCGGACAGCATGCCCATTACCGTCGATCTGCAGGTCACGCGGCGGGTGGTGCTGAACCTCATTGAAAATGCGGTTAAGTATTCGGAAACCGGCACGGTGACGGTCACCGGAACCCAGGACCAAAGCACCGCATCCATTTCGGTTTGCGACAATGGGCTGGGCATCCGCGCGGAGGACGCCGAACAAATTTTTGAGCCCTTTTTTCGTACCAAAGACCACGCCACGCGCGAGGGGCACGGCTTGGGTTTGAGCTATTGCCGCTCCGTGCTCAACGCCATGGGCGGGGGAATTCACTACCGTCCCAACCAACCCAACGGCAGTTGTTTTACCATCACCATGCCCTTGGAACCGCCGCCTGAACCCAAGGAAGATGCGGGTTAGGTTGATCGGCCGCGATCAAAAATGAGGCACAGCAGCATGGTGTGCAGGTTCGGGGCGGGGGAGCGGTAACCGAAAAGAAGTTCGCTTTCCTTTTGATATTGATATAGGATTATCGAAAATTGAGCTCAAGGTGCTCATTCCGATGTTTGGTTCCCCACAACCCACGCGGTTCGCCTGCTGGGTTTCCCGCTTTTTTCTTTGTTTTCTCCTCGCCGTTCAAGGTCTGCATGATCTCGGTCATGCCCAATGCATGGCCGCGCGCTCCGAGTGCGGTGCCGGTGAAGCGACCTTGTGCCGACTGGGCGAGACCTTCGCGGCGCCGGGGACACCCATCGGTGAATCGGATACCCCTCATGCTGATGAGGGTTGCTTTCTTTGTCACGTTGCGGCGGTTGCGCCTGCATGTTCCGACAACCGCGGCGCCTCTTTTTACGCCGCCTCGACGCCGTTGCCCGCGGCCCAGGGTGCGATCCACCGGGAAGAGGCCGGTTGGCAGATTCGCGGTCCGCCTGCCACGGTTAGGCCGGCTTTTTCGTTTTAAAAAATGCCCCGCATCCAACCTACATAACTGCTTTTAGCGACACGCTTTTTCGAGTTGTCGCTGTGTTTTTTCGCGTTTGTTTTTAGGAGAACGTTTCATGTCTTATGTCCGCATTTTAGGGTTCATCGGCCTTTTTGTGCCCTGTTTCGCCGCAAACGGCGTTTCCCTCTCCGGGATCGTCACCGACCCGGACGGCCGTGCCTTGGCCAAAGCCGAGGTCCTTTTGGTCGAAACCCAACAAAAACAAGTGACCGGTGGCGACGGTCGTTTCCAGTTCCACAATGTCACACCGGGTGTGGTGCATTTGCGCGCCGTTGCCGTGGGGTTCCAGGATTCCCCCACCCGTGAAGTCAAACTCAATGCGCAAAAGGCGCAATCCGTGAACCTGCCGTTGGCACCGCAACCCACCACCCGCTTAACCATGACCGTGACCGGTTCCGCCCGTGAAACGGGTGAAATGAGCCAAGCTGTCGATGTGTTGGCGGGTGTCGCCTTGGATCGGGTGCGCGGCGGCTCCTTGGGTGAAACCTTGGCGTCGCGTCCCGGCGTCACCCAAACCGCGTTCGGGCCTACCGCCGGCCGCCCCATTATTCGCGGTATGAGCGGTGATCGGATTCGGGTGCTTGAGGGCGGGCTCGGCACCGGTGATGTGTCCACGACCAGTGTCTCAAAGATCGCGTCCTTCAACCCGGCCGCAACCTGGCCTTGTCTTATCGACTCCATTTCTAAACCAAACCCGCGGCGGTTGCCGAGCTTTGCGGTACCGCCCTTTTCAAGGATGTGTCTATGATTCCTGTAACCATCATCAGCGGATTTCTCGGCAGTGGGAAAACCACCCTGCTCAACCAAATCCTCCGCCAAAAACACGAGGAGCGGGTTGCCGTGTTGGTCAACGATTTTGGCGCGATTGACATTGACGGTGAATTGGTTGTCGGGGTCTCGGGTGAAAAGCTGGCTTTGTCCGGCGGTTGTATTTGTTGCACCATCCGCGGCGATTTACAGGAGACCGTGCTGGATTTGATTCAAGGAGAGGATGCGCCCCATCGGTTGGTCATTGAAGCGAGTGGCGTCTCCGATCCTACCGCGGTGGCAATGACCTTTTTTACCGGCCCCTTAAAAGCGAAATGTCGGGTTGAAACCCTGGTGACCGTGGTCGACAGTGAGCACTTTTTTGAAACGGACCCAAAGATCATTCACTTGTTGGATCGTCAGTTGGTGGTTGCCGATTTGGTATTGCTCAATAAAGTTGATGTCTGCCCGGCAAAAAAAATCCAAAACGTCGAAAACGTGATTCGCACCGAATACCCAGATGCCCGTGTGGTGCATACCCGTTTTGCCGAGGTGCCGCGCCAACTCATTTTTGAACCGGTGATGAAGGCGCCGATCCAAGATCGGGCCCTGAGTCCGTTGGACAGCCATGTCCATGGAACCGGTGACCCGCATCATCACCATGACGACCACACCTTGGTGTTCGACACCTGGTCGACAGAAATCGAAGCGGCGGTAGATCGCGATCAATTGCTAAGGGTGCTGACGACCCTACCGACTCAGATTTATCGCGCCAAGGGATTTATTTTCTGCCAAGACATGGTGGATCGGGAGATTGTCGTTCATTTGGCCGGCCGTCGTGTCCAGCAGTTTATGGGTAAACCTTGGGCGGACCGCAAGCCCTCAACCCGTTTGGTGTTTATCGCCCGCCAAGGGTTTGACGGCTTTGGCGAACTCGACGAACAACTCAAAGCCTGTGCGCGCGATGCACCGAAACCGTCGCGGGTGCCTTCTGGTTGGGCCGCCTGGAAGAAAACCTTTGAGGACCGCGTTCGCCAAAACGAAGACGCCTAAAAAAGGGCGGCGCTGTTCGGGAACAGTACCGCCGCTTGGTTTACAGGTTGTTGGGTTGGCTGGTGTAGATGGTTGCATCACCTTGGATGAGCCACACTTCCGGGTTGTCACGGGGCACAAAGGAACGGTCCGCGTTGACGTCCTTCTCGTTGCCGCGGTGCACGATGAAGTTAAGCGGTTGGGTCGCGTTGCTGAGTTGGACGTCAGCATAAACGCCGAAACCGTCGCACCCCGAAAAGGGTTTCGCGTTGTCCCAGCGCGTGCTCGGGGCCCCGTTCACCACGGTTTCCGTTTCACTGTCCGCCAAACCGTGACCCCACAGGTGAAGGCCCCAGTCGCCGGCGTTGCCGTCGGGTCGGTAGTAGTGAATACGGACCGAGGTGACCGGTTGGGTTCCCGTTGGCTCCGAGGTATACACCTGGGCGTCGCCTTGCTTGAGCCAAATTTCGGTGGCGACCAAGGTTTGGAAGGCGCGGTCCTGATCCACGTCTTTTTCGTTGCCGCGATGCACGATGATATTAATGGTTTCCGTCGTGTCGGCCACCGTGAAGGTGGCGATGCCGCCGAAGGTATCCGAGCCGCTGAAGGGCAGGGGCGCGTTCCAATCCGTGGCCGGTACGCCCTCGCCCCAGAGGTGCAGGCCCCAACCGTCGGTATTGCCGTTGTTGCGTTGGTAGTGAATGGTGATCCTTTGTTCGCCGACCGGTTGCGGGGCGCCCGCGCTGATCGTGCCGTTGTCGAAGGTCCAGGTCCCGACCGGGAAGCGGTAATTCGCGCCGTTGTTGCTGTCCCATTGACCCGCGCCGTTGTTAAAGGCGACCTCGATGCCGTCGTTGCCGTCGGCTGCCACCGTGATGACGCTGGTGCCGGCCACCTCCGCGGGTTGCATCGCCAAACCGGGCGCGGTTGTCCAGGCCCCGTCGACCGAACGGTAGTGCAGGTAAGGCGTGTTGGTGCCGTGCCGGTAGTAAACCGTGACGCTGCAATCGCTGCAACGGGGTGTTCCTTCGTAGCGGGTATCGTCTTCGGTGATGGTCCAAATGCCGTAGCCGGTTGTGAATCCGCTGTTGCTCGGTTGCCACGAACCGCCGTTGCGACGAACCCGCGCCGTGAACTGATCGCCCTGATCGCGGACCGCGAGGTCGGTCGTCAGGTAACCCTCGAAGCCGTCCGCTGTTTGCAGCGTTTGGCTTTGCCAGCTACCGTTTTCGTCGCGAATCTGGAGGTCGACCGTACCGCCGTTGTCCGCCACATAAAACGTGGCGCGGCGCAGCGGTGCTTGGTCGGTAAGGAACGGATAGGTCCCTTCAATCGAACCGTTAACGTCTTCAACCAACTTCCCGTTTTCGCGGCGGTAGCGGCCCGCGCCCACGTAAACTTGCTGGATTTCGCTTCGGGTCACGTTGCCCATGCTATCGACTGCTTCGATGTAGTAGTCGAGCAATTGGTCGCGGAACTGGTCGAAGGTGGTGTAGTAAAGGTCGCCGATTTTCTGCGCGGGCACGATGTTCATCGTTTCCCGCGTTGTGGGTTGCCAGGCCACCCCGTTGATGTCTGGGGTCAGGTCGCGTTTCTGCATCGAAAAACGTTGCCAGGGGCCCACGCGGTCGGGATCGATGTTGGGTACCCCTTGTTTTTGCATCGCGACCGGGTCGTAAACGCGGCAGGTGTTGTCTCGTGCATCCACCCGTTTGTCGCGGTGGACGCGCACCTTGACGTGAATGTCGCTAATTCCCGCCAAATCAAAGCCGTACGTGTAAATTGCGAAGGTTGGGTCGAAGTAATGCAGCGTCCAGCCTTCCGCTTTGCCGTTGTTGGCACTGCCCGGGTTGTAGGGCCAGCGTTGCGGCCACCACAGCGAGGGACCCGTGCGGTCGTGTGCGGCCAAACCGTTGACGTAGGGTTCGGAGAAGTGCAGCGATTGGTTGAAGCTGATCGTGGGTTTGACATGGTCGTCGATGTTTTCATCGTAGTAGCCGAAACCCGAATCGATGGAGGCAATCAGGAAGTACCAGGCAAGTTCGGCCGGGTTGGCGCCGCCCGCGTAGTTGTTGGCCGCGTCGCCTTTAACCGGAAAACTCATCATCCACGGGTTGAGTTGGTTGCCGGGATAAGTGACCTCGCGATCCAAGGCCGTCGTGGGTGACCAGTGGTCGGGGTTTTGATCCAGCCAAATCTGCTCGGCTGTTTGGGCGTAGTTCAGCGCAGCTTGCAGCAGCGCGAAGTTGCGTTCCAGGTAGTGGTAACCGTATTCCAGCGAGACCGTCATGCCGTCTTCAACCCCGTCCAGGTTCTTTTTGGGCGCGTAGTTCGTGCCGTTGACCTGGTTGAACAGAGAGAACTGACCGCGCCAAATACCGGGCGGCAAGTGCCAGTGGTACCAGGTGGGATCCGCGGAAGAATCGCGGGTATCGATCCAAGAGCCGTCTTGCACGTGAACCACGTCGTTGTCGGGAATCGGGTAGGCGCGCAGATATTCATCGACACCCATACCGATCACACCGCCTTCACTGTAGGTCACCCGGCCCGAGTTCAGCCAGGTCTCTTCCGAACCGGCGCGGCCCGAGGAATTGTCGCCGTCGTGGGCGATCACGAAGTATTGGGTGCGACCGATTTGGTTCGCCTCATCGACGAAGTTGTGCAACACACCCGCCGTGACGCTGCCCTGGTAACCCTCCTCCCAGGAGGCCGCCTGTTCTACCGGAATCCCGGCAACGCGTGATTCCGCGCCGGTGGCCGGATCCACGTAACGCACCCAGTGGGGGATCGAGGCGAATGGGAACTTGTTCTGGGTGACCTGTTGTTCGTTGAACATCGGCAGGGAAACCCAACGACCGATGTTGCTCTCGTTTTGCAGGTCGGCGCGGT
Organism: Acanthopleuribacter pedis; assembly: GCF_017377855.1. GTDB lineage: Bacteria > Acidobacteriota > Holophagae > Acanthopleuribacterales > Acanthopleuribacteraceae > Acanthopleuribacter > Acanthopleuribacter pedis. The sequence continues at coordinate 438,060 of NZ_JAFREP010000002.1, forward strand.
TGGGTGGTGAGACCAGGGTGTCGACGCCCGGATCGTTGAGGTAAGGGTAATCGCGCAGGGTTCGCGAGAAGTGAACGTTGCCGATTACCGACCATTCAATGCCGAGTTTGTTGAGGGTGGGGATCAGCCGTTCGGAGAAACCCAATTCGGTTGGGAAAAAGCCCTTGGACGAGCGGAAATTGCTACCCAAGAAATAGGGTTGCGCGAGGGTAACATTGTGATAAATCAAGTCTTTGAGGAAGTAATCGTTGCCCACCAGCGGTCCCATCGCGTGGTGTCCGGTAAAGTGGATCAAGTCGAGCGCCCGTTCACCGCCCGAGGTGGTTTGGCCGAAATGGACGTCGCGCCAAGGTCGACCCCAGTCGGTGTTGTCGTAGCCCGGCACATTCCGCGTGCTCATGAAGCTGTTCACGTTGTTGATCACCGAGGCCGACATGGTGACATGGGTTTGGCTTTGGGGATGGGCCCAGCCGTTGGCCTGCGCGGTTTGCCACGGCCAGTACAGGTAGGCGCCTGTTTTGGCGTGGTGGGTGTAGTAGGCGACCAAGTCGTCATGGGGCATGGGGGCGCCGTCCGGCAGGAAGAAGCTGTAACCCGCCGGTGGATTGTTTTTGAGGTCGATCACTTGCCCGTCGTAGGTGTAACGAATCGGTGTGCCGGGCGCCATTTGGGCATAACGCGCCACGTCAAAGTAAGGCCAGAAGTTGGGCATGTGGTTGTGGTAAATGTGGGTTGCGGCGATTTGGCCGAAACTCGTTTGGCAGCAGAGGACGAAGAGCAGGACAGATAAAAGACGACCGACATGGCGGTCCATGTACTTAACGCGAAGCATTGTTTTCTCCTCGAACGTGAGAGCGTCAAGTACTTAGTAGCCTGAGATGGTTCGTGGTGGTGCCGGCACGGTGTGAAGGGATCCCGTCGTAAGCTGACGATTTATGGCGTGAGAAAAATAAGGTTATCTATAAAGGAATCGAAGCAGGAGAAAATTTCGAGTGGCTGCAGCTTAGCATGCGGTTTTCGCTTTGGGAACCTCGTTGATTGTTGCGCCCCTGAATTCAGTTTTTTTGTGATTGCCGCATCTTTTTGCGAAGGATTCTCGATCAGGGTCGCCACTTATCCCTTGTGTGTGGTTGGTCTCAGTCCTGAACCGAACCTTTTCGCTGCCACGAAACGGCGCCTCGGGACCGTGGACCGAACTCTTTTTGCCGGTCCACGACACGCGTTTTTTGATCACACGACCTCATGTTTCGTGTTGCATGTCCCGCGACCCCTTTCCGTAACTCTGAGTCATCAACACCAACCGCCTTGAACGCTTTCTCGGTGTCAGGGTCGATCCATGTCTCGAAGTCAGCGTTACGGTTGTTCATCACGCCTCGTAAAGGCGTTATCTTTCCCCAATGGAGAAACTTCCCCATGAATAGTATCCTTTTGTTAACAACCCTTCTTTTATTTCAGACACCAGTAACAGAAAATGTATTAACCTGTCCTCACTATCGGACCTCCGAGATTTGGGACACCCATGTTTCCCTTTACAATCCACAACGGGTCGCCCAACCCGTGACCGTGACCGCTTATCATGAGGACGGCAGTCCCGCCGGGACCACTGTCTGGACACTTCCCGCCGAGGGCGGTCTGGACGGCGGTTTTTCCGATTTGTTCCCCGCGGTTCAAAGTGACAACGGCTGGTTCGAAATTCGCGATCCCAGCGGTGTGGTTCAAGGTAATTTAACCTATGCTTTTTCCTTAACCGGCGCCGCCGCGACCGTGCCTTTCCAGGAGGAACACGGGCGGCGTCAGGTCATTCCGCTGCTAGAAAACGATGGCTTGTGGCATTCAGGCCTCGCCTTGACCAACCCCGGCCAAACAGAAAACCACATCCAACTAACCCTAAAATTTGAAGACGGCCGTCCCGCCGATGTGGTGGATCTGGCCTTGGCGCCTGGGCAAAAACAGGTCGGCATGTTGCATAACTTGTTTAACACCACGCCTGAGCGTGGGCAGTTGATCGTCACCGCGCGTGAACCCTTGTCCGTCCTGGCCCTGGCCGTTGGACCCGCCTTCCTCCAACTCAAAGCCCAAAACGGCGAGGTGCTCGGCCATGTTTTGGACCGGCCCGTCACCGATCTCGCCGAGGTACAGGGCAACTGGCGCCGGCTTGGTTATGCCGGCATCATGGAAATCGTGGGTGACGAGGTCGCGCTGCGCCACACCATCGACGAATCCTGTGTGACACCCTATTTTGAGTTGCCCATGGATGCGCTCCGTTTTGAAATGTTCTTCCAAGAGGATGATGTTTTGCGCGTCGAGGTTGGCTTCACCAAGGAAACCTACTATTTTGAGCGACTCGATGTGCTTCCCGAGCCCTGCGGCATTAACCCGGATCCTCTAGCCAATTTTGAGGCGTTTGTGCTTGCCTACCAACAGCATTTTGCCTTCTTTGACGCCTTGGACTTTGATTGGAACGCCCGGATCGAAGCCGCGCGCACCAAGGTAAACGCCCAAACCAGCCCTGTCGCATTGTTCCAAGTATTGTCCGAACTTTTGGAAGCCACCGGGGACGGTCATGGTGAATTGGATGCCGGCTTTGACGATGTCGGCGGCGGTTTGCCCGGCCCCTTCCAACTGGATGTCTACCAACACTTTATGGATCAAAATGAAATTGCCGAATTCGAGGAATTCTATGCGCAACAAATCGGTCTTTGGGAGCAACTGCTCGTCCAGTACGTGAGCGAGCTAAAGGTCGCCGGCAATGGCAAGATTGTGTGGGGCCGTCTCAATGAGCACACCGGCTATGTGTTGATCCGTGAGATGAGTGGGTATTCCGGTGAAAACCTTATTGTGGATGAGTTTGCCCTGGAAGATGCGTTAGATCAGGTGTTTGCAGACTTGGGTCACCTGCCCGCGATGGTGGTCGATAATCGTTGGAACCCGGGCGGGGTAGACGCCTTTGCCATCCAAACCGCACGCCGCTTTGCCGACCAACGTCGCTTGGCCTACAGCGAAACCGGTCGCTTCGGCGAGGGGTTCTTGCCCTGGCGCAGTCATTGGACCGAACCCCACCCCGAGCGCACGCCCTACCAAGGCGAGGTGGTTTACCTGACCAGTTCCAACACCGGATCCGGCGCTGAGGTGATGACCTTTTTAATGCGGGTCCTTCCCAATGTCGTCCATCTCGGCGAACGAACCGCCGGGGCTTTGTCCGACAGTCTCGACCTGGCTCTGCCAAACGGCTGGTCGCTTTCTTTTAGTAACGAAATCTACTTAGATCACCAGGGTGAATGGTACGAATACCGCGGCATTCCCGCCGCGATTACCATGCCTCACTTCCCACGTGAAGATCGGTTAAATCAACGTGATTCGATTCTTGAAAAAGCCATACAGTTAACCCAACCCTAGTTAACGTTCATTAACAGGCCGGCGTTAAAAAATAACCCGCGAGGAACGGTCGCCATAGGTGATCGTCCCTTTGCGGGTTTTCTGCCTTTTTTTCAAGAAAAGGCTTTAAAAATTAACACAAAAAAAGGCGCATCGGTTCGAAGGAAAAGGTTGCGCGATTATCACTTACCAATGAACGCGGTTGGTCACCGTAATAAAGGTCGTTTCCCCCTTTTCGCCCAAAACGATGCGCATTTTTGGCGCCGTTCCTCGACCACCGCCCACGACCACCTGTTGTTTTCCCGAGATTCCCCGCGACGGGGATTGGGATTCGTGTGTTTCCGCCACAGCGGAACCTGGGCGGCAATCCGTGCTCTGGATGTTCTACCTATCCTTGCCCGAATGGAGATGTTCCGATGAGAATCCTTTTAACCACCGCCTTGTTTATTCTGTTTCAGGGTGCGGCCTTTGCCAAAATCTTTACCTGCCCCCATTACAGCGTTTCGTCCCCATGGGACACCCGCGTTACCTTGTACAACCCCCAACGCGTGGCACAAACCGTAACGGTTACGGCTTATGATCGCGCCGGCGAGGCGGCCGGGGTCACTAACTGGACCGTGCCCGCCGCGGGCGGGCTCGACGATTCGTTGCGGACCTTGTTCCCCGATTTAGCCAACCAAAACGGTTGGTTCGAAATCGATGATCCCAGCGGCACGCTTGAAGGCCAACTCAATTACGTGTTCCAACTTACCGGCGCTGTTGCCACGGTTCCTCTTCAAGAACAACGGGCGCATCGCCTTGTTTTTCCAATGATCCAAAACAACCTCGAGCGCCAATCCGGCTTTGCCCTCACCAATCCCAACCTCGAACCGGCCGATGTGCGCTTGACCCTCAAATTTAACGATGGTCGTCCCGCCGATACCGCGACGATTTCCTTGGCACCGGGTCAAAAAGTGGTGAGCATGATGGCCGACACCTTCGCCAACGTGCCCGAGCGCGGTCAGTTGGTCGTCGAAGCCAATGTGCCTGTCTCTGCCGTTTCCCTGGGCGTTGGTTTTGCCTTCTTACACCTCACCGTGCAAAATCCCGAGGTTTTGCACGGCCAACCGGAGCGCCGCATCATCGACTACAGCGAAGTGGAAGGCGGCTGGCGTCGCTTGGGTTACGGCGGCATGATGGAAGTATTCGACAACTTCTTTGCCTTGTTTGGCACCCTCGACGGTTCCTGTGCCGAGGCTGAATTTCAGGCTCCGATTGACGTGGTCGGCTTGGAACTCTATCTCGCGCAAGACGGTGTCCTGCGCGTCGAGGTACCCCTGACCCAGGAAACCTATTACTTCCAACGTGTCGCAGCCATGCCGGGGAGCTGTCCCATCGACACCGACCCAGAACGCAACTTCGAGGCGTTTGTGACCACCTTTAACGAAAACTTCGCTTTTTTTCCATTCATTGACTACGACTGGGAGGCAGCCGTTGCCGAGGCGCGTGCCTTGGTGAACGCCGAAACCACCCAAGAGGAATTGTTCGACATCCTCTCCGCCCTCCAAGGTCCTACCGACGACCGTCACGGCGGTCTGGAATCTGAATTCGCGTCCAGCGAACCCGGCGAACCCGGTCCGTACGTGCTGGATGTCATGCAACATTGGCAAGACGTTGAACCCGGCGGTGACTTCGACGCATTTTTGGCGGAACAAAACAGCTTGTTCTATGAAATCCTACCCAACTACGTATCCGACTTGAAAAGTACCGCCAACAACCGGATCCTCTTTGGCAAAATCGATGAACATACCGGTTACCTTCTGTTCTCGATGACCATGGGTTTTGTGCCCGATTTTGGGGATATTTTCGGTGACCAAGCCGCCTTGGAAGCCGGCTTGGACGAAGTTTTCGCGGAGCTGGGAGATCTCCCCAAGTTGGTGTTTGACAACCGGTGGAATCCCGGTGGTCGCGATGTATTCGCCCAACGGATTGTTAGCCGGTTCACCGATCAGAAACGTTTGGCATACAGCGAAACGGGTCGCCACGGTCAGGGTTTCCTACCCTGGCGCAGTCACTGGACCAAGCCTCATCCCGAGCGACCCGCCTACCAGGGAGAGGTGGTGTATCTGACCAGTTCCAATACCGGTTCCGCCGCGGAAATAATGACCATGCTGATGAAAACCCTCCCACGGGTGACCCACTTGGGAGAACCTACCGCCGGAGCGCTATCCGATAGCCTCGGTATGGTTTTGCCCAACGGTTGGCAGGTGAACCTTAGCAACGAAATCTACCTGGACCAAAACGGGGAATGGCATGAGTTCCGCGGGGTACCGCCCGAAATTGAGATGCCTCACTTCCCTCGTGCCGACCGTGAGGCCGGCCGGGATTCGCTCCTGGAAGCAGCAATTGCTTATTAACCCAAAGCGAATTTTTGCGGCAAGCACGAAAAAAAGGCGACCTCTGGTGGGTCGCCTTTTTTTCGTGCTTGCGTGTATTGGATTTGGGGTGAGAATTTTCGTGAAATCTTTGCGCGCCGGCATTAAACCTAAGAAGCGCTGACGCGGCGATTTTGGCTAAACCTCTGGGCTGCAACGGCCTGTAAAAATGCTCAGGGCCAACGGGTGCGGTCGTACGCGACCCCGGCTCACTTTTTCCAAGCCATTTCGCTCCAGATTTTTAGCCAAAATCCCTCACGCTTATCGCGCTTCTTAGGTTAAAAGATTGTATGATCGCTGAAAATTTTATTGGTCCATGCGGAGGTAAGATGAAAGCCCTGTTACATAATCTATTGATTTTTTTGGTGGTTTCGCTCGTTCTTGGTTCGGCGTTGCGTTTTTGGCCCTACCTCGTTTATCATGCCCCGCTCCAAGATGTCCGTACCGTCAATCCCGTGCTGCCGCCGTCCCCGGACGACACCGTCTTTGAGGAATTGCGTGCCTTGGGAAGCGACCTTCACGACTTAAAGTTCAGTGGTACCCTGGACGCTGCCTTGCGTTCCGAAAATGCCGTTGGTTTTTTAACCGATCATTTCGAACAAGCGCAAACCGCGCTTGCCTGGTATCGCGCGGATGGTGCGCAACGTTTGAGAGAAGATGCGCCTACCCGATTTGCACGGATCCCGGTTTTGTTGGTTGGTGTGGATCCCAGCAACACGCCGACCGCCTTGGAAGTGTTCCGCTTGCATCGTCTTTTGTTGATTTATGCCGGCCAAGCTTTTCAAAACGGGCAAACGGAAGAAGGGTTGGATGCGTTTCGTTTCTCCCTCGCATTGGGCGACTATCTCCTGCAACGACCACCGCTTGAACGTCTGTATCTCGCCGACGTGGTCCTCACCGAAGCGCTGCACTTTATGACCGAGGTATTGCCCCGAGAGCACTTGACCGAGGAATTGGTCGCCGCCGTTCCCAGTCGTGCTGAATTGGATGGGGCTTTAATCGACGCCTATTGGCTGCGCGCCGTGGTCATCGCCAATTTCGCCGATGATCCTTATAAAATGTACAAAGCCATTAATCCCAACTTCAATCCTTGGGTATTCCAAATCATGGGTGGTTACCACCGCACCCACACGATGAACATGATTGATGAGGATTTTCTCGAGTTCCAAGCCGACGTCGCGGGTGGGATTGACCAAGTTCGTTACGGTCGGCGGCTGCTAAACACACGGCCTTCACACTTCTTCTCTTTTAATCCCATTGGTAAAAAGTTCATGTCCGTGGGGGCCTTGGTCCAGCCGGATGCGGAGGAAATCGTGGTGCGTCACGGCCACGTCATCGCCTTGGCCGACATGGTTCGCCTACACGCGGCCCTTGCCGCCCAGGGTGCGGCCTGGGATGGGGCCCTCATCGAGGAAACCGCCGCGCGTCTTGAATTGCGCGATCCCTTTACCAATGCGCCCTACCGGGTAAATCAGCAAGGATTGGTGGAGGTCTTCGCACCCGAGGACCCGCGCCGCCAATGGACCGTTCAGCCCGCCTGGATCATGCGCGGCATGCAGGGGCCCGCCGCGGCGCAACCTAAATCTTAGCCCGCATTTCTCACAAGCAATTCTGCTACGGGGCAACCCATGCGATTACGAGGGGGCGGCCTTCCGCATTACTCGGTCGAGCAATACGCGACGTAGCGCTGCTACGCCGAATGGTCGGCCCCGCGAAGGGTCGGCCCCGCTCCGTTTGCGCTTGGTCGTAATCTTCGGACTCACAAGGCTTTCAGCTTCTCGCGACGAATCCTTGTGAGAATTGCGAGCTAGCCATGGCGGTTTGGGTTAAAAAGTTTGTTCTGAAACGAGGCCCACGCGGTTTTATTATTGCCTTCGCCCCAGATTTGGAGAAACCGTCTAATTCTTGAGTTCTTCCGTAATCGGTTGATCTTCCAGTTTGATGTTGGGATCGGTGTCGGTCATGATCGATTTGCTGTTGGCCGGGCGCGGTTTTATGGTGCTTTGCTTCTCTGGGAATTTTCCTTTCACGCCACGTGATTCGTAGAATTCACGGATCAATTCGAAATCGGCCTCGATGTCGCCGCTGGGGATTATCACTCTCCCATAACCCACTTCTTTATGGCCCCAGTCGAGGAAGCCACAGATGATGGGTACCTTGGCCGCGAGGGCGATGTAGTAAAAACCGGTGCGCCAATAATCGCCGCGGCGGCGCGTCCCCGAGGGCGGGATCACCACATTCAGTGTCTCGTGTTTGGCAAACTGTTCGGCTACTTGGTCGACCATGTTGTTCTTTTTGGAGCGGTCGATGGGAATGCCGCCAAGGGCTCTGAACAAGCGGCCGAAAGGTGGGCGAAAAACCGAGGCTTTCATCATAAAAGAGATTTCTTGTTCCGTTGCGAAACAGTAAAACAACATGTGGGGCATGTCCCAGTTGGTGGTGTGGGGCACCGCCAGGGTGATGTGTTTGTCGACATCGGGAACCTCGCCGACCACTTTAAAGCCAGCCAGTTTGAGATAAAATTGCCCCATGGTGCGTCGCAGAAACAGCCACAACTTCGGACCTTTGACCTTTGCCATAGAAACGGAAATCCTGTTCTTGGAACGGCGCTTACGCGCAACAACCAATGTAATGAATTCAAGCGGGGCCGGTAGAGAAAGCGCGGCGAGGTTCACCTTCGGTTGAATCAGAGCGCATCTCATTCGGGCGTGGTTTGGTGAAAACCGCGAGGGATTGGTACCGAGCCCGCCGTCCTTCGGAACCCCTTTTGCCGCTGAAGCCCCCCTCGTGGGCCGTCCATGGGTAGGACGTCGAGGGGATCCGAGGTGGTGTTTTCGAAGCTTGCATAGGTTGGCAAATCGTTCGAATACTCGCCCCACATCATAGGCTTTTTTCTTGCAATTTGGGGAGTTTTCCCGCGAGCCGGGCCGTTTTTTTGGCCAAGTATTGTTCGGCGGCACGCTTGGTGAGCGATACGGGCCGGGGAAAAACAACATCCGCATCGGATTCTAAACGGTTTTCTTGACGTTTGCGTCAGTTTTTTGAAGGAGACTTCATTTTTTACAGGGACCCCAAAAGGGAACAACGGCGGGAGGAAGGGGATTCTCTTCCTCCCGCCGCGCATTTTAAGCCGCCCGCTGCATCGGGTTCGGCTGTGTTTTGTGTTCCCGAGCGGGGAAAAGCCAGGCGTAAAGTGACGGGAGCAGGAAGAGCGTGAGTGTCGTCGCGCTGATCAAACCACCGATGACCACCGTGGCCAAGGGGCGCTGGACTTCCGCGCCGGCACCGGTTGAGATCGCCATGGGAAGAAAGCCTAGGGCGGCGACCAGGGCCGTCATGAGGACCGGGCGCAACCGCAGCAATGCACCCTCACGTGCGGCGCTTGGGCCGTCCATGCCCTCCGCGCGCAACCGTTCAAATTGTCCGACCAGCACTACGCCGTTCAGCACAGCGATGCCGAACAGCGCGGTGAAGCCAACGGCTGCAGAAATGGAAAACGGGTAATCTCGCAGCCACAGGGCGAGGATTCCGCCGCTGACCGCCATGGGAATGTTGGTGAGAATCAATAAGCAGAGCCGGGTGGATGCGAAGACGTGGATCAACAGTGCGGCGATAAGCAACAGCGCGATGGGCACGAGGATCATCAGTCGCCGGCCTGCCTGGACCAGGTTTTCGTACTGACCACTCCAGCCGATAAACCACCCCTCCGGTAAGTCCAGCTCGGCATTGAGTTTTTGTTTGGCTTCGCGCACAAAGCCGGCGAGGTCGCGGCCGCGCACGTTGACTTCCACCGTAATGCGGCGTTGGCCCTGTTCACGGCTGATTTGGGCCGGCCCGGTAACCGAATCAATGGCTGCCACTTGACCCAGGCGCAGGTTGCGGCCCCTTCCGTCAAACAGAGGGAGGTCGGCCAAGGATGCGGGATCGTCGCGTAACGCCTCGGGGAGACGGATTTGTAGGGGGAAGCGACGTTGTCCCTCGAAGACCGTGCCGACTTGGAGCCCGCCCATGGCCGCGATGGTTGGTAAAACCGTGTCGGCACTGAGGTAATGCCGGCCCAGGGCGGCGCGGTCTAAGGTGACGCGTATTTGCGGCAGGCCCGATACTGTTTCGGGGACCACGTCCGCGGCACCGTCCACCGAGGCCAGCAGTTCCGCCGCCTGATCCGCGACCCTGACCATGGTTTCAAGATCGTCCCCGTAGATTTTTAGGCCCACGTCGGAACGAACCCCCGCGATCATCTCGGAAAGCCGGAGCTCAATGGGTTGGGAGAAGCTGTATATCGCGGCGGGGACCTCGCGATGGAGCACTTCTTCCATGGCCGTGACCAAGGCTTCCCGGTTTGGGTAACGCCATGTTTTCCGGGGATGGAGCAAGACGTAGCTGTCGCTAATTTCAACACCCATGGGGTCGGTGGCGATTTCCGCGCGTCCGGTCCGGGAGATGATCGTGCGAATTTCCGGGAATTGTGCGCGCAGGGTTTGCTCAACCTGGGTTGAGATTTGATTGGATTTTTCCAGGGAGATGCTGGGCAGGCGGAAGATCTGCATGGCAATCGCGCCTTCGTCCAAGCGAGGCATGAAGGCCGCGCCCAGCCCGGGAATGAGTGCAAAGGTCGCAAGAATGATCAACCAGGATAGGGCCGTCAAACGTTTGGGGTGGGGAAGTGTATGGTGGAGAAGGCGCCCGTACACACGTCGGCAGAGAACAAAGACCCAGGGCTCCTTTTCTTTGGGTCGGGATAACAGCCACATTGCCAGGACCGGCATCAACGTGAGCGCGCAGGCCAGGGAACCCAGGAGTGCGAAAACCACCGTAAGCGCCATGGGTCGGAACATCTTTCCTTCAATCCCGCTAAACGCCAGGATCGGCAGGTACACGATGATGATCATGGTCACCCCGAAGGTCACCGGCCGCGCGATTTCGAGGCAGGCCGCGCGGACCTTCTCGCGGTGCGGACGGGGATCCGTTGCGTGGTGGTTGAGGTAACGAACCACGTTTTCGATGAGTACCACTGAGCCGTCGACGATTAAGCCGAAATCCAAAGCGCCTAAACTCATCAGGTTGCCGCTGATCCCGAACAGCCGCATGGCGCTGAAGGCGACCAGCATGGAGAGGGGAATGGCCGCGGCCACGATCAAACCCGCGCGAACATTGCCCAAAAACAGGAGCAACACGAGAATGACCAGTAAGCCGCCTTCGACCAGATTGCGTGTGACCGTATTAATGGTGCGTTGCACCAAATCCGTGCGATCGTAAAAGGGTTCAACGATCACGCCTTCCGGCAGGCGCTTTTGGATCTCGCCGAGTTTGGTGTCCACCGCGGAGGCGACCGTACGGGCATTGGCGCCCATGCGCATCATGACAATGCCGATCACGATTTCACCATGGCCGTCGCGGGTGACCGCCCCTTGGCGCAGGTAGGGGGCGGTTTCAACACGGGCTACGTCGCGGACCCGAACGGTCACACCCGTCCGGGGATCCGTGCGGATTACGGTTTCGGCGATGTCCCGCGCGCCGGTATACAAGGCTTCGCCCCGCAGGAGGTATTGTTCGCCACCGTGGGCAATGGTGCCGCCACCCGCGTTTCGGTTTTCCGATTCGAGGATAGCCGCCAGTTCCGGTATCGTGACCTGCAGCGCCGCCATGCGGTCGGGCTGGACCGTGACCTGGTAGGTTTTGAGGAAACCTCCAAAGGCGTTGACTTCCACCACACCGGGAACATGGCGTAACGCGGGTGTGACGACCCAATCAAGCATTTCACGCAGTGCTGTTGGGTCATGGGCTTCCGAACGAATTTCAAATTGGTAGATCTCCCCGAGGCCGGTTGAAACCGGTCCCATTTCGGGTTCGCCGTATCCCCGTGGGATTGCCTCCCGTGCTTCGCCCAAACGTTGGTTGATCCATTGACGTGCCGCGTAGATATCGGTGCCGTCCTCAAAGACCAGGGTCACCACCGAAAGACCGTATTTGGTCACCGAACGAAGTTGTTGAAGGCGCGGCAAACCCGCCATCGCCGTCTCGACCGGAAAGGTTACAAAACGTTCCATGTCCTCCGCCGCCGTGCCCTCGGCCGTGGTGATCACTTGAACTTGGACACCCGTGATGTCCGGTACCGCGTCGATGGGTAAATCGCGTACATTCACCAGGCCAAACACCACGATGCAGAGCCACAAGGCCGCGATGATGACCGGGTTGTCGAGGGCGAAGTTAATCAAGGTGTTCATATGCCCTCCTAATGGCTGTGCCCGCCCATGGCCGCTTTCTCCGCCATGGACTTCAGCAAAAATAAATCGCCGACCGCGATGTTCTGATCCGCGTGCAACGGGCCTTGGACCGCGACCCAGTCGCCTTGACGCGCGGTAACCTGGACCGGCAAGCTTTCGACCGGATGTCCCGACTTTACAAGGTAAACTTGGTGCCCGCCCTCAGCGCGTTGGACCGCGTTGCTCGGAAGCAGCCAGGTCGAGGTTTCGTCCTTCTGTTTAGGGAAAAAGGTGACTTCGCCAAACATTCCCGCCCGTAACACACCCTCGGGATTGGCCAGCGCGGCACGCACCTCCAAGGTTCGCGTTTCCGAATCCAGTTCGGCGCCCAAATAGGCACAGGTCCCCTGGAATTCTCGGCCCGGCAGCGCGGCCAGTTTCAGGCTCATCGGCAAGCCAACCTGAAGTTGGTGGATATCGGTTTCCGGCACACGTGCCACGACCCACACCCTGGCGGCATCGACGAGGGTCACCACGGTGTCATGGGCTTCCAGTTGTTCACCCTGGCTGACATGTTGGTTGGTGATGGTGCCGTCAAAGGGCGCCTTGAGTTCGTAGTGCGTCAACGAGCCCTCGGGGTTTTGGATCAGTGCTTCAATCTGTTGCTCGGTTAATCCGACGGCGATCAGCGATTGCCGCGCCAACCGTTCGTTGATACGCGCGGTTTCCCAAGCCTGTAAGGCATCCAGGTAATCCTGCTCGGGTGTGATTTGATCCTGCCACAGGCTTTTTTCTCGCTGGTAGGTGCGGTCCGCGAGGCGCAAACGTGCGGCCGCCGCCAGGAATTGGGCGCGTGCCTCTCCCAGTTCGCGACTTTCGAGGGTGACCAACACCTCGCCCTTGCGAACCTGGCGACCCCATTCGCTGTGTACTTCGCGCACGAATCCGCCCAGCCCGGATTTGAGGTGGGCGATGCGTTTCGCGTCAAACTGGATTTCCGCGGGGCGGCTGAACGCCTCGCCAAGGCTGCCTTGTTTGGGTTTGACCAGGGTCAACCCCAAAACCCGTGGATCTTGGATGCTGTTCTCCGCGCCATGGTCATCCGCGCCATGATCATCCGCGCCATGATCGTGACCGGGTCCGCCGATCAATACCGGCAATAGACTGATAAGGAGGAAGGCCGACAATAAGGTTCTCAATTGGAATTTTTGGGATGGATTCATGGGGCGTCTCCTTGGCTGGGGGTCTCAGCGGGTTCGGTGAGGAAGTGTTTGCCGCTCAGGTATTCCGACGCAATGAGCAGGTTTACACGTTCCCGCTGGTCGTCAATAAGGGCGCTTTCGAGGTGGAACAATGCGCGTTGCGCTTCCAGTACATCGAGGTAGGTGAATTTTCCCTGGCGGTACCCCTTTACGGTGGCTTCAAACAGGTGTCGCGCCGCCGGCAAGAGTTCTTCGTTTGTGGCGGACAAGCGGGTGGTTACCTGGTCGAGCCGGGTAAGGGTGTTCTGCCAAGCTTGTTGGAGGTCGCGGCTTTTCCGTTGCCGGGTGGCTGTTTGTTCGGCGATCTCGCTTTGGGCATAGGCGCGCGCGACCCGGTTTCGTCGCCACAAGGGCAGGGTGACGCTAAAACCCAACAAGAAACTGTTTTCGGTGCTTTCGCTTTGCCAACGCCGGCCGAGGGTGACCGCCGGCTCACCGAAACGCTGTTTTTTCGCAAGGTCTCGCGCGGTTTCGGCTTGTCCAATGCGTGCATCCATTAAGGACAGGTCGGGATGGGTGCGCCACGAGCCCTTGCCGGTAGGCGGGCTCAAATTCTCGCCGGGCCAGGGGGATGTGAGCCGCGGTGGATGGGTGGCTGTTGCACCCCAGATCGCGAGAAGGGCCGCGCCATTAATGTGGCGTGAACGCTGGGCTTCATCCAGTGCCAGTCGGGCGCGAACCACCTGCAGTTCCGCCTTTTTTGCTTCGAGCGGTGCGACTTTTCCCGCCTTTACCTTGCGGCCGGCGATGGCGGCGACCTGTTCGGCCAGCTCGAACTCTGCTTGACGGACCGCAACCCGTTCTTGATCGGCCAACAAATCAAAGTAACGGTTGAGGGTTTGGGTTCGCAGATTTCGCGACAGCTGCGCGGCAAGGGCTTGGTTTGCCATGGCTTCTTGTTTCAGGTTTTCTTTTTGGAGTCGGACCGCGCCGGGTAGGGGCAGGGGTTGAGCGATCGTTGCCGTGTATTCGGCTTGCCCCAACCCGGATTCGCGGCCGCTGAAGCGCAGCTCCTCGATTTCCGTCTCAAGCGTTGGGTTTTGCAAGCGGCTAACCTGGTTGAGCGCGGTCGTGGTTGCGAGGCGACGGGCGTTCAGCGCCGCATGCTCGGGAGCGAACCGGGTGGCGTGTTGCAGACTTTCTTCAAGCGATAATTCAGCGGGTGGCTGGGCGGACATCGATCCGATCCAACCGAGGAGAAGGCATATCAGGACCATGCCCTTCAAAAGAGGAAAAAACATAAGAACACTCCCTGTTCGTGTGAGGAGGTGATTTCATGGATGCAGAACGGCGAAGCGGATCGCATGGTACGTCGCTTCTTTGGTTCCGGTGTACCGCGTTGGTAGCCCGCACGCTGGAAACCCGCACGCCGGAAGCCCGCACACCCGCGTCACCGTTGTGACGGGTTGGGGGAGGTATCCGGGAATGCCGGTTGTTTTGGGTGGGGGCGACCGAGGCCGTGCGAACCTAATCGGGGCAGAGCAAAGGCGCGGCAGGGAAGCGCGGTGATGTGTGGCGCTTCGGACCGATTAGGAAGGAGCGTTCGGTGGGATCAAATAAGCAAGACGATGGTGGCGCGCAGCGAGGTGGGCCAAGGTAGCGGTGGGGGCCGAGGCGCCGCCGGCATCACAATAGCCGGGGTTTGGTCGGGGTGGAACCCGACGGGAAAAGGCGCGGCGATAACGATTAATGCTGTCGGTTGGAGGACGTTGTTTCCTCGCTGACTTTCGATGTTTTCGATGCGTACATCGCGGCAATCGCCGCAATGGGTGTCGGATTCTCCGTTCGTTAGGGTGTCGTGGTCATGGCTTTGCGGTGAAAAACAATCGAAACAGGTGTTGTTGTGCGCCAACTCAAAAGAGGCGTGACCGTCCGCGCCGACACACCAAACCATGCCGGTGGGAACCGGCGCGGCAAGGATCAGGAACAGTTGGATGGCGGTTACCGGCCGAAGCCCTAAAACACGCGTCACATTTACCTCTACGAGGGGTTAAGGATTGCGGGATCAAAGTGTCGGTGTCTGATCCACGATAGAATCTTCGAGAAATAATTGGGAAAGTTCAATAAAAAAGATTGTAAATTGTGATTTTCATACATTTGTTAATAGTGAATTATTAGTATCGCATGGTTTTTGAATATTTAAAGTTGTGAGACTGATAAAGCAAGATCATCATCATTCATTTTGTGAAACATTGAGCCTTGGATTTGTGTTGATGAAATCGGGCAGGTTTTGGTGCGGAACCGGTTGGCAATAGAAGGGTCAGGTTTTCATAAGTGTGGGTTGTGCCTGGCAGGTTGAACACCTGTTCTCCCAAAAACGACTTGCACAGGGGGGCCAAGCCCGGTTCATTGCGATGAACACCCGGCGGCCCATTGTGTTGCCCAAAATTGGAAGTCTATGGGCTGGAGATTGCAGTGGTTAAGGCATTCAAGCGCTAACGTACGCTGATGCGTTCAGCAGATCCAAGGTGTTCTCTAAAAAAGGAAGGCCGGGGGATCCGGCCTCTTCCTTCAAAGCGATGAAAACACCCGCTTAAGGGGCGAACCACCGCCGTGAACGTCACTCGTCCAGTTTAAGCGCCAAAGAGATCGGCGAGCGAGTTGGTGTCGCCGGCGCGGTTGATCCAAATCGAAATGCGTGGATGATCGGCGGTTTCGATCCGTTGAACTACCGCTTGGGGCAAGATGCCGTATTTGCGGGTGAGCATTTGGATTAAAGCCTGCTGGAAACCTCTCCGAATACCCTCTTCGCGGCCCTCTTCGCGGCCTTGAACGTAGCCTTCTTGGCGTGCCATTTTCTTCAGGGTTTTTTGGATCGATGATTCCGAATAGAGCCATTCCTCCGCGTTCATGTCGCCGCCTCCTATCTCGTTGCGAAGTTGTTCTCTGAAATTTAGGTTTAAGTCGTCGGGTAAGTCAAACATGGTATCAATGAAACGAAACAGCGCGATGAGGCGCCTGTGATCGAAGGAGCGACCTGCCAACTGACGGATGAGGGCAAGTTTGGTCTCGACCTGAAGATCGGACGGCTTGCCGAGGTTGAGGGCTTCTAAATGGGCTTTTACCGCCATGGCGAAAAGATTGTTCTCTTCAACCTAAGAAGCGCGATAACTCGCGGTGATTTTGACTAAACCTCTGGGCTGCAATGGCCCGAAAAAATACTCACCGCACCCAGTGGGTGCGCCTCCGTTTTTTTCAAGCCATTTCGCTCCAGATCTTTAGCCAAAACCTCTCGCTCTTATCGCGCTTCTTAGGTTCAAGCCTGGCCGCGTGGATTGTCAAAAAGTCGGTGAGTTTCGCCGTTGGGAACGCGACCCGATGGCAAAACCCTAAGGTTTTCCTTTCATAAGCACTTGGGTGCCAGGAGGTCCTGGGATCACCCAAAATTGCCATGCTTGCAACCTCACAATCGTAGTGAAGCCATATCCGAACGTTGTACACGACCATCCGCTTGGCAAAGATCGCGTGGACCTGATTTTGGAACTCCAGGTGTAACAAAATCACGCATGGGTCGCCGTCCTTCAGATGAACGCGAAACAACTTATCGGCAATGCGTGTTCCGATCTTGCCGCCCGGGGTGCCCGGTGGCAATTCGGTACTCAAGGGCATGACCGGATGGGTCCAATCGATGGCTTGATACCTAAGAGGCGCGATAAGAGCGAGGGGGTTTGGCTAAAGATCTGGAGCGAAACGGCTTGGGAAAAGCGGAAGTGCACCCTTGGGTGCAGTGAGCATTTTCACTAGCCGTTGCAGCCCAGGGGTTTAGTCAAAACCACCGCGAGTTATCGTGCTTCTTAGGTAATCGGCTTCCGGCCAAAAGAACTGGGTAAACTCTTGGAAAAACAACTCCGCAAGGTTTTTCCAAGGCTCATCAAACAATGCCATTTGTTCTCCTCAACCTAGGTTTGTAGGTTGCAGGGAGAACCGTGTGGTTTAGCTTGGAACGCAATCTAATAGGTTATTCGCTTATTTTCAAGCCCTAAATGAGATTTTTTTAAAAGACGATTTTTATTCGAGAATGGAATAGTTCGGAAAAAACGCCCCTCTCTTTCTTCTTCCGCTTCCCTGCATCCCTTCACCTTGTCCCATCACCACCTATGGTATGGTTGCCGGGCCGGTCGTGTTCCTTGCGGCCGGACCATTTCACAGCAAGGAAGTGTTATGAGCGATCACAAACAAGAGGGTCTCGATTTTCTCGCCGAAAACGGAAAAAAAGACGGCGTGGTGACCACTGAATCCGGTTTGCAATACCGTGTCATCGTGGATGGCCGCGGCAATTCGCCCAAGGCAACCGATGTTGTCCGTGTCCACTATGCCGGCCGTTTGATCGACGGCAAGGAGTTTGACTCCAGTTACAAGCGCGGTACCCCCGCCGAATTCCCCGTCAACGGCGTGATCGCCGGTTGGACCGAGGCACTGCAACTCATGAAAGAGGGCGCCAAGTGGGAAGTGTACATTAAATCTGATTTGGGTTACGGCGACCGCGGTTATCCCGGTGCCATCCCCGGTGGTGCCGCCCTCATCTTTGAAGTAGAACTGATCGAAGTGCTTTAATTTGCGGGTGCTCAGGTGACGGTTGTTTCGCCCGTCACCTGACTTACCCCCTTCTTTCGTTTTTCCTCAGAGGCGCGATATGCGTGGGGGATTTTGGCTAAAGATCTGGAGCGAAATGGCTTGGAAAAAGCGGAGGCGCACCCACTGGGTGCGGTGAGTATTTTTACAGGTCGTTGCAGCCCAGAGGTTTAGCTAAAATCACCGCGAGTTATCGCGCTTCTTAGGTTTTATCCCCGACCCGTCATACTTTGTCCCCGCTCGCTTGGGTTTCGTCCCAAAACCGTCGCCGCCCCCGGCCACATCCCGCAAGCTGAGGTTCCGAACCAAGGGTTCTGGAATTTTTGAATCGTATGAGGTGTGTGCATGAAATGGGTTGGTTTGCTGTTCGTTTTACAGATGACGGGTGTTTTTGCCTTCCAAACCGATGTGGTCCTGCCGTGGGTGACCCACAATGAACAATTTACGTCACAAGTAGGGTTTGAGAACCCGCAAAACCTGGGGGTCCGGGTCACCGTGACCTTGTCCGGCCGCGACATCGAGAATCCCCAAACCACGGTTCTTCTGAATCCCTTTGAACAGCGGCACTTAACCGTGGAACAGATGTTTCCCGCGCTGCCCGCCGGCACCGGTTTTAACCTGCGCATTACCAGCGAAGCCGAGGACATCCGCGCCGGCCTGGTGCTTCACGCCACCACCACCGAAAGCCGCATGTCGCCCGCGCAAGTTCATGCCTTGCCCGCCGAAGCAGCCACCAACATGATTGTTTTTAGTAACCTGGTTCAAAACGAAAGCGATTTTTCCTCGCCCGTCGTCATGAACATGGGTGACAGCGAAACCGAGGTGACCTTTTATCCTTACCGCTGGGGTCGTACCGGCGCGCCCGTTACGCGCACCCTGGGCCCTAAAAGCTCCCTTGCCGAAACCATGGTCGATCTGTTCCCCGAGCAACCCGGTGTTTATTACGTGATCGCCTCCGCCGATCAACCGCTGTTGGGTACCTCGTTTTTCTTTAACAGCCAACGCGAGCCCTCCATGTCCGCCGCCCGCGCCATCGACGGCCTGCCTCGAATCAACAGCGGCACAACAGTCGCAACCCTGGCCCAAGATGTTGGTTTTGTCGACGCCGTGACCACCGATGCCGAGGGCAATGTTTACGTATCCGACTTTTTTGGTGGTGGAAATTTTAACGACATTCGCGGTACCAACATTCTTAAAATGGCCCCTGACGGCACCGTCAGTGTGCACGCGACAGGTTTTGACGGCCCGCTCGGCCAGGCCTGGGACGCCGCGGGCAACCTGTATGTCGCCAATTGGAACACCGGCGAAGTACGCCGTGCCACCCCCGACGGCCAGGTTACCGTTTTTGCCGAAGGTTTTAACGGCCCCTCCGGTCTGGCCTTCGACAGCAACGGCAACCTCTACGTGGCCAACTACCTCGACGGTCGCACCATTCACCGCGTCGCCCCCGACGGTACCGTGGGCATCTTTGTTCAGTCCGACGAATTAAACGGTCCCGTTGGGATTGTGTTTGATGATCGCGGTGAGCTTTATGTTGCCAATTACAACGACGGTAAAATCTTCGCCATCGAAGATGAAGGCGAAATGCGGCTGATCACCCAATTGCGGGGCCCCGACTTCTTTACCATCGGTTACATGACCTTCGCTAAAGGGAACTTGTACGTGACCGCCATTGGTGAAAACAAAATCTACCAAATCTCCCGCGACGGCGAGATCCGCGCCTTTGCCGGCACGGGTGAATTCAACGTGGTTGACGGCGCGGGCGAGGAAGCACTTTTTGCCCAGCCCAACGGCATTACTGCCTCCGCCGACGGCAACACCCTGTTCATTACTTCCTTCGCAGGTCGCATGATCCGCTCGTTAACCGTTCCCGATTAATCGTTCCATCAACAAGTTCCCATCGGGGCGGTTGGGGATTCTACACCCCGGCCGCCCTTTTTGCCGTGAATCCCGCGCGGATTGGTTAAAATGCCGGCTAAAGGAGTGTCATGTGGAAGCTGCCCCGCGACTGACCGTTACGCCACCGTCCCGCCGCCACCAGGCCATGGTGATTGCCGCGATTGTGTGTTTTTGGCCCCTGCTTTGTGGGGTGGTCGCCGGCAATGGTTATTTGCGTCGCCCACCGCAAAGCACGCGCACCTATGCCTGGCTTTTCATCGACCAAATGGGGTTTTACATGCCTTTTTTGGTGGTGACCCTGTTTGTATTTTTTCTCGCCTTGGCGCAACAACGGCGCGGTGTTTCCCTCAAGAACATGATCTTGGTTAATGTCGCGGCCAGTTTGGGCTGGATGGCCTTTTATTCCGTGTACGCCATTTGGTGGATCCTTTGGCACCGTGGTGCCGACATGAGCCAATTTCGTCAGTATTTCACCCAGCTCCACGGGATTAATTCGCTGTTCGACTACAGTATTTATTGGTACATCGCCACCGCCGTTTACGCCGGGGTCCTGTATCGAGAAGCGCAAATCCGCGCGCGCCAGGCCGGCGACCTTGCCTTGCGAACCGCCCAACTCGAAGGGTTGCTGGTCAAAAGCCAATTAGAAACACTCAAAGCCCGGCTCCAACCCCATTTCTTATTTAATACCCTAAACTCCATTTCCTCCTGCTTCCGCACCGGCGAAAACGAGCTGGGTCTTTCCTTGCTCGTCAAACTCTCCGATCTGTTGCGACACGCCCTCAACCAAGGCGAGCGCCGCATGCACCCCTTGCGCGCCGAATTGACTTTTATTGACCTGTACCTCGACATTGAAGCCGTGCGTTTCGAAGACCGTCTGCGCATTGAACGTGACTTCCAAGCCGAGGCCTTGCCGGTGCCCGTGCCCGTCATGATCCTACAACCCATCGTCGAAAACGCCATCCGCCACGGTGTTTCACAATCCCTTGGACCGGCTTTGTTGCGGCTTCACGGCGTGGTTCAAGCCCAACAATTGGTATTTGCCGTGTACAACGATGGGCCGTTGCTGGAGGAAAGCCGCATGGACGATGGACGTGAAGGGATTGGGCTGCGCAACACGGTGGAACGACTGGAACATGAATACGGAAACAAAGCGTTTTTTCAAATCGAAAACTGGGAAGCACGCGGTGTGGTCGCCACCATCACCCTGCCCATGACCAAAGGGGAGGAGGGCGCGGATGGCTGACCGCATTCGCGCGGTGATTGTTGACGATGAAAAACCCGCGCGGCGCAACCTGACCCATCTCCTGGGTGCTGAAACCGACATCGACCTCGTGGCCGAATGTGCCAACGGGCTCGAGGCCCTGGCCGCCGTTGAAGAGCACCGGCCCGATCTGATGTTCCTCGACATCCAGATGCCGCAAATTACCGGGTTTGATGTGTTGCGTCGCATCGAAGACGCCCACATGCCCACCATCATTTTTGTGACAGCCTACGATGCCTTCGCGGTAAAAGCCTTTGAGGTGAACGCCCTCGACTA
Source organism: Acanthopleuribacter pedis (assembly GCF_017377855.1). Lineage (GTDB taxonomy): Bacteria > Acidobacteriota > Holophagae > Acanthopleuribacterales > Acanthopleuribacteraceae > Acanthopleuribacter > Acanthopleuribacter pedis. The sequence continues at coordinate 459,325 of NZ_JAFREP010000002.1, forward strand.
CCTGCTCAAGCCGTTTGACGACCAGCGCTTTCAGCAAGCCCTCGCGCGGGCCAGGGAACGGATTCACGGTGATCGCGGTGGCGACGAAACCGCGCTAATGCGGCAATTGCTCACCCGCTTGGAGGCCAAAACCGAAACCGCGCGCGAGGCACCGCAAGCGAAACCCGAGCCGTTGACCCGATTTATGGTCAAACAAGACGAGCGTTACTTCTTCGTTCGCGTCGAGGACGTGGCCTGGCTGTGCTCAGCCGGAAACTATGTCGCCCTCCATCAAGACGGCAAGGAACATCTGGTTCGCGGGACTTTGACCGAAACCGCGCGTCGCTTGGGACCGGGATTCCTGCGCATAAGTCGGACCCACATCATTAATGTAGACGCCGTTCAGGTCTTCGAACCCCAATTCAACGGGGAATACGTGGCGGTGATGCGGGACGGCGCGACCTTAACCATGAGCCGGAAATACAAACAAATCTGGGGCAAACTCTTTCCCGGTCGATGATCCATGCGGTTTTACAAGAAGTTAAGTCTCATAAATGCAGTTGACTAGCGATGTGGCGCGATTTTTTTCAAAAAAATGAAAAAAAGATTGTCGCTTTTTCCTCGGAACTGCACGTTACTTAGTGAGGCGCCTTGAACCACCGCTAAGCGGCGGACAAGTCCTCGGACCATTTTTAACGTTTCAACTTATGTTTCCATCAACACCGGCGGGTGTTCCCAGGAGGAATCGATGGGCCGTGTCTCTAAATATGTTTCCGATCAGGTATTGCAACCCCGTGTCGATGTCGCTTGTGGTCACTGCCGAAAGTTTGGCAAACCCGTATTACCTTATTATGGTTATATTGTCGATCCTGATAAGGCCGCCCGCCCACGTCAGGCGCATTTAGATCCATTTGTATCGCAACTATGTACAACCTGCATGAATAGTGACAATACCGCCAAACACGAACATCAGGTGGAGCATGCCGGCCGTAATCTCGCCGCTTATCAGGTGCCGGTCGTGTCCGCCGCCAAAGCCTTCCATCAGTTACCTGACGTTTTACCAACCGGTGCCGACTTTGTCTGGCCGTTCTGCTGTGATGACTTTTGCGAATGGCTGGGAACCGCTCGCGATGAGGAAGAACGTCGCGCATGGTGTCAACACGACGCTTGGCAATCAAAATCCAATGAAAATCCTGCGAAAACGGGTGTGCTTCATCTCTTTCGTTGTGGGTCATGCGAAAAAAATTATACCAACGAAACGCAACGCTAGTTGGCCGTCCGGTTGCGCTTGTCATCGACTTTTTTTACCCAAAGCCTTTTCCGAATAACATTACCCAAAACTTCGCTAACCGATTCGTAAGCGAACCGAGATAAACAACCAAAGATTCGAATTTTTAATTTGAATCGCAAGCCGAAACTTAACCATAAAGCGGCGTGCCTTCAAGCATTGAAACAATGCCCACGGCCATTGTTGCGCCTGGTTAAAACGCTTCTTGAGTTCCGAAAAAACTATGGCTGGTAATTATTGGAACTCAACGGCGCCAAAACAGATAAACAAACATAATAAGGCTTTGTGCCTGACATTTTTTAGGTGGTTTTGAAATGAGAGAAATTGGTAAAACATTGTTGTTTTTCGGTGTAGGTTCTATGGTTCTATTTTTTCTGAACATGGAGTTCATTATTCTTACCTGGGTAGACATGTGGGGCGAGGGCATTGGCTGGGGCATTCGGTTTGCCATGGTGATTGCCGGCATCGCCTGTTTCGTGATGGGCGGCGCCGCGGAAGAAGAATTCGAAGAAGCCTAAAACTTCCGCTGCTGTCTTAACCAAACATCTATTGTATTAGGCGACGAAATCCTTTGGTCTGTTCTGTGTCTTATCTTATAAAAACCAATGATTTATAAAAAAACGAAAAACCCCTCGGCCGTTCGGCGTCGTGGGGTTTTCTCTTTTGGGAACCTGCAAACCATCCTGATTAACTTTTCTTGCGGTGAATGCCCAGCGCCGCCACCTTGGTATGCAAATAGGTGCGGTTGATCGAGAGCTGTTGGGCCACCTTTTTCATGTTCCAGTTGGCCCGGTGCAACACTGTTTCCAAATACTCTTTTTCGCATTGGGCTTTGAACTTTTTCCACGGCATGGTCGGTATCTCGGAAATGCGCAACAGTCCGTGGGGCGCATGGTTTTCTTTTTCAAAGATATGCGATGGCAAATCGGCCGTGGTGATCGGGTTACCCCCAAACACCACCAACTGTTCGGCCAGGTTGCGTAACTCGCGGATATTACCTGGCCAGTGGTAGGCGTTGAGCACGTCTAACAAGGCAGCGTCCAACTGTTTCATACCGGTTTGGTGCTGCACACAAAATTGGTTCACGTAATAACTGAGCAGTAATTTGATGTCGCCGCGCCGTTCCCGTAACGGCGGTACGTGAATCGGCAAACTGCTCAAGCGGTAGTACAAATCCTCGCGAAAGTTGCCCTGCGCCGATTCCGCCTTGAGGTCCTTGTTGGTTGCCGCCAACACCCGCACATCCACCTTTCGTTCCTCGCGGTCACCCAAGCGACGCACCTTGCCGTCTTCCAGCACCCGCAGCAAACGCGCTTGCAAGGGGAACTCCATGTCGCCGATTTCATCCAAAAAAAGCGTGCCGCCGTCGGCTTGCTCGAACAGCCCGATTTTGGTACCGACCGCGCCGGTGAAGGCACCGCGTACATGACCGAACAATTCGCCTTCGATCAGGTTGGTGGGGATCGCGGCGCAGTTAATTTTCACAAAAGGTTTATTCTTGCGTGGGCTGAGCCGGTGGATGGTTGCCGCCACCACCTCCTTGCCCGTTCCTGATTCGCCCGTGATCAAAATGCGCCCGTTGGTGGGGGCCACCTTCTCGATGCGGCGCATTGTGGTTTGGGTGGCGGGATCCTCGCCAATCATGGGTTTAGAGGTGTTCAGGCGCTGCTCCAAATCAGCGACTTTTAAACGAAGCTGTTGTTTCTCCAGGCAGTTGCGTACCGCGTACAGCAAGCGCTCATCCGAAAAAGGTTTTTCGATGAAGTCGTGAACCCCGGCTTTCATCGCCGTGAGCGCTTCACTCACCGTTGCTTCACCCGAAATGACAATCACCCGCGGCAGCAGATCGCGGTCCAAACGTTCGATCCAGTCCAAACCGCTTTGACCGGGGAGGCGAATGTCGACCAACATCACGTCCGGTGGACCGCCCAGGCGCAATTGTTCGCCCGCCGCCTCGGCCGTGGGCATCACTTCGACCTGGTGGCCGTGATCCGTTAAAAACAAACCCACATGCGCGCCGATTTTCGGGTTGTCCTCAATGATCCAAACCTGGGTTTCCCGTGTCATGGCGCTACCTCCGCTTGCAAATAAACGCCGAAGCAAGTGCCGTTTTGATCCGTGTGTTGCAACACCAAATCACCACCGTGGTCCAACATGATTTTTTTGGAAATCGCCAAACCCAAGCCCATGCCTTCGCCCACATCTTTGGTGGAAACATAAGGCTCAAACAGCGTGTCTTGAATGGCCGGGTCAATCCCCGGTCCGTCGTCACGAACCTCGATCACCACGCCGCCCGCTCGTGCATGGGCGCCCATCAAAATGGTGCCGCCGCCGTCGCCGATGGCCGCCGCCGCGTTGTTGCACAAATTCACCAGCACCAGGCGCAGCAGCCGTTTGTCGAGCATCGCCGACAGTTGCGGTTCGCCGTCGATTTGCAACAAAATACCCGGCCAAGTCGCGCTGTAAAACTTCACCAGACTCGCCAAAAAGGGATCCAAGGGTTCCGGCGCCAATTGCGGTGTCCCGATTTTCGAAAAGGAGGTGAAGCGCCGGGTGAATTCGTCTAACTGCCGAATTTCCTCCTCAATTGATCGGCGTGCCGCCTGAATCGCCTCGGCATGATCCGGCGCCGCCCGTTGGCAAAGCTGGCTCAGGTTTTTGGTTTCCAAGCTCAAGGACGTGAGTGGGGTTTTGATTTCATGGGCAATCCGACGCGAGGATTCCTGCCACTGCTGCAAATTTTCCAACTGTTTCACCTTGCGGCGGCTTTGGTTAAAGGCTTCGCCCACCTCGGCGATCATGCTGTCGATGCGGCCCAACAAACCGCCGGTCCCCGTCACCTGAATCGGTTCCCCCGCCGCCAACTGCTGCAAATGCCCGCGCACCAGGTTCAAGCGACGGCCCAAGAGCAATTGATGACGGATTTGCAACACCGACAACAACAGCAGGGCCGCCGTGAACAAGGCCGCGGGTGCCAGTTGGTAGCGGCGCGACAACTCCTCGTGGGATTCACGCAGGACTTCCATGTTTTGCAGCAACAATTGGGTTTGCTCGAACTGTTCGCGGTACAGGGCCGCGTGTTCGGGATCCAATTGGGCCAGCGCTTTTTGGTTGTCGATGGCGTCCATCAGGCGTTCGCTCATCTCGGGATTCAAGGCCAGTTTCAGCCAGGGATTGACCAGCTTATGTTGGGTGGTGTAGAAGGCGCCGAGGAACAAGGCGCACATCACCGAAAACACCAGGAGTTGGCGCTGCAACATCAGCCACCCCCGTCCAAACGCCATTGCCAACGCACCGTGCGAATTGTTTTGCGACGAATGCTTTTGGACATCAGCACCTCAAAAATGCCGCCGCCGTCTTGGCTTTCATCCAAAACCCGCTCGCGCGAGGAGTCGGTTTGGCCCGTCGTCACCGCGTCTGGGACGCGCAGCACCTTGGCAAACCAATCCTCGGCCACGCGGCCTTCGCCGCGCGAGAAGGGAATCAGACGTACCCGGCAGATCAGGTTTTGTGCCGCCGGCCCGGCGCGCGGCGCGATGCGCAGCGGATCCTTTTGCAGCCAAGCCGCGGTTTCTTCCAGGCTGGAAAAACGGTAGGTGCCGACCCGTCCGCCCGCGTCGAGGCGGTTGATCATAAACACCTCGTCCCAAATTTCGTAACGGATCTGCATCATCGCGTAGTACTTGCGTTCGTGGTCGGGTTTGAACTGGGCTTCCAATTCAAAGGTCGTGGTTAGGCCGGAGTACAACTTTTTGCGCACACTGGCGTCTTGCAACAGTTCAAGCGGCAGCGCCACGCCCCACCAGCCGTCCTCGTCAAATTGGAGGCGGGGTGCATCGCCCAGCGCGGACGGCACCAACAACAGCAGCAACAGCCACCCCGTCATTGGACGCCCTCCGCCGGGAGCTTGGGTTGCGGCGGACGGGGCGGACGGCGCTCGTCCTCGCGAATATCTTCCCAGCGCACCACAAAGCGGGCCAAACCCCAACGGTGGCGCCATGTAAGTGCCAGATTCAGTTCCGTTGTTTCCTCCGAAAGGCGTTCCTCGTTGGCGACCCCCCAGCCCGCCGTGAGGTCGAGTTTCAATTCGCCGTAACGGCCGTTGCCCGCGTGGCCGAGCACATCCAAGCGGGCCCCTACCTGAAGCGACCACTGATTAAAGGGTAGCCGATCCGGAACCCGCTCGCCGCTTTCGGCGACCGCCTGGAAATCGTCGCCGCGCAGCCGCACCTCGCCGTTGAGGTCGATTAGCGCGTTGATGCGTTGGCTGAGCGTGGGGTATTCCTGCCAGCGTAGGTTCCACAGCAGCCGCTCGGTTTCGCGGCGGCTTATCGCGGGGGGTGGGAGAGGGGAGAAGTCGATGCCGCCGAAGGTCGTTGTTTGCGTGTTAAAGGTGAAGCCGGATTCAATACGCCGTCCGCTTGTGGCTAATACCGCATCGTCGCTGCTGTCGTAAAACCAGCCGAGCCGACCGCGCAAACGTTCGTCCTTAATCGTGGTACGCATCCGTCGCCGCGGCTGTTCGAAGGTCAGCTCCTCCTCAAAGGAATCGGCCGTGAAGGAAAGCCAGTGGTTGCCCTGCACCGGTACCGCCAGGGTAAGGGCCGCCAAAATGGGGCGTTCCCGCGTGAATTGAACCCGTTCCCGCGGTCGCCGATCAAAAATCTCTTCCGTGATGCGTTCCGTCCACTGGAAGTTGAGGTTAAACAAAACCCGTTTGTTCAATAAGTTGTAATGGGTCAGGCCGAAATCGACCGGTTTCCCGTCCGCGAAATCGAGGCTGCCGTCCTCGCTAAAGAAACGGGTGGTGGCATAAACCATCGCGTGTTTTCCGAAAAACCAGCGCGCCCCAATCGACCAATCACCAACCCCGTCCAGGGAGCGCCGGTCAATCTCGTCTAAGTCGAAGTCCTCAATCGGGCGGCGATTCGAATCTGTATCAATATATTGAAGGCGAAACACCAGCGGCATGGTTTCGACAATGCCGATCACCAAGGTGTAGGTTCCGTAACTCGTACCTTTTTTCATGGAGAAGTCGACTTCCAACACGAAGGGTAAGCGCGCGATGCGCCGACGCGCCGAGGCCAACGCCCGTTCCGTATAAGTCTTGCCTTCCTTGAGGCCGGACTCGGAACGGATTACCGCTTCCGTTCCCCAGCGGGCACCGTCCACTTCAATGGCGGTGAGCGGGAATTCGGCCGGGGACGTTGGATTTTGGAAAACAAGGCAGGTCCATAACAGCAAGGACAACATGAGGCGGGTTCCTCCTGGCGCAAATGAGCCGCGGGGCAAGCGGCGTGGAGCCTAAGAAGCGCTGAAGTGAGGGATTTTGGCTAAAAATCTGGAGCGAGTTATCGCACTTCTCAGGCGGAAGGACCTAGAGCAAAGGCGATGCCGGTTTGACGGGTGCTGCTACCCCGACAACATCGCTGTTTTCAACACTTAGCGCACCCCAAGTGGGTGAGCCGCGAGCGGTGTGTTGGTTTTTCCCAACACTACCCTAAAAGTGTCGGTAAAAAACGAAAAAATGCCGCTTTTCTTGGGTGAACCGGAAAAATGCAAAAATGTGATCGCGGTTGGTGCATTTAATTCTATTTTTATCAAAGGGTTAGAGAAATCTTACAACAACCAACCGATCCGCTTTGAATCGGGCACGGGCGTCATCCGGCCAAGTGAACCACCCACTTTTTGGGTTTTTCTGAAAAAACCAACACGCTTGCCCGGCGAATGCAGCGGTTTTTGCGAGGCTGTTTTCTAAGTGTAATAAATTAAAATGGTTAAGGTTGTTGTTGGGAGTTGGCACGGGCCTTGGAATAGAGGGGGGTGTCACGACAGTGTTCTTCCTTCGTCTTTTCAATCACCCCAAGGAGGTGCTCCCATGAAAAAGTTAGCGATTTTGTTGTTGTTCATTGCCTCAATCGGCCTGGTCCAAGCGCAACGCCCCGACCGCGGCGACGGTCCCGGCAACGGTGATCGCGGCCCTCGCGCCGGTGAGCGCGGCGGCGACCGCGGTTTTGGTGCCGGCCCGATTGTGACCGATGACGGTTTCGCCATCATTGTCACCGCCGAACGTATCGACAACGGCGACGAAACCTTCTCCGTCGACACCAACATCAGCGCATACGGCGCAACCGGACTCGCCTGGCAAAACGACCTCTCCGCTTACGAAGGCCGTCTTAGCGGTTTGCGTCCCTCCGGCGCCATGCTCGCCTTCACCGTGACCGTTGTTCCTTCTGAAGAAGAACGCGAGGCCGGTGCCGAAGCCGTCACCACCCTGGTCGCCCTCAACGCATCGACCGGTGCCGAGGCTTGGTCGGTGTTGCTTCCCGGCCGCGGCGACCTGCGCCCCGACGGCCTTGGCGGCTTTTTCTACACCTACCGCGAAGCCACCGAATCCACGGTGACTTCAAGCCTGGCCTACATCGCGGGCGGCAACATCGTCTACAGCGAAACCCTGCGCACCGTTGAACGCAACACGGACGACGACGCCGGCTAGGTCTCCCCAGAGCCACCCCCCAGAACCACCCCCAACCCAACCGCAACAACCCAACTCAATCCCGACCTAAAACACGCAACTCAGAACCTCTCTTCTGAACCTCTCTAAGTCCTGCTTCTCGCCCCAGCCCATCACGGGTTGGGGCTCTTTTTGTTTGGGATGGTATGGGGATTTTGGGATTGTGACTGGGCATGGTTGGGTATTCGATTTTTCTCAAGTTGAAAAATCGAACGGCGGTTAGGAGTTACTTGCGTGTTGATCGCTGTTGTCCCATCGATGATCGAGGGGCGATGGCGCCTTTCTGTTTTCTGGTCCCAAAGGCCCCTGGGGTTAAGGCCTGCGATTCCTGTGCGTTTGGCCGGGATGCGTGACGGCTTCAACCGGTTTTTTAGCGATGTAAGGATGCCTTCGCCTCGGTAGCTTTCGCTCGGATGATCGAAAGGGATCGCTTTTTGCCACCAATACTTGATTTTTAGTTGGTTGCCTTCAAGGGTAATGTCGCCTTCACCTGAGATCAGGAAGCGCGTGCTGGTTGCGGGGATATTGAGGAGGTCGATTAAATACTGTTTCAAGGTGTCGTGAAGTGCCGAATCCGGTAAAGGATCACCTGCGAGGAAAAAGGTGATCTCGCGTCTTCCATACATGCCGTCGGGCCCAAAATCGGGATGGACGAACCATTCAACCTCGCATTCATTTTCGGAAAGGCTTTGGATAAAGGTTTCAAATGAAGATGGTTCGTTCATGTTGGGTCTCCTTTTTTGACGATTCCGGTTGGAGGTGTTGGCGAACCGAGGCCGCCACGGTTTGTGCCAGTTGGACTGGTACCGCGTTGCCCAGTTGGCGCATGGTTTCGCTCCAGGCGCCTTCGAAAACCCAGGCATCCGGGAAGGTTTGCATGCGCGCCGCCTCGCGTACCGAAAAGTAACGGACCGAGCCGTCGTGGAACGCGATCATGTTTTCGCCGCCGGGCACCCCGTGAACCCCGGCCTTGAGGGTTTTTGAGGGCCAGTCAATCGGGCTCCCCGTATGGCCGACATAGGTCCGCGCGCCGGGTTGGTGGCGATGGTTGGCGAAACCACCGTGTTCTTCTCGCGGATCGGGCAAGCCGGTGAGGGCGTCGCGGACCGTGACCCAGGGCATCAGACCGCGAACCGCCTCGGGTCGTTCGGCCAGGCCGCTGATTTTTTTGCGGTACCGTGTCGGGGGCATGGGGGGCGCCGCGATGTGGTGGCGTTTCCAATAATCACCCGTCACCCATTGGTCGGCCAACAGCGCTTCCTTCGAATGGGTTGGCGTTGGAAATTGCCACGCAATCGCCGTGTCGGCGCGGAAGCCCACCAAAAAGACGCGCTCGCGGGTTTGGGGGACGCCGTAATCAGCCGCGTTGAGGAGTTTAAAGTCCACCCGGTACGCTAGCCCGGTAGGGTCGGCACGGTGGGCGGTTTCTTCCAAGCGTGCCAAATGCTGTTCCCAGGGTTCGTTTTCCACACGAACTGCATCGGGATAGCGCAACCGCAACAAGCAGTATTCAAAATAAGCCGCAAAACTCTGGCGCAACAAACCTTTGACGTTTTCCAAAATGAACGCGCGCGGCCGAAGCGCACGTAAGGCACGAATAAACTCTGGTATCATGTCGCGATCATCATGCATGCCCTTGTGTTTGCCGCCGATGCTAAACGGCTGACACGGCGGTCCGCCCGCCACCAAATCCACCGGCCCCCATTGGCTAAAATCCACGCGACGCACATCGCCCTTGTGGACCTTACCGCGCCAAGCCGCCGTACCCGCGAGTGAGGCGTCGCGGATGTTGCGTTCCAGCGTGGCACAGGCGTTGCCCTCGCGTTCCACCAGGGCTTGGTGATGAAAGCCGGCCAAATGGGTGCCCAGCGCCAAGCCGCCGGCGCCGGTAAAAAGTTCAATGGATCGCATCCTGTCCCCATCCGTCGCGTTAATCGCCGCATCATAGCCCAGCCCCAACCCGTGCGCAAGCAACCCGCCAATCGCCAGGAAGAGCCCGTGAACCAAGCACCCTTCACCGCGCAAGAAATCGAAGCCATCCGAGCCGCCTTGCTCGCTTGGGGCCGCGACCACTTCCAAAACTACCCCTGGCGCTCAGAAAAAGATCCCTGGCTAACCTTCGCCACCGAGTTCCTCCTGCAACGAACCAAAGCCGACCAAGTCGCCGCCGTCTACCCGGCCTTCAAAAAACGATTCCCCACCGTGCGTGCCTTCGTCGACGGCGGCGACATGGCCGTCGATTGGCTCGCCTCGCGGCTCGGGTTAAGAAGCCGCTGCCGTTTCCTCTGGGAAGCCGCGGTCGCAATCGAAACCAGGGGCGGTCACCCCCCGGAAGATGTCGACGAACTCATGCAAATGCGCGGCGTCGGCCAATACATCGCGTCGGCTTGGCTATCGCTTCACCGCAACCAACGCGCCCTCATCGCCGACGCCAACGTCGCCCGCTGGTTAAGCCGCATGACCGGCTTACCCTACAACCGAGATCCACGCGGCAAAAAATGGGTTTACCAGCTGTGCGAGGATTTAACACCGGAAGATGCTTTCAAGGCCTTTAACTATGCCGTCCTCGATTTCACGATGACGGTTTGTGTCCCCAAACAACCGCTCTGTACTCCCTGTGTCCTCCAAGGGCTCTGTAACTTTGGGAAAAAATCCTGACGCTAAACCTATTTTAAAAAAGCTGGCTTTTCTATTTGGGGCGACCCATTTTCGCAATGAATGTTTTCTGTTTGTCTGGATTCAGGATGCCGGAATTTGCGAGCGCGTTTCCTAAAAAGGCGAGGTGGTGGTCGCTTTTTCTGGCGCCTTCTGGTTGATACCGCGCGGTGACCATGCCCAGGCCGTGTTCGCCGCTCGGGGCGCCGCCGATGGCGATGGTGTGGTCGTAGATTTTTTGGATGCCGGGGATGATGCTTTGGTTCCAGGTTTGGTTGTCTAGCCCGTTGCGGAGGACGTTGACGTGGAGGTTGCCGTCGCCCGCGTGGCCGAAGATCGCGCTTTCGAAGCCGTATTCGCGGCCCACCGCTTTGACCAGGTTGACGATTTCCGCCAGACGACCCCGTGGGAAGGTTAGGTCGAGGTCGCGGAAGGGGGTTTGTTCGATGACCGCCGTGCCGACCCGCTTGCGTAAGCGGCAAAGCTTTTCCATCGCCGTCGGCGTGTCCGCGAAAAGGGTTTCGCTTGCGCCTTGTGCCTCCGCGATGTGCGCGGCCGTTTCCGCCTCGGCCAGGAGTTGGTCGGCGTGGTTGCCGTCGAAGCCGATCCACAGGTAGGCACCCACCGCCGCATCGATGGGTTCGCCCGCCGCCTTGGCCGCGATGGTGACGGCGTCCCTTTCTAAGAACTCGACTTCCGATGGGGTGAGGCCCGCTTGGAACAAGGCGCAGATGGTTTCGCCCGCCGCTTCCACCGTGGGGAAGGCCACCCGCAGCAGGTTTTCTTCCGTCGGTGGTGTGATCAGGCGGAACACGGCCTTGGTGATCACCGCCAAGGTGCCCTGGCTGCCCAGGATCAGTTGTGTGAGGTTATAGCCCGAGGCGAATTTGCGTACGTCCGCGCCGGTCCAGAAGACGGTTCCGTCCGGTAGCACCACTTCCATGTTGAGCACCCAGTTGCGGAAGGCGCCGTATTTGACCGATTTGGGGCCGGCCGCGGCCTCGGCGAGGTTGCCGCCGATCCGGCACCAGGCGGCTGAGCCGGGATCGGGCGGCAACCACAGGTTTTGTTCACGCAGCTCGGCCTTTAATTCGCCGGTGATTTTGCCGACCTCGACGGTGCAGGTCATGTCGCGGTGATTGATCGCCAACACCCGGTTCATGTGGTTCAAGCACAGAATGACGCCGCCGTTAACCGCCAAGGCGCCGCCGCTCACGCCGCTGCCGCCGCCGCGGGGCACGACTGGAATGCCTTGTTCGTTGCAATAAGCCAGGATGGCCGAGACCTGTTCGACGGTATGGACGCGGGCGACCGCATCCGGGAGGAAGTGGTGTTCGCGGGTTTCGTCGGTGGCGTAGGCCTCACAATCGGCCGGCTCGGTGATCAGGGAGCCTTGCGGGAGCAGGGTGGCCAGGTGGTTTTGCTGTTCGGGGGTGAGGTTGCGGGTCATTTGGCTTGGTTCCTTTATGTCAAAAGTGCTTCGGCGGCCTGGGGTTGGTGTTCTTCCGGGCGGCCTTCCACCATGTGGATGATGCGGTCGGCGCAATCGAAATAGGATTCATCGTGGGTGATGGCGATGATGGTTTTGCCCGCGGCGCGGAACATGGGGATCAGCTCGCGGTAGAAGCGGCGGCGGAAGGCCGGGTCCTGGTCGGCCGCGAATTCGTCCATCACCAAAACCGGCGCGGGATCGACCAGCGCTTGCACCAAACCCAGGCGTTTGCGTTGGCCCTGGGACAGGTCAAGGGTGGACCAAGCGCCGTCCGCCAGGTTCACCTTGTGGTCGAGAGCCATGGCGCTGAGGTGGTTTGCGAGGTCCTCCGGTGACGGTTGCCGGCCGTAGATGCGGTCGAACAGGTGGAAATCGGCGAACAACGGGCTGAACAGATGGCGCTGATCCGCGCCACCTGCTTCCCAGGCTTGGCCGTCCACGGTGAAGCGGCCGCTGTCTGGTTTGTACAGGCCGAGCAGCAGTTTGAGCAGGGTGGTTTTGCCGCTGCCGTTGCCGCCCACGATGAACAGGACCTCGCCGCGACGTACTTCCAGATCGAGCGGGCCGATGTGAAAGGGTTCGGCGCCGTCTACCGGTGGATACGCAAAAGTTACCCGCGCCAAACGCAAGCAATGCCAGTTGGTAAACTTTGGCGCATTTCCTTCAGCCAGCGCAACGGACGTGGAACCCGGCGTTTGTTTGTCCGCCAAATCCCGTTGCAGCTTTTCCATTTTGTCGATGGCGATGCCGAAGCGGTCCAAGGTCGGCAACAGGTCGACGGTTTGTTGGATGGCGGGGGTTAAATACAACATCACCAAAATGGTTGAGGCAAAGGGTTCGGCCGACAGGCCTAGCCAGGTTTGGCCGGTGAAGGCGAAGGCGCCCAGCACGCCGTAGATCAACATGCCGCTGACCAGGACGGCCTGGATGTATTGCTCACCGCCGCGCACGTTTTGTTCGTAGCCGGCGCGGCAGCGTTCCATCAGGTGGTTTTCGAAAAATTCGCGGCGTTTTTCGTCGCTCATTTTTAGCTCTTTGAAGCCCCGTAACTGGTGGTCCACCAGCCGGAAAAATTCGTCCTGCGTTTGTCGGGCCGCGAACCAATCACGCGCGGCTCGGCCCGCCACGCTGCTGTACAAACCGGCGCCCACCAGAATGCACAGCAGGATGAGCACAAAGGCAACCGGGGACAACCAACACAGATAGGCAAAACACACCAAGATGGTGAAACCCGCGATCAGCATGCTGCTGATGATGTCGGGGGACCGCGCCAATTGGGTGGTGTCCTCGGTGATGGCGGTGTAAATCGCTTGATTGGGAACCTGCTCGAAGCGCTGTTGATCGCAGGCCAACACGCCGCCCAAAATTTCGGCGCGCATGGTGAACACGGCCCGCTGTGTCGCGCGCAGCAGGGCGGCGGAGAAAAAACGCGATGCAGCCAAGTAACCGACGATGGCCGCCGCGAAAACCGCCATGCGCCCGCCGTTTACCCCGCCGTGAATGACGTCGTTGATGGTTTTAATCATCAAGGTGTTGCAGACGCCGGTCATCAAGCTGAGCAAGGCGACCAGGTAGATCCGGGCACCCAGTTGCTGTTTCAAGAAAAGCCACATTTTCATGGGTTGTGCTCCTTAGCAAGGAAGGCAGCCGGGTTTACGCCCGCATCGATTAGGTGTTTTGTTTGCCCGCGCGGGGTGGTTATTTGGAACCAGGTCGCCAAGGGCGTGGCGACGCCAAAGGTTTGGTGATAGCGCCGTGCCAGCGCGGCGAGTTGGATGGAGGACCCGCCGCACACGAAAAAGTCGTCATTCGGTTCGAATTCGTCGTCGGAACAGCCGATGATCTCGGCCCATATCGCGGCCAGCCGGCGTTCCAACGGGTTCGGCGGTGGGTCCGTGGCTTGTGGCTCGGTGGGTTTGCTTGGCATGTTCACTTGAGGCAGCGGCTGTGGCGGTACGCCGGCTTGGAGCGGTGTTTCCTCGATAACCTCATTTTTTACAAATCGTTCCAGTGAATCGGCCAAGTGCTCGATCCGTTCCGCGAGGTAGAGGTCGGGGTTGTATTCGAGTATCAGTGTCACACCGTCGTCGAGTTCGTGGAAACTAAAGGTCAGGTCAAAATGCGCGGTGGTTGGCTCGAGGGGCACCCCGCGAAGCTGGTAACCTTCCATTGCGGTGAAATCGCTTTGGCGTTCCCGCTCAAATTTGACCATGCAATCGAACAGCGGGTTGCGTCCCGGATCCCGGGGCAAGCGCAGTTTTTGGAGAAGGTGGTCATAGGGATAGGCACCGTGTTCCTGGGCATGTTGCAGGTTGGCGGCCACGATGCGGACCAACGCGCCGAACGACGAAACCCCTTCAAATCGCGTGCGCAACGCAAGGTTGTTGTAGTACAGCCCCAGCTGTTCCTCGCTGCCGGGTAGATCGCGTTGGGCGAAAGGCACGCCGAGGGTGATGTCGTTCGCGCCCAGGGTGCGGTGGAACAGGGTGTTGACGGCGGCAATTAGCACCGTGAACAAGCTGCAATTGTGTGTTTTGGCAAAAGCAGCCAGATGGTCGCGGGTCGCCGATGACCACTGACGTGTGATCCGGGCACCGGCGAAACGCCGTGTCCGCGGGCGCGGCTTGTCGGTGGGGAGTGGCAAGGCCGGTGGCGGCTCGCTGAATTGTTCCAGCCAATAATGTTCGGCCGCGGCCAGCGACCCTCCGGTCAAACGCTGCTGTTGCCAAACCGCGTAATCGTGGTATTGGTAAGGCAACGCGGCTTGTTGGGCGCGGTCGCCGGTGAGGTGGGACTGATAACCGGCTTGCCATAATTGGACCAGCAAACCGAGTGACCAGGCGTCGGCCAAAATGTGGTGGAGTTGGAGGAACAACAGGTGGCGTTCCCGACCCAGCACAAACAAGGTAGCCCGCCATGGTGGTGCCTCGGCCAGATTGAACACCTGTTGGCTTTGTTCCGCCAGAAGGATTTGGCGCTCTTGGTCGCTGATGGGGCCGGGACGCATGACGGCAAGGCGGGGGGCCTGATCGCTAGGCAAAACCTGTTGTCGGAGACCCCGGTCCGTGTGGATGAAGCGGGTGCGCATGATTTCGTGGCGGGCGACCACATCGTCGAGGGCGGCGGCGAACACATCGATATCGAGGGGCCCGTCGAGGGTGACCGCGGTGGGAATGGTGTGGGCCGCCGCGGCGTGCGGCAATTGGTTGAGCAACCACAAGCGCGCCTGCTCGGATGAAACGGGGTAATCCTCGGCGTCGGGCACGGTAGGTATGGTTTCGTGCCCGGTCTCGTCGTGCCAGTCGGCGAATTCGGCCGCGGCCAGGGTCGCAATGGTGGGTTCGGAAAAAAGCGCGCGAATGCCGACCTTGCGCCCGAAACGTTGTTGGATCAGCGCGGCCAGCCGGGTGACCTCCAAACTGTGCCCGCCCACGTCGGCGAAATGGTCGTTGATCCCAAAGCGATCATGGCCCAACACCTCGCGCCAAATTTCGGCCAGCAAATGTTCAGCCGCGGTGCGCGGCGCTTGGCGGATGGGTTCGGGGACTGCCTCGGATGCGGTTTGCATGGCGCGCAATGCCGCGCGGTCCACTTTGCCGTTGTTATTGAGCGGAAAGGTTTCGAGCAGAAACCAAACCTCGGGGACCATGTACTCGGGCAAACGGGCGCGGGCGAAGGCGCGTAGTTCCGCGATGGGCGTTGCCTCGGCGTGACGTTCTAGCCAGGCGGCGAGGCGTCCTTCCTGTTGCATGACCACCGCGGCGCGCACCCGCGGGTGTTGGCAAATCACCGCGGCGATTTCACCCGGTTCGACGCGAAACCCGCGCACTTGAACCTGTTCATCGCCGCGACCGAGGAAGGCCAGGTTGCCGTCGGGCAGGAAACGGGCGCGGTCACCGGTGCGGTAGTAACGTTGGCGGTCCCGTTGGACAAAGGCGGCGTCGGCCCCGGCGTTGCGCCAATAACCACGGGCCAAGGTGGGTCCGGCGATGGTGATTTCACCCACCGCCCCCGGCGGCACCAAGCCGCCGTGGTCATCACGCAACCACAACGAAATCCCTGGCAACGGACGGCCGATACAAGCGCCACGCCAGGCTGCCTCAGCTTGTTGCTCCGACGCGGCAAGATAGGGGTTCACTTCCAAGGCCGAACAAATCACCGCGGCCTCGGTTGGGCCGTACAGTTCGACAATACGCGTATTGGGAAAACGCGCCGCGAGTCGTTGCAACAGCGCGGGTGGCACGCGGTCACCGCCGGTAAACAGCACGCGCGGCCCTTCGCCGGCCTCGGGCAGTGTAGCGAGCAACCGTTCCATCAAATGGGGAACCGCGTGAAAGGCGGTCGCCGCCTTAAAGGCGCTGCCGAGGCGTTCCAAATCTAAAACCTGTTCCCGATCCAGCAGATCGACACAGGCGCCGGCGGTGAGCGGCACCAAGAGCTCGAACAGGGCGATATCAAAAGCTTGCGGTGCAACCCAGGGCATGCGGTCGTTTTCGCCAAACCCAAACAGGATCCGTGCATGGCCGATGGTGTGGGCCAAGGCGCCGTGCGTGACCAACACGCCCTTGGGTTTTCCAGTTGAACCGGAGGTAAAAATCAAATAAGCGGGGGTGTCGGCGGTGAGTCTCACCGACGGGGGCGCCTCGGCAACCAGTTGCCGAGGCGGAACCAAGGTGCGGTAGCGGTGATCGCGCAAGCGTTCGGCGCCGGCTTCGTCGGTGATCAACGCGCGGGTTTTGGCCTCGGCGAGGATCCGGCGCAGGCGTTCTTCCGGCATGCTCGGGTCGAGTGGCAGGTACAGGGCACCCAGGCGCCACAGGGCGATCAGGCTCGCGGGCAAATCGAAATCACGGGGCAGCGCCACCGCCACCACATCACCCGGACGCACGCGGCCCTGTTGCACCAAGGCCGCCGCGATGGAGTCGGCCCGTTGCGAGAATTCGCCGTAGCGCAGGCTACGCCCATTGCGATGCAGGGCGATTTGGTCGGCGCGCGCCCGCATGGTTCTTTCTAAAGCGGGCAAAACCGAGGCGTCGCAGGGGGCCGGCGCCGGTCCCACGGACCAGGCGCGCAGCAAGGCGTGGTCGTCGGCGTCGAGAAAATCAACCAGCGCGCAGGGCCGCGCCGGCTCGGCCAGAAGCCGGTCGAGCAGGGTTAACAGGTGGCGCCCGTAGCGGGCGACCGTGGCGGGATCGTACAAATCGCTGTTGTACTCAATCGAACCCAACAGGCGGTTGCCTTCCAGCAGGAAATCAAAACTGAGATCGCCCTTGGTGGTGCGGAAGGTGCTTTCCACCGGGGTAACTTCCAGGCTGCCGGGGTTCTTTTGGTGCTTCGTGTCATGCTGAACCAGGGACAGCATGATGTCGAACAAGGCACCGTGACCCGCGTGATCGCGCGCCGCCGTCGTGCCCTGCAACTCGGTGACCAATCGGTCGAAAGGATAAGCCTGATGGGCCAAGGCTTGCGCCAGGTCGCGTTGCACCGCGGCGGCGGCCTCGGCAAAGGGCAGCTGGTTTTCAAGGCGGGGGCGCAGGGCGAGGGTGTTGATTAACACCCCGATTTGGTCGGCGAGGTCGGCGTGATCGCGGTTGGCGACGGGGGTGCCGATGATCAGGTCGCCTTCCCCCGTGGTCGCCTGCACCAACAGGTTCAGCGCGGTGAGGAGCAAACCAAAAGGGGTGCCGCCGGATTCGGTCGCGTAAGCCACCAAACGCGTGCCCAAGTTTTCGGGTGGATTCAGCATTACGCGATCACCGCGATGACTTTGGAGCAAGGGGCGGGGTCGGTCGGCCGGCAGGCTAACCGGGGCCGGGTGATCGGCAAGGTACGCCAACCAAAAGGCACGCGACGCGGCCAAGGCATCACTGTCGGAACGGGCCGCCAGCCAAGCGGCAACGTCTTTGTACTGCAAGTGTTTGGTGGGGAGGGGTTGGGCCTCGCCGCCGGCGTGGCTTTGGTAACGCTGGAGGATGTCCCGGACCAGCAGGTCCATCGACCAAGCGTCGCCCAAGAGGTGGTGCAGGTTAAGGGCGAAGCAATGGTGGTTGGGCGAGAAGCACAGCAGGCGGGCACGCAGGAGCGGACCCGCGGCGAGGTCGAAGGTGAATTCGGCGTTTTCGCGGAGCAGGTTCTCTTGCTCGGCCGGGCTGCAGTGCAGGGTTTGGAAGGGAAGCGGCGGATTGGCTTCGATGACTTGAACCGGGTGACCGTCGCGTTCGGGGAAACGGGTGCGCAGGATTTCGTGACGGGCCACCACGTCGGCCAGTGCTTGTTCTAAGGCATTTGCATCGAGGTGACCCTTGATTTCAACCGCGGTCGGCATGTTGTAGGCGATCCCGGTTTCGTCCAAACGGGCCAAAATCAGAATGCGCTGTTGCGCGGGGGGAAGCGGGTAACAAGGCGCCGCGGCGACGGGTTCGATGCGGGTGTCGCTTTGCCCGCGTTCCTGTTCCCGGCGCACCAAGGCGCTGAGCCCGGCGGCGGTGGGTTGGGTGAAGACGGCGCGCAACGGGAGGCGCACCCCAAAGTGGTCGTGAATGCGCGCGTTGAGTTTGGCCGCGGCGAGGGAATGGCCGCCCAGCGCGAAAAACGAGGTGTCGGGGTCGACCTGATCGCGGTCCAGCACCGCACACCACAGCGCGGTCATGGCGCGGGTTATTGCGTCGCTCGCGGTCGCGGGCGCGCTGGAAATGGGGCGGGGTTCGGGTCGTGGCAGGATGTGTGCCTCGGGTACAGCGAGCCGGTCGAGGGGTTGGTGGATCAGATCTTTCGCTTCAGCCAGCCAAGCACAAAACCGTTCGCCGAGGCGGGCTACATCGGCATCGGCGAAGCGGGCGCTGTTGTATTCCAGGCGGATGCGCCCCATCTCACCTGGGACAATCACCAGGGACAGGTCGTAGTGGTTCCACTCTTCCACGTCGATGGTTTCGAAACGCAGTTCACTCTGGCCCGCTGAAAGGGTTTCGGGGACGGGGTAGCTCTCGAACACGACCAGGTGGTTGATGAGGTTGGGGCCCAGCGGCGAGAGGGCTTGTATTTCGGATGATGGCAGAAATCCGACGTTTTCACGTTTTACTGCCAAATCTTGCAGCCGGTCTGCCAAGCGCGCGACCGTGGTGTCCGCGTCAAGGGTAACGTGAACGGGCAGCGTGGTTAGGAACAGGCCCACCATTTGGTCCGCGCCGGGGGATTCGGCCGGGCGGCCGTTGCTTACGACCCCGAAGGTAATGCTGTTTTGCTGCCCGAGTCGCGCAAGCAGGGCGCACCAGATCGCGCTGCACAGATGGTTGGTGGTGGTGCGTTGGGCGCGGGCCGTTTCGCCGAGTTGGTGCAGTAATTCGCTGCTGTCTTCCGCGACCCAGGCCCGCGGCGCCCAGCCCTCGTCGTGCTGAATCGGCAGGGGGAGGTGGGTGGGCTGACGGGCGCCTGCCAAATGACCGCGCCACCATGCGCGGGCGGCGCTGGGGTCCCGTTGCGCCAACCACAACAGGTAATCGCGGAAGGGGGGACGCGGCGCGGGTGACGTCCCGAGGGTGTAGAGCTGAACCAACTCGGTGAGTACGATGCCGACCGACCAACCGTCGAGCAGGGCGTGGTGGAAGGTCCACAGGATGAGGTCGCCGGGTAGGTCGTCGATCACGCGGGTCCAATGGCACAACCGTGCGTTTTCCGGCGCGGCGCAAGCCAAACGGGTTTCCTCGGCGTAGGCGTCCAAGGCGCGGTCGGCTTCGGCCAAGCCGCGCAAATCAAGCAGCCGCGCCGTGACCGGTTCGGATCGGTCGACCGTTTGCCAGGGTGTGCCCGCGTGGTTTACGAAACGGGTGCGCAACACGGCGTGGCGTTGATGCAATACCGTCAGCGCCTGGTCCAGGCGTTCGCCGTCGAGCGGTTGGTTGAGGCGCAAACGCAGTTGGCTGACGTAGGCCGCCGTCCCGTTTTCCCGCGCCAGATCGGCTTGGAACAACAAGCCGGTTTGCATGGGGGTGGCGGGATAGAGGTCGACCGCGCGCGGGTCCGCGTTAAATTGATCCAAAGCGTTTTGGTTCAACCCGGCAAAGGGGAATTCTTCCAAGCGACGGTTGCCGTGGCTGCTTTCGGCCAGATCGGCCAAGGCCTGAAGTGCGTCGGCAAAAGCGACCAGGTAGGTTTGCGCCGCTTCAGGCGAAACCCGCGCGGGATGGTGGTCGAGGAACAGGGTTAAGACGTCGCCCTTTTCGGTTTGGGTGACACCCGCGCCGAAACCGAAGTCAAACAACAGATGTTCCTCGCCGTGTTCCTCCGCGCCCGCGTCCAGGAATTCGCCGAGGGCCGGGGCGGCATCGAAACGGCCGAGGTAGTTAAAGAGAACACGGGGGAGCGGCGGCAGGTCGCGCTCGGCCAAAAAGCGCAGCAATCCGTAACCCAAACCTTTGCCTGGAACGGCGCGCAGGGTGGCTTTGACCTGCTCCAGGCGGTTCGCCAGTTGGTCGACCTCAGGGAACACGACTGGGTACATCGCGGTGAACCAACCCACGGTGCGGCTCAAATCGAGGCTGCCGACGTCGCGGCCGTGGCCTTCCAGGGTGATCGCCAAGGGGCCGCGAAATCCGTTTGTTTGGAAGGCGGTGACCAGCGCGGTGAGCAGTATGTCGTTCATTTCGGTGCCGAGCCGTTGGTGGAGGGGTCCCAGCACGCGATGGGACAAGGCCGGACTTAGGTCGCGCGCGGCCCGTTGGCGGTCGGCCACGCGGTAGGGTTGCGTCGCAAGCGGCAGGGGCTCGCGCCAAGCCGGCAAGGTTTGCCAATAACCGCTTTCCGTCGCTGCAACGGTGGGGAGTAGTTGTTCTTGGAGATAGCGGGTCCAGTCCCCGAACGCGGTGGGGACCGGGGCGAGTTGTGGGCTTTCGCCGTTGGCCAAGGCTGAAAGGGCGTCCTGCACATCATCGAGCAAAATGCGCCAGGAGACCCCGTCGACAACCAGGTGGTGGCCGCACAGGAACAAAAAGTCGGCCCCCGGTTCGCGTAACAAAAGGGCGCGGAACAGCGGTCCCGCTGCCAAATCAAGGTCGGCTTGCAAGGATGCGGCGGTTGTTTGGGCGGTATCGGCGGCAACCGAACGGTGCTCCCAAAAATCGGGGCTCACGGCGTCCACAACCAATTGGCCACCATCGAGCCTGGCCCCCAGCAAGCGGTGATGGTTTACCAGGGCGCGCCACGCGGTTTCGAGTTTGGCCGGGTCCGTATCGACGGGTAACCGAAGCAGTAACGATTGGTTGTAATGGTTGGGGCGCAATCGTTTTTGGCCGAGGAACCAAGCTTGGATTGGGGAAAGCGCGACGGGCCCGGCGTCGATACGGTGCTGTACCGGTGTGTCCTGTTTGAGCAGCGGCGCAAGCCGCGCGATGGTGCCCTCGCGGAACAAATCTTTAAGGGCCAAATCGTAACCGGCGCGGCGCAGGCGGGCGCGGATTTGCAACGCTTTAATTGAGTCACCGCCCAGCGCGAAAAAGTCTTGGTCGACAGCGGGGGTTTGGTCGGCGGGCAAGCCCAGAACCGCGCCCCAAATGCCCGCGAGCAATCGTTCGTCGGCGTTTCCGGGCAAACGGCCGGTTTGGTTGGTGCTTGGCGCGGGCAAACCGGCCCGGTCGATTTTGCCGTTGGCGGTGAGCGGGAACTGTTCGACGAATACCCAGGCCTCGGGAATCATGTACCGGGGTAAACGGTCGCTGAGAAAGGCGCGCAGGTTTTCGGGCGTTCCCTTGCCACGCAACCAGGCGGTTAGGCGCGGCCCCTGATCCTGGTGAACCACATCCACCACGGCCGCGCTGATGTCGGGGTGGTCGCTGAGCTGTTGCGCCACCTCGCCGGCCTCGATGCGGTACCCTCGCAGGCTGAGCTGGTGGTCGATGCGGCCGAGGAAATGGAAGCGGCCTTCGTGGTCGCGGCGCACCCGGTCGCCGGTGCGGTAGGCGCGGCCCAAGCTTTGGTGGCGGATGAATCGCGCCTCGGTTAAAGCCGATTGTCGGTGGTAACCCGCGGCGACGCCGGGGCCGCCGAGCAGCAATTCACCGGTTTGATCGGCATCAAGCGGTTGACCCCATGGATCCAGCACCGCGGTGGTCACCCCGGTCATAGGACGGCCGATGCTGATTGGGCCCTCGTCGACGGCTTCAACCAAACAGCCGACGGTGGCTTCGGTAGGCCCGTATTCGTTGTAAATCTGCATGCTTGGGTTGCGCCGGCGCAGTTGGGCCACAACCTCCGGCTTCAATGCCTCGCCGCCGAGAATCACGACCGCTACCTCGGTGCGATCCAAGCCTTCCAGCAAGGCGACGTGGGCCGGTGTCATTTTGACGGCCTGTACGCCGCTGCCGGGCGCGAAGACCGCGTGGATTTGTTCGTCCAAGGGCGCGGCGTTTGGGATGACGACAGCCGCGCCGCGGGTGAGTGGGGAAAAAAAGGTGGTCACGGTGAGGTCGAAGGTGGTGGCGGTGAACAGCGCCATAGCGGCATCGGGACGTTCGTCGAAATAAAGAGCGCGCGCTCGGGCCAGGTACCAGGCTAGGTTGGCGCGGGTGACGACCACGCCCTTGGGTTTTCCGGTCGAGCCGGAGGTATACATTATATATGCAGGTCGACAGCCGTCGCCGGTGGTGGGTTCCCATTCCGGGTTGGTTTCGGGTGTCACCTTGTCCGGGTCGAGCCAGGCGTCATCGGCCAGATCGAATTTCCTCGCGAGGTCCGGCGTGCTGATGGTGAGGCGTGGCGCGGCGTCGTCCAAAAGATCGTGGATGCGTTGGCGGGGCGCCTCGGGGTCAAGGGGTACGTAAGCGGCGCCGCAAGCGAGCGTGGCGAGAAGTGCCTGAATCAATTGCGGCCCCCGCGTCAGGCCAATGGCGATGCGGTCACCTGGCCGTACCTGTCGCCGGCTGCGAAGCTGTTGGGCCAAACCGGCAACCCGCGCGGCCAGCGTTTGGTACGTCCAGGAACCACCGGGGAACCGCACGGCAACCGCCGCCGGTGTTTCCGCGACACGCGCGGCAAAGGCCTGGAGCACGTCGGGATCGTCCAAGGGAACGCTTGCCGGCAGCGTGGGCGCGGGCGACCACCCATGGCTCAGGGTCAACGCCGGCTGCCGCGACCAGGCACGCAACAGGTGCACCATGCCGTCGAGCATGTGGGCGACGGTCTCAGGATCGATGCGGTCCGCGTCGAGATCGGCGCGGAACAGCAAGGCCTCGTCGGGTACCACCACCAGGGTGAGCGGGTAGTGGGTTTGTTCGTGGGCGAGCACGCCCTCCAGCTGAAAGCCGTCCGCGTCTTCCAGAACGGCGTCGCCCTCGGGGTAATTCTCAAAAACGAGGATGTGGTCAAACAAGGCGCGGCCCTGTTGGATTTCCGCCAAGGGCACGCTGGGTTGGGCCTCGGCCGCCACGGCGTTGTCGCGGCGTTGTTGCACGATCTCGCGCAACGGGGTGTGCCCGTCCAAGCGAACTCGGACCGGCAGGGTGTTGATAAACAGGCCGATCATCTCATGAATCCCCGGCACCTCGGCGGGCCGGCCGGAAACGACGGCACCGAACAGCACGTCTTGGCTGAACAGGCGGCGCGCCACCTGAACGGCCCACAGCACGTGCACGATGTGGTTGGCGGTGACGCGTTCGGCGGCGGCCATGGCGTTGAGGCGGCGCGTGTCCTCTTCCGACCAGCGCACCTCGAACGAATGGCGCGCGGGTTGTCCACTTCCAGATCCGGCAAGCGTGGTTTTTTCGTGGCCTTGGAGGGCGCGTCGCCACCATTGCACGGCGGCGCTTCCGTCCTGTTCGGCCAGCTTGCGGATGTAGCGGCGGAAGGGCGGAAAGGGTTTGGAATGGATGCGCTCGCCGCGTCGCAAGCGGCGGTAGTGATCGATGACGGCGGAGAACAACAGCGGCAAACACCAGCCGTCCATCAACATATGGTGGAAGGTCCACACCAAGCGGTAGCGGTCCTCGCCCAGTGCCAGCAAGGTGACGCGCAGGGGCGGGCCTGCGGCAAGGTCAAACGCCTGTTCGCGGTCGGACGCCATCCATGCATCGGCCTCGGCGGGCGTCACGGTTTGGACGGTCGGCGTGAGGGCCCGCGTGAGCAGACCTTGCAAGGCGCCGCCGGGCGCGTCCGGGAAAAATTGGGTGCGGCCGATTTCGGCGTCGTCCAACACGCGGGTCAGGGCGGCGGTCAACGCGTTTTGATCCAAACGGCCGCGCAGGACTTGGGCGATTTGTTCCACGTAGCTTCCGTCCTGATCCAGGTTGTGGTGGAACAACAAACCCTGCTGCATGGGGGAGAGGGGATAAAGATCGGTCAGTTCGTGGTGTTCCTGGATTTGGTCCAGGGTGGACGCCTGCAGCGCGGCCAAGGGCACGTCCGCGGGGGACAGCCAGACGCGGGGTTGGTGCGTGGTTGCCGCAACCAAGGCGTCGACGGCCTCGATCAGGCTTTGATGCAAGCGGGCCATGCGTTCCGGGTGGAAGCGGTGTTGGTCGTAGGCAAGGCCCAGTTGCAATCGGTCGTTGACCACCATGCCGGAGAAAAACCAGGCGAAGGGCGGCGGATCGCTGGGGTCGTTTTCCGGGCCGATATCCCAGGTGCTGAACCGAGGCCGGGACGGATCCTCTTCGTCGGCGTCAAAGCGACCGAGGTAGTTAAAACCCATCTCCGGCGCGGGGCCGTCCGTTTCGCCGGCGGCGCTCAAGAGGCTGTAATCGATGCCCGCGTGTCGGACCGCGCGCAGGTTCTCTTTGACGGCGGTTAAGCGGGTGCGCACGTCGCCGTCTTGGTGGTGCAGGACCACCGGGAACCAGGTGGTGAACCAGGCGACGGTGCGGCTAAGGTCGGGCGCGTCGGCGCCCAAATCGCGTCCGTGGGATTCGAGCAAGACCTGCACCCGGCTAAGCCGTTCGGCCCGCCACAAGGCGTCGCCGAGCGCGGTGAGCAAAAGATCGTTGATTTCGGTTCGGAAGGCGCGGTGGGCGGCACCCAGCATGGTTTGGGTTTGGGTGGTGTCCCAGGTGTGGTTGAGGAAGGCCACCCGGGTTGCCTTCTTCGATCCTGGCCGCTCGCTGTCCGGTTCGATGCGTTGGGATCCGGCGGCATAGGCTTGCCAAAAGGCAGCGCGGCGACGGCGTTCGTCCGCCGGAAAACGCGTTTTCAACCAAGCCGCCAAATCATCGAGGCTCGCCCCACGCGGCGATGGTTTCAGCGGCTTGCCCAAATGATGCTGCACCAAAAACCGAGATAACTCGTTTAAAAGCAAGCGCCAGGAGACAGCGTCGACAATGAAATGATGGGCCGCGACGAGGAGGCGGTCGCTGTCGTTGCATTGGAAATAAGTAACGCGCAGCAGCGGACCTTGTTCCAGGTCAAAGTCGCGCTGGTCGGCGGCGGCGCGTTGTTGCAGGTCGCGGCGGACGGTATCCGATCCGCGCAAGTCGACCCATGCCGGGGTGGCGTAGGTCTCCCTAATCAGCAATTGATCCGGGTGTTGGGGGTGCGGGATCGCCCGCAAAACCTCGTGGCGTTCCTGCAGCGCGCGCACGACGGCGCGCAAACCGATGTCGCTGATAGGTTGGGGCAGGTCCAGCAGCACACTTTGGTTATAGGCGCCGCGATTGCCCGCGAACCAGCGACGGAAATGGCTTTGGGCCGGGGTGGTCGGCACCGCGCCCTGCAGCGGTTCGAACACGCGTTTTTCGGTCAACGGCCGAAGTCCGCTCGCCACGTGGCGCAAGCGCGGTTCGCGGAAGAGGTCGCCCACCTCGAGGGCGTAACCGGCCTCGTGGAGGAAGGCCGAAATCTGCAGCGCTTTGATGGAGTCGCCGCCGAGCGCGAAGAAATCCGCGCCGGTGGTGACGGTCTGTTTGGGGAAAGCGGCGGCAAAGGCGCGCACCAGCGCGGCCTCGCCTTCGTTGCTTGCCGTGCCGCCGGGGCGGGCCTGTTGCGGCGCGGGTAAGGCGGCGCGGTCGACCTTGCCGTTGGCGGTGAGCGGCAGTGCCGGCAAGGCCACGAAAAAGGCGGGCATCATGTAAAGCGGCAAGGCGGCGGCGACCGCCTCGCGCAAACGGGTTTCCTCGGCGGCACCGGGACCGGCCACGTAGGCGACCAAAACCGGTTTACCGTCCGCGCCGGGTGCGCCGATCACGACCGCCTCGTGGACGCCCTCGAGGTTGGTTAAAGTGCTTTCAATTTCTCCGGCTTCGATGCGGTAACCCCTGATTTTAAGTTGGAAATCGTTGCGGCCGTGGTAGTGCAGGTTCCCCGCCGCATCAAGCGAGGCCAGGTCGCCGGCGCGGTACAGGCGGGTCCCGTCCGGGCGTTGGGTGAAGCGTTCGCTATTGAGCGTGGCTCGGTTGAGGTAGCCGCTGGTTAGGGCCTCGCCGCCGATGTGGAGGGAGCCGTGGAAGCCGGGCGGTACCGGGTGATCGTGCGCGTCCAAAAGCGCGATCACGGCGTGGTCGGCGGGACGGCCGATGGTGATCTGGTCGGGGTCGGTTATTTCCTGCATGGTGCAGCCGACGGTGGCCTCGGTCGGGCCGTATTCGTTAAAAATACGCATCGCGGGGTTAACCGCGCGCAGGCGCCGCACCTGTTCGGGCAGCAGTGCTTCGCCGCCGAGGATGACCCGCGCCACGCTGCTGGGTGGGTGTTCGGGCACCAAGGCGACGTGGGCCGGGGTCAGTTTGACCAGGTCGATGCGGGGATCGGCAAAGACCGCGGCGACCAGGGTTTCGGTAGGGGCCTCGCCAAAAACCACCAGGGCGTCACCTTGGGTAAACGGCAGGAACAAACTGGTGATGGTCAAGTCAAAGGCGGGCGTGGTGAACCAGGCACAGTCGGCGGCTTGATCGCGGTAAGTCGCCGCGGCCCACTGAATGTACCGGGTTAAGGCGCCGTGATGGATGGGCACACCCTTGGGGCGCCCGGTTGAGCCGCTGGTGTAAATCACATAGGCCTCGTCCTCGGCGCGAATGGCCGCGGGCTCAAAACGGCCCGCCCCCGCGGTGGGTGCAATTTCGGGAAGCGCGCTACAGCCCTCGGGCAGCGTCAACGAAACGGAAGGGGGCAAACCCAGCACCAAACAGGTGCCGCTATCGGCCAGCATCAGGTTGAGGCGGTCTTGCGGGTAACTGGGATCCAAGGCCAGCCAGGAAGCGCCGCATCGCAGCACCGCCCACATCGCCACGACGAAATCCGGGTGGCGTCGGCCCCACAGGGCAACGCGTGATCCACGGCCGACTCCCTGTTGCTGCAAAGAGCAGGCGACCTTTTCGATCCGCTGGGAAAAGGCGGCGTAGCTCAGCGTGTGTTCTTCGAAATGCAGGGCCGGTTCGGCACCGTGGCGTGCCGCTTGCGCCGCCAACAGGCCGGTGACGGGCGTGGCGGGGAAGCAGCGCGGCTGCTCCGCTTGGATCAGCGGGGATTCGCCCGCGCCGAGCAGCGGGATCTCGGTCAAAGGCAGGTCGCCGTTGTCGAGGAGGTTGGTTAGGACGATGGGCAAACGTGTGGCAAGCGCACGGGCAAGATCTTCGCCGCCCGCCTCTTCCGCCACCCAAACGGCGAGGAGGGACTGTTCGGGGTCGCGTTCCCAGGTGAAGCGAAAGCGTGCCGGCAAGGCCGCGCCCGTGCTTAAACCCGCCTGTTGCCAAACCACGCGGTAGAGCGGGGTAGGGTCGCCGCCGTCGTTGGTGCGCCAGGCGGTTTCAAAGGTTTCGCGGTCGGTCGCCAAACCGTTGCGCGCAATGGCGAGGGCGTCGCGCTGGGCGCGGGTCAGCGCGCGGAAACTCCCTTTGGGGTCCAGGGCCAGCCGCACCAGCAGCGGACCGCGCCGGGTTTCCTCATGCAAGGCCGGGGTCGCGATCAGGAGATCCGCGGCGCCACCGAGGCGCCACAGCACCACCCGCAACGCGGCGGTTAACAAGCTGTACTCGGCCCAGGGGTTGCCTTTGGCGACCGAGCCAAGGCGTTGGTGAAGCGCGGGATCCCATTGACCGGCCACGGATTGGGCGGGCCGGCGTCGACCCGCCCAGTTTAAATGCCAATCGGGTAGGTCGCGCAGGTGGTTCAGGAAACGGGGGTCGGGGGTGTGCTGATCATTCATGGCAAGCAATCCTTAAAATTCGAGTTCAAAACAAAGTTCGTCGTCCTCGGCGGGTGCACCGATCAGGGCGGCCAAAGGTCCCGGGTCCGCCGCGCACAGGGCGGTGACCATGTCGCGATACGTTTTCAGGAAAAAGGCGGCCCGTTCCCGGCTGAACAGAGCCGTTCGGAACGCCAGATCCACCAACCAGGATTCGGCGCCCGGCATGATGGTCCAGGTCAGGTCGAATTTGGCGGTGGCGCTTGGCGCGGGGAGTGGTTCCGCAATGAGGTCGCTGTCGGCGGGCCGCGCGGCGGGCTGATTCTGGAACACCAGCATCACGTCAAAAAAGGGATGGCGTCCCGGGGTTACCTCGGGTTGGTGCGCTTTGACCAGTTGGTCGAAAGTGACGAGCTGGTGGTCCAGCGCACCGAGCACCGCGCGATGAACCTGTTGCAGCCAGCTTTCAAGGTCACGATCCGGCGTCAACCGTGCCGTTAACGGCAGGGTGTTGACGAGGTAACCGACCACGGGTTCGAGGTCGAGGCGCGGCCTGCCCGCGACCGGGGTGCCGATACACAGGTGGTTTTGTCCGCTGAGTTTGGCAAGGGTCAGGAACAACAGCGAAAGCTGGAGGCTGAAATCGGAGATGTGCAGGCGGCGCGCCTGCTGCTGTAACGCGGTGACCACCTCGGCGGGCAAGGTCGCGGTGACATGGGCCGCGGCGAAATCGACGGCGTCGGCGCGGGAACCGTCCTGGGGCAGGTGCACCGGCGGCGCGGGTTCCGCGAGCTGGTCGCGCCAGTAACCCAGGTGTTCCGCCGCTTGGCCCTGCAGCCAGTGGGCCACGTCGCGGTAACGGGGTCCCGACGGCGCGGGGTTGGGTTTGCCCGAAAGGGCGGCGAGGAACTGTTGTTGCAGCAGTTCCATCGACCAACCGTCGATGATGAGGTGATGGGCGCACAACCAAATCTGCATTTGGTTTGGTGATTCCCGCACGACCCAGGCGCGCAACAGGGGCGCGGTGGCGATGTCGAAAGGTTCACGTTGCCGGCGGTGTTGATCCGCTTCGTGCCAATCGGCGGCGTCCACCACGCGCAGCGGCAGGGCGACCTCATCGGCGATGCGCAACCGGGGTTGACCCGCGACCACGTCAAAGGCGGTGCGAAGTGATTCGTGCTGTGCCGTCAAATCCTGAAGCGCGGCTGCAATGCGCCCAGGCGCAAGCGGCCCTTGCACCCGGAATCCCGCGCAAACGTGGTAGCTGTCAGCGAGGTCACGGGTTTGCGCCAACAGCCACAAAGCCTGTTGTTGGGGGCTGGGCAGCGGGGTCGCCGTCGCGGGCAATGGGGGGATGGGCCACGCCTGTTCCGCCGGGCAGGCGGTTTGGTCCAGTGCCGCCGCCAAGTCACGCAGTTTTGGGTTTTCGAACAACAGGCGCGGCGTCGCGGTGCGGCCGAGTTGTTGCTCAATGCGGCGGCACAAACGCAAGGCGTTGAGTGAATGGCCGCCCAGCTCGAAGAAATCGCTGTCCGCGTCGGGCGCGCAGGGCAGGTGGAGGAGTTCGCGCCACAACCGGCCCAGTGCCTGTTCGGTTTCGGTTGCCAAGGGTGCCTTGCCTTGGTTCACAATTCGGGGAAGCGCGGCCACATCGATTTTTCCGCTGGGCGTTCGTGGGAACCCATCCACGGGTAGGAACGCGGCCGGGCGCATGTAGGCCGGCAGTTGCGTTCGTGCCGTGGCACGGAGCGCGGCCGGTTCGGCAGTCCCGGTGAACCAGCACAGCAAGGTGCCCTGTCCCGCCGCGTCACGCACGGCGCGCACCACGGCCTCGGTTACGCCGGTTTGGTTGAACAGGACCGCTTCGACCTCGCCGACCTCAATGCGGTGGCCGCGTACCTTGACCTGCTGGTCGGCACGCCCCTGGTACATCAGGTTACCGCAACGGTCGCGGCGCGCTTGGTCGCCGCTGCGGTACATGGTCAGCCCATCGAGGTGGGGATGGCGGGGAAAGCGCTCGGCGCTGAGTTCGGGGCGTTGATGGTAACCCTCGGCCAGACCCAAACCGGTGACACAGATTTCGCCGGCGGCGCCGTCCGGCACCCATTCGCCGTATTTTCCCAGCAGCGAAATGTGCAGGTGCGGCAGCGCGGTGCCGATGTCGCTCGCGCCCGATTTCAGCGCGGCAGGGTCCAATTTGCGGAAGGTGACATGCACGCAGGTTTCGGTGATGCCGTACATGTTGATCAGGGCGCAGTGGGGATGGCGATAGGCAAAAGAAGCCAATGCCGCCGGATTCAGTGCTTCCCCGCCGAAAATCACCTGGCGCAGGTCGGGCAGGCGCAGCCCGGTTGCTTCCAGATCGGCGGTTAGGGCGGCGAAGGCGCTGGGGATTTGGTTGAGGATGGTGACCTGTTCGGCCTGCAACAGTTGGGCGAAGCGACGGCTGTCCCGCGCGACGGCCTGGGGCACGATCACCAGGGTTCCGCCATGGAGCAGGGCGCCGAACAGTTCCCAGACCGAGAAATCGAAGGCGACGCTGTGGAACAGGGTCCACACATCCTGTTCATCGAACTGGAACCGCGGCGCGGCATGCTCGAACAGCGCCGCCACGCGGTTGTCGCGCATCGGCACGCCCTTGGGGCGCCCGGTGGAACCCGAGGTATAGATCACATAGGTCTCGGCGTCGGCGGGGCGCGGCGGCGGTGAGCCGAGTGGGTGATGGGCGACCGCGTCCTGGTAATGAATGGGGGTAACCTTTGTCGGCGCCTGATCGCTTCGCGCGTCGCTGAGGCAGGCAACCAGGCCCGCGTCCTCGGCGAAAAAGTCCAGACGCGCGCGTGGATAATCGGGATCGAGCGGCACGTAGGCGGCGCCGGCACGCAGAATACCCAGTAGCGCGACCACCATTTCCGCGGAACGCTGCAGGCACAGGCCGACCCGTTGGCCGGGTTGGATGCCGTGTTGCGCAACCAGGTAGGTCGCGATTCGGGCGCTGAGTTGGTCGATATCGGCGTAGGTAAGGCGCCGCTCCCCGTCGACCAGCGCGGTGCGGTCGGCATAACGCAGCGCCGTTTCCGCCAAACGCGCGCTCAGGTGCATGGTTGGTTGGGGCAGGGTTGCGCTTTGTTGCAGGCGCTGTTGTTCCCGGTGCAGCCGTTGCGGCGAGAGCATGCGGTAGGCGTGCAAGGGTCGGCTGGGGTCGGCGGCGATTTGGGGCAGCAAATCGACAAAACGTGCCACGCGTTCCGCGATGGTGTCGGCGTCAAACAAGGCTGTCGCGTAGGTGAAGCTGAGGCGCAAGCCTTTGTTGTGCGGGGAGATGTGAATGGTCAGGTCGAACATGGCCGGGCCGGCCGCGGTTTCGGTTCGGGTGAGCGACAGACCCTCGGGCAGGTCGGGCGCGCCGCGTTCGGCCTCTTGCATGACCAGCATCACCCGTGGTTGCCGCGTGGGGCGGTGTGCCGCGGCGAATTGGGTTGCCTGGACCACGTGATCGCGAACCTGGTGCAGGTGTGCCGCGAAATCGAGGTCGCCGCGTGGGTGCAGGCGCAAGGTTGGGGATTGCACGAACAGGCCGATCACGTCTTCCCATTCGCGGCGGTCGCGGCCGGCCGCGGCGGTGCCGATCAGCAGGTCTTCCTGACCGCTGTAGCGGTGCAAGAAGCAGGCGGTGGCGGCGACCAGGAGGTGGAACAAGCCGGCCTCGTGATCGCGGGCCACCTCGTTCAAGCGCTGAACCAGCGCGGGTTCGATGTCGTGGAAACGGCTTGCCGCGCTTGTTTGGTGGCCGGTTTCCCGATCAACGGCCAAATCGAGGGGCTCAGGTGGATCGGCGAGCTGATCGCGCCACCAAGCACGCGCCGCGGTGTGATCCGTCGCGTTGGCTTGATGGGCGATATCGCGATACCGGGTCGCGGGCGGGGTCGGTGCCACGCCCTGGTATGCCCGCAGCCAATGCTGCAGCAACAGATCCAACGACCAGGCGTCGCTGACGAGGTGGTGCAGGGTGACCAAGAGCAGGTGGTCCTCATCCGCAAGTTGCAGTAGCCGGACGCGCGGCGTTAGCGCGGTTTCGACGGCCATGGGGGTCGTTGCCTCGCGTTCCAGCCAGGTTTGTGCCTGGGCCTCGGCATCGACCGTGCCGCGCAAATCGATTTCTTGCCAGGGGATGGACACCGCATCCTTGACCCGGAACCACAGGCTTCCGTCTTCTTCCTCGAATTGGTAGCGCAGGCTTTCTTGGGCGGCAACCACCTGTTCCAGCGCGGCCCGCAAGCGGCGTGGCGCCACGGCGCCTTTGATACGAAAAGCGCCCGGCAACAGGTAGGCTTGGTCGCTGCCAAGCTGGGCCGCGTGTTGCCACAGCGCGGTTTGGTTGGGACTTGCCGCGTAACGCGCGGCGTCGGGTGCGCGGGGCGTCGCGGTTTCGGCCGGTGGTGCTTGCAGCAGCAGTTGGCACTGGGCCGCCAGGGTCGGTGCCCGGAACACATCCGTCAGGTTGATTTCAAGGCCCAGGCTTTCTCGCACGCGGTTGCGCAAGCGCACCGCGCTGAGGCTGTTGCCGCCCGCCGCGAAAAAGTGGCTGTTGGGGCCGGCATCGGCTGTCACACCAACCGAACGCCACAGCGCGGCCAGTTGCTCCTGGTCGGCGGAAAGCGTCGCGGGCGCGGTTTGTTGCGCGGGTGTTTGGGCCGCGAGCGCGGCGCGGTCGATTTTGCCGCTGCTGTTAAGCGGCATTGCTTGGACCTGAACCACCCGTTGCGGCACCAGTGCGGCCGGCAAGGTTACGTGTAGCCGCTGCACGACGGCTTCGAAATCAACGGCGGTGGTGGCCGGGTTTGCGGTTACATAAGCGACCAACAGGGTTTCCGGCGCCTGTCCCTGAAGCAAAACGGCGGCTTGGTTGACCTCGGGCGCCCCGCACAGCGCGGCCTCGATTTCGCCGGGCTCAATGCGGTGGCCTTTGTGTTTGATTTGGAAATCGCGGCGCCCGAGCACCACCAAGCGACCCGCCTGGTCGAGGTACCCGAG
Source organism: Acanthopleuribacter pedis (assembly GCF_017377855.1). Classification (GTDB taxonomy): domain Bacteria; phylum Acidobacteriota; class Holophagae; order Acanthopleuribacterales; family Acanthopleuribacteraceae; genus Acanthopleuribacter; species Acanthopleuribacter pedis. The sequence goes on from NZ_JAFREP010000002.1 coordinate 492,383, forward strand.
GTCGCCGGTTCGATAGAAACGGGGGCTGTCCTCGATGCCGCGTGCCGGGGCGAAGGCGGTTTGGGTGAGGGTTTCACGATCGTGGTACCCATCCGCCAAACCCGCGCCGGCAATGGCGATCTCCCCACGAACCCCTGGCGGGCATGCGCGTTCCTGTTCGTCCAAAATCACAATCCTGGTGTTGTGGATGGGCGTCCCGCAATGGATGCGCGCCTCGTGTGGCGTGATCCGCGCACAAGTCGACCAAATCGTGGTTTCGGTAGGGCCGTACATGTTCCACAGCGCGGCGACCTGGGCGGCAACCTTTTGGGCGAGCGGCAAAGGCAACGCCTCACCGCCGCAAAGAACGCGCAGCTCGGGGTCCGGTTGCCAACCCGCTTGGTGTAACAGGGCCAAGTTGGCCGGGGTGGTTTGCAGCAGGGTGACACCCCGTTGTTGCAGCACCGCCGGATCGTCCAGCACCTGCTCGCGGGTGAAGATGTCGACGGTGGCACCGACCAAGGGCGCCAGCCACCATTCCAACAAGGAGATATCGAAGGACATCGGCGTCACCGCGGCGACACGGTCGTGTGTTTCCAAGCCGGGGCGCTCGGCCATGGCGCGCAGGAAATTCAACAACGCCCCGTGAGCGACGGAGACGCCCTTGGGATGTCCCGTGGAGCCGGAGGTATACAGCAGGTAGGCGCGGGACGCGGGGTTTTGTGGCAGCGGGCCGGCGATGGGTGTGCCCGCCGCGAGGGTTTCGGCAAAATCACGGATGGGACAGGGTGCCTGCGACGGCCGGGTTTCCGGCGTACACAACACCAGGTCCGCGTCGCTGTCGGCCAGCAGCAGATCGCGACGTGCCGCCGGCAAGGCCGGATCGAGCGGCAACCAGGCCGCACCGGATCGCCAAATCGCCGCCAGGGCCACCGCCAGGTTGAGGTCGCGGGGCATGGCGACCGCAACCAAAGCGGGCTGCTTCGGCATCGCGGCTAAGGCGCCGGCCAAGTGTTCCACCTGATCCCACCACGCGCGATAACTGAGCAGGGTTTCCCCGCAACGGTAGGCGGTTTTGTCAGGTTGCTTTAATACTTGATCCTTAAATAGAGAAAGTAAGGATGTTTTGGTGTACTCGCTTTTGGGGCCTTCGGCGGTGGCGGGCGTCTCAAGCGCCGCGGCGCGCTGGAGCGGTGCCGCGGCGTCCGCGGTCCAAGCATCGAGCAAGGTAAACCAATGATCGGCAAAGTGTGCGGCGGTTGAAGCGTCGTACACATCGCTGTCGTATTCGAGATAGAGCTGCCAGGCGCCGTTTTCGCTGCCGAATTGAAAACTGAGGTCGAACTGGCCGGTGGGATAATCGGCGGTTTCGTACGTCCAGCCGTCGGGCAAGGTGCTTTCCCGTGAGAACATCGACACAAACACATCGAAAAGCGGTGCGCGACCCGGATCGCGGGGTGGATTCACGGCTTCCACCAATTCCGCAAAACCCACGGCGTTGTGTTCGCGGGCGTCGTTGATCGCCCCCTCAACCTGGCCGACCAGGGCGGCGAAGGAGGCTTCGCTTCGAACCTCGGTCCGCAAGACGGTGGTGTTGAGGAACAAACCGACCAAGGGCTCCCAGGCCTGGTGATCACGGCCGGAGACCGGGGTGCCGAAACACACATCGTTTTGGCCGGTCCGCCGTTGGGCCCAGCCGAAAACGGCCGCGGTAAGCACGGTGAACGGGGTGACGCCCAGTTGCGCCGCCACGGTGGTGACCCTGTTCCACAGCTTATGCGGGAAGGGAAAGCGGGGTTGGGCGCCGCGGTACCTTTTGACGGCGGGGCGCGGGCGATCCGTGACCCATTCCAGCGGGGCCGGCGGGGTGGCGAACCTTTGGCGCCACCAGGCGCGGTCAGCTTCGAAACGCTGTTGGCGGTGCGCGGCGGTGTCGGCCGCGTAATCCGCGAAATGGTAGGCGGGCGGTGTCGGCTTCGCGCCATGGCCCAGGGCGTGTTGGTACAGCGCCCACCAATCCGCGACCAGCAGGTTGAGCGACCAACCGTCGGCAATCAGGTGGTGCAGGTTGAGCGCGAGCACCTGGGTTTCCTCATCCATTTGGATCAGGGTGCAGCGGAAAAGCGGGCCGTTGCCGAGGTCAAAGGCACGTTGGGATTCCTCGGCCAGGAACTGGGCCAGGTCGTCTTCGCCGTTTTCGCGGTTGCGCAGATCCAGCCGGGATAAGCAGGTTGGATTCCCGCTGAGGTCGACCATCAGCGTTTTGTCTTCCTCAATGAACCGCGCCCGCAACATCGGGTGACGGTGTACCAACGCGGCAAAGGCCTTGTCGAAGGCAGCCTGATCGACGGATCCATGGAAACGGAAGGCGCCGGGCAAATGGTAGGCGCGCGAGGCTTCCGCGAATTGGCACAACACCCACAGGCGTTGCTGGTCCGGGGTGGCCGGGAACCGTTCGGTATTTTCGGCGCGAACCGGGGTGCGCGCCCTTTGGGTCGATTTGGCGTGACGCGCGATTTCAACCGCTAAACTTTCTACAGTAGGATGGGAGATTAGCAAGCGAATGCTCGGTTTGAACCCGAACTGTTGTTGGATGCGCAGCGCGATTTGGGTGAGTTCCAAACTGTGGCCGCCCACCTCGGTAAAATGTTGGTCGATGCCGATGACGTCTCTCTGCAAGACCTCGGCCCAAATGGCGCAGAGGGCGCGCTCCGTTTCATTGCGCGGCGCCTGATGGGTGCCGCGCGTTTCTGGTTCGGTCGTTTTTAGCGCGGCCAAGGCCTTGCGGTCGATTTTGCCGTGCGGGTCGCGCGGTAAGGCATCCAGAAAGAACCAGCGCGTTGGGATCATCGGCTCGGCCAGGGATTGGGCCAGGTGCGCGCGCAGCGTGGCCACGTCCGTGTCGGCCACACAATAGGCGGCCAAATGGGTTTGTCCCTTCTCCTCGCGACCGGCAACCAGCGCGGCTTCAACCGCCGGGTGGGCGCGCAGCCGTTGTTCCACCTCGGCCGGCTCCATGCGAATGCCGCGAATTTTGAGCTGCTCGTCGGCGCGACCGGCGAAAAGCAACAAGCCGTCGTTGGTGCAGGTCGCCCAATCGCCGGTGCGGTAGCGGGTTTCGCCGTCGTGGTGGAACGGGGTGCGGTCGAGGCGACCCTTGGTGCGGTAACCGGCGGCCACGCCGGGACCGGTGATGTGAAGTTCCCCCAAACACCCGCGCGGCACAATCTGATCATTGCGGTCTCGCAAGCTCAGGGTCACCCCTGGCAGCGGCCGACCGATGCAGCCTGGTTTGAAGGCGGCGTCACCCTCGGCACCTACATCCAAGGCGCTGCAGATGACGGTGGTTTCGGTGGGGCCGTACCATTCGAAAAGACGTACCTCGGGCAGCACCTCGGCGGCCCGTTGCAGCAGTTCGGCGGGGACGCGGTCGCCGCCGGTGAACAACCAACGCAAGCGTGGGAAATCGGTAGCGTAATCGAGAATGTGTTGCAGGAGGGCGGGCACGGCATGGAAGGCGGTCACTTGTTGCAGGGCTCCGTGGCGCTGTTCCGCATCCAGCAACAGGTCGCGGCCGAGCACGGACACGGCGGCACCTTGACTCAGCGGTAGCAACAATTCCAGCAGGGCGATGTCAAACGCGAAACCGGCGACAAGCGCGAAACAGGCGTCGGGGGCATCACCGATGGTGAAACCGGCGCAGGCGTGGAGGACCGTGTGGGCCAGGTTGGCGTGGCTGACGGCGACGGCTTTGGGCACGCCGCTCGAACCCGAGGTAAACATCAGATACGCGTGCCTGTCACCTGTAAGCGGTTGGTCTAACAGATACGCGTGCCTGTCACCTGTAAGCGATTGATTTAAGGTGGGTTGTGCGGACGCCGCGGCGCTAACCCATTCTGAGAAGGTCAGCAGACGGCGGCCCGGCGCTTGCACCATGTCGCGGTGTTCCTCGGCCGCGATCACGTGGCGGGCGCCCGATTCGCGCAGCATGGTTTGGATACGATTCGCCGGGTAGTCGGGATCGACCGGCACATAAACCGCGCCGGCCGCGAGGAGCGCCAAAACCACGGCGGGATAATGCACATCGCGCTGCTGCAATACCGCAACCGGTTTGCCCGGCTGGAATCGGGGCTGGTCGCGGATGACCCGCGCCAATCGCGCCGCCAGATCTGTCAATTGGGCGAAGGTTTGTCGCGCCTCGCCATGGCGCACCGCGATGCGGTCGGGGAAGCGGTTCGCCGCGGCTTGGATCGCGGCGACCACATCGGTTTCCACCTGGGCCACCGGCGGCCCTTGCAGCAGAGACAGCGCTGAAGCGGGGACCAACGGCAAGGTGCGGTGGTCGGGGGCCGGGTGCCGGCTCAGATGGTCCATCACGGTGAGCAGGCGTGTGCCGAATTGGGCGGCGGCTTCGCGGTGGAACAAGTCGCTGTTGTATTCGACCGAAAAGACCCAGCCGTCCGGGGCCTGGAGAAAGTCGAAGCTGAGGTCGAGTTTGGCGGTATCGAAGCGGCTTTCCAGGGTGCCGATGCGCAGGTCGCCCAGCGTCTCCGCTTGGCGGTGGGGTTGGCTGACGTAGGAGAGCATGACGTCGGCGAGCGGGGAGCGGCTGGGATCGTGACCATAGGGCAATTCACCGACCAAACGATCAAACGGGTACAAGCCGTGCGCCAAGGCGCCGATCACGGCCGCACGCACGCTGTCCAACAATGCGTCAAATGACGTGGCGTCGCTGAAACGGGTGCGCAGCGCAACGCTGTTAATGAACAAGCCGACGTGGTCGTCGAGGTCGGGATGGGGGCGACCGGCGGCGGGCGAGGAAACCACCAGATCGGTTTGGCCGGTGAGGCGGTAGAGCAAGATGTTCAGCGCGGCGAGCAAACCCATGAACGGGGTGAGTTCCCGATTTTGGCAAAAGGCGGTGAAGGCGGGCATCAAGGCGTCGGGGAGCGGCACCACCACGCTGCCGCCGCGGTAGGTTTTTAGCGGGGGTCGCGGTCGGTCGGTGGGGAGCCGGAGCGCGGGCGGCTGTTCCGCGAAAACGCCGTGCCAGTATTGGTGAAGCCGCGCGCCTTCTTCGCCTTCCAGCCGGTTGCGCGACCAAACCGCGTAATCGCGGTATTGGAAGGGGAGCGGGGGCAAGGGGTTGGTTTTGCCCGCGATTAAGGCTTGGTAGCGCAAGCCGATCTCGCGGAACAGATTGTCCATCGACCATCCATCGGCGATGATGTGGTGAAGGGTGAACAGCAACACGTGCCGTTGCGGTTCGAGGCGAACCAAGGTGACGCGGAACAAGGGGCCCTTTTCCAGGTCAAAGGCCTGGTTGGCCTCGGTGTGGGCCAGGCGCGAGACCGCGCTTTCGGGTTCGGTTTGGTCGCTTAAGTCTACGATTTTTAGGGAGAAGGGCCGCACGGGGGCAACGACCTGACGGGGTTCGTCGCCGATGCGGGTGAAATGGGTGCGCAGGCTCTCATGGCGTTCGGTTAACTGGGCGACGGCCTGCTCCAGGAAATCGACGCGCAGCGGGCCGTCCAGGGTGAAGGCGCCCGGCACGTTGTAGGCCTCGGCCGCGTCCATTTGGTGCAGGATCCACAGGCGCCGTTGGCTGAAGGAAAGCGGATAGTGGTCGGCTTGGGGTTGCGGTGTAATGGGCTCCAGGGTTTGGCGTTCGGCTACACACTTCGCCAAACCGGCCACCGTCGGATGTGCGAACACGTCTTGCGGCTTGAGGATCAAACCCAGTTCCTTGCGGATGCGTCCCAACAAACGCAGCACCAGCAGAGAGTGACCGCCGGCCGCGAAAAAGTCGCGATCAATGTCGGCGCTGTCCTCGCTTAACCCAAGCAACGCGGCAAAGATGCGCCACAAGCTCTGCTCCCGTGGGTTTCGCGGTGCGCGGCCCAGGGTTGGCGCCGGCCGGTCGTCGCGGGCGGCCAGCGCACGGCGGTCGACCTTACCGTTGCGCGTCAACGGCATCTGGTCGAGGAACACCATCGCGGCCGGCATCATGTAGGCGGGCAAGAGGGTGCCCACTTGCGCGCGAACCGCCGGTTCGTCGCCGTCGCCGAGGAGGTAGGCGATGAGGGTCGCGTTGTCGGACGCGTCCTTGCGGGCGATGACCACGGCGGATGCAACGCCGTCACAGCGGCCCAACGCGTTTTCCACCTCGCCCGGTTCAATGCGGTAACCCCGCACCTTGACCTGGCTGTCGCCGCGACCGAGGAAAACCAGGTCACCCCGTTCGTTGCATCGCACGCGGTCGCCACTCGCGTAAACGCGCCCCAATCCCGGTAGCGTGCGGAAGCGGTTTTGGGTCAACTCCGGCCGTTGCCAATAACCCTCGGCCACGGCCGGGCCACCGATGAAGAGTTCGCCAACGGCGCCGGCGGGGAGGGGTAAGCCATGTCGATCCAAGATGCTGAGTTGATTGCCGGCGAGCGGGCGGCCGATGGGAACGGGACCGCTCGCGGGCAGATCGCCTTCTTCCCGGATCTCAAAATAACAGGAATCGATGGTGGCCTCGGTGACCCCGTAACTGTTGACCAGGCGACAGGTGTCGGGTAAAACGCGGCGGGCGAAGCGGGCGTCGGCGGTGGTCCAGGCATCGCTGCCCACGATCAACAAACGGAACGCGGGCAGGTGGCGCTGTTCCGCCGCCATCCAGCGCAACAAAGGCATGACCAGGCCGGGGGTTCCCTCGAACAGGGTGACGCGGTGTTGGTCGAGCAGGTCAAAAAGCGCGGGTGGATCCAGGCGCACCTGCTCGTTGCAAATCACCAAGGTACCGCCGACCAATAAGGTGCGCGCCACGTCGCCGACAAAAACATCGAACGCAAAACCCGCGACCTGCAGCGCGATGGGTTTGGCGTTCGCCAAGCCGTAGCCGGCAACCCAGGCTTGTACTTGGTTGAACAGGGCGGCGTGGGAAACCACCACCCCCTTGGGTTGCCCGGTGGAACCGGAGGTGTAAACCAAATAAGCGGGTTCGCGTGGCTCGGGTTGTGGCGGCAAATTCACCGCGGGGACGGCCGCGTTTTGGTCGAGGTTCAGGGTGGGACAGGGAAAATGCGCGGTGACGCCGTTTTCGACCAGCGCCAGACGGGCGCCGCAATCCTCGGCGATAAAGGCCAAGCGTTGGGCCGGGGCGCCCGCGTCGAGCGGGACAAACACGGCGGCTGCCGCGGCAACCGCGAGCAGCGCAAGCGGCATGCGTTCGGAGCGGCCGAGGCAAACGGCAACGCGGTCGCCGGGCGCCACCCCCGCGGCGACGAGGCGTTTGGCGAGGTGTTGCACCTCGCGGTTGAGCCAGGCGTAATCGCGTTGCTTCGCGCCGTCGATGAGGGCGGGGTGGTTGGGGGCGGCCGCGACCTTGGCCGCGAACAAATCTGCCACGGTTAAGGCCGGCCCGGTCGGCGCGGGTTCGCCGCGCAGGGTTCGCGGTTCCCGCGTCAACGCGATTTGGTCGCGCCGGATGTTGGGGTTGGCGCGCCATTGGTCGATCAGAAAACACCATTGCCCCGTTACCGCGTCGACATCGTCCTCGTTAAAACGGCCCGTGTCGCATTCGAACACCAGTTCCATGTCCTCGCCCGGATGAAAGGACAGGTTGAATGGATAAGGCGTCTGTTCGAAACTGCGCCAGTCGGCCAGCTTCAGCTTGAGTTGGCCGAGCAGCGCGTTGAGCTGCCGCGACACCGGGTAGTTCTCAAAAATTAGGATGTGGTCGAACAGCCGATTGCCCAGCGGACTTTGGGCGAGGATTTCGTGCAGCGGCAGGTGGTGGTGGGGTGCGGCGTCGTTCAAACGCTCGGCGAGGGTGTGCGCGGCGTCGAGCAGCCGTTCGTCCTCGCGCCAGTGGTGGCGCACCGGAACCGTGTTCATAAACAGCCCGATCATGCGTTCGATGTCGCGAACCTCGGCGGGACGACCGGAAACCACGGTCCCGAATACCACGTCGTCGACGTCGCCGTGTTTGGCAAGCCACAGCGACCAAAGCGCTTGCACCAGGTTAAACACACTGAGCCCGTGCGCGCCCGCCAGGTCCTGCAACCCCTTGGTTCGGTCTTGGCCGAGGCGGCGAGTGTGACGTTGCCATTGGTAGGGGGTTTCGAGCGCGGGCCGCGTCACCGGCGAAGTCGGCGCGGCAAACTCGGCCAAAACCGCGCGCCAGTAATCTTTGGCGACGGCGGCATCGCGGCGGTCGAGCCATTGGAACCAGGCGCGTGGGTCGGCCGGCGCGGGCAGATCGGCGCTGCCTCCGGTTTGGGCCGCGTGCAGCAGTTGGAAAAAGTCATGGCTGATGATGCCGAGGCACCAGCCGTCCATCAGGATGTGGTGGAAACTCCACACCAGCCAGGCCCGCTTGGGGCCGAGGGTGAGCAGGGTCAGCCGCACCAGCGGGCCTTCTTCTAGGTTAAAGCTGTCGGCGCGGTCGGCCTGTAACGCGGCGTCCAGCGCCTGTTCGCTTTCCAGGCGCAGGTGACGAAACTCGGGGCCGCCGGCGCCGCTGATGAGGGCGACTGCTTCGCCCTGCTCGGTTTCGCGGAACAGGGTTCGGGTGACCGGGTGGCGCCGGCCTAGTTGGACCAACGCCTGTTGCAGCGCGTCAAGGTTAAGCGGGCCTTCAATCAGGTAGGCGGTTTGCTCGAAATAGGTGGCGTCGTCGGCCCAGCGGTTTTGAAAGTACACGCCTTGTTGCATCGGGGTTAAGGGTTGGATGTCGTCAAGGGGCGGCTCTTGTTCGATCTGTTGCAAGGCGGTGCGAGAAAGTGTGGCATAGGTGAAATCAGACGGGGTGCGTTGCGGTGTTTGGTTCGAGCAGTGGTCGGTTTGGGCCTGCAGCGTGCCGACCAGGGTTTGCAACGCGGCCGTCATTGCGCCGGTGCTGAAATCACCGCGGTGGCGGGTGAGTTCGAGGTGGAGCCGGCCCGCGTGGATCCAGCCGATGAGCTCAAGCCGTTGGGGTCGCACGGCGTTCGGCGCGCTGAGCGGTCCCAGGTTTTGGCGAACCAAACGCAAGCCGGCGTCGTCGCTGTTGTCGAAGGAACCGAGGAAGTTGAAGGAAATCTGTGCCGGTTTTGGGTCTGCGAAACCCGTGTCCTCGCCATAAAGCAATTGGCCGTAGTCCAACCCTTTGTTGGGCACGGCGCGCAGTGTTTCCTTGACCCCGATCAAGCGCTGCGCGGCGGATCCGGCCGCCGACAACACCACCGGGAACAGGCTGGTGAACCAGCCCAGCGTGCGGCTGAGGTCGAAGCGGCCCGTTTCATCGCGACCATGGCCTTCGACCGCGATTTTGAAGCGGTCGCCGCCGGTGAGTTGCTGTAAGGCCGCGGTGAAGGCCGCGAGTAAATGATCGTTGAGGTCGGTCCCATAGGCGGCGTGGATGGGTCCGGTTAAGGCGGCGGTGGTTTCGCGGTCAAAGACGTGGCCGTGCACCCGCGTTTGGTCGGCGCGTGCCGGTTCATCCGCGGGGAGGTCGGTAAACGTTTGATTCAGTTGGGCTTTCCACCAGTTCTGTTCTTTTGCGGCGGGTGGGTTGTGTTCGAGCCAGGCCGCCCAGGTGCCAAAATCCTCGGCGGGAGGGGTTTCGGGGGGCGGGGAACCGGCACATGCCGAAACGTAACCCGCGGCGAGATCGCCGAGCAAAATGCGCCAGGAAACCCCGTCGATCACGAGGTGGTGGGCGCAGAGCACGAGGCGTTCGTCGGCGCCGTCGCTGAGATGGATCCAGCGAATCAGCGGGCCTTGTTCCAAGTCAAACTGATTTTGCAGAGCGCGCGCCTCGGATTCGCTGAGCTGGGACACGTCCGCGACCTTGATGGGTTCCAAGCGGGGCGCGGTCTCGGGATCACCCGCGACTTGTTGGATCGGTGTTCCTTGGAAGCGCACCTGGAGTTGGGGATGCCGGCGCCATAGGTGGTCGAGCGTGGTTTGCAGCGCGGGCAGATCCAGTGGTTCGGCGGGGGCGATACACACCGCCTGATTGAAATGGTGCAGCGGCTCGCGACCGGACTGGAAAAACCACTTTTGAATCGGCGTCATGGGGATGATGTCGCCGGTTTGTCTTGCGGTGCCGGCGGCGTGGGCCTGTTGCATGCGTTGCGCCAAGCCGCGAATCGTGGGTGCCTCGTAGAAATCACGCACCGTCAGGCGGAGACCCCGTTCGGCGAGGCGCGCCGTCATCTGGAGCGCGGCGATGGAGTCACCACCCGCATGGAAAAAGGGTTCGCCGACACCCTGGGGCGCCTTGCCCAATACCTCGGTCCACAGGGCGACGAGCAGCTGTTCGTTCGCGCCCTCGGGTGCGATGCGTTCCCGGCGCCGCGTTTGGGCTTGCCGCAACAAACGGCCTTCGTCGATTTTCCCATGGGCGGTGGTCGGCCAGCGTTCGAGGAAAAGGATGCGTTGTGGGAGCGCGTATTCGGGGACGGTCTCGGTCAAGGCGGCGCGGGTTTGGGTTTCGTTGCCGTCCCCCAAGGCAAAGGCCCAGACCTGACCGTCCGCGCAAAGGACGCGCGCATCCCGGCAGCCCGCGTCGCGCAGGGCCTGTTCCAACTCGCCGCTTTCGATGCGGTTCCCGCGTAATTTGAGTTGGCGGTCGCGGCGGCCGTGGTATTCGAGTCGGCCGTCCGCGCGGTAGCGGCCCAAATCACCGCTCAGGTACACGCGCTCGCCGGTTTCCGGCTGGACCACAAAAGCCGCCGCGGTGAGGTCGTCGCGATTAAAATAACCGACCGCCAAACCGGGTCCGGCAATGGCCAACTCGCCGACCGCGCCCGGCGGTAACAAACGGCCGCAACGGTCGAGGACCAACACCCGCGTGTGTTGCAACGGCCGACCCATCGGGATGGGCGTGGTGTCCGCGTCGGCCGCGCTCAGCCGGCCCATGGCGCAACAGACCGAGGCCTCGGTGGGCCCGTAGGCGTTGAAGTAGGCGACCGATTCCGCCAAGGCGGCGACCTGGGCCGGGCGCGGCGCCTCACCCGCGCTGATGAGGGCGCGTAATCCGGTGAGCGCTTCGACGGGGAGCGCGGCCTGGAACGCGGGCGGCAAGGTGGCGACGGTGATCCCGTGATCGTGTAAAAACCTTTGAAAGGCGTGGGTGTCCAGTTTGACCGCGTCGTCGATCAGGTAACAGGCGGCCCCGGCGTGCAGCGCCAAAAAGATCTCCGCGGGTGAGGCGTCGAAACCCAGGGGCGCAAACGCGAGGCAGCGATCCGCCCGGGTCACGGCAACGGTTTGGATTTGGTGGTTGATGGTGTTGCAGAAGCCGCGATGGCGGACCAAAACGCCCTTGGGCCGGCCGCTGGAGCCGCTGGTGAAAAGCAGATACGCCGGGTCGTCGCCCACGGGGCCCGGCGGCGGTTCGGCGTGTTGCTGGTCCGTGTCGTGAGCCAGGTCGGTCCAGGCAAGCGCCGGTAATCCCTCGGGTGGCGTGAGCGCCCCGTGGATGACCAGGCGCGGTCGGGCTTCCTGCAGGATCAGCGCGCGACGGCCCGCCGGGTAACCGGTGTCCACCGGCACGTACACCGCGCCCAGCCGGAACAAGGCCAGCATGGCGATCACGGCCTCGGCGCCGCGCGGTAAAAGCACGGCCACCTGGTCGCCGGCGCCCACGCCGTGTTGGTGGTTCAACGCCGCGGCGGTTTGCGTGGCGCGCGTGGCCAGGTCGCGGTAACTGAATGAGGTCGTGTTGTGGACGAGGGCGGTGTGGTCCGGGTGTTTCGCGGCCAAACGGGCGAACACGGAAAAAAGGGTGTCGGCTGCCGGCTCAGGCGGCTTGGGACCGCTGCTCAATTGGCGCAAACGCGCCAGGCCCGCCGCATCCAGCAGGGCGTGGTGGGACAGGTCGGCGTGTGGCGCCTCAAACACATGGGCGAGCAGGGTCACCATGGCGTCGGCCAGGCTTGCAGCCGAATAACCCAACGCGCGATGCATGACCACTTCCAGCCTGAGAGGGTCGTCGCGAAACCTGACCGAAACCACGGCCGGCAGGTGTTCGGCGACGCGGCTATCCGCGACATCCAGCACCGCCGCGACGGCGGCGTCGTCCCCGAGCGCACGGGCCAAGGCGTGGGGTGCGGTATCGCGAAAGGCCAGTCCTTTTTCCAGCGCAGCTTTCACCTGGCCGAGCAGGGTTTTGAACGGCGCGGCTTCCTGATCCGCGAGAAACACCGTTTGGTGCGGTGGTGCCTCCGCCAACAAGGCCCGCGCCGCCACCGCCAGGTGGAAACCGGCCGGGAAGCCGTGGCGCTGCAGGCAGTGTTGCCATACCGCGGTGAGCATCAGGTGTTTGGCGGTGGGATTGCCGCGCGCGAGCCGGTGTAACTTTTCTTGCAAGTCGACCGGGGCGGTGCGGGTCGCCGCTTGTCGTTTGGGGCGTCCGGCGGGGATCGGTGTATCGGCGAGTTCATCGGTCCAGGTGCGTAAGTTGGCGTGTTGCTTCAGGTCGTTGTGAGCCATGTTCGTTTCCTAAAAATCAAAATCCACGTCCAGCAGGACGGTTTGGTGTTGTTCGGCCTCGGCGCGGAAGGGCAGCGTGTCGAGCGGTTGGGACGGGTCCAACAGGGCGGCGTCCGTTAATGCCTGCCAGCGATGGACCAGCAGTTCGATGTCGGCGTCGCTGAAGCGGCGGGTGTCGTATTCGACCTGCATGCTGATGCCGTTGTTGTGTTCGCGCAGGTTGAAACTGAGGTCGAGGCGGTTGGTGCGCGGAAAAAGTTCGACCGGTTCCAGCGTCAAGCCGGGAATCAGGAATTCGGGGTTGTCCTGTTCGGCGGTGTTCTGCAGCACCAACGCGACCTGGAGCGAGGCGGCGGCGCGTGGATCCGCTTGGGGTTGGTCCAACAAATCCACCAAGTCATTGCGCACCTGGTTCAGCAGCGCGTTAAAGGCGGTGTGCGGCGTGCAGGTCGCTTGAAGCGGCCGTGTTTGTACGAAGGCGCCCACCATGCGGCGGGTATCGGGGTGGAACCGCGCCGCGATGGGTACGCCCAGAGCCAAATGTTCCACGCCTGTCCAGCGGTGCAGGGCGGCTGCAAGGGTTGCGGCGAGAACCGGGTACAAGCCGGCGTCACGCAGGCGAGCGAGGTGGTTGAGGCGCTGTTGCAGCGCGGCATCCCATGTGAAGACAAGGGTGTTGCCGGTCAGCGGATTGCCGGTTTCGGGGAGTGGCTCGGTGAACAGCGGTGGGGCTTTGATCTCGGTGGCATGTTCCCGCGATTCCCAAGCTTCCCGTGCCTGTTCCCAGGCCGCGTAATCGGCATAATCGGGCGCGGCAAGCCGGGGCGGCGGGTTTTGGTCGCACAGCCGTGCGTGACAGCAGGTTAGCCAATCGCGCACCAGCAGATCGAGCGACCAGCCGTCGGCGACCAGGTGGTGAATGACAAACACGGCGAGGTAGGTTCCCGGTCGGCCTGGCTGATGAGGGCCTTCGCTAAAGACGGCCGCACGCAGCGGGCTGTCCTGTTCCAAATCAAAGGGTTGCTCCATAAACGCCTGTGCACGGGCGCGTGCCTCGGTGGGTGATGGGGTTTCGATCAACGGCAACGGCCGGGTTTCACGTGGGACCACCACCTGTTGCGGCAGACCCGCGGCCAACACAAAACGCGTGCGCAGCGCTGCATGGCGTGCGATTAAATCGTTGAAGGCCTGCTCCAACGCCTCGATCTGCAGCGTGCCCGCGAGGTGGAAGCCGGCCGGAATAGGGTAGGCGCGGGCACGGGCCGGATTTTGGCAGGCGGTCCACATCACCCGCTGGGCATGGGACAAAGGCGCGCGATCCCGGTGGGGTCGTGCCGGGATGGGTGTGAAGGCGCCGATCTCGCGATGGAAATCGAGATGGCGCGCCAGGTCACACAGGCGGGGATGGGCAAACACCGAACGCAGCTCCAGCCGCATGCCGTGTTCTTGTTCTAACGCCATCGCCAAGCGGCTCGCGCTGATGCTGTTGCCGCCAAGCGCAAAGAAATCGGCCTCGCGATCAGCGATGGTGGCGACGCCGGGGAGCAGTCGGCCCCACAGGACTGCCAGGAGGCGTTCCGTGTCGGTGCGCGGCGCATCGCCCGCGGGAGACGTGACTGCATGGCCCATCGCGGTGCCGGTCACGCGCCGCCGGGCCAGGGCCTGGCGGTCTATTTTACCGCTTGCCGTGAAGGGGAGCGCCGTGATCGCCATCCAGGATGACGGCACCATCCACTCGGGCAGGCGCTTCAGCAAAGCGGCACGCGGCCGCGCAGGATCCGGCAGCCGGTCGCCCACCAGCCAGGCCCACAGGTTGCCGTCTTGTTCGTCTTTGACCACGGCCGCGTCGGTGATGCCGTCCAAAGCGAGTAAGTGGTGTTCAATTTCACCGCACTCCACGCGGAAGCCGCGAATTTTGACCTGGTTATCGATGCGGCCGAGGAAGTGGAAGCAGCCGGATTCATCGCGGGTGACCCAATCGCCGGTGCGGTACCAGCGTCGGCCGTCAACCGTGACAAACCGTTCGGCGGTTTGCTCCGGCCTTTGCCAATAGCCGGCCGCGAGACAGGGACCGGCCAGCCAAAGTTCGCCGCGCGCCCCGCTCGGTAGGTTTTGGCCGTGTTCGTTGCAGACCCGGGCTTCCACCGCGCCGACCGCCTGACCGATGGGCGGTTGTTCGCGGGTGTCCCCGGCGGGTAATCGGTAGGCGGTGACAACGTGGGATTCGGTGGGTCCGTAGTGGTTGTGCAGGGTCAGGTTGGGGCGCAGCGCAAGGAACTGTTGCAACGCCTCGGTTTGGATCAACGCTTCCCCGGCCGTGATCACATGCCGCAGGCGGCGTCCCCATTCCGGTAGTGCGTCCTCGCACACCCGGCGTAGGGCGGTGTAGGGCAGGAAGGCGACAGTGACCTGTTGGTTTTCGATCAAGCGACGCAGGGCGGCCAAATCGCGGCGGGTTTCGGGGTCGGGCAGGATCAGCGTCGACCCGCCGCATAGGGCGAAGAGGGTCTCTTGCAAAAACACATCGAAGGTAAAGGCGGCGAATTGCAGCACCCGCCGCCGGCCCGGCAATTCGGTGAGTTGCCAGTCGATTAGGTGGTTGAGGCAGCGGTGGGTTTGCAGCACGGCCTTGGGGATGCCGGTGGAGCCGGAGGTATAGAGCAGGTAGGCGGGATGGTCGGGGCCGGCCGGATAGGGTTTCGCGACGGTGGCCGGCGCCACCTGGCTGGGTCGCAACCAAGGCGTGTCTGCCGCCCAGTCCGGGCGCTGTTCTGCAAGCAGCACCCGCGCGCCGGCATCGGCCACGGCGAAGGCGTTGCGTTCGGCCGGCGCGCCCGGGTCCAGCGGCAGAAACACAAAACCCGCGCGCAACAGCGCCAACAAGGCAACCACCCGTTCCAAGGGATTTTCAAAGGCGACGCCCACAATGTCGCCGGGCACCACACCCGTGTCCTGAAGTTGACCGACCAGCGCGGTGACCCGGCGGTGAAGGGTGAAGTAGTCGGTGCGATCCTGTTCGGTTTCCACGGCGATGTGGTTGGGGTAATGGGCGGCCATGGCTTCGAAATAGGCGCTGGTTTTGGCGTATTGGCGGTTCACGCTTTGCCGCGGCGCCACCGGGACAAGGGTGTGTTGCGCCAAGGGTTTGTTTTCATCCTGAATCATCAGGGCGGGGAGTGCCAAAAGGGTGGTGGCGATGTGCCGCGCCCGTTCGGCGGGATAGCGGTCGGCGTCGTATTCGAAATCCAGGAACAGGGCGTCGCCTTCCTCGCGGAAACTGAACAACCAATCGAACTTGGCATGGCGCACCGGCGGCGCCAGGCGTTTGGCGCGGATGCCGTCCAGACCCTTGTAATGGTCGCGGGTGTTGAGCAGGACCAACATCACGTCAAATAAAGGTGAACGGCCCGGTTCCGCCGCGGTGCCCAGCGTTTCGATCAGGCAGTCAAAGGGATAGTCGGCGTGTTCCAAGGCGGCCGTGTCGCGCGCGCGCAGGTTTTGTAAAAGCGCGGCGGCCGACGCGGTCGGATCAAAGTTACAGCGCAAGGCCAGGGTGTTCGCGTAAAAACCGATGCTTTCGTTGAGTAACGCGTGGCTCCGTGCCGCCACCGGTGCGCCGATGGTGATGTCCCGTTCATTACTATATATATAGAGCAGCCAAACCAAGGCGGCGTGGTACCCCATGAACCGGGTCGCCTCCTGTTTTGTGAGCCAGGCGTCGAAGGCCGCGAGGGTTTGCGGCGGCATGTGCAGTGTCACCGTGCCCGCCGGTCGCAAGCCGTCGCCGCGCGGGCTCTGGCTGGGTAAGGGAAGCGGTGGGACGGGTTGGGCAAAACAGTCGCGCCAAAACGCGCGCGCCTGCTGTTGGGCGTCGGCGACCGCGTCGGAGCGTTGCCAAGCCGCGTAACGGGAAATGGGGAAGGCCTCGGGGAGCGACCCGTTACCGTTGTAAAAATGGACCACCTCGTCGAGCAGCAGGTCAATCGAGGTGGCATCGCTGATGATGTGGTGGAACACCAGGCTCAGCACCGCCTGGGTCGGCGCCGTTTGCCAGAGCGCCGCGCGGAACAGGGGGCCTTGTTCCAAATCGAACGGGGCGAACAGGTCGCGCTGCAAGGCCGCATCCACACGATCCGGTTCGATCACAAACCCACCCAGGGTCCAGGGCATGGAAGCGACAACCACCATCCGCGGCGCCCCGTTGCAGCGGATGAACCGCGCGCGCAACGCCTCGTGGCGGGCAACAACCTTTTGCAGCGCGCTTTGAAGCCGGTCGCGATCAACGGCACCTTGGAGCTCGAGGAGCAGCGGCAAATGGTAACTGGTGTCGTCGGGTTCCCGTTGCTGAAGCAGGTACAGCCGTTCTTGGGCGTGGCTTAGCGGGCCGTCCCCGCCCGGCGCAACCTCGGGAATGCTGTTTGGGGCCTGGGGCGTTTGTTGCGCGAGCCAAGCGGCTTGCTCCCACAGCCGCGGTTTCTCAAAAACCACCGCCAAGGGCATGGTGATGGTTAACCTTTGGGCGACGGCCCGCACCACGCGGGTCGCTTTGAGCGAATGGCCGCCGGCTTGGAAGAAGTGCGCGTCGCGGCGCTGGATCGGGGTGTCCAGAACCTCGGCCCAAATCTCCGCCAGCGCCCGTTCGCTCGCGGTACGCGGTGGGACGGCTGTTTCCGGTGCTTGTTGGGTAGCCTCGGTTTCCCGTAACAGCTGCAGGTTGATTTTGCCGGCCACGTTGCGGGGCAATTCCGAGTGGCGGATAAAACGCCAGGGAATCATGGGGTCGGGCAGGTAGGTTGCCAAGAAGGCGCGAAGATCCTGGGGTTCCGTTTCGCATTCGATATGGGCGACCAGGTGCAGGTCGGCACCCCGGCCTACCGTGTGCAGCGCCGCGGCGCGAATGTCAGGGTGGCGTTGCAAGGCGGCTTCAATCTCGCCCGGCTCAATGCGAAAACCACGCATGCTGATTTGTCGGTCGGCCCGGCCCACGAAATGAAGCCTGCCCGCGTGATCCCATTTGCCGAGATCGCCGCTACGGTACCAGGTTTGTTCCCCGTCGCGATAAAAACGCTCTTCCGCCGCGTCCGGTTGTTTGAGGTAACCCAGGCTGACGCCGCGGCCGCCGATATGGATTTCACCGGTGACGCCGACGGGGACGGGTTGCCGCTCCCCATCCAAAACCCGAACCACATAACCTGGCAGCGGACGGCCGAGGTGGTGGCCCTCGCGGCGCAGGTCGGCGTAGGTGGCGCAGACGGTGGTTTCGGTAGGGCCGTAGCTGTTGTAAACCGTCAGCGCCTCGGGTAACCGGTCGTAGTGTTCGGGTTGGAGCGCATCACCGCCGGAAATCAAACAGCGCAACGGCGTGTCGGCCGGCGGGTTTTCGTTCAGCAGGGCCACCACCGCGGGCGTGGTTGACAGCACCTGGATGCCTTCCTGCTTCACCCGCCGCCATAAGGTCGTTCCGTCGCGCAGCGCGCCGCGGTCAAGCACTACCAAGCAGCCGCCGCGGCACAATACCGGCACGATTTCTTCCAGGCTGGTGTCAAAGGTCAGCGATGCCTGCTGGGCGACGCGGTCCTGTTCACTCAGGCCGATGCGCGCGCTAAAAACCGCCGCATAATGGGCCAAGGCCGCGTGGTTGTTCCATACGCCCTTGGGGGTTCCGGTCGAACCGGAGGTGAAGATGACATAAGCCGCGTCGTGTTGATGGACCCGCGCGGCGCCGTCCCAGGGGGGCAAAGCCGCCGCCACCGCCGGGGTGATCTGGGCCTCGGGGTTGTCCTGTTTTTCAGCGATAATGCAGCCGGCCTCGGTTTCTGCCAAGACCGCCGCCAACCGGTGGCTCGGGACGTCCGGTTCGACCGGAACGTACACCCCGCCGACGGCCCAAATACCCCACATCGCCGCCACCGCCTCGGGGCCGGCGTTTAATTGAACGACGACCGCATCGCCGCACGAAAGCGCGGCACCCAGCAGCGCGGCGGCATAACGGCGCGCTTGTTCCGCCAAACGCGCATAGGTCCAGGTCTCGTCACCCTGGACCAGCGCGGGACGGTCCGCCTGAGCCGCGACCTGTTCCCAAAAGAGGGTATTCACATGGCACGCGGCGCGCGGCCAACCCGGACCTTGTTCGGCCGCGGCAATCAAGGCCCGTTCGGCGAGCGGCATCGGTTGCAGCGCGCGCAGCGGGGTGTCCTCGGCTGCCAACAGGGTATCGATCAAATGGGTCAGGCGCGCGAAGATGGGATCAATGTCGTCAAAAACGTCCGTGCTGTAATCCAGGCTGAGCTTGATGCCGCCTTGCTGGAAATCGTTGATGTTAAACGTGAGCACGTGTTCCTCGGATTCGCTGAAATACCAAACCGGATCGTGGGGAACGCCGCCGAAGCCGTCGTCGTACAGCGAATTTTGGTAATTGAATTGGACCGGGGTCAGGCGCGCTTCGCTGAGGTCCAGGGCGGTGAGGATGCGGTGGATCGGATAACGCTGGCGGCGAAAGTCGCGTTTGCTAATGCCTTCGATTTGCTGCATGAGTTCGGAAAACAGCACGACCTTGCCGGGCTCGCACAGCAGTGGGATGAAATTACTGAACATGCCGACGGCGGTTTTGTGCTGTTTGCGGGGTCGGTTCAACACCGAGACGCCCAGCGCCAAGGCCGGCAAACCACTGATTTGGTGAAGGTAAAGGCTGAGCAGGGCGGCAAAGAAGGTGTACACCGATTGGTTGTGGCGTTCGCAATAAGCGTAAATCGCCCGCGATTGCGGCAGCAAGTGTTCGACCCGTTTGGCCGCGTGCCCGCTTTTCGGGCGCGGAAAAGCCTGTTCCAGCGGGAAGGGTTGCAGCGGGGCGATTTTGTCGTACCAGTACTGGTGATCCTTCGCGCAGCGGGCGCCCGCCAAGTAATCCGCTTCGAACGGGAGGTAATCGAAAAAACCCTCCTGGGGCGGCTCGCGATGGTTTGGGTCGGCGTTGAACGCGGAAACCAAGCGGCTGAGTTGGTTGTAAATCACCGAGATGCCCCAGGCGTCGCAAATGACGTGGTGCACGTGCAACAAAAGCGCGAACTGGTGATGCCCGTATTTCAGCAGGCGCACGCGCAGCATCACGTCCCGTTCCAGATCAAATTGCCAAGCGCGTGCTTCATCCACCAGTGATCGGCACACGGCCGCGAAGGCGGTTTCGTCCAATGCGCCCAGGTCGATGAATTGGTAATCGGGCGTCACCTGATCGCGGCAAACTTGGTGCGGACCCTCTTCATCCTCGACAAACACCAGACGCAACGCGGGTTGCAGTTCGTGGAGGGTGGCCACCGCGCGGGCGACGGTTTCGGGATCGAGCGCGCCCTGCAGGCGCGAAATCCCAATCACTTGGTAAAGTTGGGCGTTGCCCTGCCATTGTTGGCCAAAATAGATACCGCGTTGCGGTTCGCTTAAACGGAATGAATCTGCCATGAATTGCCTCACCGGGTAACCAGGCTGCCGCGGCGGGCCTGGTCTTGTTCGACCGCTTCAAATAAGGCGCGGACGTTGTCTTGGCCAAAACCTTCGTAGTTGCACCGGCGTTGGATGATTTCGTAAAAAAAGGTGGGCCGGTCGCCGAAGGGTTTGGTAAAGGTTTGAAAAAGATAGGCCTTCCCTTGCTTGTCGCAGAGGATGCACTGTTCTTCCAGTTGGTCGATCAGCGCATGGGGTAACCGACCCGCCTTGCGCAGGTTGTCGTAATAGGTGGTCGGGTAGGCCACGAATTCCACCCCGGCCGCGCGCATGGTTGCCACCGTTGCGAAAATATCGTCGGTGGCAAAGGCCACGTGTTGCACGCCGCTGCCGTGGAAGGCCTCCAGGTACTCCTGGACCTGCGACGGGTTGCGGCTTTTGACCGGTTCCACAAAAACCCCGGTTAAGGCGCGGTTGGCCGCGCGCCAAACCGCCAGCCGCATTCCGGAAACCGTGCTGCCCACGTCCTCCTCGTCCCAGGTCTGCAGCAAGGTGCCGCCGAACAAGCTGGTGAAGTAGTCCGTCCATCGCGTCATTTCGTTGGGGTACACCCCGAACGCGATGTGGTCGATGTGGCGCAAACCCTGGTCCTCGTGGTTCGCCGCCCGTTGGACCGCTTCATAACCCGGCGCAAAACAGCCGTCGTAAGCGGTGCGGTCGAACAGGGTGAGTTCGTTGCCGTCGAGGAATTTGAGGCGCGCCGTGCGAATGGAACCGTTTTTGTCCGTTTGGGTGATGGGTTCACCCAAGGGAATGGCGCCGCGTTTGACCGCCTCCGCGAAGGCCGCGTCAACCTGGTCCACCGTGAAGGCGAGGTGTTTGACCCCGTTGCCGTGGCGGTCCACAAAGGAGAGGATGTCGTAGGCGCTGGGGTGGGCCGCCGAGGTGACAACCAGGCGGATGCCGTTTTTTTCGAGCACATAGGAAACCCGGTCAAGCACCCCGGTTTCGGGGCCGGCGTAGGCGATGGTGCGGAATCCGAGCGCACGTTCGTGCCAAAAAACCACCATCTTGGCCATGCCGACGAAAAGTTCGATGTGGTCCAGTTGCGGTTGATCCAATTCGTGAGAAAACGCGTGCATGGGGTGACCTCCTGTGAGCCTCGTTTCCAAGGTTTGCTTGCAGTGGGTTGGCGGCGAAGGACGGCATCGAAAAACGGGCACAGCGCGGCCCTTGCGGCGAACCGCCTCGGAAGAACCTGGATTGATGTGTGATGCGGGCTAAGCGGGGCTGCCGACTGGTACACGCCGCGCCAGGGCGTCGGCCTCGGCCAAATCGGGAGCGGTCCAGCCGTCCAAATCGTATTCGTCCATGCAGTCGTCGACCATGTCGACGCAGTCGTTGAGGTCGCCGTTGCCAAGGCTCGAAAAAAACGAATCGAGACGCACGAATTCGTGGCTGCCCAGGTAGTTGTGTTCGTAAAGCAGATGGCGCCCGCCAAATTCCGAACCGGTGGCGTCCCACAACAGCTTCATCACCTTCATGCGTTCTTCCGCGTCCGTTTGCGAGCCGCGTAGGTATTGGTCCAGGTCGGGTCGCAGTTCCGGGTTTTTGAAATCGGCGCTGGAGGAGTTCACGTACACCAACCCACTGGCCACGATCTGGCGCACCACCTCGTGGTAGCGGGCGTAGGCCGCGGTGGAAATCACGCGGTAGGCGGTGGCGTAACGGCTGTTGGGCAACACCGTGCCCTGAACCCAAGGCTCCGGGTTGCGCGCCATGGCGTCGGACAAGGCCCACAAGGTGTTGCGGTAGGCCAGCACCTCGCCGATCTGTGCCCGCACCCCGCGGAATTCCAAGCTGCCGGTGGCTTCGACGCCTTTCACCAGCAGGCCGGTTAAGAAGTCCAACTTCACCGCAAGACGGGTGCAGGCTTGGAAACACGAGTTGGGTACAAAACCCGAGTGGGCCATAAATCGTTTGGTTTTGGCCGTGTCGCGGTAGATGAACAGGTTTTCCCAAGGCACGAACACTTCTTTGAAAATCAGTACCGAGTCGTTTTCGTCAAATCGGCTGGAAAGGGGATAGTCGAACGGTGAGCCGGTATGCTGTACCGCGGCCGGGTAGGAGGGCCGGCACAGCAACTTCACGCCCGGCGCGTCGATGGGCACGATGAAGGTCAAGGCCATGTCGGCGTTGGTGATCTGCGCCGTTTGCGCGATGAAGTTGTAATGGGTTAGGGCCGATCCGGTGGCGACCGCCTTGGCGCCGCTCACGATGATGCCGCCGTCCGTTTCGCGGTCCAGCTTGAGAAACACATCGGCCGACTGGTCCGCGCTCAGGTTGCGGTCCACCGGTGGGTTCACAATGGCGTGGTTGAAGTAATACACCCGTTCCCGCGCTTTTTGGAACCAGGCACGCGCGTTATCGGCAAAATCACCGTAAAATTCGGCGTTCACGCCCAGGGTCGCGAGCAGGCTTGCTTTGTATTCGGGCGAGCGGCCCATCCAGCCATAACTCATTTTGGCCCAGGCAACAATCGCATCCCGCGCGGCGAGCAGTTCCTCGGCTGAATGGGCCGGGTTAAAGAATTTATGGGTGAAACCGCCGTTTTCCAGCGGCGCGGTTAAGGTCTCGCGCCGGTCGGGGTCGTGGAGCGCGTCGTACATGCGGGCGATCATCCGCGCCGAGGTCGCAAACGCGGGGTGTGTGGTCACATCCGCAACGCGTTCGCCGTAAATCCACACCTGGCGGTTGTCGCGCAGGCTTTCGAGATAGGTTTGTCCGGTAAATGGGGTCATGCGTGTGTCCTTGGAGATTGCGGCGTAGGGGAAATGAATGATGGAGAACCTGTTTATTGAGACTCTATCTCAATAAAGTTTATAGCAAGAAAAGGTCTGAATCAGCAAGCGACAACTTGATCAAAGTGCGGGGTAAATCACGTTTTACAAGATGTTTGCGGATAGGAAAGCGGGCTTGCCCGGCGACGCGCGCGGGCCTGCCGGCGCGTCGCCGGGGTGCTTTTCGTATGGGGTTTTGGGGGAAGGGGTCAGCTTTCGCGGCTCGGTGTCAATACCCGCGCCTGGGCGGGCCGGGTGGAGGGCCATAGGCGACGCTGCAAAACGACCCATAGCGTCAGGCCGATCAGGAAAAACACGGCATCGACCGCGAACACATAAGGCAATTCGCGATAGCTGCGCCAGAGAAAATCACCCGTCGCCAGGCCGTTAACCAGGGGAATCAGCCAGGCCGTCGCCGCGTTGGCCGCCGTCAGGGGGAGGGTGAGCTGCGCGGGGGTAGGGCCGAACCATGCGAGCAACACCACGCCCAGCCAGGTCAGCCAAAAAGCCACGTAAGGCGCATCGCCCGCGAGCAGGGCGTGGGTCAAAAACAGGACGGCCGTCGCGGTGGGCAACCCGCCGCAGACGCCCATCGCAAAACGGGCGTAACGGTTTGTGCTCGGCGCCGCGCCGTGTTTTTGGTGCAGCCGTTTTTCCAGCCAGATCATGGTACCCGTTGCGCACAAGGCCGTCAGCGATAGGCCCAACAGGAAGTAGAGCCATTTCAACAGCGGTCCGCCAAAGCTACCGAAGTGCAGCGGGGTCACCATGCCGAAGAGTTGGTGCCAGACACCGCCTTGGTTCCAGTTAACGCGGTGGAGCAATGCACCGTCGGCACCGCTAAAGACAAAGGCGTTTTGGTAAGTGAGGGTTTCCCGTGCCGGCCCGTTGAATTCGATTTGGGCGCCGCCGTCACCGTATTCGCGCAGGCTCACGTATTGGATATCCATCGACGGGTCGTCGCTGAGCACGCGCTCGCGCAGGGTGTCCAAGGACATCATGGGTGCTGGCTGTTCCGTGCGTTGCGCGGGTGGGCCGCTAAACGCCTGGGTCGCCGCGTCAACATCACCGTTGTAGGTCGCCAGCGCCATGAAGGGACCGAGGAAGCCGAGCAGGCCGAGGATCGCGCCGGTGAAGGCAATCACCAGGGTGAAGGGTAAACCCCAGGTACCCAGCACCTTGTGGATGTCGGTCAGCCACATGCGGCGGGTTTTGGTGGGGCGGGTTAGCCAGAGTTCGCTCCAGCGTTTGCGGTGGATCAGGAACCCTGTAACCAGCAGGAGCAGCAAAAAGATGCCGCTCAGGCCGATTGAATAGCGGCCGAGGGGGTAGGGAAGGTGAAGGTCCGTGTGCAGGTGCCCGAGGAATTCGGAAATTTCCGCGTGGTGCGTCGGCAGCAGCTCGCCCGTGTGGGGATCGATGTGGATGTCCTGGTGTTCGCCGTTGTGGAAGGTGGCAAGGCTGAGGTAGGGCTGCGCGGGCGAGGGCATCGCAATAAACACGTTGGGTTGGGTGAGGCCCGCCGCGCGTGCATCTTGGTAGCGGGCTTCCAGCGAGAAGGGGGCCGGGTTGTAGGCGCGGCGCAGGTGGGGATTGGTCCAGGCGCCTAGTTCGCCCACGAACATTGCGACCGATCCCGAGAAACAAATCACAAACAGCAGCACACCGAGGATCAACCCCGCCCAGGCGTGGGTTTCGAGCATAATCTTGCGGTTACGTTGGTTCATAAGAGGGCTCCAAAAGGCCGAGGGCGTTGGGGTTCATCCGCTTTTGGGCGGGTGTGAACCGGGCGGCGCGGTGGGTTAAACCGCTTGTTTAAATAGGGCTAAGCCTGGCGGCACGGCGGGTTAAACCGCTTGTTTGAATAGGAATAAGCCGGTGGTGGCGAGGGCGGTGAACAGGAGTGTCGGCACGCCGACCCACAGCCAGGCTTGTTTGCCCGTGTGGGCCGTGAAGGCCGTGCACATCGCCGTAACCCACACGCCGGGGAACAGCAGGGCGCCCATGAACATGCGGTCGAACGGGTCCGACGGCCAAAATACCGAGCAGCTCACACCCACGGCGAGGGCGAGTAACAAACCGCCGAGGGTGCCCGCGCTGATACGCCCCCAGGGTTTGGGCGTGACCGCCTTAGCTTGTGACGACATGGAGACCTCCGGCGAGGATGCAGAGCCACGGCCAAGCGGTGGCGGCGCGGGGCAGGATTTTGTGGCTGAGCACGATCAGTGGCGCGATCAGCGTGGCCGACCACAGCGCGCCGACGATGCCGGGACCGGGACCGAGCAGGACGATCCAGGTCGCCGCCCCGTTGAGGGCGGCAATCAGCGCGGTGCATTGGAGGAAGCGGCGTTTGCCGCGCGGCAGGTCTTTGGCGCGACCGTGGAACCACAGCAACAGGGCCGCGGTGGTGATCGCAAACGCAAGCGGATGGGATGGCGCGAAAAGGCTTGTCATGGCTGCTTACCAGTTGACGCGGATCGAGGCGCCGACCACGCGCGGGTCGCCCAGGGCGATAATCGCACCCTCGCGCACTTTGCCCACGGTCACGTACTCTTCATCCAGCAGGTTGCGCGCGTAAGCGTAGAGGCCCCAGTGCTGAAAGCCGTAACCCAATTGGGTGTTCACCAGCGTGCGTGCGTCCTGCAAACCGACCGCCTCATTTCCTGGTGATCGGTAGCTGTCGCCCAGGTAATTGACGTCGCCTTGGGCGAAAAAGCCGCCCGTATGTTGGTAGGCCGAGCCCAGCGTCCACGATTGCTCGGCCGCGCCGGGGAAGCGGTTGCCGGTGTAGTCGCGGCCGTCCGGGGTAACGAAGTTCTCAAAGCGCGTGTTGGTGTAGCCGTAACCCAGGTAGAGATCCCAATTCGCACGAATGTGGCCGCGCAGTTCCAGCTCCGCGCCGTAGAGGCGCGATTCGCCCGCGTTGATGACCTCGGTATCGAATTGGTTGGCGGAGAGGGGCACCGTGATTTGTTGGTCCGACCAATCCGTATAAAACAAATTGCTGCTGAGCAGCAGGCGGTTGTCAAGCAGCGGTGCGCGCAGGGCCAATTCGTAGTTCCAGGTGAATTCGGGATCGTAATTGCTGACCGAGGCGCGAACCGCGTTGACCGCGACGCCGCCCGCGCGATAACCGCGACGGATCGAGGCCGCCAGGCTGACGTCGTTGGTCGCCGTGTAGCGTAGGCTGAGCGAGGGAAGTACGGCGTCGAAATCCGTGTCGCCCGTGCCCGCGCCGTTGGCGCCCGCGATTTGGGCTGCAATCGCGCCGTTCACCAGGGCGATGCCTTGACCCAGTTCGGCCGGGTAGGGCGGGGTCGGGAAATCGGCCGGGTTGGGAAGTTGCGAGAGCAGGCCCGCCGTATTGTTGATGTCGAGGTCAAAGGTTTCGTGATCGTAGCGCAGCCCGGCTTGGAGCTGCCAGCGCGGGTTCAGGTCAAGGTGGAAATCCGTGTAAACCGCGAGGTTGCGGGTTTCCGCGCGGTTGGCCGAGGTCGTGTTTGCCTGCAACAGCGCCGGGTAAAAATCGGCGAGCGCGGCCGGGATGCCCAGCGCCGCCGAGGACAAGGCCACGCGGCCCCGGTAGCCGTCATCGTCCTCCAGGTCCGCCGCGTAGATGCCGATCAACCCGCGCAACTTTTTGCCCGTGTAGTTAAAGCGAATGTCTTGGGTGAGGTTGGTGTTTTCCAAGGCACGCACCGTGGAACCCAGATCCCGCGGGCTCAGGTCGTTGTCAAATTGCGCGTCGTAGTCGCCTTGGTTATAGCTGGTAACCGCGTGCAATGACCAGGTTTCCGACCAGTGGTAGTTGGTTTCGAGTGTCGCGATCTGGGTGCGGTAATCGTTGTAGGTCTCGATGTCGAAGGGCGCCTCACGGGTGGCGTAGGGATCGTTGACATCGGAGCGTTGGCTGTCCCAGCCCTTGTCGGCGCTGCCGTGGGTTAAGGTCAATTGGAAGCTGAGGTCGCGGTCTTCAAAAGGGATGTACAGTAGTTTGGCGCGGTAGGTTGCTTGTTCGCTTTCGTCCGCGTCCGTGTTGATGTGCGGGTTGGTGACAAAACCCTCGTGTTGGCGGTGATCCGCGGAAACGCGGTAGGCCAGCTTGCCGTCGATGAGCGCGCCGCCGTGGGCAAAGGCCACTTGGCTTTCGCCCGCCTCGCCGCCGGACAGCTTAAATGCGCCCTGTTGCGAGAAGGTCGGCTGTTTGGAACGCAGGAAAATGCTGCCGGCCAGCGCGTTGCGGCCTTGGGTGGTGGATTGTGGGCCGCGGAAGACCTCGACCTGTTCCAAATCCCAGGTGCTGAGTGGCCCGCCTTCGATGGTACGGCGGCCCAGCACCGAGCCGTCCACGTAGACCGAGGCCAAGCCGTTAAAGCCGCCGCCGGACACGTCGACCGCGTCGACACCGCGAATGGAAAAGCCGTTATCGCCGAAGCGGGTGGCCACGTTGGCGGTGCGGGTGATCATGGCATACATGTCGCGCACATCGGCCTTTTTCATCTCCTCATCCGTCGCAACCCGCACGGATGAAACGGTTTCGGCCAGGCTTCGGTCTGTTTTTTCACCCTTGACCACGATCTGTTCGTGGACCTTTTCGGGTGGGTTTTCTTCAGGCGTTTGGGCGTGTGAAGGAAAAAACGCGCTCAGCCCAAATAGTGAATAAGCAAAAGTTCGCGAAAGGAAATATCGCGGATGGAACGAATCCGTGTGACACGAAAAAACAGACATAGCTAGCTCCATGAAAGAAAGCAAGAGAAATGAAAAACAGCGAGGTCCGAAAGAGAGACGCCCGACGGGACACTACTTTATTGAGACTGAATATCAATGTCAATCGATTTTCCCGTCAAATCCTTTCTCCTCAAGTCCCTATGGCTTGGCACAAGCGGCATCGCTCGCTTCAGAAAAAAGAGGCGGTCCCGTCGCCTCGTTTGGGTGGTGCTTTCAAAATTCGGAAATAACCCCTTTTCCCTCTTGATTGAAGTCGCTATTGGTGAGGGAATAGCGGCAACCGTTACCCCAACCCCATGGTCGCCTCGTGCGATTAACTCGGAGGAGGCCCTTCCCATGTACACGTCGTTTCGTTGGTTAAGTCTTGTTTCGCTGTTGTTGTCCCCGCTGTCTGCGCAGGATTTTGACCTGTTTATTCCCGACATCACCCTTGGGACCCATGTCACCGAGGGCCAGGCCGTCTGTGTCCAGGTACCCGTTTTTTTGCGGAACAACACCGATCAAGTTCGGGATTTCGGACAGGTTAGTTTCGATTTGCAGTTAAACGATCCCGACGGCATCGTGACCGGTGGGACCGGTCAGGTGTTGGCGACCTCCGTGGTGTCGACGAATATATTTGTGACCGGTTTGGCCAATCCGCCCGTCCCGCTGAACCAATACATTCAAGGGTTTAGCCACACCTGTGGGAACCTGTACAACGGCTTGCAGGAACAAACCTTGGACCCGCTGTTGCCCACGCTGTTCCTGCCGGTTGGTGCCGCGGCCAACTTTGTGATTGCCGCAAATCAGGATGACCGCCAAATTTTTGCGCTCGCCTTCTCTACGAGTAACCTGAACCTGGCCGCACGCGATACGGGCTTGTTGTCGGTACTCCAAATCCCCATCGCCGCGCCCGAGGCGGGCCGTGGTTTAACCCTGCGCCCCTTCGGAACCGGCAATTTCTATACCCGCGACGGTTTTATCCAACTGCCGTTCAGCCCGCTCGACGGTGCCGAACCCAACGCCTTCTTTGATCTGAAATTTTGCGAGCCCGCCACCGCCGGTGTGAACGGCATCCCAAGGAATGATCCGCTGACCTTGTGCGCGGGCGAATCGATTGATTTAACCGTCGCCGTGGACGGCCAGACGCCGACCGCGTTTCAGTGGCGCCGCGACGGCACGGCCCTGGCCGGCGCAACCACGGCCGTCCTCACCGTCGCCGAGGGCAACAACCACGCCGGCGTCTACGATTGCATGGTCACCACACCGTGCGGGACTTATGCGTCTTCCGCTTTCACCGTTGCGGCCGGTTCAATTCAAACCAGCATCACCCAGCAGCCGGCGACGACAGCCGGCTGCATCGCCGGCACCGCCACCTTTTCGGTGGGCGTGCAGACCACCGGCGCAGCCGCCGTGCAATGGTTCTTCAACGACAGCGCGATACCGGGAGAAACCGGACGCACCTTGACCCTGACCAACCTCAACCTGGGCATGGAGGGGACCTACCACTGCACCGTCGACGACAACTGTGTCACCCTGACCAGCAGCCCGGCTGAATTGACGCTGGGCAGCACCGCCGCCGAGGTGTTCCCGCGGGTGCAAGCCCTGGGCGTGGGCAATGTGTCGATCATTGCCAACGTGACCTGTGAGGGAAGCGCCCCGGATTACGCCTGGGTCAACCAAAACACCAACACCGCGATTTCAAACGCACAAAACCTGTCGGAAAACCCAAGTGAATTCCTTGAAACCACGGCGTTTGTTTTTACCCTAACCAACACCCAAACCCAACAAACCGCCGAGGCAACCGCGTTGTTGCTGGTTTCGGACAACGTGCTGATGACGGACCCCAACCAGGACCAGGCCAACAACATCTTCGACCTGCGTTTGGTGGTATCGGATTGGGGCGGCACCGACATCACCTTCGACGCCGACGGCGACGACCAAATCACCGTGCTCGACCTGCTCTACATCAACATCGGCGGCCCATTCCGGTAGGGGTGATTTTTGATTCATGCCGTGAACAAGAAGGGCGCCGGCTAAGCGCCCTTTTGAGATGAATTTCCTGTGTTTGGCTGATGTCACCGATGCTTTTTCACCTAACGAAAGTCAGGTTTGAGCCTTGTTAAAACAACAAAGGGTTGTTCTTCATCTTCCCGATCATAATCGGAAGGGATTCTGATGGTTCTGCCAATATGTTCCTCAAGGAAAAGCACGTACTTTCGGTTGGTGATGAAGAGGCCGGTTTCTTCATAAACGTCTTTTAAGGTCGACATATTGGCACGTATCCGGTGTTCGGCGAGTTGGGTTCCGTCTGGATCAAAAGGCACATAACCCAGAGCGCCGACTTTTACCAAAATGAGATTGGAGAAGGTTTGTATGTCGTGAACCATGCCGTTTTTGTTGAATAATTCGAAGCGGTTTCTTCGGTTGGACCAGTCCACTTGATCGTACAAAGCCGGTGTGAGTGGGTCGGGAACCTGAATGTCGTAGACAACCTTTGATGGTTCTGTTGGCGAGAGAAAGGTGAGGCGAGAGAAATCGGGGCTGCCTAACCAAAATGTTTCTCCTACTTGAACCAGGTGATCAGCGGTACCGTCGCCATACTTTTGCTCGGGATGGCGTTCCCGGTAACACAGCATGGTGTCAAATTGTATCCTTTCTATTTCGCCATCGGACGTCCAGCTAACCTGATACAAGGCGGTTCCTATTTTTTGTTCGGTGCCATCAAATACCCCGGCCAAGATCAATCGGTCTTTTGTCGGCCAAGCGAAAGCGGTTCCGATGGGAACCTGTTTTCCTGGTACCTTGATGGGGTTGCGCAAATCAACACGGAATTTAAATTCGCCTTGCGCCGAGAACACCACCAAATGCGCGCGCTGAAGTTCCCAAAACGCCAATAAATCGTCGAAAATTCGGGTACCAAAATGGAGTCGGTGGACATCCCGCGGCCCTTCGCCCGCGGCCGCAATGCGTCGATCAAAACTGCCGTCGAGATGGAAACGGAAAAGGTTGTTACCCCGCTCATCGGAAAGAAAGATGCCTGATTCTGTTAGCATCGCTAGCTTTGGGTCGTCTGAAAAAAATAAATCGTTTTGTTCAAGTGGGAAAGCTGTTTCGACTTCCAGAAGATCCGTAAGCGATTTGACCTGGTTGTAATTTTTCCCCTTAGAGATGGGTTTTAAAGATTCTTTGTTGTTGAACGAATGGTTTTCGCAACCAATGGTGAGCAAGAAGAGAAGAAAGAGAATGAGCCTGAAGTAGATATTAAATAACTTTACTGTGGTGTGCATAATGATTCAAACATGGTCAAAAAGTCAATGCACGGATCGCCGAGTCCGTCGGTAGTACAATCGTCACCAAACATAATTGTGCAGCGCTTAAAGAAAAATGATTCTGTAACGCAGAAATATTGCTTGCATATGAACTTCATTTTAGCGCATCGGCATGAGCAGTTATGAACAAGTGGGGCTTCTCTTTGGTTTAAATAAATTGGTAACTGACCTTGGCTGGTATTTAACCGCCATCCAAACATTGAAAGGGAAATCAAGAATAAGAACAGCGTAACCCGACGGATCATAATCTAACTCCATAACATGGATAGTGGAGAAATGAAGGCCCAAAAAATCAAGCTATTTAGGCCAAATAACGCTTGATTCGCTCTGGATGAATTCAAACAGGACTTCAGTTGTTGAGATCATGAGGTCAGAAAAAGTAGTTGAGCCATGGTGGCACTTTTTGTTTGTTAATGTCAAATTAAAAAATAGGATATTTTTTTGTGTTTCCTTCGGTGGAAAAACAGCGCTTTTGGGTTGACCGAACGGCCAACCCAAAAAATGGTTACCAAATTCTAAATAGAAGCGCGTTTTCTAGATGGGAGGAATCTTCTTTTTTGGTTCTTGGCTTTCCTACAAACTGAGCCAGCCGGCGCACCAGCGGCGGACGTCGTCGTTGTTTACCACCGCGTCGCAGTTTTGGTCGTGGCTGGTGTCGTTGTCACGGACGGCGTTCACCAGCAGCGCTGCATCCAGCACATTCACGCTTAGGTTTTGGTCGCGGTCCCGTTGGTCCGCCACGCAGGCTTGGTTCGATTTCCAGTATTGCAGCAGCGTGCGCAGTGCCTCGGGTTCGTTGACCGGTTCGGGGTTGCCCGCTTGGTCCGCGGTGTTCACCCCGTGACAGGAGGCACATACCCGAATCTCGCCTGGCTGGAAGGTGAGCCAAAAACGTTCGCGCACGACCGGAACACCCTGGGGATCCGTCAGTTGCCACGACAACGCGCGGCGCGCCGGCACAAAGGCCGCCATCGAACCGTCGTTGCCCAGCAAGACGCTGCCCGGCGGGTTGGTCGCGCCCGGTGGGTTGGCCGGCTCTTCCGGTTCACGCATGAACTGGGCGATGGCACGTCGGCCCGGTGCCGGGTCCTCCGTGCCGCCCACGCCGCGCACGTGGTCCGCTTGGAAAAATTGCAGGTAACGCACGTCGTAGATTTGGCCGTCGTCGCCCAGGGTTTGCGTGTTGGTGTCGGCCACGCGCAGGTTAAACGGCTGCTGACGGTCGTTGGCGTCGCGGGTGGTCACGTTGCGGCTGACCACCAGGGCCAGGTCGCGTTCGACCATCCACTGTTGCAGCGCTTCCATGTTGACCGACGCCTGGGTGATCACGCCGCGTTCCACCTCGGGTACCGGATCGGTGTGGGGTGTCGGCCGCGTGCTTGCCACCAGTTCGACCGGGCTCATTTCCCACAGGGCGCCGCTGTAGGAAACCAACACGTCGGGGTCGTAGTAGGAAAGGGTTTCGTTGATGCCGTTGGTGATGGCCGCCCCCGCGGTTTGGTGCTCGCCCGCGGGTTGCAGCAGTTTGATGCGGAAATCGTATCGGGAGAGTGGGTTGGCGCGGGAACCCAGGTTGGTGTCGCCGCGTGTTTCCGGCGTGTGCACGGCCAGGACTTGGCCGTCGCTGAGGACCAACACGTCGCGGTAGAGGCCGGAGTGGTTGTTGCTCGGCTGGTCGGCGGTGTTGGCGGTGTCGCGGTGGGTCACATAGTTAAACGGCATTTGGTCCGGGTTCGCCCCCGCCGCTCCTTGGAACATCACCACCTGGCCGGCGGCGTGGGTGCCGAATTCGGGCGCATCAATCGCGTAGAAGGTGCCGGGACGGGTCGGGTCCTCGCGTGGGCGGAACAGGTTGCGGATCGGGCGTTCGTTGAAGCGACCGGACACCGCCGAAATGAATTCGAAAATTCCGCCGTCGTCGTTGAAGACCTGGGCGAAGTAGCTGATCATTTCGTGGCGGCCGATGTGGTTGATCACTTCCTCGCCGGTCCCGTCGGTGTTGATTTGCCAAACGAAGAAGCGGTTAAAGCTGTGGCCCACCAAGTTGGTGCCTTGCAGCAAATCGGACCGGGCGGCCCGTGGTTCGGGAAAAAGCTCGTCGCGGTTGGGCAGGCGCGCGGCCTGCGCGCTTTCATCCGCATAGTTGAAGGTGCCCTGGGTGGTGGGGACCTGGTTGGCCACTCCCCCGTCGGCCTGTTGGTCCCGTTGCAGGTGGTCCCAGCGGGAGAAAATCACGCGGCCGTCGCTGTCGATGATCGGGTTAAAAGCGCCGGAGGGCGCGTGGTTGAGGATGTGGACGTTGCCGCTGACCGGGTCCAATTTCCATAGGCCGGTGGGGGTCGGCGTACTTTCGTATTCATCGCGGACCGGGTAGTGGTGGCGGCTGCCGTCGCGCGGCTGGTCAGAGACAAAAATAATGCTGTCGTCGGGCGCGTAACAGGGTTGGATGTTGTTGTAGGTTTCCGGCTGGTTGGGCAACTTGGTGACGACGGGGGTGTCGTTGGGGCCCAGCCCGGTGATTTCGTAAAGTTGCCAGTAATAATCGTTGTAGCGGAACTGTTCGGGTGCGCCGACGACCATGCTGAACAACACTTTTTGGCCGTCCCAGTGGACGATGGGATCGCGCACGTTGATGGCCGCGGCGCCTTGCAGGCCGTTGTTGCCCAGGCCCGCGGCGCGGGTCAGGTTGCGGACCGAGCCGTCGGTGTAGCGGATGTACAAATCGCCGCCGCGCCCGACCAGGGACATGGTGGCGCGGTGATGGCCGAAGGTGGCGCCGATGGTGACGAAATCGTTGGGGATCGGTACCTGGGCGA
The DNA here is from genome assembly GCF_017377855.1 of Acanthopleuribacter pedis. Lineage (GTDB taxonomy): Bacteria > Acidobacteriota > Holophagae > Acanthopleuribacterales > Acanthopleuribacteraceae > Acanthopleuribacter > Acanthopleuribacter pedis. Next base: position 525,956 of record NZ_JAFREP010000002.1, read on the forward strand.
CAAAAACAATGGGGTTGGGCAGGTCGAGCCCTTTTTTGGGTTGAGGGGTCGCGGCGGAAACGAACAGGCACGACCATAAACATAGGCAAGCAAGCAACACGCGTCTCATGGAACCATCCTTATGGGTTGGTGCAATCGGTAGGGGAGGGCCGACCACGACCGGGGCGCCGGTGGGGCACCTTCTGGCGCTGAGCGATAGGGGAGCGGACACTAAAATAGCGATAGATAATCATTGAATCGCAGCTAATCATAGGTTCCAGGGTGGAAAATAACCGTGAGCCAGGGCACGTGCGCTAAATGGGGAGCAATGCCCACGAGGGAACAGGCGGTGGTGGCGCAATGGGGGTAAAGCGGCGATGGGATCGGCCTCAAACGTGGGTGTGGCTTGCTTGCATGCTTGGCCGCAAAGCCTGAGGGGTCGGACCAAGGCGAGCGCCGGGGTTCATCCCGGCGGGAGAGGGCTTGGTTTTTTGGGGCGGGGCTGTGATTGTGATGGGTGCACGCGTCGTGGAAAAAATGTTGGAACGAGGCAAACTTTCCGAACCCAAGCGGTCAGAGATGCGTTAAGATGAAGCAAATCAACGAATTAGCAAAGAAAAAACTCGCGATTTGGGAGGTAAAACAGGGTGTTTTCCGGTAGATTCGCCCCAAAAAAGGCCAAAAGATCCAACAGATTTTTCGCCGTAACCGCCAGAAAGTAAAGCACTTCCAAAAAATAGCTCTTAGTGACCTACATCCACTACAACAAGGATTGGAACCAATGACCGGCGACAATGTTCAACAAATTTTGATTCTTAGTGACCTACATCCACTACAACAAGGATTGGAACTAAACCCGCGCTTGCTGTGAAATAGGTGGGACACTCTTAGTGACCTACATCCACTACAACAAGGATTGGAACTGTGATCCTGACGGGTTTCCCGTCCACAAAGACACCTTAGTGACCTACATCCACTACAACAAGGATTGGAACTCCAGCGCGGCCGTGGTCTCACCAAGTAACGGCACCTTAGTGACCTACATCCACTACAACAAGGATTGGAACTCCTTGCCGCCGTTGCGGCTAATGCGCTTGTTAACGGTTCGCGACCTAAAGCCACGACACCAACGATGCAAACCCTCACTCCAGCAGTGACATCGCCGTGTCCAGCACGTCCTTGACCATTTCGGGGTCGGCTTCCAGCTTGGTGGCGATGAACAGGCCCTGGGCGATGCAGCAAAAGGTGCTGGCAATTGCGCGCACATTCACCCCGCGCGGCAACTCGCCCACTTCCTTGGCGCGGACCAGCGTCGCCCGAATCGCGGCGGTAATGGTTTCGAAGTGCGACAACAGCATCCTTTTGATTTCCTCATCCGCCTCGTTCAACTCCGCGATGGTGTTGCCCACCAAACAGCCCGGGCTGTTCGGGTCCAGCGCGATTTGACCCATCACTTGGAACACGTCTCTTATGTTTTGCAGGGGGGAACCGGGGCGGTCCAAAATTTCTTGGATCATCACTTCCTGCGCGTGGCCGTAGCGGTTGACCGCTTCCATAAACAAACCGCGTTTGTCGCCCCAGGCCGAGTACAAACTCTGTCGCGCGATGCCCATGGTCTCCACCAAATCGGACATGCCCGATCCATGGTAACCCCGTTCGTAAAAGTGCATCAGCGCCTTGTCCAGCGCTTGCTCGCGATCAAAACCGATTGGTCTGCCTCGTCCCATCAACCGTCTCCTCCACAAAACTACCGTCTATCTTAGCCGACCCGGCCGCTTACCAGAAGTAACCCAGTTCCAAACGCAGGTGGTCGTCGCGATGGAAACCGTGAAGCAAATCCGGTGACTCGGTGTTGCTGAAGGTGCGCATCTCCAAACTGAGCTTGAGCTGATCACTCAAACGCCGGCTCGCTTCCAGGTTCCAAAAACGGCCCGCGTTCTCGCGGTCCCAGACCACGCCGCCCAAAAAGGTCGTGTCCCAGGTATCGTTTAACGCCCAGCGCGTGCCCACAAACACATCGTCCGCGAAGGGATGGGTCGCCGCCGCGTCGCGCTCGTCCCACAAAAATTCCATCAGCACCCCGATATCCAAACCCGTGGCTTTGACATCGAAAAAGGTGTACTCGAAGCCCGCCACCGCCGCCGCGAAATCGGTTTCGCCAAAACCGTGTCGATAGGCGCCTTCCAACTTCAGCAACCAACTGCCGAAGGTGCCTTGCACATCCAAGCCGGTTTGATCGATGACCGGGTAATAGGGTGCCAACACCACCGCGCCGTCCCGCGCCACCGGTGTGAACAGCGGCTCGCGTGAGGTGCCGTGGAAATGAGAAACGCCCACATCCCAGGCTGCCACGCTGTGCTGGTAACGAATCGCCGCGTCGAGCCGTTGGTCCTCCGCGCCCGATGCGTAATGGGCCAAATCGCTGTCGACCACCGTGCCGCCGCGCAAACGACCGTCGGCGCCGGCGAAGGTGCGCTCGCGGAACCCCGTCAGCAGAAACAGGTCGACCGTGCCCCAGTCGTTGATCCAAGCCAGGTTCGCCATCGGTTGACCGAGCTTTTCTTCACCGTCGAGGTTCTCGACCAAATCGGTTTGGTTGATGATGTCGACCAGGTGAAAGGATTCCGTCACGCCCCAAAACACCTTGCGCACGCCCAGGCGCCATTCCCAGCTGTCCGCCGCGCGCAGCCAGGTCAATTCGCGCACATCGACGTGGGTGCGTTCCGCGTCTTGGGTGTCGTAGCGGAAAAAGGCTTTCACCGTCAGGGATTGGCGGTCGTTGTCCCAGGCGTGGTAGTACTCGGGTTCAACAAAGACGCTGAAGGCCGTGTTTTCTTGTTGGGGCTCGGACCCGCCGCGCGAGAAGCCAAAAGCTTCCAGCGCCGCTTGGCCGGACCATTCACCCGCCTGTAGGAACGGGAACGAAACCGAAAGCAGCAGGGCCGCCGTCAGCACCTTGATCGCGGATTCTGGAAAAAGCGTGCGAAACACGAACAAGGCTTGTCTTCGGATGGGGCGCATGAACCTGAACCCCATCTTAACGGGCACGCTTCAGGCTGTTTTGGTCGAAATCGCGGTCGCCGAGCCCGGTTTGGAAGGCGTATGCGTGGAACACCAGCTCGGTTTTTTTGCCGGTTTGGTGGTTCACCATCAGCCAACGGTCGGCACGCCAGAATTTGTCCAAATACTGTTGGTAATCGTGGTAGGTCAGGGTTTTGAGCAAGCTGTCCTTGCGGTCGTAGTATGCGATTTTCAAGATGCGGTATTCCGCCTGGTCGTACCACACGATTTGGCGGGTGTAGCCGGAATCGGGATCATTGGGGAAGCGGGTCACCTTGAACGCGGCCTGCCCGTCCACCGTTTCCTCGCCCTCGTAGGCGTAGCGGTACTTTTCCACCTCCTGCGAGGTCAGGTCCTCGTAGGCGAATTCACTGCCCATGAAGGGGCCGGACTTGTTGCTTGAGGAAATACGTTTGACCCGTTTCAGCGCGGGCAGGTACAGCCATTGGTCGTCCTGACCGACGCGGTGGGTGAAGGCCAAAAAGGCGGTGCCTTTGACGTCGCGGGGATGGTCGAACAGGATCAACAACTTATCGCCGTCGTCCGCTTGTTCCAAGGCGCGGTTGCGCATGTGACGGGTGCTCTGTTTGCCTTTGCGGTTGGTGAGGATCATGTCCATTTTGGAAACGTTGTCGCCAAAACCGGTGTCGCGGCGGTCCGCTTCTTGGGCGATCTCGAGGCCGCGTTGGGCCGCTTGGGCGTCGATGTCGATGGGGTTGGCGAAAAGAAGCAAGGTGAAAAGCAAGCTGGTCATTGGGAAAAACTCCTGTTTTTATGGTTGGGCGAGTGGTTGGTGGGGCGCCGGCGGGTTGCCCCGCGGTTACAAACCGCCGGCGGCGGATCGGCTGATGCTAGGCGGCGGGGACCGGGCGAGCCGGGGCGCTTGCTTTTTCGTTTTTGGGCTGCAACACCAGCAGCAGGGCCGGCAGCATGAAGAAATCGGTGATCAGGGCCAGGGCCAGGGTGATCGCGGTTAATTTGCCCATGCCCTCGTTCATGGCGAAGTCGGACAGCATCATGATCATGAAGCCGAGGATCAACACCAGCGTCGTCACCGTGATGGCGCGGCCGACCGTGCCGAAGGCGTAGCGAATCGCGCCTTCCGTATCCAAACCTTTTTCCCGTTTGGCGCGCAGGTACTTGCTCAGGAAGTGAACCGTGTCGTCCACCACAATCCCAATGCTCAGCGCGGAAACCACGGTCAGCCCAAAATTCACCTGGCCGTCCACCAGGCCCCAGATCCCAAAAGCCACCATCGAGGGCACCAGGTTGGGAATCAGACTGATCAGTCCGTATTTGAAACTGCGCAGGCTGATGATCAGGGTCAGGGTGATCAGCAGGAAGGCGAGCAGGGTGCCTTGGAAGGTGGCGATGCTGTTGGCAAGGGTCAGGTAGGAGAAAATCACCGGGATGCCGGAACCGGTGACCTGCATGTGGGTCGGAGCGTTGGCGCGCAACCAAGCCGCGCCTGATTCGACCAGGTCACGCATCTCCTGGGAACTCGCGTTTTCGACCGTGACCACGAAACGGGTCGCCGCTTTGTCGATGTCGATGCGGTTGTTGAGATCGAGCCCATAGGGCAACGACATTTCGTAAAGCAACAGGTACTGGGCCGAGAGCTCGCGCGAGGCGGGCAGGGTATAGGCCGCCGCGTCGCCGCCGTGCATGTTTTTGTTGAGGCGTTTCATGGTATCGCTGAGCACGTCAACATGAACCACCTTGGCTTGCGCGCGGTACCAGCCCGCGAAGTGTTCAATGGTTTGCAAATAATCGGGTTCGGAGATCCCGCCGGTCTCCGCCGCGGGCAGCGAGAACTCGATTTGGTAAATGCCGGTTAAGTGCTCGGTGGTAAAATCGGTGGCGGCGCGAAAGGGGATGTCGGTATCGAAGTAGTTCACAAATTCGTCGTTGAGTTCGTTGTTGGGGATCATCGCGGCAAAACCAAACACCACCAAAACCGAGACCGCCAAAACCGGTCCCCGCCGGGCAATAATGAAGTCGGCCAGCTTGTCCATCAACGGGCTCTCCTCGCCGCGCGCTGTGACCCGCAAGGGCAAAATCGCCACCAAGGCGGGCAACACCGTGACCGACATCAGAAAAGCGGCGGCCACACCAAAGCTGGTAATATTGCCCAAATCGTTGAGCGGCACCACGGCCGAGGCATTTAAGCTGAGGAACCCAACAAGGGTGGTCAAGCTGGTCAAAAACACGGGTTGCATGTTCAACCGCAGGCTCTCAATGATGGCGGTCTGTTTGTCGGACCCGGCGCGCATCTGCTGCAAAATGCTGACAATGATGTGGATACTGTCGGCAACCGCCAGCGTCATAATTAAGGTGGGTGCAATCGAAGACGGCGGCGACATGGGAATCCCCAACCACGCGGTGAACCCCATCGCCGCCATGACGGACAGGCCGACCACGGTTAAGGTGGCGACGGTCCCGGAAACGGAGCGCAGCAACAAGGCCATCACCAGCGCGATCACGGCGAACATCAACGGCATCAAGGTGGCCATGTCGTGCATCGCGGCTTCGTCGAAGGCGTTGTTGAGCATCAAAATACCGGTTAGATGGATGTCCACCCCGGGGAATTGGTCGCCCATCGTCGCCGCAATCTCCCTTGCCCGCGCCACGGCAGGCCTTTGTTCCCCCTGCTTCACTCCTGGCAATTCTAGGGTTACGTTGATTCCGGTGGCGGTGGCTGCGGGGTTGATCAGCCGGTGACGCAACAAGGGTTCCGTCGTGGCGATTCCCGCCGCGTAAGCCCGCTGTTCGCTGCTAAGTGAGGCGGCGTCCTCCACCAAGTCGGCCACGATCAGCTCGTCGCCCTCGGCCTCGGTGTGTTGGTAGTTGGTCATGGAATCGACGCGGGTCGCGAAAGGAATCTGCCAAGCCGCCTCGGTCAACGCTTCAATCGCGGCCAAGGTGTCCGGCTCAAACACGCCGCCTTGTTTCGGGGCCACCACAAACAAAATAGTGTCATTTTTGTTATAGGTATCCTGTAAATCGTTGTAGGCCAATAGTTGCGGATCGTCGTCATTAAAGAAATAGCGGTAGTCGTCGTTGATGACCAGGGCGGTTGCGTTGGTGGCAAGCAAAACAACGCCGATCACACCAAACACCAAAATCGGGAAACGGAAACGGATGACGGCCGTGGCGTAACGGGTGATCCATCCAGGGGCGGCGGGTTCAGTCATGGGGAGTCCCTCTCAAAAAATGCGGAACGATCGTTCCTGAATGAAACCAAGATAAGGTTTTAAGAACAATCAGTCAATAAATAAACGTAAACAAATAGCGAATGCCTTGCGTGTGAACCTGCATGAAATGATTCAACAATCTAGAAATGAGTGACTTGAGAGGGTAGGGTGGCGATCAGAAAAATCTAAAAATATAGAACATTCGTTCTTTAAATTTGTCATCTTCGCCGACGATCTGTTCGTCGCGCGGGAGACATACCCGCTTACAGGGCGCGGCGGACCGCCGCCCAAAGGTGTCGCGGTCTTACACCGAAAGCGAATCGCGTGAGCCGGGTCACGCTCCGGCGGCCAGGTGTGGGGGGCTTTTTCACGGGGTGCGTAGCGGGAGGAAGTGCACATGTTTCCTGCTGCTTGCAAGGTGGAACCCAAATGAATCAACTGCCCACAATGCTTTACCTCTTAAATCCCGGCTTGGATCGGCACCAGGGTGTGGTTTCTCTAAAACCGCTGCTGGCCGGCCTGCTGGTGTTCGCCCTGCTCGTGATCTCGGGCTGGGGCACCGCCGTTAACCAAAAATTACGCCAGTACGCCGCCCTCTTCACGCCCGCGCCCACCCAGGCCTCGGCGCAGGTCATGCTCTTGGGTGATCGGCAGACCACCGACACACCCGACTGGTCCTTATTAATGAACCGCATCCTCGAGGCCGAACCGCGCGGCGTCGTGTTCCTGTTTCGGCCCGACGCCGAACCCGCCTTTTTTCAACAGGCCGCCCAATCCGGGAAGGTCGCTTTTACCGAACCGCTGTCCCCGTTGGATGCAGGCCGTGACCGCGAGCAGGCCGCCCAGGTTTACCGGGATCTGACCGGGGTAACCTTGCCGCCTTGGTTTTCCTTGGCGCCGGCGACCGCACCCGCCGCCGTTCCCGCCGCGACCTATCGCCACTTACTCGCCGGCCGTGTGCCGCGCGAAACCCTGCGTTCCAGTTGGGTGGTGGTTTCACCCCCCGACGCCCGTTACCGGCCCGCCGCGCGACGTCTCCTTCCCGACGGCACCGCCCACGACGCCGACGTCCTCTTCGCCGCCGGCCTGGGTGCCTTGCTCAACGGCAACTGGATCACCCTGCCGTCGCCGCTCCAACGGCTCGCCCTCGTCCTCGCGGGCATGATCTTAATCGCCGCCGCCGGCCAGTTCCTCTACATCCGCGCCTTCCTCAAGGTGACCCTGCTGTTTGCCAACAGCGCCCTGTTCCTCAGTTGGGCGTGCCTGACCGCTTTCGATCTGTGGCTACCGCTCGGCGACATGCTGCTCTGTCTGGCCGTCCTGCTCGCGGTGTGCCTGCTGCAACGGTACTTCCTCATGATCGAACGGGTGCGCCTGTTCCAATTGGACTTCGCCGCGATGGTCCAGCGCTGTCTGCCGCGTGAGGCACTCCACCACCGCGATCCCTGGCAATGGGCGGCGGGATGGCTGGGCCTGGCTTTGCCGCGGGCGCGTGGCCTGTTGTTGGAATTGCGCAACGGCCGTTTGGTCCAACGCGCCCTGCTCGGGGACGGCGCCGTGCCCGTCACCACCCAAAACCAAAACCCCGAACTGCCGCCCTACAGCCACGCGCTGCGCAATCTGGCGCCGCAACGGGTCGACCACTTCATGGCCGACGGCGAGGGTGAGGCCCAGTGGCTGATCCCGCTGACCACCGGTCGTCGCCGCCTCGGCTTCCTCCTGATCGGCCTGCCCGCGGCGCGCGAGGCGGATGCCGAACAAAGCGACGCGGCCCGTTTGGCCGCCGTCGCCGACACGCTCGCGGGCTGGCTCGATCAGCAAATCGACGAAAACGGGGCTTGGTCGCGCCTGAAACGCCTGCTCGGTTTCCATGTCGACGCCGCCTGTATGATTCCCATGCGTGCCCACACCGCGCTGCTCGAGTTGTTCCTGGTCCACGGTCGCGAGGGCGCCGCCTCAACCCCGGCCAAGCTGCCCGCGCCGCGCCGCGTGCAAGCCGGCATGTGAGGTGATCCATGGAATTCAGCGGATGGTTTCCGTTGCATCTGTTCCCCAGCGCCGGTTTGGCCGAGTCGGTCATCACCACCGTCTGGATCGGTGCCATGGTGGTGGTGTACTTCAATCAACGGTTCGGCTGGTCGCTGTCCGGCCTGGTCGTTCCCGGTTACTTGGTACCCCTGTTGGTGCTAAAACCCGTGTCCGTCGCGGTGATTCTCATCGAAGGCGTGGCCGCCTACCTGCTCGTGCGGCTGATTTTTGCCGTGCCCGCGCGCCTCGGCTGGTGGCACCTTGTCTTCGGCCGCGAACGCTTCTTCGCGCTGGTGCTGGCGAGCATTTTTACCCGCATCCTCTTTGATATCTGGCTATTACCTTTGTTTGCCTCGTGGCTCACCAGCCATTGGCAGCTCTCCTTGGAATTGGGCGCCCAGCTCCACAGCTTTGGCCTGATTATCGTGGCGCTGATTGCCAACCACTTCTGGAAGCCAGGACTGCGCGGGGGGCTGGTTTCACTGGGTGGCAACCTGTTCACCACCTTTTTGATCGTGCGTTTTGTGCTGCTGCCGTTTACCAACTTCACCCTCGGCAACGTTGCCTACCTTTACGAGGACTTGGCCGCGTCGATTATGGGCACGCCCAAGGCCTACATGATTTTGGTGACCACCGCGCTCATCGCCAGTCGTCTTAACCAGCGCTACGGCTGGGAATTCAACGGTATTTTGATTCCGGCCCTGCTCGCCTTGCAGTGGTACCAACCGGAAAAAATCGTGCTTTCGTTCCTGGAAGCCGTGCTGCTGGTCGGTGCCGCACGCCTGTTGGTGCAGACGCCGTTGATGCGTTCGGTCAACTTGGAGGGCGGGCGCAAAATCCTGTTTTTCTTTAACCTGTCCTTTGCTTACAAGGTGTTGGTCAGCATCGCCCTCGCCTGGTGGTGGCCCGAGTTTAAAGTGACCGATGCCTTTGGGTTTGGCTACATGCTCTCAACCCTGGTCGCCGTCAAGATGTACGAGAAATCGCTCGTGCTGCAAATGGGTCGCGCCACCTTGCAAACCGCCTTTTACGGTGCCGTCGCCGCCAACGTGATCGGATTCGCCTTGTTGGGTGTGTTGCCCGCCAAGCAGGCGGTGGTCAACCGCGCCGATCAAGCGGTTCCCGCATTACAGGGCGGCTTGATGGAAGCGCTGTACAGCCAAAAGCCGTATTTTTACCAGGCCGCCGCCGAACCAGGGAAGGGCCTGCTTTTGGAAGGTGACGATCCCGACGGCGCGGCGGCCTGGCTGGCGGAACTGGAAACCGCCAACCAATGGTCCAACCGGGCCGCCTTGGTGGCCCAACTGCACCGTGCCGAACATTTTGGGTTCCAGGCCCAGCGCTTGGAAAACCGCTATGTGCTGCTCACGCCCGCCGATCCGTCGCGCCGCTCTTTTGCGTTGGTGCTCGACGGCCGCGGCACCGAAGCCATGGTGGTCCAGGTCGCGCAAAGTGTGCCGCGCCCGGAAACCCTTCAGGCCGGTGTGTTGCTGGCCGCCAAACTCAAAGCCAAACGTTTTATCGTCCACGCCGATTTGGCCCGTCGCGGCGATCACGCGGTGACCCAGATGCTGCACCGCGTCGGCGGTGACGACGGCTTGGCCCTGATCCGGGTCGGCGGCAAAAGCGACGGCACGGACCATCAGCTCACCACCTCGGCCCGCCTGCATCCCGCCCTCGACGCCGTACAGCTGACGCGGTTGTTTGACGGCGCCCCGTTGCGGTGGAGTGTCGCCGCTTCAGGCTTGCCGCCGTTGCCGGAGGGTGCGGTTCAGGTCGCCTCGGAACCCGCCGCCCTGCGCCGTTGGGTACGGCGTCAACGCCATCGCCGCGCCGCCTCGGTCCGGCAGGTGCAACACGGGCTCAGCACCTTTTTGTCGCAACGCCATGGGCGCGCCGCCGAGGTTCGCCCTAAAAAATCCGGTTTGTTGCGGCTGGAAGAAACCCAGTTCAGTGATACCGAATTGCTGACCCCGCTGCTGCGTCAGTTTTTGTTCCAGCCCGAGGGCGCCGAAGCCGACCACAACCCCGCCGATCAAGCCGCTTCACTCGGTTACCAACTCAGCCAAGTGCGCGCCGGCGACGGCCGTTTCGCCTGGGTGCTGCATCCTCGTCGCGCCACGCGCAAAGGTGCGACCCTGGTGGTCCGCCAGGGTGGGGCAAGTGGGTTCCACGTGCAGGTACCGCGCCCCTTCACCGAAAGTGGGAGCCTGGCTTTTGCCCTTGATCTGTTCCACGACCTGGGTGCCGATACCTTGCTGGTCGGTGATGATCGCGACGCCGGCGACGGCCGCAACCGCGATGTGACCCGTTGGGAGAACCGCCGCACCTTGTACAACATCGCCCACCAGGTCCTTCTGCGCGAAAGTCCGCGGGCCGCCCGCGTGCTCCAGGTCCGCGCGCGTCGCGACCGGGGTAACCAGCCCGCCTCGGTTGCCGTGTATTGGGACAGCCTCGACGCCGCCGGCGGTCGGCCGCCTTTGCCCGAGGCGCTCACGCGTCTGGCGCCCTGGCCCGCGGCATCGGCCGTGCAGGTCGACGGCCAAGCCGACGCCGTGGGTTTGGAAGTTCACAACCTTTACCAGGCGCGGTACTTGGCGCAAAGCCCCGGCGATTCCTTGGCCGTGCTTTGGCTTTCGCCCGCCTTGCGTCGCCAATTCCGCGAGACGCGACTGCGTGCCGCCGAGATGAACCGTTACCGCGCCCTCGATTTACCCTTCCAGGAACGCGACTTCAGTCTGTGGCGCCCCACATGGTCGCCGCGTTCGGTTTCACCCGACCTGGCCGAGCAAGTGCGCGCTTACCAAGCCACCGGCGATATGTTGGTGTTGGCCGCGCTGCGCCGTCAGGGTTACCAACTCGCGTTTTGCGAGGATTTGGCGACCCGCCTCGGGTATTTGGCCGTGTACGACGATGCCGACCGGCCGCTCCTGCTGGTCAACCTTAACAATGACGGGAAAGGTGCCGCGCTGACGGCCGAGGACAACCTGGTTAGCGGCCGATTCGCCCAGCGCCAGGCCGGCATGATCCTGGGGAGGACATTGTGAGAACCCTTATTCGCTGGGTCTTTTTGATGATAGGTGGGCTCGTGATCTGGGTGTTGGTCCAAAGTGATCTGCGGTGGTTGGAGCCCGCCGGCGCCGGTCAGAATTACCAGCGCACCCGCGGCGCCACCCCCAGTTTGACCTATGCCTTGCTGCCGGAAGGGCGGCTTGAGTTTCAGCTCCCCGCGCAAACCCAAACCATGCGGTTGGTGGTGAACGGGGTGGTTCGCCGCGATCAGGTTGCCGAACAAGTCGGCCCGGTGGAACCGCGTTTTGCCCTGGCCTACGCATGGCATGACCGTGGCGGCCTGGTGCTGCACGAGGGGGTTTACCATTTTCGTGCGCGCGTCGTCGCCGAGACCGCCCACCAGCATCTGTTCTTTGAAAACCCGCGTCTGCTGCCCAGTGATCCCCGTGCCGCCGTGCCCACGCCGCCCGCCGAGGTCGGCCGTGCCGCCAAACTCGTCTTGCGTTTGGCGGAACACGACGCCGCCGTGGATCACCTCGTGGTGCGCTGTTACGCCGAGGCGTTGCTCGGCCCGGAAGAGGCCCGCCGCCAATGGCAACGGGCCTCGCCCGCGCAACGTCGCGAAATGGCCAAGGGCAATGTTTACCCGCCGTCCCGATTGACCGCCGAGGAACGGGCGGGCCTGATGCAGCGGCGTCGCCGACCCGTCGGCCCACTCGGGATTCAGGGCCGGGATTTCCGCACCCGCATGTTGTACGCCCTGAACGGGGCGCGCCTTGAGGAGGCCAACCAACCCGAGTCGCGCGAGGTTCCCGTCGGCACCGTGCTGGAACCCGGTCGCGCCTTGGCCTGGCGTTTGAGCGGCGACGAAACCGATGTCCGTTTGCAGGTGGTCCCGCTCCAAGAAAACGAGGTAACCGGGACCACCTGGGTTCCGGGCAGCGAGGGTGAACGAAAACAGGTCTGGCGGCCTGGCGCCGAAAGCCGCGTCATTGATACCCAAGCCGGCGGCCTGTTGCGCCTGCGCGTTTCGGGTGCGGCGCGCGTGCGTTTGCTGGTAAACAACAGCGAACTCCCCGTTGCCGGTTACCTGGTCGATCATTTCCGTGTTGGGGAAACGCCCCTGGAATATCGCTTCTTGGCCGAACAGGGTGCCGCCCTGCGGTTGGACCTGCGCGCCCCGCAAGGAAGCGAACCCCGGTGGACCTACCAAATTCTGGACGCGCGGGGTCGTGTGCTGCACCAAGGTCGACAGCAAATGGCGACGGGCCCGTCGCCCTACGCCTGGCTGCCGGCCGGCGCGCAACCTGCCGCGCCGCTGAATGAACCCGAACGCCGTTACCTGCGTTTGCCCGCCGGCGCCCGTGCCTTGCGTCTGCAAAGCGACCAACCACTGTATTGTGCCGCCTACGTGCAGCCCGGCGATTGGCTGCTACGCGAAGAAACACCGGGCGTTTTTAACCAGCAATGGTTCTCCATTCAGCCACCCGAGGCCGAGGCCCGGCGCGTCTCGGTGCAAATCGTCGAACAACCCGAGGCGGCCGCGGACGATTCCGGCACCTGGCAGGCGGAATCGCTGTTGCCGGACGGCGATTGGCTGGGCCACCATCTCTGGTTATCGCGCGAGGAGGCACCCTTCGGCGCCCATGAATCCCTGCGCACCGTTTACACCCAAACCCCGGTGGGCCGGGACTTGGACCTTCACTTCCCAGACGGCACCCAAAAAGATGTCATGCCCGCGCTGGTGGTGTTCCGCGAGTCCAAAAAGCCGTCCCGGATTACCTTGTTCCGCAACGATGAAGCCGTTTTTGCCCACACCTTGGCCGCGCGCCACGGCGACTGGCGCCTGCCGCCGATGCCCGCCGGTCCATCCCGTGTACGGATCGAATGCGACGATCCCGGTGCGCGGTTTTTCATCAACCAGCGCGAACCGCGCGGCGCTTTTAAACGCAAGCGCCTGGGCGGCCGACTCACCCGAAACGGATTGCGGTACAAGGTTCATAAACCCGGCAACGGTACCCGTGTGGTAAAAGGATGGTTGTTGACCCGACCCGATCTCAAAGAACCACCCCGTCTCCGGCTCACGCTGTCCGGCCCGTTCACCACCGGTGTCGCCGCGAGTGAATTCACCGCGCGCCGCCGCGCGTTGATGGTGCAAGCGGCACCCGCGCGGACCCGGCAGGCGCTGGCCGCCGACGGCACGGCCCTGTGGCAATGGACCCCGTTTTATGTGCCGCTCAAATCCGACTGCCCGGCAGGTGACTATGAACTGCACGTCGAAAGCTTGGATCGCCAAAACCATTTCCTCCTGCTCAACCAAATTTGGCGGGAGCAAGACACGACCTCGGCCCATGTCAACCACCTGCCCTAAACCTAGCCGCGTTTTTGTCCTGTTGCTCCTTCTGGCCGGCGGCCGGCTCCTCGCCCAGGAAGACGCCTTGTTCCAAACCCTTGAACAAACCTGGCGGGATGCAAGCGCGGCGGTCACGACCCGCGTACCGAGCGCCGAGGAGTTGGCACGCGTCGAGGCCTTGTTCGTGCGCACCCTGTCGGGCGAGCGCGACAGCGGATTGGTGGTCGCCTGGCGGCAATTCGGCTTCCGCTTCTATGCGGTCGGGGAAGGGGAAATCTGGGCGCTGCGCGACATCCGCAATTTCGGGCGTGGCTTCTACCTCTTTCGCCCACCCGGCGCCTTGCCGGTTTTGCTCCAAGCGCCCCACGCCTTTCACGACCTCGATACCGGCGAAATCGCCATGCGCTGGTTTGTGGAGGGCCCCTGGCTGGCCGGCGCCTGGAACACCGCCCATCGCTACGAGGTGCTGCCCGATCTCCGCCCCGTCGATTGGGTCGACCGCCGCGATCAATATGGTCAAGCGCTGACCGCGGCCGCCTTGAGCGTGATGTCGCGGGGCGTGATCGTGCAACTCCACGGCTTCGAGCAAATGAACCGGGTCACCCCGGCGGGCCGCGACGCCGCCGTCATTCTCAGCAACGGCCGCGAAACACCCTCGCCCGCGGTCTGGTCGCTGGACGCCTGTTTCGAAGGTTTCCAACTGGGCCAGGTGCGGGTTTTTGGCGAAGATGTGATGGAACTGGGCGGCACACGCAACCAGCAGGCATTGGCGGTGCATGCCGACGGCGGCCGGTTGTGGTTCCTCCACCTGGAAATGGACCGCCCCTTGCGACGCAACCTCGTGCGCGACCGATCCCTACGCGACGACCTGGCCGGCTGCCTGCTCGACCGCCGTCTCTGCGGTTATCCACCTCGCTCGCGTTAGGCTGGGAAACCAAGTGGCGATGATTCAGCCCGCTCTTTGACCTAAGAAGCGCGATAACTCGCGGTGATTTTGGCTAAACCTCTGGGCTGCAACGGCCTGTAAAAATGCTCACCGCACCCAACGGGTGCGCCTCCGCTTTTTCCAAACCATTTCGCTCCAGATCTTTAGCCAAAATCCCTGGCTCTTATCGCGCCTCTTAGGTTTGAGCATTCGGTTGGATGCAATCGCGCAAATAATGGTGCGAGATGTGGCGAGATATGGAGCGAATTGTTTAGAAAAAGCGTATCGGGTTCATATACGCGCGTATTAAGAAAATACAGTATATATTTTCTGTGTGTTACAGCCCGGGATTTTGGGCGTGTGCATCCCAAAATGTCGGGCTGTAAATAGAATTGAGGGTCGGGTGAGCACTTTTAACGCAAGGGAGATGTGGAGAATTGTATTTTTGTGATTTTGGTCACTGATGGAGCCGCGCTTCATTTACGCGATCATAGTGAACATGGTGCAGTTTTTGAAAACTGATTTGCTCTTCTAAAATGAGGTGTCAATTTGAATAATCATGAATGGGGCGATTTAGAGAGTGCATTTTTGTATGCCTGTGGATTAAAAGAAGAAGAGTTAAGGTCGTGGCTAGAAGAACTTGAATTAAATGATACGGCCTTAGCCTCGGAAGTTAAACGGCTTCTGCTCGCTGACGAACAAAGTGAAGGTGATGTTCTATTTGATCCGATCAACTTTACTAATCTAAAAATCTTTAATACGACTCTTCAAAAAGAACGCTTGGGTCCCTATGAGCTGGAAGAAGTTCTAGGCGAGGGTGGAATGGGTATTGTTTACCTTGCAAAACAAGCAGCCCCTGTAAAACGGAAAGTGGCAGTTAAGATTCTAAGGAGTCAAGGTAGTTCTAGAACGCATAAACGTTTTGAGCTTGAAGTTCAAGCATTAGCAATGTTGAACCATCCAAATATTGCGAGTATTTATGGAGCGGGAGTAACGCGTGATGGTTTGCCATACTTCGCAATGGAATATGTGAAAGGGATTCCTCTTGATGTGTATTGTGATGAAAATGATTTAGGAATAAATGAGAGAATTAAACTTTTTTCTAAGGTATGTCGCACGGTTCACTTTGCGCATGAACAGGGAATTATTCATCGAGATCTAAAACCGGCAAATGTTTTGGTCGTAGATGTAGAAGGCGATCCTCAGCCCAAAATAATTGATTTCGGAATTGCCAAGGCTGCGAATTATGGTGCCAACCTGGAATTTAGTTTCAGGCTAAGCCAAACAAGATTAACATTGCCGGGAATGGCCGTTGGAACCCTTGGTTACATGGCACCAGAACAAGCGATGGTGACCGATGCTCGTGTTGATGCACGGGCTGATATTTTTGCGTTGGGTGTGATCCTTTACGAGTTGCTTGTTGGATCATTGCCTATATCAGAACATGAAATGGAAAATTTGGGGCTTGATCGGATTTTTAAGATCATACGTGAGCGGAAGCCTGAGGCTCCGAGCAGAGCAGTCATTGCTTTGGCAATGAAAAATAAAAACGGCGTGGACAGAAGGGATCGGTTGAAGGCACGACAGCTCAGGGGTGAAATTGATTGGTTGGTTCTTAAAGCCCTTGAAAAAGACCCGATACTCAGATTTGGATCGGCACTGTCGTTGTACGAGGATTGTGAACGGTACCTGAAGGGAATTCCTATTCATGCTCGGCCACCAAGTGCTATTACAACGTTTAAGTATATAATTCTTAATAGATCTAAAAATTCGCTGCTGTTTTTCTTGGCGTTGTTTGGCGTGGTTTGTGGTTTAATTGGTGTGATTTATGGCGCAAAATTAGCTGGTGATAGCAAAGCAGAGATGGATCGACAAGTTTCTTTAGCACATGAAGGCTATCGAAGTATAGAGAGCTTGCTCGTAGCGAAAACGCCTCAAGCAAGAGGAAGAGAAAGAATGCTTGAGGATCAACTCGATGATATTCATGATGAAATTCCGTTGTTGTCCATATCTCCATTAACTCAATCAAAACTTTATCATACGATAGGTCTCAGCTATTTTAGTGTGGGTGAGACACGAAAGGCTAAAGAAAGCTTGAAAACATCATTAGCTTTAAAGGAAGAATTATACAGCACTCAAGATGTTGAATTTCTGGAAACGGCACACCAGCTTTGTTTAATTGAATTTGAAGGTGCTAACTTGGAAAATTCGCTCGATACATTTGATATTTATTTTCGTAATGCGAACATTCGACCTGAAAATGCCTTGATTGTAATTGAAACATTTTTAGCGAGTATTCAATCACACCTACTTCAAGGTGATATGGATGTTGCTAAAGATTTGTTGCAGGTTTCAAGAGACAGTATCGAGGATTTTGGTTTAGATGATGATGATCTTTTTGGGCGTTTTTTAATCGAAGATGCCAGAGTTAGCTTTTGGGATAATAAAGGTAGTGAAGCAGTTAGGAAAATATGGAAGGGTTTGTCCCGTTGGGATCACCAGAAGATTAGATCGAAAAACTATACGAAGGCGGTTTGGTTGTTGTCTTATTGTTATATTTTGACTGGCGATTTAGATCTGGCTGATCAAAAATATAGAGAAAGTGTTGGTTCTAAAGGTGAAGTGTCGGGAATTTTAGATTCTCAGTTTGTTGATTATCAGATGGATTATATGGAACAACTTTATACATCTGGCTACAAAGGTGAATTTCTTCTCGTGTTTTCCGATTTTACGAAAGGTTGGCATGCACGCTTGAGATTTTCAATTGAATTTAAAGAGCTTCTCTTTAAAGCTATTGATGCAGCTGTCGAGTTTGATTGCCTTCAAGAATTTATGCCGATTTTCACTCATGTGTTTAATGAAAGTGTTCAGGAAGCAGGTTTAGGCATTTTTGAGGAGTTATTATTCTTGAAGCTGGCTGAAATATCCTTGAAGGTAAATGAAAAAGACTACGCGGTGTCCTTGGCTACATTTGCTTATCATACAATGTCTCGTTATGAAGGTGAAGGAGGCCCGGCCTCTTATGCCTTTGCAAAAACTATTAGTGATGTCTATGCTAGTCAAGGCAATGTTAGCATGAAAGAATATTGGCTTTGTCGTGGGGAGACCTCATTGGAAAATTTTTCTTTACCTTTCGAGTGGCGGAGATCGGCAGGTGGTTTTGAAATCCTACGAAATAGAGTTTTTTATCAAAAAGAGGGTTGGGAAAAAGACCTAGAGCATCTTGTTCGAATATCTGAGGATGCATGGGGGGAAACGCATCCAAATACACAATCTATTTACCGGTTGAGAAAGAGAATTGTTAATCAATAAGATTTGGCTTTATCTCTTTTGGTTATTTGCCCGGCAGGTGACTATGAACCCTAAGAAGCGCGATAAGAGCGTGGGATTTTCGTTAAAGATCTGGAGCGAAATGGCTTGGAAAAAGCGGAAGCGCACCCGGTGGGTGCGGTGAGCATTTTTTCAGGCCGTTGCAGCCCAGATAGTGTGTTGTGGGTTTGAGTGCAAGGGGAAATCTCAGGTTCCACCGTTTTTGTTAGAGCCAGGCATACCCCGGCCTAGCGGCCGATGAAGCGGCCGTGTTCAGCGGGGGCATTTTTTC
>NZ_JAFREP010000032.1 GCF_017377855.1 Acanthopleuribacter pedis
CACCGAATCGGCGGGTGACAGGGTACCGGCCAAGGTTGCGGTCGGCGTCGCTTGATAGCGGTCATAGGGCTGCAAATCTAGGGAAATGGCTTCCTGCGCGAAAGTAAACAACATGGGCACAGACAAAAAGAGAAAAAGGGCAAGGCGAGGCATGAAAAACTCCAGCTTGCTGTTGTGAAATAAGTAAAAAGAAAAAAAGGGTGAATAGGTAAAAACGGGATAAAGTGTTTGATGTCAAGGATTCAGATGAGCAAATAACAAACTTAGCGATGATATCACATGCCGGCAAATCGCGAATCGAAACGCGCACGAAACGAATGGAGCGAATAGAAGGCCTTAAGGCGTGCACCCCTGCACATGATGATCTCCACCATCGGCGAACACGCGCTTTTTTCCGTAAAGGGCGTAATCCAAGCGTTTTGATCCATTAAACAAAAAACCCGCGCCGCGTGGAACACGCGAGGCGGGGTTGCACAAGGCGCTGATTCGCGCAGGAGCGCGCTGATTCGCGCAGGAGCGGCGGCTAATGCTGCATTTTTGCCAAGGTTTCACCCACGGTTGGTTTGTAGCCGTTGATGAAAGCATGAATGGGCATCACCTTTTTGCCGGCAGGCTGCACCTCCAACACATTCAATAAGGTGTTGTCGGCACAGGCGACGAGCATCCGTTTTTTGGTCACCTGGGCCAAGGTACCGGGTTCACCGGTCACATCCCCATCGGTGACGGGTTGCACACTGCACAACTTGAGTGGGTGATCCTGCCACTGGACGTACACATCGGGCCAACCCCGGAAGGCACGCACGGTTCGCCACACGGTTTCGGCGTTTTGTCGGCTCAGGTCGACCCAGCCCATATCTTTGGTAATGATCGGCGCGTAACAACTCGCGGCGTCGTCCTGCGGGGTCGGCTCCATACCTTTGAGATCAGGCACAGTTTCGAGCAACACATCGGCGCCCATGGTTGCCAACGCCTGTTCCAAGGCTTCGCGGGTGATGGTGTCGTCGATGTCCATCGCGGCTTCGCGGTAAACGGGGCCGGTATCCAAGCCGGCCTCCATGCGCATGATGCCGACGCCGGTGCGCGGATCCCCGTAAAGGAGCGCGTGGTGAATGGGCGAGGCGCCGCGCCAACGGGGCAACAAGGAAGCGTGAATGTTGACGCAGTCGATGGTGGGTATGTCCAGGATGGATTGGGGTAAAATCTGCCCAAAGGCGGCGACCACAATTAAATCGGGCGCCAAATCCCGCAGCAACTGGACCCATTTTTTGGCGCGAATGCGTTTGGGTTGATGGACCTCAATCCCCAGTTCCAACGCGGCCTGCTTGACGGGACAAGCGACGGGTTTGCGGGAACGGGCCTTGGGTCGGTCGGGCTGACAAAAAACAGCGCTCACCCCATAACGGTCGGCGAGCGCGCGTAAAGCGGGAACCGCGAAATCCGGGGTTCCCATGTAAACAATTTTCATGAATTCCAGGTACCAGCCTTGACGCGTTTGCTGACTTTTTTCTTGATCATGTTGCGTTTCAAGTTGGAAACGCGTTCCGTGAAAAGAACCCCATTCAGGTGGTCGATTTCGTGCAGGAAGGCACGGGCCAGGAAGCCCTCGGCTTCGAGCTCAACCGTGGTGCCCGCAATGTTTTGCGCGCGAACCTTCACGGAATTGGGGCGTTCGACCACGGTAATGATGTCGGGGAAACTGAGGCAACCTTCCTCCCCCTTTTGGGACCCGTCCACCTCGAGAATTTCGGGGTTGATCAAGACAAAGAGATCGTCGGGATTTTCACCGACAGAGAGGTCGATAATGCAGACCTGTTTGCTGACGCCTACTTGGGGCGCGGCCAAACCGACGCCGTGGGCCTTGATCATGGTTTGGTGCATGTCGGCCACAAAACGCGCCAGTTCTTCATCAAAAACGGTAACCGGCTCTGCTACCTTCTCTAATACGGGGTCGCCGTAAACGACAATTTCCGCCATGTTTTTGTCCTCCGATTACGCTTGCGTTTGTTCCTGACGGCTGAAACGCGAGGCGTTTTGACTCACCCTAGTATAGTAAATTGACTTGATCGATTCCATAACCGAGGGATGATCCTTGGTGAGTTGCTTCAAATCCGCGTCGGAGAGAATCAAGCAAGTGGTCGGTTCGTCGGCACGCACGGAAGCGTTGCGCGGGGCGCCGGTCAGCAGCGAAGCCTCGCCGACAAAGTCGCCTTCGCCGAGTTCGGCTACTTTGACCAAATCGCCGTCTTGTTCGATTTCGACGGCCACGCGCCCCTCGGAAAGCAGGAACATCTCCCCGCCGGGATCACCTTGACGCATCAGGAATTCACCAGGCTCGTAGTCGCGCATGTCCAGGGCAATGACAAAAGCGGTAAAAACTTCTTTCGGCATGGTGCGGAACAAAGCCCAGTGTCGTTGGTTCTCCTCTTCCGAGGCACTGTCGAACGGGTTGACAAAATCCTCGTCGTCATCGTCGAGGAAATGAATTTCGCTGGTCATACTGAGGTCGGTTGCATCGTCTTCACCCGCGAGTGGTTTCGGTTCAGGCGCCGGGGTGGCCGCAACCGGTTCGGGTTCAGGCGCCGGGGTGGCCGCAACCGGTTCGGGTTCAGGCGCGGGCGCGGCAGCCGCGGGTTCGGGTTCAGGCGCGGGTTCCGGCTCGGGCGCGGGTTCCGGCGAGGCGGCGGGGCCCAGGTTCCCAAACAAACCACCGTCATCATCACCATCATCGCCCCCAAACAACGAATCCAAGGCGTCGTCGACGGATTCAAAAGAGGAGTCGACCTTTTTGGCCACGGGCGTCTCCTCAATGGCGGCTTTAAAGACCATGCGGTTACCGGAGTCATCGATGTCGGTGGGTTCGTATGCGGCACGAGCGGCATGAAGCTGCCCGGTATCGGCGTCCTTGTCGGCCAGTGCCGCTTTAAAGGCTTCGACCCCGGCCATGGTGCGCGCTTTCTCGTCGGGCGGCACTTCGCTGCTTACGGCGGCCTCGGATTCGGCGGCCGTCGCTGCCGGCGTTTGATCGTCGAGAGAAAAGTCGGGCTGTTGGGCGGCGAGCGCTTCGGCTTGGGGATCGTCCTCGTCGTCGTCGCGGGTAAAGCCGTAAGGATCCTCGTATTCGTCCATTTCGGGAATCACGGGGCCGGTCAAGCGCTCGGGGGGGCCGTCAGAGGCCCCGTCGGCTTCAGCCGGCGCAAAGTCCAGTGACAGATTGGGTTCCTCAAAAGCGGGAACATCGACATCGTCGGCCGCGGGATCGAAGGAAGCATCGGCCTCGCTATCCAAAAAGCTCATATCGATGTCCACCTGATCGGCGCTGCCGGAAACGTCGAGCGCGCTATCGGAACCACCCTGCAGGTCGGTTTCGCCGGGTAAAGCGTCCCCCAAATCAGGGGTATCGATGCGAGCGTCGCCGGCATCCTCGGCCAACCCCGCTTCGTAGGCCCGACGCGCGGCCTCAACGGTTTCGGGATCAACGGCACCACTGGCGGCTTCTTCTTCCCAGCGGTTGATTTTGCGCAAAAAACGCTCGTCAATCATGAACTTGGGGACTTTGTCATTATAGGAGGCCAGTTTGTCGAGAATGACCTGGTCGTCGGGGAATAAATTAAGCGCTTTCTTGAAGGCGGCCACACTTTTATTAAAAAAACCGGCATCACCATAGTGTTCGCCCACGCGGATATAAGTAGCTTTGGCGTCTTCCAGCTTCCCCATTTTCGTTTGCACATTGGCGAGTTGCATCAACAAGGCGGGGTCGGTTTGCTTCTTGTCTTTAATCAGCGCCTTGAAACCTTTGAGGGCACCCTTGAGATCACCGGCCACCAATAATTCCTGCGGTGTTTTCTTTTTACCAAATAATTTCCAGAATGCCACGCCGCCTCCTAATCAAGGCCAAAACTAAAACAAATCGGGATTCTAAATCATTCCAAATCCGTGCTGCAACGTGTTCGATCACAAAGTCACGGAAGCCCGGCCACGTCAAGGGGCTGTCCCCTCGGATAACAACAGACATTTAACCACAACCCGTAATTACGACCCAGCAAAAGCCTTGGTTCTGATGTTTCGGGTACCCATATTTTTTTAGAAGCCGCGCGCAAACCGGCTCACGGGCGGAATTAGATTGAGGTAATTTAACCTAAATTGAGCGATTCTTGGCGGCGCACTTGCACAAGGTTCGGCGCGTCCTGCGCCAAGCGTTGGGCTGCAGGTGCAGTAAAAATGCGCGACGTACCTTCCAGGTACGCGTCGTGCGCGACCCCGGTCCGCTTTTTACAACACCTTTCGCGCCAACCCTCGGCGCGTCCTGCGCCGATACTTGCACAATTGCATCCACCCGAATCGCACACTTTAGGTTTAAGCTAGCGTGGCCACGAAACGGTCAATAAGTTCCACGAATTGTTCGGGTTCCTCGAGCGGCAAGGTATGTCCGGTCTCGGGCACGGAGGCTTCACTTGAGCCGGGTAGCCAGGAAACCAGGTCGTGGTGATCGGAGCGCCGAACCAAGGGGTCTTCATCACCGCGCAGCACGAGGGCGGGAAGATCAATACGAACGGCGTCTTCCTCGGAGGGCGGGTAACGCAACATGCCCTCGAACAGGGCCTTCAAACCTTCCTCGCTGTTCCGTGAAACGGTCCCTTTAACAATCAGCTCCCAATCCTCGAAACGTTCCAGGATCTTGCGACCCACGATGGTCGGCATGCTGGTCCACGCCATGGCGCTAATGCCGCCGCGTTTGAGGGACTCGTACCAAGAGCGAACATAAGCACGGCGCAAGACGGTTTGTTTGGCGCCGGTACTGACCAGTACCAGACCGGAAAAACGATCGCCGATCTCGGCGGCGGCGCGCAAGGCAATGCGCCCGCCGTGAGAAAACCCCATCAGCACGGGTTGATCGGCACCGCTGCGATCCAAAACGGTGGTTAAGTCGGCGACATGATCATCGATGTGGTACGGCTTGGGGCCCATGGGCGAACGACCGGTTCCACGCGCGTCAAATAGAATCCAGCGGTAGGCGGTAAAACGGCGGGCGATGCCGCGCCAATTGGCACAAGTCTGACTTAACCCGTTGCAAATCAGGATGTCGCGATCCCCTTCGCCGTGTACTTCGTAATGGATGGTCGGTGCCGTCAAAGCCCCCTCCTGTTGCTGGATGTTTTGGATTTTATGGGTTTGTAGGTAACGCCGGTTTTGGCGCGGCTTGGGTTTGGTTTCATTATTTCTTAGGAATGCAGGATGAAGGGTAGATACGGATTGGCCGCCACACCCTTTTTTGCCCTTTCCCGTCCGCGGATAAGCTGTCACTTCGTTTAAGGAAAGGGGATGTTTTGGCTATGGTGGGAAGTACCCTAAATGGAGGATGCGGATTGGCCGCCACGCCCGCTTTTTCCGGTTCCCGTCCGCGGATAAGCTGTCACTTCGCTTTAGAAGCGGCCACCTACATTGCAATCTTTGCTTCCACGACGAAGAGATGGGAGAAGCGGCCGGTTTGCCAAGCAAGGGCGCTAATCCTCGATGGACACGCCTTGCTTGCGCAGCCGGGTTTCGAAATCTTTGACCTGGTCTTTGAGTTCCTGGTTTCTTTTGGACAGAATGAGCACATAAGCGCTCACCATGATCCAAACCAGCGTGTAAGCGGCAACGAGGTAGAACATGTGATTGCTCGATGATTCCATGGGAACAACTCCTTGGTAAGCGTGGTGGTTAAAAACCTTCAAGGCGCAGCAAACGGCCGCGTAACTTCTTGAGACGGTCTTTGGTCAGCATTTGTTGGACGCCCAAACGCCACAGGTAGATATAAAGCAAGGTAAAGGCGGCAAGGGACAGGTACAAAGCGATGTTCATATTGGGATCGCGAATGCCGCTGTCGGCGTCGCCCATGATGACGGGTTTCGGGTGTTGGGTTTCGAAAATGCGGGTCGACATGTACACAAAGGGCACCATCAGGGCGCCGACAATACCCAACACGGCACTGACGCGCGGGCGCTTTGATTCGTCGTCGATGTAGTTGCGCAGGTTGACGTAGAAGAAAAAGACGAGCCAAAGCACCAAGGTACTGGTAAGGCGGGCGTCCCAAGCCCAATAAACACCCCAGGTCGGCTTGGCCCAAACGGGGCCGGTGGTGAGGACGATGGAACAAAATACCAGGCCGATCTCGCCGCTCACCAGGGACTTGCGGTCCCAAATCAAATCGCGGCTCACGAGGTAACGAATCGATCCGTAAAGCACATAAAAAAACGCCAGAAACCCTGGCCAGATACTGCCGAGGTGGAAGTAGAAAATGCGCTGAACATCGCCCTGTAATTTGTCGGGCGGCGCAATCGCCAGAGCCCATACCAGGGCGAGCTGCATTACCACAAACATGAGTGCAAACAGAAGCTTGTCTTTGAGGCTCATATGTTATTCCTCGAGCAAAAAATCGTAGAGAAGAAAACCGGCGGAAAGGAAGACGACGTTCACCGCCACCAAGACCTGGAGCCAATTAGACGGTGTTTTCCCCTGAAGCGCCAGTTCGGTGGCGTTGACGGCGGCAATCAAAGTCGGCACCATCAGCGGCAACTGCACGACGGGGAACAACACATCTTTCATGCGGGTATTGGCGGTAATCACCACTACCAGGTTCCCAACGGCGGTAAAAGCAATGGTTCCCAATGCCAGCGACGTCACCAACATGCCTAAATTCTTGCTGATATCCGTGTGGTAGAACAAGACCAAAAGCGGCAAAAGCAGGAGCTCCATCACAATCAACAGCAAGGCATTGCTACACACCTTGGCCAAATACAACCAGCCCCCTTCGACGGGTGCGAGGATTAAGGCACGGTAACAGCCGTTGGCGGTTTCCGACTGATGGCTGCGGTTCAGGCCGATGGTGCCGGAAAACAGAATACACAGCCACAAGGCGCCCGAACTCATGGCTTCCAATTGGACGCCGCTGGTTTTGGAAGCGTAGAAAATGATGACGAGCAGAATCACGGAGAACAGAAAAGACGAAATGAAGATTTCCCGGGAGCGCAACTCACGACGCAGGTCCTTGCGCAAGACAGCGGAAAATACGTGGAAGACGTTGTCGCTCACGCGCCTTCCTCCATGCTGGAACCTTCGCAAAAGCGGAGGTACGCCTCGTAACTCAAATCGCGTTTGTGCAGGCTGTGCAGCATGCGACCGCGGTGCAAAATCCAAAAACGGTTGGCCAATTCGTAACCGAGGCGCAAGTGGTGGGTCACCAAGATCCAACTCATTTCGGTGTTGGAAAACAGGTGTTTCATGCGTTCGACGCCGCCGCGGTCCAGACCGGAAAAAGGTTCGTCCAACAGCAAGAGTTTGGGTTGCGGCAACAGGGCGCGCGCCAAGCTGAGCCGTTGCTGCATACCGCGCGAGCAGGTGCGAAACAGCCGTTCCGCAAAATCGGCCATGCCGACGCGCTCGAGCAATTCACCCAGTTGCGCATCGGATAGATTGCGCTGGTAAAGCCGGTTGATGAAGCGCAAATTCTCCATGGCGGTCAGGTCCGGGTAAAGCATGGGTTCGTGGGATAAGAAGGTCAGGTGGTTGCGCAGCTTTTTGGGGTTGTCGCAGGTTTCCCCGTCCAAGGAGAAGGAAATATCGCCCGAGCTTGGCCGGCTCAGCGTCGCCAGAATGTGGAGCAAGGTTGATTTACCGGCCCCGTTATGGCCCAGAATCGAAACACGGTCACCGGGATGGAGCTGTTCACTCACCCGCCACAGGGCAATGGTTTCACCGAATTGTTTGCTGAGCTCGCTGAATCGGATCGAAAGACTCACGACAGCGATTCCGCGGGTTGCGGGACGGGTGCCTCGGCGCTTGTTTCCTGCACGACCCGCGTACCACAAGCGACACAGTGTTGATAACTTGCCTTGAGGGGAGCACCACACGCGTGACAGGCCGGTCCGTCGCTTTGGGTAGGATCTTCACCCAGCTTTTGGTAGCAGGCGGCCAGGTTCTTGAGGATGCCGGCCTCGATGTTGACGAAGTCGTCTTCCTCAATCTCGCCGGTCTCTTTTTTGTGATAGAGCGCATCGAGCGAATTCATCAGGGAGCGGCGTCGCTCGACCCAGAGCTCGTGGTCGAGCCTGCGTCCCTGACCGGCTTGCACCAGTGGGAAACCGACCCAGCCGAGAATGAACAGGGTCAGGAAAATAATCAGAAAGATGGTCATTACGCGGCCTCCATGTTGGCGGGCACGGCGGCTTTGACCTTGCGCCGGGATCGTTGCGGGAGCAGCGCCACCATGGTACCGACAACCATTAAGATGGTGCCGATCCAAATCCAAATGACCAACGGGTTCACGTAGATATGGAACACGCCGATGGGGTGTTCGTCGGTGTGTTGGGGCGCGGGACCGGCCACAACCACGTAGTAATCGCGCAGCCAGCCTACGTGGATATCGACCTCGCTGGCCTGGGATTGAGAAGCTTTGTAAAAGCGTTGTTCCGGGGCGAATCGTTCAACCGGCCGGCCGTTTTTCATCAGGTTCACATCGGCGATGTAGGCCACGTAGTTGACGTTGTCCTCGGTGCGGATGTTCTCTACCTGAAACAGAAAGCCGCCGACTTCCATGGTTTCACCAATGCCCAACTCCATTTTGTCCTGGTGGTTGAAAGCGGCACCGGTAATACCGAGCCCCATCAGCAGGACGGAGAAGTGGGTGATGTAGCCGCCGTAACGGCGCCGGTTCATGGCGATCAAGTTGTAAATGGCAACGGCCATATTTTCACCGGCGCGTTTGGCGCGACGGCGGCCGGCAATCCAAAACTCTTCAACGATGGTGACCAAAAGAAAGGCCAGGACCGCGAAGGAAATGGAGGATATTAGCGGGCCGGAGCTTAGGGCGAGACAAAGGACAAAAACGACAACCATCGCAATTGACGGCAACATGAAGCGTTCGCGCGCTTGGCGGCCGGTGGTTTTTTTCCAGGTCAAAATGGGGCCGATCGCCATCAGCAACATCAAGCCGATAAAAATCGGGAGCATGACTTGGTTGTAATAACCGTGGCGCAGTTCTTGTTTCTGTTGAATCAGCGCCTCGGTGATCATGGGCCAAACGGTGCCGAGCAAGGTGAGCAGACACAAGGCGGCGAAGAGTACGTTGTTAAACAGCAGGCTGACTTCGCGGCTGGTCATGGACTCGTACTGGTTGTCGTCGGCCAACTGGTCGCGACGGGCGATCACGACAATGCCGCTGAGTACGGCGTTGAGGACGATGTAACCGATGAAGTAGTTGCCGATATCGCTTTCAGCAAAGGCGTGAACGGAGGAGATCAAGCCGGACCGGGTGATAAAGGTGCCGAACATGCACATCAGGAAGGAGCTGACGAGCAGCAACACGTTCCACATTTTGAACATGCCGCGTTTTTCCTGAGCCATGATGGAGTGGAGGAAGGCGGTGGCCAACAGCCACGGCATGAAAGAAGCGTTTTCGACGGGATCCCATGCCCAGTAACCACCCCAGCCCAGTTCCATGTAGGCCCAGGCGCCGCCGAGCACGATGCCCACGCCGAGAATCAGCCAAGCCACCAGGGTCCAATTGCGGATCATCGGCAGCCAATCGCGGCCGTCGAGGCGGGTGATTAAGGCGCCCATGGTGAGGGCGAAAGGGAACAAAAAGCCGATGTAACCCAGGTAAAGCATGGGCGGGTGAATGATCATGGCCCAATGCTGGAGTTGTGGGTTCAAGCCGGCGCCGTCACGGGGATCCACGGCTTTCCACATGCCGGCAATGTCCTCACCCCAAATTTGGAAGGGGTTGGAAACGATGTTGTTGATGACGAGAAAGAAGGTCAAACAAATGCCGACAAAAAACAAGGCCCAGGCGGTCATCAAGCGAGGCGCTTTGCGGATGAAGAACAAAAAGAACAGGTTGTAAACGGCAAGAATCGTGGTCCACCAAAGCAGGGAACCTTGGCTGCCGCCCCAGATGGCGGTGAGTTTGTATATCCAAGGAAGGTGACGGTTAGAGTGGCTCTGAACGTAAACCACTTGGAAGGCGTCGTGTTGCAGCAGGTAGCCCAGGGCAAAAACCGCGCAAAAAATCATCAGGGTCATCGCCAAGAAGGCGCGCACGGTTGCTTTGCGGAAACGTTCGCGAGCGGTGAGTGCCGCGATAAGGGCGGTAAGGGTGCCGAAGATGGCCAGCGCGAGGCCGACCATAAGTGCGTAGTTCCCAAAATCGGCCATGACGTGGTCACCCGCGAGACGAATCTGTGAGGGTTCGTCCGTACCGGTGGCCGCGGTTAGGGCGGAAAGGATGAAATGAATCATGTGGTGGTGTCTCCCCTAGGGCGGTCGGGACAAACAGAAGGTGCCGAGCGGACCGCAACGCGCGGATGCAAGAAAAGGTTCCGACAAGGTGCCGGAGATTGCACTCTGGATTTTATTGGTCGTCGTTGGCCCCGACGGTTTGCTCGCTGTCGGTCGGTGGCACCGCGGCCTGTTGCACGGTTTTCGCTTGATCAGCGGCAGGTTGATCGGCAACGGTTTGGTTCGGCGCGGCATAGCCGGCGGGTTGTCCCTGGGCGACCGGTTGGGCGGGATCGCCGTAACCCGCGGGTTTTTCGCCTTGCGGGTAGGCCCCGGAACCGTCAACCATGGACTCATCCAAACCGGCCTCGTACTTGGAGGCACATTTGGCTTGCAGGTGGTTCGCGACAAAAATGCCGTCGCGCCCCATGGTACCGTCAACCACGGCCTCGGCCCGGTCTTTGAACATGTCGGGCAGCGGCGCTTCACCCATGTAGTGAACGACCAGCTCGGCTTCCTCTTCATGAATGGTAAAAATTACGGGGCGTTCGTTAATTTTGCTTTTTATGCTGCCCTCGACGATGCGGCCTTTGACACGCAGGTTCATGTTGTAAACACGGTCGCCGAGTCCTTCCAGTTCATTGACTTTATAGAAGTAATTGGCATTTTGGATGTTGGTTGTCAGCAACCAACCGATTGCACCGAAGATCAGAAGAAGGGGTATAAAAATTTTTGCTTGCATGATCGTACTCCAACCACCGGTTCCAACAGTGGCTCCATCCCTGCACAATCTACAGTGTAAATCATGGGGGGTCAACGAAATCCGGCAAGGGAAACCGGGAGGGGTGATGGGGCTCCTTGGTCATCGGGTCGTCGTGGCGACGCGCAAAACGCGAGAAAAAGCCTATAGGGACGGCTTTTACCCAAGCCCTCGTAGGCTAACACGCGACAGGACACCCAAATGGCCGATGGAAGCGCACCTTTTTCGTTTGTCCAGGAGGAATGATCGGACCCAAGCCGAGGGCGCCGGAACGGCAAGGCCACACAAACCACGGTAGGTTCGGCCGATTCCCCGCGGACGAACGTGGATTGGGTAAGGGCGTCCCACACCATGACGCCCGCGCTCGCGGCCCTCCGCGCCCAAGGAATTTTTTGGCGGTCCTATTATATTAAAGTAGGCGAGCACGGGAAATCAGGGTCCACGCAAGTTGTGTCCCCGTTTTGGGGCGACTCGGGTATGATGGGGTGGTTTTTGTTGGAGGTAACATGCGCGTGTTCCATCGATTGGTTTTGACAATCCCTTTTCTTCTGGTGCTCGGCACCTGGGCCATGGCCGAATTTACGGTTACGGTCCGTTTGGAGGACGGGACCAACGGCGGGCCCGGCCAAGCCGATACGCTTCAACTGATCCAGTTGCAACAAGGCATGACCCCGGTCGCGGCGGAGAGCGAAGCCTCGGGCACGGTATCGCTTACATTCGACGGCAGTTTCGCCGCGGGCCAATTTCTGGTTCAAGCACGCAAGGGACAAACGGTTTACACGGAAAGCCTCACCGACATTCAAAACGAATTGGTGATCACGGTGTTTGACAACGCCGAAACGGCCGACACGCGCGCGGCCATCGGCTCACTGGCCTTGTACGTGCAGCATCAAAACCTGGACGTCGGCATGTTTATCAATGTGGACAACATCAACAAACCCCCGGTTACCCTGGTCCGCGAGGGCGCCACCTTCCAATGGCCGCTGATTCCCGGTTACCGCGGTTTGGAAGTCAGCACGCGGCGCGGCAAAATGCCGCTGAAACAGTCCCCGCTGTTTGAAGGGGACAAAGCGGGCCTGAGTTACCCCTTGCGTCCCGGCCGAACCCAAATTATGGCGCGCAGCAACCACGCTTATAACCCCAGCGACGCCACCAACATCTACCGCCTCCCCCTGCTGGAAGACCAAAAAGCAATGCACATCTTGGTCATGCCCGCCAGCTTGGAATTAAGCGGCGACGGGCTGACCTTCGTGGAGGTAGACAAGGTCAACGACTTGCGCCTTTACGAGTGGAAACGCTTGGAAAACCAGGACGTGCTTGAGTTGAACTTAACCGGAAAAGCGGAGCCGGACCCCACCGCGGCGGGCAACAACCAAACGGCTGAAACCCAGCGTGAGCCGGGAGAGAAACGCACCTTTAAGCGGCTGCCCAACCAACTGAGCCATGACCGCGTGTTAATCGTCGGTTCGATTTTGGGCCTTTTGGCGGTTTTCGCCTGTGTCGGATTGATGCGCCGATAGGGCCACGCACAAAAAAGGTTTTGGGGTGAAATCCTCGATCACAACCGATGTTGGATGCCGCCCAATTCAATGAAAATGCTATGATGGCGCTTATCACAATCGCATAAACAAGACACGTCGGCTGAACGCGGCTTTCGGCGCCCCAACGCCCTACCGCGGTTCGTCACGGGTCAATGCTTGCGAACCGCTCACGAATCGCCGTGAACGGGCATACCGGATCCACCGGCATCCGGTATTGGGAGAGCGTTCATGAACCAGCTACCGCGATTAACGCGCGGGACTCGCCTGCTGCTGTTGCTAATGCTTCAGATCGTCGCCCTGCCGATTTCGGCGCAAATCGAGGTTTTTCCACTCAAGGTGCTCACCACCGAACAGGGTTTGTCCCACGGCACGGTGTGGTCGGTCGCCATGGACCGCAAAGGGTTCCTGTGGGTAGCCACCTCGGGCGGGCTAAACCGTTACGACGGCTACGAATTCA
Organism: Acanthopleuribacter pedis; assembly: GCF_017377855.1. GTDB lineage: Bacteria > Acidobacteriota > Holophagae > Acanthopleuribacterales > Acanthopleuribacteraceae > Acanthopleuribacter > Acanthopleuribacter pedis. The sequence goes on from NZ_JAFREP010000032.1 coordinate 13,013, forward strand.
AAGTGTTCCGCCGCACCCTTTCGGTCAACTCCCTACCCGACAACTTCATTCGCTACGTCCTGCCGGAAAAAGATAACCGCATGTGGGTCGGTACCGCCTCGGGGTTGGCTTTATTCGATACGGCCTCCGGCCAAGCCAAACATTATCGGCAACCCAAAAGCAGCCCGCACCAAACGCATCGCGACTTCATTAATTGCCTGGTGCGCCTGCCCGACGGTTCGATTATGGTGGGAACCGACCGCGGTTTAAGCCTTTTTGATCACCTCAGCGAAACCTTCCATCCCCCCAAAACAAGCCCGAGCATCGCCCGCATCATCACGGAAGAACGCATTCGCTGTATGCTGCGCAATAAAGACGGCACCCTGTGGGTCGGTACGGACCGCGGCTTGATCCATTACGACCCGCGCAGCGGCGACGGTCGCCACTACCACACCCGTGGCGAAATGGGACAGCGCCTAAGCCACAACCAAGTAAGATCACTACACTTAACCCCCAACGACGGTTTGTGGATCGGCACCTCGAACGGTTTGAATCAATTGGAAAACGGCGGTCGCATCCGCTGGTTCTTCGCCGACGACCCCGAGACCCGTTTCATCAACGACAATTGGGTCAACGTCATTACCGGCGACGAGGCGGGCCGCCTGTGGGTCGGCACCCGCTCCGGCGGCGTCAGCCTGATCAACCCCAAAACCGGAGAGGTGGAGTTTTTTTCCACGGCCCTGAACCAAGGCGGTTTGCCGAGCAACAACATCGTCTCGTTGATGCTGTCCAAAAAAGGTTTGCTGTGGATCGGCACCTACAAAGCGGGCCTGGTCAAACTCGACCTCAAAACCCAAAAATTTCGTGGGTTTCGCGTCCACCAAACACCGGATCAGACCAAAGAAAGCATCGCCGCCATTTATTTACAGGAACCCAACCAGTTATGGCTGGGCAACCTCGACGGCTTGATCGTGCATAACCGAGACACGGACGAGATCCGCCACTACCACCACGACCCCAAAAATCCCAACAGCCTTTCGGACAATTCGGTGCTGTCGATCAGCGGCGGCCGAAATAACGAAATTTGGGTGGGTACTTACGGCGGCGGCCTCAATCGCTACCTACCCAACCAGGATCGGTTCCAACGGGTGAAGGTACCCGCCGACAACAACGGGGCCACCGGCGCGGGCACGGTAAACTGCCTGTACTTCGACCAGGCAACGGGGAAACTATGGGTCGGCAGCCGCGCCGGCTTACAAGCCTTCGACATGGATACGAACCGCCTGACCGAGTGGCCGTTTCCCGACAGCGTGGCCTATCCGCAGGAGAACCGCATCTCGGTGATCAGTCCCGGTCCCGAGGGGGTGCTGTGGGTCGGTACCAACGGTGGTTTTTGTAAATACGTCCCGGAACGGGGCGAGTTCCGTCGGTTCCGCCACGATCCCAACGACCCGTCCTCGCTGAAACACGATTCGATTTCTGCGATTCTGCAAGATGAGGAAGGCATTGTTTGGGTCGGCACCAACAACGGCCTGTCGCGTTTTGATCCCTGGAGCCAAACCTTTACCACCATCACGGTCGGCGGCCTGGACAACCGTTGGATTAACGGGATCCTCCAGGGTCGTCCCGGTGAGTTGTGGATTACGACCAACGCGGGATTGCTGATGTTCACCCCACCCCGCGGCGTACGCGTCTACGATCAGTTGGACGGTCTGCAAGGGAAAGAGTTCCTACCGGGCGCCCATTTCCGCGGTACGCGCGGGGAACTGTTGATCGGGGGCGTGATGGGTTACAACAGCTTTTTCCCCCGTGAAATGCTAATCAATCCCCATATCCCCAACGTGGCCATTACCAGCTTCCGCATCTTCGACCGCGAAATTCCCATGAACCGCCTGATGGACGAGGAGCAACGGCTGCTCATTCCCCACGGCGACAACTTCTTTTCCTTCAACTTTTCGGCGCTGGATTTCACCGCGCCCCTCAAAAACCGGTACGCCTTTAAATTAGAGGGCTTTGACGACCGCTGGAACCAAAATTCGGGCCGCCGCTATGCATCCTACACCAACTTACCCAGTGGCGATTACCGCTTCCGGGTCAAGGCCTCCAACAACGACGGGGTTTGGAACGAGGAAGGGGTGGTCATTCCGGTGCGCATCGTCCCCCCGTGGTGGGCACGCGACAGTGTCCTCGGTGTCCTGGTGGTGCTGGCCGTCATTTTGGCGGTGGTGGCTTACCGCTATCGGATGCGCGACCTGAAGCACCAACAAAAACGGCTGGCGGGTGAGGCGGACCGCCACACGGATGCGCTGCGCGGGGCGCACCAGAAACTCGCGGAAGAAGTGCGCAAGGCGGGCATTGCCGAGATGACGACCGGGGTGCTACACAATATCGGCAACATTCTCACGACGGTTTCAACCTCAACCAGTGAGCTGCGCTCGGTGTTGTCCCGCTCCAAAATGGAGCAATTCGCGATGGTTAACAAAATGCTGGCGGACCAACGCGGTCGCATCCCCGACTTCCTCCAGGAGGACCCCAAGGGAAAACTGATCCCCGAGTTTTTAACCAAGGTAGCGCGCCAATTCGAACGGGAAAGCCAAAAGATCACCCATGAAACCGACAAGCTGTTGGACAAAGTCGCCTTGATGGCGCAAGCGGTGTCGATGGAGCAGAGTTACGTCAGCAGCTTTGATCGCAAGGAACAGGTGGACTTGACCGAGTTGATGGACAACGCACTCTCCATGCTGGAATCGTCCCTCAAAAAACGCAACATCCAGATCATTCGCAGTTACGAAACCACACCGCCGTGTAACTTGGAAACGGTGAAACTGGTCCACGTGGTAACCAATATCATCAACAACGCGGCCGACGCCTTGAGCCAAAAGGGACCGAGCGCGGAGGGCCGCTGGATCAAACTCAGAGTGCGGCCGTTAAACGGCGAGTTCAACGAGATCCAAATCGTCGACAACGGGTGTGGCATCAGCAAAAGCAATTTGGCGCGCATGTTCGAGTTTGGGTTCACAACCAAAACCAACGGCCACGGTTTTGGTTTGCATTCGTGTCGCGCCACAATGAAAGAGATGGGCGGCGATATCAGCATCCACAGCGAAGGGGTCGACCAAGGTACAACCATCGCGCTCACGGTGCCCATTACCTCTCGGTTGGGATAGTTTAGGGATCGTGATCCCGCCGAGGGGACGGTCGATTCTTTTATTTCTCAGGATGGGATGATGATTAGAAGATAGGGCGATTGAGGTTGGAACCCATGCGCAGCCTTGTTCCGCCTTTGATAATTAGCGCAAAGAGCGATATACATGGCTTTTCCTCAGTCGGCAGTCCCTCTCTGGTTGCTTTTGCTTCGCGGGTTACGTTTAGCCCGCTGCGCGCCCTTTCACCACGAGACCACACGCAATCAGAATTCATTTCGAAGTGACGGCTTCATCCGCGTCGGGAAGTCCTTGAAGAGGGATCTCCAGTACAGCCGCATCCTCTATCCATCATCTCATCCTAAGAAATAATGATCTCGAAGTGACGGCTTCATCCGCGTCGGGAAGTCCTTGAACAGGATCCAGTACAGCCGCATCCTCGATCCACCATCTCATCCTAGGCAATAAAGCCCTCCTCCAAGACGAAATCAAGCAGCCAAAGCAGCCAAAGCAGCCAACCCAACATCGCCCAAACGCACCCCCCATTTATTCAGAAAATGTTCCAACCCCAAGCCATCTCTCGAATCCAACACCCACTTCCCCGCCTCCTCCTAAATAAAGGTTTGCTCGCTTAACATTTGCATTGCGAATATAATGAGTGGCAGTATCGTCCACCGGTTAACATTCTGATGGTTTCGCAACCGAGGCAATCAAGCAGTCAGGCTTGGCCTCGGCTGATTCAGAGTGTTTGGGGACATCACAGGACTGGCGGAGTCAGAGCGCTATCTATGGAACAAATCGGTAAATATCGGATCGTTCGTGAGTTGGGCAAAGGCGGCATGGGCACCGTCTACGAAGGCGAAGACACCGTCATCGGCCGTCAAGTCGCGATCAAAATAATCAAAGACGAAATCCGCGACGACCAGGAACTCAAAGAACGCTTCTTTCGAGAAGCCAAGTGGGCGGGCGGCTTGTCGCACCCCAATATCACGGTTGTCTACGATGTGGGCGAACACGAAGAACGCCCCTACATCGTGCTCGAATACCTCACCGGCCAGGATCTCAAAACGCTGATCCACCGACGCGAGGCCCTCACCCTCATCCAAAAAATCGATATCGGCCTTGAAATGCTCGCCGGGCTTGAGTTCGCCCATAGCAAAGAAATTACCCACCGCGACATCAAGCCGGACAACATCCGCATCATCGACGGCAACCATGTCAAAATCATGGACTTCGGTATCGCCCGTCCCAAAACCAGCGACCTCACCGAGACCGGCATGGTGATGGGTACCCCGGCCTACATGTCGCCCGAACAAATTACCGGTAAAAAGCTGGACCCGCGCTCCGATATCTTTTCCTTCGGGGTGGTGTTTTTTGAATTACTCAGTTACCGCAAACCTTTTACCGGCGACTCAACCACCACCCTCGCCTACCAAATTCTCCTGTACGCGCCCCACAAGCTGAATCTGAGCGAAGACGACCAGCAGTTCCTCGAACCCTTGCAACAGTTGTTGAACAAGTGCATGAAGAAAAATGTCAGCGACCGCTACCAATCCTGCACCGAGATCATCCAAGACCTCAAAGAGATCCGCGAGCTGATGGTCTCCAACCGCATCACCGACCGCGTGTTCTTGGAGAACCTCAAGGAACATTCGGTCCAAACGATTATCAGCCGCGGGCGCAAGATGATCGACGAGGCCGATTTCGAAAAAGCACGGCAAGCCTTTGCCTACGCCCTTGAGCTGGATCCAGAACTCCTGGAAGCCAAGGAAGAATTGCAAGGCCTTGAAGACCGCACCCAGCATCGCAAAAAGATCCAAGAACTGCTCAGTGAAGCGGACACCCATTCGATTCGCAACGACTTTGATCGCGCGCTAGACACCTACCACAAGGTGCTCGACATCGATCCAAAAAACGAGGAAGCCCTCCAAAAGCTGGACAAGCTGCAAAACAGACTGGCATCCTTGACCTCCAAAGCCCATAAAACCACCACCTCGATCAAACGTCCCAGCAAAGGTAAATACGCCTTCATCGCAATCGGCCTGGCCGCGGCCATCATCGGCGGGGCCTATGTCCTGTTGCAATCACCGGCACCACCGGAAGACGATCTGTTCGCCAACAGCGAGCAGGTGGCCGATCCGACCAACACCGCGGCGGCGTCGTCCGAAACCACCCCACCACCGGAAAGCGACATCAGCGAAACCACGGCCGCGCATAATGAAACCCCTGCCGACACAACGACACCCGGCGATCCCGCGAACAGCGCCCCCGCGAACAGCGATCCCGCGAACAGCGCCCCCGCGAACAGCATTGCCGCGGCCGGCGCAACCGAGGAACCCGAAAACCCACCCGCGGCAACAGCAGAAACAACCCCGGCCAAGCAGGCTGACGACCCCAAAGAACTCGCCCGCTTGATCAGCGATAATGAAAAATTACTGCGCCAAATTGTTTTGCAAAAAGCACGGACCCAGGCCGTGGACGGCGCCAAGGAAACCAAAGCCTTTCGCAACGCGACCGCCTTGGAAAAACGCGGTCGCGATTACGCCGCAAAAAATACCAAAAACGAACTGGAAAAGGCGCAACGGACCCTTAACCAAGCCCTCGGCGCCTATCGCACCGCGGCACGTACCGCCACGGAAGCCCAACAAAAACAAGCCTCGGCGGTCGAAAACCTTATCAAGCAAGTGGAACGCGCGCGCGGCCAAGTGGCCGGCACCGAGGCCGACCGCGGCGGCTTGGCCAATTACCGTGAAGCCGAGATTCTCGAGAAACAAGGGATTCAATCGTTCCAACGCGGCCAATTGAAGCAGGCAACCGACGCGCTCCAGGCAGCGGAACGCAAGTTTAACGAGGCCCAAAGTGACATGTACCGCGTGCTCAACGAACGCACCGCGGCGGCACGGAAAGCCATGCAGGACGCCCGTTTTAAAATGAACGCGGCCTCCCGTCGCAGCGAGGATTTCACCAAAGCCCAAAACCTTGCCAACCTGGCCCGTGACGCGGAAAAACAAGGCAAATTCTCACGCGCCATTAAGGTCTACGAGGAAGCTACCGCCGTTTTTGAGGCGCTCGCCCAAACCCAGGCCGCATCAAGCAAGCCCGTTACCCCGCCGACCCCGACCCCGGAGCCGTCCCAACCCAAGGTCAACCCCGAAGAACAAGTGGTCGCTTTTATCGAGACCTACCACAACCTCTTTGAAAGCGGGGATATCTCCAACCTTTCCAGTCATATGAATTTCAGTAAAAGCGAGCGATCCAACTGGGGCCGGTTCTTTGAAACCGCCGAACGAATTCAACTGGACATTCTTGATCGCGACATCGATTTACGCGGAACCACCGCGGATGTTAAGCTAAAGCTCAAGCTCTCCTACTACAACAAAGCAAGCCGCAAGTCCGAAGAACGCGAATTTCCGTTTACCTACCGCCTCAGCCAAAAGAGCGGTTCCTGGAAACGGGTTAAGTAGCCGAGGCGACACGCGGATCTCCACGCTGCTCGGTTGTACGTGCTTGACCCGGCGACGGGCCGTTCTCCCAATCTCGGTTTTGCCGGCCCTAATCCGGCGGGCCCCGGCCCGCACCGCATTGGTTCTTTTTTTATGGATGAGGTGTTTCATGATTGCTTTTAAACCCATGCTCCGGCTGTTGGTCACCGCACTGCTCGGGGTTTCGCCCGCTTTCGCACAGCTCGGCACCGTTTTCGACCAAGTTTTTGAAGAAATTCTGGTTAATCGGCTTCAATTAAGCCCCGGCCAACACGGCGACCACTTCCGAGAAGCCGCCTTTGTCGCCAACTCCCAACTGACGCCTTCGCTGAACACCGCCATCACCAACAACGTGTCCTCGTTCCCCAACAGCAATACCTCCATCGGGGTAACCTTTAGTTTCGAGTCCGGGGCACCGGAGAAAATTCGCCGCGCCATCGGCCCGGTTTTTGGTGAATCCGCCACCACCTTGGGCAAAAAACGCCTCAACCTGGGGATGAACACCAGCCGCCTGACGATGGATCGATTCCGCGGTTTGGATACCCGAGATTTGACCTTTACCTTTACCCACGTGGATGTCACCAACGACGGCACCCTTGGCGAAAACCCGAGCGAAAGCGATACCATTGACGTCGCCCTCGGCATGGATGTCGACGCCACCATCTTGGCCTTCTACGCGAGCTACGGATTAACCGACCGCCTGGATATCAGCGTTTCGGCACCCTATATCGACATCAGCCTGGACGGCACGGCGGTAGCAAGGGTCGACAGCTTTACCTTGGCCGCGGTGGGCATGGCCAACCACCACTTCGGCGACGACCCGACCCGCCCCATTCTCGAGAGCCAGGTCCCCTATTCCGAAAGCGCGGCCGGCTTGGGTGATGTCTCGGTTCGCGCCAAGTACAACGCATTCAACGCCGACCGCTTCCAGTTGGGTTTCTTTTTTGACTACCGCTTTGACAACGGCGATGAAAGCGATTTTCTCGGCACCGGCTCCAACGAATTCCGCGTGGCCCAAGTCCTCTCGGGCGGTGACGACAATTACCAGTACCTGATTAACCTCGCCTTCGAAAAACGCCCGGGCGACCTGGATAGTGACGAAATCGAACTGCTGCTCGGTTTTAACTACGAGGTCGGAAACGGCTTTGCCTGGGCCGTGGAACTCATGGGCGACTACGACCTCAACGATCTAGAGGCCATTAACCTGCTCAACGACAGCGTGGAAATCGTCGACCGCTCCGGCGATGCGCTGAACCCACGCCAGGTCCGTTTGTCCAACATTCCCGACCGCAGCGACGACCACACGCTCAACGCATCTCTCGGCCTACGCTGGGCACCCACCGACAAACTGATTCTCCTGGGGAATCTGCTCATACCGCTTAACGACGCGGGCCTGCGCTCGAACGTTGTTGCCACGGCCGGCTTCGGCTACAACTTCTAACCCTCTCGCGCCGACCCTACCCGTGATCGGAGCCACCGCCGCACGCTTGGATTCCGGCATGGTTCCGATGTAACGGGCCAGGGTCAAAGGACCCTTCATGACGCCGCTTTGGCTGCTTACGCTGCTGTTGCTCAACCCAGACACGACGCCGATTTTCACCAATCTCGGCTCCAACGACGGCCTTTCCCAAAGTACGGTCTGGGCCTCACTTCAGGACGATCTCGGTTTTGTCTGGATCGCAACAACGGAGGGGCTTAACCGCTACGACGGCCATACGTTCAAGGTCTTTAAACACGACCCCAACAACCCCAACAGCCTCGCCGACAACCAAATACGCGATTTATGCCTGGGCAATGACGACGATTTTTGGATGGCCACCGCCAACGGCCTAAGCCGTTACATCCCCAAACAAAACCGTTTCGAGACCTACCGAAACCAACAGGGCGAACCCGATTCCCTGAGCTACAACTACACGGTGTGTTTGGCAAAAAGCGACGACAGCCTGTGGATTGGCACACGCGAAGGGCTCAACCGTATGCGCTTCGACCAACCCGGCCGCTTCCAACGGTTCCGCCACGATCCCCAGGATCCCATGAGCCTCAACCACAACGAGGTTCGCGGCATTTTGTTCGACCGGCAGAAACGACTGTGGGTGGCCACCTTCGGCGGTTTGGCTCAATTTGATCCCGAACGCCAGGCCTTTATTCGCTATCCGGCGGGACCGGGCGGCCTGTCCCACAATCAAGTGCGCGCCTTGGCCGAGGACAGCGAAGGCTTCATCTGGGCCGGCACCAGCAACGGCCTCAACCGCTTTAATCCCGAAACCCAATCCTGGCTGCACTTCTACGAAAAGCCCAATGATAACAACAGCTTACACGACGACTGGATCAATGTCATTGTGGCTGATCGGGAGAGCGGCCTGTGGATCGGCACCAAAGACGGCGGCCTCCACCTCTACGATTCGTCAACCGGCGACTTTACCCACTACAGCCGCACACCCGGCCTTGAAAACACCATTGCCGGCAACAACATCATCTCGTTGTTTATTGACCGTGCCCGCATGCTGTGGATTGGCACCTACAGCGCGGGCGTTTCAAAACTCGATCTCAAGGCAACCCAAATTCGCAAGATCGAACTGACCGACAACAGCATTGAAGCCAAAGAAGTCCAGGCGATGTACTTGGGCCGCGACGAAACCCTTTGGGTCGGCACCCAGTACGGCTTGATCGAGCACAACCAACGGGAGCAACGCACCGAACTCCACTACCACGACCCCAAGCGCGCGAACAGCCTTTCGGAAAACCAAGTCCTCTCCATTCAAGCCGATCTTCAGGGGCGCATTTGGGCGGGTACCTACAGCGGCGGTCTCAACCGTTACCTGGGTTATGATCGCTTCAAACACTACCGCCACAACCCGAAGAACTCCACAAGTTTGGCCAGTGACATTGTGCTGTGCCTGATGCTCGATAAGGGCGGCGACCTATGGCTGGGAACCCGCGAGGGCCTCAGCCGCTACCAAGCATCAAGCGACGATTTCTGGCATTGGACCATCCCAGACGGGGAACAGATCAGCCGCCGCCAACGGGCGGTGATCACCATTCACGAAACCAAGGACGGCACCCTGTGGCTCGGCACCGACGGCGCGGGCCTCATTCGCTATAGCCCGCGTGGCGGTGATTTCACCCGCTTTCGCCAAAACCTTCACAATCCCAACACCTTGCATTCCGATGTCGTCAACGCCGTTTACGAGGACGGCGCGGGCGTGATTTGGCTCGGAACCAACGCCGGTCTCACCCGCTTTGAACCCGGTTCTTCCCTATTTACCACCGCCGGCAACACCGAGGGTCTCCCCTCCGGCACCGTTTACGCCATCATCGAGGGCGAAAGCAAGGCCCTTTGGCTGAGCACCAACCAGGGTATCTTCCGCTACGTCCCGGAGAGCGGCGCCCACGAAACCCGCCATTTCGACGTCTCCGACGGTTTACAAAGCAATGACTTCTTTCGCGGCGCGGTGCTCAAGGATCCCGGCGGCAACCTCTACTTCGGCGGGATTAACGGTGTGAACGTCTTCCACCCCGCCAACCTGCGCTACAACGAGTACGAACCGCCCGTGGTGCTGACCTCGTTCCGCATCTTCGACGAACCCGCGCCCATCCCCGGCGACGTGGCCTACTTGGACGCCTACAAACTGAGTTACAAACAAAACATGCTGTCCTTTGAATTCGCCGCCTTGGACTACAGCGCCCCCCGCAAAAACCAATACGCCTATATGCTGGAAGGTTTTGACAGTGAGTGGATCTACAGCGGCTCGCGCAACTATGCCGCCTACAGCAACCTCGACGGCGGCACCTACCGCCTGCGCATCAAAGGCGCCAACAACCACGGAAAATGGAACGAAGCCGGCCTGAGCCTTCAACTCACCGTCACCCCCCCCTTCTGGCGCACTACCTGGTTCCTCACCCTCATCATCGTACTTCTGGTTGTGGCCGCGATTGGGTCCCAGCGCTATTGGGTAAGCACCATGAACAAACGCAACGACCGCTTGCAAGATCTGGTGGAAACCAAAACCTTTGAACTGGAACAAGCCAAACAAAAGTTACTGGAAACCGCGCACCAGGCTGGTATTTTCGAAATCGCCACCGGCGTTTTGCGCCAGATTAAAGGCCAACTCGAAAGCGTTAAAAACGAAATCAAAACCATTCAAACCGCCAACATGAAAGACAACATCGCCGAAATCGGGTTTCTCGCCGGGGAGAGTCGCCATATCGCCAACGGCGAAACCCACACCACCCCGCCGGAACAGCTGGTCGACAACATCCACCAATTCCAAACCCGCTTGCAGAACAACAGGATCGAGGTCGCTCATGCGGTTCAACGGCTGATTGAAAAAGTCGAAGGCATGAAGGACACCATCGCGGTCCAACACCAATACGCCACCAAACCCCTCTATCATCAAGACGTGAACCTGGTGGCGCTTGTGGAAGACGCGTTGCGCCTCGAATCGGCGCGGGTCAGCAGTTTGGGCGTAGAGATTCACAAAAATTTTGACGTGCGTTCGGAAGTGCGTTTACCCAAAATCAAGCTGCTCCACGTGCTGTCCCAGGTCATCCGCAACAGCCTTGACGCCCTGGAAGTCGGCGATGCGGCTATTTTGCGAATGCGCATCGCCATTGATCAGGCCACGGAAGATACCTTGCGCATTACCCTAGAGGACAACGGCTGCGGCATTGAACAGGAGAACCTGGAACGCGTGTTCACCGCCGGTTGGACCACCAAAACGGACCGCCACGGGTTTGGTTTACACGAATCGGTAAACGCGATGCGCGAGATGCACGGCGAGTTAACCATCGAAAGCCCCGGCAAAAACCGCGGCACCAAGGTGACGCTGATCCTGCCGTTTTAGTTGTGGGTTTGGGTGTGGTTTGGGTTTGGATGGGGTTCCGATTTGGGTGTGGTTTGGGTGCGGTTTTGAGTTTGGGTGTGGTTCCGATTTGGGTGTGGCTTTGAGTTTGGGTGTGGTTCCGATTTGGATGTGGTTTTGAGTTTGGGTGCGGTTCCGATTTGGGTGTGGTTCCAGCGCCAGTCCTTTCAGGACTTGGGGTTCGGTGAATCGGGGCGTCCTAGGGTGGCAGGCGCTCTGCGCCTTTACCCCAGGCTGTCATAGGTAACCCCGTTGGGGTAGCTGGAAGTGGCTCGGCTCCGCCTCACGTTTAAATGAAGTATGGTCCCCGCATGGCGGTGTGCGTGTACTTTCAGCACACGCCGGATCTGTCCCCCGATGAAGATCGCGGTGGGGCCGTGGGCAGAGACAGGGATCAATTGCGGGTGAAGGTTGCGGGAACCGCGGGTGAAGACGGGCCGGGGTTTGCTCCGGTTCGTCCAGAAGGGACGAACACACCCCCATGCGGGGCCCACCATTTTTTTGAATGTTCGCCGGCGGCGGACCACAACCCGCTGTCCTGTAAGAACTAACTATGGCAGCGAAGGGTCGGACCCTTTGAAAAAGGGGCCTACCCTGGGTCACCGCGGTTCCCAAAATGCAGGCGCTGAAGGTGCCGGCAAAAGGATGCTTTTGGGGTTCCCAAAATGCAGGCGCTGAAAGTGCCGGCAAAAGGGGTCTCCCCACGATCACCGGCGATTAATCGGCGCGGGCCCCGGTTTCCATGCGGTCGGCCGCTAAGCGGTTTTGATTGAGGAACTCGGTGGGCGTCATCCCGTAAACCTCGCGGAACGCCATGGCAAAGTCACGCAGCGAGCGGTAACCACAACGAAAGGCGATCTGGTTCATAATCGGCTCGTCCTCGGCCAACAGTTCACACGCCAACTTCAAGCGCGCGTCGCGAATCAGCAGGTGCAGGTCCAGGCCGAGCAGTGCTTCAACCTTGCGTTCCAACTGGACAAGGGTTAAATCCAAGGCCTCGGCAATCACCTCGGCGGGAAACGGTCGATTTTCATCGTCCACCCCGTGGATCAAATCGGTCATATCCGCCAATAAACGGGCGTCTTCCTCGCGCCATGCGGCTCGGCCGGCCGTATCGGCGCCATCATCCCCACCTAAACCGAGCTGTTGCTGGTGTGCCTTGACGGCCTCGCGGCGCGCATCCAAGTGACGGGCCAACAAATCGAGTAATTCTTGCGTTTGAAACGGCTTAATCAGGCAGGTTACCCCGCCTTGCTCCCGTTGGTTAATTTGGTGCGCCTCGCCGGCGGTGGCGGTAAGCATCACCACCGCGATGTGGCTCAAGGCCGGATCGGCATTTTTGAGGGCAACCAAATCCTCGTCCCCCCCCAGTGAGATCATGCCTGCATCGCACAGGATCAGGTCGGGCACGACCCGGCGCATCTCCACCAAGGCATCGCGGTAGTCGGCGGCTTCAATCACGCGGTAGCTGTCTTTAATCTTGTGAGCGAGGTAGCGACGGAAACCGCGACTGCCGGCAACCACCAGCACGGAGGGTCGCGCATCATCGGCATATTCAGCCGCATCCGCGTCGTCCGAGGCCGCGCCCGCAACAGCGGTCGGCTCGGGAGGTACCGCCGGCTCGCGCGGCACACGGGGCAAGGTGCCCGCCTCGGCCGCCTCGAAAGCGAGGTCTATCGTGGCCACCGGCCCCTGCTCCCCCTCAAACCAGGTGATCCGCGCGGCGAGGGCGTCGCACAAGGTTTCGACACGGTCGCGTAGCAACGCATCGAAGACATCAGCGGTCCCATCACCATCCGGTAAAGACACGGCGATTTGCAGCCGGAGCGGCGCGCCCTCGGCCTCCAAATCAACGGCGGCGGTTTGTTCATGTCGCGTGGCAAAGTCGAGTAATTGGTGCAGCACACGCCGCAGCAATTCGGCATCACCAACCACGACCTGCCGATCCCGCGGCAAGGCGGCGGAAAACTGAATGCCGAGCCGTTCACAACGGGCACGAAAAACACGCCTAAAATCGTCGAGCAAACGCCCCAAATCGAAGGGTTCGTGAATCGCGGGCGGTAACGGCGTCTGACCACCGCGGTCCAACAACAAGTCGACACGGCGCCAAGCCTCGGCGACCCCTTGCTCCACATCGGTAAATGCAGGCTCCAGTTGTTGGGGGAGATCAACCCCGCCGCGGCGGATTTGGGCCAGGCCGTCGAGGGTCATGGCGAAAGCGTCGCGCAGTTGGTGGTTCACCTGGAGCAGGAACTGCTCGCCACGGGCCTCGGCCGCTTGTTCGCGGCGACGGGTCTCCTGCAGCTCGTCCTGCTTCTTTTCCAAGCGCTGTTGCAAATCTTTGACACGGTGCTCCAACGCACGCAATGCCTTGCGTTCTTTTTCCATACTCTGTTTTTGTTTTTGCAGTTCGCCGCGATCATGGCGGGCGTCTTGCCGCAGGCGCCGGTCGCGACGGTAAAACAACACCGAAAAAACCAGCAGCAACATCAAGCCGCTACCGGCATAACCAACCACCGCCCAAGGCGAGGCAAACCAAGGTTGGTTCACCTGAACTTCGAATGCGTGGCCGCCGTCCATCCAGCGACCCGCCGCATCGGCCGCCTGCAAACGCAACCGGTATGCGCCCGGCGCCAGATCGGCGAACAGCAACTGACGCCGCCCCGCTTCCAGTTCCACCCAGTCCGGGGTTAGCCCTTCCATTTTAAAGCGGTAACGGATGTCTTGCAGGCGAGAGAAATCGAGGCCGGTAAAACTGAGCCCCACATGGTTTTGGTCATAGGGCACGCTGATCTCGGTCTGTCGAAAAGGTGGCTGTCGCAACAAGGCCTCCGGCCGATCCGGCGCTACCGCAACCGGTTGGTAGTTAAGCTGAAGCGCGGTGACCAACACCGGTGGGGCGACCTTACCGAGTTCTTGGCGATCCGTGATACGCAGCACGCCGCGTTCCGCGCCGACCACCCAACGTGTCCCGAGCCGATCCTCGAAAAAGGATCGGAAAGGCCCGGAACGCCACCGTTTCGGCGGCAACGACAAACCGGGTTCGGGTACCAACGAGGGCAGCATCCACAGACCACGATCACCGGCAAGCCACAGACGTTGTTGTTCGTCCACCATGGTATCGCGCACGAAAAGGACGCGCTCAGGCGATGATTCGGGCTCCAACGCGTCCCGATCCTGGTGGAAATCGCTCGCATTGGCAAGGATAACCGGCGATTCCATGCCGGGGCTCACCAAAAGTAACTGTTCCGAGGTGGCCGCCAAAAGGCCGCCTTCAGGCAGAAAACGAAGATGGGAAACGGGCCTTCCCGCGGTAATTTTGAGGACGGCCTGGTAGCCGTGCGGCAGGGAAACCCCCGGTTTCACGGCGACCAAACGATCCGTGGCGAAAGAAAGGTAAAAGAGCCCGCGATCCGTGCCCAGCCACAAGCCGGCTTCGCCATGCAGGGTCATCGCGTAAACGCTTCGCCAAGAAACTGTCGCCGAATCGTCACCTTGTACCTTAAAGAACCGCAGGGTTCCACGCGGGTGGTCGTATTGAATTAACCGATCACTATCGGCGCCGGCGAACCACACCCGCCCGCGACCGTCACCCAGGCAAACCCCAATGTCCGCGGGTAGTTTGTCCTCGCCCCCGTCGTTTTGGTTCACCGTTTGGAGCGCTTGGCCGGCCTGAGAAAAAACCCAAGCCCCGCCTTGGCCGACCAACAGAAAATCATCATCACCCAGCGCCGCGAACCGGCGCGGACCGAGCGCACCCGCCACGGACACCCGCCGGTACCCTTCGAACCGTTGCAAGCCGTCGGGCGTCGCCAACCACCAAAACCCGTAACGGTCTTCATGGAGATCACGAATCGCCACCTCGGCGAGGGGCGCCGGCGTCTCCATGCGCTGGGCCTGACCGATCCCGCCCGCGCCGCCAACGGCAAAAAAGAGGAGCAACGTCTTGAAAAGGTGGGTAAAAAACAAACGCGCCATCGTGGACCCTGGATCGGTGAATAATGGTTGGGGGTTTCGCCGGTCGGTCGAGGGTCAACCGGTCGTCGCGAACCAACCCAAACCCGATCAAGGCTTGCCGTGAGGCGGTTAAAAACCATGGCATAGGTGGTCGACGCTCTGCATTATACCGCGATTCAAGAACGTTTTTCAGCAGATATCAAGTTTTTACACAAGACAACAAAAACACTTATTATCAGCTACTTACAATACAAACAAAGATTACAAAAGGCGCGCGAACGAGACCGCCCACGCGCCTCAATGCCGCATCTAGTCAAGCGGCTCGGTGGAGAAGGTCAGCGGGAACAGTTCTCGGTTTGAGAAGTCCAGATTGGTTTCCTGTGGTCCCCAAATGATTTTTTTGACCGCATGGTCAACCGCTTTGTTGAACGACAAGTTGTTGCGGAACGCGGTGCGGAAGGTCAGGCCCATCATTTTGCGCACGGTACGCGCGATCTTGGCTCGGGTCTGCTCCTCGGACAGTTTTTCGATTTCGAGGTACTGGATGGAACAAACACCACCCATGTTGGTGATGTAGTCCGGGCAATAAACCACGCCGCGGCGGTGCAGGGCTTTGCCAACCTTGGAGTTTTGCAACTGGTTGTTGGCGGCACCGCAGATGATTTTGTAGTTGATGTTGTCCAATTCGCCCTTGGTCACCACTTCACCGCCGGCGCAAGGCGCAAACACATCCACTTTGGCGTCGCGCCAGTTATTGGGATCAACCACCTCGGCCTCGGGGTATTTGGCCAAGGCACGTTCGATGTTTTCCCGGCGGATGTCGCAAATCACCAAGGATGCACCGGCACCATTGAGGTAACCCAACAAAGAGGTGCCCACTTTGCCCAACCCTTGAACCAAGACCTTCTTGCCCTCAAGCCCCCGCTTCCCTTCGAAAAGGTCGTGGGCAAAGTAATCGACGGCGAATTCGATGCTGCTGAACACGCCCCAGGCGGTCCAAGGTGAAGGATCCACAACGATCCCGAAGATGTTTTTGGTGTGCGCGTGAACAATGTGCATGTCGGGCACGGTGGTGTTCATGTCCTCGGCCGTGTAGTACACATCGCGTTCGCGGTTAACCCAGGCAACGAATTTCCCGAACTCCTGCAAAATCGTTTGGCGTTCCTCGCCGGCGACCTTGGGATCGCAGATGATCACGGATTTCCCCCCACCGAGCGGCAGTTCAGCCACGGCGTTTTTAAAGGTCATGCCGCGACTCAAGCGCAAGGCGTCGGTTAAAGCCGTCGCCTCGTTGTCGTACCAAGCCATGCGGCAACCCCCCAGGGCCCAGCCACGCGAGGTATCGTGCACAGCAATAATGGAAACCACGCCCGGCCGGATTTCGGCGCGGTAAACAGCCTCCCATTGCGGGATGCTTAGTCGGTTGACTTTCGTTTCATCAAACATGAGTACTCCTTCCCAGCGGAGACACACAAACATCAACCGCCGAACACGGCGCTCCCCTTATTCGTGCGTCCTTTGGAAACAAAACAATGTGGCATCGCAAATCCCATCTCTGCTCGGGTCTCGCCGACACATCTCTCCAGGCGTTCTGCCGCTACGCGGAAATCCCTGGTACGTGATGCGGTCTAACAGGTGTCGCGCCTGAGACCGTTGGTGCCGGCTCAAAAACAGTGCATATGCGGAATTCCATCGAAACGATGGGATTTTGCCGACCCCCAAGGTGTCACAGCCGGCCCCAAAAAGCAAGGCACCGCGCGGCAAGGATCACCAGAAAATTCAGGCGCGGAAGCGCATGGGTTGGCCGGCCCTCGATCCCCGCTTCCCACGCGGGAAATGGTCGGGGTTTCCCGGCACGGAACCACGGCGTCGCGATGGAGCGCCGTCGCGGGCAAACCGCCCAATTACGCCCTCGCGATCAAAGGCTGCACCCGGCCTCGATATGCAGCGGGACAGCCACAACCCATCCCGCATCCTGGAAATAGAAAAAGCCCGAAACGCTGTAAAACGTTTCGGGCTTTTTCAGATGGCGATGGAGGGAATCGAACCCCCGACACCACGGATATGAGCCGTGTGCTCTAACCATCTGAGCTACATCGCCAAAAGGCTTGCCTATACTAACCGATCTCTCGCAAAGGTCAAGCACTTTTTTCACAAACACCAATCAACCTCATTGTCCCCAACCACTTGACTTCAAAAACCACCGTTTTTTCCACCCCAAACCGGCCGTTTCGGAGGGTTTTGTTCCCGCGCCGCGGCGCTCGTCGCGCATCCGGTTCAGCAAGGCCGCACCCCATCGCGTGACTGACCAAATCGAACGCCGATCCACCACGCAGCCCAGGTGATCAACATCACCAAACACGGGCTGCCCACAAAAACTCAACTTCCCTAAATTTAATTTTCAAAGCAATTTACATACATCTTCACCGGATCAAACAATTCTAGATTCAATTTCTCGCATCTCTTTTTTCGTCCTGGACGAAAGGGATATTGAAGCTTCACTTAACCCTATCAAATCGCGGGTTCGCTAAACGCGTGTACCGAACCCGACCCATCTTTGTCTTGAAGGAGACGTTATGTCATTCCCAAGAAAAGGGATCGCTGTGTCCACGTGGACCCTGACCGGATTCCTACTGCTCTTGCCCATCCTTTCTGCTTCCAGCCACCGCGAAGCCCCACACACCCTTGAAATCCCCAAAACCGACGGCACCGACTTTTATATGTTCCGAAGCTATGAGTCCGGCCGCGAGGACACCATCACCCTCATCGCCAACTACAATCCGCTCCAACTACCCTACGGCGGTCCCAACTACTTCTTACTCGACGAGGACGCCGTTTACGAAATTCACATCGATACCAACGGCGACGGCATCGAGGACCTCACCTTCCAGTTCAACTTCGCCAACAACCTCGCCGAAAACTTCACGCTCCCGGTCGGCGACGGTGAAAACGTCATGAATATGGCGATTCCCTTGGTACAAATCGGCGCACTCAGCGCGGCGAATAATCCCAACAGCGGCGTCCTTCAGGTTCAGGAATCCTATACGCTGGACCTCATCAGCGGCGACCGCCGCACCGGCACCCGCACCGCGATAACTAACGCGGACGGGGCGACGACCTTCAGCAAACCGGCCGACAACTTCGGGGTTAAGTCGATTCCCGATTACGCGGGTTACGCGGACAGCCACATCCACACCATCACCCTGCCCAACGGCGACAGCGGCCGGGTGTTCGTCGGCCAGCGCCAGGAAGGGTTCGTGTTCAACATCGGCAAAGGTTTTGACCTGCTCAACCTCAACCCGCTCGGTGCTGTCGACGCGGCCTCCTCAGCGCTGCAACAGGTCAACATCACCTCGCTGTGCCTGGAAATCCCCATCTCCTTTCTGACCCAGCAAGGCGAGCCGGTGATCGGCGCCTGGACCACCGCGAGCAAACGCCAAAACCGGGTGTTGTTGGCCGAGGCGGTCCCGGTGACCAACCCATTCGAACGCAACAGCAGCGAAGGCACGACCTCATTCGACAACCCCGACGTTGAATTTGGTGCCTGGCATCAAGTTTCGCGCCTGGGCATGCCTTTGGTGAATGAGGTGGTCATCGGGCTACCCGACAAAAACAAGTTCAACTTCAGCGAACCCAAGGACGACGGTCAATTCGCGGGTTACGTAACCAATCCGGTGTTCCCCGAGCTCATCGAGGTACTGTTTTCCGACGCCGGCGCGGTCGCCCCCAACCTCTTCCCCCGCGAGGATCTGATCCAGGTATTCCTAACCGGCATTCCCGGCCTCAACCAGCCGGCCAACGGCACCGCCGCCGAAATGCTGCGACTCAACACGGGCATAGCACCAACCCCGCGCGCCGAACAAAACACCTTGGGCGTTTTGGCCGGCGACAATGCCGGGTTCCCCAACGGACGCCGACCCGGTGACGATGTGGTCGACGCCGCACTGCGCGTGGTGATGGGCGTGTTGCTGGATGCCGAGGTTGCGCCAACCGGCAGCCTGCCGTTTACCGACGGCGCCGCCATTGACGCCACCATGTTCCAGGACCGTTTCCCCTACCTCAACCCACCTGTTAACGGTTCTGATTTTTAGGAGGACCCCGTGAAAATACTGTTTAGCCTACTGTGTTTGGCGGCCGGGTGTGTGTCGCTTTCGGCCGCACCCCAATGGATCGCCCACCTCTCGGCAAACGACGATTTCAAATCCGACATTCTGGTTCGCAACGATTCCTTCGACGAAACACTGTCCGTCACCCTTAACTTCTTCGCCTCAGACGGCGGTGAAGCGGCGGTGACCCTGACGGATGCGGCCGGTCAACAAAATGCGGTGCGGCGCTGGGAAGTGACCCTGGCCCCGCAAACGGCGGCCCTGGTTCAGTTGCAAAGCGTGACCGGCGGCGATAATCGCAGCGTTCAAGCCCGCGTCGACGCGCTGAACCAAAGCAACGAGGAAACAACGCTCTTGGCGGTCGAAGCGAGCTTCACCCGATTTGAAGCAGGCACGGCCGTCTCCAAGGTCGGCGTGGCCCTCTCCGCCCCGGCCAGGATCTTCAAAGTCAACACCCCGGCATCGGAGCCGCGTGGTTTCGGCATCACCAACACCGACCCAGGCCAAAGCTGCGAATGTACCTTCACGCTGGTTGGCAACGACGGCACCCAGCTCGGAACCACCACGGCCTCGATCCCGGCCCACGCCAAATGGCTCGGCGTGGTCGACACGCTGTTCCCCGGGTACGCGACCACCTTAAACAGTGAGCTGGGCTCGATCAACGCCTTGTGCAGCACCCCGGTGGTTGTTCAAGGTTTGGCTTTTAACGGCACCGTCACTTCAGGCATTCCCACCACGGGTTTTAACCTCTCACCTTAACCCCCAGCCGCGGGCCGGTCGCCGGACGGCCCGCTATCTTTTTCAAGGATTTCCCATGTTTCGCACCCGTCTCTTTTCCCTGCTGTTCAGCTGCTGGACACTCGCCACCTTTTCGTCACTTCTCGGCCACGACTTTTGGCTAAGCCCGCACGAGGCGACCCTCAACCAACCCGGCCCGGTCAAAATCCAAGCCTTTCTCGGCGATCACTTTCGCGGCGAGGCCATCATCCCATCGCCTAAACTAGTAGATCAATTCTGGTTACGCGACGAAAAAGGTCTACGACCGGTCAAGGCGGCGGGGATGTTGGGCTTGGCCGCCGTCGGCCGCGTGGAAGCAACCGGCCCCTGCTTAATCGCCTACGCGGGCAAAGCTAAATTTCTGCAGCTACCCGCGACCAAGTTTGAAACCTATTTGGAGGAAGAACATTTAACCGCAATCCGCGACCACCGACGCGAACAGGCGACCCAAAACAAACCTGGCCGCGAATTCTTCTCGCGTTGTGCCAAAGCCCTTGTGGCGGTTGGCGCGGTGGATGCCGTCTCAATCCAACAGATGGTGGCCGGGCACCCGCTGGAAATCACCCCGCAAAGCAATCCATTTCAGGCCCAACTCGGCGAGCGGCTGGATTTTAAGTTGACCTTCGAAGGACGCCCCCTACCCAATCAGCGCATTGTGCTTTATCGCCGCACCCCGGAACGCGAACCGCTCATCATGCACACCGACGAACGGGGTCGCATCACGGTCACGGTTGACCACCAGGGTGCGTGGATGTTGAAGGCGGTCCACATGGTCCCCCATAAAAATCCGAAAGAAGCCGAGTGGCGCAGTTACTGGGCTTCGACCACCTTTTCCAATGCCGCGGGCGCGGCGCCGTCCGCGACCACCGCGTCGAAATAAGCGGGCAAAAGGCGCTTACAGGGTCTCGATGATGTGGGAGAGGTGATCGCGTGCCGTGATTTCCGCGGCAACAACCGCTTGCAAATCCTGTTGGAGCTGTTCAAACAAGCCGGCCGGTTCTCTGAAATCGGGGTCAAAACGGCGGCGCAGGTCTTCCACCACACGATTCGCTTCCGCCAAGGCATCGTGATCGGCCGCGGCCAGGGCTGCAAAGCGCTGATCCACCGCGCGACCTGTCTCGGGCAAGGCCGCAACCGCATGTTCGGCCAATCGGCGCCAGCAGGTTTGCGCTTCGCGGTACCGGGCCGCGGCGGATGCCAAGGCCGGTTCGGTTTCGGCCGCCTCGGTTAGAAAATCGGCGTACAGACCGCGCAAGGCGCCGCCCGTTTCACCCTCAACCCCGCTGTACAAGGAAGTTAGCGCGCTGTATAAACCGTTTCCATCGCGAAACACGGTGCGCCAACTTTTTTTGTCCTTGGTCCCCGTCATCAATTTGGCCCACTTAACCAGTGCCGGGATCCCAAAAGATGTGGAGGGCGCCTTGAGATAGGTGAGGTGATCGTGAATACCCGCCAGCACGGCGTCACGCAAATCGAAGGGTTCCCCGGCGGCCGGAAACCACATCAAAAAATGTTTGTAACTGCCGACACGGGCGCGGGCATCCACCAACGCCTGATCGGACACGCGAAAAATCCCGCCGTCTTGAACCAGCCAATCATCCCCTTCTCGGCCGCAAATCACAATGCGCACGCCGCCGCAGCCCTCGCGGTGATCGGGCACGCCACGATGGGGCATAAAGTAAGGGTCGACAAAAGCCAGGGCCGGGATGCCCTGGCCGGCAAGCTCGGCCAGTTTGTTCGCCGCCGATTTTTTGCCGCCGGTTTCATGAACGCCTGGTACCATGCCGATCCGCTCGGCGGTCTGGAGCAACACCTCTTTGCCGTAGTTCCAGCGATACGAAAAACCCAAGGTGAGGATCGCCGACTGGTAAGCCTTGAATTCCCACAAGATATAGCCGCAACCAAGCCCGCCGGAGATACCGAGCACCATCGCCTCACTCAGGGGTTTGCGCGTGCGGGGATCAACCAAACCGCTCGCGGCGGCAAGATTGGTGAAACCGCGAAAAGAATCGGAAACACCAGGCAACGCGGGGTAACCGTCAAAAACAGGCATGGTTCACCTCAGGTTTGGTAAAAGCGTACCGAATATACCGGCGGAAAATAATTGCCAAGCGTGGACCAGCACTCGCCACCATCACCGGAAGCAAAAAGGTTACCGGTGGTTGAACCGAAAGCCAGGTGTTCGACATCGTTGTCGAAGGCATGGCGGTAAACAATGTCGTAGCAGTGGGTTTGCGGTAAGCCCTGGCGAAAGTGTTGCCAACTTTTGCCGCCATCCTCGGTGCGCGAGACACAAAGCGCACCACCGACGGCAACGCGCGACATATCACTCTGAGCCGGCACGACCCAGGCGACCTCGGGATTGGTTTCACAGGCACAAATCGGCCACCCAAAACGGGCCGGCCCTTCTTTTTCGGAGATGTCCTGCCAATTTTTTCCGGCATCGGTTGAACGGTAGATGCCAACATGGTTTTGCTGCCAAAGGACCTCGGGTTGGGCGGGGCAATGGGTCATGAAGTGGGGATCATGACCGAATTCCGAGTTGGGATCGGGCAAGAACTCAGAGCTAATCCCGCGGTTGCGTCCTTCCCAGGACAGCCCCCCGTCGAAACTGGCGTACACGCCACCGACGGACACCGCAATCGTTAAATGTTTCGCGTTTTTCGGGTTAACCAGGATACTACAAATGCCGGGACTGTCTTTGCCCGCGCCAAACCAGAAGGGCTCTCGACTGGGGTCGTTCCACAAGGGCGCATTCATGGTGAAGGTATCGCCCCCGTCGTCGCTGACAAACAACCCCCCGGGATTGGTACCCAGGTAAAGCCGTTCCGGTTCGTCTACCCCACCGGGTTCGATCACCCAGATCAGATCAAGCGCGGCCGGTTTGTCTTCCTTGAGACGGGCGTCCTCCGGGTATTTAGGCACCTCGATTTCCTGCCAGGTTTTCCCGAAATCCTTGGAGCGGTGGAGTTTTTGGCCCCAATGGCCGTGATCAACCGAGGCCCAAATGGTTTGTGAGCGCGCGTCAAAACATGCGTAAGGCACCTGAATGCCTTCAAAAGCAAGCCAATCAAAATACCAAGCGCCGTCCCGTAAGATGAATTGCAGCAAACCCTTGCGGGTTCCTACCAAAAGGTGTCTTCCGGCCATGGGTCCCTCCCCCGTGGTTTATCCCCCGGAAAGCGCTTGCACGATAAACACCTTGGCGTCGGCGTGCAGGGTGTCGCTCAGGGTCTCGCGGTCGCGGATGATGACCTCGTCAACGAAGATGTTGACGT
Source organism: Acanthopleuribacter pedis (assembly GCF_017377855.1). Taxonomy (GTDB): domain Bacteria; phylum Acidobacteriota; class Holophagae; order Acanthopleuribacterales; family Acanthopleuribacteraceae; genus Acanthopleuribacter; species Acanthopleuribacter pedis. Next base: position 36,597 of record NZ_JAFREP010000032.1, read on the forward strand.
GGCGCCGCAAGCGTCCCTGATCGTCGACCAAATAAGAAGACAGTTTGGGCCAGCGTTGATCGAGCGCCTGGATCAGCGCCGCGACCGTTTGCGCGGGGACCTCTGTCTCTTCCAAGTCGGGAAAAAACCGTTGTAAATTGCGTGTGAATGCTACCTGAGCCATGGTGCGAGCTTAGCGCATAAGAACGCCGATGGGCACTGAAAAATGGTTTTTCATCCTCAAAAGGCCACGAAGGAACGCCCCAACGCACCCCGGACAACCCGAACCAACGCGATGGTATTGAGTCGTTTGAGTCCGTTGAACAGGGGATGATCCGGGTTTTGAAAGCGGTGGTAAACCTGTTGGAGCATCGCGATTCGTTCGCCTCGCGGGGTATCCGGTCCAAAGCTGGGAAGCGCGCCCAAATGATCGTAGAGTTTGATGCCCGCCGCTTCGCAAGCGCGCGGGACGTAGAGCTCGTAAATCAACCCATTCACCAAGCCGACAAAAAACGCGCGCACGGCATCGGCAAGCCGGGTTTCTTGATGAAGGATGACCAGGTAGTCGGACAAGATTTTGGCGTAGGGTGAAGCAGCCAGTCGCGATTCCCGCGGCAGCGGCAAGTTGTTCAACATGTGTTTGGTGAAGTTGACGCCCTGGTTGTAGCTCGATCCGCGGTACTTCTCTTTTATATAGAAAAAGGTCAGTTCCGCGTTAACGACCAAATGCAAAAAGTGCAGGTAGGGCGCGTGAATCACCAGCGTGGATTTTCCGGGAACCAGTCCACCGGTTTCATCAATGCTCGCATCCAGAAGCGTGAGGCCTTTGATGATGAGCTTGGGTGTCAGTGCACGCTTTTGGTAGGCGCCACTGAAGGTTTGGCAAAAGGTGGCGCGGGTGACATAGGGCCGCTGGTAGCGGTCTTTGAGATAGGTCATCGGGGTTTTGCCCCAGCGGTTGGCGAACTTCCCGGCGGTCCCGGTGTTCACTACTTTGAGGGCACCGTCGGGTAGCGCGCCTTTGGCGCCGGCGTCTTTGAGGATGGTTTTGAGTTGGTAGGCGTCCGCGGTGGCACAGGCGTTTTCACAGGTGGCGACATCGCCGAGACGCCCGTCAAGTTGTTCAAGCCGGCACAACGCATCCAGATGGGGGCTGAACAGGAAGTCGAAGGCGTAGGGGGCCGTGAGGGACGCGCCGCGATATTGGCGGATCGGTTCATGGCGCCCGGCGTGCAAACGACCCAAGGTAAAGCGCTCGCGGGGTTTGGGTTGTAAAGCGGTGATAACGGCGTCGACCTTGGCCGTTTCGAACACATCGCGACCGACCTCCACCAAAAAAACCAACTTATCGTGAATATGTTCGCGTAAGGCGGTCCCGAAGGGTTTGGACAACCATTTGTCGGGCGTGATCAGACACAGAACGCCGTGGTCGGCGATGAGGGATAAGCCACGCTCAAAAAAAGCGATGTACAGATCCCAGTTGCCGCGCGTGAAGTTCATCGCTTTTTTGATGCGCGCCCGCATGGCGTTCATGTTCATACGCGCCATATTTTCGGAATCAAGGTAGGGAGGATTGCCGATGAGGATGTCGAAGCCGCCTGCCGCGAACACCTCGGCAAAATCGCGGCGCCAAGCAAAGGCGGCGCCCTCGGGATCGTGATCCAGCAAGGCATTGCCGGTTTTGAGCAGGCCGTTCGCGCGGGGAAAGGTTGCCGTTTCGGCTGAGTCCGCATCCACGGCCAGGGCTAATTCAAGGCGGAGCGCGGCGATGTCAATCGCGCCGGCATCGATATCAACGCCATGGAGGCAGCATCGTATCGCGTGTTCTTTGAGGCGGCACACCGAACGGCGTTGTGTCTCGGGCAGATAACCCCTCAAAAGCCGGCGCGTTTGCACCAATTCGTGCAACATGCCGAGCAAAAACGCGCCAGACCCGACGGCGGGATCACAGACCCGAACATCGGCGAGTTGTTGGTCGAGGAACGGCGCCAAGCTCACCAAGGCAGCCTCATCCAAGCAAGGGTGCGATTCTTGGTCACGGTAGACGAACGCCCGCACCATTTCCTCGGAGACCCCATGGGCGGGATCCTTGCTTAGCATCTGGTTCAAATAATGGATCAAGGCTTCGCGACACATGAATTGCACGGTTTCCCGCGGGGTATAAAAAGTCCCCTTGGATGTTCGTTCATGGGAACCCAACATCTGCTCAAATAGGTTGCCCAGCATTTCGGGATTGACGGCCACGGTTTCATCAAAAGGCCGGTCTTCTTGGGGCGAAAAAGGAAAACGCGCCAACACGTCAAAGAAGCCGGACCCGCGCTCGCCCTCGGCCGTGATTCGCTCGTTGCTGAAAAAGGACTCGGGTAGCCTGGGAACCTCATCGGCGAGGGATTCCGCGGCACGGCCGGTGCGTTGGAGGAAATAGCGAAAAACCAACCGAGCCAAACACTTTTTGGCGGCCGCGGACTCGTCGAAGCCGGGCTCGGAAACAGGGGACTCCATCCGCGCCTTAATCACGCGATAAAACCTTTGGTATTCGCCGGAAAAGGCTTCGGCCAGATCCCTGGTTCGAAAAGCGTTGTCAAGCGCAAGCAGGGAGGGTTTGCCAACATCGCCGCAACACAAACCACCTAGCTGATTCAAACCGAATCGGACCACCTCAGCCGGTCCGGCGGGAAAGGAAACGCGTCGAAGCGGTGCCGTTGTGGTGTCGGTAACTGCCGAATCGGTGATCGCGGCAAACCAAGAGAGTTGCCAAGCGGCACCGCCGTCCTCCCGCGCGGAAACAGCGACCAAGGCGTGGCGCACGGCGCGGTCGTCGGCCAAAAGCAGAGCGACGGAGCGACGCAATTCGGCCCGGGACTGAGATAACGCGGCAAGGGTTTCGACTTCAACCCAAAAAAGCCCGATGTTTGTCCCGTGGGGATCGGTATAGACACCCATGGGCGCGTAAGCCACGATGGGTGGGTCAAGGGAAGCCCTGGGCGGGACGGCCGGCGCGGCCGGCTCACCAAAAAGGCGCGCCAAAAAAGCCTGGTAACGATCCCGGTTAAAGGGGTTTATGAGCAGGTGTTGCACGAGCGTTTCGGCGTGCATCATGTCCATGTCCGCTTCCCCCTCCAACGATCAACGCCCAATACCGAGGTGTATCGGCAGAAAAGCGGCCCAAAAAAGAAAAAACCCGATCCCCGGCCTTGGTGCGGCAAGGAGATCAGGTTGGGAGTGGAGACGCCGGGACTTGAACCCGGGTCCGAGAACCTTCCCCATCAGCGTTTACGTGCGTTTCCTCAGTTTAAAGTGTCGGATGAACAAGGTTAACCGAGGCCAAAACTTCTTCACCCCTACCAAGTAAATCTCACGCCCCGCCCCCCTGGTCCAGAGCGGTTTGCCAGCCTACTAGGTATGACAATCAATTCAGCGCTGTAGGCCTCGCATCATGATCGGCTACTGTTTAATTAAGCAGCTAAAGCGTAGTTGTTGCCAACTAGAAGGTGTGGCTTTTAACGAGTACCACAGCTCGACACGTGACTCATGGTTCTTGTATTCCCGTCGAAACCTGTCGTCCCCCTGGATGTTAGATTCGCGACCAAGCGGCGCAGAGCCGACGCGGGCGCGAAAGTCCATTGTAAATTTGCCACGCCCCGCTGTCAACACTCGGACGCTCTCAACAGCAAGGAACGCCGGCCTATTCAACGGATTTCTGAAGGAACTTCTCAATCAAGCGCCACGGCATCAAAAAGGCCGCGGTTTTTTTCAGGTCGGGGCTGTTGGTGACGCGCACTGAGATCACCAAGCTGATGCGCAAGCCGGCCAGGTGCCGGCGACTTGGGCCAAGGGATTGCACCGAGGTCCACCAAACGGCGATTTCCCTCCGGCATGCGGTCACCTACCCGCACAAATACCGGTACCGGGTTTTCCCGCTTCAGTTCCTCTTCCGCGCCGGCCCAGGTCCCACCTTTTTGGTAATCGGCACTGACAACCACGCCAAAGTCCGCCAATGCGTAAATCAACTTGTTTCGACCCATGGCGCCGCCAACGGAAAAGCGTGCCTGGGGATGATAGGGAGAAAGCAGCAACAAACGTCCCTCGGCAAGCGCCCGGCGATTGGCGCGCTCCAAACTTCGCTTTAACAAACTGTCGGCAAGCACGCCGATGGAAACGCCTCCCGCTTCAAGTGCCGCGTTCATGGCGCTTTGATCCACACCGCGCGCACCGCCGGAAACAACAGGCATTCCGTTGGAAGCCCCAAGGCCGGCAATGTGTCGCGCAAAGAGGTCACCTTCCCCATCCACATTTCGCGAACCAACGATCCCCAGCCCGCCCCCAACAAGAAGGCCTGGATTCCCGATACCAAACAACAAGGGGGGCGCCTTGTGTTTAAGCCGCTTTTTGAAGCGCGCGGGATATTGAACATCGCCGCGGCTGATGACCCAAATCCCATCGCGTTGCCACGCTTCCAAAGCGAATCCCAACAGTACGCCCCGGCTGAGGAGGCCTTTTAAACGCTCAGGGTTGATGCCGGCCCCCACGCCGGCTTGGGAAAATGATTCGGCCCGCAATAAATGACGCGGCCTCATTTTGGCGTCCACAAGCCAACGAACCAACTTGCCATATTCGGTCAGTGACAGGGGCTTATAGGTACGATCGTTGCCAAAAACACCACAGAGCAAAAGAATCGCCTTGGTATCTTCTGTTAACACATTGGTATTCATGAATCCCTCCGCGGCGAGTTCAAGGCAAGCGCCAAAGGATAAACCGAGGAACACCCTCGTTCCCTTAAAAGCGCCGATACCACGGTCATCGTCCAACCGGAATCGATCATATCGTCCACCAACAAACATGGCCCATATTCCCCAGACTCAAGCTGAATGGAAAAGACACCATCCAGATTAGCAACTTGCTGGTAGCTGTTCTTCATCTTTTTCCGCGGGAGGTTGCCTCGGGTTTTGAGGACGCAGCGAATAAAAGGAAGCCCAAGCGCGCTCGCCAGCCGTGCAGCAAAGTCAGGCACTAATTCAGATTGATTCAAGGAAGGAATACAGGCAACCCATTGCGGTCGCGGGCTGGGCGCCCAAACCTCCAACATTTGAACACACGCGACCACCAGTTCATCTGAAAAACGTTGCGCCTCGTATTTCCCTTTCGCAACCAGTCGGCCCCAACCTGCATCCCGCCAAAGACATAAAGCACGTCCTTCTTCCGCCCGCCACTCATCGGGAATTCGAAACCCACCCAAAGGGGAATGAACAAACATATCTTTTGCGGGCCATTGCTTTCGCGGCAGAATACGTTGGTAACTTCGTCGTAAAAATAGGGTGGCATGGTTTACCAAATCGTCGCCAACCGCTTCGTCGAGCAGCGGCGTGGGATTACAAGCACAACAGCGGCCACAATCCGAGGGATTTGGATCGTCTAATGCCGCCTGCAAAAACGCCATCAAACAACCAGAATGCGCCATGTAGGCTTGCATTTGCAGCTGCTCTTCCCTACGAATACGCGTAATGAAAGCAATTTTTTCCTGGTCAACCTGATAATGCACGGCAGCGGGGGTAATCAACCATTTGGATTTCACCTTGGTAATAGGCGAAGGTGAATCAAGGCTCAGGAACTTCAGCGTTTTCTCGATTTCGATTTTGCTTAGGTTCAACGCTCTTTGCAGCTCTGGAACCGACAACCCCTCGTCCGAAAGATCCAGCACTTCTAAAATCTTGGCAATGTGCTGTTGCGGTGGAAAAGCATTTTTTATGAAAAACGCGGCAATGGGATCGTCCTCTTCGCCCCAAAGCAAAACGCCGAATGCGTCGTCGACAGATCGCCCCGCGCGCCCAACTTGCTGGTAGTAATGAACCACGGAAGCCGGCCGCTGATAGTGAATAACAAACCCCAGATCGGGTTTGTCAAACCCCATTCCAAGTGCAACGGTCGCTACCAAAACCTTGAGTTCATTTCGAATGAGCTTTCGCTCCAATTCTTCTCTAGCTGAAGCATCGGAAAGGCCAGCATGATAGGCCTCGGCCTGAATGCCCCTGAGTCGAAGCCATTGTGTTACCCGTTCCGCGTCGCGTTGTGTCAAGGTATACACAATGCCACTTCCCAGAAGCTCGGGAATCGTTTTTGCCAACCAAGCCAAACGAACCGCGGGGTTCGGCATGATCATGTTTTGTAGTTTGAGACTTCGTCGGACCAGCGAACCTCGTTGAACCCTCATGGTTTGACCAATTTGAGCCTGAACATCCGCAACAACGCGATTGTTCGCCGTGGCAGTCGTGGCCAAAACCGGAACATTTTCGGGCATTGCCTGCAGCACACGCACGATTCGACGGTAATCAGGCCGGAAATCATGACCCCAGTCTGAAATACAATGGGCCTCATCCACCACAAACAGGCCAATCTTCCCTGCAATTTTCGCCAAGACATTCTGCCGAAAATGGTCATTGCCCAAGCGTTCTGGTGAGATCAACAGCACATCAACCTGATTTTCGACCAGCTCTTCTTGAATGGCGTTCCATTCTTCATCGTTCGCACTGTTCATCATTCGCGCGAACACACCGATCCGTCGTGCGGCCTCTAACTGGTTCCGCATAAGGGACAGCAAAGGCGAGACAAGGAGTGTCGGACCGGCGCCTTGCATACGCAAAAGCTTTGTGGCGAGGAAATACACCATACTTTTGCCCCAGCCGGTTCTCTGAACCACAAGTACGCGGTTGCGCAACAGGAGTTGTTCGATGCTTTCCCACTGTCCGTCACGAAAAGATGCAGCCGGATCACCCAACGCCATTTTCAAATAAGATTCTGCTTGCTCCCTTTCGTTCATCGAAAAATCCCGCTTTCACCATTCATCATGTGCACTTCCACTTGTATTCTACTTGAACTAGAAAATGGAAGCTTAGAAACCGAGAATCACCCGAGTAAACGAGGCACGACTAATTTTTCACAGAGCCTGGTTTCGGACGCTTTAGCCGCAATCAAGGATTGCCTCCGAAGGTTTTATTGGGCCCCACCCCACACACGGGTGTTCGCGAACTTCGTCCATCCTCAAGAAACGATCTCCCCCAAAACAAAAGGCTAAACCCCAGCCACACCCTGGACGTTGGACCAGCGGACACCTTTACCCCCCTTCAGGAGTTTCCCCATCATGCACCGCGCCTTTTTGCGTTCCTCACTTGTGGTTTGTCTCGCCCTCGCCGGCGGACTCCACGCCGATCCCCTGCGCCTCGAGGGCCTGCCCCTCCAGATTGAATGGCTCGATCTCAACGGCGATCAACGGCTCGACCTGGTCGCGCTGATGATTCGCACCCAGGTCGAAGGCACCTTCGATACCAGTTACGAGGCGGGCGGCATCCGCGGCTTCTACCAGGAGGAAACCTCCAAAGAAAAATTCCTGGCCACCTACCTCAATACCGACAACGGGTTTCAAGCCGGCGAGAAGATCGAACTCGGCAAAGAGACGGTGCTGGGTATCGCGGTTGAAGCCCGCGCCCAACCCCGCCTCGTGCTCTGGCGCCAAAAAATCCTGCAGCTCTACCACTGGGAAAACGCATCCTGGCAAAAAGACACGGAGCAGGCCACGCCCGGTTTCCTCGCCGAGCAACTCATCGCCGGCAGCAGTTTCGACTTTTGGCACCCCACCCCGCGCGGTTCGTTTTGGATCGTGCCCGACCTCAACGGCCTGCACCTGCTCAACGCCGACAACAACTTTCACCACGATTTCCTCGAATACCCCGGCGTCTCCCGCCGCAGCCGTCTTCAGGGCGGCAACCAACACCACGTTAAAATCGCCCTGCCCCGCTTTGCCGACATCAACGGCGACGACGTCCCCGAACTTTTGTTTGAAAGCGAACAGGGCGCCGCCGCCTTCCCCATCGACGACACGGCAACGGTCTGGACCTACGTCGGCGACGGCAAGTTCGCCGATTTCAACAACGACGGCCTGATTGACAAGCTCGAGGTCATCGAAGAAACCGATGTGGACGGCCTCAAGGACCTCAAAAAAGTACAGAGCCGCGTGCAAATTAAACCCGGCACCGATCACCTGCAGTTCGGCGACGAACCCATCGCCGATCAGTGGACGCCGGGCTGGGTCATTTCCCAGGACGACGAGGGCATTATCCTCCCGGAACCCTTTATCGATCTCAATCACGACGGCCGCCTCGACATGGCGGGCATCGCCATGCGCCTCAATTTCTGGCAACTCGCCAAGGTCGCCACCTTGGGCCGCATTCGCATCAAGTTTCTGCTCCACCTCTCGACCCAACAGGAAGACGGCAGCTTTCGCGAACTCAGCGGCAGCCCCTTCGAATTCTCCTGGCGCATCAACATCCGCAAACTGCGGTTGCCCGATTTTGCCCAGGTCACGGGTGATCTAGACGGCAACGGCTGGACGGATCTGATGGTTCCCAAAAAAGACCACATCGCGGTTACCCCGATCCACAACGGCGCCATCGATCTCGCCCGAACCTGGAAGGTCAAACTCCCCAAGAACATGCACGAACCGGATCAAATCTTCGCCCGCGACCTCGACAACGACCAACGCGACGACATCGTGGTCCTGAAACTCGGCCGCAACCACACCATCCTCAATACCTGGGAGCACCAACCATGATTTCCGCAAACCACCCAGCCGCGGCCGCTCGTATGGTCACCCTCCTAACCGGCCTGTTTTTGGTGCTTTTGACCGCGCAGCCCGCGGCGGCGGTCGACGCCGTCTCAGAACGCACGATTACCTTGCAGGCTGAAATTCTCGATCCCCACGCCACTTGGCAAGACCTCGACGGCGACGGACAGTTGGACTTGTGGGTCGTCGACCACCACCGTCGCGCCGAAAAGAACCGTTTGTGGGCGATGCTTGCCGGCCAACCCGACCGGCTGCACGAACTTCGCTTTGAACCCTTTCCCGCCCAAATCTTCCCACGCTGGATCGACGGCCGCTTGACCGCCGCCGCCTACCACCACGGCGTCCTTTGGTCCTACCAGCGAGAAAACGGCTGGCAGGTCGGCCACGATTTTAACCAGACCGATATGGTGCGGCCAGGGATCGGACTGGTCGCGCTCGGCGGCGATTGGTTGCTGCCCACGGGTAACGGGTACCTGGTCCTCAACAACGGCTGCGTGCGCCACGAACTGGAGGCGCCGCCCACGGTCGACATCAGCCAAAAAACCATGACGCTCACCTACCCGGTACCGCAAGCCACCGCGGACGCCGACCGCCTTACGGCGCGCCCCATCGCCTTGGCCCAGTCAGGCGAAATCCGCACCTGGAACGCGGTTAAAGCGGGCACATCCTGGCGCACCGATCACCAACACCTGCTGTTCCCCAACGATCTCAAGCCGATGCGCCACAAAGTCGGCGACCTCAACGGCGACGGCGCGGTGGACCTGGTCATTCTGGCGATGCCGTCCAAAAAAATGTCGCTGTTCGGCGAACTCTCGATTCTGATCTACCTCGGCGACGGCGAGGGCGGCTGGGAACGCAACGCCTCCCAGCAATTCAAAAGCAAACAGAACTTTTGGCAAACGGGCCCGATAGAAATGGACCGCGACGGCCTACGCCTTTACTACTACAAGGGCATCCTGCGCTCGATCTTCCGCGCGGACACCTACCGTTGGAACGAGGCCGGTTACATCGAACCCAAGCCGGTGGTCACCCGCTTCACCCTTCCCGACGCCGACCGAAGTTTCATCAAACTCGACTACGACCTCAACAAGGACGGCCGCCCCGACCTCCTGCTCCAGGACGAGGAAGGCGTTCATGTCTTTTTCCGCCAGAGCGGTGCCAAACCTTTTAACAAAGACCAACGCCGTACCTTAGCCAACCAGCCCAGCCGCGGGCGGGTTGATGTTGGGGTGACGATTGAGGCGGAATTCGAGGAACGCTCAGCCGCGGGTGGGCTCGGCTCCCCCTTGTCCATTACCCGGCTCAAACCGGCTTATATGGGCGATTCAGCGGGTGATTTATGGTTGTGGCGGCTTCAGCGTAGTGAGCAAGGCCCTTGGCTTCTCAAGGGTTACCGCCAATAAACAGCAATCGTCGGCGATCTCCCCCGCGAGATCGCCCTTACCATTAACGAAAAAAAGACCCGGGTAAAACCGGGTCTTTTTTTTCGGCGCCTCACAAAACGTGGCGGCGCGGTATGTGGTACTGCCTGAAAAAAGAAACTTATTTCTTGCGGCCGTACTTACGACGGAAGCGCTCAACGCGACCCTCGGTATCAACCAGTTTCTGGTTACCAGTCCAGAAAGGATGGCTGTCGGAGGTAATCTCAAGGCGGATTTCGTAGTGCTTCACGCCGTCAATGTCCCGCTCAATGTCTGATTTCATGGTAGAACCGGTGATGAATTCGGCACCAGTACTAGAATCGACGAAAACGACGGGATGGTACTCAGGATGAACGTCTGGTTTCATCAAAAACCCCAATGTAAGGTGTAGTGTTCTCGCGTAAACCGATTGTCAGGGGTTGTAGGCTGGGCCTACCGAGACGCGAACCGCTCGATTATGCCAACATCAAATCCAAAAGTCATCAAAAAAATGATTTTTTGGTGATTTAGCCAACCTCGCCGCCGCGGCGTTACGCGCGTCCCCATCAGTCCAGGTGCAACACCACGTAACGCATGTAGTAGAAGTAGACCGGTGCGGTCAGAAACACGGAATCAACACGGTCCAAAATACCGCCGTGACCGGGAAACAGACTGCCGGAGTCTTTGATTTCACTGCCGCGTTTCCAGGTGGATTCAATCAAATCACCAAAGAAACCCAGGCCGCCCACGATTAAGGTCAGGTAGGTAACATCCTTGTAAGAAAGCTCGGGTAAAAACCAGTGCATGCCGATCAAACCCGCCACAAAACAGCCGATCAGGTTGGCCGCGGTGCCCTCGATCGTTTTTCCTGGCGAGATAACCGGCGCAACTTTGTTTTTGCCAAACAAGGAGCCGCCGATGTAGGCAAAGGAATCGCCGAACCAAACCTGCATGATGAAAAAGACCAACAGCATGCGGCCGATCCAACCGCCCTCGGCATTGCTGATTTGGAAGATGTGGGCCATAGAAACCAGGGCCAGCCCCAAATAGGCGGCACCCATCAAGCAGATGCCGACTTGCGGGAGGGTGGCCTTCATGTCGCGCGGCGGGATCAATGAGGTGAGCGTGGCCATGGCCACGACCGCGTAAGGGATCCATTCCAACATAAAAAATGGGAAGTAGATGTTGGCAATGCCGGCAAACACGGCGAAGAAAACAGGTAACTTGAACAGGCGAAAGCCGAAGCCCTCGGCGATGCGCTCAAATTCCTGCACACCGAGAATCGCCATCCCCACCAAGAGCACGTGAAAAAAAACCTTGGGCAGGTAGAAAACAAACACCACCAGGACGGCAATCGCCACAAACGCGGTTGCGGCCCGACGCCCAAGCGTTTGCATGTTCAACGCCATTAAATGCCCCCAAAGCGGCGGTGCCGCGTCTGGTATTCCAAAACCGCGCGGTACAGGTCAGCCCTGCCGAAATCGGGCCACAAGGTCGGGGTGACATAAATTTCCGAATAGGCGATCTGCCACAACAAGAAATTGGAAATGCGCATCTCGCCGCTGGTGCGAATCACCAAATCGGGATCGGGTTGACCGCTGGTGGAAAGGTAGTTGTGGAAACGTGCTTCGTTTAAGTCGGCGGGATCGACCCCGTCGGCAACCGCGGCTTGAAACGCGGCCAAAATATCATTGCGACCGGAATAGTTGACCGCGATGTTGAAACACATGCCCTGGTGATCCCGACAATCGCGAAACACGGTTTCAATATCGCGCTGAATACCCGGCGACAATTCGTGCAGCGCGCCGATCACGTTGACCCGTAGGTTGTGTTTGCGCACGGTTTTGAGTTCGACGCGCAAAAACTGGCGCAACAGCGCCATCAAGGTGCCGGTCTCCTCGGCGGGCCGCTTCCAATTCTCGGTGCTAAAAGCATAGAGGGTGAGGTGTTGGATACCAAGGTCGACACACCCCTCCACCGTTTGGCGCACGCTGGGAATGGCGGCCTTGTGCCCCTTAATCCGTGAAAAATTGCGGCTTTTGGCCCAGCGTCCGTTGCCGTCCATAATGATGGCAATGTGTTTGGGCAGCCGCGAGAAATCGATGCGTTCGTGCAGAAGCTGTTCTTCGCGCGTGAGCTTCAGTTGAGACGGTCGGTAAGGGGCGTCGGTGGGTGAACCTGAATCAAGCGATTGGGACAAAATGCGTTACCTTCAATGAAATGAATCACAGCAAAAGCGACGGGCCGGCACCTTAAGCGCGGCAAAACCCATGTGCCACGCCCTTCCCCCGTGTCGCTCGGGGTGAAACCTAAGATGCGCTGACGTGGTGATTTTAGCTAAACCTCTGGGCTGCAACGGCCTGTAAAAATAATCCGGGCCGGCGGGTGCGCGTCGTGCACGACCCCGGTCCGCTTTTTCCAAGCCATTTCACTCCAGATCTTTAGCCAAAATCCCTCGCTTCAGCGCCTCTTAGGTGAAAGGAAAGGGAATCCAACGTGAGAGGCGCGCGCCAAATTCTAACCTGAAAACACCGAAGTTAGCGAACGGTTTTCGCCCTTGGCCGGCCAGGAAACACGACAAATCGCGCTACCTAGAGGGGGGCGTCCACTTCCATGATGATGTCCCGGAAAATTTGGCGGGCATTTTCATCGGGATCCACGTTGGTCAGAACTTGGGCGTGGTTCAAAGTTACCCGGTGACCGCAAACCAAAGGCGCCAGTTCGCGCACGTCGTCGGGGGTCGCGTAATCCCGCTGCCGCACCACGGCCAAGCCTTGGCAGGCACGGTACAAGGCCTGTCCGCCACGGGGCGAAACGCCGACCTGCACCGCGGGATGCTCGCGGCTGGCGGCCACCACGTTGTAAATAAAGTCCATCACCTCGTCGGCCACGTGAACATTGCGCACAAAACCCTGGATCCGGCTCAATTCCGAAAGGCTCAGCTCTGCCTTCTGAACTTCCGGCTGAATGTAGTCACCCTTTAACACCCGTTTCTCCAGGGCCGCGGTGGGATAACCCAGGCTGATTTTCATCAGAAAGCGGTCGAGTTGGGATTCCGGTAGGGGGAAGGTCCCATAATTGTCTTTGCTGTTCTGGGTCGCCAACACGAAGAAAGGCTGTGGCAAAAGGATCGTTTGCCCGTCGTGGCTGACCTGCCCGTCGTGCATGGCTTCCAACAGCGCACTTTGGGTTTTCGGGTTGGCACGGTTAATTTCATCGGCCAACAGGATGTGGGTAAAAATCGGGCCGCGTTTGAATTCAAAGTCACCACTCCCCTGCTGGAACACGGTCACGCCGATCAAATCGGACGGCAGCAAATCACTGGTGAACTGAACGCGCTTAAATTCCGCGCCCAAGCCGTAAGCCAAACTTTTGGCCAAGGTGGTTTTGCCAACGCCGGGTACATCTTCAATCAGCAGATGACCCTGGGCTAGGATGCAGGCGACGGCAAACTCGAGCTTGCGCCGTTTGCCCAGCAGACTCTGCTCCAGGCGGCTGATCAAGTGCTGCACATGTTGATAAGGCGTGGCCGGCACGGGACGCGAATCATTCATGGAAACCTCAATAAAGGAAAATGGGACACCAAGGTGGATGGGCGGACAAGCCGCCTAACGGGTAACACGCCCGTTAATGACGATTTTGGTCAACGGTCGCCCGCTAAAACGCGGCTTCAGCGAGGCGGTGAGTCGCTGGTACACCAGCAAACTCCACTCACTATGGGACATTTTCGGATCAAACACCATTTGGTTGAGGTCTTCTTCCAAAATGTCGGTAATCTCGCCCACCGCCGGCTCCGCCACCCCGTGGCCCTGTACTTCAAAACGGGCGACACCGGCATCCGAGATGCTGCCGTTCACCAACAGCAAACCGCTGTACATCATGTCTTTGCGATCTTTGAGCACCTTTCGCGACAGCGCCCACTCCTGGTTGCCGTCAATGGGCAACAAACGGCAATCGTACTGACCCATCACCCGTACCGTCCCGTTTTGAATGACCACCTCGTTGCCGTCTTCAATCAACAACACCTCACCTTCCGGCAGCATGTCGCGCAGCCAGTGATGGTGGTTGAGCAATTGGTGGTATTCGCCGTGAATCGGCGCCGCATTTTTGGGCTGGGTCAACATCAACATATAGGCCAAATCCTCGCGAAAGGCGTGGCCCGAGGTGTGGATGTGGTGGTCGCGCGGGGTATGCACCACCACGCCTTTGCGCTCAAGGTCGGAAACCAACAGGGCCAAGGCCCGTTCGTTACCGGGAATGGCACGGGAAGAAAAAACCACGGTATCCGTGCTGCGCAGCGAAACGCCGAGGAACCCGCCGCTTGCGACGCGCATCAAAGCACTGCGTGCTTCGGCTTGGGAACCGGTGACCACGTAAAGCACTTCATCGTCGGGCAACCGTTGCGCCTGGTTGTTGGAGACGAAGCAATCGCGATCATTGAAGTAATCGAGTTCGCCGGCGATGCGGAAATGTTTGTTAAAGCTGTTGCCCAAAAAGGCGATGCGACGGCCGTGGGCCTCGGCCAATGCGGCCAAATGGCGCACGCGCGGCATGTGCGAGGAAAAGGTGGTCAGGAACACGCGACCGGGCGCCTTGGTCATCAACGCGGCGAGGCCGGGCATTATCTCGGCTTCGCCCGCGCAAAATCCCTGCTTGGTGGCATTGGTGGAATCCATGATCAGCAGATCAACGCCCGCTTGACCCAATTCCCGCAAACGCTGGGATTGAAAGGGGTAATCATCTTTCGGCAGCGGATCGACCTTAAAATCACCGCTGTGGATCAGGGTCCCACCCGGGCCGCGCACAAACAAGGCGCAGGCTTGCATGATGCTGTGGGTCACCCCGATAAACTCAACCTCAAGGTCGCCGTGGCGCACCGGTTCGTTGAGGGCCACCTCGCGCAAATTAGACGCCAACTCGGGTCCGGGCAAGGCGTGGCGAATGAGCCCAAGGGTATAGGGCATGGCGTACACGGGCAATTGCCGGTAGCCGAGCAAAAACGACAAACCACCGATGTGGTCCTCGTGGCCGTGGGTAATGAAAACCGCGCTGAGCTCGGGGAACTGCTCAAAAATCAGTTCGGGATCGTGAACGTAATAGTCCACCCCCGGTTGGCGACGGTCGGGCGGAAACATCAACCCGAAATCCACCAAAATGGTGGTGGTTTCACTTTGGAGAATGGTGGCGTTGGCGCCGAATTCGCCGACACCGCCGAGCGGAATCACGCGCAAAGCGGCTGACTCGGGTTCAGGATCAGGGCTCATAGCTTTCCTTTATGTGGCGAAACCAAACCGCGTAATCCATCGGCGTTAGGTTCTCCGGGCGCAATTTGGGATCAAAACCAAGGGACAGATAGGATTCTAACAGAGAAGCGGCCCCGTTCAAGGGCGCGTCGGAGGTGTCGGGGCGCACAGAAGGTCCATCCGTCTTCCCACGGGGCAACAACCGCCCGATCCGGTCTGCCAAATCGCCGCTCTTGCGCAACAGGCCGCTCACCATTTTGCGGCGCCGCTCGAACAAAAAGCGCAGCAGCAGGGTGAGCCCTTCCAAATCCGCCACACCCAGCCGCGGTTCGGCCAAGCGCCGCAAGCGAATCACCTGGCTTTGCACCTTGGGCGGCGGACGAAAAGCACCGGGCGGCACATTAAAATGAGCATCGCAGGCGTACAGCAGTTGGGTGGTCACGGAAATCGGTCCGTAATCGCGGGTGCCGGATTTGGCGCGAATCCGTTCGGCCACTTCCTTTTGATACATAAACACCATCAGCGGAATCTGTTGGTAGTGGAACAAAAGGCGGGCGGTGATCGGCACGCTCACGTTGTAGGGCAGGTTGGAAAAAACCTTGGTGGAACGGTCTTGCAACAAGGCGCCGACATCGGTTTGAAGAAAATCCTCATGGCGAATGGCGACGGGATGGGGGAAGTCCTGTTCTTGCAGATAGGTCACCATATCGGCGTCTGTTTCCACCACGGTAAGCGGAAAACCCCGTTGCGAAAAAGGCATGGTGAGGGTGGCGGGCCCAGGGCCGATTTCAACAAAGGCATCGGCCGCATCGGCCTCGAGTAGGTCGAGAATCTTGCGGATCAGGTTGGCGTCGGTGAGAAAGTGCTGGCCAAACCGTTTTTTGGCGTGGGGCCGGGCGGCGGCACCACGTGAAGAAGGACGCGACATAAAAACCTCACCAACGCGGGGACGTTCACCACATCTATGCATGGGCCGCGGGCCGGCTTGAGCCAAATTCCCACGACTTCACCGCACTCTAGCACGATTCGTTTTTCGATGACCACCGCGGTTTTTGAGGCCGCGGCCACCACTGAATCATGCCATGAACCTCCGTCACGCGCCGGCGTTTCCCCGTCATGGGAGCGCGGCGACCGAAGGCAAAATGTCGAGACGGCAACAGTCCCGCGCCCGCCGCGAGGAAGGCCCCCTCACGGCGTCTTTTGTTATTAAGAAAACGCTGTATCTTAAGTTGACCGTACCTGATATTAATGGCTACAATCAACGAACAAAAAGTGGATAACTCACGGCTCGATTAAAAGCCCAATCATTTTGGCTATGAACAGGGTGAATGGCAGCTTGGCTTTTAGGGCAAGGTTTAACTCAAAAGGACCACCGTTTTGGCTCATCAGGAATCAGAAGATCAGACAGAATCAAGCCCGGTCAAATCACGCGATTTGGTTGCCGAACTCTTTGCGCAAATTTTAACCACCGAAAACGGAAGCATAACCAGCCCGGAAACCCTTAATTCAGCGCAACAGGAAACATGGCACACCTTGGTCGAAAGCCTCCGAGCATCAACCGTACAAACCATTGACTCCCAACTGCTGGAGCTGCTTTGTTCCTGGTTGTTATCGGAAACGCGTCAATCACCGCAATCCCGTATCGGTCGCTGGGAAATTTTGGCCCCCATCGGCAAGGGCGGCATGGGCGAGGTCTACCGATGCTTCCAAATCACTCCTTTCTTTCGCGAGGGCGCCGTCAAAATATTGCCAATGGGCCAAAAGCACCCCGATGAAAACATCCAGCAGTTTCAATGGGAAGTCCAGGCACTCGCCCATCTCGATCATCCCAACATTGTCCCCATTTATGATGCTGGGACGGCGGAAGACGGAACCCCTTTTTACGTCATGCCTTATTTGAATGGGCGGTCGATTCTTGCCTATTGCGATAAGGCTGGGTTACCCGTCAACGCGCGCTTGAATTTGTTCCGACAGTTGTGCCGCGGCGTCGCTTATGCGCACCGAAAAGCATTGGTGCACCAGGATCTCAAACCCAGCAATGTCATGGTCATTGAAGAAGACGGCGAGCCAAGGGTCAAAATTATCGACTTCGGTATCGCCACCTCACTGAGCAGTTTGGCACCCTGGGAGCTCGAAGAACAAGCGCGGCGGCCGTCGCGAGGGACGCCCAGTTATGCACCGCCGGCACAATGGCGGAATATCCGCGATACACGCCATGATATTTATGCAGCGGGAACCATACTATTTGAGCTTACCAGTGGCTTAACGCCAAAGCAGCGCCACACGCCGGAATTTCCACTAGACGCAACAACGGATAGCAAACCGCTTTTATCTTCTTTCCCAATGAACTACATACCTTCGAAAGAAAGTGCGGCACATCGCGCAACGACACCAAAGAAATTGGCCCGTTTTCTATTAGGCGATATAGATCGTATTATTTGCCACACCGCCCTCCCCCTCGAAGCAGGCGGCTATGCAACGATAAAGGAATGCGAAGAGGATATTTCCCGCCTGCTGGAGAAACGCCCCATTTCACGGGGTCCGCGCGGTTTTTTTTATATCATTCAAGCCTTTTTCAGACGGCATCAACAGGCTTCGATGGTGTGCTTTGCCATACTGCTATTGCTCGGTTTTCTCGGCTTCGGTTGGCTTCACACCGAGAAACGGAGAAAACAATCGGTAACGGACTTCCACCAGGCAAAAAACCAAACGGCAGCAACACAACACCAACTGGAGAACCTGGTTTTTCTCATCGAAGAACTCCTCAGCGGCGCGCACCCGGAAACCTTGGGCGCCTACCCCCAGCTTCCCAACATGCTCGAACAGGCGGCAACCTCATTGGACGCCACACCGCCGCCGCCCATCTTGGAAGCCGGCATCCGCATCAAACTCGGGCGCGCGTTTCACGGCCTGGGCCGCTACGAGCGCGCGCTAGCTCAATTCACATCAGCCCACCAGCTACGCAAAACCCTGCTCGGCCCCGCCGATCCAAGCACGCTGGCCGCCGCATTTGACAAAGCACTGGCGCTTTTGGGTTTGGGAGAAACCAAAAAGGCGCGGGTTTGGCTGGAGGGCTGTCGGCAACAAGCGCAAAAACTCCCGCGCAACCATCCCATTCGCCTGCGCTTGGATCTCGCCATGGTGGACACCCTTCAAACCCTCGGCCAATACACCCCGGCAAAAACCTTAGCCGAATCGGCGCTGGCGGTACTCGCCGACACCCCTACCCACCAGGCGCCCTACCCATCCCTCCAAGCCCACGCCACCTTTAAACACGCGGTCGCGGTTTTACCCCTCGGCGATTATCAAAACGCCGAAACCGCGTTCCGCGAGGTGGTCGATTGGCGCAGCAACAACCTCGGCATCAAACATCCTGATACCTTAGAGGCCGCTTACCGCCTGGGCGAAACACTGCTGTACCGAGCAAAATACAAAGAGGCCTTAAGTGTATTAGAAACAACCCAAGCTATGCTGACCGGCGTTTTGGGAGAAAACCATCTTAGGGTTCGCACAATCACCACGCTGATTGCCGAAACTTATCGCCGAACCCATCGCTTTGAGGAAGCAGAAAAACTACTTCGCCAAGTCATCCAGGGCCATGGTCAGGATCGAAACCCCTACGGCCTCTATACCATTCTTGCCAAAAATAATTTGATCGCCGTTCTTGCCGCCCAAGCAAAAACCAAAGAAGCGGTCACCATAGCCCTTGAAAACAAAACGGCTTTTGAAATCGGGGGCTGGACCGAGCACCCGGGTTATCAAACGATTCTCAACAACACCGCGGATATGATGATCCAAAGCGGTCGCCCGCGCGAGGCAATTCCTCTGCTTGAAACAGCGCTAGAAAAACGCCTGGCGACCTTCGGCGCCAAGCACAACAAAACGCTTATCGTTCGCTGCACCCTCGCCGAGGCGTTGCAACAATCGGACGAACTCGCCGCCGCGCTGGTGCTGTTCCGAGACATTTATAAAGTTTCGCAGAGCTTACCCGGTAACGAGGTTAACACCGCTCTGTTTGGGGCGTATTTAGGGAATGCATTAACCGATGCGGGAAACTACGACGAGGCTGAAAAAGTCCTGAAAAAAAGCGCCTCTACCATGAGAGACCGTCTGGGTCGTCCTGGTCAGGCGGAGGTTTTTCTAAAGCGGCTAGAAACCCTGCGCTAAAACTAGTGTAAACAGGCTCTCATCCTAACACGGCAGATGCCATGCCGATTCCGGGAAGGTGTGCGTGTGCTTCCTAGGGCGTCCAACACAACATCCAAAAAGAAAAGGCGCCCACCCTTCGGCAAGCGCCCTCATTCAAAGAAACCACGGGTTGTTTACTTGCCCGAACCGTCTGTCCCAGAGCTGCCACTTCCACCGGAATTAGCAGGTGGCGGGTCGGTATCGGCCAAGGATTTAACATCAGAGGAGAATGGGGCGAAAAAGGGTACAGACCCAAAACTCCCTGCCACATAACCCTGCATCAAAGGTCGCCACCCGTCGTCAGACCCCACAGGTTCCCCAAAGAGTAGGTTCTGCAAGGCGCAAAAAAAAGCATCATGATCAGCGGCCGTGGCGGGTTTTTCGTCTAGAAACCAGAGGGTTTCACGGTTGTAAGCGTAGACCGCCCAATTTCGGGGATTGTCGAATGGGAGAAGACCTTGTTTGCGAACCAAGATCTCAACGGCGTCATGTCTCCTTCTGACGGCCACAAGCTGATCCGCGCCCGCCGTCACCAGTTGATGACCCGTAATAAAGTCACCACGGGAGGCCACCAAAACAGCGCCCATGCCGGCCATGGATTGGTATTCATGACCGTCAATTTCCAGGAGACCTTCAAAGAGATAAAGCGTTCCTACAGCGTCACCCATTTCGAATTCAAAAGCCCGCACGAGCGAGCCTTGCACGGTTAGTATCGGGCCGCTCGAAGCGATCCCGCGGCTCCCTGATGTCTTTGCCTGCCCAGGGCGACCGGGACCTGCTTGTACCAGGATCGGCCCAACCAAGAACAACAAGCAAAGGATGAGATAAAAGCATGTACAGTTCGTTTTCATGTCGAACTCCTACATTAAGAAGAGTTGTTAATCTGGGGACAACCCGGCCGAATCCCTTCAAAGAAGAGACGTGCCCCCAGATTGGCCGGCGGTTCCGCCGGTCGCGAGTGACTCACTGTCTGTCTAACCGTCAATCCGGGGCTTTTTGCGAAAAAAAAATTCTCGAAGGCGTGATTTTGGCCGAAACCCAAGGGTCGGCGGCCTTCGTGGCCGATCAGTAGGGCAAGGAACGCGGGCGGCGCACGCCGTCACCGCGCCGGCGAGCGCGCACCTGTTTTCCGGGCGTGAAAACCCGGGGCGCGCCAAGCGCGCGGGTACCCCTCGCCGCTCCTTGGAAAAATGCCCGTGCAACAAGCTTTTGCGTCCACCCTCGCGGAGAAGACATGGTAGACTTAGCGCGTTTTGGGCTGACACAAATACGCACGAATCGAGGATTCGAACTTTATGGTTGATCGCGAGGGAAAGCACTTGGCAACGGATTCGGCGGGAAGCCCCGCGTCCACGTCTTCCAACCCCTTCGCAAACCCAACCAAGCAGGCTCGGAATCCCAACCCCGCTGGTTTTCGATCCGCTGCATTCCCGCGCCGCCGGTCGGCGAACGGGAGCGTCAGCACTTAATGCCGCACTACGCCCACCGTCTCGGAGCGCACGCTCATGCGACACCCATCGTCGCACCCCGTCACGAGCACGCGCGTTCAACTCGGACCATGATGACCATGGCTCCATGGCCGCTCCGTCGCGGCGAGGCGTATCGGCACCTGTCTCACCAAATTGTTCCGGAGGGCAATTTTGAAAGTACATGAGTTTCAAGCAAAGCAAGTACTGGCCCGCTTCGGGGTACCCGTTCCAAAAAGCGGTGTTACCGATTCTGTCGATGAAGCGGTAGAAATCGCCAAAGGCTTGGGCGGCTCCGTATGGGTCGTTAAAGCTCAGATTCACGCGGGCGGCCGCGGTAAAGGCGGCGGCGTCAAACTGGCCCGTTCCTTGGACGAAGTACGTCAGCACGCCAAGGCGATTCTCGGCATGACCCTGGTTACGCACCAAACAGGCCCTGAAGGCAAGCTGGTCAACCGCATCCTCGTCGAAGAAGGTCAGAACATCGACCAGGAATTGTACTTCGGCATCGTCATCGACCGCGCCACCAGCAGCCCCGTCATCATGGCGTCTCGCGAAGGCGGCATGGAGATCGAAGAAGTCGCGGAAGAGAACCCCGACGCGATCCTGCGTGAAGTGATTGATATTGCCACCGGCATGAGCGCTTACCAAGCCCGTCGCCTCGCGTTCGGCCTCGGTCTGCAAGGGAAAACGGTCAACAAAGCGGTTAAATTAATGATGGCCTGCTACAAAGCGTTCGAAGCAAGTGATGCGGCCATGCTCGAAATCAACCCGTTGATGATCAGCAAAGAAGGCGATGTTGTGGCCTTGGACTGCAAAATGGAGTTCGACGAAAACGCCATGTTCCGCCACAAAGATCTGGCCGAAATGCGCGACCTCACCGAGGAAGACGCCAAAGAAATCGAAGCCGCCAAGTTCGACCTGAACTACATCACCCTGTCCGGCACGGTCGGCTGCATGGTGAACGGCGCCGGTCTCGCCATGGCCACCATGGACATCATCAAACACGCGGGCGCCGAACCCGCCAACTTCCTGGACGTCGGCGGCGGCGCCACCCAGGAACGCGTTGAAGCGGCTTTTAAATTGATCCTCTCCGACGACAGCGTCAAAGCCGTTCTGATCAACATCTTCGGCGGCATCGTACGCTGCGACATGATCGCGCGCGGCGTCATCGAAGCGGCCAAAAATCTCGACCTGCAAGTCCCGGTTGTGGTGCGCCTCGAAGGCACCAACGCCGAGGAAGGCCTCAAGCTGTTGGAAGATTCCGGCTTGGGTCTGATTCCGGCCAAAGGTCTGGCGGCTGCCGCCACCAAAGTTGCCGAAGTAGCGAAGGGGGCGTAATCCATGAGTATTCTCGTCAACAAAGACTCCAAAATTCTCGTCCAAGGGATTACCGGTAGCCAAGGTACCTTCCACGCACAACAATGCCTCGCCTACGGCACGCAAGTTGTCGCGGGTGTCACGCCCGGTAAAGGCGGCCAAACCGCCGTCGACGGCCAAGTCCCCGTTTTCAACACGGTCTCCGAAGCGGTTGCCAAAACCGGCGCCAACGTCTCCCTGATCTTCGTACCACCACCCTTTGCCGCCGACGCCATCATGGAAGCGGCGGATTCCGACGTTCCCCTGATCATCTGCATCACGGAAGGCATCCCCACCATCGACATGGTGCGTGCCTATGACTACGTCCAACGCAAAGGCGTCCGTCTGATCGGCCCCAACTGCCCCGGCGTCATCACCCCCGGCGAATGCAAAATCGGCATCATGCCCGGCCACATTCACAAGCCTGGCCGCGTCGGCGTCGTATCTCGCTCCGGCACCTTGACCTATGAGGCTGTCGGCCAGTTGACCGCGCTCGGCATCGGCCAGTCCACCTGTGTCGGCATCGGCGGTGACCCCGTCATCGGCACCAACTTCATCGACGCCCTGCAACTGTTCAACGACGACCCCGACACCGACGGTGTCATCATGATCGGTGAAATCGGCGGTACCGCCGAGGACAACGCCGCGCGCTGGGTTCAAGAGAACATGAAAAAGCCGGTTGTCGGCTTCATCGCCGGTCAAACCGCGCCCAAGGGCAAACGCATGGGCCACGCAGGCGCCATCATCGCCGGCGGTCAAGGTACCGCCGCCGAGAAGATGAAAATCATGGCCGAATGCGGCATCCACGTGGTCGAAAGCCCGGCCGACATGGGCGCCAAAATGAAAGAAGCCCTCGGCCTCTAACCGTTTATCCCATTTGGGAACCAACCGCCGGTGCCGCCCCCGCGTCACCGGCGGTTCATTCTTTTTATTCTGAAGAAACAGGAGCAATTCCATGAGTCTGCAACGCACTTTTGCCGTGATCAAACCCGACGCGGTGGCCGACGGTAACACCGGCAACATCCTCGCCGAAATCGAAGCCAACGGCTTTAAAATCGTCGCCATGAAAAAAATGCAGTTGACCCAAGCACAAGCCGAGGGTTTTTATCACGTTCACAAAGAACGTCCCTTTTTCGGTGAGCTGGTAACCTTCATGACCGAAGGCCCCATCGTGGCCCTGATCCTTGAAAAAGAAGACGCCATCCCTGCATGGCGCAAGCTGATGGGCGCCACCAACCCCGAGCAAGCGGAAGAAGGCACCCTGCGCAAGAAGTACGGCGCGAGCATCGAGCGCAACGCGACCCACGGTTCCGACGCGGAAGAAACCGCCGCTTTCGAAACCCGTTACTTCTTCAACGCCATGGAAACCGTATAACCCCGGTCCCAACCAAACACAAAAAAGCCCGAGTTACCCCACGGTAACTCGGGCTTTTTTATTGTGCTTCCCAAGCGCTACCAGATCACGACGCGGTCTTTTTCATCGCGGAACATGGCGTCACCTTGCTTGCAGCCGAAGGCTTTGTAGAAGGTGGGCATGTTGGAAACCGGGCCGTTGGCGCGGTATTGGCTGGGTGAGTGAGGGTCGGTTTTGACCCGAACCGTCAGTTCCTCATCGCGGTACAGCCGCCGCCAGGCTTGTGCCCAGGAAAGGAAGAAACGCTGCGAGGGGGTGAACCCGTCGATTTTGGCGGTATTGCCCGTTTTGGCCAGGCGCGATTGCAAGGCCTCATAGGAAATGGTCAAGCCACCCAGGTCGGCGATGTTTTCACCAAGGGTCAATTCGCCGTTGACGAACAAACCTTCCAGGGGTTCGTAGCCATTAAACTGAGCGACCAACTCGGCGGCACGGGCGTCGAATTTCTCGCGGTCGTCCTCGGTCCACCAGTTCTTCATATTGCCGTCGTGATCAAAACGACTGCCGGCATCGTCGAAGCCGTGCATCAACTCATGGCCGATGACGGCACCAATCGCCCCGTAGTTCACGGCGTCGTCGGCGGACATGTTAAAAAACGGCGGTTGTAGAATCCCGGCCGGGAACACAATTTCGTTTTTCAGCGGGTTGTAGTAGGCATTGACGACCTGGGGATTCATGCCCCATTCCTTAGGGTTCACCGGCTTGCCGACTTTGTGAATTTCGTAAGCACGGGCGTGGGCACGGCCGCGCAGCAGGTTACCCGCGTAATCACCCCGTTTAATTTTGAGTTGGCTGTAGTCACGCCATTCATCGGGGTAGCCGATATGGGGTGTAAAGGAATCGGCTTTAATTAAGGCTTTCTTTTTGGTTTCCTCGCTCATCCAAGCCAAGTTTTTGAGACGGTTTTTTAGGGCAACACGCAAATCATCGATCATCACCATCATGCGTTGCTTGGCTTCCGGCGGAAACGCCTCGGCCACGTACATTTGCCCCAATGCTTCGCCCAAAACCGAGTTGGTCGCGTTAATCACCTGTTTCCAACGGGGCTGCTGTTCTTCCACGCCGCGAAGGGTCGTGGAAGAAAAGGCAAAATCGGCGGCGCGGATCTCAGCGCTCAAAAAAGGCGCGGCACCGCTGATCAGGTGCCAACGCAGGTAATGCTGCCAATCGGAAACGGGGCGTTTGGCCAACATGTTATCCATCTCGGCAAAGAACTTGGGATGCGCGAAAGAGAACTGCTTCACCTCGGACAAGGCGAGGGTTTTGAAGTAGTTGCTCCACGAAAAGTTAGGCGTGGCGGCATCCGCCTCGGCCTGGGTTTTGAGGTTGTACCACGTGGCGGGATCACGGCGTTCGACCGCGCTCAAGCTGGCCTGGGCCAGCGCCGTTTCCATTTCCATAATAATGCCGGCGGCTTTGCCCGCATCAGCCGCGCTGTAATCCAAGAAACGCAACATTTCGGCAATGTGGGCCCTGTACTTTTTGCGCAACTCGGCGGATTCGGCATCTTCTTTGAGGTAATAATCGCGATCCGGCAAACCCAAACCGCCCTGAACGCAGTAAGCGATTTCCATGGAACTATCGGAAAAGTCCGGCAACGAGGTAAAACCAAACAGGAAGTCGAGGCCGCCGCGGTGAGAGGCACTGACAAAAGCGCCGATGTCGCTCGCGTTCTTAAACCCATTGATTTCCGCCAAGTAGGAAGCCAGGGGTTTAATCCCCGCCGCGTCGATGGTTTTTTGATCCATCCCGGAAGCGTAAAAATCGCCGACCAGCTGCCGCGGCGAGCCCGGCAAAGCGCCTTTGGCATCACCTGCTTTTTGCACGATTTGCTTGAGCAAGTCCTGGTTTCGGTTGCGAACCACTTGGAACATGCCGTAATTGCTTTCCTCCGCCGGGATCTCCGCGGTTTTGAGCCAAGCGCCGTTGGCATACTTGTAAAAGTCATCGCACGGTTTGCAGTCCTTGTCGAAATAGTCGGTGTTGATCGGCTTATCCCCCGCCGTCAGCGCCGCCACCGCGAACATCCCGCTCAGGGCCAATTTGGCCAATTTGCTACGAATCATGAGTCCTTACTCCCTGTCTTAGATGCCGTGGTCCATGGAAACACCAACAAGTGGGTCGGAAATAAAAAGGGACCACCGGCGGAAATCCCTACCGGTTCCGCCCTACCCTTAACACGCGTAGGACAAGGGATAATCGGCTCAAGCGCGGCGGGTGAACTTGAGCAGGCACCGGGGGCGATGTCACGGTATGATAGGAGTGCCGCCGCGGCAATGATTACCCGTTTTGGAGAACTCTTTGTCCCACACCCGCCCCATCGACCTCGACACCGCCGTCAAAAACCGAACACGCGCTTTAAGCGTGTTAATCGAGGATGTTTATCAGGCCCATAACGCGGCTTCGATTATCCGCACCTGCGATCATCACGGCATTCAAGACCTGCATGTGGTCGAAACGCGTAACCGCTTCAACTGGCCGGAACCACCACTGCCCGCCGACTTTGTCGACACCACCGAGGGGGCTTGGCGGCGCGTCACTATCCACCGTTACCAACCCGCGGATACAACGGCGCTTACCGCGCTGATGAACGGTTTCAAACAAGAGGGTTACCGCATTGCCGCGACCTCACTGCGCCCGGGATACGTGGAACTCACGGAATGCACCATGGACGAAAAGCTGCTGCTGTGTTTCGGAACGGAAGAACACGGCCTAAGCGAAACCCTTCACGCGGCGGCCGACGTGGCGGTTCGGATTCCCATGTTCGGCATGACCCAAAGCCTCAATGTTTCGGTCAGCGTGGCCCTTTGCCTGCATGAACTGCGGCGCAAACTGGAGGCGGGGCCTTTGGACTGGGCCTTGGACGCGGCGGAACAAAGGCAACTCAAAGCAACCTGGTCGGGGGAAGCATAAAAAAGCCGGTAGGACAACCGGCTTTTTTTCATTGTAAAACGCGCCCTAAACTTCGGCGGCCATCACAATTTCACGCACACAGGGGTGGTTGAAATTGATGGAAAAAACCGAATAAGGATGGGGTTTACCGGGGACCTTGCGCACCCGAATCACCCCTTTACCCTTGAGGCGGTCAATGACGTTTTGAATTTCAAAACGCGAAAGATGCTGCAATTCCGCCTCGTTGGGAACGATGTCGCGGAAGAAGGGACCGACCCAAACCTCGCGCTCATGGCGCGCGTGCTCTTGCAATACAACCCGCAACAAACGCTCTTCGTCATTGTCGATTTCGAAAAGCCACATCTCTTCCGGCCCAAAATCGACCTCTTCGTCCTGAAAACCCAAGCCGGTGTTCACCAAGCGGCTTTTGGGCAACAAGCTGTTTAGGCGAATGATGTTGGGTTCTCCCACCTGACGCTTGAGATCACCGGACATGTTGAAACTAAAGGCGCACAGCAGAACCTGTTTCCCGTATTGCAAGATGCGACGAATGATGGGTAGGTAATCACTGTCCCCGGCGCAGATAACCAGACAGTTAATGTCCTCGCGCAACACAACCATTTCCATGGCGTCGATGGACAACAAGATGTCGGCGGAGTTCTTAGAAGGTTTGGAGTGGATGAAGTGCGGCTCAAAACCCGCGAGCTGCAGGTCACCCTGAACATCAGCCATCTCGTAGTCTTTTTGGTAATCGGCATAGGTGCGATTCATAATCGGCAAATAGCCGTATTCTTCCTGAATCTTGTAACGGAGTTTGTCGAGCAGGTGAACCAGTTCCTGGCCGGCAGTCAAGTCGGGCCGATAATTTTTAAGTGAGAAGAACAAATTTTCAAAATCGACAAGAATAGAACAAAATTGTAAGTCGTTTGGTTGAACCATCGGAGTACCTCGAACGGAATAGACAATAGGATCGGACAGAACAGAAAAGTCGTTTCAGGTCAAAAGTGACCCTGGGCAAAATTCGTAAAATGAAGAAAGCACATGAAAGCCCATCACAATAAGCCTTGTATTGTAAGTCCTTCCTCACTGAATATCAACGAAAACATCGCCAAAAAACGACAGCCGACTATTCCGTCTATCTTCTCCTAAATGAGTGTTTACCAAAGATTTAATGAAGCCTGGGTTTCAACAAAACCGTGCGCGACAGCGCAGGAGGAACGGTTAGAATCTTCTGCAATCTCTCTCGATAACCCACCAACTTCACGAAAATTCGCCCTCTCAAAAGCATATCGTAAGGCGTGCTAACAACATTTGAATGTTTTCGTTAGGTATTTTAGGTTTTCAAAGAAAGAGCCGTTCACGGCGGTCGAATGGAAATGATCACCCCGTCTAAAATCGCGGCGATCAACATGAAGTTCAACAATGTGAGATGGTGACGAAGCGCCCCGTACCGGAACAAATTCACGATGATCCGTGCGGCGGTCAGGCCGGCCGAGCGCTACTCTCGCAAAGAATTATTTGAAATGTGGCCGTAAACCGGCCAAAAGTCAAGCAAAAGCTGAGAGATGCGCCGGTAAAGTTCGAAACCTGCCCTCACCCGCCGCCCTAATCGCGCAATCCATGCTTTACCCCGTTAACTCATTTACCCCGCAACCCCGGTTTCTTTTCGCCGGCAGCCAACCAAAGATTTACAATAACAAGACACCGATTCAGCCGAGCAGCCGCAAAACAGCGACGCTTGATTTCTCTTGTTTTTACCGAAAATTACAGGACGGAACCCATGGAAAAACCCGCCCCCGGAAACGCCCCCATTCACAGCCTCATCCAGTACCGCTGGAGCCCACGCGCATTCAAGCCCCAATCAATGTCCCCCGAACAGGTGCGAACCCTCCTCGAAGCCGCCCGCTGGGCGGCCTCGGCCTTCAACGAACAACCTTGGTGTTTTCTGGTCGCGCGTCGCGATCAACCCGAGGCGTTTGCCGCCTTGCTTGCCTGCCTGGTTCCCGCCAATCAGAAATGGGCGCAAAACGCGGGCCTCCTCATCCTTTCCTTTGCCCACACCACCTTCACGCGCAACGGCAAACCCAACATCCACGCCTTTCACGACGTGGGTCTCGCCGCGGGCCAACTCGCGCTTCAAGCCACCGCCCTGGGTCTTCAAGCGCATATGATGGCCGGTATCGACCGTGAACACATCGCCGCCACCTACACCCTTCCGGCCGACCACGAGGCGGTGGCCGGCATCGCGGTCGGCGTCCCCGACGATCCCGGCAGCTTGGAAGAACCCCTCGCCGAGCGGGAACGCGCACCTCGCGAACGCAACGCCCTGGAAACCTTTTGTTTTCAGGATGAATTTGGCAAAGGCCTCGCATTTTAAACAAGATCGTCTTCGTCATCCTTCCACCCGTCCCGTGGAAGGATGCGAATGGATCGTCCTCACGCGTTTTCGGGCTAACCGCCCCCGATCTCTCGAAAAAACACCCCGCGTCACCGCTCAAGGGTGGCGTGAAACAGCGGCTTGAGTTCTTCCAGGGTTTGCTCAAGGGACATGGGCAGCACCTGGCTGAACATGTCGAGAATAATCACCGCGTTTACCGAGGCGTCCTCTTCCACGATGGCGCGGATGCGCTCGCTCACAAAACGATTCACCACATGAACATGTTGGTAAATTTCTCGCAAACCGGACAAATCAAACACCGCGTCTTTGCCGTCTACATGGCGCAGGTACTGACTCAATAAGTACATGGAAGTGACACGATAGATGGTTTCTTCCACGGTGGCGTGGGGCAAATGAAAGCGCGCCATGGGTTTAAAAGGCGCGGTGTGGGGACAGCCACTCAGCGGAATGATCAGGCCCATCAACGAACTAAGTGCTTTCTGCATCGCCGCGTTAAAGATCACGGTGCGCGATTTCATGTGGACCTCGACCCGCACCTCGTCGTAAGAGCGCAAATTCACCGAGGATTCGATCAATTCGACCAAACCCACGGAAAGCGGACAATGAGGCACCTCTTTGGTACTAAGCGGACAATTGGGACATTGATGAAACCCCAATGCAACCCACGCCGGCAGGGGCCGCTTCAAGCGACGCTCACGGAGTACGAACCCCTCGGCTAAATCAAGGCGGAACACTTTAAAACGCCCGTCGGGAAAAATGAAATGATAGCGGACTTCTAAGGCATCGAGGTCGTCGTGGCTGACCTGAGAATCCAATGGAATCATAAGGCCTCTCCTTCGCGGAAGGACGCAGCCTGCGCCGGTAGGTTGGATGGGTACCTTAGTCTAACGCTAAGCGGCAAGGCTCAAGGAGAAGAATTTAAAAATTCTGGGAAAAACAAGACGCCACCCGGCTTAGCCCGCATTTCTCACCAGCTTTCGTCGTGAGCGTGTCAAAAAGTTTGGTAGCACAAGGCTTGCGACCGAAACCGGACACAGGGGTTCGACCTTGCGCGGGGCCGACCATTCGGCGTAGCAGCGCCACGTCGAAGACCGGTTCTCACCGTTGCCATGCAACGGTGGGAGCAAACGTGGTGATAGCAAGCTTTTTGGCTCGCGAAGCAGGATACTGGTGAGAAATGCGGGTTAGATGCGTTTTTCCATCAACATGGCGTAATCATGCCCCTCAATCGAGGCGAACACCTTCTCACCGTTAAAGGAAAAGTCCCGATAAGCCAATTTAACCAGAACCTCAAAACCCATTTTGTCGCGCAAAATATGCTGGGAAATGTTGCCCGTGGGTTCCGTCACCAGCCGCCGGTAACCACGCTCGCGCGCCATCTCAAAAAACAGGCGGTTCATGCGCGGCGCAATCCCCATATTGGTGTAGTCGTCGGCCACGGCCACCATAAACATATGGGCACATTCGCCGGGCTTCGGTTGGTATTCCGTAAAGTAATCGGAACCTAGCTGCTCGAGACAAGCGAACAGGGGGTCAAATTTAGGAGAAAGCTCGGTAATCAAGCCGTCGGGCGCGGGGATGGCGGAATCCTCGCAGATACGGGCACCAATCACAGCCCGAGTCGCCACATCACGCGCGATGAGCGAGAGCCCCTCCGCCGCGATTTTCGGGTAGTACTGGGAGGTGAATGCGAACATCTCTTCTTCGGAAATCCCGAGAAACCGAACCAGGGGTTCGTCGCGAGCGAACACCCGAGCAACCAAAGCGGCCGCGTCGTGCATGTTCCTCTGATCGACCACCTCGAAAACGATGTCGTGACGGGGTTCGATTCGCCCAAAAGTTTCTAGTGCCCCGCAACTACCCATCGATCCAAACCCTCCATTCCTTTCTCCAAGTCGGATGTTATCTTAACATGAGCAAGCTCAACCCAATCTGTGACAATTTATATTTCCGATTTATCATTTATCCAGGGTCAACATGACGACTGTGTTTTTCTAAAAACCGACGATAACTCAAATCATTCTTAAAAAACGACAAAAAATCGGCAACATCAAGCAACAGCTATGTTTATCCTAGACGAGACGACCCCGGAAAGAACGCAACCCCGAGCACGTCTTGCGCCGAATCATCCAGCAAGCCAGACGACCGGAAAGGCGTTTTTCGCAGCAAATCGTGACCGACACCTTAGCAGGGATAACGGATTTATTTTCCAAAACCTTTATTTTTACCAGCAACATTCCTTGTCGACTTTTTGCAACCCGCCAAACAACCCGTCCCCAGCCCATTTGCGCACCCCGATACACATCCGTCTACTGGAAAAACAACCTCCATTTCATGTTTCCTTCGCGCCAATCAACCGACTCGAGAACGCGCGCCGGCACGGAGCACACGCGATCAAATACTGAATGCCGACCTGGCGCGCTCTCCAAGAGGGTTCCGACCGGCCTCCCGCCCCGCCTGAGCGGGATTTTATTTTGCTTTGGTATTTCGCCGGTTTATAATTTCATGCGACACCCTCATCCTCCCCAAATCCGGTGCGAGACACCTTCGCACAACCCGACTGCCGGCCCCGTGTCATACTCCCTTTGCCGGCGCGGCGGATGCTGGGCGCAACACGAGGCAACATCATGCTTTTTCCGCCAGGACCCAAGCTAAACCAAGGTGAACAACTCCAGTTGCTGCGCCGCACGCCGCTGCGTTTTTTCGACGATTGCCATCAAAAATTCGGGCGCATTTTCACGCTCAATCTTGGCACCTTCGGTAACCAAGAGGTCGATACCGAGGCCAACGGGAAGTGGGTCTTTATCACCCGCCCCGAGGATGTTGAAACCTTGTTTAAAACCAGCCCGGAAATTGCCATGGCCGGTGTCGCCAACAAAATGCTGTTCGGCAGCCGCACCCAGCAAGGCGGTATTATCCGGCTCGACGGCCGCGAACACATGAATATTCGCCGCGTTTACCAGCCGATTTTCAACGGCAACCGCATGCGCGCCTATACCCTGCCGATCATGGCGACGATCCGCCGCCATGCGCGCCTTTGGTCGCGCAGCCGCGCCTTCCCCATGCTACCGGAGATGCAGCGCATCACCATTGACGTCATCGCCAAATCGATTCTGGGATTCGACGAATCCGAACTCTTCGACATGTTGTGTTCGCGGTTGATGTGCCTGGAAAACGCGGCCATCCAAGGGCGTGATCGTCACATGGCGGAACGCGAACTAAGCCGCATCATCCACGAACATATTGCGACCAACCGCACCACGGATTTGAGCGACCGCGAGGACGTCTTTTCCCGCCTGTGCCAACTGACCAAACCGGACGGCTTGGCCCTAACCGATAAAGAACTGCACGACGAATTGGTCACCTTGCTCAAGGCCGGGTTCGGCACCACCTCCAACGCCCTGGCCTGGCTGTTCGCCTGTATTTTGGAAAAGGAAACGGTTCGGGCACGGATTCAAGAGGAAGCCATGAACGCTGTCGGCGGTCGCGAACCCGCCAAATGCCGTTTTGACCAAATGCCCTATACGGAAGCGGTCATCCAAGAAACGTTGCGGCTGTGTCCCTCGGTGGCGGGTTTCACCGGGGTGCGCTACCTCAGTGAGCCACTGCGACTCGGGGGTTATACCATTCCTGCCCACACGGTGGTCGCCATCGCCACCCACATCCTCCACCGCGACGCTTCGGTTTACCCCGACCCCCTGCTCTTCAAGCCGGAACGCTTCCTGACGGCCAAACCCTCGGCTTGGCGCTGGGCCCCATTCGGCGGTGGGAACCGCATGTGTGTCGGCCGCTCGTTCGCCATGCACGAGATGAAAGTCGTGCTGGCGACGCTTTTCTCTGATATGGAAATCAACCTGGACCGCCCGGTCGGCGGCAGTGAGGTCCAAGGTTTCTTCTGCTCCCCCAAGGACCGCGGCCCCCATGTGCGTATCAAGGATCGTTCCCACGACGAGGAGAGCTAGCCCGCCGGAGCCTAAGCCGGCTCCCAAATAGAAAAAGGGGCGCGCCCCTTTCGGAACACGCCCCTTGCAATCCTTGATAAAAAGGCTTAGTTGCCGGCAACCTGCTTGGCAACTTCCTCGGCGAAGTTGTCTTCGCGTTTTTCGATGCCTTCACCCAGTTCGTAACGGGCGAAACGACGCAGGGTGATTTTTTCACCGATGTTGTGGGTCGTTTCTTTGATCAGATCCTCAACGCTTTTCTTGGGATCTTTAACGAACTTCTGCTCGAGCAGTACGTTTTCTTCGTAGTACTTTTCCATTTTGCCGGTTACGATGCGGTCAACCACTTTTTCAGGCTTGCCTTCGGCAATCGCTTTCTCACGGGCAATTTCTTTTTCTTTTTCGAGATCAGCCTGTTGCACTTCGTCGCGAGACAGGAACGAAGGTGCGGCGGCGGCGATGTGCAGCGCGATGTCTTTGGCCAAAGCTTGGAAGTTGTCGTTACGCGCGGTGAAGTCGGTTTCGCAGTTGAGTTCGAGCAGAACACCAATGCGACCGTTGCCGTGAACGTAGGAGTGAACCGTCCCCTCGGCGGCGATACGGGTAGAAAGTTTTTCAACTTTTTTCTCACTGCGCTTGCGCAGGTAAGTAACGGCTTCGTCTAAGTTACCGTTGCACTCAACCAGTGCTTTTTTACATTCCATCATGCCGAGGCCGGTACGCTCTCTCAGCTCTTTAACATCTTTTGCGCTAATGGACATGTTGATCTCCTAAAAACATTTCGTTTTTGCGAATTCAAAAAAAATAAAGCGGTCTCCCGCTTTCTTCAGCCATTGAGCCTCGGGGCGCCAACGCTGGAAAGGGTTGGTATCAGTGGGATCACAAGAAGAGTTGGTGCTCGGGCAGACGAATAAAAACCGCCGCGCAATCCCCCAATCAACCACCAAACTGTACACACTACCTTCGAACGCCCGTCAGAGCAAGCAAAAAGGACGGGCGAAAAACGCGAGCCGGCAGACCGGCTCGCGCGCGCGCCCGTTGGAAAAACGGGGCGCGGATCGGCGGAATTAAGCTTCCGCGTTGGGTTCGGAACCGTCGCTGTGGTATGCGCTGGGGCCGGACGTTTCGATCACATCGGCCTCATCCTCGCCTTCAGTCGCGGCTTCGCGGACCTGGCGACCTTCGATGACGGCGTCGGCAACCCGCGTGGTGAACAATTTCACGGCGCGAATCGCATCGTCGTTGCCGGGAATGACAAAATCGACGTTTTCGGGATCACAGTTGGTGTCGACGATGGCAACAATGGGAATGCCCAATTTGTTGGCTTCAGAAACAGCAATTTTCTCGCGGTTGGGGTCGACGATAAAAAGGACGTCGGGCAAACGCGTCATGTTTTTGATACCAAACAGGACTTTGTTGAGTTTGTCTTTTTTCTTTTCGAGATCGAGGATCTCTTTTTTGGTCAACTTGTCGTAAGAGCCGTCGGTGGCCATGGCTTCCAAACGATTCAAGGTCTCAACGGACTTACGGATCGTTTTGAAGTTGGTCAAAGTGCCGCCCAACCAACGGTTGTTGACGTAATACATGTTGCAGCGTTGCGCTTGAACCTCAATAGATTCTTGAGCTTGGCGTTTGGTACCGACGAAGAGTACGTTACCACCCTGTTCCGCCACGTTTTGAACGTAAGCAACCGCTTCTTTGAACTTTTTCAGGGTTTTTTGCAGATCGATGATGTAGATGCCGTTGCGACTTCCGAAGATGTACTTTTTCATCTTCGGATTCCAGCGCTTGGTCTGGTGACCGAAGTGGACGCCGGCTTCCAGCAATTCTTTCATGGAAATGTGAACCATGTGGAACCAGTCCTTTCAAATCAACTCGTTTAAAGCAACGAGTTTAACTTTAATTTAGGCCGAGCGCGCGCGAAGCGTGCCGGGTAAGTTTTCGGGGTTAAGCCGCTCGCGGTAAACCGCGAGCGAACCGTGACACCAAAAGCAGTCTCCAATTAGCGTTTGGAGAACTGGAAGCGACGACGAGCGCCACGCAGACCGGGCTTTTTACGTTCTTTCTCACGCGGATCGCGGGTCAAGAAGCCGGCTTGCTTGAGTTTGGTGCGCAGTTCACTGTTGAATTCCAACAAGGCGCGCGAAATGCCGTGACGAATGGCACCGGCTTGACCGGTAGGACCGCCGCCTTTAACGGTGATCACGATGTCAAACTTTTCGGTGGTTTCGGTCAGGGTCAGGGGCTGACGGATGATCATTTTCAGAAGATCGGAAGGGAAATACTGGTCAAACTCGCGTTTGTTGACCATGATTTTACCGGTACCGGGGCGCAAGAAAACGCGTGCTGTCGACGTTTTGCGACGGCCGGTGCCGTAGTACTGAATATCGGCCACGTTAAGTGCCTCCTTAGATGTTCAACTCAAGGGTTTCTGGCTGTTGTGCCGCATGGGGGTGCTCGGAACCCGCATAAACTTTAAGTTTGCGGTACATAGCGCGACCCATTTTGGTTTTTGGCAACATGCCTTTAACGGCCAGTTCGACGGGACGGATGGGATGTTTTTGCAACAGGTGCCCAGCGGTAATGGTCTTCAAGCTGCCAGGACGCGAACTGTGACGACGGTACGCTTTGTAGAGCAATTTCTTGCCCGTGAAAGCTACTTTACCGGCGTTAATCACAATCACGTGATCACCCATATCCATATGAGGCGTATAGGTGGCTTTGTGTTTACCCATCAAAATGCGGGCAACATTACTGGCGATGCGACCAATGGGCTTACCTTCAGCGTCAACAACAAACCATTTCCGTTCGACGTCGTTACCTTTCGGAAAGTAGGTTGACATGTGTGGTACTCCTAAACATTAAAACAGGCGTGGCAAGCCACACCTGATGGTCGTTGTGCGTACGGTCTCGGTGGGAGATCGCACGAAACCCTAACTCTACTAGAAAAGCAAACGCAGGTCAAAATGTTTTTGAGGGTGGTTCCGAAACACACAAAAGGCCCGCGAAGCCTTGCGACGCGGGCCTTTCGGCCTATCGATAACGGGTTAAAAAGATCAGTTGCGGAAGAGCACATCCTCACGCTGGAACCACTTGGTGCAGAAAATAATTCCGAGCACCGCGATCACCAAGGTCGACACGAAAATCAGCACGTACTGCAGCGGATCAATCGTGCCTTTGATGATCTCCTTGGAAGCCAAGCTCACGTTCAACAGCGGGATCAGCGCGGTCTGATAACTGAGCTTCATACCCGGCAAGGTGGAGAGAATGACGGGCACCAGCACGATGTACTGGACCGGCATCAAATAGGTTTGCGATTCCTTGTAGGACTTGGCGTAAATCGAAATCGCCAGCAGCACGGCGGCGAAAATGGCGGCCAGCGGCAGGATCAGCAGACCGATTTGTACAAAATCCATGGTGTCGATGGAGCCGAGGAAACCGGCCAACTCTTGCACCTTGCCGCCCTCCATGGTTTTGACAAAGTACACCATGCTGGCCGAGGTACTGATGATCGAAAGCACCGCCGAGACCACGCCTGCCAAGGCAACGACCAGGTATTTGCCGAGCACCAACTGAACGCGATTCACCGGACTCAACAACAGGGTTTCCAGGGTAATGCGTTCTTTTTCACCGGCACCCAGGTCGGATGCGGGATAAATAGCACCCACGAAGGTAAATATAATAAAGATATAGGGCAGAAAGGCGCCGAGCTGTTCCCCATAGCGCTCGCGCGAGGACGCCAGCGAGTCTTTTTTGGCGACCAGCGGCTGCAACACGGCCTGCTGCTTCAGCGAGAAGGTGACGCCCAGATCACTCAGGCGCTGTTTGCTCAGTTCCTCGCTCAGCAAGTATAGCGGCTCGCTAACCCGGTCAAACACCATGTCGATTTGACTGGCGCCGGTGAACTGAATGGGGATTTCAACCTGAAAACCGTCGGCCATTTGCTTGAGGTAGTTGGCCGGAACCACCACGGCGGCGTCCAGTTCCTCGTTGCGGATCATGGTTTTCACCGCGTTCTGGTTGACGTCGTCCAACAACTCGAAGCGGTTCTCATCAGCGTACAAGCCGCGAATTTGATTGAGGTCGCCCTCGCCGATCACGGCCACCCGCAGGATGCGGTCCCGCTCCTTGACCGCCATTTTCTTGGCGATGGTGAATACACCGTAGAACAGAAGCGGCATGACAAAGGTCGGCAGTGCCAGCATAAAAAAGAGGGTTTTGCGGTCACGGGTAATTTCGGTCAGCTCTTTCATGACAATGGTGGGAATCATATTCATGCGGCACCTTCCATCGATTCGCGCTGCTCAATTTGCTTGGCAAAGGCGCGCTCCAGGGTTTTTTCACCCATTTCTTGTTTCAAGGCCGCGCTGGTTCCTGCAAAACTGGAAATACCGCGGTTGATGATGACGATTTGGTCGCACAAGGTTTCCACTTCATGCAGTGAGTGGGTGGAGAAAATGATGGTTTTGTTTTGATGCTTGCTCTCGGTCAAAAAATCGAGGAACACGGTGACCGACATAATATCGAGCCCGGTGGTGGGTTCATCGAAGATAAAAATACTGGGATCGTGAATCAAGGTGCGCACGATGTTGACCTTCTGCTTCATCCCGGTCGAAAGCTTGTCGTTGCGTTCATTCACAAATTCCTGCATCCCAAAGCGTTCAAACAGTTCATCCATGCGGTGGTTCAACGCTTTGCCTTCCATGCCGTGCAAACGCCCGAAATACTGCACCATTTCCCGCGCGGTCAAACGTGGATAAAGCCCGGTGGTCCCCGAAAGAAAGCCAATGCGGCGGCGAATTTCGTTGGGAAACAGACTGTAGTCTTCGCCGTCGATAATGATGGAACCCTTGGTCGGGGTCAGCGCGGTAGACAAAATACGCAGCGTGGTGGTTTTGCCGGCGCCGTTGGGGCCGACCAATCCCAGAACCATGCCCTTGTCACATCTAAATGAAACGCCGCGCAGAGCGCGAAAAATTTTCCCCTCGTCGCGTGGGTCGGAGGAATCGCGTTCCTTACTTCCCCGCTTCCCTTTGATTTTAAATACTTTCTCCAGTCCTCTGGCTTCAATCATAGAACCCTCTCTCGCTTGGTCCTCGGCATCAGTCCTGCCCCCTAGGTGCGATGCCCGTCACAACTAGGGTCGTATCCACCGGCGTCTAAAAAAATGCAACGCGGGATCGTGGTGAACAGCACGGGTCAAGGTCGATTGTTGCACCGCGCGCTTGGCGCAAATCCCTTCGTACCATTGACGAACGCGGCAAGGCGTTCGGGTGCCGAGCTTGGCCGTGTCGGCAATAATTTGGACAGGGAAAACCATCCAAGAAATCCGTCACGAAACCATCTTATCGATGGTCGGCGGATTGCCAACCGGGCTGCTCGGCCTCTGTTACGAACACTTCAGTCTGGGGCGGTACGACAATCTTACACTTCACCTGCATCAAAATGAATTTTTTCGAGAAAAACAGGTTAAACACCTGAAAATTTAAGAGATGGAAACACTTTCCCAGGTCCAATCGCCGCCGCATTCTTCCCTTACGACGCCGTCCCGCGCTTTTTCCTAAGAAGCGCGATAACTCGCGGTTATTTTAGCTAAACCTCTGGGCTGCAACGGTCTGTGAAAATGCTCACCGCACCCAGCGGGTGCGCTTCCGCTTTTCCCAAACCATTTCGCTCCAGATCTTTAGCCAAAATCCCTCACTCTTATCGCGCTTCTTAGGTTTTTACGCGTGTTCCCGCAAGCACTTTTCCATCCGAATCACCGATTTCAAGCATTCCTGTACCCTGGCAAAAACCTGTAGATCCGAACCCGCTCGGAACAAAAGCTTGCCGGCAACGCGGGCCGATTCATGAAATAAAGCGGTAATATGCGGCGCCGACCAGGCGGCGTCTCACACAAGCCGTACTTTGCCGGGCGCACGAACCCACAACAAAGGGGCCGGCTTTTTTGCACGAAAAGACCTTTTTACAACACACCGGCGTGGTTCAACCAGAAGTTATCCATAAATAGCCGCTTAATCAAGCATAGACTTGAACGAGATCAAAAGTCGGGGTAAGGTGGTAAACATCTGTAAATGGTTCATTTCCCCAACTTCTTCACGCGCGAACACGGTTTCGACGGCAACCTTTCTCACTTTGCGGAATTTCTATGGCGTCTGCACTTTTCTCTAAAATCAAACGGCGATTGTACGACGACGCGACCTTTCTCGGTTACTGGTACGGATACCTTTCTCTGCCGCTTATCCCTTTGTTTTACGCCACTTATCATTTCTCACTGCACTGGTCGATTGTGCCGGCGGCGACGGTAGCGGCACTTCTCGCCGTTGATATCGGCCGCCGTCTTTCGCAGACCCGGTTGCTTGGACCCATCATTCGCCGTGTTGACACCGAGGAAAAACTGATCGCCCTGACCTTCGACGACGGACCCAATCCGCCCTTTACCGAGGATATTCTGGCGACCTTAAGCCGCCACGAGGCCAAAGCCACCTTTTTTATGATCGGCGAGCAGGCGGCCAAACATCCCGATACGGTCAAGGCCGTGCTTAAACAAGGCAGCCAAGTGGGTAACCACGGCTGGACCCACCGTCCTTTGCTGGGCCGGACGCCGCTGGGCGTTTCACGGGAAATCCGGCGCACCGACCATCTGCTCCAAACATTAGGCTCCTCCAAGTTGATTCCCTTCCGTGCACCCTACGCGGCCCAATTCATCTCGGTCCCTTTGGTCCTGGCCTTGATGCAAAAACCCAACGTGATGTTCGACGTGACGCCGGACGATTGGCGCGGGGAAAAAGCCAAGGTCATCGCGGACCGCGTCATCAAGCAGATTCAGCCAGGATCCATTGTGCTTTTGCACGACGGCGGCGGAGACCGCAAGCAAACGGTACTGGCGGTCAAAACCATCCTGCGCGAGTTGTCCAAGCAGGGTTACCGGTTCGTTACCACGGAGACCTTAATGGCGGTCGGCCCAACCCAAGGCGATTCGAGAAAGGATTGAGCGGCTCGCATTGACGGGCGACCTCTTCCATCGCGGAACAGGCTACGCCGCGACATGCCACGGCAATCAGCCAAAAACGGTGGGGATCGCGGCGCGCTAAAAAACCAAGACGTCCTTCAGGCCATTTTTACGGGATTCCAAAATTTCGTCGCAGACAGATTTTCCTTGAAGTAGCTTTGTATCCAGAACCCTGCCAGGAGAAATGTGAACCGAGAAACCGAGGCTTGCCGGTACCCGGCCAAAAATCCAGCCAATGAGAAGGAATAGGGAATCGGGATGCTTGGTACATCGGGAACAGAGGAAAGCCGGCAACATTTGCCGAGAAAACGGTTTGACATTTCCAAATCAAAGCGAGCCGATTTCAGAGACACGCGGATCGAAAACCGGGGTTTTTAGAAACGTCCACAAAGGCTGTGGAAAACTTTGTGGATAAGTGGCGGAAAACCCACCAAAAGCACTGGTACAGCAACAACTGAGACCACCTTGCACAGAGATGAGTGCATGCAAAAAGGTTGACTTCACAGCGTTTTCAGCCTTGACAGCGCACGCTAGAGTGGATAATGCGGCTCGCGGCAAAACGGCGGAGCGTCTCAATGCGCGCTGTGAAAAAACTGTGGAAAACCGAGCAAAAGAGCGCGTGCCCAAGCCTTCGCGCGTGTCTCACAATGGATGGTGCTCCCGAGGGAACCACTCACAAAAACCTCACAAGCATTCACAGAAAACACCGTCCCTGTCCCATTAAAAAGGTCCTTTCGAGATTCGCCAAAAGCTTTCCTGAACACCTGATTTTTCATCAAATTCAACCATCCAAGAGAACCTAGCCAGTCACGGACCTGCCTTCTGATAAAACCGCCACGCACACACATCCCCTCGTAAGCCGGCGCAAATTCACGGACATCACATTTTTCACAGCCCATCAACTATTTTTGTTTTTCGCTCCCCCCCACCGGCAATAAGGTGCGGGGACGCAAAGCATAGAACCAACAGCTTGCTCTTTTTTTTAAAGATCCGCCTTTTGTGGTCGGATTAGGTACAATGGGGACGTATCTCATCATCTAGCAACGACGTCACCCGCGCTCCCCTGCCGCTCTATCGCCGGCACGGCAGCTTGTTCGTCGTTCCGTTTTGCCCATCGGCAGCGGTGAGGGCGGCGGTTAGGCCGCTCGGCACCCGGCACGATTTCACTGGAAGAGGCCCTCAATGCACCACGAGAAACGCAAATTTCGCCGACTCCCCACCCGGGGTTTTATGGACTGTACGGTCGAGTTTTCACTGGACGAACACCGCTTCAAAGATATTCCCGTGCTCAGTATCTCCGCGGGCGGAGCCTACCTGGCCGTCGACGCCCAACAACCCCTTTTTGAAAAGGGCTCCCGTTTGTGCGGCATTCGCTTTAACGTCCCTGAGCTGAACACCATGTTCCTGGACGGCCTGATCATTCATAAAATGTCCCTCGGCGAGATCGGCGGCTGCGGGGTAGAATTCGCGGGCACCACCGACCTGGACCGCCTTGCCATCGACACCTTTGTGGCGACCAAGCTGGCGGAATTCGGTTTGGATTAGGGCGTTAACCGTCCCTCCGGCCCAAGCTTCACTTTTTTCTTGCAAGCGGCCGGCACGGGTCCCAGTTAAACTAAGGCACCTTCGTCTCGCAGACTTATCTTATTCATCGTATTCAAGGAAGAAGACCATGCCGTGGAAACCCAGCGATTTCCAAATCACCTCACTCGGTGAAGCGCGCTACAACGCCGCCGATTTTGAAAGCATCCGCAACGTCACCTCCGACACCTTGTTCGTCAATGACCGCGAACGGGTCCCCCACCAAGTGGTGTTCCAGGAGGGTGACCCCTTGGACACCTCGCGCGCCTTCGAGAAAGCCGGCCCGCGTGAGAAACTGTTTTTTAATCCCGGCGAGGTCAACGCGGCCATTGTGACCTGCGGCGGGATCTGCCCCGGTCTCAACGATGTGATTCGCGCGCTGTTCATGGAGCTTCACTACATCTACCAAGCCCGCAGTGTGTTGGGTTTCCGCTACGGCTTGCGCGGATTTGATCCGGCCTCCGGCCTCGATCCCATTGAACTCAACCACGAACGGGTCAGTGACATCCAAGCCTACGGCGGCACCATGTTGGGCACCTCACGGGGACACGTGGCCGCGGACGTGGTTGTCGACCGTCTGCAAGCACACAACATCCAAATCCTGTTCGTGATCGGCGGCGACGGCACACAACGCGCGGCCCATACGATTTGGGAAGAAGTGGCCCGACGCGGCGCCAAAATCGCCATCATCGGCGTCCCCAAAACCATCGATAACGACATTAATTATGTGTACAAGACTTTTGGTTTCGACACCGCGGTGTCCTTTGCCCGCGACGCACTCGAGGCGGCGCACATCGAAGCCAAAGGCAACCCCAAGGGCATCGGCCTGGTCAAGGTCATGGGTCGGGACTCGGGTTTTATCGCGGCCTACGCCACCCTGGCCTCGATCACGGTGAATTACACCCTCATCCCCGAAATGGACTTCCACTTGGACGGGAACCACGGCCTGCTCAACCATTTGGAAAAACGCATGGCCGACAAAAACCACGCGGTGATCGTTGTTGCCGAGGGCGCGGGCCAACACCTTTTGCCGGAATCGGAACGAGAACGCGACGCCTCCGGCAACATCAAACACGGCGATATCGGCGTTTACCTGAAGCAACGCATCAACCAACATTTCAAGCAAAAGGGTCTGGAAGTAAACCTCAAGTACTTTGACCCCAGCTACATGCTGCGCAGCCTTCCCGCCAATGCCCAGGACCGCATCTTTGCAGCAAACCTGGCACGATTCGCGGTCCACGCCGCCATGGCCGGCAAAACGGACATGATGATCGGCCGCCGCTTCAACCAATTCATCCACGTCCCCATCCCGATTGCGGTCGCCAACCGCAAGAAAATCACGCTCGACAGCGAATTGTGGATGGCCGTTCTCCAGGCAACCGGCCAACCCGCGAAGATGTTTTGAGGCCGGGTGACCACGCCTCATCGCTCAGCCGGAAAACACAGGACCCTGCTGAAAGGATCCCTTCCCGCATTCCCAGCGCCAAATTGGCTTGAATCGGGTACAATAACGGCTTATTTTGCGTGGAAGGGTCTCCATGAAAACCATTAGCATTCTCGGTAGCACGGGTTCCATCGGTCGCTCCACCCTTAAGGTCATCGACGCCTTCCCCGACCGATTCGACGTCGTGCTGCTCAGCGCGCACCGCTCGCGCGAAAAACTGCTCGAACAAATCCGCCATGTGCGTCCTCGCTACGCCGCCATCAGCACCCCTAACGACGCGGCCTGGCTGCGTGACCAATGCCGCGGCAGCCGCACCGAGATCTTGTGTGGCGAAGCCGAATTGTTGGCGGCGATCCGCGAACTACGCGCCGATCTCACCGTTTCCGCCATGGTCGGCGCGGCTGGCCTGAAACCCACCATGGCCGCCATCGAAAGCGGTTCAACCATCGCCCTTGCCAACAAGGAAGCGATGGTGGTCGCGGGCGCTTTCATGAGCCAAGCCGCACGCGAT
This sequence comes from Acanthopleuribacter pedis, assembly GCF_017377855.1. Taxonomy (GTDB): domain Bacteria; phylum Acidobacteriota; class Holophagae; order Acanthopleuribacterales; family Acanthopleuribacteraceae; genus Acanthopleuribacter; species Acanthopleuribacter pedis. The sequence goes on from NZ_JAFREP010000032.1 coordinate 80,039, forward strand.
TACCAAGTCGACATTTTACCGGTCGACTCGGAACACAACGCCCTGCACCAATGCCTGCGTGGCGAGAAACGAGCCGAGGTCAAACGTTTGATCCTCACCGCCTCGGGCGGCCCCTTCCGAACCTACGAAGGCGACATGAGCGCGATTCAACCGCAACAAGCCCTCAAACATCCCACCTGGGATATGGGCCGAAAAATTTCCATCGACAGCGCCACCATGATGAACAAAGGGCTGGAAGTCATCGAAGCCCATTTCTTGTTCGGTTTCGCCGCGGATGAAATCGCCATCGTCGTCCACCCCCAGTCGGTGGTGCATTCGCTTATCGAAACGGTCGACGGTTCCTACAAGTGCCAGCTCGGCCGCACGGACATGTGCGATCCTATTCAATATGCACTCACCTGGCCGCAACGGCTGGCTTCGCCTTTCGAGACCTTCGACATCACCCGCGGCATTGATTTGCATTTTTACCCACCGGATCCGGTTAAGTTCCCCTGCATCGAATTGGCCTACCAAGCACTTCGACAGGAAGGCGCCGCACCGACGGTGCTCAACGCCGCCAACGAGGTAACGGTTCAGGCTTTTCTCGACCACCGGATACTTTTTACCGATATTCCTCGTATCAATCGCATGTGCCTTGACCAACTAGGCACCACACGCATCACGGTCCTGGACGATTTGTTCGCCGTGGACGAGGAAACACGCCGCGTCGCCGCGCGGCAGGTTCAGGAACAGCGTCGCTAAACACCACCGCGCGCCAGGGAGGCACCGACCTTGGGATCCATCATTCAAGAAATATTGTCCAACCGCATCATTTCGTTTTTTTTGCTGCTGGTGCCGTTGGTTGTTTTCCATGAGTTCGGCCACTTTGTGGTCGCCAAGTTAGGTGGTTTTCGCGTTTATAAGTTCGCCTTTGGATTCGGCAAAAAACTGTTCAGTTTTGAATACGCCGGCACCGAGTACCGTTGGAACCTGATCCCCCTCGGCGGCTACGTCGACTTTATGGGCGAAGTCATCTACACCGACAAAATCCCCGACGACGCCAAACACTTTTACAACAAACCCAAATGGTTGCGTTTCTTGGTTTTGCTAATGGGCCCTATGTTCAACATCATCCTGGCTTTTGTTCTGTATTGGATGATGTTTAGCAACCTGACGATGTACACACCCGATTACCAGAAGGCGCCCTACACCGTGGGTTACATCCAACCGAATTCCTCGGCTGAAGCGGCCGGTTTACAAGCGATGGACCAGATTACCGCGGTCGACGGCACCCCCATCGAGAGCTACCAAAAGTTTCACGAAGAATTGCTGCTCAGCCCGGGCAAAACCATGGCCCTAACGGTCCAGCGCGGCGAAGAAACCCTGGACCTGAGCCTGGAGGTACCCGCTCACGAGGTGGAAGGTTACGGCTTGCGCGAGTTCATGCCCTACGAACGGGTGCTCATCCGTGAGGTGTTCGAAGATACCCCGGCGGCGCGCGGCGGCCTAAAAGCGGGCGACCACATCGTTGCGGCCAACGGCGAACCGGTTTTTTCGGTAGCCGTCGGTCAGTCCACGCACCTCTCCACGAAGATTGAAGGCCGCGCACCGGAGGCCAGCGAACTAAAGGTTCAACGAGGCGACGAAATCCTAACCCTCAGCATCGCACCGGAAAAGAAAGAGGACCGCTGGTTGATCGGGGTCCGCCCGACAACGGATTATTCTTCCCGCCAACTCACGGTAATGGAAGCCTTTAGCACTTCGTTGAACCGATGCTTGGAAGACAGTATTTTGCTGTTTAAGGCGTTGCGAAAACTCACGAGCGGCGAGCTGGGGATCCGCTCTTTTACCGGCCCGGTCGGCATCAGCCGCGTGGCCAGCGAAACCATGCGCAGCGGCATCTTTATTTTCATCGGGCTGATGGCCTTTCTCTCACTTCAACTCGGCATCCTCAACCTGCTGCCGATCCCGGTCCTCGACGGCGGCGAAATCTTTGTGATTTTGATTGAAACGGTATCGGGCCGAGATTTCAGCCTGGAAACCAAGATGCGCATCAAGGTGGTCGGCTTCTTTTTCCTGCTGGGATTTATGGGCTTGGTGCTGTTGATGGATTTCGTTAAGGAATGGCAGTACTTCTCGTTGCCGGGATAATGCCGGATATACCCGGTTCCGGTTTGCCATGGTGTGCCTCATTTTTTCGGTTTGCGGAATGATCGGACCCGAAAGGAACCCCAAAAGGTCCACTCCAGCGTACCTTTTGAGGTTTTTCAACTCAGATCGTGGTTTGGGATACACCGTCTCAAACGAATGAGAACCACCGCAACTTGCCCAGGCGCGTGTCACTTAACCAACCCGCCACACCCTCGGAAAAGACCCAGTCGGGTTCGTTGCGGATTTAAGCGCAAAGGCTACAATTCAAGCGCGACCGTGTAAATAGCACCGCTTTCGTTGCCGGTCCCGTCCACCGCGGTTACTTGAAACCGATAGCTTCCCACCGGATAATCGCGTATCTCATAACGGAAGGTTTCGGCGGGCAATGTTGCCAGCAGTTGCCGCGAATCGCCGACCAAGTACACGCGAAAGCCGCTGACCCGCGCCTGGTGACGTCCGGAGGCCGGGTTCCAGAGCAAGGTCATCACCCCGTTTTCGACATGGCCGGAAACAGGCATCGGCGGCGCTAAATCGCCCATGTATTCCCAAATGTAATGGGTCAGATTGGTATCTTGAGCACAGAACCCGCGCGCACCGGAAAGGGTTTGGACGCCTTGGGTCCGGGTTGGCCCGGTGTAAGAATACGCGGCCATATGGTCGCGGAACAATTCCTGGGCGGGAACGGGCCAAGCGGGTCGGTTTGTTTCTTGGTGTGCGGCGGCTTGCGAAAACAACGAGCCGCTTTTTCCTATATAGGTTTCGACCGATGCGCCAACCCGCGAACCGGCAGCGCCGGTACCCGTCAGCGGACTGTCCGCCTCGATTCGCGGCAGGTAACGCCAACCATTTTCAGTAGGATTCATCGTGTGAATTTGCCCGACGCTTTCGTTACCGCCGCCGTCACCGGCGACGGTGGGGTGCGTGTAGTCAAAAACGAGACTGTCGTCAATGCTGATCGCATCACCCGGACCGGCCCAAATCAGCGGGCCCTGGTCATTCATTTGCGTGCCGTTCCAACCCATTCGATAGAAAATCGACCGGTCGATCTCGATTTCATCGCGGGTATAAACAAAGGAACGTGCCAAGGGCAGATTGCCTTCGGTTTGAATGTGCCCAAACGAAGCTTGCTGGATTTGGGTGGTCCCTACCGAATGCACCAGCGGCGTAAGTCGGCCTGTTTCGGGAGAGGTATTTAGGGTCAGGTCGTAGCCGACAACATCCTTCAGCGTCAGCACGCCGTCGCTTTGGGCATCGTGTGATGAGAAACCCGTCTCGCTATTGACAGCCAAACAACGTTCCACCCTGAGATTTTCGGGATATTGCTGGTCATCGGTTGCCGGAAAACCGTAGAGGTTGGCGTGGTTTTCGTAAAAAGTCCAAAACTCAGAAGAATCGCCGTCCACAATCATATTATTTTGGAAGGCGACGTTGCGGCAGGAATAACCGATGATCCCACCGCGCGGCTGATGCCCGCGGTATTCGTCTAGGCGCACGACACTACGGCGAATGATGGAATCGGAACAGTTCCGTAATTGAATGTAATAGCGCCCATGACCCCAGGCAAAACAGCTTTCCACAAGGACGTTTTGCGAGCGCAGGAAATAGGCGGTCGCCCCGTTACAATCGCCCCAGTTACTGCTGTCGGTGCAGGTATTGGTCGCGGCCGCATCATAGGCACCACAGAGTTCGAACTTGAGGTATTGACCGTACCACACGGTTATCGGCGCGTAACCATCCTGACCCGTATTACCCGCAACCAACCCTTTGATCGCAAGGTAATCGATCGCGGCAACACCGGAGGGCCGGGTGTTGGGAAAGTCGGGATGGGTGAAGGTGCCAACGAGGTGAATCGCCTTCTCCTGAACGCCAAAACCAATGTCCGAGGCATCAAGCAACACACCGGTCGGATTTTCAGCCATCACGGTGGTCCAGGCTTCGGCAGTTCCGGGCGGTGGTTGGTTCCCACGGACAATGGCGTTTTCGTAACTTTTGTGGCGGGTTAAAGAAACCGGGTAAACGCCGTCACGAATAACAAGTGTGTCACCGCTTTGCATGGTGTCAAATGCCTCGGCGAGGGTGTGGTGGGTTTCATTTGGACCAACCCACAAAATATTGCCACCGCCGACTTTCACAATCCAGTATTCGGTTGCTGAGCCGAGGCGGTTCGTGGCCCGAACACCGACATAAAAACTTTCGGAGGGATTTTCAGCAGGTATTTGCCAAGACACTTGACCCGTAAGCGGATTGATTTGCAAATCATCTGGACCGTAAGCGATGGTCCAGTGCACCTCACCGCCGCGATCCAGAACCGGTGTAGCGGTGTAGGTTTCCCCAGGACTGGCCGTATGTAGTTCAATCGCCTGAATCGACGGTATTTCGTTTTCCGTTCCCCCAAGACAAGGAATGATGTTAAGAATACTCCCCTCTACCGGCCAGTCAGAATACAAAAAGGGACACGAAGCTTCCCCCTGGTTACCCAAAAAAACAACAAGCAATAAAATCGCGCGCATAACATGCTCCTCATATCAAGGCTCCCACTAAAATAAAAGCCTGGCAGGCCAAGTATAAAAACCCTGGTTTTTTTAAAAGTGCCACCCCCCTAAGCGGGGGAGCCCAAACACGCATTTTTGCGTCTTAGCCGCGTCTTGAAGGCGCCCCTGAAGAAAAGGAGGCATCATGCTTACCGGCAGAACTGAGCTCTACTGCTCAAAGAGGTACCTTTCGCGTAAATGAAGGGAAAACAAGAACAGGTTAGCCGGCGGATCGAGGGTGTTCTTTATAGGATTCATACCCGCTATGCTGCATGGATGCTGAAACACCATTTCAGCTATAAATGAACCTTGTACCGATCATACGAGGTCGTAGCGATTTTTTATGTGAGGATTTCTACAAACCATTGGCCCTAGGAGGTCTTGAGGCACTTCTGTTTCACGAAATCACCGTTAAAGTTCCATTCGTCTGAACGGCCGGGCCATTACAAAAAGGGCATGCAAAGGATTCTCTCGGACCAACACCCCTTAACCGTCGGGTGAGCCGTTGAAGACACAAGATGTCGCAATGGTCTTCCAACGCGCAAATGAAACCGCTTCAGGCCGAATCAGCCCAACCAAAAACAGATTTTCAGGTCGCCGTCACAGCAGGACATTTCGTCTGGATGAGCGCGGTAACGCACCGACGATCTCGAGAGTGCTTTAAAAAACCTGGAAATTACGACTAGAAACACAAGCCCTAATGTAAACAAAATGTAAATTAAAGTTTACGCAACCCGCTCATCTTGTTACACTGGCCGCATGGATGCCGCTTTTAGGCAAAAAAAAACCGCACACTTCAAATGAGGCGTGCGGCAGCTCCACAAACTAGCATAGAGGAGAGAACCGTTAGGTGTGGAGCAAGAATATTCCTTGGTTTCAGAATGAATTCGCTGCTGGTAACTTTGGTGTGTTAGAGGAGAAACACCCGCGTCTTCACTCTGTGACGCTCTGGTAAAGCAACCACCGTGCCAAATATCACAGTCGCGGATAAACCGCCTATTTCCTGCCTTTTCTTGAGGAAGCGCACGGTTTTAATCGATAAAAGCCGAGACATACCCTACTAAACTCTGATAAATTGTCAAAAACCTCTCAGCCACCCTTGCGGTGGCTTTTTCTTGGCCCGTCCTTTGTGGGTGGTTTGGTACGGCTCCCCTGTGGATTTTCGCGGAGCTAGAGGATTTTTGCGCGGAGTTGATTATGCAGTCGGTTACGGCACCCTTTCAGTTCGAAAGCAATCTGGCGCTTCCCCAGCAGGAAATCGATGTTTTCCAGAAGTTCATCCACGAAATTCGCGGCATTTACGGCGAGGACTGGGGTTTTGTTTTCGACATCAAAGATAATATTTCCCAGGTGTTGCGGTGCATTTACTCCGATACCCATGATTCCAAGTTATTGCCGCTTGGCCACATTCCCATCGCCGCCAACCTTTCTTGGCGGTCCATGGCCTTGACGATGCAGGAACCGCTTTTTTTCGACAGCCTCGACCTGGACGATCCCCGCTCCTTCTACCTCCAACGCACGATCCGACCCCGCCAGATGGCGGTTTTTCAAATAAAGGCCGACGCCAATATCGGCTTGGTCAGCATGTTCGGATTGAAGGAAAGCAAGGTCACGATTCGTGAGCAGGATTTGGCTTCGATCCAACACCGCTGCCAAGAACAATTGTTGGTGGTGTTCCAGAAGTTAAGTTGGCGCCTGGAACAGCATGTGATGGATCAAGCAACGCGCGCGATCCGTCAGCAGGAAACGCCGATTTTCATTTGCCAGTTGTTCAACCGCCTGCTGGAGCTACCGGTATTGCTGATTCGGCGCTTAAACGGCGATACCTACCAGGCACTGAACCAATCGGGCTTAGAAGATGATTTTGATTGCAACCGCTTGTTGTTTAATTTGAAAGACCGCGAGCAGCAGGTTTTCTTCACCGCGGAATGGCAGCACATCACCAAGGACAGCTCGTTTCCCCCGGACCAAACCATGACCGGCATTGTGTTTAAGCCAGGAAATACCATCCTTTTATGTAAGGGTGTGGTGCGCCTGACCGGACGGACCAAGGACAATATTTTCCATTATATTGAACAAATCGAGAAGCTGCTGAAACGCAAACCGGTCCCGATTTCGACCTTGTCTTTCCTGGTCTATTTGCAGCACTGGGTTCGCTCGCAGGATCGCGACATCAACGTGATTTTCCAACATTTGATCGACACCCTGGTTCCTTTTTTGGGCGCCGATTTTGGCACCTTGGCGTTGTATTCGCGCGAGCAGAACCGCCTGATGTTCGTGAGTCAGGCGGGCGAGTTTACCAACCCCCTCAAGGATTTGCCGTTGGTGGACAAAAACGGCGAACCGACCAGCATCGCGGCCCACGTGATCCGCATGAACAAACCTTACTTGGTACCGGACGTGCGTAAGGACCGCTATTACCGCGCGTTCAACCCGGCGATCCGCTCGGAGATTTGCGCACCGATTCGGGTACGCGGCGAGATTATCGGGGTTTTTAGCATCAGCAGCCGGGAGTTGCACCACTTCCACCAATTGGAGTTGGGCAAGCTGCTGTTTTACTGTGACCAAATCGGGATTGCCTTGTTGCAAGCGGGCATTTTGGACAAAGCGTTTACCGAGACGGAAGAAGCCCAGAAACAGGCGCAGGATGTGCGCTTTGGTTTTGACCAACACACCCATGCGAAGGAAGTGCAGTACACCTTTGGGAACTTGGTCGGCCATCCCCAGGGCGCGATGCGGGCGGTCTTCGACGCGATCCACAAAATCAACAATTCGGGCCGTGAGGACCTCAACGTGCTTATCACGGGCGAGACGGGTTGCGGTAAGGAGATGGTTAGTTTCGCGTTGCACAACTCCAGCCAACGGGGCAAGAAACCGATGGTGGTTACCAACTTCGCCAGTTTCGGCGGCGACCCCAACCTGATCCAGAGCGAGTTGTTCGGCCATGAGAAAGGCAGTTTCTCCGGCGCGACCAACCGCCGTATCGGCTGCATTGAGCAGGCACACGAAACCACGCTGTTGATCGACGAGGTCGGCGACATCGTGCCCTCGGTTCAAATTAAACTGTTGCGGGTATTGCAGCAGGGCAACAACAAGAAGTTCCAACGCCTCGGCGGTCAAGACCATATTAGCTCCAATGTACGTGTGTTGGCGGCAACCCACCAAAACTTGTGGAACCTGGTGGAACAAGGCAAGTTTCGCGAGGATTTGTTTTACCGACTGCAAACGCTGGTGATTCGCATCCCACCCTTGCGCGAACGCCTCGAAGATATTCCGCTGCTGCTCACCCACTTTTGTGCGCGCTACGAGCGCAAGGTGGCGGGCCTCAAGATCCAGACCTCCAACCGCGCGGTCCAAACGCTCCAGGACTACGCATGGCCTGGCAATGTGCGGCAACTGGAGGCGGTTATCAACCGTGCACTGGTGATGTTCTCGGAAAACGGCGAACTCACGGAAGAAGCGGTCAAACGCAGCTTGGCGGCGGAAATGCGCCACGCGGCAAGTGGGCCGCCCGCCCAGCAGAGCGGTACCAGCTTGTTCAGGCAAGTCTGTAAGGGCGGGGAAAACGCCTTTTGGGAGCACATTCAGAAGCCCTACCGCAACCACGATTTAACCCACGGTCAATTGGTCGAATTGGTCCGCGAGGCCTTGACCGAATCGAAGGGTAGCTACAAACAGGCGGCGGCGGCGATGGGCGTCGCGGAAAGCGATTACAACCGCTTCCTCGACTTTCTCAAAAACAGCCGCGCGAAATTGGATTACCGGGAATTCCGCCGATAGAGGGTCAAAAAAGAGCCGGTCACATACAACGAACCCAAAACAAAAAAGGGATCAAGCCATCATCCGGCAAGGATCACCGCGCAAGCCGGTGACAGCGTGGATGCCGCGATGGGTCGGCGCCCGCCCCAATGTGACCCACCTCACAAGAGACGTATATGGTGAAACCCACCAAAACAGGGCGCGGCGTTTCCCCAAAACTTTTTTTATACAAATTTACCTGCCAGAATTCGCACCGCAATAAAATTTAATCTAAACATCTTATTTAACCAATGTTAGCTCCATCTTCATCAATCACCCAAGAACCGACTTTCGAAGCTTATAACAGCGCTAACCTTTACGCTCGCAAACATTTCAGTTTCAGATACACCGTGCTGTGAAAAAATACAGATTGCCATATAAGACTTCTGTTATATGTCCGTGTTTCGGCGATTTTTCGTCACCGCCACGGGGATACGCCACCTCGTTCTTTCGGGTATACCGCCAACTTTAGGTTTGACAACGAAGTCCAAGCTCATTAGGTTAAAGGCACTTCTGCTATCGATTGCTCTAAATCAAATATATCCCGTCTGAAAAGCTGCCGCGAACATTCGTAAACCGGACACCGGCTAACCGACGCGCTCCTATCAACGATTAGCCCCGGCGAATACATATGGTTATCTGACATCCAATTCGCCGAGCCCCGTCCCCGTCCTTGACCTTGTCCTTAGTCCTGACGCGGCGCATTCAGTTTCGGAGAAAAGGACAATTCATGAACAACCTTGGAAGTCGTTCTCAAGGTCGTTGTTCTCATCCACACCAGTGGGAACAACAGCCGGTGGTACGTCGCTTGTCCGGCGTCACCACCCTTTCGCTTATGCTTCTGACCTTCGTTGCGCTGACATTCTCGGCCGTTGCGCAAGATACCCGCACGGAACCCGAGGTTCGCACCACACCGTGGGTGGGCGATCCCGTCAAACCCTACATCATCGAAACGGACTTACGCACCCTGCCGATTCGTCCCATCTGGCAACCCGGCGACGCGATTAAAGAAGTCCCCCGTCTGCGCCGCACCCCCGACTTAGTCAACCCAAAACCCGCCGGCCAAATCGACCCCCTTTTGCGGAACCAAACGATTGTTGACGGCACCGTACCCGTAAACGCGGCTTTCCCCGACACCGACATCAACATGGACGGTCAAGGTTTTGCCGGTGTTAACCCTCCCGACACCGTGGGCGACGTCGGCCTGAACTACTACATCCAAGCCATTAACGGCGCGGGTGGCGCCACCTTCACCGTCTATGACAAAACCGACGGCACCTTGGTCGCGGGCCCCTTCACGCTGGACAGCTTCGGCACCGGCGGCTGCGGCGCGGGCCTCGGCGACCCCATCGTGCTTTACGACCAAGAAGCCAACCGTTGGATGATCAGTGAGTTCGCCAGCGGCGCCAATATCCTTTGCGTTTACGTATCCCGCACCGACGATCCCATCGCCGGTGGTTGGAACGCTTACGCCTTCCCCACCCCTTCCTTCCCGGATTACCCCAAATACGGCATCATGGGCGACGCCTACTACGTGGGCACCAACGAAGCCGACACCGCATTGTACGCGCTGGACCGCAACGCCATGCTCGCCGGTGAAACCGCCACCGCGCAACGGTTCACCATCCCCGACCTGGGCGGTTTCGGCTTCCAAATGATCACCCCCGCCGACCACGACGGTGCCACCGCGCCTCCCGCGAACGCACCCGGTATCTTCATGCGTCACCGTGACGACGAAGTACACAACACCGGCGGCGACACCTCAGCCGACTTCCTCGAAATCTTCGAGTTCAACGTTGACTTCGACACCCCCGCCAACTCCGCGTTGGTCGGTCCCTTCTCGATCCCTGTTACCGAGTTCGACTCCTCCCTTTGCGGTTTGACGTCGTTCTCTTGTTTCCCTCAACCCGGTTCCTCCGTGCGCCTCGACCCCCTGCGTGAGGTCGTGATGTACCGCTTGCAATACCGTAACTTCGGTCCCTACGAAGTTCTGGTCGGTAACTTTGTCGTCGACGTCGACGGCAACGACCGCGGCGGTATCCGCTGGTTCGAACTGCGCAAAAGCGGCGACCAACCGTGGGAACTCTTCCAAGAAGGTACCTACTCGCCCGACAGCGACAACCGTTTCATGGCCGCCATCTCCATGGACGGCAACGGCAACATCGCCTTGGCGTACAACGTATCCAGCACGACCCAAGCGCCCAGCTTGCGCTACACCGGTCGTTTGGCCACCGATCCCCTGGGCACCATGCCTCAAGGTGAGCACTCCATCGTGGAAGGCACCACGGCCAACGCCTCCAACCGCTACGGTGATTACAGCGCGCTGAACGTGGACCCTTCCACCGATTGTTCCTTCTGGTTCACCGGTGAATACAACGCGGCCTCCACCTGGAGCACCCGCATCGCCAACTTCGGCTTCGACGAATGCCGCGCCTGCGACAATCCGCCCGCCGATCCCACCAACCTGACCGTCGCCAACGAAGGCGACAACCGCATTGCGCTGACCTGGGACGAGGTACCCGGCGCGACCAGCTACCGCGTGTACCGCGCTCAAGCTGCCTGCCCCACCTCGCGCTTCCAATTCCTCGCCGGCGACATCACCCGCAACGCGTTTGTTGACACCGACGTATCCGGCGGCCTCACCTACGCTTACGTGGTTCGCGCCTTCGGCGACTGCGAATCCGGTAACTCCAACTGCGCGGACGTCACCGCCACCGGTTCCTGCCGCATTCCACCCGAGTTCGCCGGCCTGCAGAGCGTCGACGTGACCAACGAAGAAATCTGCTCCTTGTCCCTTACTTGGGAAGAAGCACGTCCTTCTTGCGGCCAAGGCGTTTCTTACGCTGTCTACCGCTCTACCGTTGAAGACTTCACCCCATCTCGCGCGAACTTGATCGCAAGCTGCGTGAATGAAACCCGTTACCTCGACGCCGACATCGATTCCGGCGTGACCTACTACTACATCGTGCGTGCCGAGGACGACACCACCGACGGCAACGGTCCCTGCAACGGCGGCAACCGCGACGACAACACGGTTCGCGTCAGCGGTCTGGCTGTCGGCCCTGAAATCGTTGTCTTCAGCGACGACTTCACCGCCGGTCTCGACAACTGGTCCACCGTTCCCGGCGACGGCGACGGCGGCGGTACCGAACGTTGGGAAATTTCCACCGTTAACAGCAACTCCGCGCCCAACGCCTTGTTCGCCAGCGACGAACCCGACACCAAAGACCAAACCGCGGCATTGGTTGAAGCGGTTATGTTGCCTGCCGGCCTGCCCGCCAAAATGACCTTTTTCCAGAACTACCAAATGGAAAGTGGTTTCGACGGCGGCGTGTTGGAATACTCCGTTGACGGCGGCGCCAACTGGTTCGACATCCTCGCCGGTAACGGCGACGGCATTCCCGCCAACGCCAACCGTTTCGTCAGCAACGGCTACAACGACGACATCTCCACCTTCTTCGGCAACCCCTTGGGCGGCCGTGACGCCTGGACCGGTCGCAGCGACGGTTTCATTCAAACCGAAGTTGACCTGAGCGACTTTGCCGGTCAAGCCCTGCAGATCCGTTTCCGCATCGGCTGTGACACCTCGATTTCCGCCCCGGGCTGGTGGGTTGACGATGTGGTCATCGCCTCGGTTGAGCCTTGCTACAGCGAACCTTGTTCGTACGAGCTCAGCGCCGACAGCACCGAGTTCACCCGTGACGGCGGACGTGCACGCGTCGAAGTCACCACCAACCGTGAAAACTGCGAATGGACCCCGGTCAGCGACAGCGACTGGTTGACCATTCTCGGCGACGACGAAGCAACCGGTAACGGCATGTTCGGTGTTGAAGCAGCACCCAACACCTTGCCTGACGCCCGTACCGCCACGGTAACCGTGGCCGACCAAACCATCACCTTCACCCAGGAACGCGGTAACCAAGCACCTGAAGCGAGTTTCACCATCGACATCGACGAAGTGACGGTTAACCTGACCGACACCTCCGTGGACCCCGACGGCGAAATCGTTGAGCGCTTGTGGGACTTCGGCAACGGCGACACTTCTACCGAGGCCAATCCTTCCTACTTCTACCGTCACCCCGGCACCTACACCATCACCCTGACCGTCACCGACAACCTGGGCGATTCCGACAGCGTAAGCGAAACCGTTGAACTGGAACTGACCGGTCCTCCGTTCATCCTCAACGGCGAAACCATCGACGGTCTCAACGCCGATACCTTCGAGTGGATCTACTACCGCTTGATCGTTCCCGAAAACGCGGTTGATCTGAACATCTCCATCGACGGCGGCACCGGCGACGCGGACCTCTACACCCGCTTCGGCGCCGCACCCACCAAGTTCGACTTCAACTGTCGCCCCATGAAAACGGGCAACACCGAAAGCTGCTTCATCGCGCAACCCGAGGCCGGCGTTTACTACATCGGCCTGTGGGCTTACAGCGACTTCGACGATGTCAGCTTGAGCGTCAGCTTCCTGGTGAACGAAGGCGGCGTCGGCTTCACCGAAACCGACCTGTCCGCTGATAAAGACGAATGGCTGTACTTCACCATCGAAGTCCCCGAGGGCCGCGGCCGTCTGGAACTCGCCATGAGCGGTGGCACCGGTGACGGCGATCTCTACGTTCGCTACGGTGCAGAACCCAACAAAGACGAATTCGACCAACGTGGTTACCTGAAAGGCAACAACGAGTCGATCCGCGTCACCAACCCCCGTGCCGGAACCTACCACATCGGCATTCGTGCGTACCAGGCCTTTGAGGGCGTCACCCTCGAGGCGTACCACTACAACCCCTAATCCTTACCGACATCGGTAATCAAAAAGGGCGTCGACCTTCGGGTCGGCGCTTTTTTTATGTATTCAAAATTATGTGACCAAGATTTTCTTTTTTCAGCACTCATACCTGGAGATTTCGCCGCCGGCGCTTTAGATTAGAGAGATCGCCGTACAAAAAATTAGGGGTATGCCGTTGTTTAAGAAACCTTGGCTTCTGCTGTGTGCTTGTGTGTTGTTCCCATCCCACCTTTGGTCCCAAGACGATCTCCCGTGGGCGGTATTTACCGCCGCCGGGCCGAGTTTTAGCTACATGGCGTTTCCCAACGATCCGGTAACCGTCGAAATCACCGGCGCAAGCGGCGAAAACCTCACCTATGCCTGGGATTTCGGCAACGGCACCACGGGCGAAGGCGCGAATCCCGAATGGTCCTACCCCGAGGCCGGGGTCTACCAAGTCAGCCTGGTGGTTCGCGACGACCAAAGCCGCGAGAGCACGCCGTTCCGCCGCTGGATGTTTGTGCAAGACCCGCGCGTCGCCGCCGACGCGGCCCAAATTCCCCCCTGGCCGTTTTTCAACCGGCCGGATGACCGCGCCGCCTTACCCCACGGCCAACCCGTCTCTTTTCAAGGCCACGGTTACGACAGTCAAGGCCACGCCGTCACCCTGTATTGGGATTTCGGTGACGGGACCCTGCTGCAAGACGTGACCGAACCGCGGCATACCTTTCCCGCGCCGGGAACCTGGAACGTCAACCTCTTCGCGATTGACGAAACCGGTTACATCCAAGCCAACCTCAACTTCATCGCCCTATATATATATGAAGGCGATCCCCCCGCCGAGGGCACCATTGTGGCACCCATCGCCAACAACGCGGTGACCGGTGATTATGAAATCGGGGTGGGCGAATCGGTTACCTTGATGGGCGACGTCACCGTGGCCGAAGCATTGGGCGAGGCAACCGGTTACTGGAACATTTACGACCTGGGTCAAGGTACCCAGTCCGAACTCGAAGGCATCAATCCCCCGCCGCAAACCTGGCCGGCGGGCCGTTACCAGGCGTTTTTCATCGGCGGCGTCGCCGGGCGCCCCGAACTCAGCGATCCCCTGGTGGAAAGCGTGTTTATTTGGGTTCGCGACGACAACCGCGCCCCCTTCAATGCGACCATCGTTGAACCCAACCACGACTTCAGCATGCCACCCGGCGCACCACTCGGCCTTTCCGGTCTGGCCGAGGATTTGGACGGCGACGAACTCTGCTACAAATGGGACATCGAGCGTTATCCCTGGGGTAGCCAACCCGCGTTGACCTTTGACCAGCCCTTTATCGATCAGGTCAATTTAACCGAACCCGGCCTGTACCGCATCAACCTGCGGGTGGAAGACGGCATGGGCGCCGCTACCATGGCCCGAAGCCGATTCGTCCAGGTTCTTCCCGCCGAGGAAACGGGAAGCGAACCCATCGACCTGCAAGTGCGCCCCGCGGCGCCGAGCGAAACCCTTCTGAGCGGCCCACGGGGCATCGCCTTTTCCTTTGCCGTCGAAATTGCCACCAACAACCCGGAGGCCGTCACCACCGTCTTGTGGGACTTCAGCGACGGTCGCCAAGAAGTCGGCGCGACCCTTGCCACGCCCGTCGCCTTTGAAGAACCCGGCTGGTACCCAATCCGGGTTTTTGTGCAGGATCACCATGGATTCTGGACCTTCGCCGATCTGTACTCTCTTTTTATCTACGGTGACAACATGCCGCCCAACGCCGAAATCGCCGAACCCGTGCGCAACGCACGCAACAGCAGCAACGAAGCGGTCCACGCGGTGCCTGTCGGCGAGACGGTTTCATTGCGCGGCGTCGCAACCGATACCGACGGACAGACCCCGCTACAAAGCGTATGGTGGGTCGACGGTGAATTCTACGACATCGGTGAAACACCGCCGCCTCTGACCTTTAATGAACCGGGTATCCACCAGATCGAATACTTCGTGACCGACGCCGCCGGGCTGAGCAACCCTTTCCCCGCGTCACGCCTGATCCAGGTGATTGATCCCAGCTTAGAACCGCAACCTGAAATTGTGTTTCCCGACGGCCATATCACCCTTTCACCGGGAGACAGCATGCGCTTTGAAGCCGTGGGCCGCGATCCCAACGGCTTGGCGATGACCTATACCTGGAACTTCGGCGGCGGCGCCCATGTCGCCGAGGCCGTGGGTTCGGTCGTCCACGGCATTGTGTTTCCCAACGCCTCCGCGGCAAACGAACCTTTTACCGTATCGCTGAGCGCGCGCACCGCGTTCACCAACAGCAGCCAACCCGCCACGCTTTCCGTCACCGTGCGACAAATCGAAGACGCGCGTTTGGAGCCCAACAACAATCTCGACCAAGCCAGCCCGTTGGGCCAAGGCTCCTACAGCGGTTTGCAGCTCACCAGCGAAGACCCGGTCGACGTCTTCCAATTTAGCTTGGATCGCGAGGAACGCGACCTGCGTTTCCAAATCGAAGGTACCGACGAAGCCTTGGATTTAACCCTTTACCGACGCACGGCGGCGGGCGACACGCTTTTGCAGAGCAGCCGCGCGACGGCCGACAGTTTTGTGGTGCAACAAGCGCCGCCCGGCGATTACGCCGTGGCAATTCGTTTATCGGCAAGTGGCGAGAAACGGCGCCGCATGTTGCGCTACGGCTTTAGCATCAATACGTTACGTCCCTCGTTGTTTCTCCCGCTGGTCGTTGAAGACGGCAACTTGCAATCGACGGTGGGCTTGGTTAATCCAACCGGGGCGGAAGCCTTGCTCGCCATCCAAGGTCTCACGGCCGAGGGTGAGGTGGTGGTCCAGGTCAGCCGGACCTTGGCGGCAGGCGCCCAATTGCTGCAAGATGCGGTCAGCTTATTCGGCGACGGCGCGGAGGGCCCCGTCGCCCGCCAGGTCCGTTGGGTGCGGGTGCAGTCGGATCGCCGCGTGATCGGTTACCTCAACGCCGCGAGCGCGGACCAAACGCGGCTGCTGAGTGTGGCGGGCACGGCCAACCTGTCGGCGGCGGTGACGGTGCCCCACATCGCCAACCCCGACAATGGCTGGTACACGCGTGCGATTGTCATCAACGGCGACGACCGCGACAACGCCATCCAGTTCAACGGCCCCGACGGCAGTTTCCCGATTCGGCAAAGCGCCAAGGCCGACAGTCAAACCGACGTGCGTTTTAGCCAAGTTATTCCCCGGCCTTTGCCAGGTTGGGGCGCGTTTGAAACCCCGTCGGGTCGGGCGGGTTTGGCCGGGGTCGAGGTTTTCGGCCGTACCGACAGCCACCGGGAATCGGCGGGTATTGAAATGATTCCAACCCGTCGCGAAAACCCCAACTTCACCTACATCGCCAACGATTTGTACTTCACCCACATCGCCGCCGACACCCTCAACTGGTGGACAGGCATCTCGCTGATCAACGTAAGCGACCAGACGGCAAGCTTCCGCCTGACCGGTTACAACGCGGCCGGTCAGGTCGTGTTTGAGGATCCCAACATGAGCCTGCCACCGGGCGGAAAGCTGCTGCGCACGGCGCGTGACCTGTTCGGCGAAACCAGCGTCGACTGGTTAAAGGTCGAAGGGGACGGCCGTTTAACGGGCTTTGAATTGTTCGGCGACCACGGCCTGAACCGCTTGGCGGGCCTCCAGGCGGCAAGCGCCCTCAGCGACGAGCTGTACTTCCCCCACCTAACCCTATCGGCAGGCCGCACCTGGACCGGCATCTCGTTGCTAAACGTCGGCAGCCGCGAAACCACGGTCACGGTGCGCGCCTACAATGCCAACGGCGCGGTGGTGGCGGAAACGCAAAACACGCTGGCGGCCAACAGCAAGTGGGTCGCCCTGGCCCAAGACCTATTCGGCGCAAACGCTCCCCTGGCCAACGCGGCCTACATCCACGTGGAAGGCGACCAGGCCTCCCTATGCGGCTTCCAACTGTTCGGCACCTTAAGCGCCACCGGCCTCGGCGAACAACTCGCGGGCCTCGCCGCCGTGCCCTATTAACTTCTCGATTCACCATTTTCGGCTTCAAAGACAGGGACCATCCCCGACCATGAAACAAAACCAAAAGATAACCGTTAAACAAAAAACGGTTAGAAGGAAGGCGACTTTCCGCCTCCCTCATCCAAAACACATGCCCGCTAGGTCAAAATTGAAGACAGCGACTCAAGGTAGGGCACGCTTACAAAGCGTTCTCCCTAAAGCATTTAATTTCCAGATTCATCCCTTAGTAAGTACAGATTTCAGATAAACCCACCATAATTCACATCCGTATCAAGTGAAATGGTAAAATGCACGATGGCTCTGATGTGTCTATCCATCGCACCCCGATCAGGAAGGATTCATGGAAAGTGAAATTTCATCAAAAATCGTTCAGACAGTTAGAGATTACAAAGGTAGCGCTCCTGTTGAGACCGTTGAGCTAAGAACCGGTATTGGCGAAGGGTCCCTCAGGGAAATTGTAGGCAGGAGCAAAATTCTCTCGATTGACCCTGACAAAAAAATTGTCATTTTCAAACAACGAAAAAACACCCAAAAATAGCCCATCTACTTTCAAAAAAAACGCAAGCGTTTTTTTCTTGCTCGCGCCATCTCCGCCAGGCTAGTATAGATACCTATCGTTCTTATTTTCAGAAGAAGGTATCAATGCTGGGAACCTTTCCACCCTGGATGCAGGTGGCGCTTGCTTTATCGGTGGTGAATTTTTTGACTTCCAGAGCGATTGTCGCCCAGGCGCTACAAAAACAACCCGAACTAAAGAAGCTAGGTTATTGGCGCGTTCGCAACCTCTCTTATCATCTCTACATAGCAGGGTACTGCATTGTAAACAGCGTTCTATACTTCCTTGTCGAGTTTAATGTTTTTCCCATAAGTACCTCTGGGGACTTATGGGCGCCTTTGTTTATTGGTTTTATGGGGAGTCACATCCTTAACTTGCCTCTAAACCCAAACAGTTCAAAACCAATCACTATTGCCCAAGTCCTTCAATTCGATAATGATGAATTCCTCAGAACGCTTGAAGACAAAATAAAGAGCGATGTTAAACGGTACATTAATGAAAAAATAAAAGATCCTGTCTTTGATTCTCGCGATGAGTTCATTCTAATTCTTATGAACAGCCTTCCTTACGGTCTCAGCGAAGAAGACAAGGAGATTTTTGAGAGCGCCCTTGTTACAAAATCTCCCGACTACAATCTTGGGATATTTTTCGCAATTAATTTTGGAAAACGCCATTTAGACGATGCTTTGGATCGCGAACATGGGAAGAAGATTTTGAACGATTTTCAGAAGAACGGCAATGGCGCAACGAATGGCGCCCATGAATCATCCTGACCTTATCCTCAGCCAACCTTGAAATGCTTGAAAAACGCATTGGGTTTGTACAAGTTGTCCGCCAGGAATCCGACCGCCCGCGCCCCCTTCTATTTAAATCCCGGACGCGCGATATTTTCTCTCTCGGCAAACCTTTTCCCAGGCCACAATTTATTCCATTCGCGCTATGTTCGACGTCTCTACCAGAGCCGACGATCACTCGCTCGCTCAAGACAGCGAGCTTATACCTAAAGTGAGCCAGTCACCCAAGTGCCGCAACCTTTTCCACTAGCCCGCATTGCTCACAAGAAGCTCTACTCCGAAGTTGAAATAGCTGCAATGACTTAGGTTACTTGGTCGGACAAGCCTCGACGTAGTGCTGCTACGCCTTCGTTTGCCCTCGGACGCAACCTGTGTCCTCACAGCGATTTCAAAGCCTCGCAACGAATGCTGGTGAGAAGTGAGGGCTAGGAGAAAAACTTGATTGCCCTTTTTTTAAAAGAAATCGCCCTTATAATCCCCAAGAGCAGTCAAAGAGCCGTCGACCCGACGGCTACAAGCCTCACTCTACAAATGTGTGATTTAGAGAATCTGGCGAGCAAAACTTGCTTGGCAAGCGAACTGCTCCTCAGACAGACCGCTTTCTATTTTGGTGTCTATTGGCTCAACCTTTTTTATTTATAAGTCTTTTTCCGAACTCATCACCCCAAGAAAAGGGCGTGAGATCACTGACCAATGCCGCAGCGGCATAAAGTAAACCTATTCAATACAACCATTTGCAAACCTTACTTTGCGTCCTATCGCACGTAAAACCCCGGTGTCGCGCCTTAGGCCTTCACCACTGATTCCTACCTATGGAGACACGATGAACTTTCTAAGAACGACAGCCCTGCTGTCACTCTGTCTTTCCCTGTGCGTTATCCAAACCTCGGCAGCACTCGGTCAAGACCACTGGACCGTGCCGCTGGGAGAAGGCTTCTACAAGGATGCCTTGCTCAACGGGGGGCCCGGGGTCAAAGCCACTCCCGCCCGCCATTTCGAAATGATGGGGTTAACGGCTGAAGATCTTTCCACGGTTGAATGTGACGAACATTTTGACTTTTTTCAGCACGCCTTCTCCGGCGACGCGACCGACCTCAATGGGCGCCTGCTCTATCCCGACGGCAGCCCTCGCTTCCGCATCATGACCGTCGGCGGCGCAGCCGGTGAAACCTTTTACGACGATGACTGCAGCCGCCCCATTCACGACAACGACAGCTGGATGTATGGCGCGAGCCGTCTCGCCGGCCATATCGACAATACGAACCGACGCAATCCTCTGGGACAAACGGGCAAAGAGGTTTTTCAAACTTTTTTGCATAACGGCGGAAGCTACAGCGGCTTTTGCGCCGGCGCAGCACTGGTTTCAAGAACACTGCTTCATTTCTACGATGCCCCAAACAATCCCATGCCCGATGGCTCATGGAACTGGCATGTCGGAACCGTTCTTAGAGATTATTTCCCCAGTATCCCCAACCCGATCCGAGGCGGCCCCGGCACAGTAGGCGGCGGCACACTGCCAACCACAACCGCGCATCATCTCGGGATCGACATTCTGGCTTCGGGCCTTTATCTGAATCCTGATCCACATGCAGCTCCCCTTACGGCAAACCTGGCGTGGGCCTATGATTTGCCTCAGGATGGCGCGGGGCGTTTGGTTGTATCCGGCGCTCACCCCGAGCAGCGCAACAACGCCTCGGGCAACGATTTGACCGCCGCAATTTACAGTCACGCGATTGCGGGCAACGGCCCGGTTCGCATCAAACAAGTGCCTTTGCAAAACGGAACAACCCGCGTCATGGACCGCGAAACCAGCGACCACGACCCCGAATACACCAAAATCGGCGACAAGCAGATTCACCACTTTCGTTTCCAAGTCACCAACAGCAACCAACGCCATTTGCTGCTCCATCTCCTCGGTGAACCCGGCTACGATTTCAACCTGTACCTCAACAAGAACGAACCCGCCTTCGGCAGCACGGCCCAGTACCGCCAAACCGCCAATGGTTCGGACAAAACCATCACGCCGGCCAACCTGAGCGTGGGCACCTGGTACGTCGGCGTTGAATTGGAAACCACGGTGGATGCGGTGCTCGATCACCAACTGCGCATCGTTTACCAAGGCGCCTTGGAAGTGCTCAACGGCATCGGCTACAACCTGACCGCAACTTGGGACAGCCAACCGATTGAGGTCTGCCACGAAAGCATCGACAACGTCACCATCAGCAGCCAAGTCAATGAAGGTAGCAACACGCCGATCCAATGGCAGGCGGCCTGTTTTGAAGCGGGTCAAACCGCGACGATTGAATTGGTCGACGCCGGTACGGATGAAATCGTGCGCACGCTGACCAACAACTTTGTGCTCAGCAATGGCGCGAACAACTTCACCTGGAACGTCAACCACGACAACGGCACCTACTACCTGCGTGTCAGCGCCACCCAAAACACCATCCTTTACGACGAAAGCGACACCTTCCAGGTGGTGAACCCGCAATTCAACATTGCCCAGCCCTCGGTGAGCGGCCAAACCTTGAACCTCAACTGGAACTGGAGCGGCCCCAACAGCACCATCAACATCGATCTGTACAAAAACGGCGTTTATCACAGCCGTCTCGGCAGCAACATCAACCAAGCCGGCGGCCAGAACCAGTGGAGTTGGACCGCTGTTCATGGCTGGGAAGCGGGTGCAAGCTACCGTGTTCGCCTGCAAACCCTGAACCTGTCACCCTCCGTCGCCGCCTATAGTCCGCACTTCACGGTCACCCAAAGCGGTGGTTTGTCCATCAGCGGGGCGGATGTCGACGCGGAAAACGGGGTGCTTTACTTGACCAACTGCAGCGTGGGTTCGACCTGTTCCTCCCTCATCACGCTGGTGTCGCCCAACAGCGCGCGGCGCTACCAGGTTGAAGTCGGCAACCTCGACGCACCACCCGCTTTTGTGGTGAATGACCCCAACCCCACCTACTTCTGGACCGAGGCCGGTTGCCGCGATACGAGCCAATCCGGCCAAGTCCTCGCCTTGCAGCCAGGTGTACCTTGCCAACTGAGCGTTCACTTAAAGGTGGGACGCGCGCTGCCGGACGGCACCCAAAAGCTCCGGCTCACCAGCCTGGACGGCGGGGCGCCGGCGGTGGTCGAATTCGAGATCTGTATTAATTGCCGCTAACTCTTTTTTAACCAAAAGGCCGGGTACCGATTGACGTCGGTGTCCGGCCTTTCTTTTTTGGCGTGGCCGGGTACCCCGGCGTGCTTCCCCGGCCCGGGTTTTGGACAGCCACGCCCACCCGGGACGGGGTTATCTTTGATGCGGCATTGTGAGAATTGGTTCTCAACACACATCTTAAGTGCTTTCCGACATTTACAAAAGACAACCGTAAATACGTTGGTTCCTCGCGGAATTTTCGTTTGACAACCTTGGTAAAGGCTCATAGTGTAAAGACTTCTCTTACACTCCTTTTACATTCAATCTTCGTACCCGTTTCCGCGACTTGGTTCTTCCTCGCGTGGCCGTCTTGCAACCCACGGTGATCCCTTACACCGTCTCATCCGTTGGCATTGTCCTCTGACCTTGTCCTTTTCACTTCGCTGAAGCCCAACATGGACGACCATTGCGTCAGCATCAGAACGCGGTAGACGGGTCAAAAGGACACGTCTCATGTTCAACCTTGGTTTTCGTTCGCTCGGAACCGAATCGCGGTCGCTGCAAACCGCCTCGGATTTCCGTTTTCATCGGTGCACCCCCCGCTCACATTGGGTGCTGGTTCTGTGCAGCTTCCTCTTTTGTATGACGGCCCTCGCCCAAGACGACGGCCAAACACAGGTCATCACCCAACCCTGGGTGGGCGAAGCGGTCACCCCGTATGTCATTGAAACCGACCTTCGTTCGCTGCCGATCCGAAGCATTTGGCAGCCAGGCGATCCGATTAAGGAAGTGCCGCGTCGCACGCGCAACACCCTCGGCGTATTTCCCAAACCCGCCAAACAAATCGACGGCTTGTTGGAACAACAAGAATCGGTTCACGGTTTGGTTCCCATTAACCAGGCGTTCCCCTCCCCCGATGTGAACATCGCGGGTCAGGGCTTTTCCGGGGTGAACCCACCGGACACGGTCGGCGACGTCGGTACCAACTACTACATCCAATCGATCAACGGCAGTGGCGGCGCCACCTTCACGGTGTACGACAAAAACAACGGCAACCTGGTCGCCGGCCCGTTTAACCTCGATGGTTTCGGCAGCGGCGGTTGCGGGAGCGGTTTGGGTGATCCCATCATTTTGTTCGACCAAGCGGCCAATCGCTGGATGATCAGCGAATTCGCCAGCGGCTCGAACATTTTGTGCGTGTACGTTTCGCGGACGGAAGACCCGGTCAGCGGCGGTTGGTACGCCTACGCGTTTAACACGCCCAGCTTCCCGGATTATCCCAAATACGGGGTTTGGAACGATGCCTACTACGTGGGCACCAACGAATCCAGCACCAGCCTGTACGCGCTGGATCGTACGGCCATGTTGGCGGGTCAACCGGCGACATCACAGCGTTTCACCATCCCCGACTTGGCCGGATTTGGTTTCCAAATGATCACCCCGGCCGACCATGACGGCGCCACCCCGGCCCCCAACGACGAACCCGGCATCTTCATGCGTCACCGTGACGACGAAGTTCACGACAGCAACAACAACAGCGCCGAGGACTACCTGGAAATCTACGAGTTCAGCGTCGATTTCGCGGACAGCAACAACTCGGCCGTCACCGGTCCGATCCGTATCCCGATTAGCGAGTTCGACTCAACCTTATGCGGGCTGACCTCGTTTAACTGCTTCCCACAGCCAGGCAGCAGTACCACCTTGGATCCCCTGCGCGAGGTCGTGATGAACCGGTTGCAGTACCGCAACTTCGGGACCCACCAAACCCTGGTCGGTAACTTCGTGACGGACGTTAACGGCAACAACCGCGGCGGTATTCGTTGGTTTGAACTGCGCAAAACCGGCAGCGGCCCCTGGACGCTGTACCAAGAAGGAACCTTCTCCCCCGACGCCGACAACCGATTCATGGGCGCGATCTCCATGGACGGCAACGGCAACATCGCCTTGGGTTACAACGTGTCCAGTTCCTCGACGGCACCCAGCCTGCGTTACGTGGGCCGCTTGGCGAGTGATCCCCTCGGTACCCTGCCGCAGGGTGAATACACCATCGTCGACGGCAGCGCGGCCAACAACTCCAACCGCTACGGCGACTACAGCGCCATGGGCGTCGACCCGGTTACAGACTGCTCCTTCTGGTTCACGGGCCAGTACAATACCAGCGGTTCTTGGTCGACCCGCATCGCCAACTTCGGCTTTGAGGCGTGCAGCGGTTGCGACAACCCACCGGCGGCACCAAGTGGTCTGAATGCTTCCGCATCCGGCGACAACCAAATCAGCCTGAGCTGGAACACGGCGGCGGGCGCGACGAGCTACCGCGTTTACCGCGCGGTCCAGGGTTGCCCGGCTGATAACGCCACCTTGCTGGCCGACAATGTGGCGGGTACGAGCTACACGGACACGGATGTCGCGGGCGGCACCACCTACGCCTATGTGGTGCGCGCGGTGGCCGACAACTGCGAATCCGACAACTCGAATTGTGCAGAGGCGGTCGGCGTGGGTCCGTGCACCACGGCCCCAACCTTCGCGGGTATCCAATCGGTTACCTCCGCGGGCACCTCGGCCTGTGCGCTGAACCTGAGCTGGAACGCGGCGACGGCTAACTGCGGCGCCTCGGTGACCTACCACGTCTACCGCGGTAGCAGCGATTCCTTCACCCCCAACGCGAGCAATCGCGTGGCAAGCTGCCTGACGGCCACCACCTGGACGGATACGAACGTCACCTCCGGCACCACCTATTTCTACATCGTCCGTGCCGAGGACGACACCAACTTCGGCAACGGTCCCTGTAACAGCGGCAACAGCGACGCCAACACCACGGCCTTGGGCGCGGCGCCCGGCGGTCCGGTCGACGTGGCTTTTGCCGACGATTTCGCGGTTGACGCGTCTCAATGGGTGCTCGAAGCCGGTCCCGGCAACACGGGTTCCACCAGCGCCTGGGCCTTGGTTTCCACCGACAGCAACTCCGCACCCAACAGTTTGTTCGTCAGCGACGAAGCCAACATCAAGGACCAAGTCGCGGCGGTCGCCGGCGCGATTAACCTGCCCGCGGGCAACGCGGCTTCCCTGAGCTTCGCCCATCGCTACGACACGGAATCCACCTACGACGGCGGCGTGCTTGAGTACTCCGTCGACGGCACCAACTGGTTCGACATCCTCGCGGGCGACGGCGCATCAATCCCGGCCAACGCCGACCGCTTCAGCACCAACGGCTACCAAAGCACGATCAGCACGAGTTACAACAGCCCCATCGGCGGTCGCGCCGCTTGGTCCGGCAACTCGAGCGGCTTTATTGTGACGGAAGTCAATCTGGCTGATTTCGCGGGCAACGACCTGTTCCTGCGCTGGCGTTTGGCCTGTGATTCCTCGGTCGGCGGCAACGGCTGGTGGATCGACGATATTTCCGTAAGTGCGGCAAGCGACTGTGGCGGCACCACAACCTGTACCTACCAAGTCACGGCCGCCGCCGATACCTTCCCTGCCGAGGGCGGTACCATCGCGGTCACGGTTGACACAAACCTCCCCGATTGCAGTTGGTCCACGACCACCTTTGATCCCTGGATCACCATCCTCGCGGGCAGCAACAACCAGGGTGATCTCACCTTCGATGTGCGCGCCACGGAAAACACCACGGGTCAGGCCCGTACCGGCAGCGTTCGCATCGCGGGCGAAACCCTGACCTTTAACCAACCTGGCGTGAACAGCGCGCCGACGATCAGCATCGACAGCCCCGCCGACGGCGATCAGTTCAACCAAGGTGACACGGTTACCTTCAGCGGCAGCGCTCAAGACGCCGAGGACGGCGACTTAAGTGCTTCCATCACCTGGTCCAGCTCGCTTGACGGCAACCTGGGGACCGGTGCCTCGCTGGACCGTTCCGACCTGTCCGCGGGCAACCACAGCATCACCGCCTCGGTTACCGACAGCAACGGCGACGGCACCTCGGCTTCGATTGCGATCAGCGTCAACGGCCTACCGCAAGCGGGCTTCACGGTTGCGGTCGACGGCTTGACGATCAACCTGACCGATACCAGCAGCGACGACGGCTCGATTGCCGCCCGCAACTGGGATTTCGGCGACGGCAACGGATCGAGCGACACCAACCCCAGCCACACCTACACGGCGGACGGCACCTACACGGTGACCCTCACGGTCACGGACAACGACGGTGCAACGGCGAGTACGTCCCAAGACGTTTCCGTGAGCGACAGCGGCATTCCCACCCTGGAAAACCAGGTTCCCGTTAGCGGATTGAGCGCGGCAACCGGTGAATGGTTGTACTTCCGGTTTGTGGTACCCGAGGGCGCGAGCAACCTCGACGTACTCATCTCCGGCGGCACGGGCGACGCGGACCTGTACACCCGCTTCGGCGCGGAACCCACGGAAACGGAATACGACTGTCGCCCTTTCCGCGCGGGCAACAGCGAATCCTGTAACGAAGCCACACCGGCGGCGGGCGAGTACTTCATTGGTATTCGCGGCTACAGCGCCTTCAGCGGCGTCACCGTCATCGCCTCCTACGAAACCTCGGTTCCCGGCGACGGCTTCACCGAAACCGGTTTGGGCGCGAGCCGCAACAACTGGGTGTACTTCGAAATCGAGGTCCCCGCGGGTCGCGCACGTCTGGACATCGACATCAGCGGCGGCAGCGGCGACGCGGATCTTTACATCCGTTTCGGTGCCCAGCCCACCACCACGGCATACGATGAACGGCCGTACCTGAACGGCAACGAGGAAAGCGTTTCCATCGCCAACCCCGCGGCCGGTACCTACTTCATCGGGGTACGTGCCTACCGTACCTACCGTGATGTAACGCTGAACGCCTACCACTTCGAGTAAGCTTCAGTTTTATAAAAACCGTTAGGACCGGTAGGAACCGTTAGGACCGGTAGGAACCGTTAGGACCGGGCGTGAACCTCAGGGTTCACGCCCTTTTTCGGTTATTGGGCGGGTTCAAAAGCCAAAGCGGCGGAGTTAATGCAATACCGCAAGCCGGTGGGTCGCGGTCCGTCGTTGAACACGTGCCCTAAATGGCCGTCGCAGCGGTTGCAAACCACCTCGGTGCGAATCATGCCGTGGCTGTTATCCGCGACCTCGCCCACGTTGGCGGCTTTAATGGGTTTGTAGAAACTGGGCCAACCGGTGCCGGATTTAAATTTGGTGGCGGCGTCAAACAACGGCAAACGACAGCCGGCACAAACAAAAACGCCGTCGCGTTTTTCGTTGAGCAAGGTCCCGGTAAAGGCGCGCTCGGTCCCTTTTTTGCGCAAAATGGTGAACTGCTTGCGGGTGAGCCGTTCGCGCCACTGATCCTCGGAAAGGGAGACCTTGCCGTCAACAACGGGTAGTGGTTCCTGATCGGTTTTGGCGGGGGGTTCACCGGCCCCGGAGAAGGAGCACGCGAAGGAAAGGGCGCAAAAGGCAAGCAGAACCCAGCGGGAGAAAGGGGCGCCCAGCGGCGAGAGAAAACGATAAAACATGGAAAACCTCCAAAAGCTCAAGAGCAGCTCTTGCGTGGAAAAACACGGCGACGTTCCGTTTTAATCCAGAAAAGCGAAGACAGGTTGGTGAAATGTGATGATGATCAGACCCAAGACCGTGGTCAAGGCCTAAAGTTGCGTCTCAAAAAAGCAACCAAACCGCCCTGACAGATTATCTCTCGTTGCTCAAATAAATAAACACCCTCCCGTCAAAGTATATAAACCACGTAAATACCAAACCCCAAGCAACTGCATTTCATTAACTTACCTAATGGATAGGGCCAAAATGACCCGGCTCGCGGACCGGAGAGACGATTATCCGCGTCAAAAGAAAGGAATAAAAACACGCTCTAACCCCGCAAAAACAGGTTGTTTTGCCGATCTTTTATCCTAAAAATGACGGCACACCAAATTATCTAAAAACCACATAAACAAGCGCTTGGAGCAAATCAGTCCGCATTCCTTTTGTGAGCTGTGACACCCGAAACCAGAAAGATTGAAGTTTTAGGTTAATTTGATTGCATATGTCAGCGTTTTGCTTTTTGATTAGAGTAAGAAGCTGATTCAGGCATCACGGATTGGCCGAAAGCCCCATCTAGAAGCCGATCTAAGCCCCAATTTGATTCCTGGCCCGCTTCACTGCTCAACCTCCAATTCTCTGAGCACATGAAAACCTGCCGGAACACTTTTCGTTGCCTGCCGGCACCAGCCCCATCTGGAGAAAAGGCATCCCGCGGCGCTTAATGTTAGGAGTAGCACCTATGATTACGAAACTTTGGGTTGGCAATTTGCCCTTTAACTCGAAAGAAGAAGATGTTCGCACCCTGTTTGAAACCATAACCTCCGTCCACTCAGTCAAACTGATCATGGACCGTGAATCAGGCCGTAACCGCGGTTTTGGTTTTGTTGAAGTTAAAAGAGACGACGCCGAGCAGGTGATCGCCAAGCTTCACGAAACCGATTTCGGTGGTCGTAGTCTTCGCGTCACCATGGCCAAAGACCAAAACACCCCCAATTACGCGGAACAACAATCCACGCAGCAAATGGCAACGGTTTAAAACCGCCGCCCCTGCCTAGCAGCCGCGTCGCCTGTGGCTCGTGCTGCTAGTTTTCAGGACTTCGAGCCCTTCCACGGAGGGACTTGCTCCAATCATCCATCAAGGATTGTGATCCCCCTTCACCCCCCTTCTTGATGCGCTGTTGTGTGTCACGACATTTAATGGTCATCTTTTCACAATCCCAGTTGCGGCCCCGTTCCGGGGCCTTTTCTATTTGGGACGGCCTTGGGTCGGGGTCCTATTAATAAGGATACAGGTCTTTGGTCGCACCTTCGTTTGCCGATCCCCCACGCGCGAGGTCGCTTGGCTTCGTCTTTTGGGCACAGCATACCCGCGGCCCTACCGACCACGCCTCTTAGGTAAAACAGAAGAACATTGTCGGCGTTAATGCTTCGTGTTCAAAACAATCGGCAACACCATCGGCGGTAATCAGGGACCCGTTCAGCCGCTGTCGCGCCTTGAACAGCGGGCCCTCCGCCATTGGTGACGGCGGTCATGGTTCCTAATTAGGTAAGGATTGACTTATCTTTACGAACCCAATAGGCTGCTTGCAGCAAGATGCATCCACAATTCAGGGGAGAAACATGAAAAAATCTTTAAAATGCTCACTGGTCGCACTCTTGTGTGCCACCTTTTTATTACTACCGCTTCACGCGGGTTCCGACGCCAAGTCCGCCGAATGGCTGGAGAAAATGGCCAAGGCATACGCCAACATGCCTTACTCGCTTAACTACACCGGCGCCATGACCGTGAACCAAATGGGTCAAGAGATCTCCATGAAAATGGACGGGAAGATGATCGCCAAGGATCAAACCCACCAGAACATGACCATGAAAATGACCATGAACACGCCCGCCGGTCCCATGGACATGAACGCGCTTTACGTGCTCGACGGCAGAATGATGTGGACCGAAATGAAAATGCCACCCCAAGCGGGCGGCATGACCCAGGTCACCAAATTGTCCCTGGAAGCCATGGAAAAAATGAATGAAGAAATGGGTTTCGGCGGCATGGGCATGCAAGGCCCCATGGATCCCGCGCAAATGGTCAAAAACATGGAAAAAACCCTCGACATCACCTTTAAAGGGATCGCCGACGGCAAAGTCACCATGCAAGCTGAGATGACGGAAGAAGCCGCCAAAAAAATGGGCATGGCTCAGCCTGGCACGCCCGTCAAAGGCATGAAAATGACCTTGATCCTGGATGAGAAAAACATCTGGCCCACCACCATGAAAATGGAGATGGAAGGGCCCGAGGGTCAGAAGATGCCTTTTGAGTTTAACTTCAACGATTTCAAAAAGTTAGACAAGGTCGACGACGCGCTGTTCACCTACACGGCACCCGAGGGTGCGATGGTCATTGACGGTGACCAAATGATGAAGCAACAGCAACAAATGAAAGAAGGCGACCACGGCCATGACCACAGCCACGGCGACCACGGTCACAAACACGACTAAAGCCCCACGTCTTAAGCAATCAAAAACGCGACCCACGGGTCGCGTTTTTTTTTGCTTATTTGTCGGCAAGGCCCTCAATCGCAAATTCCAAGGTTTCGCGCACCAGCGCAAGCGATTCCGTCGCATGGGCTTCGCGGAGCGCGTCCAAAGCGGACGGGTCACCGCATTTCCGCAGGGCTCCCGCGGCACGGTTGCGCACCTCGTAGGTTTCGTCGCGGAGAAACGAACACAAAATGGGCACAACTTCTTCGCGTTGCGCCGCGGTTAAACGACCGGCCTCGGCCAAAGAACCCATCAGCAGGGCGACCTGTGCGCGAACTTCATCCGCTTTATCCTGCAACATGCCAATTAACAAAGGCACGTTTTCCGGCACATAAAGTGCGGCCAAAGCGTTGGCAGCATGGCGGCGCACGGTTTTGTTGCGGTTCTTTACCAGCTTCTTAAAAGGTTCGCGCAAGCGCTGATCGGCAAAGTAACGGCTTACAATCAAAATTGCGGCACCCGCCGCTTGATTCACCAACTTGGCCTGCCCAGTTTCCATGGCCTCAATGAGTACATCGGTCACGCGTGGATCGCGGATCCAGGCATGGGTCTTCTTGTTGACGGCACGCGCGGCCTCCTTGGCAACGACGCCGGCGGCCTTTGCCCGCGTTGGTACTTCACCTTCCCCGATCTGCTTCAGCACGCCGTCCAGTCGCTCCCGAAGCGGCTCATCCACGGGAATCAGTTCGTAATATGCCGCTTGGACCACCGTGTCGTGGTGCTCGATGAAACCGGCATTCAGCAGCAGGGTTTTGGCACCCTCGGCATCACCAGCATCGATCAGTCGCCGGGCCTCGTCAATAACCATGGGCACACCCCGTTAAAAAATAGCCCGCTTCTCTCGCCGGCTTTCTACTTGCAAACCAAGAACTTGCGATCCCTATACCAGGCTCATGCAATATCTTCCTTGCGCGCATCCTAGCACGTTTCCAAAACAGCTCATGTGCGGCGCGTTTCATCGGGGTTATTGCGGCCTGGGGAGATGGGCGATTTCGTTGCCGGCGGTGCCCCGATCAAGCGCCCGCTGGACATCGGCACGGGGCAAAATGGGCCGCGCCGCATCGTTGGGATCGTGGTAGGAATGGTAATAACGGGAGTCATCGCTGATGCGCCGGTTTTCCAGACCGTCAAATTCAACCCCTCGGATGTTCCCCTCGTTAATATGGTGGAGCGCGGATCCCTCTAAATTACGCGCATCACGACGGGTGTCCATATCGGTGGCAATAACGCGCATCGAATCAAACTCGCCCGCGGCCCGGTCGCGACTGTGCTGCATCATCCGCTCGCGGGGACATTGTTCGGTAATGCCCACGTAAACAATTTTCGGCGGTTGGCCTTTGGTAAGCACGTAGACGGATTGGCCACGCGAGCCGCCACAGGCCAAGCCGAACGGATCAATAAAATTCAACGGGTTGGGCGCGTAGCGATAGCGGAATGGACCGGCCGCAAAACCCAGTGGATCCGGCGACAGGAACAGGCCGTCCTCGGCGCTGTAATAACGGAAACGGTTGTAGGACAGTCCGCTTTCCTCGTCGTAATACTGGCCGCTGTAGCGCAACATCGGCGCGTGTTCATCGCCAGACTGCGCCACCAACTTGCCCCATTCATCCAGGGTTCCCCACCAAGCGGTTTCGCCTTGATCGTCAACCACCTCCAGGGGTTCATCGCACAAACCGTGAATGACGTGGAACGGGACGCCGTCCTCAAACATCAACAAGGGCCGAAACCCGTCGATCACATATTCGGTCAACCGATCTTCGCGCTCGACGGCCATTAATTGGTTGCCTTGCCAGTAAAAACGCGTTTCTTGGTCGCCTTCACATTTTCGGGTGCGGCGGCCGAAACCGTCGTAGTGATATTCAATGCGTCGCCCGTCCGGGCGTTCCACGGCATCGAGATGACCCAGCTTGTGCCAGTGGTAGCGGGTCACTTGATCGCCCAGGGTTCGCGAAATCACGCGGCCCGCGTTGTCGTAATCAAGACGGGCGGCACCGGCCATGTTGAGCCGGTCGGCCGGTTGGTAAAACAAGCGCTCACCCGCGCGGTTATTGACGCGATTCCCCCCCGCGTCATAAACAAATTCCACGGGAGAAAGGCCAAAATGCTCGGAACGGACCAATTCCTGACTCGCGTTGTAGCCGTACAAAGCCTCACCGCGCCGCGAATCCTTCACGGATTGAATTTGACCGGCGGCATCAAATTGAAATGCCCGGCCAAAAACCATTTTTGCATTTCCGACGCCAACCCACTGCTTGGACGGCAAGCCACGTGGGTCATATTCAAAACGCTCCTCAAAATTCAAGAAGTTACGGCGAATCAGCAAATCATTAGAAGTGTAGTCAAAACCCTGGCGAACCCCTTTTTCGGAGAAAAAGGCGCGCAAACGGCCACGACCGTCGTGGTTGTAGTTCAGGGTACCGGCGCGGCTTCCCTCGAAGTCGCGGGTGCGAACCCTTCCCATCGGGCTCAACGTGGTGCGCACGGTGCGCCCGTTTTGGGTTTCGGCGACAATGCGCCCCAGGGCATCTCGCTCCAGGGTGACGCGTTCTTCACCGCGGGTGGAAGCCACGATGTTGCCGGCTAGGTCGTAGGTGAAAGACGCCAAGAGCAGACCGTCGGCGGTTACCTCGAGCAGGCGGCCCAGTTCGTCGTTTTCGTATTGAAGGCGGTTGACCCCGTCAAACCCGGCCACCACAAAACCGGCCTCATCGTATTCGTATTCCTGAAAAGAACCGTCGTAATATTCGGTTTTCACCACGCGGTCCAAATCATCGTAGATGAAGGTGGTTTTTTGGCCCGCCCCATTGATGATGGCGGTATTGCGTTTTTCACTGTCCCATTCAAGTTTGTAAATGCGTCCCGAGGCTTCTTCAATTTCGGTGGGCAGGTCGTATCCCTTGTAGCGGAAGTGGGTCACATGGCCGGCCTGGTCGTACCGAATCGCCTGACCGGCACCATCGTAGGTGATCACCCGTTTGCCGTCCCCACCGTCGCGGCGATCCTCTACCGAGACACGACGGCCGAGCTGATCGTATTCAAAACGTTTCACCAAGCCGGCGCTGTCGTGACTTTCGATGGGATTCAGACGTACATCGAAATGCTCACGCGAAAGCACACCGCTTTCATCCGCCACAACCAAACGGGTCCATTTGGGATCGTGGTCGTATTTGACCACGCTGCCGCCGGGATAAAGCACCTCGCGTAGGTCGTTTTGTTCATCGTACTGATAACGCGTGCTTTCACCCAGCGGGTTCACCACCTCGGTCAAGGCACCCCGCGCCCAGCAAAAACGCCAGACCGCGCCGTCAAATTCGCGCACCTGAATGGGTTCGTGTTCCTCGTTGTAGGTCAGGGTGGTTTCGCCGCCGGTGCTGTAGCGAAGCGCCACCCGGTCACCGCGTCCGTCGTACTGGTACTCGGTGGTGAAACCGGAAGGCGTGGTTTCGCTGACCCGACGACCATATTCATCGTAGCGGGTGAGCTGTCGGCTTCCGTTGGGAAGGGTCGTCATTTCAACCTGGCGGCCCTCGTTGTACTGGTAGGTCGTTTTGCGGCCTAAACTGTCCGTCACCACGGTCTGGCGGCCCGCCTCGTCATAAGCAAAAGCCCGCTCACCGTGACGCGCTTCGCCACCGAGCAACACGCAGCGACCCCCATCGTCGTATTTCATGCGGTAGGCCTTGTCGCCCAAATAGCGTTCGGAAGTCATGCGGCCCGCGTCGTCATAGGTGTAGGACTGGACCACGCATAAATCGTTGCGGGTCCGCAGCAGGCGGCCTTCTTTGTCGTACTCGAAAGCCACCATCAATTCGGGTTTGCGGCCGGATACGTTGAGGTAGAGTTTATTGAGCCGGCCCTCGGCGGTGTAATCAAAGGTGAGGCGTCGCGCCTGCAGGGTTTGGGCGACCTTTTTTACGCGGTTTTGGCTGTCGTAACTGATGTGGAGCGAGTGGCCGTCGGGTAAACCCCAGTGGGTCAGCCGGTACACGCCGTCGCCGCCGGCTTGGAAAAAGAATTTTTGAACGCGCTGCCGGTAGTCGTGCCAATGGTAGAGCTGAAGGTAGTCTTGATAACGGCGCAACTCCATGTTGTGGCCGAGGTTCCACAAGGACGCGCCGGCATCGAGTTGGTCAAACGAACCGTCGAAGGTCAAGGTATGGCCGTCGTGGCCGAAAAAGGTAAAACCGTCGAGGTCCGGTTCAATGGTCGCCTCAAAGGCGTGGTACCAACCGGGACCTAGCACGCCTGGTGCCCTGTCCAGCAAACCGGTGGAATAATAGCGCCGGAAGATGATGGGCACAATCCCACCGCAATCGACATCATGGGCCGCGGTATACAAGGAACCACGGGTAACATTAACCGGCATAACACACCTTCTCAGATTGGTTTTTTGGACGGGTAAGTGTTAGTGTTGGGCGCCGACGCGGGTGGTGCCGTTGGTGTTGGAACGGTTTTGGTTGCGTGCCCGCAAACCTTTCACCATTTTGAGCAAACCCTTGGCGATATCCATCCACGGCGGCATGGGAAACCCGCCGATCCAAACATCGGGGGAGCCGGCAAAAATGGCGCCCGGCGTTCCCGGCGGCAGGCAAGGATCTTTGCCCATCATGGCGGCCGCGGCCAGGGCCATGACGTCATTCGCCATTTGCGCCGTGGCGGTAGCGGCACTGAGCGCCAACGCGGCGGACATATCCGCGTTGTCCGCCTCAACCGATTCAACGATGTCCCCGGCAACCCCTAAACCGGTGGCGACAAACCCGCCCACCATGCAGGCCATCATCGCGGCCCGCATCGCCTTCTGGGCGGTGGCAATGGCGCCACGCAGAGCCGCCGCTTCCGAGGGAACGGGTTTGCAATGGAAGGTGATGTCCCCCACCCGCGCGGCACGCGCGCCCCCAATGAAAACCTTGGAGGAACCGGTATAGATTTCGTACATCGGCGGTAACCCACAGCAGGTTGGGTTGACACCCATATCGCCCGCCCGTGCCGCCGGTCGACCGTTGATAAGTACCTGAACACAACAACCAAAAGTCACGGGCCCAACGGGGGGAATCGGGGTCGGCGGAATCGGGGCCGGCCCACTGGGTGGGTGGGCAATGTGCGCATGGGGGGCGCCTAAGGCCAGCGAGGTCTGAAACGCGGCGGGTTGGGACGGTAACGCGGACGCCACAAAATTGGTGGCTCTGGCAAAACCCTCGTTGAGCAAGCCAATGGCCGCGGCGGGCGCGGTAACCACCGTGGCGATGGCGTTACCCGCTTTGTGCAAGGCATTTTCGGGGCGTTTTAGCGAGGGCGGTGTCGCCGGGGGAACACCGGGTAAAGCCGGGTCGATATCGGATAACATCCTGCTGCCTGCGCTCATAACACCCTCCTACCCTTTTTTCAGGTTTTTGAGTTCTTCTTTGAGGCCGTCCACCTGATCCTCACGGCCGGCCCGCGGATAAACCCGTTTAAGATGGCCAAGGTTGGTTTGTAATTTGTCGTTCATGTCCAAGTTACGGCTGAGGGTCGCCGCGCCTTCAAAACTCGCGCAGGCCGCCTGCCACTTTTCTTGTTTCTCCTGAGACAAACCACGCCACATCATGGCGTCGACCTTGCCGTCGGGATCCAGCAGGTGGGTTGCCATTTGATCGGTTTGGTCGTAGTACTGCTCAGAAACGCCGTATTCTTTTAGCTTGAAATGGGTATCACCCAGGGAACGGACCGAATGGTAGAGCTGGGTGTTGTTCTTGCAATCGGCGGCGGTGACCACACCCCATTCGTAATGGTCGCGGGCCTCGATCCAATTGTTTTGCCGCCGGTAGGTATCACCCATACAGTTGTAAACAAGGGCGATCATGGGTTTATCATCGACGCTTTGATAGTAACCCATGCAGTAATCCAGCTTAAACAACGCATCCTTGGTGCGGTTGTACCCCGTGTCCATAATCGCCAAGGACAACAGGGCTTGGATGCGTTCGCCGTCGCTTTTGGTGGGGTCCTTGGCATCCATATCAAGCGCTTCGACCATCTGTTTTTGGGACAGGTCAATGGGACGTTCCCACACGCGCGGATAATCACATAAACCGGGACGGCGGTTGGTTAAGTCGTAACGCACATCGCGCACAATCAAACGCACCTGACGCATCCAAGGCTGCACGGTTTTGTCGGCGGGCACAATTTGGTTCAGCAAGTTGATCAACCCGCCGCGATCCCCGATCGCGGTGGGGCACATCACCCACACCAAGCGGTGGCCGCCGTTGGGCGGCAATTGCGCACGCAAGTAGTCGAAAGCGCGAATCAAACGTTCCGCGGCCGGAAGCGCCCCATCGAACAGCTCGGGTGGGAGTTCCGGCAGCGGATCTTTGTCGTTTTCACCGGCATAGGTGTTGGCCAGGGTCCATTCCTCGCGCAAACGCTCCATACACACCGAAATGTAGGCGTCGATGTGGTTGCATTCATCGGCAAAGGACAGGAACACATCAGAAGCATCCGCCTCCTCAATGCCGCGCAGCATTTTGAGCACGGGCACCGTCTCCCCGTCGGAGCAAGGGATCAGCATCAAAAACTTATGACGCTGCTCCACAAATGTCTCCAGATCTCGGTTGAAATCTGCAATGACACGCTCCATGGGCACCTCTTCTCAGAACACGAATTAGTTGATTTTGATCAAAGCACCGGAAATCTCGTGAACACCGATGGCGGCCGACGAAATTTTGACGCCGCCGACTTCGATCCCCGAGGATTTGATCGTGATGTTGTTGACGCCGACCCCCAGGGTCAGCTCCTTGTTGGCAATGATTTGTATCTTGTCGCCCGACACATACACCTGTTTGTTGCCAACCATATCGATGTGTTTGGTAGCGGTGAGCTTCATGGAATCGCCGGCACCGACATTCACGTCTTTCGAATTGGCTTTAATGTTGATGTCACCGGTTTTGGCGGTCGCGTTCATGTCGCCCGTGTTCACATCAATGATATTGTCACCGGTTTTCACTTCCAGCTTGGCGTCACCGGCATTGACGGTCACCTTGCGGTCCCCGGTCAAGACGTTGAGGATGTCGTCACCGGTGTTGATGTTGTGGGTGCGGTCGCCACTGTAAATGGTCTGGGTTTCATCGCCGTTGAGCACATCGACCCAGTGTTCATTCTCAATGGTGACGAATTTGTCGCGACCGGTGTATTCGCTGTAGTCTTCCTCGATGACACCGACCATTTTGGATTTCATCACGGTTTCATAGGACCAATTGTCCACGAAAATGGATTTGTCGTTGTAAACCAAGGTATCCATGTTGTTGTCGACCAAAATCATTTTGTCGTTGTGGACGGTGGTGGTCATGTTGTGGTTCACGGTGATGGTTTTATCGTTGAGCACCAAGGTGTTCATGTTCTTTTGCGCACGGATGTCAATGAGTTCCTTGCCGTCCTCGTCGTCGAACATGATGTGGTTGTCTTTGATGGTTTTAATAATGTTCTGCCACTTATTGGCCGGTTTCAGTGGGCAGGCGTTGAAGTCGTTGTAAACGCGGCCGACCACAATCGGGTGATCGACGTTGCCGTCCATGAAGGCGACCAGCACCTCGTGACCGATGCGTGGAATCCACTGGATGCCGTAATCTTTGCCGGCGTACCCGTTGGAGACGCGCAACCAAATGGAGGAACGGTCGTTTTTGGGGCCCTCGCGATCCCAGTGAAACTGAATTTTGCAACGACCCAAATCGTCGAGATAAACCTCGGCACCGGCGGGACCGGTCACGGTGGCGGCTTGCAGGCCGTACACCTTGGGTGCCTTGTTTTTGCGTTCGGGGCGGTACTTCAGTTTGACGGGATAGCAGCGGAATCTGTTGTGGTAGTGGCCTTGCTCCATGGTGATGTGGAGTTCGGTGAGCATCCACTTGGCGTTAAATTCGTCGCGGAAGTGACGCTCCATGGTGAAGCAGTAACCCACCTCGAAGGAACGGCAGGCACTTTCGCCGTAACCGAACTTGTTGGCCGACTCCTCGGCTTCTTTGCGCAGCGGTTTGTAGAA
Organism: Acanthopleuribacter pedis; assembly: GCF_017377855.1. Classification (GTDB taxonomy): domain Bacteria; phylum Acidobacteriota; class Holophagae; order Acanthopleuribacterales; family Acanthopleuribacteraceae; genus Acanthopleuribacter; species Acanthopleuribacter pedis. The sequence continues at coordinate 117,821 of NZ_JAFREP010000032.1, forward strand.
GCCGATGTTGCCTGAGTTTTTGTAGTTCAGCGAGTGTTCGTAGTTTTCGTAACTGCTGAAAAAGGGTTTGCTGCTGTCGGTTTCGTTTTCCATCAAATTGGTTTGCGAGGTTTCGCTGTTGTAATCCGTTAGGGAAAACAGGCCGGTGCTGACCTGCTCTTGGTAGGCGAAATGGAAAACGTGTTCGGCGTCGGCGCTGCCCACCGTTTGCTGCATTTCTTCCAGTTCGTGGTAGCGCGCGGTGGCGATGGGTGCGCAATCGGGATGGCCGCCGGGGTAGTTGGCAAACACAACTTCTTGTTTTTTGTGGTCGAAGAAAAAGCAAATGCCGTCTTCTTGACAAAGGCGCGAGATGAAGTTGTAACTGGTTTCTTCGTATTGAAGGCAGTAATCGCGCGTGGGCGGGGTGGCCTGGAGGTTCCAAGCGTGTTTGATGCCCAATTCATCGAGGCACTCGCTCACAATGTCCTTGGAATTTTTGTCCTGAAACACCTTGGAAGAGGTTTTTTTGGTGGAGAGCCACAGATCGGGACGAATCTCGATGAGGTATTTGTATTCTTTAATGGTGGAGGCGTCGACATCACCGTGACGGGTTCGTGCCTGCGCAAAGCCGGTAATGATCCCACTGAAAAAGCGTTCGCCGGCAAGGTTCTCGCCGCAATTGTACTTAATTTTGCCGGTGGCGTGGATCATGTCCTCGTAGGTGAGTTCCTTGTTTTCGGAGGTCGCTTCCACCCGAATGAGGAACAGGTCGGATATTTTTTCGTGGATTTCTACTTTAAGGATCTTGACTTCATCACCGCCGGGACCCTGCCAAAAAATCTCGTTTTCGTTGTTTTTGAGTGACGTCACAACAACCTCTATAAAATATTTTTTTGCGCTGCACGGCCGACACAAAAGAACCGATTAAACGGGGATTGTGGGCGACCTTTGCCGCGTTGAAGGTACCTGGTGTGCGAATGGGTTGGTTTTGATTATAGTCCATTCGCCGCCTGAAACGCGCGGTTTTTGTTTAAAGATAAAATCCAAACGAGGCAATTTTTAGAACCGCCCCATTCTATTGGGAGGAGAAAAGAGGATTGCCGCGCACCGCCTCCCAAGCGGCATTCACGACAGACAAAAGTCACGCCTTCAGAATACTAGTGTCAAAGATAACGCAAAAGTTGCGGGAAAAAAGCGGCGGCGGCCATTTCTGCCTGTAAACCCTATAGATATAGGAGCGGGTGCCGGGCGACGTCCCATGGGGGCCTCGGGTTTGGCGGCCGTATCGATTGGGGGTTTATGATTTGTGGGTCTACCCCCGTGGGCAGCCTCCGGTCCGGCGGTCGTATCGATTGGGGGTTTATGATTTGGGGGTCTACCCCCGTGGGCAGCCTCCGGTTCGGCGGTCGTATCGATTGGGGGTTTATGATTTGGGGGTCTACCCCCGTGGGCAGCCTCCGGTTCGGCGGTCGTATCGATTGGGGGTCGACCCGGCGCGCCCCAACCGGGGCCGCACCACCGCATCTCTGGACCATACTTTGAATAAACGCTGGGCGAAGCCCGGCCACACTGGACGCATCCCACAGGGATGCCATAGGTTAGCCCCGGGTACGACCATTGAAAATGGTCGCACCCTGGGTGTCTGGAGTTCACGGACGGGAAAACGCTGAAGGCGTTGACACCCGAATGGCTCCGGGGCAACAACCCCACCAAGATGGAAAAATCATACGGTCGTTTACCCAGGACGAGCGGTTTCGTGCAAATGGTTGTAGGGCCGACGCCTTCAGCGTCTACACGACGGGAACTCCCGGGGACCCAGTGCAAATGGTTGTGCTACAACCATTTGCACGGGGCTGAAATCCATGGCGCCTTCAGCGCCACCGGCGGTTGTTCGCCGACGGCTCACGGCGCTAAATCAGGTGTGGCCCCCGCATATGGGTGTGCGCCGGTTCAACCCCCATCCTGACAAGGCCTTCCCCCCGTTCGACCCCATCCATGCAGCCTGGGGTTCACGGACGGGAAAACGCTGAAGGCGTTGACACCCGAATGGCTCCGGGGCAACAACCCCACCAAGATGGACGATTGGGGGGTCGACCCGGCGCGCCCCAACCGGGGCCGCACCACCGCATCTCTGGACCATACTTTGAATAAACGCCGGGCGAAGCCCGGCCACGCTGGACGCATCCTACAGGGATGCCATAGGTTAGCCCCGGGTACGACCATTGAAAATGGTCGCACCCTGGGTGTCTGGAGTTCACGGACGGGAAAACGCTGAAGGCGTTGACACCCGAATGGCTCCGGGGCAACAACCCCACCAAGATGGAAAAATCATACGGTCGTTTACCCAGGACGAGCGGTTTCGTGCAAATGGTTGTAGGGCCGACGCCTTCAGCGTCTACACGACGGGAACTCCCGGGGACCCTGGGTAAAGGGTTATTCCATAACCCTTTACCCAGGGCTGAAATCCGTAAGGCCTTCAGCCAAACCAGTCGTAGTTCGCCGCCGGCTCACGTTTTAAATTAATGGTGGACCCCAATTCACGGTGTGCGCGCCCCGTTGGGGTGCGCCGGTTCAACCCCCATCCTGACAGGGCCTTCCCCGTTCAACCCCCATCCTGACAGGGCCTTCCCCGTTCAACCCCCATCCTGACAGGGCCTTCCCCGT
>NZ_JAFREP010000033.1 GCF_017377855.1 Acanthopleuribacter pedis
ATCAAGTCGGTGGCGAGGGTTGGCGCGAGTTCGACGGCGGCGGTCCGTTCGGTGGCGGGGTCGAGGGCGTTGATGGCTTGGGCGCCGGCCCGTTGAAGGACGAAAAAGCGGTAGCGGCCGGCGGTGTCGGCGCGGCCGAACCAGGGATGGCTGTCACTGGAGAGCCAGGTGCCGGGTTGCGGTTCGTCGTTGAAACGGATGGAACCGCGCAGTTCGGTGACGGCCTCGGCGAGGTGGACCAGGGCGTAGGCGGCGGATTCGGTCATGTCGGTTTGGGCCGGGTCGTTGCGCCAGGTGCCGTCTTGATGGGTCAGCCGGGCGGCGAGCACCCAGCGATTGGTATCGTGGCGCAGCAGGAGCAGGGCGCCGCCGGCGGCGTGGCTGTAACTGAGTTGGGGTGCCTGGGCCAGGGGTTGGCTGAAGTCGGCACGGAACAGGGCGCGTTGGGTGGCGCCGACGGGCAGCGGCAGGGTCAGCGCGGGATTGTCGCGTAATTGGACGGCGCGGGGTTGGGTGCCGGCATCGGGTTGCGGCCCGAAATCGATGGTCAGGCCGGTTTGAACAAAGACTGGGTCGTAGGAGAAGTTTTCCGCGGGGAGGCTCCCGCTGACGGGGCGGAAGGCGGTGGTGGCGGAACGGGTTTGCCCGCCGTCGGCGGTGGTGCGCATTTTAAAAGATAGGGTGCCGGCGGCGCCGCTTTGGCCGGGGAAGCGGTAGAGCAGGATGTCGAGCGGATAGGCGGGCAGATCGCTGCCGCCGTCGTAAGTTTGGCGGATTTCATCGGCGCGGATGACGGCGTGGCTGCCGGAGGGAAAATCACCGGTAGCGGAGAGGCTGACACGGGTGGCGGCTTCTTGGCGGGGTGAGACGGTTTCTGGATCGGTCGTGATGGAACGGAAATCGGTGTAGGAAGAGGGGTGCAGGGCGGCGCGTTGCAGCAGGTCGCCGGGCGCGGGTACGGCGGAACCGGGGTCGGGGGTGGCAACGAGCCAAGCGCCGGCGGGAACGTTGGCGACATCCAACGCGAGGTTCCTACCCGCGGCCGGGGTAACGGAATGGACGCGCCAGGCGGTGCCTTGTTGTTGCAGCAGGACGAGCGGGGTGGCGGCGGGCGGGCCGCGCTCGAACTGAACGGAACCGAGCAAACGCCCGTTGCCCCCGGCGCCGAGGAGCGCAAAACCTTTTAACGGCGACCAACCCAAGGGCAGCAGCGCGGGCAAGGCTTGGTCGCTGAACACGAAGGCCTGCACGCCGCCGCTGTACCCGGAAAGGGTCAGCGAGACGCCGGCCAGATCAACGGGCAAGGCGAGGGATTGCGCGGCGGGGCGCGCGGTCAAGCGCAAATCGTGGAAGCGCAAGCCGCCGGATCGGGTGACGGCGGCGGTGCGTTGCAGCGGCAAATAATCGGGATGATCGATGGACAGGGTGAGCGGCGAACCCTGGAGGGTGGCGTTGAAGCGGCCGTTGCCATCGCTGGTTGCGGTGACGGAAGTACTGGGCGAGGTCAGGGTGACGGTTACCGCGGAAAGCGGGTAACTGGTTGCATCGTCAAGAACTTGGCCAAACACAAACAGCGGGAAATCGACGGTGATCCAGCCGTCGCGTTGCAGGCTGTTGCCGTAACGGTCGGTGGCGCGGTAGGCAAAAGGGATGCGGTCGCGGTCGCCGGCGTGGGTGAAGCTTTGCGAAAAGGAAGCGCCGTCATCGGCACGAAAAACGGTTTCCCCGTCCAGGCTGAGTTCCTGGGAAACCAGATCATCCGGTGCGGCGGGTGTGACGGCAACGGTGGTGCGGCCAAAGGCGGCGATCCGTTGCGGTACGGTGAGGGCAACCTCGGGTTCGGCGACACGGTGGTAGACGGTGACGACGAGGGTCTGCTCATTGCCGGCGGCGTCGGTCAACACATAAGTGAAATCGTTGCGCCCTTCACTGAGCGCCACATCGCGGTCAAAAAACTGAAAACCGTTGAGGGCGATCTCGTTGCCGTCACGGGTGAGGCGCAAGGGATCGGCCACATTGTCGCCGACGCGACCGATCAAAGTGACGGTGGTTTGATTGGTGTAAAACGGCAAGCCGGGCTGATCGACCAACAAACGCGGCGGGGTCTGATCAAAAACCAGGGCATGCTTAAAGGTGCGCGCGGGTAAAGCGGCATGGGTCGCGCGAAACAGCAAGGTGTTTTCGCCTTCAATCAATGGAACAACGACGGAAAAGGCCCCGGATGGGTCCGGCGTCACGGCGTTGCCGTTGAGGAACAGCACCGAATCGGCGGGCGACAGGGTACCGGCCAAGGTTGCGGTCGGCGTCGCTTGATAACGGTCATAGGGCTGCAAATCGAGGGAAATGGCTTCCTGCGCGAAAGTAAACAACATCGGCACGGACAAAAAGAAAAACAGGGCAAGGCGCGGCATGAAAAACTCCAGCTTGCTGTTGTGAAATAAGTAAAAAGAAAAAAAGGGTGAATAGGTAAAAACGGGATAAAGTGTTTGATGTCAAGGATTCAGATGAGCAAATAACAAACTTAGCGATGATATCACATGCCGGCAAATCGCGAATCAAAAGGCGGGATGGGATGGTCGCGATCCATCGCCCTTAAACCTCGTTAATGTTGTCATTGAGAGACGCTTTTATCCGAGCCAAGAGGTTTTCCACACGTGCGACTGCGTCTGGTCAGCCATGCCGGTCAGGGGATGGGATTACCGACGGTATTTTGCTGGAGGCGTGTGACAAAACCTTGGACCTCTTTGGTTTTTGTGTGGTGGATGCCGGGGTTTTGGTTGAGTTTCGCCAGCGCCGGTTCCAACATGGGGCGGCCCTCGGCCTCACGATCCAAGGAGACGTACACTTGACCGAGGACGGCTTGGCTGTAGTGAAGGTGCCAGTGACCCTTGGGGTACCCCGCTTCCAGCAACGCCACGGCTGCTTTTGCGATGGCTTCTGCTTCCGCGGGCCGTCCGGCTTGCAGCAAGTTGGCCGCGAGTTCGGCCTTGCGGTAACCGACGCGTACATGTTCGGCGCCGAGGGTCGCCTTTTCCGCGGCAATTGCCTGACGGTAGGCTTGTTCGGCGCCGACCAAATCACCGTCCTCGCGCAACACCCACGCCAAATTACCGCGCAACTTCGCGACGCTTTGATGGTTTTCGCCCACGGCTTTGCTTTGAACAGCCACGGCCCGGTGCAGTAAATCGACGGCTTTTTTGAGGCGACCCGCATCGCGCAGGGCCATCGCCAAATTATTGAGCGAAGGCGCCGAGCTGATGTGGCCGGGGCCGTGCGCCTTGACATTCACTTCAAGCGATCGGTGAAGCAAGGGCAGGGCTTCTTCGTTGCGACCCTGGTTGCGCAGGATCAGGGCCAAATTACTGAGGTAGGTGGTGTTTTCGGGGTGATCCGGGCCATAGCTTGTTTCTTGGATGTGTCGTGCGCGGCGCGCATGGGTTTCGGCCTCGGGCAACAGGTTGAGTTCGTAATTGATCATGGCCAAGTTGGTGAGGCTGGTCGCCAATTGCGGGTGATCCGGTCCATGGATGTTCTCCATGATGTTGATCGAGCGGATAATCAGCGGTTTGGCCTGCTCCGGCTGTTCCCTGGCGATGAGCACGAAGGCCAGATTGTTGAGGTCGGTTGCGACCTCGGGATGGTCTTGGCCGAAGGCTTTTTCATCGAGGGCCAAGGTGCGTCGCATGAGTTGTTCGGCTTCCTCCAATTCGCCCAAATCGGTGAGAACCAGGGCCAGGTCGTTACAGTTGGGGGCCAAGGTGGGATGGTTCGCCCCCAAGGCCTTTTCTCGAATGGATAACGCGGCGCGCATCAGGAGTTCCGCCCGATGAAAGTCGCCTTGTTTCCAAGCCAGATTGCCCAACTGGTGGATCGGGTCGGCACGGCGGACATCGTCCCCAGGCAAGACGGTTTCGAAACGATCTCGTGCCTGTTCAAATGCCTTCTGGGCCAATTCGTAGTTGCCTTCGAGTTGATGGATCCAACCCAGTTCAATCAAAATGCGGCCGGTTTTGCCGTCGGCTGGGTCGCCGCCCGCGCGCCGCAAGGCGAGTGCTTCCTCCAGGGCTTCGCGTGATTGGCCGTAATTGCCCTGTTTCTCGTGGAGGTGGCCGAGCGCTTTGAACACCGCCGCCCGCGCGATGGGATCCGCCTTTTCGCGCAGCGCCGCAACCCGCGCGATTTGTCGTTCCGCGATGTCGTAGCGGGCCAAGTTGAGGTTGCCGGTGGCGATGGTGAGCAGCAAGTCGGCGCCGGCCTCGGGCTGGTTGACGAAATTTTCCTCGAGACGCCGCTCGCCCAGGTCGAGAATATCGGCGACCGTGAGTGTTTGGTCGCCTTGGGTGCCGGGGTCCAGTTCGGAGATCAAGGTGCTCAAAAAGTCGGTAGCCCGTTGGGCGTCTTGTCGGGCCTGATCGGTGCGCTGGAGTTGCACCCAAAGCGTGAGCGCGAAACTCGAGATGAGAACGACGAGGAATACCGCCAGGAGCCGGCCGCGTAGGGCGCGTTGTTGGTAGCGCTGAAGTTTCGCCCGGCGTTGTGTTTCCTCGGCTTCGCGGGCACGGGTTCTGGCCGCAACGGCGTGTTCAACATAAGCGCGTTCAACCTCGGTCAATTGCAGGCCGGCTGTTTCGAGCAGTTCCTCCAGGCGTTGCAGTGGTCCACCCCGTGGGAGTAACTCCGGGTCGCGTTCGTGCTCCGCCCAGTGGTGTGCCGCCTGACGCAGGCGCTGAACCTGATGGACGTGGTGGCGGTCCTCCTCCAGCCAGCGGTCGACGCGGTCCCATTTACGAATCAGGGCCTCGTGGGTGACGTCCACCATGTCGCAATCTTGAACGGCGTCGTAACCAATATGGAGCAGCCGCGCTTTGGTCCAGCGTTCCAACAGGCGCCCCAGCGCGAAGGGTTCGACTTCGGCCATGGTGGCGCGGCGCCTGGTCCGCGCGGCGGCGTGTACCAAACAGAACACAAACAGGCGGCGTAAGGAGGCCTGTTCCTCGGGCGTGGCGGCGGCAAATTCTTCCTCGGCCCGTCTGGCCAATGCCCCACCGATGCCGCCGATTTCGGCATAGGCTTCGTTGGTGAGCAAGTGCCCGTTGCGGCGTTCGAAGAGTTCCAAAAGGGCGTGTTCGAGAAGGGGGAGTTCTCCGTCGGACCCGGCCAGGTCGTCCAAAATACGGGTGGTCAAGCCGGGTTCCAGCGCAAGGCCGGCTAGGGCGGCCGGTTCGCGAATGGCGCGTGCCTGCTGTTCTCGGTTCATGGGGCCGACCTGGAGCATATGTTTGCAGATCAGTTCATTCAGCATCGGCCACGTTGCGCAATGACCCAGGAAATCGCTGCGCATGCCGAGGACCGGCACCAGGTTGTCGTGTTGGCGGGAAAGCAGGAAGTCGAGGTTTTCCATAAAGTGCCGCGCGCCGGTGCCTTCATTGGTAAATACTTCCTCGAATGGGTCGATCACCAAAAGCACGCGTTTCCCACCGTGTCGGTCGCTTAACTCACGGAGCACAAAATGCAGGGCTTCTTTGGCGGTTTTCATGCGCAGCGTCAAACGGTTCGGTTGGTTTTCGTTTTGGTCCTGGGGAAGCAAGGGGGCGAGCGCGTGGGCGAGCGCGGAAAGCGGGAGCGTGCCGGGCCGCATCACCAAAACGAGATCGCCGCGGTCGCGACACGCGGGAATGAGGCCCGCGTTAATGAGGGAGGACTTGCCGCTGCCGGAGTTCCCGGCGACACAGACCAAGGGTTGGGTCAGGGTTTGGTCCAAAAGTTGTTCGACGAGGCGTTCGCGACCAAAAAAAGCGTCGCGGTCCGCCTCGCGGAAGGGTTCCAGGCCGCGGTAGGGGCAGACCAATCCGGCGGGGGTGTCCTTTGGTTTTTGCGGCGCGTTTTCGCTCAGGTTTTGTGGGAGGCGTTCGTCGATGCTGGGCCCCATCGGTCGTAAACGGCGCAAGACCGCGGGGATGTCGGCGGCATCGGGGTGCCACTCGGCGCCCGGCAACAGGAACAGGCGGGCATGGAGACGATCCTCGGTCACCAAGGCGGTGACGGCATCGGCGAGCGCGGGCATGCGCGACCAGGGGCCTTTGCCGTCGGGGCCGAGGCAGACCAAGCAGGTTCGGTGGGATCGCAGGGCGGCCAACAGGGTGGCCAAGCGGGAAGCGCCGGGTTGCAGGTTGCGCCCGGCGAACCAGACCGACAAACCGGCGGCGCGCAAGCATTCATCCAAAGGGACGGCGGCGGCGTCGTGATCGGGGTGGGTCCACAGCAGGACATCACCTTGCGTGGCCGGCTCGGTGTCCTCGCGTGTTTGGCCGAGGCTCAGGGAAACCAGGGCGTCCTCGAGATCGGGTCGCAGGCTTGCGATATCGGAATAACGATCCGCGGGATTCGGCGCCAGCATGCGGCGCAACAGGTAGGCCAGGACTTCCGGCAAACGCGTCGTGGGGGCCGGTGAGGCCGGGAGTGTTCCCTTTTCAGACAGCCGTTCCGCTGTTTCGGGCCCGCGTAATGTGGCGATCAGGGTCAAAGGGGTGATGGTCCAGTTCTTTGGTCTGCGCCCTGTTAGCAGTTGGAGCAGGAGCAGGCCCAAGGCATAAATGTCACTGCTCCGCGAGGGACGATTCCCTTTTTGCTGCTCGGGGCTTGCGTATTCCGGGGTCATGGCGCCGGCAATATCGGGCGTGACATCGGGTTGGGCGGGGAGGGCAATGCCGAAATCCAAAAGTTTGGGTTCGCCGTCGGGGGTGACCATCAAATTGCTGGGTTTGATGTCCCGGTGAATAATGCCGCGTTCGTGGGCGAACCCAACGGCGTTGACCACCTTAATAAAAAGAGCGAGTAGCTGGGTGACGGTGGGTTGCCGCTCTTGGGCCCAGCGGTCGATGGTGGTGCCGGGAATGTATTCCATGATGAACCACGGGTGGCCGTCCTCCGTGGTACCCGCGTCCAGCAAGGTGCTGATATTGGGGTGCTTGAGATCGGCCAAGAGCCGGCGTTCCTGCTGGAAATGGTGTTGCAGCGAGGCGGTGTCCCCGTCTTTGCGGATGAGTTTTACGGCCACTTGCATAAACAGGGGTTGGCGGCGTTCACCCAGGTAAACCGCGCCCATACCGCCGCGGCCGAGCCGGCGAACGAGGGTGTAGGGTCCGATATGGGTTGGGTGTGCATAAGCCGAGGCGGCGTGGCCGGGCCCCTGGGTTGGGGATTCGTGGGATGGGCTGGTTGGGTCTTCGTGCTGCAGGGTTATCCTCCTCGCGGGAAAACCCAATTGCAGGTAGCGGGTTCCCACGCGGCATCACCAAGGACGCTTGCCCGCATTTCTCACAAAGCTTTCAGCTGCTTGCGACGAACTCTTGGGAGAAATGCGGGCTTGCCACCGGCGCACGCTGCACTAAAGCAGCGAAGGGTTCGCCGGAACGAACCAGGTTCACCTGAACATCGCGAAGGGTTTCCTGCTTTAGGGAGGCGGTTGTCTGATTTGCCGGTACTTCTCTCTTCTTCGTCACCTCGGGCAGGTGGACTTAAAAAGCGCGGGCTGTTTTTTAGAATGGTATGGGTCTCTTGTGGTTAACCCGCATTTCTCACAAGGAATTCTGCTACGAAGCCGAAAACCATGCGATTACGAGGGGGCGGCCTTCCGCGTTACTCGGTCGAGCCGCCTTCGCCTCAGCTGCTACGCCGAAAGGTCGGCCCCGCGAAAGGTCGGCCCCGCGAAAGGTCGGCCCCGCGAAAGGTCGGACCCCTATGCCGTCTCTCGGTCGTAACCTTCGTACTCACATGGTTTTCAGCTTCTTGCGACGAATCCTTGTGAGAAATGCGGGTTGGGGCGGTGATGTGCGGCGGCACTTTAATCCCCGGCGGGGGGATTTTGTTGAAGGGGTGTGATGCGACACGTTCCAACAAATCTGTTGTACAACTGTTTGGTTGGCACAGTTCGGACGCTGACCGGACGGCTGTTAGGCCTTTCCTGATTCGGTTTGCTCCGCGCGCGTCGGCATGCCGCCGCGGAGGGCGCCGGCCCCGATGTTGCGGTACATGCCGCGGAAACTTTCCGGGAGCGGGCGGCTGTTGGGCATCGACAGCCACAGGCGCAGCAAGAGTCGCCGCTGGTTCGGGTCGGCCGCATCGGTGAAGGCGTCGCGGCGGTGCAGGAACATGAAATTGTTGACGAACAAGAGGTCGCCCGGCTCTTGGCGGAAGCGCAGGTGCAGGTTTTCGTCCTCGGCGAGGGTGTCGATGAGGTCGAGCGCTTCGATTTGTTGGTCGGTCATCGGTGGGGTGACGCCGCTGTTGTGGGCGCGGTCGATCAGCACGCGCAAGACGTTGGCGCAAAACACGCCGTTTTCCACCGCGAAAATGGGTTGGGTTATGTAGGGGAGGGGGTTGGCGGTGTCGACGTTGTGGCGCAGGTAGGCAAAGGGCTGCTTGAGTACCTCGAGTAAATCGGGTCGTTGCGCCTGAATTTGGTGGTACAGCAGGCGCGAATCGAGCAACAAATTGTCGCCGCCTTGCAGCGCTTGGCGCACGGTTAAAAAGCCAATTACGTCGCAACGGTCGGTGTGGAAGCGCAGGCGTTTGTTGCTGTTGGGCCCCCGTGTTTTGGCGTCGCTTTCCCCGAAACCCGCGTCACTGACATGGAACAGGCGCTTGCCGTCGGCGCTTTGGGGGCGCGGCGTCCCGATGTAGGTGGTCAGGCCCCAAAACACGATTTCCAATTCCATCACGCTGTAACGCGTGACCGGTAAACCGCGCAGGCGACAGGCGCCGCAGCCGTGTTCCAAATCGTGTTGGATTTGGGTCAAACGCGGGCCGAGTTTGGGCAGAATGAACTGATCGCGGGTGACGGCCTCAAGCGGAAGGCCCTGTTGTTTCACCTGGTGCAGGGCGGCGTCTAACTCGGTCGTGTCCTGCTCGGTAAGCGTGACCTCAAAATCAGGGCATCGCAGGATTTCCGATCCCCGTCGACCCTTCGGAATGGTTGTTTCCATGGCACGCTCCCAGGTGATGCTTGTTTGGTCCTTTTCGTCGCTCAGTCTACCACTTTCCGGGCCGGCCCGCATGTCTCACAAGGATTCGTCGCGAGAAGCAGAAAGCCTTGTGAGTACGAAGATTACGACCGAGAGACGGCACTGGGGTCCGACCTATCGGCGTAGCAGCTGAGGCGAAGACGGCTCGACCAAGTAATGCGGATGGCCGCCCCCTCGTAATCGCATGGGTTTCTGTTTCGTAGCAGAATTCCTTGTGAGACATGCGGGCTTGGTTTTGGCGCCGTCGATGCGCCCACCATTTGGCCGTGATCCTTGCCAAAGGCTGCTAAAATAGTTCCGTTCCACATGAAAACTTGATTTTACCCCGTGGCTTCTTCGAAAGCGGTTGGCGTGGCCGTCGGCTTGTCGCTAAACTGGGAGCCCCCCGCCGTTTGGGGCAACAACACGGGCAATTTTAGGAGGCTCCTTTGTCAGAAGGCAACCACGACGTTTTTCATTTGGGTATCAATCGTGAAGACATCCAGGGCGCGGAAATCGCGCTGATTCCAGGGGATCCGGGCCGTGTTCCCAAAATTGCCGCAACCCTCGACGACGCCAAGAAGCTGAACTTCACCCGTGAATACCAGTCCTATCTGGGTTACAGCAACGGGACACCCGTGTTGGTGATGTCCACCGGGATCGGTGGTCCCTCGGCCGCGATTGCGGTGGAAGAGTTGGCGCTGCTGGGCGTGAAACGGTTTTTGCGGATTGGCACCACCGGCGCCATTCAGCCCAACATTGAACCGGGCGACGTGATTATTACCACGGCCGCGGTGCGCATGGACGGCGCCTCGCGCCACATTGCGCCGATTGAGTTTCCCGCCGCCGCCAATTTCCACATGGTGCGCCGCCTGGTGGCCGCCGCCGAAAGGTTGGGCCTGCCCTACCACCTGGGTGTGACCGCTTCTTCCGATACGTTTTACCAGGGCCAAGGCCGCCAAGACTCTTTTCGCAAAGGGTTTGTGCATCGCGAGCTGTTGAACAAAATCGAGGAATTGCAAAACCTCAACGTGCTTAGCTTCGAAATGGAAGCCGGCACGGTGCTGACCCAAACCGCGGCTTACGGTTTGGCCGGTGCTTGCATCAGCGGGGTGTTGGTGAACCGCACCCGTGCCGAGTTCCCCGACGCCGACGTGATTGGCGACGTGGTGAAAAACACGATCAGGGTGGCGGTTGAATCGCTCAAAATGGGTTAGAAGCGATTGAAATGCGCAAAAGGGTCGGGCTTGTTGCGTCCCGACCCTTTTTTAGTTTTCACCGCGCAGGACGAATATCGCCGGCGTGCGCCACAAATCGCGATGGCTGAGGTAACCCAACAGGAGCGTCAGCGGCGGCAACGTCAGGCAGGGCACCAGAAAAACCAGCGGTTGTGGGAAGGGATCGACCTTAAACAGGAACAGACCCAGGGCCCAGTTGGCGATCACGGCCAGTACCACGCCGGTCAACGAGGCCAGCAGCCCCAGCAGCAGGTATTCCGTGAGCGTGATCCAGGCGACTTGGCGGGTTTGCGCGCCCAGCGTGCGCAGCAAGGCGTGTTCGCCCATGCGTTGGTAGCGGCTGTTCCACAGGGCGCTGCCCAACAGAACCAAACCGGTTAACATGCAGAGCCCGGCCAGGAACTGAACCATCGTGGCCGCCTTGTCGAGAATGCCGTCGAAGGTTTTGACCATTTGCGTCAGGTCGACGCACATCACGTTGGGGTTGTTCTTAATGATGGCGCGTTGTAGGTCGGCCACCTGTTCGGCGGATTGCGTGCGGCCGTTGAACATGAACATTTGCGGCGCCGCCTCGAGGATGCCCGCGGGGAAGATGATGAAGAAGTTGGGCGCCATGCTCTGCCATTCCACATCGCGAATGCTGGTGATTTCGGTTTCCAGCGGAATGCCCATGACGTCGAGGGTCAGCCGGTCGCCAAGCGCCACTTGTAAATCGGCGGCGATGTCCTGTTCGAGAGAAATCGGGACGACCTCGATGTCGGCGGCGACCTGTCCGGTAAATTCACCCTCGATCACCTTCTCGGAATCGCCCAATTCGGCGCGGTAGGAGGAGCGGTACTCGCGGCGCAAGGCCCAGTGGGGGATGTCGGTGGCGAGCAGGTCACCGATGGATTTGCCGTTAATCGCCTCGATGCGCATCGGCACAATCGGGGTAATGTTTTGCGGTTCAACGCCCATCTCGCGGCTAATCGCCAACACGGAATCGAGCTGGTCGACCTGAATGTCCCAGGCGATAAAGTTGGGTTTCTCCCGTTGGCGTACATCGGAAAATTGACCGATCAGCATGGTGCGCGCGCCGCCCAGGACCGCGATCAGGAAAATACCCATGCCGAGGATGACCATCAGGATCAGGGTTTGGTTTTGGGGGCGGAACAAGGAGGCTACCCCGTGTCGCCAGGTGAAGGGGAGCCCCATTTTGCTGACGCGACGGGCCGCGACCGCCAAGAGACGGGCCGTCAGGTAGAGGATGCCGACTGCCGCGATCAGGCCCAGCAGGAACAGACCGCCGATCTGAAAAGAACCGGTACGCATGACGGCAAACACCAACCAGATGAGGATGACCGCGCCGTAGCAGGCGTATTGCAGCCAATCCGCCTTGGGCGGGTTAAGGAACGCGCGGAAGCTGACCAGCGGGCTGACCCGGCGTACCGCGACGAGCGGCGCGAGGGCCAGCAGGAAACTGAGCAGGAACCCCCAGCCCGCCGCGAGCAGGACCTCGTAGCCTTGGAAACTCGGCTCAAAAGCGACGGGGAAGAACTCGCGAATCAGCGCGGGCAAGAACAGTTGCAAACCCAAGCCGACGGCGACACCGACGACGACGGCGAACAGGGTCATGGTCATCACTTGAATCATGTACACAATCACGACCTGGCGCACGGTGGCGCCGAGGCAACGCAACACGCCGATTTGGCGGGTTTTCTGTTGGACGTGGTAGTGGACCGCGCCCGCGACGCCCAAGCCGCCGAGCAGCAGCGTGAGCAGCGCGGTTAGGCTGAGGAACGCGGTGAGGTTGTCCATGTCGTCGCCGATCTGTTGGCGTTGCTCGTTGACGGTGCTCCAACTCAGGCGTTCCGTGCGCAGGTCCTTTTTGTTGGTTTCCACCCAGGCGTCGCCGTCGAAGCTGTCGGGGAATTGGTAGGCATAGCTGTAAAAAACGCGGCTACCCTGTTGGAGCAAACCGGTGGCCGCCACATAATCGAGCGAAATGTAAACGCGGGGACCCATCACCGAGGCTGCCGGCGGCACGCCCGGTGTCTCCAGGATTTTGCCGTGGATGGTGAAGGTTTGTTGCCCGAGTCGGATTTCCTCGCCGACTTGGGCGCCGACCCGCTCCAACAGCACCGCGTCAACCAGGGCGCGCGGACCTTGCTGGTAGGTGGCCGCGGCATCGGCCGGCTCGGTCAAAATCTCGCCGTAAAAGGGGAACCCGTCGCCCATGGCGCGGATGCGGCTGAGGACGGCTTGATCGGTTTTGGGAAAATGGGCCATGGTGCCGAAGCGTTTGGTTTCGGCACGGCGGCCGGGCAGCGGGGTCAGCAGTTTTTGGGCTGTTTCGCTAAAGGGTTGACGGCTGTAAACCACCAAATCGGCGCCCAACAGGTTTTTGGTCTGGCCCGCGAGCGCTTGGCGCATGTCCGCGCCGAAGGAACCCAGTGCCACCAAGGTGGCGATGCCCAGCGCCATGCTGAGCGCGTACAGAAACCCCTTGCCCTTAGCGCCGCGGCTGTCCCGCCAAGCTAGGCGTGAGGCCCAGCGGATGTCGTGGACCCATCCGGTTCGTTCGCCTTCCGTCACAGGGCAACCTCCGCGATTTGGGCTTGTTGGTTCGTTTCTTCCATCAATTGTCCGTGGTTGATGCGGAACAAGCGACCGGTCTTTTTGGCCAATTCCAAATCGTGGGTGATTAACAGCAGGGTGGTTCCTTGCTCGCGGTTGAGCGTGAACAACAGGTCGGTGATGCGTTCGCTGGTCTCCAGGTCGAGGTTGCCGGTGGGTTCGTCCGCGAACAGAATCTCGGGTTGGTTGATGAAGGCGCGGGCGATGGCGACCCGCTGCTGCTCACCGCCGGAGAGCTGGGCCGGGTAGTGGTGGCGTCGGTCGGCCAACCCGACTTGGTCCAGGAGGGTGATTGCCGCTTGTTCCGCGTTGCCGCGTCCGAGCAGTTCCAGCGGCAGGGTGACGTTTTCCAAGGCCGTCAAGCTGGGCATGAGGTGGAACGACTGAAAAATGAAACCGACCTTGCGGTTGCGCAGGGCCGCGCGTTCTCCTTCGCTCATTGCCGCCAAATCGGCGCCCAGCAGGGTTAAGCTGCCGCTGGTGGGTGTGTCCAGGCCCGCGCACAAGCCGAGCAAGGTGGTTTTGCCGCTGCCCGAGGGCCCGACGATGGCCGCGCTTTCTCCCGCGTAAAGGGTGAAACTGGTGTCGCGCAAGACGTCGACGCTCCGGCCGACGCTTTCGTAACGCTTGGCGACTTGGGCGACCCGTAAGATTTCGTTCATGCTAGCTCCCTGGACGGCGCACCGCGTAGCGGCGGGCTCTGGTTCGGTTTCACATCCATTTGGTGCCCACGCGGGCGATTCGGTTAAAACAGCTGTGGCGCCGCTTCGGTTTAATCCTTCATCATGAAACGGTGCTGTGAGAAAAAAGTGACCCAAGCATGGGCGGGCGATGAACCGACCAAACCTTCTTTTGTATTCCTTCGTATCCCGTGTTGAAATGGATGCTGCACCACGTCGTTAACGCTAACCCATGTGCGACGACCGCGCCACAGGCCGAGGGTGCATCCCTTATTCAACGAACCGGGAGGCCGCTTGTTTCAAAAGCGCATAAAAACAGCGATGACGGGGTTTATCCTGCTAGTAGGGTGTTTTTTCGCCCTGGTGTCCACCCCGGTAACGGCTGCTGAGTCGGGGAAAACCACGCGGGTGCTTGTCCTGGGCGACAGCCTGACCGCCGGGTACGGCTTGGGCAAAGAATTCGCTTTTCCTTCCATCCTGCAGGAAAAAGCCGATGCCGCCGGCCTCAAGGTCCAGATCATCAACGCCGGCGTGAGCGGCGATACCACCGCCGGCGGGGTGCGCCGCGTCAATTGGATGTTGCGCCAACCCGTCGACATTCTCGTGCTCGCCCTCGGCGCCAACGACGGCTTGCGCGGTCTCAGCGTCGACAGCAGCTTGGCCAACTTGCAGACGATTATCGATCAGACCAAAGCCAAAAACCCGAAGGTGCGGCTGTTGATTGCCGGCATGAAGGTACCGCCCAACATGGGCGACGATTACAGCCGGAAGTTCGAGGCGATGTTTGTGACCTTGGCCGAAAACAACGAGGCCGAACGCATTCCCTTCCTGCTCGAAGGGGTCGGCGGCCGGCCTGAACTGAATTTGGAGGATGGGATCCATCCCACCAAAGAAGGTCACCGCATCCTTGCCGACAACGTTTGGCGGTTTTTGGCCCCCATGCTCGGCGTTGGAACCTAAGCCAAGCATCTTTTCGCAGACCCACCAAGGAAGGCCACCGCATCCTTGCCGACAATGTTTGGCGGTTTCCGGCCCCCCTGCTCGGCGTTGGAACCTAAGCCAAGCATCTTTTTCGCATACTTTGGCGCCTTTCGGGCCTGACATGATTGAGCCGAAACCGCGAAAGCGCTAAGCTTGACGGTACGCGTTTTTGGCACTTGCACGGCTTTTGCCGTTGTCCGCACCCCGGCCGAGATGTTCCGCCACGGAAATCCGGTGGCGGCCCCTCCGGCCGCATCCTTTTTCCTTGCACGCGGGCACGGTGCTGGGTCGAATCGACTTGCTTCGGTTTGCCGCGTGGTGATCTGTCGTTTTTTTGGAAGGAGCAACGATGACCCTTTTGATAATGTTGTGTGGCACCCTCTGGATGCAGTCGCTAACCGAACCCGCCAACCGGAGCTGGGAAAACATGGCGCGACCCTGGATGACCCGCGCCGAACAGGACCTCTACGACCGCCTCGATCAGCGCGAGAAAATCCGCTTCCAAGGCTATTTTGTCGCCCGTCGCGCCGAGAAACCCGACGACTGGTTGGCCACCGGCCTCTACCTACCCTCGTTTTTTGCACCGGAACCCCACGGCGATGTGCGTGACCAAATCGCCTACCATCTCGGCTATCCCAAGGAAATCGAATGGCAGCCGACCAACCCACGCCTACCGCGCGTCTGGAAATACCCCCAGTATTCTTTTTACTTTCTGCCCGCCGGCAGCGGCAACGTACGGCTCACCGGCGAAAGCGACGAATTATGGGACAACCTCAAAGGCGCCATGGTCAAGCAGCCCGCCCTGCGTTACGATTTCCGCGACAACAGCTTCGGCCGCACCCGTTTACCCGAGGATCTCGCCTTTATCGACAGCGAAGTGCTGCAAAGCTGGTCGCAACCCAACCCCAGCGGCAACACCTACAATTTCACCATCAAAGTACCCGCCGAAATGAAGGCCTACGCGCGTGAGGGAACCCACCTCGGCCGCCGCCATTTAGAAATGTTGGTGTACCTCAAAAATGATCCTGAACAGCCTCGCGAAGCTTTGGATGCGGAGTTGATACGTCACGCGGCTACCTGGTCCCGTCTCACCGAGGACGACGAACTCCATTTCGAGGTCAACCTACCTCCTGGCTACTACCATGCGGAAATGCTTGTGTATAATGGGTTTATGGCGAAAGGGATTCGGGCGGAATATGCATTGGCCTCGCTGCCCCGTGAAGCCAAACGCATCGGTACGCCCATCATGAGCCAACAATGGCGTCCCGCCGGCATTGAAGCCGCCGAGGCCGGCATCATCGATTGTGGCGGTGACCGCTACCAACCCGCCCGCGCCTACGACCCCGCCCGCGCCGGCCGGGTTTTGGTCCAGCAACTCGGCGAAACGCGGCCCCAGGTCCTGCTAGAGAACCAACAAGGCGCCGGTCAGGCCCTGCAATTTTTGTTTAGCGCCGACGGCTGGGCCGTTTTCGACTTGCCCGCCCAAAGCGATCCCGCCTTTCGCCTCATTGCACTCGGACCCGAAAACAACGGGACCATGCCGTTCTCCGTTGGCGGAACCAACTTCGCCGCGGCGGACGCCGCCTCAAAACCCGCCTTCAAACAGGCCGGCCAGGATTACCTGCAACTGGAACGCCTCGAATTTAACGCGCCAGGCAATTTGCAGTTTTTGTTTGTGAATGACACGCCTTACCTCGCCAGTCGCAACGGATCCTTCACCTGGTCCCCGTTGGATTGGGGTCGCAACGCCCGTCTGCGCCTCGCCTTCGAGGAGAACGGCCGCCGCCGTTCCGCCGCCTACGAACTCAAACGTGCCGGGATCTTTACCCAGGTCCGCGTCGGTCAAAAGTCCCTGGTTGTCGGCACCCGTGTGCCCGACGGCAAAATCGAAGGCGTGGATATCGAGGTGTTTGTCGAGGGCGCCAAAATCCCGCCCACCAAAGCGACACCCTTTACCAGCTTGCCCAAGATGTGGGGCATCGTCGTCAACGATCCACTGCTGAAATCGCCCGCCTGGAACAGCATCCGCCAAGCGTTGTTGGTGTGGCTGCAAAAGAACACCCAAGCCACCGACATGATTTATGTGGTCCAAATTTCCCACCGGCCCGAGCTGTTGGTGGCGCCGACCACCCGCAAAAGTCTGATTCAGGCCTGTTTGCTGGCGCTGGAACCCAGCTCGCCACGTGCCAACTTCTTCACCGTTCGTTACCTGATGGACGCCCTGACCCACATGAAACAACACGGGAGCCTGCCCCACCAAGCGCTCATCCTAACCCACCAACTCACCGACGAGGTCAGTCAACTTGAGGATCTGTTGCCCCTGCTGCGCAAAACCGGTTTGCAAGTTTACAATCTGGAGTTTCCCTTCGAATTTGTGCCGGAAAGCACCCTGCCTACCAAACCCGATCCCGGCGACAGCCTGGCCCAAATGAAGGTGCGCGAGGAGGCGGATCAACGAGAACGCCTCGCCATTCGTGACAACTTCCAAGAAGACCGCAATGTGACCGCGGGTTTTCGGGTTCCGCTTGGCGCCCGCAAGGCCAAACGGATGGCCGAGGAGGAACGCATCAAGATCGAGGCCTTCCGCGCCTCGTTCAGCAAGCAATTGGCGTCCATGACCGCCGGTTTGGCCCACGTCAGCGGGTCCGGTGAAACCAGCCAAAGCCTGCACCGCTTCCTCGATCAAATCACCCAATGGCAACGCAGTCTGGTTCACCTGGAGCTGCCCTTGCCTTATGTCGCCGAGGATATGATCCGCGTACAGGCCGCCGCCGGTTACGCCGCCGCCTGGACCCTCGTCGAATGGACGCCGGAAACCGCGCCGACCCCCTAAATCAAGGTTCAGCGTGAAGCCGGGTGTCCCGACGGTGATGCTCGGCCGCTCCGGTCCACCCCACCCCTTTTGTCCGGGAAGACGGTCGCTCCGTTGTGTTTTTCTCACCAAAAAATCACGGATGAGTGGCTTTTGTCCCGGTGCCGGTATTTTGACTTACCTAAAAGATTGTTTATGAAGTGTTTGACGTGAAGCGCGTCTCCCAGACGTGCCGTGCCGTCTTTTCGGTGGAGCGGATGCGTCTTTGTGGTGTCATGCGTAAGTGGTTGTTTTTGAGAAGGATGAGGCGTTTTTAGCGGGTGTGAAAAACAAGCCCCACCCCAGGATTGGTTTCGTAAAAGAGGCGGTCTGGCAAAGGGTGAGCCTGTACATTGCATTTGCGTCTCAGCTTGCGTATACTCAGCCCGGTTTTCCTTCCTAAAGTGAGCGCTTCCTAGCGGCGCACGCGCACAGCCTGCCGGGCTGCAAACGTGCAGTAACCATGCTCGCCGTACCTTCCGCGTACGCGTTGTTTGCGACCCCGGTGGCTTTGACCAATCCATTTCGTGCCGGATCTCGGTGCGTTCTTCGTCGATAGGCGTGCGATGGGTCCCGCCCGAATCACCCACTTTAGGCCGTGACCCAACGTCATATTTGTTCTTCGGGAGGTACAGCATGTCTGTAAACCAAGACCTCCTTTCAATTCTTGAAGAAGGTCGTCATCTCGTCCTGCAAGAGTTTCCTCAGGCTCAGTTCTGTGAGGCCGAATGGCGTCGCCAAGAAAGCGACGCCTGGCGTTTCGTTTACAACGATCCCGCCACGCGCGGCACCGTTCTTTTGGTGCATGGCGCAAACGGCTTCGAAACACCCCGTCACATTGACGCCGGTTGGCTTGAGGACCGTGTCATTCCTTTTCCTGTGCCCATGCGCTTAAAGGTTGCCGAGAACTTGGCTCAAAAAGCCGGTTTTGACGGCGAACTTGATCGCATTACCTTGCGCTGGCCCCTGTTTCCAGGATCCAACGAACCCTGCTACCGTTTTGACATTCCCAGTCAGCACGTGCATGTGTTTGTGGGTGTCTACACACATCAAGTGCATACATCGCCTCTTAACGTTTAAGGTTCATCCTTCATGTTTGGCCTTGGTCGCGTTCGCGTGGCCAAGGCGACATGGGCCTGGTGAAAACCAAGTGGTTCGGTTTCGCGTAAGAAGCAACGTCTCAGTATGTGCATCAATGTCTACCATGGTGTCTCGCAGAAACATCCCTTTCGGTGTTTGACCCGGTTGCCCACATGGCGTGTGAGCCCGTTTTTTGGGTGGCTTATGTGGCGTCGTCTCGGTGTGTGATGTGCCTTAAGATCCCATTTTGGAGGTTTGATACGATGGATCGTGTTTACCGATTCCGCGTTTTTTGGATTAGCTGCTTGCTGATCGTCGGCGGCATGCCCGCCTTGGCCGCCGGCAAAGCCGATTGGCCTCAGTGGCGTGGCCCCGCCCGTGACGGCATTAGTCCCGCGAAAAAATTAATCACATCTTGGCCCGAGGGCGGCCCGAAATTGCTGTGGCGCAATTCCGGCCTCGGTTCCGGTTACAGCTCGCTTGCCGTGGTTGGCGACGCCGTCTACACCATGGGCGATGTCGGCGAGGAACAGTTTGTCATTGCCGCGAGCAGCAAAGACGGCAAGGTGTTGTGGCGTACCAAGGTCGGCACCGCCTGGGTGGACCAATACGGTGGCGCCCGCTCTACCCCCACCTATGACGACGGCCATATCTTCGCGATCTCGACCGCCGGCCGGCTCGTGTGTTTGTCTGCCAAAGACGGCAAAGAAGTGTGGGGCGTTGATCTCGCCAAAAAGTACGGGGCCCGTATGGCCGCCGGCAACAATTACGAGTGGAAATTCTCCGAATCACCCCTCATCGACGGTGATCGCGTGGTGGTTACCCCGGGCATGGCCGACGCCGCGCTGGTGGTACTCAACAAAAAAACCGGCGCGGAAATCTGGAAATCCTCCTACACCTACAACGGTGAGAAAGGGGACGATGGCGCCGGTTATTCTTCCGTGGTGATTTCCAACGGCGCCGGTGTGAAACAGTATGTCCAGTTGATGGGCCGCGGCATCATGGGTTTCGACGCCAAAGACGGCCGTTTCCTGTGGAGCTACGACCGGATTTCCAACAAAATCGCCAACATCCCCACGCCCGTGATCAGCGGTGACTATGTGTTCACCTCAACCGGTTACGGCACCGGCAGCGCCCTGCTCAAGCTCAAGAAAAAAGGCAACGGCGTTATGGCCGAGGAAGTTTACTTCCTGACCGGCAAAGAGTTGCAAAACCACCACGGCGGCGTGATTCTCTACAAAGACCACCTGTACCTGGGTACCGCCCATAACAAGGGATTCCCCGTGTGTGTCGATCTCAAAACCGGCGAAAAGAAGTGGGGACCCGAGCGCAACGACGGCATAGGTTCCGCCGCCATTTCCATGGCCGACGGGCACCTGTACTTCCGTTACCAAAACGGGTTAATGGTTTTGATTGAAGCCACGCCCGAGGGTTACAAGGAAAAAGGCAAGTTCATGATTCCCGACGTGGGCAACTTCAGTTGGTCCCATCCGGTCATCGCCCACAACAAGTTGTACCTGCGCGAGCAAGGCAACCTGTTTTGCTACGAGCTGGCCAACTAATCACCCTTCCCGCGGCGTTACACGCGGATAAAACACAAAAAAGACCCCGGTTTCGCAAGAACCGGGGTCTTTTTTTATTTTGGGTCGGGTGATTGCCCCGGGTTGGGTCGGTGGGCATGGCGATTTAACTGCCGCCCGAACCCGCGAAGACCAGGGTGGTTTTGATGGGTTGGTGGTCGGAATGGGTGGTTTTGAGGGTGATGTTGCGCTGTTTTTCCGGCGTTGCCGTGTATTCATCGAGTAATTCGTCGGAGATGAGAATGTGGTCGATGTCGTTCCAGTCGAGGTCGGCCACCGAACCCGCGGCGTGGCTGTAATCCTTGACGCCGTTGCTGTCGCGATCACTGTACAAACCCCAGGCGGCCATTTCACCGTCGGCCCCGCCCGCGTCGGCCACGTTCATGTCACCCAACACCATGACCTGATCGTTGCGGTAGCTTTTGTGTAGCGCCTCCGCCAAGGTGTGCATGGAAGCACGACGACGGTTTGTGCCGTCTTTACAGCATTTGAGATGCAGGCACACCAGGCGGATCTGGGTGGTGGTATCGCCGAGTTTGACATCAGCCGTCATCATGAAGGGGAGTCGGCCGGAAGCAAAACGCGCGTCATCGGCGGGAACTTCCTCCGTTAACAGCGTTTGAAATTGCACGTTGCTGAAAACCGAGGCCTTGTAAACGAAGGCTTGGCGCTGCGCGGGGAAGCGGGTGAAATCGGGGTTCCACCAGAATGAGAACTTTTCGTTGTAGCCACCGGCCCAGGTTTCCTTGTCGAGGCGGTTGAGTTCGTTAAGCAAATCGGTGAACGCGTCGCCGTTGACAGGGTCGACAATAATCTCCTGTAGGGCGTAGACCGCGCCGCCGCCGTCAATGATGTCTTGCGCGGCTTGGCGGATTTGCGCGGTGCGGCTAATGTCCAGTTTGGCGCGCTCGGGAGCCCCTAACCATTCAACGTTGTAGGTGACCACGCTAAGGGCGGTGGAACTGGTTCCGCCTGGCTGCTCGCCGCCGGTCGGAACTTGGGCAAATAAAAAGGATACCGCGAGCGCAACGATGGTGACCATCTTTGCAAGAGCGCTGTTCATGGTGGAAATCTCCTCAGGTGAAACAAAAATGATGCAGAGGGCGGGACATATTGCCGCGACCGAGTCGTTGAATAGGACATTCCCTCTGACCGAAATTGGGCAATTCTTGGTGGCGCACTTGCACAAGTATCGGCGCATCCTGCGCCAAGTATCGGCGCATCCTGCGCCAAGTATCGGCGCGTCCTGCACCAAGCATTGGGCTGCAACGTCCAGAAAAAATGCTCGACGTCCCTTCTAGGTACGCGTCGTACGCGACCCCGGTGCACTTTTTTCAACACATTCTGCTCCAAACCTTGGCGCGTCCTGCGCCGATACTTGCACAATTGCATCCACGCGAATCGCACACTTTAGGTCTAAAAGACATACACGCATATGCCAACCAAAGGTTGCGTTATGCGCCTTTCCCGTGGTCGTCGCGAATAAAGCGCCGCGGGCATCGAATGCAATGCGGTGGGAAAGGTTTGAGATGCGTGCCTCCAAGCTCGCTGGGAAAACAACCCAGGAACCCTAGCATCTGCAGCCTCATACCGCCTCAAGTGTAAAGTACGCGCGGCGCAAGTGGACAAACTAAAAACGATTGAAGCAGGATTGGGGTGGGAGAACCTGTGTCGGCGGGCGGTATTTGTGGATCGAATGGCGGTTTTTTGGTGGCCGATGCTTCTGTGAAAAGGTTGTGTAAAGCAAGGGCCCTGTTGTTGTGTTTTCTCACCGTAATCTTGCCAAAGGCCCTGGGTTTTCCTCCGAGAGATAGCCAGGGAAAAGGCGTCTCCCCGCTGGGGTTGTGACTGAGTTATCCTTGAGAATGTACCTTGGTTAAATTTTTCCTTTGGCGGGGCGCGGCAAATTTTTTGCAAAAATTGAGAGCAGTCTTGATAAAATACCCTTCCAGAGCCACTTTCATTCTGCTCGTACAGAATGAGAAACCGTTGTGATGGGCGGTTAAACAAGGGAAATAAAGTCGATTTTTCGATCATCGATGCTTTGAATTATCTATGCAGCTTCATCCCTGCTCGTTTAAGGCAATATTTTGTCCGCGCTTGGCCGTGTTGGGCCGGCGTTGTCCACCCTTCACACGCTGATTCCATACGGGGGTGACATGCATAGAATTCACGCCACCAATGATTTCTCTGAGCTGCGCTATCTACAGAGTTTGCTGGAAGCTAAAGATATTGAGTACTTTACCAAAGATGAACACCTGATGGGGCTGGGCACCGCCGCCGGCGAGGTGCCACCTTACAAATGTCCGATGGAGATCTACGTGGTTGAAAAAGACCAGGTAAATCTGGCCAAGCAATTGGTTCGTCGCGCCACGGGCAAGGTCTCCATCATCCTTGAATCATGGACATGTTCGTCTTGTGGTGAGCAGCTGGAGGGGCAATTTAATGCCTGTTGGCAATGTGCCAACGCGCGTTATCCATCCGCCGGATGACCTGGTTTATCCGCGATTCACCAAAACCCATCCAGCTTCTTCATTAACCCAAAAAAGGGCGGGCCGCGCTTGGCGAACCCACCCTTTTTGGCATGTCGTACTTGGTGCCGACTTTATTTTCGTTGGTAACTCAATTCGGTATGGACTTCCCAGGTTTCGCCTTCGTCGCGGGACGAGGCACATTCCAACTTAAAGGCCGTGTCACTGAGTTCTTTTAAGGTGACGCGGTCCATGATCGTTTGCGCGCCCGCCTTCCAGGCGCTATCGGTTTTGGTATTGTCCCATTGCCATTGGTCTTCCGTTTTAGCGCCGGCGAGAATGGCCGTGTTATTTGCGTAATTATCCGTTTGCATGATGAGTAATCGGTCGCGGCTACGATCATAACTATATTGTCTGAACATTTCCCTCGGGACGCGTTTCCCATAAGCAACCGTTTCCTGTAGGACTTGCCCGTCCAACGCGCGGTGAATGACCGAGGTAACCTGGTGTTCGTCCCAGGGTTGGCGGGGTGATGATCGTTGTTTGACCGAAACCTGCCAGGTCCCTTCCATCGCCATGAGCGGTTTTAACGGCTCGGGGGTGGGGCGTCCAAAGGAGGTCGCGCCCAAGTCGGGATTCACCGTGACCTTTTCCACTTCCAATACGCGGTGGCGCGTGTGGAATTCGGATTCAATGCGGTGCGGTACCACCAGATCACCGACTTTTTTGAAATCGTCAAACCAGGTGTTTTGTACGGTTGGGCGGCCGAACTCGGAGCCCGTCGCCACGCGCGCGAATTCCAAATGGGTATCGGGATCCAGGTACCAGGTTTCCACATACCCGTCTTCGCCGTTGAACTCAAACACAAAACCTTCTTGGCCGTCCAAATCGCCGCGGCCCTTGTAGCTCATGGTGAGGCCGTGTGCTTTGTAATCGAAGAAGGGGGTGGCCATGGGATGGTACATGCGTTGCCAACCGCGGTCTACCGCGCCCATCGGCGTAATCCAGTCGGTGCCGTACCAAGGGTTTGACCACCAGGCGGACTGGCCGTCAAAGCCCATTTCCATGGGGTTGTCGCCCAAGGTCCAGCGCATGTGGACTTTGTTGGGGCGCTGCTTTTGGAGGACGAAGGGGTGGGTGATGCTGAACCCGGTGAACTGTCCTTCGAGTTGTAGGGTGTTGACCTTGGCCCAGGCCGCCGCGCCGCCGCGGGCTTTGAGGTGGGCTTGGACAATGGCGTCGCCGTCCTCGGCCCACGCGATGGAGACACAGGCCGACAAGACGAAGAGGACGCTGGTTCGAATAAAATGTGCCACGACGTAACCTCCTTATTTCAGCCGGATCGCGGTCATGTGGGTGCCGTTACGGGCGAGGAGCAGGCCTTGCGCCAGGGAAGGGGCCGTCCAGCATTTACCTTCCAAAATGGGGCTTTTCCCGATTTCCTCGTACTTTTCACCGTGGGCTTTGACCGCCACCAAATCGCCGCGGTCGCTGATGATCCACAAGCGGTTGTCGGCAAGGATCAGGGAGCCTTTGCCGAAGCCCCGTTTGGCCCAGCGCGTTTTTCCGTCCGCGGCCGTGATGCACTTGAGCGTGGCATTGTCGAAACCGTAGATGTGTTTGCCGTCGGTGACCGATGAGTTGAAGTGGTTTTTCATGGCGCGGTTGCGCCACACTTCTTTGACCGCGACGGGCGTTTGGGTGGCGTCGACTTCGACCATCAAACCGCCGACATCGCCGGAAGCGGAAACAAACACGCGGTTGTCGCCGACGACCAGTGGGTTGGCCACGCCGCCCGGGGTCCATTCTGTTTGCCACAGGACATTGCCTTTGGCGTCGATGCCGCTGAGTTGGGGGCCGCTCAAAATGATGTATTGGCGGTTTTTGTTGAAGTCGACCGCGACCGGTGACATGTAGCCGTTACCGGCGGGAATCCCGCGCCAAACTTCGCTGCCGTCCACAAGGGAAACGGCCAGGTACCCCTTCTCATTTTGACCTGGCAGGTCAACGAGGACTTGCCCGTTATCGATCAGGGGCGAGGTGGAAAAACCAAAACGCGGCACGGTTGTTTCGGCGTTTTCGCCCACCAGATCGTGTTTCCACAAGGTATTCCCTTTCTTGAGGTCCAGGCAAACCAAGTGGCCGTAGGAGCCAAGCGCGACCACTTTCCCTTCCGCGATGGAGGGCGTGGAACGGGGGCCGTTGCCGAACTGGTTCACAAACTCGTTGCCGAGCTCGGCGCGCCAGCGTTCTTTGCCGTTTTTGATGTTGTAGGCGGCGACATATTCTTTGCGTTCACCCTCCGCGCCGTCGGAGAACTGGGTGACCAAAAATTTGCCCTCAACCGCGATCCCGCTAAAACCGGGGCCGATCGGTACTTGCCAGGCGACCTTGGGGCCGTCTGCTGGAAAGCTTTGAATCAGGTTGGCTTGAGTTGACGTGCCGTTCTGATGGGGCCCGCGGAATTGGGGCCAATCTTCGCCTGCTTGTAGGGACAGCGCCGAGCAGACGAACAAAAAAATAGGAATTAAACGTTGTGGTTGAGAAAACCCAATCTGCAACACACACCTCCACGCAAAAGTTGAGACACCGGGGCTATTGTTTAACCCGCGTAAAAAAGCCTGAAAAAAGATCAAGGGATGGTTCTGTCATCATATACGCGCTTCGGTGGGGTAGGGATGCAAATAGGTGAGAAAAAGGATCTAACCCGGTCGTTGACCCGAGGGTTCGGGTTGCTTGGGATAACTATGCTCCTTGAAATCGGCCCGGGTTTCCGCGAAAGCCTGGTTGGTGTGAGAACGGAAAATGGATCCGACGCACCCATTGGGGCGTGCCGGATCCATTGTCCGTCTAAACAAAAGAAATGGGGTTCCGTTGCCCGGCGCTATGGCGCTATGGCGCTTCCTCGAGCCATGCCTGCTCGCTCAAGCTGCCGTCCGCGCCGGTTTTGCCCAGGACCACCGCGACCAAATCGCGGTCACTGGTTAAGGCCGCCTGGACGACACCCTCGGTCAGGCGAGGGTTGATGGGTACCAGCAGTTTGGCTTGGGGTGCAAGCGCTTTGTCCAGTACTTCCGTGCTAAGGACCGCGCCGGCCGCGTCGAGCAGCGTGAGGCTGACCTGGGCCGGGGCGTCGCCGCTGTTGACGATCACCATGGCTTCAAAAACGTCCGGCGAGGGTTGGAAACGGAAATCGCGGCGGGCGTTTTGGAATGCGCCAATGGGTGTGCGTTCTATTTTGGAGAAGTGGGGGCGGTACTCGGCGCCGACCTGAACCGCGCCCTCGTAAGCGATGCCGAAATGGCTGACGGCGTCGTTGTCGAACAGTTTTTTGGCGGTGGTGCGGTAGGTCGCGCCGGAGGTGAGGACAATCCGCCGCGCCGCCAAGGCCAGGCCGTCTTGGGTGTAGGGTTGTACGAATACTTCTTGGCTGTCGGTGCCCGTGTTGCTGAGGTGCAGGACGGTTTTGTAACCACTGTTGCGGCTGCTGACGTGGGGAATCCAGTCGCGTGTTGCGGGTTGGCCGGCCTCGCCTTGGGTGCGGCAGCGGAGCAGACGAACCTCGTCGATGTACCAACCGTGGGCGCCGCCACAGGCGTCGGTGCCGAGATCGAAGCGCAAACGGAGGCGGTCGCCGCTGTTGACCAGGCCGGTCAAGGACAAGGTGGATTGGGCCCAGACACTTTCGTTGTTGGTGCCGTCGGTGGTGCCGTACCAGGCGACTTGACCCTGCATCGGGTTGGTGTTGCCAAAGCGCTCTTCGATGATTAAACCGTTGTATCCATTGTGGATGCCACGCTCATATGCGATTTCTCGCCAGGCGCCGTCGTTGGTTTGCAGTTTGATATTGCCGCCGTCCCAGTTCCATTCAACCGCGAGGTAATGGTCGAGGAACAAAACGAGTTGGTCGCCCGCGTCTAACTCGGGGACCGTGATTTCGGGAGAGATCATGCTGGTGAGGCCCGTTTGAGATTGGGGACCGCAGGTGGTGGAGATAGGGTTGGGCACGTACATCGCCTTGCCGGCACGTCCGTTGGGCAGCATCTCCGCTTGTCGCCAGGGCGTGGGGATGAAGGTTTCGCTGCCCGGCGTGTTTTCTAATTGCCATGCCGAGGTTTCGGTTTCGAAATCATCCTCGAACAGGGTTTCCATCTCGGTTAGAGCACAAACCGCTTTGATGTCGCTGTCCATAATGGTCAGGAAATCGCACTGTTCAGCCGGGTCCCGCATCTCCACCGCCGCCAAGGCTTTGGCGAGCTGGTCCAAGTCGTCCTCGGTCAGGGCGACCTCGGAAAGGCTCGCATAATGGGTTTCTTCGATGGCGAGTGGGGTCAGTGGCTGCCCGAGCAAATCGCGGGCTGCCTGTTCGAGCGCATCGGCGTGGTCGGCAAAATCGGTGTCCGGTACCTGGTAGAACCGCATCGCACGCCAGTAAATGTGCAGGGCCTTCTGCATGCCGATCCCGCGCACGGTCCGGCCGTTGTAGGTCCCGCCGTCGACCAGGAGGGCAAAGGCGTGGTTGGGGATGCTGCTGTTGAAGTGGACGCCGCCCGCGTCGCCGCGACTACAGAAGTACTCTTTGTCGGAAACCTTGCCGGGATGGCCCATGGTGGTCGGGGTCCACATATCGCGGCCGAAGGGACCGCCGAGTTCTTCACCCTGGAGCCAGCGGTAGGTATTGTCGATGCTGCCCGCGTGGACGCGCATGTCGATGGTGACACGGTCGCGTTCCAGTGCGTCGCGCATGGCAACCCCTTGGCTCCAGCCAACCATGATGACGGGAATGTTGATGTCAAAGTCGAACGTGGTGCCGAAGGGTTCCGGTAAATCGCTGGTATTGTTGTAGAAAACCACGCCGACGGCGCCCGCCTTTTGGGCGTTGTGGGCCTGCAGGCCGGGATCGCAGGTACTCAACCGCATCAGCGCGACTTTTCCGCGAACCTCGTCAGGATTTTCAATGGTGAGGCAGCCGGCCGAAGGCACAAAACTTCGGTCGCGTACCGTGGTCAAGTCGCCGCGAAAGCCTTTTTGGATCAGGGGGATGCCGAATCCGCCCGCGGAGGCCGGATAACTGCCGCGCAGGTCGCGCGGGTGGCTGACATCGAGCAGCGCGGGTGCTTTGCGGAACAGCGAAACCCCGTTGTCCGTGCGCGGCGTGGAAGGTTCGTCGAGCCCAATGGTATTTAACTGGTCGACCGCTTCCCCGAAAATATCCGAATAAGCCTCGTTTAATGCGCCTGATTGCCAACGATAAATGAGGTTGTGCAGGTGGGTGGTGTAGGCGTGGGTCCACTCGTGGGCGATGACGTCGTCCACCGCAAAGCCGGCGCAATAGGTGGTGCGCCGACCGTCCCAAAACGCGTTGGGGCAAGGCACAAAAGGCGCGTTAAATTGACTGGTCATGGTGGCGCCTTTGCCGTCGTAGGACAAATAGGTGCCGCCGCTCAGTGCTGCAAAAAGGTGGTAGGTGTGGCCGGTGGCGTTGACGAGGTTGTTGACGATTTCGCGCCAGTGACCGCGGTAGGGTAAGCTTTGGCCCTCGGACCATGAGAGGAAACGGTCGCCGATGGGGCCGCTGTACACGCGCCGATCCAAAAAGCGGTGATGGGCTTCCAGGCTGTCGACCAATTTGCCGCCGTGTGCGCCGATAAAAAGTTCTTCCCGCGCAAATTCGGGGTGTCCGGTGGTCACCCGCCACACCAAAAAGGTGTCGTCGGCGGTGCCGCGTTCCAGGTTGCGGCGGTACACCATGAGTTCCGGTTCTTCGACGACGATGGCGACCGGGTCGTTGGTGCGGTGTTTGTGTTCGTAGGCCAACTGGGCGCGATGGGCGGCTTCATCGGGCATCAGCCGCGGGTTGGGGTCGAGCAGCCGAATCGGTACGAGGGTGCCGTTGACCGCCGTCATTTTTCCGTTGGGCCGAAAGTGGAAGTTCAGGCGCGCGGCGAAAACAGGGATGCCGTGGTAATGCTGGTCGAAACGCTGATGGGTAAAGCCGTAAGGATCCTTTTGAGGCGGCATGGCTTCCAGTTCGCGCGCTGCGTCTGCCAACCCAAATATGGCGCCGTGGCGGGCGAGAAACAGGCGTGCTTGTTCCGCCGCCGGCGCGGGTTTGGCGCCGCGGTCTTCAATGGGCGAGGTCGCGAAGCGGATGAACCGCGGTAGACCGGTCGCCTTGTGGGTCGCCACGTGACTTGTCTTGCCTTCTAGCGCCTGGAGCGCGACCTTCGCGGCCGTTTTTGAATCTGAATCGGCCGCCCACAACAAACTACCCATCATCACGGTTAGGAGACCCGAACGCCAACCTTTCATAACAGCACCCTCGCTTGTGGCTTACTCGTTGAGACAACCGCATCGAAGGGTCGCCCCATCGGCAAAGGGGGTCCCAACCGAGACGGCGTTTGGGACGCGCTGTGCCGAGGCGGGATCGCGTGCGACCAACCCGAGGGTCGCGACGGGATAGCCCATGCCGCACTTTTTACCCAAGGTGTCGCCGTGGGCGGTCCCTGTGAGAAAAGTGGGCTGAGAACCGGCGACCCCCTCACCGAGTCGTCGGCTCCTGTGATTCTTGTGTGAGAGACATGTTTCTCTACGGATGGAAACGATTGGCACGAAAAAGTCACCCAAAGGCCTTTGTGGGAATCGGGCAAAAGGTCGCGTCGGCGAAGCCCCCCGCCGGCAGAGACCAAGGCCCGGAAACCCGTTTTTTGGGTTCAGGATGGTGCGCAACCCGAGGTCGCGCGGTGAATCATGGTGTTGGTTATCTTTAACCTAGTGGCTTCCTCGCGGCATTGCCGGCCTTTTTGTGAAGTTTTGACGATTTTTCCCTTTTTTCAGCGAACGGCGCCTGACCAGGGCGCCCACGTCGGTAAATCTCGCGAACCGTCTCCATCGGTACCGCGCCGAGCAAACATGGTGGAACCAGTCGTTTTCGACGCCCTTGCAGAACGCTTGTGTGCAGTGCCGGCAAAGGTATAAACTGGGTGCAAACAAAACCGTTTATCGTTCCGGCGTGCCCGACCGGATCAGTTGGAAGGAGATTCCATGGGATTTTTTGACCGTTTCAAAAAGAAAAAAGAAGAGCCGGCGCAAATCGACCCGCTGCACGACCTGCGCCTCGACAAAATGAAAGTCGGCTATTTGGTCGATTACTCCGCCAAAACTTGGGAAGTCGTGGGGTTTAACCTTTACGAATTTGGGCCGCGCGATACCGCCGAGGAATGGTCCTTGCGTGCCGACGGCGCCCTCTGTTTCCTCGAGCGTTACGAGGACGACGAGGTGGAGTGGAGTTTTTGCAAAAAAATTCGCATCGCCGCCATCGAGGAAAACGTCACTAAACACATCCAACAGTTTGACGAGCCTCCGCGCAAAATTACCTACCAAGGCACCACCTTCACCCTCGACGAAGAAGACGGGGGTCGTTACCTGGAAGGCGGCCGCCCGCCCGGGCAAGAGTTTTTGGCCTGGACCTTTATCGACGACGAGGAAGAACAATTCGTGACGATTGAGCAGTGGGGCGAAAACGATTTCGAAGCCGCCGCCGGCTTTTATGTCGAGGAATACGAATTCACCAACATCTTGCCCGGTGTGCGCTAAACACCGGCATGTTTCGCGCGTTTGGCGCCTTAGCACACCGCTTAGCGCCTGTGATCGCCAAACGCATCAAGGAGAGTCTTTTGAACACCGCTTCCATTCGATCCCGTGTGATGGGTGCCGCCGTTTGTGTGCTGATGTTGCAGGCCTGCGGCGGCAGCCGCTCCGTCAACGGCCTCAAGGAAACCATCGAACGCTTCAGCGAGATGCCCGAATATTCCATCATCCTCGACGACATGAAGGTTGAGGGCAACTTCGTCAAAACCTACCTGCACCGTTACCGCGTCTACTACGCCGTTAAGATTCCCGGCCAGACCGAAGACGTTCAGTTCCTCGATATCAAAACCGAGTTGCTCGAGGTCCCCGAGGATGTCTACAAGCGGCATGAACCCGATTTGGGCATGGTCATCGCCATGAAAACCAGCGACGGCCGCACCACCACGACCCCGCAGCCGGCCGGCTATCAATATGTCGGCAACCCGCGCTACGGACAATGGCAGACCAACAGTTCCGGCGAAACGTTTTGGTCCTTTTACGGGAAATACGCGCTGCTGCGCGACGCCTTCGATGTATTTGATCGACCGTTTAAGCGCAAGTACTACAACAACTACCACAATAACTACTACAAAAACAAAACGCCTTACTATGGCTCTGGTAAAGTCAAAACCTACGGCACCTACGGGACGAGGACGCAAAAGACACGACCCAACTTTTACCAACGCGCGCAACAACGCCAAGCCCAGAAGAAAAGCAGTTTTTCCAAGAAAGTAGCTGATCGTACCTACGGCCGTAGTGTGACCCGTTCGTCCAACACGACGCGTACCTCGACCTCGCGGAGCACCACGAGCCGCACCAGCCGAAGTCGTATGAGCAGCTCGCGCAGCCGCGGCTTTTCACGTGGTGGTAAGTAACCCCTAGCGGAGGAATCGTTCCATGACCCTTGATCAATTTTTAACGTCCCTGGTGTATCTCGGCTCCGTTCTGGTGTTGTTTGTGATTGGCAAATTTGTTTTTGATTTGCTGCATCCCCGCTTCAAATTAAAAGAAGAATTGGTGGAGAAAGACAATTTCGCCATGGCCGTAACCCTTGCTGGTTACATGCTGGGTTTGGTGTTCGCCATCGGCGGGATTATGTCCGGTGAGAGCAACGGCATCGTCAACGACCTATTCGACATTTTCTTTTTTGGTTTGTTTGCGGTTGTCCTGTTAAATGTGGCAGGCGTGATTAACGACAAGGTCATGCTCTACAAGTTTGACAATGTCAAAGAAATCATCGACGACCGCAACGCCGGGACCGGTGCCATTGTCGGCGGTAACTACATGGCCGTCGGCCTGATTTTCGCCGGCGCCTTTTCCGGTCAAGACGGCGACTTAATCACCGGCTGTGCCTTTTGGTTGTTGGGCCAAGTCGTCCTAATCCTTTGCTCCAAAATCTACAACTTAAGCGTGAAATTCGACCTGCATGACGAGGTAGAGCGCGACAACGTTGCCGTGGGTGTGGCTTTTGCCGGCATTTTGATCGCCACCGGCAACATTTTGCGTATTGGGACCAGTGGTGACTTTGAATCCTGGCAAGAAAACCTGGTGGGTTTTGCGGCCTACTCGGCGCTCGGTTTGGTGATTTTGCCCTTGCTGCGCATTGCCACGGATCGCCTGTTGCTGCCGGGTGCCCGTTTAACCGATGAACTGGTCAACCAAGAGAAACCCAACGTGGGCGCGGGTTTGATTGAGGCGACGTCGTACGTGTGCGCCTCGCTCCTGATCGCCTGGATTTTGTAACCCTTTCGCTCCTGTGCGGTCCCGAATACCAACTTCCGGCGGGAGGTTGGCCGGGGGCGCTTGCCCGGCGACCCGTTCCTTCACAAAGGCTAAACACCTATGAATACAAGCTCTTTGCCCGACCAACCGGCCGCGCCTGAATCCGCCGAGGCGGCCTCGCCGCGGCTCGGCGGAACCGTGCTTAAACTCTGTATCTTCGCCACTGGGTTCTCCGGGATTGTCGCGGAATACGCGATGGCCACCCTGGCCAGCTACCTGCTCGGCAACGCCGTGTTGCAGTGGACCCTGACCATCTCGCTGATGTTGTTCGCGATGGGGGTCGGCAGCCGCTTTAGTCAGTATGCCGAGGATCGCGTCTTGGAAGCCTTCATTTGGGCCGAGCTGGGGTTGTCCATTTTGTGTGCGATCAGCGCACCGCTGATTTACCTATTGGCCGGGTTTGTCGAGAACCTCACCCCGTTCATCTACGGTATTTCCATGGCGATTGGGTTCCTGATCGGGCTGGAAGTACCGCTGGCGACACGTATTAACCAACAATACGAGGAGTTGCGCGTCAACATTAGCGCCGTGATGGAAAAAGACTATTACGGTGCCTTACTCGGCGGCCTGTTGTTCGCCTTTGTCGCGCTGCCCTATCTCGGGCTGACCTACACGCCGATCTTGCTGGGTTTGGTGAACTTGGTTGCGGCACTGGCGCTGACGCGGGTGTTTGGGGCCCAATTGGCCGGACGCAACATCCTGAATTTTGCCTTTGTGCTATTGTTCCTCGGGTTTTTCCTTTTGACCGCGGTCGCCGAACCCATTGTCATGTACGGGGAACAAAAAAAGTATCGCGACAAAGTGGTGTACCAGGAACAAACGCCCTACCAGCGCATTGTACTCACCCGTTGGAAGGATGATTATTGGCTGTACCTTAACGGGCACCAACAATTCAGCAGTTACGACGAGGCCTTGTACCACGAGCCCTTGGTTCACCCGGCCATGGGGCTGAGCGCGAGCCATCGTCGCGTGCTGATACTCGGCGGCGGCGACGGCCTCGCCGCACGCGAACTGCTCAAATACGACAGCGTGGAAACCATTGTATTGGTTGATCTGGATCCGGCCGTCACCCGTTTGGCCAACCAACACCCGTTCCTCAGCGAACTCAACCAGGGCGCCTTGCAAGACCCCCGCGTTCAGGTTGTCCACGGCGACGCCTACAGCTACCTCAAACAGACCCAAGCCCTGTACGATGTCATCCTAATCGACCTACCCGACCCGAAAACGGTCGACCTGGCCCGACTTTACACGGTGGAGTTTTACCGGCTGGCCGAGCACCATCTCGCCACCGGCGGGGTGATGGTCACCCAGGCCGGCAGCCCTTTTTTCTCGCGCCAAGCCTTTTTGTGCATTTGGAATTCCATGGCCGCCGCCGAGCTACAAACCACCGGTTTCCACAACCACATTCCCACCATGGGTGAGTGGGGCTGGATCCTCGGTTGGAAGGTGCCGCCCCAAGCCGCGGTCGATGTGCGCGCAAGTATTCTGGCCTTACCGGAGCCGACGGTCCCGACCCGTTACCTCAACCGCGACGCGATTCAGAGCATGTTCCATTTCGGCAAAGGCGTGGTCGACGACCGCGAAAAGGTCCCGGTCAACCGCGAAAGCGACCTCGTCCTCCAACGTCTCTACAAAGGCGGCCGCTGGGATTTTTATTGAGTGCGCTAAAAACGCACGGCGACTTGGGCCTCCGTGGGTTGGGCGCGGCAGGTTAGCACGTAGCCGTCGGCGCGTTCCTTTTCGCTGAGCGCGGCGGCGCCCGGTTGCTCCACACGGCCTTTGGTGCATTTGGCGCGGCAGGAACCACAGACGCCGGCCTGACAGCTAAACGGGGCTTCGACGCCTGCCGCCGTCATGGCTTGGAGTAGGGTTTGGCCCGCCGCGACCGGGATTTGGGTGGTTTTGCCCGCGAGGGTTACCGAAAGGGTGGCGGCTGAGCCTGTTGATCCGCCCTTTTTTGCCGCGGCGCCGAAGCGTTCGCTAAGGATGTCGCTTTTGGCCACGTCGATCTCCCCCAGCGCGTTGATCACGGTGTCGATCATGTCGCCCGGCCCGCACACCAGGTAACGCACGGTTTGGTTGGGGGGCGGGTTGGCAATCGCCCATTCTTTGACGCGCGCGCCGTCGATGCGGCCCGTGGCACCGGTCCACCGGGGTCGGGTTGAAAACATCGCGCGCCATTGGTGGGAACGGGGACGACTCAGGGTGATGTCGACCTGGAGGCGGCCGTGATGCTTGGCTGCTAAGTCTTCCAACGCCTTGGCGAAGATGATGTTGTCCTCGTCGCGGCAGCCGTACAACAGAAAAATGTGGCTCGTGCTTTCGGTCGCCAGGATTTGTTGAACCTGCGCGAAGATCGGGGTGATGCCGCTTCCCGCCGCGAAGGCGTAGTAGGTACGGTGGTTTTTCGCCTGGATGTCGGCGCAAAAATTACCTCGGGGTGGGCTGACCAACAGGCTGTCGCCCACCCCGATGTGGTCGTGGAGGTAGTTGGAAACCAGGCCGTTTTCCACCCGTTGCACCGTGATCGACGGCGAACCGCCCGCGACCGGGCCGGTACACAGGGAATAAGCGCGTTGCACCTGTTTGCCGTCGATGATCGGGTGAACGGTGATGAATTGGCCCGCGCGCCAGGTGAATTGGGGCTGCAGTTCCGCCGGTACCGCGAACACCAGGGTTTTGGCGCGTTCGGCGACCGCGTGTACCTCTGTGACTTTGAGCGGGAAGGGGCCCCGTGGTGGTTGTGGCATGGTTACACTTCCCAGGCGGCGGGTGGTTTCACCTCGGCCCTCATGGCTTCTTCAACCCGTTTTTGGAAGCCGGCCACCGAGGCTTCTTGTACCGCGGCCAGCGCACCGATTTGGTACAGTGGCGACGCCATTCCGCGCTGTTGCGCCTCGCACACGTAAATATCCTCGGCCATGACATCACCGCTTGCCATCGGGTCTTCCGCGTCCCCATCCGCGTATTTGGGTTTTTTGCCGGTGAAGGCGCTTACTGATCGCATGACCTGTTTGCTGTATTCCCAATCGGAGGCCGGTTTGAGTTTGGTGCGGGTGACCACCCGTGTTTTATCGGCGGCCATGGGGATGATGTGGAAGATCGTCCAGGTGGACTCGGTTGCGGTGATGCCGAGGTTGGGGAAAAGCAGCGGGACGTAGGCGCCGATGGGCATGGCCTCGGTGAAATGGTCAATCACCGGAGCCGGTGCCTGTTTCTTGAGGTTCGCGGCGTAATCGTCGGTGAGCGGTTCATAAAACCAAAAATGTGGGCCGACAAAACCCGTTTGCTGCCGGTCATGGTCGTACATGGTCAGGGTTTGCGAATGGAGGTGGGCCAAATGGTAGCCGTCGATGTAGTTCTCGGCCACGATTTTCCAGTTGGCGTTAATGACGTGATCCGTGGCGCCGTCCGCGTATTCCACCAATTCCTCCGGGCGGTGGGGCCCGATGGTGTGGTCGACGCCCTGCAACCACTGGGGCAGCGGGGTGGCGTTGGGATCGGGATGGACCCAAATCATGCCCAGCCAGGTTTCGATGGAGGCTTTGAACAGACAAAACTTTTCGCGATCCAGGTTTGGGAATTCCTCCGCCTGGCGGGGGACTCCGATCAGTTCGCCGTTCAGCGAGTAGGTCCAGTCGTGGTAGGGACAGGTAATGGTTTTTTCGGCTTTTCCGGTGGCGCGCAACAGTTGAGTGCCGCGGTGGCGGCAGATGTTGTGGAAGGCGCGCAGGCGGTGGTCGCGTCCCTTGACGACAAAGAGGTTGTAGGGGCCGACTTGGTGGGTCATGTAACAGCCGGGTTTGGCCAGGTCCTCGCTGAACCCGAGGAACTGCCATTGGTTGGCGAAAAGGGTTTGTTGCTCGCGGTCAAACCATTCGGCGGAGGTGTAGGCTTCTTTGGGTAAGTGAATCATAAATCCTTCCTAGGTCAGTTTTTGCAATAAGGGTTCGATCAGCACGTAGGCACTGAGGACGAGCAGGGTTACCATCACGATCCAGTAGAGGACGGGGTCCGTGTCGCGACGGAGATGTTCGATGAAATGGGTTTCGCCGGTGAACAAGTCGGGTATCACCCAGAAAAGATAAAGCAAACCCCAAACCCAATTTTGGTTGGTAAATGCCGCGGCATAAATCAGGGCGAGCCCGATCAATGTGCGGCGCTTTTCAAGCAGCGCGGCCATAGGAGGTTCCTTGGAATGATGAAGATTTGATTGCAGCATACCCGGATGTTGGTGGTTCGCGCACCTGAAAACGGGTGGACCCGCCGAATCGAACCCCGTCGGCGAGAATAGATTGTCAACTGCGACAAAATATAGAGTGCTTGTTTTACTTTGTCAAACGTGACAATTTAAAAAAAGAGCCGCCTTGGGTGGTTGCACCATCCCACCCGTTCATCTATCTGAAACCTTTTCGGGGCCGACGACGAATCTTGGTGAGAAATGCGGGCTAGGGCTCAGCGGTCCGTTAGGAGGTTTGCCATGGGACGCAAAAATATGTCGGAGGAACGTCGGGCCATGATCCTCGACGCCTTTGAGGTTTGTGTCGGCAAATACGGGTTCGACGGCACCTCGTTGGAACGGGTGGCCGAGCAGGCGGGGTTTCGCCGCGGTTTGGTGCGCCATTACCTCGGTAACCGTGACGACATGGTGCTGGCGTTGGCCAAGCGTATGGTCGCCCGCTACTACAGTCAGGTAGACGAACTTTTGGCCCATATGGGCGCGGGCTTGGATGTGGCGGGCGTGGTTGCGTTGTTTTTTCCCCAACAAGACGAGGATCAGGGCGACCACGAGGTGATGATGATGGAACACCTGATCGCGGTATCGCGCCGTTATCCCGACATTCAAACGATGTTGACGGAGTGGCTCGATGATTTTGTGACCCGTCTGGCGGCGGTCCTCAGCGGGATTTATCCGCAAGCGGGCGAGGAACGCGCCTGGCAGGCGGCCTATGGCTTAATTGGGTTGTATTTCAACGAGGAATCGATGGCCTCGGTTCAGTTGCCCGCGCGCTACAACGAGGCGGCGCGCCAAAGCGCCACCGCCTTGTTAACGCATTTGTTAACCGCGCCAAAGGTTTAATCGCGCCGTTTTGGTCAAACGGTGGCGATCACCTTAAATTCAACGGCAATCGGTGTCGGGAGGGCGCCGACCTCGATGGTGGTGCGGGTCGCGCCGATGGGGGCGAAGGTGTCCGCGTACACTTTGTTAAAAATGGGGAAGTCGTCCTTCATGTTGGTCAGGAAAACCTGAACGTCGACGACCTGTTCGAGGCTGCTGCCCGAGGCTTCCAAAATGATGCGGATGTTGTCGATCACGGATTGGGTTTGCACCGCCACGTCGTAGGCGGTAATTTCGCCCGCTTCGTTGAGGGTGACACCGGGAATTTCTTTGGTGCCCGGTTTGCGGGGGCCGACCCCGCTTAAGAACAGCAGGTTCCCCACTTTGCGGGCGTGGGGATAGGCGCCGACCGGTTCCGGCGCTTTGTCGGTGGAAAACGATTGGCTCTGTTCGCTCATGCTTTGACTCCTTACGAACCGTACTGGATGCAGATGTTTTGGACCTCGGTGTAGAAGTCAATGGAATGGGCGCCGCCCTCGCGGCCGACCCCGGACGCCTTCATGCCGCCGAACGGGGTGCGCAGGTCGCGCAGCATCCAGGTGTTGACCCAAATGATGCCGGCATCCATGGCGTGGGCCACGCGGTGGCCGCGCGTCAGGTCGCCCGTCCAAATCGTGGCCGACAAGCCGTAGCGCGTGCCGTTGGCCCATGCAACCACGTCTTCCTCGCGGTCAAAGGGGGTGATGGTCACCACCGGCCCAAAAATTTCTTCCTGTTGAACGCGGCAGTCCGGGGCCAAGCCGCTGACCACCGTGGGTTCCAGGAAAAAGCCGTTTTGCAGTTCGGCGGGTAACTCGGGCGCCTTGCCGCCGGTGTGAATGGTGCCGCCTTCCTCGCGGGCCAAGTCGATGTAACTCTGGACCTTATCGCGGTGGGCCGCGCTCACCAGGGCGCCCATGTTGGTTTGCGGATCCTTGGGATCGCCGACGCGTAGTTCACCCGCCATGGCGCTGAACCGGCGCAGGAACTCGTCGAAAATCGGTCGTTCCACAAAGATGCGCGAACCGCACAGGCACACCTCGCCCTGGTTGGTAAAGGCCGCGCGCAGGGCAACCGGCAAACAGGCTTCCAAATCGCAGTCGGCAAACACCAAAAAGGCGTTTTTGCCGCCCAGCTCCAGGCTGAGTTTTTTGAAATGTTCGGCCGAATCACCCATGATGTGTTTGGCCGTGGCGGTGCCGCCGGTGAAGGAAATCAGCGGCACATCGGGGTGGCCGACCAGGGCCGAACCCGCGTCAACCCCGGTGCCGAAGACCAGGTTACACACGCCGTCGGGCAGACCGGCCGCCTGCATGACCTCGCCCAGCAGGACGGCCGTGTGGGAGGTCATTTCAGAAGGTTTGGCCACGCAGGTGTTGCCCGTAATCAGCGCCGGTGCGATTTTCCAGGTCAGCAGGTACAAGGGCAGGTTCCAAGGCGAAATCAAGCCGGCCACGCCGACCGCTTTGCGGTTGACGTAGTTCAGCGCCTTGGCGTCCATATGGGTCGCTTGTTCGGTGTGGTGCTGCATCGCATCCGCGAAATAGCGAAAGTTCCAAACCGCGCGCGGGATATCAATCGCACGGGCCAGGGAAACCGGCTTGCCTTGATCCATTGATTCCGTGGCCGCAAATTCATCCAGGCGCGCCTCGATGCCGTCCGCGATGCGGTGGAGCATTTTGGCGCGTTCGGCCAAGGGCGTTGTCGACCATGCCGGAAACGCCCGTTTCGCCGCTTCGACCGCCGCGTTGACATCGCTTGCATCCGAGGCCGCCAGTTTGGCGTAAACCGCGCCGGTTGCCGGGTTGACATTGTCGAGGTACCGCCCGGTCGCCGGGGCGCGAAAGGTACCGTCAATGAAGTTGTTTAATTCGATCACGCTGTCCCCCCTCGGCCGCCGGTGGCGGCCGGTTTAAGGTCTAGCAAAAATGCTTGCCGACCAGTTCCATGAACCACCGCATGTTTTGTTTCACTTCGTCGTTGTCATGGTTGTTGAAGTCAAACCAGAGCATCAAGCGGTCGTCGTCG
This sequence comes from Acanthopleuribacter pedis, assembly GCF_017377855.1. Lineage (GTDB taxonomy): Bacteria > Acidobacteriota > Holophagae > Acanthopleuribacterales > Acanthopleuribacteraceae > Acanthopleuribacter > Acanthopleuribacter pedis. The sequence goes on from NZ_JAFREP010000033.1 coordinate 39,037, forward strand.
TCAAAACGTTCGCGCATTTGGTCCAAAATGCTCGCCGAACAACCGACCAGGGCGTTGTCGACCGCTTGGTTGATGCGCTCGGGGTCGATGGTGCCCTGCAAGGCCTTCCAATAATTGGATAAGGCGTGGTTGGCTTTTTCGCGCGCGCGCCGGTTGCGTTCCGCGTCGGAGATACCGGGTGTTTCGTCGATAAATACCAGCACCGTACGCGGCATGTAGGTGCGTTTCCAAGGCCCGCCGTCCGGGTGGAAACTTTGCAACATGCGTTGGTGGGTGGCCTCGATTTGGGCCGAGGGTGTGATCGACAGGTTAAACACGCCGCAGGGATAGAAGGTGTTGGCGTAGTCTTGGGTCGCCGCGTCGTGGGCGCCGATGGTCAGCCATAGCAAGTCGAGCGGGGCCTCGAAGGGAATGACGCCGACTTTTTCGAACACCCATCGCGGTGCCAAATCGATGTGGTCCACCGTGGAACCGTGGGCCTTGAGCACCTTTTCCCAGTCTTCGTCGCTTCGGAAATCCGGGCGGCTCAGCGTTTGGCGTGCGACTTCTTCCGAGCTGAACACATCGCCGCGAATGAAACGCAGGAAAATTTCCAAGGCCTCGCGGAAGATTTTGCCTTTTACCGCGCGCCAGCCCGCTTCTTCCACCGGGTTACGCGGCAAGATGCCGTAGGGCGTGTTGGAGAAGGGGAAGCGCCCGCTTGCAAAACCGATTTGCAATTTGCGTTGTTCGCGTTCGTCCAAACCGTGCAACAGGAGGGCCGTGCGCAGGGCCTCGGCGCGGGCGATGGGGCCGCCGTTGCACTGGATGTTGAGAATTGCCGAACCGACTTCCAGGTTTTTGGTTTGGGCGAAAACCTTGTGGGCGACCTGGAAGATGTCGGTATTGAGCCCGATTTCCCCTTTGAAATCGGGAATGACGGGAGCCTTGTTTTCTTTTTGAACTTGGCAGGAGAGGTGGGTTTCGGCGACCCAAGCGCAGCGGTAACCCAGTTCATCGGCCAAACGGACTTGGTCGAAGAAGTTGAGCAGCATGCGCCGTTCGTCCGGCATATAACCGTCGACCTCGGTTTGGCAAATCGAGAAAAAAACGTCGAAAATCATAAGCAACCCGTCCTTCCGCCGTCAACCGGGAGGTTAACGCCGTTGATGTAACCGGCGGCGGGCGAAGCGAGGAACGCGGCCGCGGCGGCGGTTTCCTTGGGATCACCGAAACGACGGGCGGGCACGCGTTCGCGCCACATTTGCGCGACCTCGTCTTCGCTTTTACCCAAACGGGTGGCGGTGGCGGCGATCAGCTTATCCAGGCGCGGCGTTTGCGTGAAACCCGGCAGGATGTTGTTGACGGTAATGCCGTCGGCGGCGACTTCGAGGGACAGGGTTTTGGCCCAACTCGCCATGGCGCCGCGAATCGTGTTGCTGACGCCCAGGTTGGGGATCGGGATTTTGACCGAGGTTGAAATAATGTTAATAATACGCCCGTAACCCGCGCGTTTCATGCCAGGTAACAGGAGCTGTGTCAGGCCGTTAGCCGCGATGATGTGGTTCTGAAGGCCGGCGCTAAAGGCCTCGGCCGGCGCTTGGGAAATGGGGCCGGGTGCCGGGCCGCCGCTGTTGTTAATAAGAATCTGGATATCGCCTTCGGCCAGTTCGAGGCTGATCGCCGTGTTCAGCGCGTTCCAGTCACCGATATCAAGGGCGACCACGCGATGGCCGTCGCCGGGAAGGGCGGTCACCACCGCCTCGAGTTTTTCTTGCGTTCGGGCCAGCGCCGTGACGGCGCAACCCATGTCGGCCAAGGCCGCCGCGATGGCGGCACCGATACCTTGTGACGCGCCGCAAACCAGCGCGCGTTTACCTGATAAAGCTCCATTCATGAGGGACCTCCCTTGGAAACAGGATGGGTGGGGGTGAGGGCGGGTGAAAAAGGACTAACCCGTATTTCTGACAAGGCTTTCTGTTACTCGCTGCGAATCCTTGTGAGAAATGCGGGCTAATACGCGCCCGCGCCGATGGAATTGCGCACGTCCCACAGCTCGGGGAAACATTTGAGATCTTCGCGGGTACGTAAAAACTGCCAGCCGGTACTGCCGCCGGTGCCCATTTTGCGACCGATGGTGCGCTCCACCATCACCGCGTGGGTCTTGCGCCACAGCATCAACTTCTCGTCCAAATCAACCATGGCTTCAAACAGCAACACCCAGTGGAATTCTTGTTTGGGATCCTCGTAAATCTTCTGGAATAAAGCGGCTAAGTCTTCGTTGCATTGCGGCGATTCGGTCACGTCGCGGCCGAGAACCGCCTCGGGAACCGCATAACCCGCGCGCTTCAAACAACGCAGCGCTTCATCGTAAACCGAGGGCTGGTTTTGGATGTTTTCAAGGCGTTTTTTGATGTCGGGCAACTTTTCGAAGAAGTTGAGGAAAAAGGGGTTGCGCAGGCCGTAGGTGAATTCAACCTCGCGGAACTGGGCCGATTGAAAGCCACTTGCCGGTTTCAGCAAATCGCGAAAACCCGCGAACTCGACCGGGGTCAGGGTGGAGAGCAGGCGAATTTGGGCCACCTGCAACTCCATAATCGCACCGATCCGTTTGATCGCTTTCAGTGCGCGCGACACCATATTCTCGCGAAAACCGGCCACGAGTTTGGTGGTTTCGTGCAGCACTTCCTTAAACCACAGCTCGGCGGTTTGGTGAATGATGATGAAAAACATTTCGTCAGGGTGTTGCGGATTTGAGCGAAGGTGTTGGAGATTCAAAAGTTGCGGGAGCTGTAAATATGAGTTGTAATTGAGCTCTTCAAGGACCAAGTCCTTATAGTTAATGGTCATGGTGTTCTCCTGGCGTCTCAAGAAACTGAGAGAAAACCGCAATCAATCCCCGATTTCCTTTATGATCGAGAGGTCTCACTCATTTCTTGGCATGGTAAACATTGAGGAAACGCCTGTAGGTTAGCGGAACACGACCCTGTTTGGCTATGGGCCGGTGCGCTTGGGAAGGCGGGAACGGAAGATTCCCTCTTTTAACCGGTTTGCCGGAGGTTTGTAAAGAAATTTCGCAAAATGGACGTTTTAAGGAGTAATCGCAGGTTTTATGGACAGTCATCATTTGATTACTACGTTTGCGACCGCAACCGCCTTAGGAGTTTTTTTTCTAGTCATTGCCTGGCGACTCAAGGTTTCTGCAATTGTGGTCTTGCTGATCGGCGGTATTTTGACCGGTCCCGAGGTGCTCGATATCGTCCATCCCAAGGATTTGGGGCACGGACTGAACGCGCTGATTTCGTTGGCGGTCGGTTTAATTTTATTCGAGGGCGGCCTGACCCTGGATGTGAAAGGCTTCCGTCAGGTCTCGAAAGAAATATGGGGTGTGCTGACCTATGGTATCGCCGTCACATGGCTTACATCCACGCTTCTGATAAAGCTGGTGTTCGATTTCCCCTGGCCCTTCTGTCTTTTTGCGGCCAGTCTCATCATTGTGACCGGGCCCACCGTGATCGGGCCGCTGCTGCAGCGCATCGGGGTTAAAAAGAACATTCACCACATCCTTCACTGGGAAGGCGTGCTCATCGATCCCATCGGCGTTTTTATCGCCCTGCTCTGCTACGAGTGGTTTGTGAGCGTTTACCTGCACGATTCTGCCCAGGGCGGGATGCTCGGCACCTACGTGCTCAATTTGTTCGGCGGCAGTTCCGACACCATTTCGATTCTCAACTTTGCCTTGCGGTTCATCGTGGGCATGGTTTTGGGTCTGGTGGGCGGCGGCGCGCTTTACCAAGTACTCAAACGCAAATGGGTGCCGGAGGAATACCTCAACATTTTTGTGTTGGCCACCGCCATGATCATCTTCTCGTTGTCCGACAGCCTGGTGACGGAGAGCGGTTTGCTCGCGGTAACCGTGGCCGGCCTGTTGGTCGGCTACAAGGATACGCCCGAACTGGACCGCATCATCGAATACAAGGTCGAACTCAAGGACCTGCTGATTTCGCTGCTGTTTGTCCTTCTCGCCGCCAATCTAGAACTGAAAAAGTTCATCAACTACGGTTGGGAATTGCTGATTGTGGTGGGTGGCGTGATGTTCATCGTTCGGCCGCTCAACATCTTTATTTCCACCTATAAAAGCTCGCTGAACCTACGGGAAAAGTTGTTCCTGAGTTGGATCGCGCCACGGGGGATTGTGGCCGCCTCAATGGCTTCAATTTGTGCCTTCCACCTCGGCAACCTCAATTTCGAGGAAGCGGGTTTTCTCGAGACGTTCACCTACTCCATCATCGCCGGTACGGTGATTTTTCAAGGATTTACCGCCAAATTTGTCGGCAAGGCCTTGGGCGTCCTGGAGCCCAAACCCAAGGGCTGGGTGATTGTCGGCGCCCACAAACTCGCACGCCTTATCGCGCAGTTTATTCAGGAAAGCGGGACGAGCGTGGTCCTGATCGATACCAATCCGCGCGAGGTCAAACTGGCGCGCCGTGAGGGCCTGATTGCGATCAACGAAAACGCGATGCAAATCGACCCGGAACACAACCCCAACCTTTACGGCGTCGGTCACTTTGTGGCTTTTACCGAAAACGAAGATCTCAACCGCCTGCTGTGCCAACGCTGGGAGGATTTGCTCAAAAAAGCGTCCATCTACCGCTGGGTCTCGGAGCAGGCCGATATGGGCGTGGTTAACGCCCGTCTGTTGGTGGGTCGCGTCGTTTGGCAGAGCCTTCAGCTTCGGGCCGCTTTGGCTCAGGAAGAGCGCGAAGAACTCAAAGTTCGCCGCCTGTCCACCAACGTTCAAGCCTACAAAGACGCGGACAACGTGTTGATGTGTCTCTACGAAGGCGAGCTCTATCCCTATGTCCCAGCCGACGCGGAGGGTCAGGGCCTTCTGTTGACCTTGGCGCCGGTCTCCGGTGGCTTGGAGATTCCCTCCAATCGGAAGTGGACCCTCACTTCCGAGGCGGACAGCCTTGAGGCGCTTTACAGCGACATGCTGTCGATTTTGGTCAAAGAATACCCCAAGCTAGACCACGACCGTTTGCTGCGCGAGTTGGTCCTGCGCGAGGAAGAGTTCAGCAGCTTGTTGGGACACGGCATTTCGTTGCCGCATACCTACAGCAATGATATCGATACCACGTTGGTGGTGATTGCGCGGGTGCGGCAGCCGATTTCCTGTAAGCACAGTGGTTCCGACATCTCGCTGGTCTTCATGTTGCTCAGTCCCGAGGACCAGCCGGTCGACCACCTCAACCAAATCTCCCAAATTGCCAAATTCGTGATGCGTGAGGAGACGCGGGTCGCGCTCTTGGAAGCGGAGAGTGATAAGGCGTTGATGCAGGTCATCATGCATGGATGATGTTTGAGATGAGCGGGTGCCGGCTTGGCTAGGCTGGAGTTGGTATCCGCTTTATTTCTTAGGATCTTAGGATGAAAAGAGGATGGCGATGAACGGTTGATCCCTTGCGTTTCGGATCGCGCATGCGGATGAGGCCGTTGCTTCGTTTATTTCCATGAACACCATGCATGGCTGTCACCAACAAAACCCATAAACCCAAAGATGTGCAGGTGAGCGGTTCCCCATTCGCGGTTCCCCATTCTTTTACCCATGAATGTCGCCGAACTTTTCCCACGGACGATCTCGATGGATCGCGAAATCGAATGATCGGCGTTTGAAGAACCGCGATCCAGGTGGACCCATCCATCCGCGGCGCCTCCTTGCCCGGTCGTGAAAAGGGTAACCCGCCCATCCTGTATCAATCCTACGATCCAGAGAAATAAGAAAGTCAAACCAATGTTTTATGAATGCAATCATGGAACGCCAACCATCCTCGGTTGACTTTGGGATCGCTCGGGACTTATTGTGCGGGTTAAGTGAGGTGGGCCGTGGAAACCCTGCGCAAGGTGATTAATTTTGTTCCTGTGATGTTGATCCAGTTTTATCGCTACTGCATTTCGCCGATGTTCCCCGCGGTATGTCGGTTCCATCCCTCGTGTTCTACCTATGGTTTAGAGGCTTTTAAGACCTATAGTTTGCCCAAGGCGCTGTTTTTGACCGCCTATCGGATACTGAGATGTAACCCGTTTAGTCGCGGGGGTTACGATCCTTTGCCGCTGCCCGGGGAGTCGCTGTTTAAGACGGGGGTCGCCGAAGGGGCGCACGATCATGAGGGGCCCTGTGCCCAGGATGGCGCGGGGACCGCGACTGAAACAGCGACTAAGGTTGATCCGTAGCCAGTGCGACGAACTCTTCGACGGTTTTAAAAAAAGAAAGTGGGCGGAAGGGATCGTTGACGATGTAATCGAAGGCGCCGCCTTGAATGGCGCGTGCGCGGAAGAGGTTGAGTTCCTCGCCGCCCGCGCCCATGATGACCACCGCCTGTTTCTCTTCCAGGTGGGACTGCATGGTATTGCAGACGTCGAAACCGGAAAGGGCGCCGAGGTTGGCGTCGATGAGGATCAGGACGGGTTGGTAGTGTTCGATGATTTTTTGGGCGTTGCTGAAGCGGCCTTTTGAGATGAGCACGCCGTACTTGCGCTTGAGGCTTTTGCCCATGCGGCCAATCAGGTCTTTGTCGCGCGAGAGGATGAGAATGTAGGCTTCGCCGTCGGAATAGACGGTGTTGCCGTAGTCGTCCTCCAGCCGGAGTTTGGCTTCGCCTTCTCCCTCGGCCTGGCTGTTGCCCGCGTTGGGTTTGGGTTTGTCTTTGCGGTTGCGGCGTTCCCGGAGGAAGTGCAGATCTTGGTTGCGGCGTTTGAGGGATTCTTCGGTGATCCAATCGCCGAGTTTCTTGGAGGTTTCCTTATCCAGTCCAATGAACTCAATCCCGACGAGTCCTTCCCCAAACGTCTGGATATAGAGGAGGTTGCCAGGACAGTGGATGCGTAATTCGGGCGAGATTTCGAAACCGACGTTGGTGTCGATGTTGAGGGCGAGCAACTCTTTGGTGGGTTCGTTTTCGCCGTTTTTGAGGTCAATCCCATTGACGCCGATGTTGACGATTTGCCCGTCGCACAACTTATTGAGCGTGGACGTAAAGGTGACCGGGATACGCGGGGTGAGGTGGAGTTGGGTTAAGCCGAAGTCGTCGTTGATGTTAAATGATTCGGGGTAGGCGAGGCGCAGTGCTTCTTTGCCCTCATATTTGCCGTAACCCAGGACCTTCGAGCCGCCGTAGTATTCTTTGCCCTCGTAATAAAAGTTCATGGCAATGGGCATGCGGGGTTGCAGGCCGTGTTGTTCGCGAACCTCGGCGTCCATGCGTAGGATCAAGCCCTCGTCCAATTCATCTAGAATGGAGCAGCGTACTTTTTCGCCGCTGAGCTTGAGGTTAATGCCTTGCGCCTTTTTCATCAGTTTGCCCAGGATGATTTGGATTTCCTGACGGTCGGCAACTTGGGGATGTTTCTTTTTTTTAGCCATAAAGGTGTCTCAGCCGTGTAAATCGAGGGTTTCCGGGTGCCGCAATAAATACCGGATTAATCTTCCTATCGGATGAAAATCAAAAACTTCAGCGTGGAAACGCCAAAAATTCTTGCGGGTTCAGCTGGTTGCCCTGAAGCGCGACGCAACCACCCCGGGGGACCGTTGCGGGTTCGGGCCGATGCGTGGTAACAGCTTGAGGGCAAACATCGTAGGATAACTTTTGACAAGAATAAACGGAGCGCGCCGAGATTTCAATGATCTTGGCGGGGTAGGCGAGCGGGGTGCGGCCTTGATTCCGTGGTGAATGAGGCAACCGTTAAAGTAATGGTGACTTTATCTTTTTTCGGGCAAGTCGTTTATTTGGTGGTGTTGGGTGGTTCGATGTGCAGTTTGGCGAAGCTACATGGCGGTGGGTGGGAGGTATACCGGGGGCGTCGCCGGTATTGATTCGCGTCGCGTTCGAGGGTAGGCAATGATCGGTGGCGGGCTCGGGATGGGCCGGGGATGTTGTGTTCAGGCGGCAAGGGCAAAGACTTGTGTCGTCGGGATTCGGTGGTTTTTGGCGTGTTTTTCCCCGTCATGGCGAAGCTTTGCGAGAAATGCGGCTTAAATCTAAATCTCTTCCCAATTTGGTCGAAGAGAACTATCAAGGCCCCACCAACATCTCAAAACCAGCCCGCCGTCGCGCGGTGTTCGTTTTTTGTTCTTTGTATTCAGTGGGTTTCAATTCTAAAATGTGGGTTATTCCATTCAACAATCACCCTTTATCGAACAGCGGCGTGGTTATCACCTTGACCTTGCCTTAAACACGCTTTGAAGGATCGCGTTATGTCGGATTTCGAATTTGAAGATGCGGAACTTATCAATGGATTTCGGGAAGAAAGCATCGAGCACATTGAAGTCGTCGAAAGCAAATTGCTGGACTTGGAAAGCGAGGGGGTTAACCCTGACGACATCAACCAAATTTTCCGCTCGATTCACACCATCAAAGGGGGCAGTGGTTTCCTTGGCTTTGAAGCCATTAAGGAGCTGTCCCACTACATGGAGAGCCTGCTTGATTTAATTCGCGGCGGGCGTGCCGAAATGACGTCGGTGGCGACGGACTCGCTTTTGCGCGGGACGGATCTACTCAAAGCGATGCTCAACGATTTGGCCAATCAGGACGATGTTCCGATTGCCGACGAGCTGGAAATATTGGATCAACTTATTAAAGGTAAAGGCCATTTGCCAGGCGGCGATACGGGTGGTGCGGCCCCCGCGACGGCGGCCGAGCCGGAGCCGGATGCGCCCGCGGCGCCCGCCGCGGCGGAGGTTTCGCCGGGTGGCAATTCACTGTTGACCTTGGACGAGGTCAACGGCTTGATGAACAAAGGTTTTAATGTGTACCGGTTGCCACTGGAGCGCGAGGTTCACATTGAAAAAATGAAAAAGAAGGATTTTAAGTCGCTGACGGCTTATCTGAATTCTTTTGGCTCCTTGGTGTGGGAAGACGGTGGGCTGGAGCAAGACGGCGTTGCGAAGGCCAAGGTCGTTTTTGCCACGGTTTTGGACGAAGAATTTGCCGGTGCCTCCTTGCGCGTTGAAGCGGGTGAACTGGAAAAATTAGATCGCGACGGGGTCAAGCGTTTGTACGACGCGCCCGCCGCGGCGCCTGCCGCCCCTGCCGCCGCGGCGCCCGTGGAAGCGGCGCCCGCCAAAGCGGCGCCTGCCCCCACGCCCGCCCCGGCCAAGCCGGCAGCCAAGGCGCCCCCCGCGAAACCGGCGCCCAAACCGGCTGCCAAGCCGGCGCCCAAACCGGCCGGTGCCAAGAAATCGGCCGCGGCGAGCGGTGCCTCCACGGGGAGCACCACGATTCGCGTGAACACCGCCTTGCTGAACAAACTCATGACCTTGGCCGGTGAGTTGATTCTGTCGCGGAACCAACTGGTACAGCGGTTGGATAACAAAGATTTGCCCGAGTTGCAGAGCTTGAACCAACGTTTGACCGAGCTCCAGGAAAGCGTGATGCAGACGCGGTTGCAGCAGGTTGGTGCGGTATTCAACAAGGTACCGCGTATGGTGCGGGACCTGTCCAAGTCGCTCGGTAAGAAGATCGAGGTTGAGTTGGAGGGGACCGAGGTTGAACTGGACCGTACCATTATCGACTCCATTACGGACCCGCTGACCCACCTGGTGCGCAACAGCATCGACCACGGAATTGAGATGCCGGAAGAACGGATTGAATCGGGTAAGGCCTCTCACGGCACGCTTTCGCTGAAGGCGTACCACGAGGGTGGCCAGGTGAATTTGGAAATTACCGACGACGGCAAGGGGATCAATACCGACATCCTCAAACGCAAGGCCATTGAAAAAGGGTTGTGTACCGTGGAAGAAACGGAGGCGATGGGCAAACGCGAGGCGTTGAACATCATTTTTCGGCCAGGTTTCTCCACGGCCTCGGAAATTACCGAAATCTCCGGTCGCGGGGTCGGGATGGATGTGGTGAAAACCAGCTTCGAGAAGCTGGGCGGCACCATTGACTTGTCCTCCGATTTGGGGCGAGGCACCACCATTTTGGTCAAGCTGCCCACGACCCTGGCGATTGTTTCCGCGGTTATTGTCGACGTAGAGGGTGCGGATTTTGCCATCCCGCAGACCAATATTGAAGAAATCGTGCGCATTAAAGAGCACGAAATCGCTTCGAAGTTGGAGCGGGTCGGCCGTCACGAAATCTTCCGGTTGCGCGGTCGGTTGCTGCCAATTCTGCGGTTGGCCGACGTGTTGCAATTGAAGCGGACCTACATCGACGAAGACGGAAACCGGAAGGAAGATCGTCGCGAGAATATGTCGGACCGGCGAGGGCGCAGTTCCGCGGCCGACCTGATGGGCAAAAAACGCAAGGGCGATGATCGTCGAACCAGCGGTCGCACCTTCTATATTGTTGTGCTGCGGGTTGGGGTCAACCAATATGGGTTGTTGGTAAACCGCATTCGCGACGTGGAAGAGGTGGTTGTCAAACCGCTGAGCAGTTTCTTAAAGGACATTAAGGTGTTCCACGGGACCACGATCCTCGGCGACGGCCGCGTGATTTGTATTTTGGACTGCAACGGCATCTCGTCGACGGCCCAACTCAAGTTCGACAACTTGCAGGACATGCACGAGCAAGACAGCGCCTTGCACAGTCACGCTTCGCACCACGAGTCGCAGTCGATCCTGATCTTCAACAACCACCCGGAGGAAAATTTCGCCTTGCCGCTGTCGTTTATCACGCGGATCGAAAAGGTCAACATCGATGATATCGAGAAGGTCGGCGATGAGGAGTACATCCAAGTCGGCGGTAAGAACATTCCCCTGTTCCGCTTGGAGAAAAAACTCAATTGCAAAGCGGGTGTGCCTGACGAAGACGGTACTTTGTACCTGTTGATCCCCAACCTGGTGCGATCACCCTATGCGATTGTGGCGACACGGGTGCGCGACGTGGTGAACACGAGTTTGGACGTCCAAACCGACACCGTCAAACGCGAGGGCGTGCTGGGCAGTACGATCATCAACAAAAAAATGACCTTGGTGCTGGATATTTACGGCTTGTTCGACGAGAAACGCGAGTCGGGTATCATTACGGGCAGCGAACGCCACCGTATTCTGCTGGCCGAGGACACGCCCTTCTTCCGCACCATGATTCGCACCTACCTGGAAGAACACGGGATGGATGTGATCGAGGCGGTTCATGGTCAGGAAGCCTGGGACCTTTTGGAAGCCCACGACGACATCTCCTTGGTCTTGAGCGACATCGAGATGCCGATAATGAACGGTTACGAACTGGTTTATAAAATCAAAAACCACCCCAATTACCGCGACATGCCGGTGATGGCGATTACGGCGCTGGACAACCCACAATCCTACGAACAAGGCAAAAAAGCAGGCTTTGACGCGTACCAAATTAAGTTAGACCGCGATGAATTGATTCAAACCATCGACGAATTGCTCACCGTCACCGAGGAGGCCGGCTCATGAGCGCGTGTGATGCATGGATGAAGGCGGAGGATTAACCATGGAAAAGCAATTTATGACGTTTTCGATTGACGACGGCATGTACGGTGTCAACATTCTCGGCATCAAAGAGATCAATTACAGCCAACGGTTTACCAGCGTGCCTTTGTCAGCCGAACATTTGGTCGGCCTTCTGAACCTGCGGGGCCAAATCGTAACGGTGCTCGACATGAGTGTGCCGCTTGGTTACAAACAGCGGGAAATTCACGATGAAAGCAGCTTGCTGATTATGAAAACGACGATGGAGCTGAGCCACGTGGCGCGGAAACACGGGATTCAGACGCACAAGGATACCGTGGGTTTTATCGTGGACCGGATCGGTGACGTGATTAGCTGCGAAGAAAAGGAAATCGAGCCGGTACCGGCGCACATGGATGCGGAGGTATCCAAATATTTGGAAGGTGTGGTTAAGCGTGACGATGCCCTGGTGGGCATCGTGGCGGTTCCAGAGTTGCTCAAGTTTGCGGGAGTGTAATCGTTGACCAGGGTTTTGATCGTAGAAGACATGGCGACCTATCGAACGATCATCGCACGTAGTTTGGCGGAGATCGATGATACGAAAGTGGTCGGCCGTGTTTCTAACGGAAAAAAAGCCCTCGATTTCCTGGAAAAAAACGAGGTAGACCTGATTACCCTCGACGTGGAAATGCCGATTATGGACGGCCTGGCCACGCTCAAGGAATTGCGCAAACGGCGACTGCACATCGATGTGGTCATGCTGAGCGGGCTCACGGACCAAGCGGCCTCGTTGACGATTAAATGTTTGGAGCTGGGCGCGGTCGATTTTGTCCTCAAACCCGCCACCAACTCCTTTGCCGAAAACCAAAAACTGTTGGTCGACAGCCTGAGCGCCATTATCGCGAACTTACGACGGCGCGCCGCCTTCCGCTCCCGTTTCAAAAGCAACCAACGAACCAAAACCTCGGCGCCACCCGCGAGCGGTACCCCAAGTCGGCGGACCTCGCTCTTAAAAGACAAACCCGCCGGCTCGACTTCTTCCGCGCCCGCGGCACCCGCGCCAAGTCAGGAGGCAAAACCGGCAACTGGGTTCCGTCGGCGTCTGTCGTTGCCGCGCCCCAAACTTTTGTTGATTGGCGTCTCTACCGGGGGGCCCAAGGCTCTGTCCGAGGTTTTTGATCATCTGCGTGGCCCCTTGCCGTTCCCAATCTTGATTGTGCAGCACATGCCGCCTAAATTTACCAAATCATTGGCGGACAGTTTGAACCGCAAGACGGATATCGAGGTCAGTGAAGCGATGGACGGTGATTTGGTCAAACCCAATTGTGCCTATATTGCGCCGGGTGGCTACCACATGGTGTTGATGAAGGATGAAGATTTCGGCTACATCCTGGCCACCAACCAAACGCCGCCGGTGAATTCCTGCCGCCCGTCGGTGGATGTGCTGTTTGATTCAGTGCAACCCTTTTTCAATCAAGGTGAAATCGCCGCGCTGATCATGACCGGCATGGGCCGCGACGGTGCCGACAGTTGTGAGCGTCTCCATAAGAAACGCCACTACATCATGAGCCAATCGGCCGAAACCTGTACCATCTACGGCATGCCTAAGGCCGTGGAAGATCTGGGTTTACCGGATCAGGTGCTCGACTTGGAAGACATTGCGCCCACCATCATGAAGTTAGGCAAACAGGCGGCGATGTTTCCCGGTAAAAACATCTGGGGCGAATAATGCGTGCCGCGATGATTTGGCTGATCCTGCTGCTCCCGTGGTTCCACGCCGGTGAGGCCGTTACCCCGGAAACGGGCGCGAAAGCACGTGGCCTAACCCCGTTTTTTCGCGGGATGACGATTAGCTGTCAGGGTTGGGGCGCTGAATGGGCCGACGCCGGTTTTGCCGATGAACTGCGCACCTTGCAGGGGTTGGGCGTGAATGCGGTCGCCACCCATCCCTACGCGCGGATTCACGCCGATGGTTCGATTCGCTGGCGTTCGTGGCGCGCCAACCGAGTCCCTGATTATGTGCTGCACCCCTTGCGCACGACGCAACGCGCCGGGCTCCACAAAATGGTGAAACCCCATTTGGCCTATTGGGGCAGTCCCTTCTCCTGGCGTGGTGACATTACCTTCGCGGATCCCGCGGCCCAACGGCGGTTCTTCGATGATTACCAAAAGTGGATCGTGGCCCTTGCCCGTGATACCTCCTCGGCGGACCTTTTTGTGGTCGGCACCGAGTTGGATCGCATGGTCCACCATGAAGCGGAATGGCGGCGCATCATTGCCGCGGTGCGCGCGGTGACGGATGCGCCGCTGACCTTTGCTTCCAACTGGGATTCCTATCACAAGGTTCCTTTTTGGGATGCGCTCGACTACGTTGGCATTCAGGCGTACTTCCCCCTGACCCAAAATCCCACGCCGGATTCGGCGGCGATTCGCGCGGGCTGGCAAGCGGTGATGGGCAATTTGAAAACCTACCATCGCAAGGTGGGCAAACCTATTTTATTTACCGAACTCGGCTACAATCGCTCCCGCTTGGCGGCCGCGCAACCCTGGGATTACAAGCGAGATAGTTCAAATGAAGCAGCTGCTTTACAAGCGCAATGCCTGCGCATCGGGCTTCAAGTTTTGGCGGAAAACGCCGATTGGTGTCACGGTGCGTTTTTGTGGAAATGGTTTGTCGGTGACGCCGCTTATGAAAACTTCTACCTAAAGGAGCCGCGACTTACCGCTGAAATTCGCCGCGTTTGGTTAACCAAAACGCTTCGATAATACCTGCCTCCCGTGTCCTTCACCCTAATGCCCTGCCGGCACACCCACCAACCTCATGAGGTTATGGAATGAAAGTATTGGTTGTCGACGACAATCGCGTATCCCGAAAAATGATTGGTGCCGAACTGAAAAAAGGCGGTTACCAAACGCTGGAAGCAGAAGACGGCCACCAAGCCCTAAAGACGGTGCTGGCTGATCCCGACATTGCCTTAATCACGCTGGACGTGAACATGCCCAGGATGGGTGGGTACGAGGTGTGCCGTCGTTTACGGGGCTGGGAAATCGCGGGGAAGCTGGAGAAATCCCACCTTCGGGAGGGCATGGTTCCGGTGATTTTTGTTACCGGGGACGATACCTTTGCAGGTCGGCAAAAAGGGTTTGAAGCAGGCGCCACCGAGTTTTTAACCAAAGGATTTAAGCCGGGCGCGTTACTGAACACCGTGAATCGAATTCTCAAACCCGAGCGGGCCATGGAAGGGCTGACGGTGGTGTTGCTGGAAAGCGACCCGATGGTACGGGCGATCCTTTCGGGTTACCTCGAGGAATACGGCGTATCGGTTCAGGTCGCCGCGGATGGTGCGGCTGTTTTTGACATGCTGCGGGACGAGTCCCAGCCGGTCCACATGTTAATCCTCGACGAGCGGATGATGATGCTGGGGGACCGCAATCTGTGCACCCTGGTACGGGGCGATTTGGACATGGCTGAATTGCCGATTATCGTTGTCAGTGTCTCCGACGACCGCGCCAAGGCCTTGGAGATTTTTAAGGCCGGTGCGACCGATACCTTGGTGAAACCTTTGGTTAAAGAAGAGTTGTTTGCCCGCTTGAATGTGTTTTTGGAAGTGCAGCTCCTGAACCATGAATTGCAAAAACGGGTTGAATCGCTGCAGAAACTCAACGATTTAAAAGACGAATTTATCGCTGCCTGTTCCCACGATTTACGGTCGCCGCTCACGGGTATTTTGGGAATGTCCGAATTGTTGTCCCATGCCGACAATTTCACACCGCTCCAGCACGACATGATGACCCGAATAAAACGCTCCGGGCAATTTCTGCTCACCCTGATTCACGACATTTTGGATGTGGGCGCCATGGATTCTCGCCCTCCGGCGCTTGAGCCGGCGTATTTTGACGTGGTGGAAATCGGCAGGCAATGTGTGGAAACCGCCGGTTATGCAGCCGATAAGAAGGGCGTTACTTTGGTGATGGAAGCCCCTGATGAACTCCAGATTCAGGCGGATCGGACCGGTGTGATTCGTATGCTTCACAATTTACTGACCAACGCGGTGAAGTTCACCCCGCAAGGCGGGACGGTGAACCTTTCTTTGAGCGTGGAGGACGACGAGGTGGTTTTGGCCGTGGCCGATACCGGTGTCGGCATTGACCCGGCAGAACACGACCAGCTTTTCAGTCGTTTTACCAAAAAATCCACACGGGGAACGGCGGGTGAGCAGGGGACCGGCTTGGGCTTGGCCATTGTCAAAGGTTTGGTGGACCAGCACGGCGGTCGCATTGAGGTGACCTCGGCCGTTGGGGAGGGCGCGATCTTCCAGATTGGGTTGCCCCGGGGCGTTGGCGAGCGAGGCTAACTTTTTTACATTTGGCGTCGGACAATGCTAGGGCGGGTTTTTTCCGTAGCCTTGGGCTTAGTTTGACCACCTGGGCAGAAGGGGAGTGGTCCTCCCTGTTCAGTAACCTATTTATAATGTGTCGCTCGCGCGCCGGGTTCGGGGTTCACCGATGGTTTTGAGGTCCGCGGTCTGTCGGATGGCTTGTTTCGCCGTCGATGGGGCCGGTCGTCGGGTGCCCGACACCAGGGGAAATTTGTTGGCGAAACCTCAATCCTGTTATTGAAACTCAGTTGCAACCAAGATAAACTCCGCGGGTGTGTATGAGAGTGATTCTCAAAATTGAAATCGAGGTTAGCATGCGATTGTTCTTTTTCCTTATGATGTGTACGTGTTTTGCGTTCACTGCTGAGAATGCTACGACCCCCGAGCGCCGGCTTGATGCCAAAGAGGCCGCCTCGTTGAGCGGTGATCTCGGCGGCGACGGTGCCGGCGATTCAGCGCACCCCGGTCTTTCTCAGGAGGGTGTCGGCGCCATGGTTGGCGCGGCGTCCACGGTCGCGGCCGAAACCTCTGCAATCGCCCAAAAAGAACCAGCTTCCGAAGGGGACACCCAAGTGTCCGACAAAAAGAAAAAAGATAAAGCCCCGGAAGCCAGCGCGGAATTTGAATATGTGGTTGTCGGAAAATTCTTGTTTGCCGATATGATCAAGGCACTGAGAACCCCCACGCCGATTATCGACGTTCCCCAAAGCCTTTCCATTATGACCGCCGTCCAACTTGAAGATCAGGGTTTTACCAGCATCGGCGAGATCATTAACTACACGCCCGGTGTCAACACTTCCCAGGGCGAAGGCCACCGCGACGCGATTGTGTTTCGCGGCGTGCGCTCCACCGCCGATTTCTTCATCGACGGCGTTCGCGACGATGTCCAGTACTACCGTCCGCTGTACAATTTGGAGCAAGTTGAGATTCTTCGCGGTCCAAACGCCCTGCTTTTCGGTCGGGGCGGAACCGGTGGTATTTTGAACCGTGTGACCAAAAAAGGCCAAATCGGTGAGCGTTTTACCGGTTACCAATTCGGGACCGATTCTTTTGGCGAGTTGGGCGGTCAAATCGACCACAACTTCGATGGTGGCGACAACTGGGCGTTCCGTATCAACGCATTTTATGAAAGCCTCGAAAACCACCGCGACTTTTACGACGGTGACCGCATTGGTTTTAACCCCACGGTGAAGTTCCAAATCTCGCCCGAAACCACGTTGGACCTTTCTTATGAGTACGCCGACCACGAGCGTTTCATTGATCGTGGTGTACCGACCGGTGCCGACGGCCGTCCGGTTGAAGCCTTTGAAGACGTGGTCTTTGGTGACCGCGACCTCAACACCACCGAGCTGGAAGCGCATTTGATTCGTGCGCGTTTGGAGCACAAGTTCTCCGACAACTTAAAAGGTAACTTCAGCGCGTTTCACGGCGACTACGACAAGCTGTACCAAAACTTCTACGCGAGCGATTTCGATCAGGCGACAAATACGGTCGAGCTCGACGGGTATTTGGACACCACCCAGCGTCAAAACACCATTCTGTCCGGTGATTTGATTGGTGAGTTTGATTCGGGTTCCCTGCATCACACGGTGCTTTTCGGCGCGGAAATGATTGATACCGCCTCGGACCAGGATCGCTACAATTCTTACTTCGATACCTCGGCCGCGGATGTTGCCGCCGGTGTTTCCGGTGCGCGCACCGACCAAGCATGGTTCGCCGCAAACCGTCCTATCTTGTTGACCAACGGGATTGGTACCCTTTCCGACGGTCGTTCGACGACCAACGATTTTGGGGTCAACCTCAACGACGATACCCATGTTGATCTGCAGGTGTTCTCGGTTTACCTTCAGGACGAGATCAAATTCTCTGAGAAGTTCAACGCGACCATCGGCGCCCGATTCGACAGCTTCGATATCGAAGTTTTTGATGTGAAAGCCGGCGAAATGCGGACCCGCAAGGACGAAGAAATTTCGCCGCGCTTCGGGCTTGTCTACAAACCCAAGAAAAGTGTGTCGGTTTACGGTAGTTACAGCGAGTCCTTCCTGCCGCGCAGCGGCGAGCAGTACGCCAACATCAATGGTGACAACAACCGCTTGGATCCCAACACCTTCACCAACATCGAAGCCGGCCTCAAATGGGACCTCAACAGCAACTTGAACCTGACCACCGCGGTCTTCGAGATTGAGCAAGAGTCGCCGGTGGTGTCCGATGCGGATGCGGGCACCTTGGATGTGATTGAAACCAGCGTCGAGGGTTTTGAAGCCACGCTGCAAGGTCGCTTGACGGAGCGTTGGTTTATCTCCGCCGGTTACAGCTTCTTGGATGGCGAGCAAGCCAACGGCACCTTGCGGCCGCGGGAACTGCCCGAGAACATGTTCTCGGTGTGGAACAACGTGAATGTAACCAAGGCGTTTTCTTTCGGCCTGGGTTTGACCTACCAGGACGAGAGTTTCATCAACAACAGCAACAGCGCGGTGTTGCCCAGCTACACGCGTATTGACGCGGCGGCTTACTACAATGTGGCGAGTTGGCGCATTCAGTTGAATGTTGAGAACTTGACCGACGCGTTGTACTTCCCCAACGCGCACAGCACGCACCAGGCCACGGTGGGTGCCCCGTTAAACGCGCGTCTCTCGTTTAAGGGACGTTTCTAACACCGCATCAAGCCCCATTTTTTTCAAAACCCGCCGCGGCCGATTCTTCGGTTGCGGCGGGTTTTTTGGTTTTGGGCGGCGCTGCCTCTCGATAGGACGGGAAAACGGTGTCTGTCTGCTGAGGTGCCGTCAAAAAAGGTATGGGTTCACGAATGCGGGGTTAAAAAGAGGAACGGGTTCCCGGAGGTGGGGGGGGGAACGGAAAGGGATCACGGATGTGGAGGGAAACGGAACGGGATCACGGATGTGGGGGGAAACGGAACGGGATCAGGGATGTGGGACGGGAAAAAAACGGAAAGGGATCACGGATGTGGAGGGAAAAAACGGGGACTGTTGACGCGTGTCCTGTAGGGACACGCACACCGCAATGCGGGGTCCATTCTTAATTTGAATGTGAGGCGGAGCCGAACCTCCTCCAGCTATCCCAACGGGATTATCTATGACAGCCTGGGGTAAAGGAGCGAAGCGACTGCCACCCTAGGACGCCACGATTTACCGCAAACCCAGTCCTGAAGGGACTGGCATTGGCACCTTTCCCCAACAAGACCGCTGTGGTCGGGTTATTCCTGTGGACCGCGTGTTGTTTTGCGGTGGGGCTGTGCCGGCACTTTCAGCGCCTGCCTTTCGGGAACCCCCAAGACCCAGGGTAAGACCCTTTTTCAAAGGGCCTGACCCTGGGCTGCCATAGTTAGCCCTTTCAGGGCAGCGGGTTGTGGTTCGGCTTCGCCTCACGTTTAAATGAAGAGGTGGTCCCTACATGGCGGTGTGCGTGTACCTTCAGCACACGCCGGATCAAGCACCCAATTGAATGGTGGTTTGGATCCGTGGACAGGGCGTCGAACGGAATCACAAGGGCCATCGGATGGTGGTTTGGATCCGCGAAAAGGGCATCGAACGGATGGACAGGGCCATCGGATGGTGGTTCGGATCCGCGAAAAGGGCATCGAACGGATGGACAGGTCCATCGGATGGTTGTTCGGATCCGCGAAAAGGGCATCGAACGGATGGACAGGTCCATCGGATGGTGGTTTGGATCCGCGAAAAGGGTATCAAACGGATGGACATGCCCATTGAACGGTGGTTTGAATCCGCGCAAAGGGTGTCGAACGGATTGACCACCCAATAGCCTGTTGGATGTGATACCCACCCGATCCAATTGCAACGAAGTGCATTTGGGCCTGCGCCTCGCTGCGTTTTCCGCCTTAGCGTATGCTTGGCGGCGGCATGGTGACACCGGCCCTGAAATGCGCCGGGTCCTCTGGCTCGGTGCTGTAACTCCAGCGATAGACGATGTACCCGACCGCCACAAAAAACCAGGTCGCAATTTGAGAATAGAAGTTGATAAATACCGAAATTGTGACGCAGAAGCTAATCAGCCCGGCGAAAAAAACCGTGAACAGGTTGCGGCGTTGGCGCATCGCCATGTAGATCCACATACTGACGATGCCGCACACCAAGGGGCCGAAAATCAGGCCCAAAAAACCCCAATCCTTATAAAAAGTTTCCAAGTAGGTACAAACATTTAGGTGAATCGGTACCCAGTAGAACTTGCCCACCAGTACCTCGCGTTCGAAATGGGGGACCAACAATTCCATGAAGGTGACCACCGGGGCGAAGGTGTGCTTGCCGTAGGTCCAATCCCATTTGTCGGTGAGGAACTGCTGTAGGACGGGGAAACTTCCGGTCAGGTAGATGTAAATATCGTTGAGCGGCCCCAACTCCGGGTACCGCAAGAACTGGCGGTTATAGTCATACGCCTCTTTCACATAAAGCCTGGCGATCAGCATGAACATGCCGAGCAGGCCGAGCACGACCGAGCTGGAGGCCAAGGCGAAACGAAACGAGATGTTGACCCTTCGTTGGCTGTAGACCACCACGTAAAAGCTCCAAATCGCCATGTAGAACAGACGGGTGCGGTCCGTGGTGAAAAAGGCGGTGGCGAGCGACCAGAACAGGATGGCGATGATCCAGCGACGCGGCTTGCGGTACAGCGCCAGATACATCAACCCGAAAACGAAGTTGGCGACATTGAGCAGGTTAAAGAAACCGAGGAAGCGCACGTTGCTATGCAGTTCACGGGCGCGCTGTGGGTCGGTGAAGAAGGTGGCCAGACCGAATTGCTGGTGCAGGTGGAAAAGCTGCATGACAAAACCCAAGATGCCGACGGCGAACATGGCGAACAGGGCGGTTTCGAAACGGCTTCGATTGATGTAAGCCAGTCGCGTTTGGTTAGTTAGCCAGGCTGGGCGTTGCAATGCATAAACCGCGACCAAGGCGGAGCCACCCATAAATGCCGTGTAGGAGGCACCAATCGCGGTCCAGGCCTCGGTCCCGACCGGGTGGTAACGCACGAGGTTCAGCGAGAGGAATGCGATGGCCAGGTTCCAGAAGAAGTTGTAAATGGCCGGTGGCGTGAAAAAGTCGTCGAACAGCCATTTCGAGAGGAACAAGCCCAAAAAAGCGATGGCCATGAGGGTGACAAAGATCATTCCGAAAACTCCGAGGTGGTCGGGCGCCGTTTGTTAGCAAAAGCGGCACCAAACCTCGCCGAAAGGGGTTGGTACCGAATTTGATTTAACAAACAATGGGGTTGCCGGTGATGCGGCGCGGCCCAAGCCGCTCATTGTAACTGATCGCCGGCCCGTGATCAGTAACCTTTTGGCGCGGGGGACCTGTCGCTGTCGCCAAAGACGGTTGGAATCGCGGGGGACGCCCAATCCGATCACCAATGACCCATCAACTTAGGTATAATCGCAAGTCTTTGCGACCTGACCGAGGAGGCTCGACGGACCCATGAAAGAACCTGAACTCTTGTCCCTAGCGGATTTTCTGTATGTATTGTGGAAGCGCAAGAACCAAGCATTGTTGGTTTTTGGGGTGGTTGTGGCGCTTGGGATTGCGTATTTAGCCGTCGCGAAGAAAACGTACCGCCTGAGTGGTTCGATTTATGTCGGCCGCTTTCAAACGGACCTGTTGGAAGAGGGTGAGTTTGTCGCCCAAAAGTTGCAGGACTACAGCTTTATCAAAAAAGCGTTGGAAATGAACCAGGTTGAACTGGAGGTGTCCGCGATGAAATTGCAGCGCAACATCGACGCCCACGTCTTGAACGAGGTTCGTAAAACCAAGGATGTCGGCATTGTGTTGCTGACGGTGGAGTACCACGACCCGGAGAAGTGTCACGCGATTTTCAAAGCGCTTACCGATCAGTTGGTGCGCGAGCATGACAAGCTCAAAGACGACGCCCTCAACGTTTTGCGCAGTATGGAACGCTTTTTTAAGGTAAACGAAAACGAGTTACAGGCCTCGATTGACGCCGACGAGGCGTTTGCCGCCGAGAACCTGCGCACGCCTCAGGAAGGTCAGGCCTGGCCGGCGCATGTGTTGGCGCGTTACACCATTTCCGAGAAACGCGAGTTTTTGAAGCAGATTATTCAAGATCGCCACTACTTAAAGTTAGAAGGGGAGGCCGCCACCAAATCCTTTGGCACACGCCTTTCCGCCGAACCCCAGGTCCCCGACAAGCATGTCAAACCCCGCAAGGCGGTGGTGTTGGCGACGGCCGTGGTGGCCGCCGCGGTTTTGGGTGCGGTTTGGGCGTTGTTCTTGGAATTGGTCGACACCCAAATCAAACCGCGTTTCCGTGCGGCCAAGGCCCGCGTTGAGGCGCGAAACGCGGCGTAACGGGCGTTATTGCTTGCGTACCTCGGCTTTGAGACTGCGCGTCATCAGGCGGCGCAGTCCTTCCTGGGGTTTCATACCTTCGTAAAGGATGTGGTAAACCACCTCGGTGATCGGCAGTTCGACCCCGAGTTCGTGCGCCTTGTGGCGCACCGATTTACAGGTGTGTACGCCCTCGGCCACCATGCCCAGATCGTGGAGCACCTGTTCGAGCGGTTTACCTGAGGCCAAACCCATGCCGACCCGCAAGTTACGGCTCAGGCCGCCGGTGCAGGTGAGGATGAGGTCGCCCATGCCGGCGAGACCGGCAAAGGTTTCGCGTTCCGCGCCCAGGCGCACGCCGTAGCGTGAGATTTCGTGGAGGCCGCGCGTGATCAGACCGGCCATGGTGTTGTTGCCGAGGTCCAAGCCGCGCACCATGCCGCTGGCGATGGCGATCACGTTTTTAAGCGCGCCGCAAATCTCAACGCCCATCACATCGTGGTTGCGGTAGAGGCGGAAGGTCGGGGTGGTCAGCGCTTCCTGCAGGGTGACCAATTCATCGGTATGGGGGCCGGCCAAAACAACGGTGGTGGGTTTGTCGTCGGCAACCTCTTTGGCAAAACTGGGGCCGCTGAGGGTGTAAGCCCGTTGGGACCATTCATCGCCCAACACATCTTCGACGATTTCCTGGGGGAGCATGCCGGTGCCGAGCTCGATGCCCTTGGAGGTAAGGATCATGCGGTGGCGTGGGTTGAGCCAGGGTTTTATTTGCATTAAAAAGGCGCGGTAGGCCTGGAGTGGGATTGAGAGGCACAACAGGTCGTTGGTTTGGACGAGTTGTTGCAAATCGCCGACCACGGCCAAGGTCTCGGGAAACGGGACCTCCGGCAAATACTTGGTGTTGGCGCCGGCGGCGTTAAAGGCGACGACATCTTCCGGCTTGCGGGCCCAGAGCTGAACCTGATGGTCGTGGCGGGCCCAAAGAATCGCCAGGGCCGTGCCCCACGAACCGCCGCCCAAAATAGCCAATTTCACGTTATGTACCTCCTCGTTTCCCTCGTCCGTTTGGCGCACAAGGGCTTCTGCTGCGACCTGGAAAGCCCTGTACCCGGTATGGATCGGCATCGCGACCGCCTCCGGTACGGGCTTTCAACCAGGGTTACGGCAAGCGAAGCATGGGCGATCTTACCTAAAAATGCGGGGCGATGTTTCGGTTTTATTCCAGGGTAATAATGGCGTCAAATTCCTCGTTGAGAATTTGATCGTTAATAAACAAACGGCGCGGCCAGTTGGCGCGATTAAAATATTTTTTTACCGAATGGGGGTGTTGGAGGCCGATTTCCGCCGCTTGCCATTCGTTGTCTTCCAGGTCCAGGACGATCTGGAAGGCTTGTCCGGCCAAACCTTCGATATCCGGGAAAATCGCCAAATTGCCGAGTTTGACGCGACCCATCAAGCTGTTGACCCCGACGATGACCGGGATACGGTACTGTTCCACGCGAGGAATCCAGGCTTTGGACAAGAGCTCGGGCGTTAACATGTGGGGGTCGTTAAAGAGCCAGTAGGCCTGAACCTTATTGCGTTTCAGCGCGCGCAGCCCGCTTTTGATTTCATTGACCGTTGTTTTGGTGGAAAGTTGGTGCCCGACCAGTTCCACGCCCTCGGGTTTGGCCAAGCGGCGTTCCCGTTCAAACTGGGTCGCAAGGATGGGGCGGTACAAAACGCCGACCCGCTTAATTTCGGGGGAAATGCTTCGCAAATTAATGATGCCGGTGACCGCGGGGATGTTGAAGCGAATGCCCGTTGAATTGGGGATCTTATTAATGTGTTTTTCGATCTGGACGTTGTAAAGCAGAATCGCGGGCGGAGGTGTGAAATCGGGTGGGGCCTTCTCTTCGAGCCACCAGGTATAAAGCTCGGCGGGCCAGCGATCAACCATCACAAGGACACGGGGGGGCTTGGCCATGGCTTTGGAAAAGGGTTCATGGCCTTTTTTTCGCTCAACCACCAGGGTTTCCGTGGTGAAGTGCCCGAAATCTGCTTCCAATTCGCGCTCGAAGGCGATATTGAAGGTTTCGTAAGTCGGAGATTCCGAGCGCACCACCAGAATCGTGGGTGGTTCGGCGACGAGCATAAAGAAAAGGAAGATCAAGGTGACCTCGTCGCAACAATCGATGGATGATGGGGAAAGGTGCCCGCACACGTCGGGTGGAAGCCGGGGTTGAAAGGGCGCTGGAAGACAACGCGAATGGGTTGGGTTTGTTGCCGCCGGTCGGATGTCACCGCGCGAAAACAACGAGGGGATGAGGGGAAAAGGTGATTATTTCCAGGACGAACCGGGATGCAAGCCGTTGATTGGGGCATAAGGTGGTAACCGCTCTTTGGGTGAAGGCGGTCCGCACACCCATCAACGAGACGGCTGCGAAAGGGGGTAGAGGTATTCTTTTTGGGTGGTGTTTGCTTAAATGTGAACGGTTGCATAGGTATCAGAGATGCTGGTGAGATTGAAAACCCTGTCGACGAATGGATGGGGCCGGGTCCCTGGTTTAGGCCTGAATGGATCCACGACTGTTCGAAGCGGGCCCAGCCGGCGGATAATCCGATCAGGCGGAAAACGTGATTGCCCACCTGAAAAGCCTTTCCGAAAATTAAGCGAAGGAAGTGGGTTGTTTGACGTAGAAGGACCTGATAATGCTTTTGTACCATGATCATGCTAATCCTGTCAGGGATTAATATGACTGATAATTCTTGGAGGGAATGAAAGCCTGGTGGTTCTTGTTTTTTTTGAGGGTTATGCCGATTTTTCCAAAAATGTTCTTCTATCCCCTTAAGCCAAAGGTAGGTTTGCATGAAGCGCGTTGCTCGACCGTGTATTTTAGTTTTTTTCTTGATTTTTTGGTGCTCGGTGGGCGGTCTTTTCGCCGACGACGATCCGCTCCTGCGCTACCTGCCCGACGGCACGACCTACGACACCGCGATTACCCGTCCCGAGGCGGTTTTGGGTTTTCCCGTCGGTGAATACCATGTTCGGCATGATCAGCTCCTCAACTATATTAAAAGGCTCGCCAAGGAGTCGCCGCGCGCGACCTGGCAATCCTTAGGGCGAACGCACGGTTTGCGCGAACTCGGTCATTTGGTGATTACCCATCCCGACAACCATGCCAAGTTGGACGCGCTCCGCCGCGAGCACCTGAACCATGCGTTAACCGGGGAAACCGCGCGTTCACGCGACGACATGCCCGTGGTGGTCTGGCTCGCATACAGTATTCACGGCAACGAGGCTTCCGGGAGTAACGCCGCTTTGGTCGCCGCCTACCATCTCACCGCCGCCCAAAATCAGGACGATTTTCTGCGTCGGACCATTGTTTTGCTGGATCCTTGCCTGAATCCCGACGGGTTGGACCGCTTCGCGACCTGGGTGAACAGCCATCGCGGTAGGGTGCCCGTGCCCGACGCCTTCTCTCGCGAGCACCGCGAGGCATGGCCGCGCGGCCGTACCAACCACTATTGGTTCGATTTGAACCGTGACTGGTTGTTGCTCCAGCATCCCGAGTCCCAGGCGCGGATTACGCAGTTCCAAAAATGGCGTCCCAACCTTTTGGCCGACTTCCACGAGATGGGAACCCATTCGACCTACTTTTTTCAGCCCGGCGTGCCTTCTCGTCAGAACCCGTTGATTCCCACCCAGACCCTGGAACTGACCCGTGAGATTGCCGGTTTCCACGCCCGTGCGCTTGACGCGCGTGGGGAGCGTTACTTCACCGAGGAGGGTTTTGACGATTTCTTCTTCGGCAAAGGTTCCACCTACCCCGACGCCCAGGGTTCCATTGGGGTTTTGTTTGAGCAAGCCAGCGCGCGCGGTCATGTGCAGCACCGGTTTGACGGCCAAATTACCTTTGCCGAGGCGGTTCACAATCAGGTGACCACCACCCTTTCGACGCTTGAGGCGGCCCATACGCTGCGACGCGAACTTTTGACCTATCAAAATCAAAGCCGCAAAGATGCGTTGGCGACCGCCGCCAAAAGCCGTATTAAGGCTTACGTCGTCGGCGATGACGGCGATCCCGTGCGTTTTCATTTCCTGCTCAAAAACTTGTTGGCGCACCGCATCGAGGTCCATGCCTTGGCCGAGCCCTTCACCTCGGGCGATCAAACCATTGAGCGGGGGATCGTGATTCCCACCCGCCAGGCTCAATTTCCCTTGATCACCTCCCTGTTTGAAAAGAGAACCCGCTTTGAAGACAACATCTTTTACGACGTTTCGGCCTGGAACTTCGCCATGGCCCACAACCTGCCCTTTGCCGCGCTGAACGAGGTCTCGTTTCGACCCCGTCTGCTAGGCGAGCGCGTGACCAAGGCCGCGTTCCCGCAAGCGCGGCTCCCGCAAAAAGCCGCGACCTACGCTTATGTGATTGACTGGTCCGGGTATTTTGCGCCCAAGGCGGCCTATCGTTTGATGGATGAGGGTTTGACCCTGTTTGGCGCTGCGAAGCCATTCCGTGCCGTGACCCAATCCGGCGAGATCGATGTGGCCCCCGGCGCGGTGCTGGTTCCCGTCGGCGGCCAGCCTGTTGGCGTCGCGGAGGTCGACCGCATGGTTCGCGAGGCGGCCCGTGAAAGCGGGGTGGTCGTGTATGCGGTTGAAACCGGATTGACCCCGCAAGGGATTGACCTGGGTTCGCGCAACTTTTTCCATTTGGAAAAACCGCGCGTGGTTTTGGCGGTGGAAGGCGGGATTGTGGCCAACCGGGCGGGTGAGCTGTGGTTCACGCTGGACCACGACTACCGTTTTGAGACCTCGTTGGTGGCCCTCAAAGATTTGGATTTGGTGGATTGGTCGGAAAAAACCCACTTGGTCGTGCCTGACGGTTCTCTGGAGGGGTTGGACAGCAAGGCGTTGCAGCCGATTCGCGCTTGGCTGGACAAGGGCGGTTGTTTGGTTGCTGTTGGTCGCAGCGTGCGTTGGCTCAACCAAACCAAGTGGATCAGCGCCGATTTGGCCGATATGTCGGCGGGTCTGTCGGCCGGTCTTGGTAAAAAAGGCAAGGAAGAGGCGGCGCGGCCCCGCTGGCAGGACCGTGAGAAGATCCGGGCACGCAAGCGCCTGTCCGGTGCCATTTTTGCGGCAGAGATGGACCTCAGCCATCCCTTGGCTTTTGGGTACCGTCGTCCCGAAATCCCGCTTTTGCGGACCCACACCGTCAGTCTAACCGCGGCCGATCATGTGCTGACTGCCCCGGTTCGTTATGAAGCGGGGGGCTTGCTCAGCGGTTATGCCGACCCTGAAATGGTGGAAGCCTTGAATGACAAAGTTGCGGTCCAGGTTTTTCTGGGCGGCAAGGTGATTGTCATTCAGGATCAGCCGGGTTTTCGGGGTTTTTGGCGCGGTACCAACCGCTTCTTGCTCAACAGCTTGTTCTTCAACCACATGTTGTGACGTGAACGGCCGCGGAAAGGCGGGCTGGGATGGCTTGCCACCAGGTGGCACCATTCCTGAGTGGATTTGTGGTGTGGGAATAAAAACGGCAATTTGTTAACTTTTTATGCGTCTTTTGGCGATAAAGCCGATAAGAGCGAAGAAGCCGGGTTTGCCCTGAAGGGCGTGCCGACAAGGGGGGGCCGCCTCCGCGACCCTTGCCCCCGTGCTTGGTTTGTCCTAATCGCAAAAACGAAGAGTGATGTATGTCCGACGCCATGGAAACCTTCGACAATTACGCCCTGCACGCGGTCATGCGCGACTGCTGGGAGCGCGGTGTGACCGGTGTGCTGCGCGGTGAGGTTCGGGGTTACACCAAAGAACTGTTTCTGCGTGACGGCGTCGTGATTTTTGCCAATTCCGAGGATCCTGCCGACAAGCTACCGCAGGTCTTGATGGGCCAAGGCCGTTTTACCGAGGAGCAGTTCGAGGCCGTTGAGCCCAATTTCCGGCCGGAAATCTCCGTTGGGCGCAATTTGGTCGACATGGGTTTGATTACCCAGCAAGAGTTAATCGAGGGCGCCCGGGCTCAGGTGTACCACACCTTTAAAGGTGCGTTGACCGCGCGGGAGGGGCGTTACGAGGTGCAGGAAGCCGAGCTCCCGGACGGGGTGGTGAACCTGCCGCTTGAGTTTCCCGCCGACTTCTTCAAAGCCTTTCTCGAAATGGAAGATCGCGCCTGGATTTCGTCTCAGTTTGGCGAAGATCTCGGGTTTGTCGCCCATAAGGTTGAGGATCGCCCGGTTCATTTTGACCAGGTTCAGGTCGCCGACTTTGCCCAAGAAATTTACGAGATGATTGACGGCGAAACCGACGGCAATCATTTGGCTTTTGAAACGGACGTCGAAGACTTTACCCTGCTCAAGTTTCTCTATGCGCTCAAGGCGATGGATTACATTCG
This sequence comes from Acanthopleuribacter pedis, assembly GCF_017377855.1. GTDB lineage: Bacteria > Acidobacteriota > Holophagae > Acanthopleuribacterales > Acanthopleuribacteraceae > Acanthopleuribacter > Acanthopleuribacter pedis. The sequence goes on from NZ_JAFREP010000033.1 coordinate 67,499, forward strand.
CGTCGATGTGGAACCGGCTTTGGATCCCGAGGACGAATCTTTGTTGGACGACGATGAGGCCTCGGTGTTTGCCGAGGAACTGGCCGAGGCCGTTAGCCAAAACGAGCAGGTCGAAAAACTGGGGATGGCTGGTTTTGAGGAGACCATGGAAATCGGCGGCGCCGCCGGGGGCGCCGTGGAAGAGGCTTTTCCCGCGATGGATGCCACCGTTGAATTGTCGCGTGCGTCCTTGGGGGTGTCCGAACCGGAGAGCATCTTTGAGGATAACGACGAGGCGGAAGAGGATGAAGACGAGGATGAGCCTGAGGAAGATTACGATGCCGCGATAGCGGCCTTTGAGGAAGAGGACGAAACGGAGGAAGAGGAGGCAATCGAGGAGGTCGAACCGGTCAGTGCCTTTGACGAAGAGGACGACGCCGGCTTTGACGACCTATCCAGTGACTTGCTCGAAAAAGAACTGGAAGCGATGGCGCACCCCCTGGGTGCCGCGCTGGACGATGGACCTGCCGATGAGACCGAAACCTCCTGGGGCGAAGAATCGGACGAGGAAGACCCCGAGGAAGAAGAAACGGTTGCGGTCGGTGCCGATCCAAGCTACCAACGACGCATGCTTTTTAGTTTGCTCCTGCTTGTGATGGGGGGCTTCGCCCTCGCCTGGCAACGGGGGGTGGTTGACCCGGTGCGGCCGTTGACCCGCTTGGGTCTCAACGTTTTGGGGCCGGCCGACAGCACGCAAGCCCCGGTTGATCCCGATGCCGACTTGGCGATGATCGAGGATGATCCCAGCGTCGTTGACGTTGCCGACGTCGGTGACGTCAACGCCGCCGCGGTGGATAACACCACCGAAGCGGCCCAAACCGAGGACGCCGCGTCAAAACCGGAGGATCCAGGCTCCGTCGCGCAAAGCGCGCAAAACCAGGAGAAGGGCCCGCAAAATCTCCCGGAAGACAGTCAGGTCGTCGCGGAAAAAAAGCCGGAGCAGCCACCGCCCAGGCCTGAGCCTGACGCGACTGAAACCGCCGCGGCCGCCACCCCGGATGAACCCGAGCCCGTTGAACCAAACGACTTGACCGAGGCGCCCGATGCCGCGGTCGCCGAGGCCGCGCCGACACCCGGCCCGGCGGAACGTTTTATTAGCCCGGTAGCCGGGGGGTGGGATCCCACCACGGGGAGGCCGGTTCCCGGTGGTTTGAGCTTGGCTGTCTCCACCCGGGCACCGGGTTTTGAGGTGCCGGACCTACCGCTTTCGGGTCGGGCTCTGTTCGAGCCCGAGGCCGGGTCACCCTGGGCCGCGCTGTTGGCCCGTCGCGAGCCGGGAACCCCGCTACCCGCGGCGGCGCTTACCGTCGCCGATGACGCGGGCGGTAAGGGTGCCGCCGTCAAGGCGGCCGTAAAGGTCGCGTCGCGACCACAACCCAAGCCCGACGCCGGGGCAACCACCGCGCCGCAACGACCGCGAACCGTGCCCAACAAGGATCGGTTCGCCGATTTAATGCGCGCCAGTCAAGCCGCCTTGGATTCCCGTCGAGAAAAGTACACCCTGCGCTTGTTTTTGGCCTGTCAGGCTTCTTCCGTGGAGAAAGCGCGGGCCGTCGCGGGCACGGACCCCTCTTTTTATGTGTTGCCGCGCGAGTTTCGCGGCAAAAATTGTTACAGCGTGTGTTGGGGCGTGTTCGACAGTCGTTTGGATGCGTTGGAGTATCGGCAACAATTGCCTGCCGGCATTGTCGAAAGCTTGACCAAGGTCGAGGTCTACCAAGTTAAAAAGTTGCTGTAGCCGGGCGCGCGGCCAAGTGGCACCGCCAAAAAACCCCGTGCCGAGGTAGCGACACGGGCTAGCCCGCATTTCTCACGAGGATTCGTCGCGAGAAGCTGAATGCCTTGTGAGTACGAAGATTACGACCGAGAGCAAACGGAGGTGTAGCAGTGCTACGTCGAGTATTGCTCGATTGAGTAAACGAAGTAATCGCATGGCTTTCGGCTTCGCAGCAGAATTCCTTGTGAGAAATGCGGGCTAGGCGACAGGGGATTATTCGACCGCGAGCTCGTTGTCTTCCTTTTCCTTGGCGGATTGCGAGAGCAGAAAGGCGCGAATGAAGTCGTTCAAATCGCCTTCAAGGACCTTGTCCGGCTGACTCGATTCGGTCTCCGTGCGGTGATCGCGAACCTGGCGGTACGGGAACAAGACGTAGGTGCGGATCTGACTGCCGAAATTGATGTCCATTTTGGCGGCGGCGCTGGAGCGCACGGTTTCCTCGTGCTCTTGGCGTTGGACTTCCGCCAAACGGGAGCGCAGTACCTTCATGGCCGTGGCGCGGTTTTTGATCTGCGAGCGTTCGTTTTGACAGTTCACCACAATACCGGTGGGCAAGTGGGTGATGCGAACCGCGGAATCGGTGGTGTTGACGTGCTGACCACCCGCCCCGGAGGAACGGAAGGTATCAATGCGCAGATCCTTTTCATCGATATCCACTTCTTCATCGTTTTCGATTTCGGGGGTCACGTGAATCGAGCAAAACGAGGTTTGTCGCCGCTTGGCCGCGTCAAAGGGCGAAATGCGAATCAGGCGGTGCACGCCGGATTCGGCCTTGAGCATGCCGTAGGCGTAACGCCCGTCGATGCGCAACATGGCGGATTTTACCCCGGCTTGGTCGCCTTCCTGCCGTTCCAGGATTTCACATTTAAAATCCTGTTTCTCGCAGTAACGGACATACATGCGCAGCAGCATCTCGGCCCAGTCGTTGCTTTCGGTACCACCCGCGCCGGGGTGGATGACCAAAATAGCGGGATTGTCGTCGTATTGACCGGACAACATCATTTTGATTTCGTTGTCCTCGATGAGTTGATAATACGTTTGCAGCAGGTCAACCAGATCGTCGGCGACGTCTTCGCCTTCTTTGATGAACTCTTGATGAACCTCGATATCTTCAATCAGGGTCTCAAATTTTTTGGCCAGATCGATATCTTGCTGAATGGCGTTGCGCTGCCTCAGAACACTTTGGGCTTTTTCGTTGTCGCTCCAAAAGTCGGGGTCGGTGGAGAGGGCTTCCAGTTCGAGCAGCTTTCGCGCGTTACCGGGTAGGTCAAAGGTAACTCCGGATGCGCGACGCGCGCGTATTCTGGGCCTCAAGTTGTTGTAATAGTGTGTCCAGCATCTTGGACCTCCTTTTAACAAAAGGCTATGGCCGCCAAAAAAAAGGGCCGCTAGGTAGAGAACCACAAACGCCACCGCCCTCGCAAGAGGAAAAACGCCGGGGGGCTCGGCGGTGATTGGATGGGGGAATCAAAGGTCGGGCTAATTTTGGTGCATGATAACCCTACCGTCTCGTCCTTTCCTTACTCCTATATTGAAAATCACCTTGACGAGTCGTCTTTCACGCGATTATGTTGTTAAAAATGTCACCCTACCTAATTCCTTTAAAGTGCCCGTGGCCCAGGTGAGAACCCCGGCGGTTTCGAAACAGGGCTTGTTTGGCTTTGGAAAAAAGTTAAAAAACTGTGTTGACATGCCGTGGGGGCGGTGCTAAATTTCAGCGTCTCGCCAACGCGAGGTTGTAGACACGTAGCTCAGGGGTAGAGCACTACCTTGACACGGTAGGGGTCGGCGGTTCAAATCCGCCCGTGTCTACCATTTTTGCGTTTGGGCCCGAGTTCTGGAGCCTGCTTGCCACGTTTCTTTTAGGAGGTTTTTTGAGAAGAAACAACAAAGATACCCAGCGTGTAAACGATGCCATTCGCGCCAAGGTCGTCCGTGTTATCGGCGCCGACGGCGAACAAGCGGGTATTATGACCGTCCGGGAAGCGATGGATCTGGCTTCAGAGAGTGGCCTGGATCTTGTTGAGATTGCGCCCAATAGTGATCCACCTGTTTGTAAGGTGATGAACTACGGCAAATTCAAATTTCAACAAAGCAAAAAAGCCAAAGATGCCAAGAGCAAACAGAAACACGTTCAAGTCAAAGAGGTCAAGTTCAAGCCTCGCATTGACGAACACGATTTTCAGACAAAAGTTCGCCACATTCGCAAGTTTATTGGGAACGGCGACAAATGCCGTGTCTTTGTTCATTTTCGTGGGCGGGAGATGGCGCACCGCGATATCGGGGTCAAACTACTCCGGCGTGTCATTGAGGAAACTCAGGATGTCAGCGCTGTTGAGAAAGGGATCACCAACGAAGGCAACCAAACCGCGATTATCCTGACGTCTCAGGATGTAGCAAAGAAAGGTAAATAACTTTCGTCGCGCGCGTCTGAAGATACACCGATTGACCATTTCAAACATTAAGGGGCGAAGTCGTGCCTAAGCTGAAGACCCACCGCGGTGCCGCGAAGCGTTTCACCTTCACCGGTAGCGGTAAGATCAAACGAAAAAAGGCTTTCAAAAACCACATCCTCACCAAGAAAAGCGCCAAACAAAAGCGCAACCTTGGTAAGGGCGGTCTGGTCGACAAAAGCGACCACAAACGCGTAGTGGAAATGTTGCCAAACAATTAACCACGGTTCTAGTTCAAGGAGCACCAACCCATGTCTCGAGTTAAAAGAGGAAACAAACGGCGAATTAAACGCAAAAAGTACCTTCGCGTTACCAAAGGTTTCTTTGGTTTCAAGAAGAACCTGTACCGTTACGCCCGCGAAGCGGCGGATCGGGCCATGCTGTTCGCCTACCGTGATCGGCGCAGAAAGAAACGGGATTTCCGTAAACTCTGGATCGTCCGCATCAATGCAGCTGCACGGTTGAATCAATCTTCCTACTCCTCTTTCATGAACGGCCTGAAAAAAGCGGGCATCATCTTGGATCGTAAGGTCCTTGCCGAAATCGCCGTTCGTGATCCCCAGGGGTTCAGTCAGTTGGTTCAAAAAGCCAAAGCAGCGCTAGCAGCTTAGCGACGACCTTTTTTTGCGGCCTCACGGCCCACCCAAAACTTTATGAAAGCCGGCTTCTCAAAAAGCCGGCTTTTGTTTTTGGTGCGTTCTGGTATAAGCTATGGCCCATTATTCGCCCGGCGGCTCGCTTTTTCGATGCCGCGCGCGTCTGAACCCCCACCATTAAAGGTTTCACGCTTATGGATCTTTCTACTTGGAATTACGAAGCGAGTCTGGCCGATTTCAACCAGCGGCTGGCCGAGGTAAGTGACGCCGATTTAGAAGCGTTACGGCTCGAATATTTAGGCAAGAAAAACGGCTTGTGTACGCAATTGGTGACCGCCCTGCGCAACGCGCCGCGTGAATTGAAACCCAAGCTGGGTAAAGATATCAATCTGTTTAAAAAACATATCGAGCAGTCCTTCAAAGCGCGCAAGCCCGCCAAATCGGCGCAAAAGGCGCACGGCATTGATCTCACCCTGCCGGGCGTTCGCCCCGATCTGGGCAGCGTGCACCCGCTCAGCATGACCCTCGACGCCATGCTCGACTATTTCAGCCGCTTGGGTTACGACGTGGCCGACGGCCCCGAGATCGAAAACAACTTTTACAATTTTGAAGCGCTGAACACGCCCGCCTCGCACCCCGCGCGCGACGACGCCGATACCTTTTACATTGAAGATCCCAGCGGCGATTTGCTGCTGCGTACCCAAACCTCGGGTACCCAGATTCGTTACATGGAAACCCATCAACCGCCCTTCCGCATGGTTGCGCCCGGCAAGGTGTTCCGCCGCGACGACGATCCCACCCACTCGCCGATGTTCCACCAGCTCGAGGGTTTGGTTGTCGGTGAGGGCATCCATTTCGGCCACCTCAAGGGTTCGTTGGAAGATTTTGCCCGTCACATGTTTGGCGAAAAAGCCAACATCCGCCTGCGCCCGAGTTATTTCCCGTTCACCGAACCCAGCGCCGAGGTCGACGTCAGTTGCGTGTTCTGCGAAGAGGGTTGCCGTATTTGTGGTTACACCACCTGGATCGAAATCCTCGGTTGCGGCATGGTGGATCCCAACGTCTTTAAAGCCGTGGGTTACGATCCCGAAAAAGTGACCGGTTTCGCCTGGGGGATCGGTATTGAGCGGGTGGCCATGCTTAAGTACGCCATCCCCGACATTCGCTACCTTTATCAAAATGATCGTCGTTTCCTCGATCAATTCAAGGTGGGTTAACTATGTACTTCCAATATGAATGGGTCGCCCAATACCTCGAAAACGCGCCAACCCTTGATCGTATGATGGATATCCTGAATGCCACCGGTCTTGAGACCGAACGCAAGGGTGACGGCTTAGAAATCGAACACACCATTAACCGTCCCGACGCCATGAGCCATTACGGTGTTGCTCGCGAAATTGCCGTTAAAAACGGTTCGCCTTTGCGTGAGCCCAAGCTGTTTGGCGGCGACATCGCTGCCTTGGAAGGCTGGACCATTTCCAGTGACGATCCCGCCATGTGCCCGCAATACATGGGTCTCTTGGTGGAAAACGTGAAAGCCGAACCGTCGCCGCAATGGTTGGTGGATCGCCTGACCGCCATTGAGCAAACCAGCCACAATTTTTTGGTGGACCTGACCAACTTCCTGTTGTGGGAATTCGGTCATCCCTCCCACGCGTTTGATGCCGACAAACTGGCCGGCAACCAACTTCGCGTGCGTTTCGCTGAGAAAGGCGAGACCTTAACCACCCTTGACGGCAATGACCATAAAGCCGAGGGCTACCTCTGTATCGCCGACGCCGAACGGCCGGTTGCTTTCGCGGGTGTCATGGGCGGCGCCAACTCCGAGGTTGATGAGAACACCACCCGGTTGTTGTTGGAACTGGCCGCTTTTGATCCCGTCCAGGTTCGTTACACCGGTCGCGATAAGCAGATCCATTCCGATGCGCGCCACCGTTTTGAGCGGGGTATTGATCGCGAGAACATGGATCGCATCATTCGTCGCTTCCTGCACCTGTTGCTGGAACAACAGCCCGATGCACGGGTGATCGGTTTGCTCGATATGAATGTGGCGCCCTTTGAACGTAAGTCTCTGGTCCTGCGCCGCCAACGTTTGGACCAGTTGCTCGGCATTTCCTTGCCGGACGAACAGGTGATGGAACTCCTGCAACGGATGGCTTTTCGCCCCGAAAAAATCGATCAGGGTTGGCGCGTTCTGCCGCCCGGCTACAAGGTGGATGTGACCCGCGAGGTCGACGTCATCGAGGAATTGATCCGTTTTGCCGGTTTCGACCTATTGACCTCCGAGTTGCCCGCCATGGGCGGCAGCAGCTACCGACCGCAACCCTTGTTGGTCGGCGAGCGTTTGTGTCGCGGTGTTTTGGTGGGCATGGGCCTGCAACAGGCGGTTAGCTTTTCGTTTGCGCCCGAGGATGCCGAGGCCTTATTCGCCGCCGGCGGTGAACCCATGCGGGTGCGCAACCCGATGAACATTAAACAAGCGGTCATGCGTCGCAACATATTGCCGACGCTCCTGGCCTGTGTGGCCACCAACGCCAAGCGCGGTTTGCGTCGCCAGCAGTTGTTCGAAATCGGTCACGTGTTTGACGGCGGCCGCGAGCCGCATCACCTGGCGATGGTGCTCGGTTTTGACCGTGATCGCGCCAGTTGGTTCGAGGGTGACCAGCAGCATCCCTTCTACCACATCAAAGGCTTTGTTGAGGCTTTGGCCGAGCGGTTGGGTCTCGCGTTGACCTTCCGTTCCGACGTGCCCGCTTGGCTGCAGCAAGGCGAGGCCGTCAGCATCTATCTCGGTGAGCGTTTAATCGGCGGGATGGGGTGTGTGTCGTCCAAAATCGTGAAGTTCTACGAGTTCGATCAGCCCTTGGTGGTCGCGGAACTGTCGCTCGATTTCTTGGCCGATCACGATCTGCCCTTGCCCAATGTGACCGAGTTGTCGGATCAACCCGCGATGCGCCAGGACATGGCGTTTGTGGTGGACCGGCATCACGAGGTGGGTGCGATTCAGCAACATATTCTCGGCCTGAACCCCGAATTCCTCGAACTGCTTGAATTGTTTGACGTCTACGAAGGTAAGCCACTGGAAAAAGGAAAGAAAAGTGTTGGTTTCCGTTTCCACTTCCGTGCCAAGGAACGCACCTTGGTGAGCGAAGAGGTCGCCAAAGTGATGGAAACCGTTGTAGAATCCGTGCGCAAAACCTTTGGTGCCGTGATTCGGATCTAATTCGATAACGGAAAAAGGACGAGGAGCGCCGGGATGGACGAACAACCATCGCGCCTTGAAACGCGGTTGGCCGAGTTGATTCAGCGTTACCAAAGCGCACAACAAAGCAACCGCGAACTCGACCGCGAAGTACACCGCCAAAACCTGCTGATCCGCGAGCTGGAAGCCCAGTGCAACAGTTTGCGGGCGCAGGTGGATGAGATGGACAAGGATCGTTTCCTGCTCAAGCAGATGAAAGACGAGCGCAAGCTGGCCAAGCGCAAACTGGAAAATGCCTTGGCTCGGCTAAATGCTTTGGAGCAGGAGCTTTTATCGTGAACACCGGTCACAGCGAATCGATCCCTGTCGAAATCTTCGGGCGTACGTACCTGATCCGCGCCAAAGATAACAAGCAATACATCGAAAATCTTGCTAAAATGGTCGACGAAAAGATGGAAGAGGTTGGGGCGGCAACCAAAACAGTTGATTCCGTCCGTGTCGCCGTTTTAACGGCCTTAAACCTCGCCGATGAATACACCCGCGCTCGCGAACACTATGAACAGCAAATCCGCCGGCTCAGTGCCGAGCGTGAGACGCTCCTTGAAATGATTGATTCTGCTCTTGATGAAGAGCCTCCAATTACCCCTGCCTGATTCGTGATGACCAAAGACATGGTGAACCAACGCACCGTTTCAGGGAGTCGAAAACCTGGGTGGTGAGCATGCCCTATTGTACAGGGAGCCTAAAACCTGGGGGGAGACACCCACCTACAGAGGTAGGTTCAACGGTATTTCGTCACACGGTCAAGGCGGGGTTTCTCTTTTGGGCCGTCTGGGGGAAAGATGCAGCCGAATACTGAAAATCTGCTACGGGTTTTAGCCGTCGGTGATGTGATCGGCCGCCCTGGGCGTCGTTTGTTGGAGCGCATGCTGCCGCGCCTCAAAGCACATTTTTCTTTTGATATCAGCGTCGTGAATGTAGAAAACGCCGCCGGCGGTTTCGGCATGTTGGAAGACACCTACCGCGAATTTTTGGGCATGGGCGTTGATATCATGACCTCCGGCAACCATATCTACGACAAAAAAGGCGGCGAGACCTGGATGGATGACGCCACCCGCATGTTGGTTCCCGCCAATTGGCCGCCGGGCGCACCGGGTCTGGGTTACAACCTGTTTGATTGCGGCGGCGGCCAGAAGTTGGCCGTAATGAACCTGATCGGACGCACCTTTATGCGTCCCTACGATTGTCCCTTCCGAACCGCCGACAATCTGTTGCCCGCGATTCGCGAGCTGACCCCGCTGATTTTGGTCGATTTCCATGCCGAGGCCACCTCGGAAAAAACCGCCCTGGGTTGGCACCTTAGCAAACGCATTTCCGCGCTGTGGGGCACCCACACCCATGTTCCCACCGCCGACGCGCGCATTTTAGACGGACACACCGGTTACCAAACCGATTTGGGCATGACCGGTGCCTATGATTCGGTGATCGGCATGATCAAGGAGCCGGTGATTGAGGGTTTTCTGAGTCAGAACCGGTTGCGTTTTGAAGTGGCCAAGGGCGACTGTCGCCTGGGCGGCTGTCTCCTCGATTTGGACCGCGAGACCGGTGCTTGCGTGGCCATCAAAAACCTGTTCCTGACCGAGGACGATTTAGAAACCGCCGCCTCGGCTTAGCCCGCATTTCTCACAAGAAATTCTGCTACGAAGCTGAAAGCCATGCGATTACGAGGGGGCGGCCTTCCGCATTACTCGGTCGAGCCGCCTTCGCCGTAGCGCTGCTACGCCTGTGCCGTCTCTCGGTCGTAACCTTCGTACTCACAAGGCTTTCAGCTTCTCGCGACGAATCCTTGTGAGAAATGCGGGTTAGCCCCACCACCTGAAGCGAACCAAAACGGTGACCGCGGCGAGGCTGACCAAGATCAAGTACCAAGGGGCCTTGCGGTGGCGTATCAGTAGCAGGACCATCGGTGTGCCGGCGAGGATTAAACCGGCCGTCGCCAAACCTTGCTGCCATTGTTGGATGGGGAACCACCAAATCGCCAGCGCGGTGGTTAGGCCGTACAAGGCTTCGTAAAAAGGATAACGCGGCGAGATCGGGATTTTGCAATAACGGCATTTGCCCAGTAGCCACATCCAGCCGAAGACGGGTACGTTGTCGTACCAGGCCAAGTCGTGTTCGCAGTTGGGGCAGGCCGAGCCCGGTGAAACCACCGAGCGGCCCAGCGGATAACGGTACATCACCACGTTGAGAAAGGAGCCGACACAGGCCCCGATCACAAAGGCGAAAAAGGGATTGTAGAAAAATATCCAATCGTGGAGCGAGGTACCCATGGTTTGATCCTAGCCCACATTTCTCACAAGGGCCTCTGCTACGAAGCAGAAACCTTTGCGATTACTTCGCTTATTCGGTCGATCAATTCTCGACGTAGTACAACTACGCCTCCGTTTGCTCTCTGTCATAATCTTCGTACTCCCAAAGGTTACAGCTTCTCGCGACGAGGCCTTGTGAGAAATGCGGGCCACCCTATGGGAGGAAGCTGGTGATGAAGCCGATCAGTGCGCCAAACACGCCGCCCCAGACGACCAGCCAGCCGAGGTGACTGCGAATCATGTCCTGAATGATTTGTTTGACCATTTCGGGCGTGAGTTCCTCGAGGCGGCTTTGGACCATGCTCTCGATTTTTTCCTGCCACGCCGCGTACAGTTCGCCCGCGGATTCCTCATTTTTGGCAATGGACTCCAGGAATTCGGGTTGCTTGACGATCTCGCGCAATTTCTCTTGGAGTTTGCGTTTGAAGGGATCGCGCATGGGTTCCAGGGCCTTGGTGCCGCCGAGCATGCCGAGCATGCCGCCGAACTTAGAGGCTTTGATGACCTCGATAAAAGAATCGTAGATGTAGTCGTAATTGAGGTTGTCGATAATGGGATCGAGATTGATCTGTTTCTTCGCGCCGTTTTTCATGAATTTTTGGATGTTCTCCACCGTGAAGAACTGATTCATGATCATGTTGCGGATGGCGCTTTTAAACGATTCGAATTTAAGGGGGATAATGCCCGATCCATAGAGACCGGGTACCTTTTCAAACAGCATGTGGATCGCCAGCCAGTTGGTGATCGCGCCTGAAAAGCCGAAGTAGCCGGCGCCCAAGACGTGTTCGCGAAACGGATCGGGAACCACCGTCTGTCCCAAGATAATGACGACGATACAGATCCCGTTCACCAGCGCGCTTTTATTAATTTTCTCTTCCATAGTGACCCTTCTGTTCAGCATGAACTTCGCCAAAAAGGGGAAGTATACCCCAAACAGGCGGCGAGGATGTTTGGAAAGGGAATTGATGGGTGATGTTTGGATGCCGGTACCATGAGTTGGCAGGCGCTATTTTTCAGGATGTTTTGATGGAATGAAGGGGTGCCGATGGGGGCATGGGTTGCCATGCATAATTTCTAAGGATGTTCGGATGAAATGAGGATGGGCGATGGAGCCGTTCTGCCAGCCGATGCGTGGTTACGCCTTGGATGAACGGGAAGCGATTTGGCGGCCACCCACGGTATTGGCGGGGCGCGCATTGGGATGTGGCGGTGCCGCGTCGTTTTTATCGAAATACCACTGCTCGGGCGGGTTCAGGGTAGCGAAGGCACACGGCCTCACAACTGTTGAACGAGATCAACAAAGTGACGGCATCATCCGCGGCGTAATCCAGCTAAAAAGGGGAGACAGGGTAAAATCGCCCATCCTCAAACCTTCGCAAGATCCTGAGAAATAAAACGAAGCACCGGCAACCTGCGTGGCGGACCGCGTCAAAAAGAGATACCCGGCCAAATCGCCCGCGCCGTCCAACGCGGACCCCGCCAATTCACCGCCCCGCGCATCCTGAAAAGCCAAAGAAACAAAACACACCATGCCGGATCCCGCCCATCCTCAGACCCATTTCGAACCCTTTCCGATCTTTGCCAGGTGTTTTTTTGTTGAGTCACGTTCGAAAAAATGCTGAAAATACAGTCGTTCTCCTCTTCGCCTGTCGCCCTTTATCCGATACATCATGTAAAGCCCTTGCCGGCTTTTTGTCGTGAACCACGACATGCGCTTTTTCCTCGCCCGGCTTCTGAAGATGTGGGAGTGCCCATTGGTACAATTTTGGATGATCGATGAACTGTCGCCCGACCATCAATCGTTGATTGATCGGCTGGCGGAGGAGCAGTTAGAGATCCATCATCCCAAGGCTGTCGCGCCGCTTTTGAGCCGCGAACCGAACGGTGAACCCACTTTGGTTCTCGTGAATGTGGCTTTCTTGGGGGCCGATTGGGCCGGTTCGATTCGCGCCATCCAGGAAGCGATTGCGCGCGATGGCGGGGTTCTGTTGATTTTGGGTCATGTGCGCCGACGCCGCGAGATTGAGGCCCGTTTCCAGCCAGGCAGTTTTGACTTTGTCGCCGCGCCCTTGCAAGCCGAGGACGTTTGGCGCCATGTGGAGACCCATCTTTCCTTGCTGCGGCTGCGCCGTGAGTTGTGCCTGCAAAATGACCGATTGAAACAGGAAAATACCCGCTTGTTCGAGGCCCAGCAACGCAATGCGCAGGCTTTGAAGCTTACCGCCCAGGACATCCGCACCCGATTGACCGTGGTTCTGGGCAAGCTTTCTCTTGAGGGCGACCTCTACGGCGAACAAGGTCGCGACTTGCGGCGTTATGCCGAAACCATGTTGCGCACGCTTCAAAAGCTCGAAAAGATCGAAGCCGCCCTGGAGGGGCGTATCGCCGTGGAGAACCGACCGGTGAACCTGAGTGAAATGCTTGCCGCCCATGCCGAGGAATTTCAAACCCATTTGGACGCCAAACAACAGCGCTTGCGTTGTGAGCTGGACCCTGATTGCCTCACCTTGGCTGATCCCATCAAGGTATGGGATGTGCTGGAACCCATTCTGGAGAATGCCGCCAAATTCTCACCCGTCGGCAGCGAGGTGCTTTTGCGGCTGAAATGTGGCGAGGGATATTTTAGGATTACCGTCGACGATGCCGGTCCCGGAGTAGAACATGAGTCCATTGAAGCCTTGCTGCGATTTCCCGGAGACGCCGACGGCCCATGGAAGGGTAAAGCGGAACCCATCAACGACATCGGCTTGGGGCTCCACATTTCCTGGGCGTATGCGCGCCTGTTGGGCGGCCGTCTGGAACTCGAAAAAAAACCAAAAACCCCTGGTTCCTGTTTTTCGGTTACCTTGCCGCGTGAATGTTTGCCCGATCATCTCGCCGCCACCGGATCGAGTTTCTCCTAAACCGCACGCCCGCCTTGGGTTCGGTTCGTTTTTGCTCTGGGTTCTGTTGCTGCCGGCATGCTCCCGATCCAATCCGCTCCCCGTGGTGGACCTTTATGCGGCCTCCAGTTTGGCCGCACCCTTAGCGGCCGCCTCAGGCGATTTTCGTGCGCGGGGTGGGGCCGAGGTGCGCATCAACAGCGCCGCCAGTTCTGTCTTGGCCCGGCAGATTGAGGCCGGTGCCGCCGCCGACCTTTTTATCAGCGCCCATCCTCGCTGGATCACTTATTTAACTGAGCGTGCCGAGGTCGAACGGGTCCATCCCTTGGTCGGCAATCGTCTGGTTCTGGCCAGTCATCGCGATGTTCCGGTGACCTTGGCCGAGCCAGGTGACGGCCTGCGCATCGCCCTGGCCGATGCCGACCACGTACCCTTGGGTTGGTACAGCCGACAGGCGTTGCAGAAACAGGGGACCTGGACGGCCTGGCAACCCTACCGCGTGACCACCGAAAACGCCGGGCATACCCGACAATTACTCGAGCTTCAGCAAGTGGATTTGGCCGTGCTTTATGCCGGCGACGTGCATCAGGCCGCGTCTTTGCACGTGGTCACCCTGTTTTCGGAAGACGACCACGAGCCGATCCGTTACCAAATCGCCACCATGCCCGGTGCCGCGCCCGAGGCGACCGCTTTTGTCGCCTATCTCCGTGGTGAAAACGCCGCCGCGATTTGGCGGCGTTTTGGTCTGGTGCCGCTCGAACCCACCACCGCGGCGCAAGCCGCCGGCGATTGAGGGGCGGCCCGTGTCTTACGAAATGGTGTGGCAGATTTTGCAAATATCCTTGTCCGTGGCGATCTGTGCCGTGCTCGCCGCCCTAGTGCCCGCCGTGGCCGCTGCTTACGTGCTCGCCCGTTTTTCCTTTTCCGGTAAAAGCTTGGTTGAGGCCTTGTGTTACGCCCCGCTTGTGTTGCCGCCCGTGGTTACCGGTTACCTCTTGTTGGTGCTCTTCAGCCGCAAGGGTTGGCTGGGGCGTTGGCTGGCCGATTTCGGCATCCTGGTCCCTTTTACCTGGACTGCCGCCGTGCTGGCCGCCGCCGTGATTGCCTTCCCCCTGCTGGTTCGTTCCGTGCGTTTGGCTGTTGAACTCGTTGATCCTCGTTTGGAAGAAGCCGCCGCCGGCTTGGGCGCGTCGCCTTGGCGCGTTTTTTTCGGGATAACCCTGCCACTTGCTTCGCCGGGGGTTTTGACCGGGACCATGCTTGCCTTTGCGCGCTGCCTGGGGGAGTTTGGTGCCACCATTACCTTTGCCGGCAACATCCAGGGCGAAACGCGCTCGATACCCTTGGCGATTTACACCTACCTTCAACAGCCCGACGCTGAAGCGACGGTTTGGTTTCTGGTCGCCTTGTCCCTGGCGGTTTCCCTGGCCGCGCTCTGGGGTTCCGAGGTGTGTAACCGGCGCCTGCGTGTTCGTTTGGGAGGGGCCCATGTTGGCGCTTGATCTCTGCTTTCGGCGCGGTGATTTCGAACTGGTCGTGAACGCCCAAGCCGAAAGCGGGGTGGTCGGGGTGTTCGGTCCATCCGGTTGTGGTAAAAGCACCTTGCTCAAGCTGGTTGCCGGTTTGTTGAAGCCGCAACGGGGTCGCATTCAAGTCGGCGACCAGGTTTTGTGTGACCCTGAGGCCGGGATTTGGGTACCGCCGCATCGGCGTCGCATCGGCATGATTTTTCAGCATGCCCGCCTCTTTCCCCATCTTTCCGTCCAACAAAATCTGCTTTATGGCCACCGCCTGGTACCCCCGGATCAACGTTTCATTCAACCCGACGAAGTCATCGACCTACTCGAATTGAAAACCCTGTTGGGCAGGCAGCCGGGTTCCCTGTCGGGGGGCGAGGCCCAGCGGGTGGCGCTCGGGCGGGCCTTGCTGTGCTCACCGCGTTTGCTGCTGTGCGATGAACCTTTGAGCGCCTTGGATGACCGACGGAAAAACCGCATTCTTCCGTTCTTGCGACGGGTTCGCGATCATTTCCGCTTGCCCATGGTGTATGTCAGCCATGATTTGGGGGAGATTTTGCAATTGGGCTCCCAGGTGTGGATTATGGAGGGAGGGCGGCTCGTGGCTCGCGGCGATTACCACGGCGGTGGTCTGGACGCCTGGCTGGCGCCCAACGCGGGCGATCATGTGCTGGTGAATGTGGTCGAAGCCGTGGTTCGGGCGCACCAAGAGGCGGAGGGCACCACCGAGTTGGTCCTGTCTCCCGTCGGCGAGCCCTGGTTTGCCGCCCGATTTGAGGCCCCCCTCGGCGCAAAGGTGATGGTGGCGCTTGGCGCCGACGAAATTGCCCTGGTACCCGAGCGGGTGCCCGTGATTTCCGTACAAAACCAGGTGCAGGCCGTGGTGACCGGGCTGGTTCGGCGCGAAGGACGCGTCCTGTGCCGGCTTGACGCCGGGGTGCCCCTGGTTGTGGCGCTCACCTGTCGTGGTGCCGAACAGTTGGCGCTAAGCGTCGGCCGGAAGGTGTTTTGTTTGTTTAAAGCGCGCGCCGTCAATCTGTTAGGCATGCAACACTGATTTGCATTATGCGGCCGGGGCGACAATAATGGAGCCTATCATCGGTTATCAACCCAGTGGGGTTCCCGACACGGCCCGTGTTGGAGAAAGCCCTTTTGGGAGTCCGCCGCTTTTGGTGCGTTGTTGAATGTGAACCCTGTGTCCTAAATGTTGCGCGCGTGGGTTCGTTTTCCGACGTGCGCACCCGATTGGCGGTCGTGTCCCAAGGAGGATTGCTTGAAATGTTCGTGGATCATCGTTGCAACCCTGCTGCTGTTTGTTGTCCCGTTGAGCGCCGCCAATAAGAAACGGCTGAAGCTCAACGAGGAAGAGCGCGATTGGCTGAACAAAGTCGATCTGATCATTACCTCCGACGAGCTCAAAACGTTTCGCAAACGCCTGCGTACCCATCATGACCGCAAGCGCTTTATCGCGTTGTTTTGGTCCAAGCGTGATCCCGACCTCAACGACGATACCAATCCTTTCAAAGAGGGTTACCTGGCCCGATACGACTTCGTCATGGCCCATTTCGAGCGAGCCAAAAGCAAGCGACCGATCACCCCGCGCAGTCATATTTTGCTGTTGCTGGGCAAACCCGCCAAAATTGAGTACCGCATTGATTGGGGTTTAATGGGTTTTCGCAACGTCAATCGCCTGCTTAACCACCGGCCTGAACTGTGGATTTACCACGAGCTTCCCTACGACTATCGACCCAAACGCCTGCGTGTTCAGTTCATTCCTTTTAACCAATGGGGCGATTACTATTCGGTGACTGACCCCTATACCGCCCACTGGATTCGCTCCTTGA
Source organism: Acanthopleuribacter pedis (assembly GCF_017377855.1). Classification (GTDB taxonomy): domain Bacteria; phylum Acidobacteriota; class Holophagae; order Acanthopleuribacterales; family Acanthopleuribacteraceae; genus Acanthopleuribacter; species Acanthopleuribacter pedis. Next base: position 84,178 of record NZ_JAFREP010000033.1, read on the forward strand.
AGCACAAGTTCATCGTGAACCCCGAGCTGGAAATGGCCCCGGTGGAGACGTTGGACGAAGAAAATTACACCTTGGCCGATCCCGATACCTTGCCCGAATTGCCGGACGAACAGTTGGTTCCGCCGCGTCAGGTGAGTGGACCGACCGTCACGCCGACCCAGACCGCGGTGACCACCAAACCCGCGGCGTCGCCGGAGCCTGTCACGACGCCCGAGCCCGCCGCGACCCCGGCCGCCGCCACGCCGCGCATTGGTGCGGTGGAGCCGGCCGGCACCGGCAAGGTCGTGGTCCCGACCACGCCAGGTTTCACGCGCCGTAAAGCGGCTGAAAAAGCACCGGAAGGTTCCACCCTGGCGGTGCCCACCACACCCAGTTTGCCCAAGGGTGATGCGCCCGCGGAGTTTAACCGCGCCGCATCCAACGATGTCGGCTTTTTGGCCAACCACGGTTGGTTCAAACGGGGTAAGGACCAGGGTTTGTTCATGGGGCGCTTGGGTTTCCCCTTGAAAAACCTCGACTTCCAATACCATCGCGAGCAGTACGAGGCGCCGTTTCTGCTGCGTTACGCCGTGATCAACGCCGCCGGCGAACAGGTGCTCAACCAGCAGGTTTCGCGACGAATTTTGGTTCCCAAAAAAGAACAAATCGAACGCGCGGGCAGTTATTTCACCGAGGATTTCGCCCTGGTGCTGAAACCCGACCGTTATGTATTGCAAATGGAGCTGGTTGACCAAAATAATGCGGCAACCTCGTACCACCAAATCCCCTTTGAACTCAAATCCGTTGCCGAGGATCGCGTTCAGGTCGTCGACTTTGTGTTGATGGACCCGAATATCGGTCAGGGAGAAGCCACGTTCCAAATTCGCAACCAACCTTTTGCGCTTCATTTGTCGCCGAACATCCGCCAGGGTTCCGCTTTTTACCCCGTGCTGGAGCTTTCTGGAAATCCTTCCAGCGAAATTCTCGACTCCATTGTGTTTAGTGTGTTTCGTGGTGATTCTTTGGTGCGGGAATGGCAACTTTTCCCTGAGGAAATGTCGGCGACCCAACAGGGAACCGTGTTGGTACACCCCGTGTTGGAGAGCCGACAACTGGACGTCGGTGCCTATACCTTGCGTTTTGAAATGGCCTTGGCCGACGGGGAATTGCTGGCGCGCGAGATGATGATCGAGATTCGCTAATGACCTTGCTCTTCCTTTTTTCCGTTCACGCGTTGCTGCTCCAGTTGGACCAAAAAACCATTTTCTATCTTCGCGAGGAAATAGAGATGCGGTTGCCCGACGGGGTCGTGGAGGTCAAGCATCGCGATATTTGGATCGGTCTGCGGCGGATGCGCATCGACAACGTTAAAGACGGGACCAGCATGATCTACGCGCAGGGTATCAACTCGATGTTTTTGCTGGATCACCGCAAGCGCGAGTACGTTTTCGCCACCTCGGGCAGTGACCGCCGCGTGGCGCAACGGCCGTTGTTTGGGTTGGCCGCCTTAGAGAACGGGATGCTGGTGAAACGGGGCAAGTTCGTGACCCCGCTAAAAGAAACGCGCAAGATCGGTGATTTTAATTGTCGCGCCTTTGAGCTGAATTACCCGGAAGATTTCGGCCTGACGACCAAGATCTACGCCTCTGAATTGCCCGTGTTCATCAGTCCGCGCACCTTTTTGAGGATATGGTATGCCGCGGCAGGGGTGAACCCACCCCAGGATGTGCGTTACATCCTCGGTTCATTGATGCGGGAGCTAAAAGGTGTGCCGATTCAGATCGTCTCGGAAATTGAACAGGAAGGTTTCCAAATTGTCACCACCAGCACCATCACCGTGATCGAGCGACGCCAGGATTTTGAGCCACAATTGTTTGAAATTCCCAAGGGCTATCGACGCGGCGATCTCGCGTATTGAACCTAAGTGGCGCGATAAGCGTTGGTTCTTTTTTTCTAAAGATCTGTTGTAACATGGTTTGGTAAAAGCGAGCAGGGGTTACGCACGACCGTGCCCGTTGGGTACGGCAAGCGTTTTGACAGGCCGTTGTAGCCCAAAGGTCGGCCCCCTGTGCCGTCTCTCGGTCGTCATCTTCGTACTTACAAGGCTTTCAGCTTCTCGCGACGAATCCTTGTGAGCAATGCGGCTTAGCTGAAATTACCGGCCGTTATCCGGCTTCTTAGATGGAACCCCACCCGCCGGATTCCCCATTAAGAGGCGGCATGTTAGGATAGGTGAGGTTTGTGTCGGCTGCCGTGTACTTACTTTATGGCGCCCCTGTGCTCTGCCCGCTTCGGCCCTGAAACGCGTTTTTTGGGGAAAACGCTTTTTCAATACGCCACGCGAACCGTGGTACGGATCGCCGTGAAAACGGCACAACAACCTTTGGGGGGACCATGAAGGTAGCTACAGAATTGGACTCGATTACGTCCTTAATTGACTGTTGTGGAAGCACAACGGATTTGTGTATCGATTCTCTAACCCGCATCCTGGCGAGTTTGGAGCTTGGCGAAGATTGGTTGGCGGAACACTTACCCAATCCCTTGCCGGAGAGCGGCTACCACCGCACGCTTCTCCATCAGGCCAAGTGTTTTGAAATCGTCCTGGCGACCTGGCCCGTGGGGGGCGGCACCTTGGTTCACGACCACGGTTCTCTAAACAGCCAGGGCGTGGTAAAAGTACTACAGGGTAACCTGTTTAATCAGATTTACGCATTGCAGGAAGACGGAACCGTTCGCCCCGGTGAGCGCCTGATCGCCGAAACCGGTTCCACCGTTCCGGTCACCCACGACTTGATTCACGCCATGGGTCACGGCGGTGGTCACCAAGGGGTCGCCGCCAGCTTGCACGTTTACTTCCCTTGGATTGTCGAAGTGCGGTACTGGGATCCAAAAACCGGTCTGCCGGTTGAGAACAACCTTTAACCTAAAGTGTCCGATTCGGGTGGACGTAATTGAGCAAGTATCGGTGCAGGACGCGCCGAGGGATGGAGCGAAGGTGTTGGAAAAAGCGCAGGAAGGTACGTCGAGCATTTTTACGGCACCTTGCCGCCCAACTCTCGGCGCAGGGCGCGCCGATACTTTTGCAAGTTTGCCGGCAAGAATCGCTCAGTTTAGGTTTTAATATTGGTCGCCTTCGATTTAAACGAGGCGCGTGGTTTTTTTGATACGCGCGCCGATTGGCTTCACGGCCGCATTGACAGCTATGTTCGCTGTCAGTCGCCCACCGCCGAGCCCGCGCGCTGCGACGCCATGGCGGCCTTAATCGCGGCCGATTTAGCTGAGATCGGTCTCCGAACCGAACTGCCGCGGGTGGAAGATTCCGCCGCGTTGGTTGTCGGGACCCTTCCCGACGCACCTTCGCCGGAATTGGTGATGGTCTACCACCACGATACCGTATGGCCGCTGGACGGCTTTCCCAACATGCGCCGAGAAGGGGCGCGCTGGTTCGCGCCGGGCATTTACGATATGAAGGCCGGTATACCTTTGGGAATCATGGCCATACATTATATATATACAGCCTTTCCCGATTTGGGTCCGCGCATCCGCTTCTTATCTTCGCCGGATGAGGAAACCATGGGCCCCGTTTCGCGCAACCTGGTGCGCCAATGGGCGGCTGGTGCGGCTTATGCCTTGGTATTCGAGCCGCCGACCGCGGCCGGTGCCTTTAAGCAGCATCGCAAGGGGATCGGTCGTTGCACCATTGAGTTCGTTGGCAAAGCGACCCACGCGGGCAATCACTACGCCGAGGGCAAAAGTGCCTTGGCCGCCGCCGCGCGTTTGTTACCGGTGTTGGAAGGGGAAACCGACTTAGCTCGGGGTAAAACCGTCAATGTCGGCCTGCTCCAAGGAGGAAGCGCGGTTAACACGCGACCGGGTTACGCGCGCATGGCCGTGGACGTGCGCATCGAAGAAGAAAACCAATGGCAAGAGGTACAGGATTTTCTCAACGCCTGGCGCGACGAGCGGGGTGTTGTTCTAAAGATGACCTATGAACCGGTCATCCCACCAATGCATGCCGAGCATGAGGCCTGGCGACACCTGGCCGCGGTATGCGAGCAACAAGGCATCCCGTTTCAGTTGGGAAAGGCGGGCGGCGCCTCGGACGGCAACTTCCTGGCAAAGGCGGGCTTGAAGGTCTTCGACGGTTTGGGCGTACCGGGTGCGGGCGAACACGCCGACCACGAACACATTCAGGTAGACCAGCTGTGGCCTACCTTTGCAAGAAACGTCGCGCTGATCCGCGCCTTGTTGCACCAATAGCCGGCAATTTAAATGACCCGGTACGCCCCAAACACGCGTTTGCGTGTGCGCCCCCGAAGCGGGCCGCACCACCCCATGCGGGGACCATGCTTTGAATAAACGCCGGGCTCGCCCGGCCACTCTGGACGAATCCTGAAGGGATTCCATAAATTAGCCCCGGGTGCGGTCATTGGAAATGTTCGTACCCGGGGTGCCGGGGGTTCACGAACGGTAAAACGCTCCTAACGCAATCAAAGATTGCGTTTAGCCCTTTTCTCGCCGGGAACCGCGAGGAAAGAGCTGAAGGCGTTGACACCAGAGAAATCAACAACGGATCATCCCGAATTCAAAAAAAACCACAAAACCCCAACCCAAGTCATCCCAATGCGAGAATTTTGTTACACCCATCTTTTTGTTTGACACCTCTAGGGCGTGGTGATAGGATCGACAGGTTTTTGCGCCCTGGGCTGTAAAAACTTTGTTGTACATTGAGGAGTCTTTCAGTGCCAACCATCAATCAGCTTATTCGAAAAGGTCGTGAGCAGCAGATCGACAAAACGAAATCTCCTGCTTTGCATGCCTGCCCCCAGCGCCGCGGCGTTTGTACCAGGGTTTATACCACTACTCCTAAGAAGCCCAACTCCGCACTGCGGAAAGTTGCGCGTGTTCGTTTAACCAACGGCATTGAGGTAACCAGTTACATTCCCGGCATCGGTCACAACCTCCAGGAGCACTCTATTGTGTTGATCCGTGGTGGTCGTGTTAAGGATCTGCCAGGTGTACGTTACCACATCATTCGCGGTACCTTGGATTCTGTCGGTGTGGCCGATCGTAACAACGGTCGTTCCAAATACGGCACCAAGCGCCCGAAGGTAAAGAAGTAGAAGGTATTAGGAGAGGCGCATGCCAAGAAGAAGAAGTATTCCGCCCCGCGAGATCCTTCCCGATCCGGTTTATAACTCAACGCTTTTGGCGAAATTCGTCAATTGCTTGATGATCTCCGGCAAGAAGTCTACTGCTCAGAACATTACTTACGGTGCTTTTGAAGTGATCAGCTCGAAAACGGGTGAAGATCCTTTGAAAGTTTTCAAAAAGGGTTTGGAAAACATCCGCCCCATGTTGGAAGTAAAATCACGCCGTGTGGGTGGCGCAACCTACCAAGTACCGGTAGAAGTTAGCCCCCGTCGTCAATCATCCCTCGCAATCCGCTGGCTGATCGACTATGCGTCGAAGCGTGGTGAAAAAACCATGCGCGATAAACTCGCAGCCGAAATTCTGGACGCCGCCAATGGTCGCGGTAGTGCCGTAAAGAAAAAAGAAGATACCCACCGTATGGCGGAAGCCAACAAAGCGTTTGCCCACTACCGTTGGTAAACGAGTTCTTATTTCTTTGACAAGTTAACTTCGGGACATAAGCGCCCGGCAAAGCAACCTAGAAAAAAGCAAGCAAGAACAACCCTCGGGTTGGCTTGAAATTTTCGCTCCGAATTGCGGTTTAAGTGTTCGGAGACTTGTGGAGCAAGCGCGTGAGTCGAGATCTGTCTCTCGAAAAATATCGAAACATCGGGATCATGGCGCATATTGACGCCGGCAAAACCACGACGACGGAACGCATTCTGTATTACACGGGTGTGAACTACAAAGTCGGGGAAGTGCATCACGGCACCGCCACCATGGACTGGATGGAAGACGAGCAAGAGCGCGGTATTACGATTACCAGCGCCGCTACCACTTGTCACTGGAACGATTACCGGATCAACATTATCGATACACCCGGTCATGTTGATTTTACGGCTGAAGTGGAACGCTCCTTGCGTGTTCTCGATGGTGCCGTCGCGATTTATGACGCGGTGGCGGGCGTGGAAGCCCAGTCGGAAACGGTATGGCGTCAGGCCGACAAGTACCGTGTTCCACGGATCGCCTACATTAATAAATTGGACCGAGCCGGTGCCGATCATGCGCGCGTCGTCGAAATGATGGCCGAGCGTTTGAATGCCGTTCCTTTTGTCATCCAGCTTCCCCTTGGGATTGAGGATGCATTTAACGGCGTGATTGATTTGGTTGAAAACCAAATCATCAGTTGGCAAGGCGACGACAAAGACAGCACCTTTGAGCGGTTGCCGGTTAGCGATGAACATCGTGCTACCGTGGACGCGGCTCGTGAGGCGCTGATGGAGTCGTTGGCCGAAACCGACGAGGCCCTGCTGGAAACCTACCTCGAAGAAGGTGCGTTGACGGTCGAGCAAATGAAAACCGCCTTGCGCCGGCTGACCTTGACCTTACAAGGTGTGCCGGTTCTGTGTGGTTCTTCATTTAAGAACAAAGGGGTTCAGCCACTGCTTGATGCGGTGGTCGACTACCTGCCTTCACCCGCCGATATCGGCGCGGTTGTGGGGCATTCACTCGACTACAGCGAGGAAGTTCGCCGCGAAGCCCGCGACGACGAACCGTTTTCCGCGTTGGTTTTCAAGATTGCCGGTAACAAGTACGGCGATTTGGCCTACATCCGTATCTACTCGGGTGTGGTGAAGTCCGGTGAAAAAGTGTTTAACGTTGCGAAAAACCGCGACGAACGAATTGGCCACTTTTTCCAAATGCACGCCAACAAACAAAAAGAAGTTAAAGAAGCCGCGACCGGGGACATTGTCGCCATCGCCGGTTTCAAGAACGTGGTCACCGGGGACACCATTTGTCATCCCGATTCACCGCTTTTGCTCGAACGCATGGATTTCCCCGAGCCGGTAATTCACATTGCGATTGAACCGAAAACGAAGGCGGATCAGGACAAACTGAGTCAGACCCTGGATCGATTGGCCCTCGAAGATCCCACCTTCCAGGTGCGGGTTGACGAAGAATCCGGCCAAACCATTATTTCCGGCATGGGCGAACTCCATTTGGAAATTTTGGTGAAGCGGATGATTCGTGACTTTAACGTGCAAGCAAATGTGGGTAAACCCCAGGTTGCCTATCGCGAAACGGTGATTGGCGAGGCGCGGGTCGACGAGACCTACGAGCGTCAGCTCACCGGGAAGCGCATTTTTGCGCGCGTCGCATTGTCGGTCAAACCGGCCGAACGCGGCGCCGGGGTTTGCTTCGAAAACCTCACCAACGAGACCACCTTACCCCAAGTCTTTGCCGACGCTGTTCAGGAAGGCGTGCTTCAAGCCGCGCGTTCCGGTGCCATCGCCGGTTTTGAAATGGTTGATGTTCAGGTAGCGTTGCACGACGCGTCTTTCGACGACGTGGACTCCAGCGATGTGGCTTTTAAAGTAGCCGCAACCATGGCGTTCAAACGGGCGGCACGCGAAGCGCAAGCGGTTCTTATCGAACCCGTGATGAACGTCGAGGTGGCCACACCGGAAGAGTACATGGGATCGGTTGTCGGCGATTTAAACACGCGCGGCGGTCGCATCCTGAATATGGAATCCCGTGGTGACTTGCACGTGGTGCGGGCCCATGTGTCTTTGGCAAACATGTTCGGTTACTCAACCGCCTTAAGATCGGTTTCTCAAGGGAGAGCCACGTTCTCCATGGAGTTTTCGCAGTACGCGGAAGCACCGAGAGCCATTCAGGAGAAATACGCACCTCAAATGGGCGTATCTGGCGATGGAATCAGGAGTATGGGATGATCAATGAAACCATTCGAATTCGATTGAAGGCCTTCGATCACAAAATTCTGGATCAGTCGACGCGTCAGATTGTCGACACGGCCAAGCGCACCGGCGCCGTTATCGCCGGCCCGGTACCGCTGCCTACCAGAATACGGAAGTACACCGTTTTGCGGTCGCCTCACGTCGATAAAAAATCTCGCGAGCAGTTTGAATCTCGCACCCACAAACGGTTAATCGACATTCTCGAACCGACCTCACAGACTGTTGAAGCACTTATGAAGCTCGACTTGCCTGCCGGGGTAGATGTGGAAATCAAAACCTACGCCAAAACCAAGTAAGCAGCAGCCGTTCGGTTAGCGTAAGTTAGGAGTGAGAGGATGATCAAAGGAATTCTAGGCAAAAAACTGGGCATGACCCAGGTTTATGACGACTCTGGACGCGTCGTACCCGTCACTGTTATCGAAGCGGGTCCTTGCGTGGTCACGCAGGTGAAAACCCTCGAGAATGATGGTTACACGGCTGCGCAAATCGGCTTGGTAGAGAAAAAAGCTCCCAAAAAGCAATCCAAGGCCGAACAGGGTCACTTGAAGAAAAACAACATCGCACCCATGCGCCACTTGAAAGAGTTTCGCATCGACGCCGGCGACGCCGTCAACGTGGGCGATCAAGTTCTGGTCAACAGCTTTGAAGTTGACGAGAAAATCCACGTAACCGCTACCTCTCAAGGTAAAGGTTTTCAGGGTGTTATCAAACGTCACGGGTTCGGTGGCGGTCGCATGACCCACGGTTCCCACTTCAAACGTGCACCAGGCTCTATCGGCCAGTGTGCCACGCCCAGCCGTGTTTTTCCCGGTAAGAAATTGCCAGGCCACATGGGCGCGAAGAAAGTGACCGTGAAAAATCTGAAAATCGTTCAGGTTATCGAAGATCAAAACTTGCTGTTGGTTAAAGGGGCGGTTCCCGGTGCCAAGGGCGGCTTGGTCGCGATTCGCAAAGGTTAAGGAGAAGGGAAATGCCCAAAGCAGAAGTTTTTTCATTGAAAAACGAAAAAGTCGGCGAAGTTGAATTGGCCGACGAGGTGTTTGCCGCTCCATTGAATCGCCATTTGATTTGGGAAGCGGTGAACCACTACCTGGCCAAAGGCCGGGCAGGCACTGCCAAAACCAAAGTTCGCTCCGAGGTTGCCGGTTCCGGCCGCAAGCTCTGGAAACAGAAAGGCACCGGTCGTGCCCGCGTCGGTGAGATCCGCACCCCCAAGTGGCGTGGCGGTGGTACCGTTCACGGCCCACAACCGCGTAGCTATGACTATGCCTTCCCCAAGAAAAAACGTCGTGGCGCATTGCGCTCCGCGTTGTCTGCCAAGGTTACCGACGGTCAAATCAAGATCGTTGACGAACTGGCGCTCGCCGACCACAAGACCCGCAACCTGATCGGTGTGATCAGTACCCTGGGTCAAGAAGGCAAAGTTCTGGTGGTGGACTTGCAGGGTAACCAAAACCTGGAGCGCGCCTCCAACAATATCCCCACCGTCAAGCACGTCACCACTTTGGGTCTGAACATCCACGATCTGTTGAAATACGATCAGTTAGTCATTTCCAAAGAGGCCGCCCTGCATCTCCAGGAGGTATTGAAGAAATGAGTGAACGTCTGACTCGTATTCTGCAGGCCCCGCACTTAACTGAAAAGAGCATGGCCGAAAAAAGCAAAGACAACGTTTATGTCTTTCGTGTCCGTCCCGACGCCAACAAGATCGAAATCAAAGCCGCTGTCGAAAAACACTTCGACGTGGAAGTGACCGATGTTCGTACGTCCAACGTGAAGCCTAAGAAACGCCGTGTCGGTCGCCACATTGGCAAAACCGCCGCTTGGAAAAAGGCCTACGTGACCGTGAAGCCCGGCTCAGGTGAAATCGAGTACTTCGAAGGCACCTAAGGAAACAGAGAGGAGTAGTTCCAATGGCTATGAAATCATTTAAACCAACCTCCCCGGGTGTGCGCAGTCTCAAGTTGCCCATTAACAAGGAGTTGGCGAAAACCGGCCCGAAAAAGAAGTTGACCCAAGGTCTGTCCAAGTCCGGCGGTCGCGACAACAAGGGTCGCATCACCATTCGATTCCGCGGCGGCGGCCACAAGCGTCGTTACCGTATGATCGACTTCAAACGTACCAAAGACGGCGTTCCGGCCACCGTGGTTCAGATCGAGTACGATCCCAACCGCAGCGCCCACATCGCCCTGTTGAAATACGCCGATGGTGAGTACCGTTACATCCTCGCGCCTGTCGGCCTCAAATCCGGCGACCGCGTTGAATCCGGTGCCGACGCCGATATCGTGCCCGGCAACTGCTTGCCGCTGCGCAACATCCCCATCGGTACCTTGATCCACAACATCGAGCTGAAAATTGGTAAAGGCGGCCAAATGGCACGCTCCGCCGGTGCTTACGCGCAGTTGTTGGGTAAAGAAAACGAATACGCCACCTTGCGTTTGCCTTCCGGTGAAGTGCGTTACGTGCACCTCGAGTGCCGTGCCACTGTCGGCCAAGTCGGCAACATGGAAAACGAGATCAAGAAGCTTGGTAAAGCGGGCCGCAAACGTTGGACGGGTAAAAAACCCCACAACCGCGGCGTCACCATGAACCCCGTCGATCACCCCATGGGTGGTGGTGAAGGGCGTTCTTCCGGTGGCCGTCACCCTTGTACGCCTTGGGGTAAACCCACCAAAGGCTGGAGAACCCGCCGCAAGAAGGCCAGCGACAAGATGATTGTTCGCCGCCGCAACAAGTAATTGAGATCGCTGGAAGGAGCATGAAATGCCAAGATCGTTAAAAAAAGGGCCTTTCGTTGATCACCACTTGATGGCGAAGGTCGAAGGTGCCGCCGAGCGTGGCGACAACAAAGTGATTAAAACCTGGTCACGTCGGTCTACCATCGTGCCTGAAATGATTGGTATGACCTTCGCCGTGCACAACGGCCAAAAGTTCATCCCGGTTTACGTCCAGGAAAACATGGTTGGCCACAAGCTGGGTGAATTCTCGCCCACGCGCACCTGGCGCGGCCACGCCGGCCAGAAAAACCAAAAAGGTTCCAGAAGGTAAGGGGTGACAGCGTGATTGCCAAAGCAAAAGCGAAATACATTCGTGGTTCCGCCCGCAAGGCGAGACTGGTTGTAGACCAGATCCGCGGTCAGAAGGTCGACAAGGCCCTGTCCATCCTCGCCTTCTCGCCCAAGCGTGCGGCGCGCCACATCGAAGAATGCCTCAAGTCGGCGGTTGCCAACGCGATGCAAAAGGACGGCACCATCGATCCCGATGATCTGTACGTCTCCAAGGCGGTAATCGACGAAGGACCCACCATGAAACGCATCCAACCGCGCGCCATGGGCCGTGCGTTCCGCATCAACAAGCGTTTCAATCACATCAGCATTGAGCTCTCTCAATTAGAAGGGTAACGGAGGTTTCACGTGGGTCAGAAGGTCCATCCAACCGGTTTTCGCCTGGTTATGAACAAAAACTGGTCCTCAAAGTGGATCGCGCGTCAAGAGTATGCCGACTACCTGCACCTTGACTTGAATCTGCGCAAAGTTTTGAAGAATAAACTTCGCAACGCGTCAGTTTCACGCATCGACATTGAGCGAGCAGCCAATAAATTGAAATTGAACATCTTGACCGCTCGTCCCGGTATCATCATCGGGAAGAAAGGTTCGGAAGTCGAGAAACTCAAACACTGGATTTCTCAACGTACCAACCAAGATGTCACCATCAACATCAAAGAAGTCAAAAAACCTGAACTGGAAGCCCAGCTCATCTCGGAAAACATCTGCCAACAACTCGAGCGTCGTATTTCCTTCCGCCGTGCCATGAAAAAAGCTGAAGAAAATGCGTTGAGATTTGGTGCGAAAGGAATTAAAATCAAGGTTTCGGGCCGTCTGAACGGCGCCGAGATCGCCCGCTCCGAAGAATACCTTTCCGGCCAGATGCCACTTCAGACGTTGCGTGCCAACGTGAACTACGGCTTTGCTGAAGCTTTAACGACTTACGGCATCATCGGCGTTAAAGTTTGGGTTAACAAGGGCTAAATCGATCCATCGCGAAGGCGACACGGCCTCCTTTTGAGGCTGTGTGTCCTTGCGTGTGCATAGAGGGAGATACGCGTCATGTTGATGCCCAATCGCACCAAGTACCGCAAGGTACAGAAAAATTTGAAATTCAAAGTCGCAACCCGCGGCGCTGAATTAGCTTTTGGTGAATACGGTCTGAAGGCTATGGAGTCTGGCTGGTTAACCAGTCGTCAAATTGAGGCTGCCCGTATCGCTATGACCCGTCACATTAAACGGGGCGGGAAAATCTGGATCCGCATGTTTCCAGACAAACCCATCACCAGTAAACCGGCCGAAACCCGTATGGGTAAAGGTAAAGGCTCCGTTGACCACTGGGTTACCGTAGTCCATGCCGGCAAAATCCTTTTCGAAATGGAAGGGGTCAGCCCCGAGCTGGCGCGCTCCGCATTTGATATCGCGGCTCAGAAGTTGCCCATTAAGTGCAAGTTCGTGATGCGCCACGGTGAGGAGTAACGCATGAAGATCAAAGAGATTCGCGACATGACGGACGAGGCCATCGCCGAGCACATCGCGAACACCGAAAAAGAACTGATGCATCTTCGTTTGGGTAACGCGATCGGCACTGTCGAGAGCCCCATCCAGATTCGTCAAAAACGGCGTGACATCGCGCGTATGAAAACCATTCAAACGCAACGCGCCACGCAGAATAGCTAACAGGATAGGTAAAGACTTATGGAAAATACCAGAGGTCAGAAGGTGAAGCGTACCGGTGTGGTGGTTTCCGACAAAATGGACAAAACCATTGTTGTCAAAACCGAACGTAAGTTGAACCACCCGCTCTACAAGCGCACCGTTAAAAAGTCCAAAAAATTCAAGGCTCATGACGAGAACAACGTTGCCAAAATCGGTGATGTCGTTGAAATCATTGAGTCTCGTCCCTTGTCTAAGGATAAGACCTGGCGTCTCGTCCGCGTTGTGGGCAAGTAAGCGAAGTTTGATTTCAAGGAAAACAAGCCATGATTCAAATGGGAAGCATCTTGAATGTTGCCGATAACAGCGGTGCCAAAAAGATCCTGTGTATCCACCCTCACGGTGGCGACACGGCGTCCGTGGCGCAGTTGGGTGACATCATCACGGCTTCCGTGCGGGAAGCAATTCCCGGCGGCACCGTCAAAAAGAAAAAAGTTGTAAAAGCCGTTATTGTTCGTCAGCGCAAAGAATACCGTCGCAAAGACGGCTCTTACATTCGTTTCGAAGAAAATGCGGCCGTGCTCGTCAAAGAAGACGGCGAACCAATCGGTACCCGTGTTTTCGGCCCTGTTGCACGTGAACTTCGCGACCGGAAATTTATGAAAATTGTTTCCCTCGCACCTGAAGTTCTCTAAGCAACCCGAAACCTCGGCAGATATAGGTGAGTAGAAATGGCAGCAAAGATTAAAAAAGGTGACACCGTAGCGATTATCGCCGGCAAAGACATCGGCCAAAAGGGCAAAGTCCTCAAGGTTGATCACGCCAAAGGCCGCGTTGTGGTCGAAGGCTGGAACATGGTTAAGAAGCACCGCCGTGCTTCCCAGGTTCAAGAAGGCGGTATCATCGATATCGAAGCACCGATTCACATCTCCAATGTTGCACTGGTCGATCCCAGTGACGACAAACCATGCCGCGTTGGTTTTGAAATTCGCAACGACAAAAAAGTTCGTGTTTCAAAACGTACCAACACGGTGATTGACTAACTGAACCAACCGGTTCGACGCAATCAACCTCCAAGAGGCAAAAATGGACCGTATTGAAAAGAATTATCGGGAAACTATTCGCCCCAAACTGAAAGAAGAGTTGGCACTCCGCAATGTCATGCAGGTGCCAAAGCTTGAAAAGATCGTGATTAACATGGGTGTCGGTGAAGCCATTGCGAACAACAAGGTTCTCGACAACGCCGTGGAACAGCTCTCCGCACTTGCCGGACAGCGGGCCGTGGTAACCCGGGCGAAAAAGTCCATCTCCAACTTTAAATTAAGAGAAGGGATGGCCATCGGCTGCCGTGTTACCTTACGCGGCGAACGGATGTATCAATTTTTTGATCGCCTGGTGAATATCGCATTGCCCCGTGTTCGTGACTTTCGTGGAGTTTCAAACAAGGCATTCGATGGTCGTGGGAATTACACTCTCGGATTAAAGGATCAGCTGATCTTTCCAGAGATCGATTACGGCTCAATCGACAAATCTCGCGGGATGAACATTTGTATTGTGACTTCCGCCCAAACGGATGACCACGCGCGCGCTCTGTTGGCGCAACTGGGTTTCCCATTCCGTAAAAACTAAGTCCCGCTCCGCGCCCCCTTCCCATTCCGGCGCGCGGACCAAGCCGACTTTTATGTTGATTTAAGGAGCAGCGATCATGGTAACGGATCCTATTGCTGATTTGTTAACCCGCATCCGCAATGGCCACATGGCCGGTCACGACAAAGTGGACGTGCCCAGTTCCAAGCAAAAGCAAGCCATTGTAAAAATCCTCAAAGAAGAGGGTTACATTAAGAATTTTAAAGTGGTGGACGCCAAGCGCAGCCATCCCATCATTCGCGTTTACTTGAAGTACGACTCGAACGGTAAACCGCTCATCAACGGTTTGAACCGTGTCTCCAGTCCCGGCCGCCGCGTTTACGCCGGCAAAGCCAACCTTCCCAAAGTTTTGGGTGGTATCGGGATTGCCATCATTACGACCAGCAGAGGCATCATGACCGACCACAAAGCCCGTTACTTGGGTGTCGGCGGCGAAGTCCTCTGTCAGGTCTGGTAAGGGAGGCGAACATGTCACGTGTTGGACTTAAAGAAATCGCAATTCCTACGAATGTTAAAACCAAAATCGAAGGCGATACCTTGTTCGTCGAAGGCCCCAAAGGCAAGTTGACCGCGCCGATCCCCGCCGGGATCGAAGCGAAAATGGAAGACGGCAAGCTGTCTTTCTCTCGCGGCAACGACGACGGCCCCACCCGCGCCAAACACGGCCTTGCCCGTGCCCTGGCCAATAACTGTGTGGTCGGCGTAACCGAGGGTTTCAAAAAATCCCTCCAAATCATTGGTGTCGGTTATCGTGTTAACGTCAAAGGTCAAACGGTTGAGTTGCACCTGGGTTACTCACACCCTATCAACTTCCCTTTGCCCAACGGCATCTCAGCGACGTCCGAACAGGATCGTCAAACCAAATCCATCGTGCTAACCGTGGAAGGTATTGACAAGCAGTTGGTTGGACAAGTTGCCGCCAACATTCGCAGCCTGCGTAAGCCCGAGCCCTACAAAGGTAAAGGCGTTCGCTACCTCGGCGAACAGATCCTGCGCAAAGCCGGTAAGTCCGGTAAGTAATAGGAGCGTTTTTCGATGAAAAAGAGCAAAAAAGACTTGAGACAGCGTTCTCACCGTCGCATTCGGAAAACGGTATCCGGCACCTCCGAGCGCCCACGTTTGGCCGTTTTCCGCAGTTTGAAACAAATCTACGTCCAGGCTATCGACGACGTTACCGGCACCACCCTTGCCTCCGCGTCGACCATGGAAAAAGAATTTAAAGCATCCGGCAACTACGGCGGCAACATCGACGCAGCCAAATCAATTGGTTCCTCGATTGCCAAACGCCTGATGGATAAAGGCATTACCAGCGTTGTTTTCGACCGCGGCGGCTTCCAGTATCACGGTCGCGTGAAAGCGGTTGCCGAAGCTGCGCGCGAAGCCGGCCTTAAATTCTAAGCAGGCACGCAAAGGAGCATACGGTGAAAGGTAACAAAGCAACGGTTAATGAGATGAACCTCAAAGACAGTGTAGTCGTCATTCGTCGCGTCACCAAGGTTGTTAAAGGTGGTAAAAACTTTGCGTTTTCCGCCATGGTGGTTGTCGGTGACGGCGAAGGCCAAGTAGGGTTCGGTCAAGGTAAAGCCTTGGAAGTACCTTCCGCGATTAAAAAAGCGGTTGCTGTCGCTAAGAAAAACATGATCAAGATTCCTTTGATCGACGGTACGATTCCTCATGAAGTCAACGAGCGCTCCGGCGCCGGCCAGGTTCTCCTGAAACCGGCTCCCGAAGGTACCGGCGTTATCGCCGGTGGTGCGGTTCGCTCGGTGGTGGAAGCCGCCGGCATTCGCGATATCGTCACCAAGTCGCTTGGTTCCGATAACAAGATCAACATTGTCAAAGCCACCTTCAAAGCTTTGGAAGCACTGCACGATCCCACCGAGTACGCCCGTGCTCGTGGTCGTGATCTAACGAAAGAGAGGGCGTAATGAGCACCATCAAAGTTCGTTTGAAACGCGGCTTTCCCGGCAAACTGAAAACGCACGTGCGCGTGGCTCGTTCTTTGGGTCTTCGCAAAGTGAACCAGGTGAAAGAACTGAAAGATTGCCCCGAGGTTCGCGGGCAAATCAAAAAGATCGATTACCTTCTGGAAATCGTTGAGTAAAAGGATTCGGCCATGAAGTTGAATGAATTGCGACCCAACGACGGTGCGACGCGCAACAAAAAGCGCGTCGGTCGTGGTCCCGGGTCAGGAAACGGTAAAACCGCGGGCCGCGGCCATAAAGGTCAAAAATCCCGCAGTGGTTACAGCCGTAAGCGTGGCTTTGAGGGTGGTCAAATGCCCTTGCAGCGCCGCCTTCCCAAGCGTGGTTTCAAAAACATCTTTCGTAAAGAATGGGTTGTTTTAAATGTTTCCATGTTTGAAAATCGCGACGTAAGCGAAGTCACCTTGGAAGACTACCGCAAGTTGGGGCTTATCAAAAACACACGCGATGGTGTTAAGATTCTTGGCGACGGCGAGTTGACCAAGGCAATCACCTTCCACGCGCATAAGTTTTCTAAGTCCGCCCAAGAAAAGATCGAAAAGGCCGGCGGCAAGTGCGTCGTCATCGAGGGTTAACCTCGCGCCAATACACTTGTTAAAGAGACGACAACATGGACAAGGTAATCGAAAACATCCAAAACATTTTCAAAATTAAGGATCTCCGCCAGAGGATCTTCTTTACGCTGGGTATCCTATTTCTGTACCGACTGGGTTGTTTGGTGCTGGTGCCGGGAATCGACAGCAAGGAAATTGCGCATTTGTTCGATTTGGCCGGCAGCAACATGTTGGACATGGCCAACACGTTTAGTGGTGGTGCATTGGCCAACGCGGCGGTGTTCGCGTTGGGCATCATGCCCTACATTACGGCTTCCATCATCCTGCAAATCCTACAGAAATCCGTCCCTTACCTAGAACGCCTCGCCAAAGAAGGCGAGCAAGGGCGTAACAAGATCAATCGCTACACCCGTTATTTGACGGTGGGCTTTGCAATCCTGCACTCCTGGGGGATTACCCAGCTCCTGATCAGCATGGATCAGGGCAACGGCTCCATGATCACACTCGAAAGCACCATGGCTTTCCGCGTTGTGGCGATGGTCACGCTGACCACCGGCGCCATTTTGATCATGTGGTTGGGTGAAAAGATTACCGAAAACGGCATTGGTAACGGCATCTCGTTGATCATTTTCGCGAGTATCGTTGTTATTGTTCCGGGTTCCGTGGGCGAAATTTGGAACCAAGTTCAGAGCGGCGCGATTCCCGCACCGATCATGGCTTTGGTTCTTGCCGTCGTCGCCGGCACAATTGTTTTCGTTGTGTTCTTTGAACTGGGCATTCGCAAAATCACCATCCAATACGCCAAGCGGATGGGCAAAGAAGGCCAAGGTGGCGGCGGTAGCAGTCACCTGCCTTTCAAAGTCAACTCCGCGGGCGTTATTCCGGTTATTTTCTCGGCCTCTATTATCCAAATCCCTTCCATGTTGTTAAACACGGTAGACGAGACCAACAACCAGGTCATGTACACGATTTTGGATCAATTGTCTTACGGCCGACCTCTGAGTAACGTGGTGTTTTTTGCTGCAACGATGTTCTTCACGTTCTTTTACGTGGAAATGTTGTTTAACCCCAAAGACACGGCTGAAAACTTGAAAAAACAGGGTGGTTTCATCCCCGGCATTCGCCCGGGTATCGAAACCCAGGAATACATCGAGCGTGTTTTGAACCGTCTGACGTTTTGGGGTGCCTTGTACCTCTCTATCGTCAGTATCGTTCCCAGCTTCATCATGATGGGTCTCCAGTTGAACCGTTTGCCTTCCTGGATGGGCGGCGACCTCTTCGCGGAATACCTGCCGGCGATGCTGAACGACGGGACGGGCGTCACGCTCGCGAACGCCTTGGGCGGCACCAGCTTGCTGATTATTATCAGCGTCGCTCTGGACTTTATTAACAAAATCGACAACCAACTAGTGATGCGGAAATACGATGGATTTACCTCATCCGCGGGTGGATCGAAGATTCGAACTCGTCGGTACGCGTAGCAGGTTTTTGCAGTTGCTCCTACCCTTTAATTAGGGTAGGATTGCGAGTTGGCCCGCGTGAGGCTTCCCAAGAGGTGGTCCGCGTACTCGGAAAACATAAGGAGTGGGTGACTTAAGTGGCTAAAGAAGACGCGATTGAAATGCAGGCGGTAGTATTAGAAACGCTGCCGAATGCGACTTTTCAAGTAGAGCTTGAAAACAAACACAAGGTTTTGGCTCACATTTCCGGTAAAATGCGGAAAAACTTCATTCGGATTCTGCCAGGCGACAAAGTACTTGTTGAACTTTCACCCTATGATCTGACCCGCGGACGGATTGTCTATCGCTACAAATAATCCGTGTACATTGTGTCGTGGAATCTCTTTGGAGGCTAGTTGTGGCACGTATTGCCGGGGTTGATTTACCCCACAATAAACGAATTGAAATCGGCCTGACCTACATTTTTGGTATTGGCCGTATGCGCGCTCACGAAATTTTGACTGAGTGTGGTATCGATTTCGGTACAAAAGTAAAAGATCTGACTGAAGAAGAAACTTCTACCTTGCGCCGCGTGATTCAAGAGGGTGCTGAGGTTGAAGGTGACCTTCGCAAACGCATCAGCTTGGACATCAAGCGTCTGATGGAAATTGGCTGCTACCGTGGCAACCGCCACAAGCGCAACTTGCCTTGCCGCGGTCAACGGACGCACACCAACGCTCGCACCAAGCGCGGTCGCCGCATCGCGATTGCGGGTAAGAAGAAATAGAATTGGAGCCAGTGATTCATGAGTAAAGGTAAAGCGGCCAAAAAAGGCACTCGCAAAAAGGATCGCCGCACCGTTGTGCACGGTGTGGTTCACATCCAAGCCAGCTTCAACAACACCATTATTACGTTCACCGATAAAGACGGTAACGCCCTTTCTTGGGCGTCGTCCGGTGGTCAAGGTTTTCGCGGTTCCCGCAAAGGCACCCCCTTTGCGGCCCAGGTAGCCTCCTCCACGGCGGGTACCAAAGCCAAAGACTACGGCGTCAAAATGATTGACATCGAGGTCTCCGGCCCCGGTGCCGGTCGGGAATCTTCCATTCGTGCGTTGCACGCTTTGGGTTTTGAAATCAAAAGCATCAAAGACGTTACGCCGATTCCCCACAATGGTTGCCGTCCGCCCAAACGGCGTCGGGTCTAACCTCAGCTCTTCAAGCGAGAACCCACGACCAAGACGTTTAATTGGTCCGATAATCGACGGCGGAGGATTGCCATTATGATGCAAGTGAAAACTTACCAAAGACCGCGACGCATTGAATTCAATGAAGAGGAAATGACCGAAAGCTACGGCAAGTTCTTCTGTCAGCCTTTCGAACGCGGTTTTGGCACCACCATTGGTAACGCTTTGCGCAGAACGCTTTTGTCTTCAATCGAAGGCGCGGCCATTACGGCCGTCAAGATTGACGGGGTGTTGCACGAGTTTACGGCGGTACCCGGTGTGGCTGAAGATGTTACGGATATCATCCTTAACCTCAAAACCATTCCGATCAAAATGCACAGCAAAGAACCCCAACGGATTCACTTGGATGTTACCGGTCCTTGCGATGTGACCTCCAATGACATCGTTACCAATGCCGATGTGGATATTCTCGACAAGTCGATTCATATCGCCACGCTCGCTGAGAATGCCCACCTCAAAATGGAACTGATGGTTGAAATGAACCGCGGCTATGTTGTTGCTGAAGACAACTATCGCGATGACTTCGAAATCGGTTTTATCCCGCTTGATTCCGGTCACAGTCCCCTCTCTATTGTCAAATACACCGTTGGCAGTGCCCGCGTCGGTCAGAACTCGAACTACGACAAGCTGACCATCGAGATCACCACCAACGGTTCTGTACATCCCAAAGACGCGCTGGCTTACGCCGCCAACTTGTTGCGTGAGCAGTTGAGCATTTTCGTTCATTTCGAGAGCGTTCCCGAGGATGCACCGGCCAAAGAGAAAGACGAAGAAAAAGAGAAGTTGCGCGAGATGCTGGAACGCAGCGTCGACGAACTCGAACTTTCCGTTCGTTCCCACAACTGCCTCAAAAACGCCAACATCCGCTCCATCGGTGAACTGGTTCAAAAGACGGAATCCGAAATCCTCAAAACCAAGAACTTTGGTCGTAAGTCCCTTAACGAGATTAAAGAGATTCTCCTTCAAATGGGCTTGACCTTAGGGATGCAGATTGATTTAGAAAATCTTAGGAAGTAACAGATCATGCGACACAGAAAGGGATACTCAAAACTCAACCGCAACACCAATCAGCGCAAAGCCTTGCTGAAAGGTCTCGCGATTTCCTTGTTCGAGCATGGTCGTATTACTACGACTGTTGCTAAAGCAAAGGAACTGCGTCGTTATGCTGAGCGTTTGATCACCATCGCTAAACAGCAGACGCCCAACGCACACCGGGTGGTTTTTTCTCGTTTGCAAAACAAAGAAATCACCAAAAAATTGCTCAATGAATACGGCCCCACCTACAAAGACCGCAACGGCGGTTACACGCGCATCCTGAAAAAAGGACGTCGCTTAGGTGATGGTGCTGAAATGGCCTTCATCGAATTGGTCGGTTACGACCCCATGCAAGGTCAAGCTTCGGAAGAAACTGCCGAAGCTTAATTAAGAAGCCCCGGCAACGGGGCTTTTTTGATTTCTGGGGGGACGGTTGTGCAAGTCGGCGTTTTAATCACGGGTCATCCTACCGAGTTCACCCTTAAAAACTATGGAACCTACGGCGAGATGTTCATCGAGCTCTTGGCGGATTCACCGGACAACTGGGTTTTGTTTGACGCCACCGCCGAGGAATACCCCGAGGATCCCAGCGTCTTCTCCGCGTGGGTGATTACCGGCAGCGCTTCCGACGCCCATGCCGATGAACCCTGGATCCATCGCCTCAAGGATTTTATTCGTGCCCGTTTTGCCGACGGCCACAAGTTGTTGGGTTTTTGCTTTGGGCACCAGGCCGTCGCCGGCGCCTTGGGCGGTCGCTCCGACCGGGCCGTGAAAGGTTGGGAAGTGGGCGTTATCGATATCCGCCTTGAACCCGCCTTTTTCGAGCTTCCTTTGAGTGAAGGGTTCCCGCCCGCTTTATCCGTGCTCGAATCTCACCAGGATGAGGTCCACGAATTACCTCCCGGTGCCCTCTTGCTCGGGACCACGCCACAGTCGCCCAACCAGATTTTTATGATCGGTGACCAGGTTTTTTGTATGCAGGGGCACCCCGAGTATTACGCCGAAATCGTGGAAGACTTGGTGCGGACCCGTGCCAAAAAAGGTCTCATTCCGCGTTCACAAGCCGCGGTTGCCTTGAAAACCCTTGCCGAAATTCCCCCGGACCGCGCCTTGTGGCAGCGTCTCCTTAAGCGGTTCCTGTACCGCTAGCCCGCATTTCTCACAAGGATTCGTCGCGAGAAGCAGAAAACCTTGTGAGTACGAAGATTACGACCGAGAGACGGCTAGGGGTCCGACCATTCGGCGTAGCAGCTGAGGCGAAGGCGGCCCGACCGAGTAATGCGGATGGCCGCCCCCTCGTAATCGCATGGGTTTCGGATTCGTCGCAGAATTTCTTGTGAGAAATGCGGGCTAACCCGTTTCGCTTACCAGGTGCGCCAATCGCTATCGGCTGGAAACAGCAACGCCCTTACCGGTGAAGCGTCCGCATCTTTTATTTTTAGTGGCAGCGCGGAGAGGATATAGGCCCCGGGGGACACATCCTGGAGGACCACGCCTTCGAGAATGCCCATCCCCAAGTCTTTAACCTTTTGGTGAGACTCCAGCGCTTTCGAGGTGGCTGGATCAATGGACGGTGTGTCGATGCCGACCAAGCGAACCCCTTTGTCGTAAAGGGCTTGGATGAGGTTTGGCTCAAGGCTGTTAAAATCGTCGTTCCACTGATTGGGGTCGGGAAAGCTTCCGGTTGCAAACAACACCCTGGCGCAGTTCACCCTATCAAGTGCAAAATCCTTTGCACAGATGCGCGCGCCCGATGCACAAGCCACGCGAAAAACCTGACAACGACCCAGGTAAAGCGTGGGATCGACGCCGTCCATGCCGACCCCATTGGGATCGTAATGATTGGGTGCGTCCGTGTGGGCGCCCAGATGGACCGTGCCGCGAATACTGGACAAACCGAGATGGTCGCCGCGATCAAAATCCATGGCGATCAATCGTTCAAAGGGCGTGTCTCCGGGAAATACCGCCAGTTCAGGCGAAATCAGAGGCGAAATATCGAAATAGTGGGGCATCCTTGCTCCTTCCGGCTCGCCGGTGAAATAGATTGGGTCGCTTCCGGTTGGTTTCGCCCGCTTCGGGTATAATAACGCGCTGGGAGGACGCATGCGTGGTTTAATCGGTTGCTTATTGTTGATGGGATTCGCCGTTTATGGACAGCAGTTGGTGGTGCCCAAAGAGCTGGACGCCAAACAGGCCAAACTTTATGAGAAAGTCGCCATTTCCGTGGTGGCCCCCTGCTGCAAAAACATGATCCCCGTGGCTTTTCACGAGAGCCCCATGGCCCAAGATGTTTTGGCTGAAATCAAAAGCGGGGTGGTTGGCGGCAAAAGCGAAGCCGAGATCCATCAATTGCTTCGCGATATGCGATTTGAAGGCAACGAGGAAGCCCGCGTTATTTTCGCCATTCCCGACAAAAATTGGCTGGGTATGCTTGCCTGGATGGCCCCTTTTGGGTTCATCTTTTTGATGTGCTGTGTGATGGGTTACATCCTCATGGGCACCCGGCGCCCTAAGAAACAAGAGAGCCTTGATCTCGATTCCGTGCGTGAGCGCGTTATGAAAGATATGCACTAGGCATTGGTGGCTTATTCTTTAGGAATAGGTGGCTGATTGCTTGCTTGTTCCGCCGGTAAATAGGGCTCGCCTTTAAGGAGTCGCCACACATTCGCCAAATAATCCTCGGGTGGTTTTGCCCTTGGCAGCCGCGTAACCTGTCGGTCTTTGTCTGTTTGATCGGGGTGGATTTGGTAGCGAAACGCGTAATAATCCTGACCGCCGAAGCGGACATCCGTATATACGACGCGATCCGGTTCTTGGCGCAGCAGGTAAAAACCCTTGCTGAACCGAATGAGCCGCTCTAGCTGTTCGTGCTCGCCGAGCCGGGCGCGCACCGCTTTCCCGCGCTGAATGACCCGAAACCGCACCCTTTCCTTGTCCCCGAAAAACGAGTAATAACTTTCGTAGAGGGTATCGTCCTCTAGGTACAAACCGCGCCAAACCACGTTGTTGAATACCCCCGGCATCGTCATCCACCGACCATCGCCGCGTAGTTGGGGTTCTTTCACAATGGCTTCTCGAAAAACCGCCAGGGCTTGGTGCTTGTTGAACTGGGTTAAAGCGAGGTAGCTACTGCTGAGTAGGAGGGACATCGTAATGATGCGTGTGCGGGTATCGCGATCTTTGGGCGACCACAACCCGGTAATCGTCGCAAACAACAATGGCAGGGTGTACAGCGGATCGATAATAAAAATGGAGTTCCAGGAGACCGGGTAGCTGCTGAACGGCCAAGCCAGTTGGGTGCCGTACGTTGTGAAACAGTCGAGGAGGGGATGGGTGATAAGACACCAAAACATCAGCCACGACCATTCCCGCCAGGAGACGTCCAAATTCCCGTGGATGCGCTTTACCGCACCGCCTAGGAGCGGCGCGGCAAGGGCCAGAACGAGTAGGGAATGGCTGAAGCCGCGGTGCAATACCAGCCGTTCCACGTCGTTCCACAAGGGGTAAACCAGGACATCCAAATCGGGGACTGTTCCGGCAAAGGCGCCCCAAAAAAGCGCGCGCCGTCCCGCTTTTTTACCGAGTACCGCTTCGCCGACCGTCGCGCCGAGCACCATCTGGGTGAGTGAATCCATGACTGCCTCGTGCTAATCGGATTAACGTCGCGCCAACTGACGCAGGGTTTCGGGCGCGATGTTCGGGTGGTTCCGCAAACCAGAGCCGCTGGGTGAGGCCGTGAACTTGGCCGCCGCCAAACCCACCTCGCCTCCGTCCTGGGCGTGTTCCCACTGGGCGTGTTCGACCTGGAGCAGCCCCGCATAGGCACGAGACCAGTCTAGGACGATCTCGCGCATGGCCGCCTCGATCTGTCGGGGGTTTTGGGCGATTCCCTCGCGGTAAAATGCCGTGGCTTCCATGAAACGGGTTTTGAAAAGATCGGCAAGCTCGCGACAGGCCGGATCCTGGATCGCTTGATAGCGGGTGGAAAATTCGGTTTCCAGCGCCTGGAGGCTGTGCTCCCGTTCAATTGATCGCCATACATCCAAACACAACACATTGGTTGTCCCTTCCCAAATGGAAAGCACCTGGGCGTCGCGCAGCAGACGTGGCAGGTCGGTATCCTCCACGTAACCCGCGCCGCCGAAACACTCTAACGCCTCGCTGGTGACCGCGATACCGACTTTCGCCGTGTACAGTTTGACAATCGGCGTCAGGATGCGCAGAAGCTTGGTTTCCCCGTCGTCCGCGTCGCCGCACTCCACCTTCCCCAGCAACCGCGCCGTGTGCAGCACCAGCAAAAGGCAGGCGCTCGCTTCCGCATCCAAGCGGGCCAAGGTGGTTTGGTGGAGGGGATGTTCCATGATGGGTTTACCGAACGCCGTGCGTTTCTCCGCGTAATCCTTGGCCAGGAGCAACGCCCGACGCATGCCGCCAACCGCACATAAAGCGTTGTAAATGCGGGTGATGTTAAATAGAGACGCTATTTTTCGCACGCCACCACCCGCGCCGCCGATCAAGGTCGCCGGTGTGCCTTCCAGGGTTAGCTCGGCCGTGGGCAGCGCCTTGGTACCCAGTTTATCTTTTAGACGATGAACCGTGATGTGGTTGAGTGCGCCCTTCGCGTCGCGCAGTTTGACCATAAACAAGCTGAGCCCTTTGCTGCCCGCCGGATCGCCTTCGATCCTGGCCAAGGTCATGGCGATTTCGGAAGTGGTCGCCGAGGTGAACCACTTGGTACCCTGAAGCAAATAGCCGCCGTGACCGTCTGGTCGGGCGACCGTTTGGGTTCCACCCACAT
The DNA here is from genome assembly GCF_017377855.1 of Acanthopleuribacter pedis. Lineage (GTDB taxonomy): Bacteria > Acidobacteriota > Holophagae > Acanthopleuribacterales > Acanthopleuribacteraceae > Acanthopleuribacter > Acanthopleuribacter pedis. The sequence continues at coordinate 109,450 of NZ_JAFREP010000033.1, forward strand.
CGGAGCCCCCGGTTCGTTCCGTCATCCATTGACCGGACGTCCAAAAATGGGCCGGCTCGCGGCTGGTCAGATGTTTGAAAACGGCGTGTTGGTCGTCGCCCGCGCCATAGAGTTCCAACGCCCTTGCCGCGCCGTCGGTCATCGCCAGTGGACAGCTAAACACCGCCGAAGAGGGATGGTAAAGGAGCAGTTTTAAGGCCTGGTGCCAACGCGACCAAGCGCCGTGAGGACGTTCGTAAGCGTCCGCGATGATACCCAGCTCGGCCGCCGCGTCCTGGAGGCGGCGCCAACCCGTATCGGTTTCGATGTGATCGATGCGGCGACCCCAAGGATCGAAGGGAATGTGACGCGGGGGGTTTCGTTCGGCCGAAGCCGCCGCGGCGGCCAGATCGCCCGCCGCGCGTGAACCCAAGTCGGATAAGGTTGCCTGCAAGGCCGCATGATCGTTCGGTGGGCAAAAGCGTTTGATGACCGCTTGCAGGTGGGTGTCCCGTTCAAAGGGATTGCCCAAGGTTGGGGCTTCTTGAAAAAAGGGATCCATGGCATCTCCATGATAAGCGGCTACCGCGGTAAGCGTAACCGCGACAAGCGCAACCGCGCCGCGATAGGGAAAGAATCATTGTAGCCCAAAGCGCTTGCGCTTTTGTCGCTACGCAAGGAATTCACTATTCCGGTGCCGTTTTGGTGTGCTTGGGTTTCGGCCTCGCCGTGGTTACAATGGGGCAAACGCCGTGAGGAGCGCGCCATGAGCGAGAACAAGAAGCCGACCCGTCAACCCCAACCGTGGCCCAAGGAGCATGACGAGGTTGAAGAAAACACCTTTGAGGGTCACCGTAACCAAGCGCAAACCGCCGGTGCGCGTGCGCGCGGGCGTGAACCGAAACCCGCGCCGCCCGAACAACGGAAAAAAGTGGTCGCTCTTCAGTTAGACCCCTTGGAGTACCAACGGTTTCAGGAGCTTGGCGGGGCAGGTGCCTTGCGTCATGTCCTGGCTGATGAAACCCTTTGTAAGCAGTTAGCAGTTATTTTCAAGGCGTCACGGTGATCCATGGCAGATATGTCAGAAGCACGGGTGAAGAGCCGTCTTCTGTTATCTTTTGTTGTTGTTGGATTCAATGCAACTTTGAGAATTTTTGGCGCAAAGCGTCTTGATGCACCGCCGGCCTCCCCTTAAAATGGAAGCTACTCAAGCTTTTTCTTATGAAAAAGAATGTTGAATCGAACCAAGTTCTGTCGGGCACAGTCTTGGGTGGTGAGAACGCAATTGCATGGCCATGCCGCATTTCTTATGGTTCTCGTTGCCACGGTCGATTTAGTTTGAAAGACGATCTTTGGAGGCCGTCGATGATTGAACTCGATACGGACCTTGAAAAAACCACCACGTTGCAGGCCGTGCGCCAGGCGATTCGTAGTCGCAACCTGCGCCGTCTCAATGAGGCCTTCCAACGTAACTGGGCCAAACAAATTCTGCGTGAGTCACAGGACCAGAAATTGTTTTCCGGTGAATATAAAGTCTTTCGTCTTGCGCTTGAAAGCATGAACAAGGAAGAGCGGCTTCGGGCGTTCCAATGGACCTGGGATTGTTACCATCCCTTAATGTCCGATCTTGGTAAATGCTTGCAAGACATGGACGGGTTTTTGAAGAACTGACGCTGCGCCGTCGGACTTCTTGAAGCCAAAAATTGGGCGCGTAGGGCTCACGCTTGTGAGGTTTACGTGCTGTGCAGCGGGGTTGCTTCACAACGTCGAGATCAGCAGCTTCTGATCTCGCGTTGGGGGTGCAACCCCGTTGACGCGTTTTAAGGAGTATGTTTGCCCGTTCCGCGGTTCAACGTTTTCTCCCTAGGGAGGTGGTGGTGGTCTCCAAGGTACATTGGCTGATTGGGTTGTTGTTATTCCCACTCGGGTTTTCGGCACAAGAGTTGGAAATCCAGGAAGATCTCACCGTGGGCCGGGTCGTTTTTGAGGTGCGTGTCGTGGACCGCCTGGGCCAACCCGTCGCAGGCCTTCAGGCCGAGAACTTCCAATTGAAAATTGGAAAAAAGGCGGTACCCATTCTCGATTGTGAATGGGTTGACCGTCGTCTCCCGGTCGAACGGGCTGTTGTTGACCCCGATTGGAAGCCGGAGCTTGAGCAAACCGACCACGCCTTTATTGATGAGATGGGGCCCCTGCCCGGCGAGCCGGGCTACGGCAAAGAAAAGTTTACCGTCGTCTTTTTCCAAGGTTCGATTAACCCCGAGCGCCTTTCGGGTATGGTGCGCAGCCGCGGCTTCACGCAACAGGTCGTGGACAGTTTGCCGACTGACGGCTATACCGCCGTTTTTTCTTTCCACAGCCACCTCCAGATGAAAAGTGATTTCACCCGCGATACAGACATACTCGAAGACGCCTTGTGGGAAGCGGTCCAGTCCGATCCCGAGGTCGTTTTTTACGCGGCTAATTACCCAACCCTCACGCCTTATTTCTCCGAGGAACGCGGCCGCGAGGTGGCTGATGTAGAGACCGCATTTCTCGAACTTGCCCGAGCCTTGCGCAACTTTAACGGTGCCAAGAACCTGATCTTTGTCGGTTGGGGCATCGGGAGCTGGAGCCCGTCGGCCGGGATGCGTTACAACGGGACCTACTACCGCGCGGTGGAGGAATTGATTGAGGCGGATGTTTCGGTATTCTCTCTCGACCTGACCCTTGCCGATTACCACTCATTGGCCGAGGGCATGGCCAAATTATCGGTCCAAACGGGCGGCGCCTACTGGAGCCTGTTCCGCTGGCCGAACCGCGCCGTCAAAATGATCAACGGCACCATGGCGGGCCACTACACCCTCACCTACGAACACCCGACCGGCCTACGCAAAAACGCCAAATACCGCCTCCGCCTCAAAAACGCACGCGGCTCCTTGGTGGTTCGCGATCCCTACAACCGTTAGCCCGCATATTTGTTCGCGTTGTTGGGTGCGCGGTTGAAGATCTTCCTACCCGCCTTACTAGGCGCGGGTGAGCTTCAGACCGCGCGGGTCGATGCTGGTTTGTAAGCGGCCCCGCGCATCGTAGCCGAGGTACAGGTTGAGGTTGTTGCGATCCTCTGTCGCGGTGGGCGGCGCCTGGGCGGTGGGCTGTTCGGTCCCGTGGCTGAGTGCCTCGATCTGCCCCCGCGCGTTGCATGTGATTCATGATCGGGCGACGGTTTTCGGTGACCGATTTAAGCAAACCTTGGCGGCGGCTGAAGTGACCACGGTGAAGTTTTCGCCCCGATCACCGAACCTGAATGCACATGTGGAACGGGTGATTCGAAGCATTCGGGAAGAATGCCTGGATCGGTTTGTGATTTTCTCCAAAGGACAACTTGAATACCTTTTGCGTGAGTACACCGAATTTTACAACGAGGAGCGCCCACGCCATGGTCTTGCGAATCGGCTGGTGTCCGGCCGGCAGAGTACCAGCCAGAGGGAAGGATCAGGCGACGAACCCGCCTGGGTGGTCTGCTCAGTTTTTATGATCGTGTTTCAGGTTGTGAATAATGTGGATTCGGTTGGCATTTGGGGGCCGAGGTGCGTCCAAATAATACGTTTCCACGAAAAATAGCCTACTCTCTGACAATATAATCGGCAGTTTTCCCTGAATCCAACTGTTGAATCTCGTTGCGAGGAGCGGATTATAGTGTGAAATGATGGCACGGTTATTTTTGGGACATTATGAGCTTGGTGAGTAGTTTAGACTAAAGATACCCGTTCTCTTTGAGCCAAGTGCGCCACTGCTTTGAGTCAAATCCAAAATCTTGACCAGTTTTCCTTTTTAAAGTTTGATAAGCTTGTTCTTTCTCCATGAACAGACGAGTTTGGCTCTTAGGGATTTTTCCTTCTAGATTTCTTACTAGTCCCTCGAATGGTCTCAATTTACTCAACAGGAGTCCTCCATACTTCAGTATAACTCCTTGAAGCTCCGATCTGTTGTGAAGATAGCCTTTCATATCTTGTCGGAATTTTCTAGGTCGACGATGAAGGCTGGGCCGAAGGGGTCGTGGGCCACCGCGTGGGTCCAGCGCTCTCCGTCGCCTTCTTTGCGGCCTACCGCGATCAGTTTTGAACCTTGGTACGAGAAGATCAGCGGGGTTTGGTTGCCCTCGGTGGCGGCGCGGATGCGGCGGTGCCCGCTGTCGTAGGCGTACTCGATGCGGCTGCCGTCGGCCCGCTCGATGGCGCGCAAGCGGCGGAATCCGTCCCGTTCGTAACGGCCGCGCTGCTTGTTGGTTGAGACGGCGTCGACCTGGGTTAGGTTGCCGTTCTCCGGTTGGTAGGTCCAATCGACTTGGTGGGTGGTTTCCGGGTCCGCCGGTTGAACCACCGCACGCGGTGCCTCGCTGGTTTGTTGTGCGATGCGGCCGCCCTCGCCCTGGACCGTACTTCGGCCGCGCAGTTGGATTTCCACCAAGTCGTCGCTTCCCGAGGGGCTGGGTTGGTCGTGGAGGACCAGCGTCAGTTGGGTGAGCAACTGTTTGTCGCCGTTGCCGTAGCTTTCGGTGAAGGACAAGGTCTCCGGCGCTTTTTGGGGGCCGTTGCCCGTGTCCGCGATCTCGCGCTCCACCCGCACCTCGCCCAAGGTGTGGTTGGGGTTGTAACTTGGTACCAGCGTTTCGCGCAGGTCCGGGCCGGCGCGGGTGACCCGCGTGAGTTTGGCACCGGAATAATTTACCGCTTGGTCGCAATCCTCGCTCAAGCCGTTGCCGCCGGTTTCGTATTCGAGGCTGAGTTCGAAGGTGTCGGTGCTGCTGATGCTTTTGAGCAGGCCGTTTTCCTTGGTGACGGTGAAGGCGGTGCCGTCGCCCCAGGTCATTTGCGTGGGGTACCCTTCTTGCCAACCTTCGTAGCGCGTGTGCATGTTCGCGACCGAGACCTCGGTCAGGTTGCCGGCGGGATCGTATTGGTAGTTGAGGCTGGGGCCGCCTTCAATTTGAACGCCGGTTAATCGGTTGAGGTTGGTGCGGTAGCTTTGGGTCACGCCGTTGGCGTCGGTGAAGCGTTCTAGTCGGGTGAGGTCCTTGGATCCGGCCGGGTACACGAACTGTTCGCCGCGGCCGTCGGCGTGGGTCAGTTGCACGACCCGGCCCGTCGCATCGTAGGCCGGGGTGATGGTTTCCGAGATGGGTGTGCCGCCGGCGGGATGGACGGGCGCCTCGGCGATCAGGAAGTCGACGCGGCCGTCGCGCCAAGCGATGCGCCGCGCGGGGTGGTTGCCCTCGCTGATGACCACGGGCCGGCTTTCGGCGTCGTAGTCGGTGGTTTTGGGTGCGAGGCCGGGGTAACCCAGGGTGGTGACCCTGCCTTGGGTGTCGACCTCGGCAAATACCTGGTTGGGGAATTGCAGGACGCGGTTATCGCCCTCGGCGAAGAGGAGGTGGGTTTCGGGGCCGTTGCCGGCGTCGTAGGTCAGCGATTGCGGCGCGCCCCAGGCATTGAACTGCACCTCGGATGCGGCGCGGTGGGGCCGTTCGTGGCGGACCAGGTCACCCAAGGCGTTGAAATGGAAGCGCTCGGGGTGACCGGCGCTGGGCCGCAGGGTGATGCAGCGTGGCTGGCCGTTGTTGTGGTACGCAACCGCCAGGTCGGCTTGTTTTTGGGTGTCGCGTTCCAGGGTTAAACGCAGCGGGCGGCCGGCTTCGTCGTATTCGGCGTAGTGGATGCGGCGTCCCTCGGTGTCGATGATGTTGCTCAGGTTGAGGCCGTCGTAGTGGAATCGGGTGGTGCGGGTCGGCGTGTGGACGGCTTGTACGCGGTTGTGGGCGTCGCGCAGGACGGCGTTTTGCACGGCGTAGCTTCCGTCGGGTTTTTGGACGGTCAGGGCCTCGAACTGACCGTCGGCGTCGTAGTAGAGGCGGCTGTTGCTGTTGTCCGGGC
>NZ_JAFREP010000034.1 GCF_017377855.1 Acanthopleuribacter pedis
GCGTATCCTGCACTTTATGCGGTGTCGACCCGAAGAAGTATCTGTCGGAAACGATTATGCGAATCCGCAACGGCCGCGGCTTTCAGCTTCCCTATGCATTTGCCAATGAGCACGAGACCTTCAACCTGATCTAGCGTTGGCTCGTGGTTCTAGCTTAAAGGAAGCGAGGGCGCGTTTTTGCCTGCTCGTTGGTAGGCTTACAAAAAAGGCCCCAAGGATGCGCCGACGAAGACCGAATGTTTCCCGGCCGGAACCCTGGTGCTTGCTGAAAACGGCCTCGTTCCGATTGAGGAGATCGCGGTCGGCGATTGGGTTTGGAGCCGTGACGATCAAACCGGCGAAGAAGGTTGGGAACAGGTAACCCGTGTGTTCCAGCGTGAAACGGACGCCCTGCAAGAGCTGAGCTTCATTGATTCGGAAGGATCACAGTTTGGGATTCAGGCCACGGCAGAACACCCCTTCTGGGCAGAGCCTGGGCTGTGGGTTGCCGCAGGTGAGCTGGCACGAGGTCAAAAAGTGTGGGCCCGGTCAGGTTGGGCGGAAGTTCAAGAAAACAGAAGCCAACCAGTGGTAAAATTGGTTTTCAACTTCGAGGTTCGTAACTTTCACACGTATTTTGTTGGGAATAACGGGCTTTTGGTTCACAATTCTTGCAAAGATAATGGCCCAAAACCAAATAATGGTGACGCAAAACCCCATGGTTCACCGCCCCACAACAATGCAATTGATGACTACATTGATAACCTCCCAGATAGTTCAAAGAACATTCGAAAAAATCAAGCTCAGGTGGATGTGAATGGTAACAAAGTTGGAAATAACAGGCCTGATGTTCAGTTCGATGACAACAAAGTTCACTATAACGTTGAGTTTGATAATAGATCTAGTTCTAGTGCAAAACACGGCGAGGTTTTGAGAAATAATGACCCTGATAGTGTAGTTGAGCTACACAAGTTGGACCCAGGAGGGAATTAAAATATGAATATAATTCAACCCATGCAAACCTTCAAGAAGATCTCCTTTTCCTGTATAAATGGAAACTCTCTTGATTTAATTAGCGAATTCGAAGAGATCTTCTCCTTAAGTCGTTCAAAAGGCTGGGAAATCAAAACAGAGAAGACGCTTGATTTGAAATCCCTTTATCACCCGGCTCCTAAGTCAGGTGGAGCGCACTTACCTGAATTTCTCCTGTGGAGTCCAGAACAAAGAAAAGACACATCTGTGTTTTTCTCAAACTATATCGATGGGCTTTCTGGGACTATTAAAGCGTTAACGGGCTGTTTTGAAAGGCATTCCTACTCAGCTCATGTTTCGGCCCCTGAAGACGACTTTCCGTATTTCTCTTTTCAATTCTTTTCAGAAGGAGCTGTAGAGAGGGTTGTCTATGCTATGAAAGATGATCCAAAATGGGAGTTCTTCCAAAAAGGAGAACTGCTTCCTATTGAAGATGCTAGTTCATACCGAAAAAGAGAAATTAGGAATCGCTTAACTGAGGAGATTATTGCGAGCTACTTTAAAAAGCTAGGATGGGATATTTCTCTCGAATCCTTCTGGGCTTCTTCTGGCTCCCCAATGCGTTTTTCCAAGACAGAGTGGGACTAGAAGAAAAGTCAATCAAATGAAGCCGTTTTTTGACTAAAAACCTTGGAAGAAAAAAGCCAGGGAGTTGTGTCAACAAATACCCTCGGATGAGCCAATCTTCTTATCCGGGGGTTTATTCCATTCGGAGATTGAGTCTGGGTTTCCCTCGATTCTGTAGACATCCCGCAAACAAGATGTGCACAAATTCAGGGGGCTTCCATGTGGAACCGCTGGCTGATTAGGCCGCCTTGGCGTTTTGATTCTTGGCAATGGTCCTTAGGATTTTTACCGCTTCCTTGGGGGTGAGGCCGAGGGTTGCGACAAATCGGGCGAGTTCGTTGGCGATGGTTTCTTGGTCATAACGATCAGTCGCCTTTGCTTGGTTGCCGAGGTACTGCGCATGCTTGGCTAAGATGTGATCGCAAACCTTTTGGAAGTTGTGCCGGTTTTTGGTGGGGTTGAAGCCGGGCACAATATAACCACTTGTCACATCGGATTCAGACACATGGTTGAGCATTTCTTTGATGTCCCGGTAGCCTATCCCCACATCGTTGGCGATGCTTGCAAAGGTTCTGCGTGCCGCATGGGGTGAATAATCAAAACCCAAGCATTGGATAAATTGGAACACCGAAATGTGCCGCTTGATCGGTCGCCCTGGATCCTTGGTCGAGGAAAAAACGAACGGGTTGTCACCCCGGTTTGCGTGAAGTTCCCGCAAGAGTGCCCATACATAAGTTGACATGGGCACAAAATGAGACTCGCCATTTTTGGTTCCCTGGAAATCGAAGTCATGTTCATCCAAGTTCAAATGAACCTTGCCGTTCTTATCAAAGTCACCGAAAAGCGCATCACCGTCTTTTTTGGGGCGCCGGATACTTCCCGGAAGTTGGAAGTAGCCTTCCTCCAGGTCTACATAGGCCCACTTAAGGAACCGCGCTTCATTGAAACGCAGGCCCGTGAACAGGCTCAACTTTGTTAGCAAGATTGTCATGGCGACAAAAGGAAGCGGCACTCCTTCTTCTGTGTACCAAACCTTGTGGCCGGAGCCCTCGGTCATCCGATCAAGTTCGGCCAAAAAACGGCCCAGTTGATGATTCTTGACAACCATCCGTTTTGGTTTGTGTCGCTTGATGCCGTATTCTTCCCGAATTATTTGGCGCGCTTCGAGGATCGGGCACTGACCCAAGATTTTGTTCCCCTCGGTATCCTTAAAAAGTTTCTTATTGGTGTTCCAAATATTGGAATAGGCGTAGAGCATATTCCAAGAGGAGGCGCGGGAACCGCCACGGTGCCGTTCGGCGAAACGAGCGGCAATCATCGCCGGGGAGATCTCGCGAATATCCAGCTTGAGCCATGACGGGTCAAAACCTTCATTGATGTTTCTGGCCAAACTGTGAAGCGTGGTGGCCTTAAGGTACGTTTTTTTGCTGAAAAACACTTTGACAGCGTCATCCATGAGCAAGACCGGGTTTGCGCCTGAAGATTTCGACCGATTCACCAACAGCGGCGGGAGACCAAGCAGCTTGCGACCCGCTTCGTCTTCTCGAGGATCAATACCGGCTTCACACAAGCGTTTAAGTTCGGCCGCCCACTCGCGTGCTTCCTTGTAGTTCACCGCGTTGTGAGGGCCGACAACAGCGCGCATGGAGAAGGTTAGGGCAGAGCCCTTGCGGCCAGACACACGCTTGTCGAAGGTGAATGCCATTTTCGATTTTCCAATGGTGAATTTTAGCCCTTTGAAGGCGGAATCCTTAATGGTTACCGGCACCCCTGCCTTGATAAATGGACGCAGGTTGTCTACATTAAACCTGATTTTCTGAATGTTCATACACCAGCCCCTTGCTGTTCTGATTTCGTTTTGGGACTCGGTAAAAAGTAAGCGCTTGCAGTTCCCGACAAATGTCCGACAAAACGAGGATACATCAGTAAGCGCAAAGCGCAAAATCGGCGCATCTTACAAAATCAATGTCACCTAAACATAACAATATAAAGCGCTTAAAGAAGCTAGGGTGCTCAGAGAGTAACCAGGGAAAAACAACAAACGGTTGTGGAACAACCGTTTGTTCTGGGTCCCCGGGGGTTCCCGTCGTGCAGGCCGCTGAAGGCGCCGGCCAAACAACAACCAACCGAACCCAATGGATCAAAACCACCCACACCCAACGAAACCCAACGTACCAACACCACCGAAAAACCGACCCTGACGCCATGAACCGCCGCGGGGTTTGAACCCCAGGAGCCTCTGGTGTCAACGCCTTCAGCGTTTTCCTGTCCGTGAACCCCCGAGACCCAGGGTACGACCATTTTCAATGGTCGTACCCGGGGCTAACCGATTGCCCACCTTCAGAGGGCGTCCAGGATGGCGAGGCGAAGCCTCGCGTTCATTCAAAGCATGGTCCGTGGATGAGGTGGTGCGGCCCGCTCCGGTGCACGCACACGCCTCGGCGTGTGCTGAAGTGGCGCGCCGAGTCGACAACCGTCCAAAGAGGGTGTTGCGGTGTGATCACATGTTGGTGGAACAACCGTTTGCTCCGCGTCCCCGGGGGTTCCCGCCGTGCAGGCCGCTGAAGGCGCCGCCCAAACAAATACCAACCCCAAACCGAAAAACACCGCAAACCCCAAGGGCTCACTCACCACACCAACCAACAAAAAACGGCGCCGCTCCAGAAAGAAACGACGCCGTTTGCATGTTACGAATTAACGCTCAAAAAAGTGAGGGACCGGTTCAATTTCACCCAAGGTACGGTGAACAAACTTGATCTGGTAATAGGGATATTCAACCCGGGGCAAGGTGCGGTCGAAGTAGACCTGATCGCTGTAGCGAACGTAGGGACCCGCTTTGTATTTGGAAACATACACGCGGTAACCGATGATGCCGCGCCACGCACGGCTGGGATCGCTACCCACGTAGGTGCCGGCTGCCGAATCGCAATCCCTGTCTTCCAGAAACGCACTGTCCAGGCTGGTTTCGTCTTCCGTGGTCATCGCGTGGCTGGAGGGGGAATCGGGACGGGTTTCCGCACCCTCGCCGCAGTATTCGTCCTGGTCGAAACCGGCCGTGTCGCGACCGCCGGTCACCCAAAAGGTCTGCTGACCCCAGTCAACCCAGTAACCCACGTACCATTTGGCCGCCCAGACATAAGGTGATTGCCATTCGCCCCAAATCGGACGTTTCTCATCGGTTCCCAGCAAGCTGGTGGCGACCTGAGGCATGACCTCGGTGTCCATTTTCTGGGCGAAGATCACTTCCACATAATGGAACCCTTCTTTGAGGGTGACGTACTCGCCGTTCTGCTCAAGCGGACGACCGTTGATCAGGATGTCGAACACCTGGGCGCCTTTGCCGGAGGAAGGTTTGGACGCGGTAGTGCGGGTGCTCGCCTTGCGTTTGGGCAGGCCGTACTTGGCGAAGTTCCAAGCGCGTTCCGCGTTGCCGCCGGCCAGCACGATGATCTGGTGCAGTTCTCGGGCACTCAAGTGGGGGAAAAACGCTTTGAGCATGCCCGCGGTGCCGGAAGCAAAAGGCGCGGCCATCGAGGTACCGGACCAGCGGCTGCGTTCGCCGCCCGGCACCGTGCTGTCAATCGCCTTGCCAGGCAGGGTGATTTCGTAACCGGTGTTGGAGAACCAAGCCGTTGCACCGTCGCAACCGGAAGCGGACACGCCGATCACGTCGCTGTAGGCGCCGGGGTAGGCGGGGGCGTCCGTAATGCGTTGGCCCTTGTTGCCGGCTGAACCGACCAAAACCGTGTAGGGGCTGACTGCCTTAATGGTGTCGCGCAGCAGGCCGACGTCGTCGCCCAGTGAAAAGCTCATGGAAACCACGTCGGCTCGGTTGGCAACCGCGTGGCCGATGGCCGCCGCGATGTTGGACAAACAGGTTTTACCGGAGGCGTCGAACACCTTCAGCGGCATCAGCTCACCCCAGCTCAAAATGCCGGGGCGGTCGCTGCCACCCGCGTTGGCCGCGATAATGCCGCTCACGTGGGTGCCGTGGCCGAGCCGGTCGGTGACGTCGTTGGCGCTCCCTTCTTTGGTCCAGTTGCGGGCCGCCACCAAGCTGGAAGTGGCGAACTCGGGGTGGTTTGTGTCCAGGCCGGAGTCGATCACCGCAACCCTGGGCGTGTAGCCGGGGATGGTGGCGGGATGGTAATACTCGGAATGCATCGCCATCGCGTCGAATTCCCAGAAGCTCGCTTTGTTGCGTGTCATCGCCGCGGCCGGGGCGGCGCGGTCCAACTGAACAATCGGGTCGCGGTAGGCTTCGACAACCCAACCCATGGCGCCCAAATCGATCAGGAGCCGGTCGATGTCGACACCGTCAATGCGGTGCAAGGTAAAGCTGATGTAGGCGCCCAGTTCCACGATCTCGGGATCGCCGGCGTCCAGGAAGGAAGCGGGGAACACGTAATCAAGGTTGCCGGGGAGCGCGGCCGGTCGGGTGATGTCTTGCATCTCGAGTGCGCGGACAATGGCCTCGCTCAGCGCCTTGTAGGCGAACTCCAAGTCATCGGGAACAAAGGTGAATTGGATGATCGACTTGTTGTCCTCGTCGCAAGAATACTCGCCGCATTCGCCGGCGTTGAGGGTGACGGATCCAAACCATAAGCATAAAAAGGCGAGGGTTAAACCAAGTGCCCGTTGCACCCCTGGCTGGGTGAACGGCGCGACGTCGGTAGAGCAGGAAACATTTGCCGTTGAAACCGAGTGCGATTCAAAGGATGAATCGCCGTTGTTTGTTTGATTTAAACGGAAATGACGCGAAACTTGGTGAGACATAAAGATAACTCCCGAGATTAGGGTCGACGAAAGGCGAGGCAGCTAAAAACTGTCGCGCTTAACATCAAGTAAGTGAACGGAATCGTTGTGAGGTTGCGAAAAAAAATCAAAAGATAACAAAAGTGGGCAACCGCTTTGGGGGAAAGTCAGGCGCAGAGGCGTAACCGGTTGACGAAAGGGGCCGGCCGTATCGCAAAAAGGATTGAGAGGAGGCGGGCGTGTCCCTTTCGGCGCGGCGGATGAGCCGAGCGGAAGGGTGCATTTCGTGACCCCAAGCAGTGGTGCACAAGGGTTATCCCCGCGTGCGACGTACGCGTTTTAACACAAAACGAAGTGCGCGACACTGAAAGATAATCTTTTCTCGGCCGTTGGTTCGTTCCGTATTCCTCGGTCCCAATCCACTGCTACAACGTGAAGTCCTGGAAACAATTCGCTTGCCGTTTCAAAATCGGCTAAAGGGCGCAATCGTGTCTCGGTTGCCAAAAGGGCGACTCCTTGTGAGAGTAGAAAGGTGAGTGAGGTCTTGGGTGGTTGATTTTCTTTGGTTATAGAAATGATTGCCGGCAGAAGAATGGGCTACACGAATTATTTATTATGAAGTGTAGGTTCTTGGCCAACGAAGCCACAACCTAGGTGGTGCGGCGCAAAAGAACCGTGACCTGGATCAACCCGGGGGAGAAACCGGAGCACTTGGTGCGCTACCCCACAAAACAGGGCGGGTGGTTCGGCGCACGGTTCAATCGAACCGGCAGTGAATCAGAAAAACGGGTGTACGTCGCACAAAAAAACGGGTGAACGGCTGGGCGTCGCACAAGAAAAACGGGTGTACGGATGGGCGTCGCACAAGAAAAACGGGTGTACGGCTGGGCGTCACACAAGAAGAACGGGTGTACGGATGGGCGTCGCACAAAAAAAACGGGTGTACGGATGGGTGAATGTCGCATGTGATTCGCACACCGTTGTGTGTTGATCCCGCGTACCCGGGACGGGTACGCACACCGTCAGGCGGGGACCACCCTTAATTTAAACATGAGCCGAAGGCGAATCACGTCTGGTTGCTCCGAAGGAGCTTAGGCGCCGGCCCCGCCGGCGCCGGTGATTTCAGCCCAGACCAAGGGGTTGTGTAACAACCGTTTGTTCTGGGTCCCCGGGGGTTCCCGTCGTGCAGGCCGCTGAAGGCGCCGGCCTAACAACAACCAAAACCCCAACAGACCATGAACAAAAAACCAACCCCACCATCACCCAAACAAATCCAAACCCCAAGGTCGTTGCGCCCCAACGAGAAAATACAAAAAACAAAAAATCGCGAAAAAAAATGGGGTCCGAGCGCAACCTCCCCCGACCCCCGCGCACCTACCTGGTGAAGTCGCCAAGATCTCTCAACGATGCCGCTCATAGCGGCGTTTGAGTGGTTTGGTTGAGAAGGTTGCTTCGCCGAGGTCTTCGCGGGCCTCGGCTATCCTTCCTCCTCCTTCACCGTGGGAGAACCCGGGCGTGTGCGACAGGCCGTGAACCAACTTCACAAACTTCAGCCGCGGTTTGTCGAACACCATCCCGGGTGACCCGCCCCCGATCCATGCCCGTTACGCCGCCGGCATGCACATCGGTTTTATCTTTATCCCGTCCTTCACTATCAAAATGAACTATATGGTCCTCCAGCGCGGGGCCGCCCTAAGTTGATCAAGCCGGGCGCGCCCAACTTAATGGAACCAACCTGAAGTGACCCTGTTTCCACGCACGGCGTAACCCAAGATAATGCCGCACCGCTTGGGGTGTGCCGTCGGCGAAGGGCCTGTCAGGACAACCTTCTTTAGGAGAGAAGCGCAATGTTTGTACAATCCCTGTTTCTGGCGTGTTCCATTTTTGCGGCGAATCCCAATACCGCCCTCGACTTCGAGGTCGTTGAAGACTTACCGAACACCCGCACTGGTTACAAAGCGGAAACCGTCAAAACCGTAACCATCATCAATGACGACGGTCGCTACCAGTTCTCCATTTACCACCTGTCCGAGGGCAACCCCGAGGATGCCGTCCACGGCGTGTACGTTTACAGCCGCGCCACCGGCATGCTGCAAGTCGCCCATGTTGACCGCAACGGCGTCGAACCGCTCAACGGTTCCGATAAAGAAGGTTTTTGGGCCGAATTCGCCAAGGCCAACGACCTAAGCGTCGAGGTTTCCAGCTTCGCCGGCAAAATGGGCGAAAGCCGGATGTACGACCTTTATGTGAAAGGGCTTAAAGTGAACCGCGTCCGCCTGATTCCCGACCTGTGCCTGACCATGCTCTGCCCCGAGGACAACCCCGACTGCTGCAAACCTTTTGTCACCGTCGATACCTTTGACTGCAAGTACAACCCCCGCTGCAACGTGGCCGACATTATCGACCGCATCTGGGAAGTCTGTTACTGGATCGACATCGAACGCGCCTTCGCCAAGGATCTCTTCCACCAAATCGAGGTGGACGTCACCCGCGGCACCACCCTGGCCCAATTCAAGTAAACCGAACAAAATCAAAGAATTCCACGGGGAGGCGGAGGCGCCGCCGGTAGTGATCAGGTTGTTGGTTAGTTCGCGCGACATTCGCCCCCAACTCCGGCAACGGTCGCGCGATAAGCCTCACGAATCATCACGGCAACCGCGTCGCCACCGCGCGCCACCGCTTCCCTGGAATCACCGAAGAGTCGCTGAGCTTCGGTGCCTTACGACCGTTCACCCACCTGGGGAACGGTCTTTTTTTGGTTTGGCGTGGTTAGAAAATAGGAGGGTTAGTTCATAAGGTCAGGGGCGAGCCTGACACCGCATCATGGATTGTTTCTTCGGTTATCAGTCATCAAATGGTTGTTCCTTTTTCTTTGCCGGCCCTCAGTCGGTTTTTGAAATACACGGCTAGGGTTTTGTTTGATTCGGTTGCTGTGGTAAATTTCTCCAAATGCAAGTGTTTTTAGGTTGTTAAATTATAAGGTCGTGGTTTTTGGGTACCGGACTACCTCGGTTTTGGTCCCCGGCGGGCTTCGATTCGAAAAGGATGGGTTCCCAGTTGAGCGAACTCGTGAATTACACCCCCTATGCCTGTGACTACACCTTTGCCCGCGACACCAAAGGCACCGAGCACTTTGTGGTGGCGGTCAAGGGGACCTTTGACTTTGACGGCAACCCCGCCGGCGAGCAGGAACCCGTGCTCGACGGGCAACGCTGGTTCGGTGAACCCGCCGTCTCCAGCTTGCGTTATGACAGCGATTTGGTGCTGCACAAGCCGTACACCGATTTGATCCTCAACGCCTCCGCTTATGCGCCGCCCGGTCGGCCCGCCTCGCGCGTGGATGTGGGTGTGCGCATCGGCCGCTGGGAGAAACGGCTGACCGTGGTTGGCGAACGGGTTTACCAGCGCAGCCCGGTGGGGTACGCCACCGGCCCGATTGAACCTTTTGCCTCGATGCCGATTCGTTATGAGGTCGCCTACGGGGGACGCGCCGGGGAAGGCAGCGCCGCCGGCTACCGCGAGCAACACGACGAGAACCCGGTCGGGCTCGGCTGGGGCACGCGCGACACCGTTTGGGCCGGCCGCGTTTTGCCCTCCGTGTTTCCCTACGGCAAAAGCCTGCTCAACGCCGGCGGTAAAGCCAAAACCGCCGGCTTCGGCGCCGTCCCCGTTTCCTGGGCGCCGCGTGCCCGGTTCGGCGGCACCTACGACGCCGCTTGGGCGCGCAAGCGGCAACCGCTGCCGCCCAAGGATTTTGATCCCCGTTACCACCAGGCCGCGCCCGAGGATCAACAGTTTAAAAAAGGGCTGCGCGGCGGGGAGGTTGTCGAGCTGCATCACCTCACGCCTGACGGCCAGGCGTCCTTCACCTTGCCCACCGTCGCCATCGGGCTGGAAACCTATTTCGGGCGACCCTCCGAACGCTACCGCCCCGAACTCAAAACCCTGATCGTGGAACCCACCGAGCGCCGCTTCATGATGGTGTGGCAGGCCTATCTGCCTTGTCAGAACCGCGACCACCTCATCAGCCGCACCCTCATTTACCAGAAGGAACACCGCTTGCGCCGTGAGGCCAACCGATGAGCGGGCGACGCGTGGTTGTGTGCGGGCTCGGCATGCGTGGCGCGGCCGGGCTCGATGTCACCATGTGCATCAACGCCTTGCGCGCCGGCGTCACCCGGTTACAACAACATCCCTTCCTGATCGACCGGCGCGGCAACCCGATGGTCATGCACTGGGCGACCTACCTCGACGAGGACCTCCCCTACAGCGAACGACTGTTCCAACTGGCCGCGCCCGCGCTGCGTGCCTGCCTCAGGCCACTCGCCGAAAAACTGCATCGCGATCAAGCCGTGCCGCTGCTGTGGTCCGTACCCACGCCGCGGCCCGGACTGCCTGACGACCTGTTGGCGGCCTTGGCGCGGCTGGGTCGGGAACCGGACTTGCCCCTGGATGAAGCTGCCGTTGAATGGATTCGCCTCGACCATGTCGGCGGCCTGGTCGCCCTCGAAAAAGCGGCCCAAAACATTCGCGCCGGTCGCTGGGATTGCGCCGTGGTCGGCGGCGTCGATTCCTACTTTTCCGTGCACACCCTCGAATGGCTCGACCGCGAAAACCGCCTCCTCTCACCGGCCAATTCCTACGGCTTCCCACCCGGCGAAGGCGCGGCCTTCGCACTGCTCGCCGACACCCAAACCGCGCGCCGTTTCAACCTACCTGTTCTGGCCGAATACGCAGTCGCCGGCGTGGCGGAGGAACCGGTCCCGGCCGGCATCGACGGAACCTGTGTCGGCGCCGGCTTGCAAGACGCCTTTGACCAAACCCTCGCGGTCCTGCCCGAGGGCGCGCGGGTCGACCGCCTCTACGGCGACCTCAACGGCAGCCGCTACCGCGCGGACGAACTGGGCTTCACCCTGGCTAAATGTTCCAACCGTTTTGTCGATCTGCAAAACATCAACCTGCCCACCATTCACTGGGGTGATCTCGGCGCCGCCACCGGCTGTGCCCAGCTCGCCCTCGCCTGTGGCGACCTCGCCCATCACGACCAACGCACCGCCCTGATTTGGAACTCCGGCGAACACCGCGCCTTCCGCGCCACCCTGCTGCTCGCCCGTCCCTGAACTTCGCGCCGACCAACCGCCAACCCCCTACAAACCCACGACCTGGGAGGGAACCATGAGCGTTACCATCAAAATCAACGGCTTGTCCCTGGAACACAAGGGCAGCGGTGGTTCGGCCAAAGCGACCCTTCCCAACATCTGCAAAACGCCCTCGCCCGGCGGCCCGGTTCCGGTAAATTATGGGAACTACGCGCTGGCGGCCGACCTGGCCAAGGGCACGACCCAGGTTAAAGCCGACGGCGGCAACAGTTGCGCGATCCAAGGCAGTGAGTTCTCCAAAAGCACCATGGACGAACCCGGCACCCTCGGCGGGATCATTTCCGGGACCAACATGGCCGAGGCGACCTGGCTCACCTTCTCCTTCGACGTGATGTTCGAGGGCAAAGGCGCCGCCCGTCGCACCGACAAAATGATGATGAACCACATGAACTCGGCCTGTTTGAGTGGTGCCAAAAACCCGAAGGTAAAAAGCCTCGACGAACAGCTCAAAGACCTATTGTGCGAGGCCTTCTGCGAGGTGCTCAAAGAACGGGAAAAAATGATCAAAGATCGCAAAGCCGGCAAAAACGTGCCCCGTCAGGACTGGTCGGCTAAGGTGGCGGATAAGCTGAAGGACCCCAAGTATGCAGGCCGCCTTGATGGGTTAGCCAAAAAGATGGGCGGTAAAATCGTCAGTGAAAAAACCATGAAACTGATTGTCCAAAAAGCCACCAAAACCGGCACCCGCGCCCTGGTCAAATACGACGCCCTGCGCAACAAAATCCTCAAAGAACTGGGCGGTGAGGCCGCTACGAAGTTCGCCAAAAAGAAAGTCGGCAAGGTGTTTCTCAAATTTGTGCCCGGCGTGAACGTGGTGATGGGTGTTTACGACGCCTACGACGCGGTCAAAACCGGCTACGAGGTGTTCCAGCAACTCGACGAGATCATGAAGAAATACAAGGTCGTGGAGATGCGCCCCGATGTCGCCCTGATGGGGAAAGACGGCGAACTGCGCAACTCGTGGGACTTCAAGTTTCCCAAGGACCGCTCACGCGGTAACCAGAAAGCCATCATGGAAGAGGGCGCCTTGGACGGCAAGAAGCAACAGGCCATCGATGACAAAAACTGTAAGTGTCCCGATATGGAACGCGGCCCAAGAAAAGGATTGAAACACCGCTAACCCGCTTTATTTAGGTAGAATCATCGCACATGAATACAACCCACAACCACGGAGGAAACCCGTTTATGGAACCTTTAAGTCTCAGTGAAACCAAGGAAATCATTGATGAACTGGATTTTTATTCCCAGCAGGCGATGACCTTTGGCTTTGAGGTGCGTGTCTATTTCAACGGCACCCTCAAAGAAAACGCGGCCGGCGTGCAGGCCTTTTACGACAAAGCCGTCGAACTCGGGCGCAAAAAATTCAAATATGTGGCCGTCAATGACAATGAACGGTTTAAGAAGGTCAAAAAAGACACCTTCGACATGTTGCCCTTCTGGGCGAGCGACGCATGCGAGGATCCCGCCTACCTGCTGTACCTCAAAGGCGGCAAACACAAGGATTCGGTCAACGATTGGAACTTCGTTTATGACGAGGCGTCCGGCCCGACTTGGCTGCGCCTGATGGTTCCGGCCGAGGAAGGCGCCAACCATTACGACACCGCCCGCGCGCTCTTGACCCTCGCCGCCGAACACCTGGACCTCACCAGCGGGTATGCCGGCTACGGCGCCGTCATTCAGGAAGACTACGATTCCGACAGCAGCGAATCCAACTTCCACGCCTGCCGCGCACGCTTCCTGGGTATTGAGTTCCTCGATCCGCTGCCCGCGCGGGCCCTGTTTAAAGAACATCTTTCGGCGGTGAACTGGTTAACGCTGATTAACGGCGCGATGGTCGAACGCGCCGGCGGCGTCGAAGCCGTCAAAGGCCGCCTCGACCACGAGGGCGTGCAACTCTTCCCCCTTGAAAAGGGTTTGATCCTGCAAGCCGGCGAGGCGCCCACCACCGGCGACGTCAACCGCAAGGCCGATGTCTCGGCCTACCAAGCCGTCGGCAAAGCCTTGCAGCCGATAGGCATTCCCGTGACCGCCGCCCATGTCGCCAAGTACCGTCAGGGCGATCCCCGTTACGATTTCCTGTACCGCTTCGTGCAACCGGGAGAAGATTCATGACGGTTGGTGCGCCGCCTTTTCTCTGCGACGGCAGCCTGCCCGAGGGCGGCGCGACCCGCACGGTATCCCTGCGTTTGGTCGGCGACTTGGAAAAGGACACCTTCGAAAACGATGTCTGGACCGCGGCCGATCAGATCGTGACCTTGTTCGTGGAAGCTGTCGGTAACCAGGTGTTTGCGCCGGTCGACGCCGGCCGCGCGAGCCTGGTTCAGGTCTCCAAGGAATGGCGCGAAGAAGGCAAAACCTGGTTTTACCTGTTCCAAGTCGAAGGCCTGGCGGCCTCGGCGTGGCTGTGCTTGGTCGGCATGCTGGCGCAATCGCACCACGCGCTGGAGCCGATCAAAAGCCTGTCATTCGGCACCCAAGGCGAAGGCCCGGCGGTGCTCCTGCCCAACCTGCTGCAACAACCGCGTTCGTCCGCGATCCGCGTCGCGGCCGAATACCCGTTCACCGTGGATTTCAGCGAATTGGACAGCGACCAATGCGACATCCTGTTCACCTTCCAACGGGGCTTGGACCGCGAGGATTTCATCACCATTCGCGAGGCGATTTATACCTGGTGTGATATCAAGCTGCTCGGCGGTTATCTGCCAGGCCATGATGAACGACCGGGTATTCCCCAAGAAGACATGATCGCGCATATTGCACCGCGCGAGATTCAACTACAAATCATGATGTTCGACCTCTACGACTGGGCGCTACACGGCTTGGCCAATGTGGCGCTCGCCGTGCATCGCAAGGGATTCGAATTGGAAAGCCTGATTCTGGAAGCCTAACCCGCCAAACCTAAACCTCGAAGCCGTCCGCGCGGCGAACCCGTCGCGCCAAGTTGTCACTCCCAACGCAAGCCAAGCTTGCGCCCGCTCTTTGCTCGCGGTTCCCGCCCGCAAAGCGCTGAGAACCGCGCCGAGCGCACGGAGGCCTTTATGTCTGGTTTGGAACACAACGTCGCTGATTTGCTGTGGCAGGGGCCCGGCGGCCCGCTGCACATTCTTTCGTTTCAGGGGACCGAACGCCTGTCGCAGCCGTTCCAGTACAACCTCCAGGTCAAATCGCGCGATGCCGGGCTCGGTTTCCAGCAAATGCTGTATGCGCCAGCCAAGGTGCTGCTCAAGTCAGGCAAGGACCGCGGAGAAGATCGCCACTTCAGCGGGATCATCACCCATTTCGAGCAGGGCCGCACCGATTACGGTTTGCTCGATTCGGCGGCGGAACGCTGGTACATCTACCACATCGAAATTCGCCCGAAATTCTACCTGGCCACCCAAAGCTATTGCTCACGCGTGTTCCAAAAAATGACGGCCCAGGCCATTATCAGCGAGGTTTTGGGCGCCATCGGCGTGGGCCATTCCTGGAAGCTCGGGGCGACCCCGCCCAAACGCGAATACTGCCTGCAATACCAGGAATCCGATTTTCAATTCGTGTCGCGTTTGTTGGAAGACGAGGGCATTACCTATTACTTCGACAAGGATTCCGGCGACATGGTGATGGTCAGCCAACCCGGCGGTTTCCCCGCCTGTTCGCCCACCGCCTCGGTACGCTACAGCGAGGATCCCAGCCCGGTATTGTCCGTGGGCGAACTGGAAACCGTGCACGACTTTAACTACGGCGAATTCGTCGCCACCGGCCAGGCCGACGTGCAGCATTACAACCCCGAAACCTCGGCCACCAACATCAGCGCCGGGAGCGGCGCCGGTTTCCCCAACGCGGGTGGCCTGGCCTGGTACGAACACTCGCGCAATTACCCCACCGCCGGCGAGGGCCAACACTACGCCGCCGCCATTTTGGGCGAAGCCGTCGGCCGCGGCAAACGCGCGCGCGGGCGCACCTCGTGCCGCTCCTTTTCCTGTGGCTACCGCTTCAACCTGAGCGATCATTTCCGCGGCGAATGGAACAGCGGTTGGACCTTGGTTTCCTGCAGTTACCACATCGAACAGGGCCACTTCCGTTGCCATTTCACCGCGATCCAAGCCGGCGTGTTGTACCAGCCGCCGCGGGTCACGCCCAAGGCGCGCGTCAACGGCGTGCAAACCGCGGTGGTCACCGGACCGCCCGGGAGTTTGGTGTACCTCGACGACATGGGCCGCTGTAAGTTGCAGTTCCACTGGGACCGCGAGGGGCCGATGAACGACCGTTCCTCGCTGTGGATTCGCGTGCTCAACAATTACGCGGGCAAGGACTACGGTATTCAGTTCATTCCCCGTGTCGGCCACGAGGTCTTGGTGGGATTTGTCGACGGCGATCCCGATCAACCGATTGTGGTCGGTCGCGCTTACAACGACCAAATGACCGCGCCGCTCGGCCCGGCCGAAAAGTACCAAAACATTATTAAAACCATCAAAGACCACCACATCATTTTTGACGATTCAGACGGCAAAGAACTGATCGACATTCGTTCCCACAAGGACATGAAAATTTTGGTGGTTAACGATGAAAGCGAAGAGATCGGCAACAACCAAACCATTTCCGTGGGCAACAACTGCTCGGAGACCATCGGCAACAACCTGACCCTCTCGGTCGGCAACGACCGCACCGAAAGCATCGGCAACAACCACACCGGCACCATCGGCAACAATCGCAGCGTGCAGGTCGGCAACGACGACGACTTGGTGGTCGGCAACAACCAAACGATATTGGTGGGCAACGACCAAAGCGAAACCATCGGCAGCAGCCAAACCACCGTGATCGGCACCGAGAAAGCATCGATCATCGGCACCGGCGAATTGCGCGTGGTGGGGACCAACCGCATGACCAACATCGGCGCCAACGAGGTGACCTCGGTGGCGGCCTCAATGAACCTGACCGTGGGCGCGGCGCTGAGCATGAAGGTGGGCGCCGCCAAAAGCGAGAAGGTGGGCGCGGTGTCCGAGGAAAGCGTGGGTTCGATGAAAATGCTCAACGTGGGCGCGGGTTACACCGTCACCGTCGGCGGCGCACAAATCATTTCCACCGGCGCCGCCTACATGCGCAACACCGGTTTGATGGAGAGCATCAACGTCGGATTGAACCGCATCGAAATGATCGGTATGAACAAGGTGACCAAGGTGCAGAACAACAACCTGATCAACGTTTCGGGCGGAAACCATGTGGTGAAGTGCGACGCCGGCGGGGTCATGATTGACGCGCAAAGTTGCATTATCAAAGTCGGCGGCAGCCAAATCGTGATGACGACCAGTGGCATCAAGGTTGAGGCGAGCACCATTATGCTGAATTAGGGGCGATCATGAACGAACCGGCCACGCTGACCGCGGCGGAACACCGCTTTGCGTTGGACCTTTACCGCGAACACCTGGAGGAAGCTTCCTTCCTCTACCAAACCCGCAAAACCCTGCTCACCGACGCCACCGTGCCTTGGCCGAGTGCGGCCGTCTACGAGTTGCGGTTCGACAACCACCTGCGCGCCTTGTACGACGGGGGCGACCTGGCCTTAGACGTCTGCCGCCAAATGGAGGACGGTGCCGACGCGGGCGCCGCCTACACCTTGCTGCGGCTGCTGCTGCGCCACGATCAACTCAACGAGGCGGTGCGCCTGGTGCAGCTTTGGTCGTCCGGTTTTGCCGCGGACGCCGCCGCCGATGCGCTCGCCGCCGGCTGGCCCGCCAATCGTCTGGTGCGGCTGCGGCCTTTGCCCGCCTCACCCGGCGCCATGACCGCCGCGGTCTACGGGCAATTGATTGGCGTGCGCCGTTTCCCCCTCGCCAAGGAATTGCTACAGGCCTTGGCCCTGCACGAAAACGATTTTGCCGGGACCTGGTTGATGTGGGCGCTGGGTCGCTTGGGCGCGGTTGAGGCCGTTTCAGCGGGGTTGGCGCTGCTGCAGCGCTGTGGCGATCCCGTCGCCGCCGCCATGATCACCACCTCGCTGTTGCGTTTGGGTGCCGGCGAGGCGCTTGACCTGGTCCGCCGCGAAACGCCGTCCCATGCTTGGCCTTGGACGGCCTTGGCGCTGGCCGGTTCCCGCGCCGACGGCCGCTTGTTGTGCGATCTGTTGCGTTACCAACCGCCGCGCCCGGACCTGATCACCGCCCTCGCGTTACACGGCGACGTTAACCAGATCGCCTTGTTGTTGGATTTGTTGGATCACTGCGCCGACGACGCGACCGCCGCCGCCTGCGCAACCGGGTTGTACTTGCTGACCGGGGCGCCCCTGTTCGAAACCGCGGCCGTTCAGGAGCACATCGACCAAGACGAATTGTTCGACGAGGAAATCGAGGGCTTGGCGCCCGGTGACATCCCGCCGGGATTGACGGTGACCGTGAGCGAATACCAACGCTTCAGTGAGGACGGTGAACGCTGGCGGCGTTGGTGCGATCAGCATGCCGCCCAATTTAGCCAGGGGGTTCGTTACCGATTGGGCCGCCCGATGGAGCCCGCCGTGTTGGTGGAACAGGCCGGCAGTGAGCTGTTGCCCGCCGCGTTACGCCAATTGGCCTATGAGGAGTTGGTCATTCGCTATGGTTTCGATGCGCCTTTTGAAACCAACCGCACCGTCGCGGAACAACGGGCGGTGTTGGCGCAACTCGCCGAGGCAATTGAGGCGGCCCCGGCGCGGCGCGCGGGCGTGTGGACCTTCGCGGGCCGGGACCTCGCTTAAGGGGTTGGTTAAGTGGTGGGTGGGCTCACCGCGGCCAGGCGCTTTTGTTTGGCCTGGAGGCGTGCTTCCACCGAATTCAGATCGCCCTGAAGGTTTTCCAGTACTTGGTGCAAAATATCCACCCCGCGCTTGGGCTCGCTTTCCCATGCTTGCTTCTGCGCGGGGGTAAAGCTTATCATGCCGTAAATGTTGCTCTTTTCCGCGAGGCCGCCTTCTTTCATGTAGACCAACGCGCGATCAAAGTTTCCGATCTCTCTTCTCAGATCGTCCAGTTGTGCCTGGTAATGTTCGATGTCTTTCTTTAACAAGGGGATTTCGACCTCGGTATGGCTATCGGTGAAGGAACCATCACTCGAGGGGGCTGCGCCTTGGGTGTGAATGGTATCGGATACCTGCCACTGTGCGGGACCACCTGGCAGACGGCGTTGGTACATCTCCTCTTTAGGAACCGGTCCAAAGGTACCACCGAGTTCTGATTGTCGGTAGGCGGTGCCCGCCACCGGGCGTTGCGTTGCACCAAAGCGAACCTCGCTATCGGTGTAGTGGCCGTCCGTGCGGGCGATAATCGGCACGCGGGGCGCACTTTCCCTGAACTCACCGGTATTGATACCGCCGGAGATGAGATGAAAAATCTCGGTGTCGTTTAAGGCTTCCGAAACGTGCTCGGCGTAATGGCCCGAGTTAATATCGCGGCAAACCACCATGCCCAATTGCTTTCCACCGCCGGGCAGATCAACGATTTGCATACTTGGGTTGTGACCTTCCGCCTGCAAGCGCGCCGTCATTTCCGGGCCTTCGTGGGCGGGCGTCATGCCGCCGGGCAGGTGGCGGAAGCTATCGCGTTGCTTTGGATGAACTTTGTCATTCATCGCATCGGCGTAGGATGGGACGTCAACAACCGAAGGCGCGAACTTGGAAACCAGGCGCGGGCTGCGCTGTCCACTTCCATCCAACACAATGGCTTCGTTGCGGATGGCTTTAAACATTTTGCGTCCTTCCTCGTGGAGTTGGGCGACATCCATCTCCGGGCTGTTTTGAAGGAGTTTGAACGTCGTCGGCAATCCTCGGGGCGCTGATCTGCCGGTTGGCAAGCCGCCGCTGTATTCCGTGCGACTCAGTTTGAAGGGCGCGACGTAATCTTTGAAGACCCTGGCCAACTTATGTACGTTGCCCAAATTGCCGCGGTTGTCCGCAAGGAAATTTTTCAATTTTTCCAATACTCTGTCACCACCGCCTGTGGCCGGGCAGTCGAAGGAGGGGCAGATGTGCTGAACCGCTTCTCTCATTCCCTCCGGGGTGGTTTGCTCAAGAAAGTGATTCAGGTTGCGTCCCAGAGCTGCTTGATCCATATGGCCCGCAAGGATGGTCACCGGCGCCAGGTTGTCCCTAACCTCTTTGATGAGCTCCGCGGCTCTTTCAAGGATTTCTTGGGAGACAGGGGCCTCTTTTTTCTTTGCAATGGCTTCGGCCAAGGAGGCTACCGACGTTAAATCAATACGCGCGTCGCTCGGTTCCTGGGTGAAGCTTTCTGGGTTTCTGGAAACAGCCTCCTGGAATGCTTGGCTGAGCTCGTTGTTCTGGTAGCCCAAAATGCGCTCTACGGAAGGCAGGTGATTGGGATCGATAGGCGCTAGCATGGCAGGCGGTTCCGAGGTAACAACCGTACCCATCAAAAACAGCGCATTGCCCAGGCCGGATTGAGCGACCCGATCTTGCAGCATGCCGATAAGTTGGTGTTTTTCATCGGGCGTAGCATGTTCCATGTGGGTGTTCCAGAAAAATTCCGGGACGGAAACAATGTGGGTGGTGCCGGGGCGCGTATCGAGTAAGTGTTGGGATGCCATGATTTTGATTTGATCGAACACTTGATCGACTTTGTGTTGCATCATTTCTCGCCGACCGTCCGGTCCCATGCTTTCGTGGACGGTGCTGGCATTCGCTTGGATGAACTGGACCCGTTTGGGTTCTGCATGAACACGTGAAAGAGAGGGGGCTTCGGTGGTTGCGCTGGTCATGGGACCGTCGCCGTTCAAACGGGGGCTGGTACGGCCACTGTTTGCGGAAGGGCCGAAGGTACTGGACGTCGGGGTGGTGGGTGGTTGGGCGTTTGATGTTCTGCGTGGACCGTCTAAATGTAAACCTGACATGGGAAGCTCCTTCAACTGGGTAGGGTTTTGCGGATACACCAAGGTCAAGCCCAAGAGAACTGGGTCGGCCGTCGGCGTGACTTCGGGCCGTTGGTGGTGCGATCTTCAACCAAGCAGCTTGGTGTTGCTTGGGATCGCATCCCGCTGTTTGACCTGTAATTTATTTTCGAAATGTGGGTGAAGTTTGGAGAAACCGTGGGGGTGGCCGAATCGGGGCTCCGGGGGTTGTGTTTGCTTTTGAATGCGGGCTTCGGTAGGCAGGAATTCATGGGACGAAAAAGGCCGTATTTCGCGGTTTTTTGCTAGATGCCAACTGGGAATGCAGCCTGAGTGGATGTGTCGGTTTTCTTTTTAAAGGTCATGAAACATTGGGTTTGTGTTGTGGTATTTGGGGCTTGTAATCACTTCGCCTTGGGTTGGAAAGGCCGGGTGCTTGCCTGCCTTCTTGCGTCCTTCCCGAAGCCCGGTTTTGGCAACATTACCGATTTGTTATGTTTTGCAAAACCGGGTTTTCGGGGCCGAAAGTGTGGTGAATTCTCCAAAGATTACCGATTGGTTATGTTCTTGAAATGTGTCGCCGTCTCCGCTACCGCGGTACGAAAAAGGATGTTTGGTTGCGGGCGTTTCCTTAACGCATCCTGACCGTTCGTGTTGTTACGCCTCATGGGCGGTCCCCCGAGCATGGCCGAAGGACCGCGTCGCGTCATTTATTCAGCACGCTGGTTTTCCGTACTTGGCGGCGTCAGTTGGGCTAAGCGGCGTTGCGCGGCTTGCAGGAGCTGATCCGCCGATTCAAGATCGCTGCGCAGACCGGCCTGAATTTCCGCCATAATTTCAGGTCCTGCTTGGGGGTTCGCACGCCAAGCATCTTTCTGAGCCTGAGAGAAGGGCAATGATCTCGTTACCGTGGCGTATTGGGAACGGTCTCTATCCGCGACAGCAGCGTTTCCGGTTGAATCGATCCACGATAATTTACCTTCGATTTGCGCAACTTCTTCAGCGTAGAGCGCGATGCGTTCTTTTAAAGTGGGCACATCGAAATCACCGATTCCGTCAGGCCAGGAACTCGCCCGTGAGCGATCGGTATTGGGAAGGTGGTAGGTATCGCTCACCGACCACTTGCCAGGTTCACCGGGCAGCGGGCCGTCAGGATCTTTAAGTGTGGAGGGGACTGGGCGGGCGGGGCCGAACTGCCCATCCGGTTCCCTTTGTTCAAAGACTTTTTGTGCCAGCTTTTGGTGGGTGTTGCCATAGCGGGTATGGGTTTTCACCCGAATGCCGTCGTTCTGCGCGACGACTGGACCATGGGGGGCCTTTTTCTCGAAGGTCGCTTCCGAGATCCCGGCGGAAATCAACATGAACACATCGGCTTGACTGAGGCTGTCCGCAATATGATTGGTGAAGTGGTCGGAATCGATGTCACGACAGATGACCAAACCCATTTGTTGGCCGTCACGCGGCAGTGGGACCATTTGATCTTGGGGACTACGGCCCGCGTCGGTGAGGTGTCGGGTCAGTTCCGCCTCACTCATGTCCGGTGCCGTGCCGCCGGGAAACTGCTTGTAGCTGCGACTTTGCAGCGGGGCCTCGTCGCCGGTCTTGGCCCGACTATAGCTTGGTACATCGATATCCGAGGGGTTGTATTTCTGGACCAAGCGCGGAGCACTGTTCCCGTCACCATTGACCACAATGGCTTCGTTGCGAACGGTTTTGAACATTTGGCGACCTGTTTCGTGTAGCTGGGGAACGTCGGTATTGGGTCCTTCCCGCAAAATCTTGAGGGCGGGATTGCCGCGCTCCAAGGCGCCGTTGCGGCTGTTGTCCGAAAATTCCGAGCGGGCAAGAAGGAAGGGGGCGTAACTTCTTTTGTAACTTCGGGCCAAACCCATGAGTTCGGTCGTGTTCCCCTCGTAACCGCGTAAGAAGGTTTGAAATGCGGTGATTTTGTCGCGTCCGTCGGCGTTTTTGGTAAATTCCAGGCGTGGGCAAAGGTGACCCAAGGCTTCCCGCCGTTCCCTCGGGGTGTCCGCGGCAAGGAAGGCCTCGAAGTGATTCGTCATGGTGCGCGGGCTTGCATGGCCGATAAGCATGGCCAGGTGGGTTTGGTTTTCTTTAATGGTGTTTAAGGTCCGGGCTGCTTCATTCAGCACATCCTGGGAAAGGTCCTTGGGTTGACTGCCTCCGTCCTCGGTTGGCATGGCGGCAGCCAAGGAAATGACCGCGGCGAGTTCCACCCGTGCTTGGCTCGGGGGTGTGGTGAAATCCTCGGGTGCCTGCGAAAGTGATTCAGCCTGGGCTTCGCGCAATGCCCCGGCGGGAAGATCTAAGATCCCGCCAAGGTCGTCCATGTGATGTGGTTGGACGCGACGCATCAGCTCGGCGGGTTCCGAGGTAACCACCGACCCCATCACGAAAATGGCGTTGGGAAGGCCGGCCTCTCGAACTTTCGCCTGAACCATGCCCAATAATTCAGTTTTGTCGTGCTGTGAGAGAAGGGCCTCGTTGTCGTTCCAATAGAATTCTGGGACGGAAACAATTTGCGTGGTGCTGCCGCGCTGGTCAATGATGCCTTGGCGGACCATTTCGTTAACTTGGCTAAAAACGACCTCGGCTTTTTTTTCTAGTAGCTCTCTCGGGCTTTCGGCGGAAAGCGCACTGCCGCGGCCGGTTTTCACATGGGCCTGAACGAATTGGATCCGCTTGCTCCGCGTGGCACTCGGGGCCATGGCGCTGGTTTCTGTGGTGGCGCGGGTCATTTCGGCGCCGCCGCCGAGGCCCCCCTGAGGATTCGTCCGCACGCCGGTGCCTGTCGTGGGGGGGCTAAAGGCACTGGGTGGCGCGGCGTTGGCCTGCTGAGCTTGATTGACCCCTTGATTATGTTTAAAACTGACACTTGACATGGCGATCTCCTTGAAACGTGAAGGTGGTCTTTAGCGACCCGGGTTGTTTTTGGTCTTGTTTAACGAATGGTTGTTGGTGAGGGGTGGTGTCGGCAACCAGGCGGTGGGAAAGGGGCCGCATCCGGCTGCGTCGTCGGAACCTGTTTGTTAAACCAATTTGCCGATGTGGCGCATGGGGTCGACGTCCTCGAAAACCGGCTCGTTGTGCATGGGTGGTTGGTAGGTGTTCATGTAACTTGACGCCGGTGCCGCGGGCGCCTCGGCGACAATGGGGATCTCGGCCAGTTGGTTTTGCACCGTCTCCGCCGTGCGCGAGAAGTTTTGCAGGATGTTTTGGAACAAGGTCAGGTCACAACCCTCAACCGCTTGGTTGTGGCACAACACCAGCTCGCCCGCTTGCTCGTCGCAGGCGATGGTGGCGCCGCGGGTCTCCTGCATGAACAGGTTCATGGAAAGTACTTTCATGTAGAAACCACCGTTGCTGTTGGCGGGCAGGTCCATCAAAGTGGTGCTCAGCATGAATTCTTCGCCTTGGGGGCCGACGAACAATTCAAGGTTGCGGCCTTCGCCCGCGGCCAGGACGCAGGCACCGTTTTGATCAAGACCTAAGGCGGGGTGGATCTGGGTTAACCATTGGTTGATCTGGGTGTGGGCGTGCGTCATGAGAAGGCCTCCTAAATCGTCCTTGAAATCATTCGTTTCATACTAAGTGGCGCGATCTTAAACCAGGCTAATTTGGTGTTTTGCCTCGGGATCGCGTCCCGTTGTTTGATCTGTAATTTATTCTTGAAATGTGGACGAAGTTTGGCGAAATCATGGCGTCCGGTTGTCGGCCGCTTTTGCCCTCGTTTTTGTGTTGAATTCTGAGATTGTGTCTTGTTTTGGCTGGGAACCCGCGCCTGGATTTGGGAAGGAGCGGCATCGTCGGAATGGGGTGGCTACCTTCGTTGGCGTGTTGATGGTTGTTTTGCTAAGTTGAATGAAATATGGTGCTTGTAGAAGGATCCTGAGCGAATGGAGCGACCCCGGTTGCCTTGGTGGCCGCCCGCATGGCTGCGCAATGGAACCCGTTTGAAGCCCAAAGTACACCGACCCAAATCCGCCGTTTTAATGAACATTATCGATTTGTTATAGTGCGAAATAGGCCCGTTTTGGGCCTCGAAATGTGGAGGAATTCCATAAATTACCAATCGGTTATGTTGTTGCTTTTTGCGTGGGTTCGCTATAGGTGAATCGTAAAGTTACTATTAAATAACATATTTATTAGATTCGGGCGGCTTACTCCGTGCGCAGCAATTCTCGTTTCTTGTGTTCCCGCTGTGTCAGCAGGGTGTCGCCCTCGCGAAACATGAGGTGGTACTTGCGAATGTTGGCCACATAACGCACGGTCTCCTGGCCGATGTCCTTCAACGCGGCTTTTTCCACATGCCCGAACCAGCGGTTGGGGTCCAGTTTCATCGCTTTCGCCCTGCGCCTCAATTTTTGGACCCGTGCCGGGCCGGCATTGTAGGCCGCCATCGCAAAATAAAGCCGGTCCGCCGTGCTGATGGCGTCTTCCTTAAAATAGCGGCCCTGGATGAACACCAGGTAGCGCACGCCCGCGTGGACGTTGTTTTCCATCTCCCGTATGTTTTCGATGCCGACCTGAGGATCGGCCGCTGTCGAGGGTTTGATTTGCATCAGGCCGACCGCGCCCGCGCGGGAAACCCGGGTGTTGTCAAACTTGGACTCTTGATAGGCGAGGGCCGCGATCATGCGCCAGTCGGTTTCGTACATCGCGCCGTACTTTTTAAAAAGGGAGATCGCTTTTTCCAAATCAGCCCGCTTCACCTTGCGGAACGGGTTGGTGATCCAGCGTTTGCTGCCGTAGTAGCGTTTGAACAACACGTTGCCCATCCTGGTGCCTTTGCGGTTTTTGGCGATGAAGGCGTTGAGGTCGGCCAGCAGGCTTGGGTTTTCCTTGCGCACCGCCCAGCCGATTTCACCGCCCTCGTCCAAGACGAGGTGGGGGTAGCGCTTGAGGTTGGGCATGACCTGTGCCCAAAGTTCGGCCATGTAGTCGTCGACCACGGTCAGGTGTCCGCCACCCGCGTTAATCAGTTCGAGAATGTCTTCTGTTTCCAAACCTTCAAGCGTGTCGATGGTGACCGGGACCAGACCCGCCGTTTCCAGGTCGTGGTTGAGGCGGCGCAGGCTGGGCAGATAACCGCTGTTGGCCTTGACGTAAAATGCACGACCGGCCAGGGCTTCAAGGGTGGCGAAGTCGCCTGCTTGTTGGTGACCGACCACGATTTGGCGCACATCGGCGAGGATCGGGTCGGTGAAGTCGGCCAGGTGAAGACGCCCCGGGGTGATTGTGAGCATACCCGCCGCGATATCGCCTTCGCCGGCCAAGAGGCGCGGCAGCAATTCGTTGCCTTCGACTGGGATAAATATGGCGGTCAGATGGATATCGCGTCGGGTGTAGCCCTTATTGAGGCGCCGTTCGTATTGGCGGAAGAGTTCGTATTCGAAACCACGCGGTCGATCACCCGCGATCATAAAGTTGGTGTGGTTGGGGGTGATCAGGATGCGCAGTTCCCGTTTGGCGCGGATCGTTTCGAGATCGCGGGGCGGGAGGGCCGGGACCGGATCGGCCGGGGCCGCGGCGATGGCGTCACCGCTTTGGTCGCGGGTGCAGGCGGCCAAAAGCAGCAGACCTATTAATAATGTAGGAACGAGTTGCGCTTTCAACGGGGTTTCCTCAGGGGTCTCATGGTTGAAACCTGGGTGAGCCTATGTTGCCTCAATCCCCGGTCACGATTGCTTCACGGAAAAAACACCCTATTATAACAGTTCCCGAATCGCGTATTTGGGACGCTGTCCGTCGAGCACGCGGCGGATGTCCTCGGCGGCCGTGCGGGCGATGTCGTGCAGGCATTGGCTTGTCGAGCCGGCCATGTGGGGCGTGACCCACACGTTGGGCATCTGGAGCAGCGCCTCGGTGAAGGCCGGGGGTTCGGGATCCAACACGTCGAGCGCGGCCCCGCCCAAATGACCGCGACGCAAGGCGTCTTCGAGGGCGTGTTGGTCGATGATGCCGCCACGCGCCGTGTTGACGATCAAGGCCCCGGGTTTCATGGCGGCCAGGGCCTCGGCGTTGAGCAAACCGCGGGTCGCCGCGTTCAGCGGAATATGGATCGAAAGTACATCGGCCCGCGCCAACACCTGTTCGAAGGGGACCATTTGGATGCCGTCGACTTCGCCGGAAGTATGGGAGCGGCTGGAGGCCAGTACCGTGGCGCCGACCGCGCGGCACATCGCCGCCACGCGTTTTCCGGTGTAACCGTAACCCAGCACGCCGACCGTGAGCGCCGCGAGCCGTGTGCCCACGCGACGTGCGCCGTCCCAGGTGCGTTCGCGCCGTAAGGTGGTTGTTGCCTCGGGAATGTGGCGCAGTAGGTTGAGGATCAGACCCAGGGTAAATTCAGCCACATCTTGGATGTTGCCGTTGGGCACGTTGGTGACCCAGGTGTGGTTGCGGCCGGCCGCCGCCACGTCGATTTGGTCGGTACCGGTGCCGTGCGCGCTCGCGCAACGCAGGCGCGGCAGCTGTTCCAGCAGGGCCGCGGTGAGGTTCCCGGTGCGCACCAACACCGCTGAGGCGTCGCGCAAGGCCGCCACCAGGGATGGTAGCTCGGCTTCGCCAAAATGAAACGGCAAATCAAACGCGCGCAGTTCGACGTCGTCGCCCAAAACCTCGCCCACCACGTCTAAACGAATCGGCATCTCGGCGCTGCAGGTCGCCACCACCACTTTGCGGTCCATAAACCCTCACCCATCTCAGAATGAATCGGTTATACCACGCGCGCGGCCTGCTTCGGTTTCGACTTGGGGATAACCCGCCTGGTTTGGTTGTTTTCAACCTGGGTTAAGGTGGGGTGTTGGAAGGTTTGCGCCTCCTTTTCCACCGCATCTCTTGAATGAGCACAACCAGGGGGGTTAACCCAACGCCGAGGGTCCACCCAGGGGGAAGCAAGGATGACCAGGCTCACCGACCACCAATTGATGGACACCGTGGACACGATCACCCTTGCTGCCAAAAAGAAAAATAGGCCGGCGGTGCAGCCGAAGCATTCGAAAAGCCTCATCGGTCGGCCTCAGTGTGGTTTTCTGTGGATGGGGACTGGATCTGGTTAACAAGCTTCCGGTTAATGGTTTGACCGTTGTCGAAGCTTAAAAGCCGAATACGGTCGCGTGATTTTGGGAATGGTTGGATTGGGGGACATCGGGCTATGATGGGGCGATCTTCTAATTTGGATGGAGACGCATGAAACGCCGTCGGTTACGCTATGGCATAGCAGTCCTTTGCTTGAGTTGGGTGGGCATGTTGTATGCCGTCTCCGGCCGGGGATTTTTACCGCATCCCGGTTTGCCCGCGGCTTCCGTGACCGGTATGGCGCAAGACGACGAAGGTTTTCTCTGGCTGGGGACCGAGGCCGGCCTCGTGCGTTACGACGGGGTGCGCTTTAAGGTTTTTCGCCATACGGATGTACCACCTTCCGGCTTGGGCAACAGCGCCGTATCCGCCCTTGCCAATTCAAAGCACGGCGGGCTTTGGCTTACCACCGGCAGGGGTTTAAGTCTCTTTGATCCTGTGACCTTCAACGGCGTTCGTTATGGCGACGGCGAAACCGCGACCGGTCCCGCTTACGGCGACGGCAATCAGCAATTACACGGGGTCGTGTCGGACCGCAACGATTGGTTATGGAGTTCCAGCGGCACCAACTTGGTTCGTTATGAACGGCATGCCGGCACCTGGCAGGATTTTCCCGCTCCTAGCGAGCAATTGGGTGATGCGATCCTAAGCCTGTTCGGTGATGCGCACGGTCTTTGGCTGGGGATGCGCGGCGGCCTGTGGCATTTCGACCCGGTTAGCGAGACGTTTACATCCGTGGCGGGGGCCGACGGGGCCCGCGTCCACCTGCTGGTCGCGGGCAAAGCCGATCTTCTGTGGTGTGGCACTTCCGCCGGCTTGCGGGTTGTCGATCAACGGACCAAGACGTTCCAGGCGGTTGACGAGGAGGGCTGGTCGCGGGCGCCCGTTACGGCCCTGGCCGCCGACGACGACGGTCGCTTGTGGTTTGCCGACCAACACGGCCTTTTTGAAATGGATCAGGCGGCACGCAAGCCGGTTCCTTTGATCGGGCGGTCCGACGCGACCCGTTTTGGTTCGCTGATTCCTTTTGCCCGCGAAGGCGCCGGCGCAACGGACCCGTCGCCCCATTCCGTGGTCGGAGCGGTTCAGGCCCTGTTTTGCGACCGCGACGGAAGTTTATGGGTCGCGGGGTCGCGGGGTTTGTTTGTGGTCCATCGTCGTGAAACCCCATTGCGGTGGCTCGCCATCAACCGCGATGTTCAGCGCGCGCCACGCTGCCAACCGGTTTTTGATGCGGCCGGCGGCATGTGGACGGCCACCGAAACCGGTTTCGCCGTGGTTGATCCCACAACCGGTGCGGTGGTCCATACCGTCGACTTGCAAGACACAGCACCGCTTGATGTTTTGGCCCGGCGCGGCAATGAGGTCTGGGCCGCCAACCGCGAGGGTTTGTTGCGTTTGGACAGGCAGGCTCAGATCGCGGCACCCGTTCCTTTTCCGTCTGATCCGGTCCAAGCGGGTTCCACGCGGGTCCGCGATCTGCTGTGTGATGTGCGCGGCACCATGTGGCTTGCCTCGGATCATGGCCTGTTCCGTTTTCACCCAAAAACCGACCAGGCCCTGATGCCGGTCACCCTACCCGAGGCCGGTTCAAGGGGACCGGGTTGGCAAGATGTGACCACCCTCGCCGCGGGCCTTGCCGGGGAGTTGTGGCTCGGCACCCAACGGGGTTTGGTATTTTGGGATCCTGAATCCGGCACGCGGCGTTTCTTTGCTTACGAACCGGGACGGCGCGGTAGTTTGTCGGCCGGTAAAGTGACCGCGGTCCTGGAGGACGAACACGGGGTGGTCTGGGTTGGTACCGAGGGCGGCGGGCTCCACCAAATGGTGGATCGCGCGACGGATGCCTTTACCACCGTCGGCCCCGACGAGGGCTTGCCGGCCGCGGCTCTTTGGGATTTGGCCCAAGATCGCACCGGCCGGCTTTGGGTGGTGGGTCCTGCCGGTTTGTTTTACACGAAACCCGGCCAGAAACAGTTCCAGCACTTTGACGCCCTCGACCCTTGGTTGGGGAACCGGGTCTTTTTTAGCCAAACCCACACGGACCGCTTGTGCGTGGTCTCCGCGGCCGGTTTGTTTTACACGGACCAAGTGGGCGAACCCATGCCGGCCGCGCCCCCGGTGGTTTCCGATGTGGTTCGCATGCGCCCGGGCAGCGATGTGCCGGCTGCATCGGTGTGGTCCGAGGCGCGCCGGGAGGGAACCGTTTCCGAGGCAGCCGACGCGGTGACGCTGGCCTTTGAGCTGGCCGACATGGATTACGGTCGTGGCCGGCCGACGCCCTTTTGGTACCGTTTGGACGGCTTCGACGAGGGCTGGCGTTATGCCGTGCCCGCCCAAAAACGCTTGATCTACGCCTACTTACCCGCGGGTTATTATCAATTGTTTTTTCGCTACGGCGATGGGGCCGGGCGGGAAACGGCGGCGCTTTCCTTCAGCGTCGAAGGCGATTTTTGGTCATCCCTCCCCACCTGGCCGTGGGTGCTAGGAGTCGTCGTTTTGGTGGTGGCGCTTGGGGCCCTGCTTACGCGTCGGCGGGTTAAGCCGGAACCGGTTCCCCCTGGGGAGGCACCCTTGGGTGGTTACCAAAAACAAGTGCTGGCCACCGTTTCCCACGAATTGCGCACCCCGCTTAACGGCATCATTGGGCTTTCCCAGGCCTTGCTGGAGAACACGCCGCCGCCGGAGAGCCCGGCCGGCCGCGAACATCTCGCGCTGGTGGTTCAGAGTGGGCGGCGACTGGCCGGCCTCCTCGACGCTATGTTGGATTTTGACCGCGTCGGACGCGGTGACCTCGAAGCTGCTTTGGCCCCGCTCCAGCTGCGCCCGCTTGTCGCCGACGTGCTTCTGCTGGCGCGTGGAACCCTTGGTGACCGTGATCTGACCTTGGTAAACCAGGTCGATGCCGACCTGCCCCTGGTTAACGCCGACGCCCAACGCCTCAGCCAAGTGCTTCACAATCTGGTGGGGAATGCGGTTAAATTTACCGAGCAAGGTCGGGTCACCGTGTCTGCCGAGGTGAAAGAAGGTATGATGCGCGTGACGGTGCGCGATACCGGCATCGGCATTCCCGACGGCTTGCGCCACCTGATCTTTAAACCCTTTCGCCAGGGTCATGGCTCCACCACCCGTGTTCACGGTGGGGTCGGCCTGGGGTTGACCATCGCCGAACAGCTGGTGACCCTGCACGGCGGGACCTTAACCTTGCTGCCGCAAACTGGAAAAGGCGCCGCCTTCTGTTTTACCCTGCCTTTGGCGGATGAACGCTAGCACCGGTCCGAGGAAACGATGAACGTTTATCTGGTTGACGATGAAAAACATGCCCTCGGCATGATGAAACACTACCTCGCCAAAATGCCCGATGTAACCGTGGTGGGTGCGTCCGAGGATCCCATTCGTGCGATTGAAGAGATCAACACCCTTAAACCCGACCTGGTGTTCCTCGACATCCAAATGCCGATTCTGACCGGCATCGAACTGCTGCCG
Organism: Acanthopleuribacter pedis; assembly: GCF_017377855.1. Taxonomy (GTDB): domain Bacteria; phylum Acidobacteriota; class Holophagae; order Acanthopleuribacterales; family Acanthopleuribacteraceae; genus Acanthopleuribacter; species Acanthopleuribacter pedis. The sequence goes on from NZ_JAFREP010000034.1 coordinate 30,930, forward strand.
TACCTTCGCGAGAAACCGATGATCGTGTTTTGTACCGCCTACGATCAGCACGCGATCAAAGCCTTTGAATTAAACGCCTTGGATTATTTGTTGAAGCCGGTGAATCGCGACCGGTTGGCCGCTTCCATTGCGCGTGCGCGTTCCCAATGGGAAGTGCTGGAGGTGTTTCAGGATGAACAGATGGACGGCGGTCTGGAGAAGGTCGTGGTTTCCATTTTGGGCAAAAGCCACGTGGTGTGGTTGGAGCAAGCGATGGTGTTTACCAAGGACGGCCGTTACACCAACATCCTCACGTTGGAGGGGCGCGAGCTGCTGGCCAATTTAACCATCGGGTATCTGGCCGACCACATCAAAGACCCGCGCTTTTTCCAAATCAACCGCTCCGAAATTATTCAAAAGCGGTTTATCACCGCCTTCGAACCGGGCGAACACGGCACCTTGACCTTGATGGGCGCCAACGACAAGCCGTACCAGGTCGCGCGCCGCCGCGTCAAAGATTTTAAGGCTTGGTTTCTATAGCCCGCGGTTCTTACCAGAATTCGTCGCGAGGCGTTGAAATCGCTGTGAGTACACAGGTTACGACCGAGGGTAAACGTAGCGGGGCCGACCTTTCGGCGTAGCAGAGCTACGTTGAGGCTGTCCCACCGTTGTGAAGCAACGGTGCAACCAAGTAACCTAAGTAATCGCAGCGATTTCAACGCCGTAGCAGAACTTATGGTGAGAACCGCGGGATAGGCGGCTCCAGCTTGGGGCGGCCGGGATCGAAGCGGAAGCCAATGTGGTGGATGCCGTTTTCGTAGCGGTAATCCAGTTTGCTGTCGAACAAAAGCGCCAGGCGTTCGCTGATATTGCCCAGCGCGTGTTCCGAGGAAATCAGTTCGGCAAAGGGTTTGCGCAGCGGCGCGCCGGGATTGGTGACCGTGACCTGTTGGTAAATGCCGTCTTCTTCGAGGGACAACCCGACGACCACTTGCTCGGTGGTTTCCTTCAGACCGTAAAAAACCGCGTTTTCTACCAGCGGTTGAATCAGAAACGGCGGTAGCAATTGGCCGCCCAGCCCGGGTGGGATATTGAAATCAAAGCGCAGTTTCTCTGGGAAGCGAACGCGTTGGATATCGCCAAAGGCTTTGATTGCTTTCAGTTCTTCCTCGAGCGGCCACCATTCGCGCGGCACCGCGTTAAAGGATTGGCGCATGAGCGTGGACAGCCGTTCCAGGGTTTCCACCGCTTGGTCGGGATCGGACAAACACAGGAAGGAAATGCTGTTGAGCGTGTTTTGAATGAAGTGCGGCTGCATTTGCGCGTGGAGCAGGCGAATGCTCGATTCGCGGTTTAGGCGTTTGAGGCGTTCCATTTCCACCTCCGTTTCCAGCCAGGCCTTTTCTTTTTCCAACAAACGGTTGGTTTCTTTGAGCGTTAGGTGCATGTGAACCCTCGCGAACAGTTCATCCCGGGATACGGGTTTGATCAGATAGTCGTTACCGCCCATGGCGAAACCGCGAACCAGATCTTCCGGTTGGTTGCGGGCGGTGATAAAGAGGACGGGGAGTTGCTCCATCGTGTGGGTTTCGCGGAGGTGGGCGCAGGTTTCGTAACCGGACAAGCCGGGCATCATGATGTCGAGCAGGACAAGGTCGAAGGTTTGGTCGTTGAGGTGGTCGAGGGCGTCGCGGCCGCTTTCCGCTTCCACGACGCGGAAGCGTTCGCCCAAATGGGCGTGAATCACCTGACGGTTGACGGGGTCGTCGTCAACCACCAGGATGCGCGCCGGTTGGTCGGCGGGCGACGCGGGCGGCGGCGCCGGCGGCTCGGGTGACGCGACCTGTTGTGGCAACGGGGTCGGCATGTTGGCGTTTTTTGCGCCCGCGGCCAAGCCTCGACGGTAGCAATGGAGACAAAAAAGGAATGCCGAAACCACCCACAGGCTGACCCATCCCGGCGGGATCAGGGTGTCGGCGTGGATGTGGATGGTGCCGACCTGGGGAAACTGCCGCCAGGGACCCTTGAGGTAGCGGGTGCGTAGGCTTAAGTCGTATTGCCCCGGCCACGTTTTCTGAAAAGGGATGCGGTTTCCGGTCACGGGGCGCCAATCCGAATCCGCGTCCCAACGGTAGGCCCATTCCGCCGTTTGGTCGGTTTCATAACCTGGCAATGCCACGTTCACAAACGCCGGTGGTTTGCGCCCGCGTTGGTTTGGCGCAATAAAAACCGGCTTGGGTGGGTCGGCAAGGGCTGGTGCCGTGGCGGGGAGGTAGGCGGCCCAGGTGTCTTGGTAAAGAATTAGGCCGCCGTCCGCGTCGCGCAGTAATTCGCGGTTGGCCGCGGCGTCATCGGGAAGGGGAAGAAAACCGAGCACCACGGCGGATGCGGCATCAAATTGGTGTAACCCGTATCGGCTCAAACCCCAGAAAGCCGTTGGGGTTGCGGGCGCCAAGGCGAACAGGGGCAGGTTCGGGGTGGTGTCCGGGTTGAGGGTCACCGTCTCATGGTGGACATGCCAAAGGCTTCCGCGGTCGAGCAGGTAGCCGCACTTTAGCTCGGGGTATTCAAGTTCAACAAGGTGCTTGGTGAATTTCGGAACGGTTTCGGGCCTTTGTGACGCTTGGTGGGTAGCCAATACCTCGGCCTTTGGCCCCGTAACCGGTTGGAGCATGGCCGCCGCGGCCGAGAGGTAGCGTGGCCCTTCGCCGGTTCCCAGCCAAAGGGCGCCGTCCGCGCCCATCGCCGCATCGCGAACGACGCGCCGGTGCTTGCGGCCGATGGGTTCGGCAAGGGTGAGGGCGGTGGCTTGGCGCCGAAAGGGATCGATTCGCATCAAATAGGGGGTGTCGCCGAGCCAGAGTCGGTCTCGCGGGTCAACCAATACAAACGCGGGGACATGGGTTTTCGGTAACGCCATGACCTGTGCCCATTGCGCGGACGCCGGTTTAAAGGTCCAAAGGTGTTCCCTACCGACCAGCCAAAGGACGTCTTTGGAAGCAGCAAGCGCCGTTCCCTTGGGGGCGTGCTCCTCGGGAAAAGCGTGGACCGTCAAACCACCTGTGCCGATCTGAATGAGTTGGTTCGGCCCCATCACCCACGACCGACCGGCCCCGTCCACGGTGAGATGGATGCGTTTCGGGGTGGCCGCCAAGTAGGGTGAGAGGTCGTAGGTCTGTGCTTGAACCAGGGTGTTTCCTCGGGCGTGGAACTGCAAAACCGAGGTTTCGCGAACGACCCAAACCAAGCCGTCCGAAGCGAAGAGGTGGTCCACCTTGCCCACATCCTTTGTGGCGAGAACGGTTTCGGCCCCGGGCAAAGCCGGTCGTATTTGGAGTTCACCGGATTCGGTCGACAGCCAGAGTCGGTTTTCACCGTCGACCACAAAATGGGTCACTGCCTGTTCGCCGAGCGGGATCCGATGCGCGTCGGCGCCGTCGTAACACCAGAGGCCCTTTCGGTTGAGCACCCAGAAGAAACCACGCCCATCCAATTGCACGGCCTGAACCGTGGTATGGGAAAAGTTGCGGTCCCGGCCAAAGGAACCGGTGGGGATCAGCAGCGGTTCGTCTGACGGCGTTGCTTGCATGGGGGGTGTCCAAAAACTCAGGGCCAAAAACAAAACGGCGATCATGGTGAATCCAAAGCAGTGGGGTAGTTATCGAAGCGGGGCGATAAGGGCGCGTGGCGTCGGAGAAGGTCTGAAGAGATAAGGTTTATACGAGGTTTCGACCCTGATTGGGGCGGGCGCGTCTTCAAAGGCTGCAAACCCGGGGTTTCGCTCCCATTACCGCGACTTTTCGCGCTGAAAAGGTCTTCGTCTAAAACCTATTGTAACCGAGAGCGGTGGGTCGCCTTGGATGAATGTTCGGGGTTCAAGGCAACCCACCTCGCGGCGATCCGGCCGTTGGTTCATTAGAAGGGAAAACGGCGCTAAAAGTGAGGGTGCTTGCCGTGAACGGCCGCGAAAACACGCATGAGCGGGAATGAGGCTCGAAAAAGCCGCTCGGGCCGGGAATTGATGCCGTTGACGCCGAAGCGGTCATGGCTGGGTGCCGTTGGCGCCGCGAGGGGTGGCCGGGCGCCGAGAAAGGCCCCAGATTGGCGAAAGAACAAAAACGCCGGTGACCGACTCGGTGTAATCTCGGCCGGTTTTTTCGGCCAAATTCCCTTCAGGAGTGACCTCATGACGCAAGCAAACGAACAAGTGAAACATTGGTTGGCCCAACTCGGCGCACAAATCGGCGTGGCTTTGTCCTTGGACGATGAGGGCCTTTGCTCCTTAACCGCCGGCGAGGATCTTACCGTGGATGTGATTTGCCCACCCGGTGACACCTGTTTCTACCTCAACCTGACGCTGTTGGATTTAACCGGACAAAGCAGCCGTGAAATGGTGTTGCAACAAGCCCTAACCATGAATCTGTTTCAGCAGGAAACCGCGGGCGCCGCCATCGCCTTGGATCCTGATGCGGAAGCCTTGATGTTGTGCTTTACCCAACCGGTCGAAGGGACCCAGTTCAGTACCTTCAACAACATTTTGACCAATTTGGTGACGACCGGTCGCCAATTGAAGGGGCAACTAGAAGCGGCAAGTCGCGAGCAAGCGGCGCCCCAACCCTCGAATGCCGCGGCGTTTAATCCCGCCGGACCCGGCGCCTACGGGATCGGCGCGCAACCGGCGCAACCGGTTTACGCGGACAATCCCCACGAACACTTACTGCACATGATGAATCTCGCTTAACGCAAACGAACCGCCCATTTTTTTCCCCTTACCGATTAGGAGTACCGCACGCCATGCAAATGCAACAGTTAAAATCCAACAACGTACAGGCCAAAAATCCTTTAAACCAGACGGCACAAGCGCAGAACAACCCGCTGCAGTTAAATGTCGCCAACCAACCCGCGTCGAGCAAGATGCCCCAGGTAAACAACCATCATGCAACCAACAGCTCGGCCACTTCGATTGAGGCCATCCAACTGAACCAAAACCAGCCCAAGGCCAAACGGCTTCAGGTGGTACAGTTGGCTGTCAATTTTGAAAAATCAAAGCCCGATAACCTCGCCGGTAAACAAGCGATTGAATCGCGTGCCAAAATGGTTTTCAACGGCGTGGCACAAATGGCCAAAGACGGCAAGATAATGGACAACCGACCCGGTACCGTACAGGTGATCAGTATGCCGGAGCTTTTTCTTAATGACACCGATAACCCCATTAAAGCAAGTGATGTCAGGGGCGTGGTGACCAGTTTGCGGGCGATGGCCGCCGATAAACAGTTCGAGGGTATGGTGTTTGCACCGGGAACCTTTATTGCGATGCACCCGGCAGTCGCGGCACAAAATATCAAGCCACAGCATCTGGAAACGATTGCCAAGGCATTCGACGTTCCGCTGAAAGACTTGGAACAGGCTTACCAAGAAATGACCGACGCTACCCAAGAGAAATACGAAAAACTAAGCGAGCCTCGTCGGATCCTTGCCGCGGTGGGTGATGCCTGGAACAAAAAATTGGAGCAACCCAACAAGCCGCGTACCTTGTCCATCGAGAATGAACTTCAAAAGAATTTCGCCATGGATGATAAGAAGGAATTAGACAATAAGGCCTTCAAAATTCCTAAAAAGTTAAACACCATGGAAGAATTTGCCAAGGTGTGTAAGTCGGTCAAGGAGAAACCTCTGGTCGTGAAAGAAGAGACTGCATGTAAATTGGTCCAAAACGCAACCGTGGTGATCGAGGGGGGACCAAACGGTAAAGCCAAAATTGTCAATAAGATGGTCCCCTCCAATGCCGACAGCCGCGTGGTGCTTTATGATGTTAAAGACAAACACCTCAAAAAGCAGTACGTATCCTATCCCGCCCAGATTTCGGTGGTTGATCCTGACCAAGTGGTTGATCAAAAGATGGTGGAGGCCAAATTTAATGATGAATCAAACCGATTTAGCGCACCGAAAACAGGCTTGGATATGGCGGTTGCGATCTGCTTAGATTACGGAAGCAGTTATTTTGCGAGTGTCACGGATCATGATAACAAGGCCTCCCATGTTCAGGTTCTTTCGGCGGGCCTGAAGGAATGGCAGTACGACGCTTCCAAAGGGAGTGGTCACGCATCTATCTCGGGGAATGATTTGTATGGCCGCGTTGGCAACCAAAACATGACAGGTGGTGGTTATATCGGTGCCGAAATGTTCCAAAAAGATCATATATCGGTATCCATGAATATTAAAGATGGGAACTATAGCTTTATCCAAGGTTCAGGCAAGGTGCATGAGAACCATTCAAAATTCCCAGATACGATGGTTTGGCAAGTGTCTCCGCCGGTTCACCATCGAGCGTCGGTCGCCTCCTCCGTTGCTTCTTTTGACGGAAATACCAATGTGGGTGTAAACGAGTTCGCCAAAAATATCGATGAAGAATCGCAAGAAAACCTCACCACTTGGTTTCCGAAAAAGCCCAACAAAGAATTTACGAAAGAGCAAATCCAAAACAATCATAACGAATTGATGAACATGCAGCAGAAAGCCAATCAAGTATCGGTACAACTTGACTGTTTGGAAAATATTCGTACAAATAACAAAATTGACGAAAAAAGTTGGAACATTCTGAATCAGAATCCTGATTTTGTTAAGAAAACCGGGGTGGTTCCAAAAGACGAGAAAAACAATGATGAAGTTAAGAGTAAAAAGAAGAAGATGAAGATGAAACCGAAGAAGGTCCAAAAGCAACCGTTGGCTTTTAAGGATATTAAAAACCACGAAAGTATGATCATAAAGTGCGATAACTTCGAGTATAACCTGAGGAATGATCACAACTTTATGCTTAACCAATTGGCCCAAAAATCGGTTTGGCAATAAGCCGGCTGAAGGTTAGGGGTCTTTGATGAGCCGCTTTTGTGCCTCCCGGGTTAGGTAATGGCCTTCACCCAGGCGGCGTGAAAGCGTTTCTCGCGTGTTTCGCATCAAGGATTGACCTGCTTCTTGTTCACCTACCTGGGTGAGGATCAACCCTTTTAAACTGTGCATCGCGGCCCGGCTTTCGTGTTCCTCCGGCAGTGCCGTCGCGGCGGCAAGCGCGCCCTCCACGGTCTCCAGTGCTTGCCGCCACCGTTGACGCGCCGCGAGATGTTCGGCCTGCTCCAGGCGCACTGCCGCAACCAAGGGATGGTGTTCCCCAAGGCGTCCGGTCCGTAGGGCCAACGCCTGTTCCAGGTGGGGTTCGGCCGCCGTGGGATCGCCCTGGCCACGCAACAGTTTGGCCCGTGCCAGATGGAGCGCGGCCTGCAAAAACGGGGCTGGGTCTTCGCCCGCCTCTTTTTCCGCTTGGGTCAGCACGGCTTCAGCGCGTTCGATACGGCCGCTGAGCAGGTGCAATTCGGCAAACTTTGCACGTTCCATGGCGAGCCGCGGTCGGGTCGCCTCGGGCAGCGCGTCGAGGGTTTCAAACAGGGTTTCGTAGCGCGTCTTTGCTTGGGAAAGGTCGCCGCGGCGCTGATTCAAATCGGCCCAAAGGGCTTCCGTCTGGAACACGCGCCGGTGGTGTTTTCCCAGCTTGGTTCTAAATATGGGCAGCGCCTGCTGGATCAGGGGTTCCGCCTCGGCGTACTTACCGACGACCAACAGCAAGCGACCCAGGTTGCCGAGCCGAACCGCGGTTGAGGGGTGATCCTCGCCCAGCGCGGCGCGGGTCGTGGCCAGCGACGCGCGGAACAGGGGTTCGGCGGCCGCATAATCGCCGCGCAGGAACAGCGCCATGGCCACGTTGTTTTGGGCGCGACCGACGGCGGGATGATCTTCCTTAAGTGTTTTCAAATAAGTGTCTAAGGCCTGGCGGTAATAATTTTCGGCGGCCGCATAATCGCCTTTGTCCTGGCTGAGGCTGCCGAGGTTGTTGAGTGTGCCCGCCACGTAACGGTGTTTGTCGCCCAGGTTGTGCTTCAAATTGGTGAGGGTGCGTTGGTACAGCCGTTCGGCGCCGTCCAGCTTGCCCAGGTCCTGCATCGCGCCGGCAAGGTTGTTGAGCAGAAAACCAACACTTTGGTGGTTTTCGCCCAATGCAGCGACTTTGATGGACAAGGCCTTGTGCAGCAGGGGTTCCGCTTGGCGGTAGCGGCCGCGTTGCTGGTGGATCAGCGCCAGCGTTTGATAGCTTTCGGCCAGATCGGGGTGTTGTTCGCCCAGGCGTTCGATTTGGATGCTGATGGCTTGGCGCAACAGGTCTTCCGCGGCGTCGTATTCACTCTGGTTTTGCTTCAGATAAGCCAAGTTACCCAAGCAGGTCGCCAAAGCCGGGTGATTGGCGCCCAAAATGCGGCGGCGAATGTCGGCGGTTTGGCGGTACAGTGCCTCGGCGGCGGGGAAATCGCCTTGGTTGTGGTTCAGCACGGCGAGGTGGTGAATCACGTTGGCGGTCCAGGGATGGTCCTCCCCCAGGAGTTCCAGCGCCAAGTCGCGTGCCTGCTCAAAAAGCTCGCGCGCCTGATCGTAGTTGCCCTGGAGGCGTTCCCACTGGCCGCGCCGCTGCAGGCAGTTGACCCAATGTGGGTGTTTTTCGCCAAAAATGTCGCGGTAAAGGGTTTCGGCTTGATCCATGTACGCTTTGGCTTGGTCGCGTTGGTCTGTTTCAAGGTAGGTCAGGCTTAAGGAGGCCAGGGCCGAGGCCACTTGGGAATGGGCGCGGCCGTGGAGGCGTTGGCGCAGGGCCAATACGTCTTTACGGTATTGGATCGCGCGGTCGTAGTGACCGCGCGCGGTGGCCAATTGGGCACGGCCTTGGATGAGTTGGGCCTGTTCCTCCGGAGGGAGTAATTGGGAGGAAGCGCCGACCGCGTCAAAGGCGGCTTGCGCTTGTGGGTAGCGGCCGAACAGCAAGGCGGCGTGACCGCGACTTTGGTTAAGGCGCGCTTGCGTGCGTGGGTCGTCCGTCGCTTCCTGCTCGGCCAGGTGTAATTGTGCTTGGGCGCCTTTGTAATCGCCCGCGCTCTGCAGGGTGTGGATCAGGGCGAAACGCGTTTCCATCACCTGGTTTGGGTCGCCTGATTCGAGGGCGTTGACCAGCAGGGCCTCGGCTTGGTCATAGCGGCCGAGTGACGCGTAGACCCGGGCCAAGGTGTTGAGCAGGAGGGTTTTGACCGCCGGGTCTTCGTCCAAGTCGGTGTTGAGTCGGCGGCGGCCCGCCTCCATCACTTCCAGTGCGCTGATGTCGTGGTTGCGGGCCAAGTCGGGATCGATCTGTTCGAACATCGAAACCAGGAACCCGGTCAAGCGTTGGGAGGAGGCGAGGCGTTGTTCGGCGAGGTCGCGCTGGCGTGCCGTCTGTTGGTTCTGGACCGTCGCGTAGACGGAAAACAAGCTGAGCGAGGCCACCATGCCGAGCACCGCCGCCACCGGCCAAGGATGGCGCTTGATGAATTTGCGGAAGCGGTAACCCGTGGATGCTTGGCGGGCCGTGATCGGCATGCCGGTCAGGTAGCGACGGATATCGGCCGCGAGGTCGTCCACCGCCGCGTAACGCCGGTTGCGATCATGGGCCAGGGCTTTCAGGGTGATGGTATCGAGGTCGCCGCGCAGTTGGCGGGTGAAGGCGCCGCCGGAGTGGCCGGTTTGTCCGCGTAACTTACTCGGCCGGGTAATGTTGGCCTGATTAATGACGCGCATGATTTCGAGGGGGGCGCCGCCGCGGAAGTGGTAGGGGAGGCGATCGGTCAGCAACTCGTAAAGGATGACACCGAGGCTGTAGACGTCGGAGGCGGTGCCGAGCCGTTCGCCGTTAACCTGCTCGGGTGAGGCGTATTGCGGGGTGAGGATGCGGTCGGTGCGGTTGGTGACGGTCAACGGGGTGCCCGTTTCGGCGTCGAGCATTTTGGCGATGCCGAAATCGAGCAACTTGGGGGTACCCGAATCCTGCACCATAATGTTGCCTGGCTTCAGGTCGCGGTGGATGACCATTTGCTGGTGCGCGTAAATAACGGCTTCACAGATCTTGAGGAAGAGGTGGAGCCGGGTTTTGAGGTCGGGTTGGTGTTGACGGATCCAGCCGTCGAGGGTGGTGCCGGGTACGTACTCCATGGCGAACCAGGGTTGGCCGTCCGACAAAACGCCGGCGTCGACCAAATGGGCGATGCCGTCGTGTTTGAGGCCGGCAAGGATACGGCACTCTTTTTCGAAGCGCGCGCGTAAATCGGGATGCCAGGCCGACAGGGTTTTGAGGGCGACGCGGTGTTCGGGGAGTTCGTCGCGACCGGCCAGGTAGACTGCACCCATGCCGCCTTCACCCAACTTCTCAAGGATGCGAAAGGGTCCGCAGGTACCGCCCACGTCGAGGTCGGTCCTTTTGGCCGCGAGCCGCGAGAACGGTGCGTTGTCCTCTGGTTTGGGGTCCGAACTCAAGGCGGTGAGCTGGGCTTCGAGGGCACGCGGCTGTTCCGCGGCAAGCCGATGGAACAGCTTTTGGAGTCGCTGTTGTTGCGCGGGGTCGGGCGGGTGGGGCGGTGGTTGTTCCATGAGACCTCGGGAAAGGACGGATGGGACCGAGACATCCTGAATAATCCAAAGCCTAAGGTTGCAAGACGCCCGCGTCAAGTTTTTGGCGGGTGGCGGGTGTGGATGGGACTTATTTAAGTAATGCTGCCGTTCGCGACCGAAATACGTGCCGTCGGCGCCGTTTGGGTCGTGCGCCGCCGCCGTTTGCGACAGCCACGCCGGCGTATCCCCAAGGTGGGATCTATGTTCAGGGTGACAGCGAAAGGTCCTTTGTTTCGTGCGGTACGGATGGTTTTTTCCGGTGCGGGCTAGGGCCGTACCAGGAGGAAGCCGATGACCCATCCCACAAAACATACCGATCCATTGATTCAGGACCTTGTCCGTTGGGCACGCTGTCACGGGGCCGCCCTGCCGGGTCAAAGGGTCCAAACTTTGGCGCCCGGCTACCGGGGTGTGCAAAGCACGCAACCGATCAAGTCGGGTGCCGCCCTATGCTGGGTGCCGCGCAAACTAATGATGTGTGGCGACAAAGCGCGGGCTTCGCGGATCGGCCGCTGCATTGAGGCGGCCAATCCATCCTTGCGTTCGGAACACAGTCTGTTGGCGGCCTTCCTGCTGCAGGAAGCAGCCGATCCCGACTCGTTCTGGCGACCCTACATCAACAGCTTGCCCGAGCGTTTCGACGAGGTGCCCTTGTTTTGGGACGAGGCGGCACTCCAGCCGCTGCAAGGGACTTTTGCGCTGCTGTGGATTAAGGCGCGCCGTGATCGGATCCTTGCGGATTACCAAGCACTCGCGGAGGCAGTGCCCCATTTCGCCACGCGGTTTTCAGAGCAACAGTTTTTGTGGGCGATGACCGCGGTGAACGCACGCTGTTTTGATGTTCCGGTTGTCTCCGGCACAAGCGAACCGGCGCTGATCCCCTTGCTCGATTTGTACAACCACCACCAGGATGCCGACGGCGGCAAATGTTTTCCCGGTCAGGGTGCAGAACCCGGCGCGGCCCTGTATTTGTCGCGGGCCGGCTTGGGTTTTACCGCCACCCGTGCCCTCGCGGCGGGTGTCGAGGTCTTTATGAGCTACGGCGCCAAATCGCGCACCCGCTTTTTTGTGAATTACGGCTTCATCGACGGCACCCAGAAGGTCGCGCGGCTTCACGGGCTTACCGCGGACAAGGAAAGCGACAACCTTTTTATCGGGGTTCTGCGCGAAAACGACTTTTCCTCGGTGACGGCCTGTTTGGATCTGCTCGTGCCGGGCCGAAAAAACGGCTCGGAATCGGAACCTATCGGCCGCGCATTGGTTGCGATGCGCCGGTTGGCATTTTTGGCGCGCCAAACCCGGCGTGGCTTTGCGGGCGAAAACACGGTGTCGGGGCAGGGCAGGGTGATTGCGATGAACCCAAGTCAGGCCATACCGAATAGCTTGCGTCACGACGAAGAAACCGTTCTGGCCAAAGTAACGGCATTCGCCGACCAAGCCGCCACGCTCCTCGAACTGCCCAAGCGTGAACGCGGGCGGGCGTTGAAGCAGGCCGCCGCGGCGGAGGGCGAGGGCCAAAGCGTGCGCGACTGGCTGGGCCGCTGGGCCAAGTCGTTACAACCGGTTCGCGCGTCCGAAACCCATGCATACCATGGTTTTGTCGGTGGTGAACCGCCGCCGGCGCGGGTTCAGCCGCTAAAACCTGAGGATTGGTCGTGGTTGCACCAACTCGCGCTGAAACCGGCGCAAAAGTCCTTCGTACCTCGCCCGGTCGAACTATTTCGCAACAAAGTATTTGTGCAGGAAGCCCCGGTCCAAATGGTGGGCGTCTGGACGGAGGCGCGTCCGGTTGGTGTGTTCTGCTGGTTGCACCAAACCAATGGCTGGGTTGATTTTTTCGGGTTCCAAATCGATCACCGCGCACAAGGTCGCGGCATTGGCGGCCGGATCATGGACCGCTTTCTGAAAGGTTTGGCGTCGATGCCGGGCATCAAAGGGGTGCAGCTTAACGTCCACCCCGACAACCACGCCGTGGCCGCCTTTTACCTGCGGCGCGGCTTTGAATTCACCGCCGACGACCAACCCGATTGCTGGAACCTGAGCATGGATCGCGCGACCTTGGCCGCTCGCTGGGGCAAGGAGGAGGAAACGCATCCCTCCGCCTGCGCGGGCGGTTAACCCGCGGATTAGAAGCAAAGCACAAACGCTCGAAGCCACGCTGATCGAAGCATGATCCCATTCGTTATCGTGCTCTTGATCGGCGTGTTTTAGAAAAGTGTAAGTCAGAGGAACCGGAGTTCGGCGTTGAAGTAGAGTGGAACAAAAGGATGGGCCGAAAAGGAAGTGAATCAACGAAATCACCCAGCCCCTTGCAGAAGACTGTTCCCCTACGGCCTGCAGAAGACTCTCCCCCGGCAGCCTTTTCCATTCCTTGATTTTCTATTTTTTGGAACTCTGGGGGGCAATGTGTGATAGCGTTTCCTAGTGCCAGGGCTTTTTTTGAGAAGGTTTTTTTGCAAACACGTTGAGGGTAAAATGCCTATACCTGAACTGACTTTTCTTATTTTGCACGCGCCATTTATTTTTGTTTATTTAGTGCTTTTGAGGGTGTCGAAATCGAATGTTTTGTCGCGGAAAGTTTTTTGGGTTGTTTTCGTGAGTTATGTTGTGACTGCTGTTAGTTATTATCTAGATTTGGGTGATGATTTTGCGAATTTTCAGTACGGTGCGTTGTTCTGGTTAACGCCGCTTGTCTATTACTTCTTAAGAGTGCGTGGGACTGAGGCGACTTATTTAATGGCATGTTTGAAGGTTTTGGCCTTTTCACTAATGCATGTGTTTTTGACGGTGGTTTTTCTTTTTCTGGCTCTGCTTTATGATCCACCCGAGTTTTAATTATAGATTATGTTTTAGAAGCTGGTGTGGATAAAGAATGGGCCATATAATGTTACTTTGAAAATGGAGCTGGAACACTCGGTAAAAGTTGAAGAAGACAGGCTGGGTATCCTGAAGTAGACCTTTGGGTGGCGAAAAATGAAGCGTTTTCGACTGCTTTTTTGGTTTTGTCTATAGAAGTGTATGACTTCAGAATGAGGTATGATTGGGGTAGGTTGTAATGGTTTTATAGATAGTGGTTGATTCTTAGGAGTTATTGGGTTTTTTTAGAGTGAATTCTAAGGCGAAAACGGAAAGGGGTTTAAGAAATGCCCAGAAAAACTAGTTTCTTTAACTCTTGGAAAAGGATCCCACTTGTCTGTAAATCAAGGCAGAGGGATTTGGGTTCCCCAATGCGGTGGAATAGAAAACCCATCGAGTTTTAGATACTTATAACGCATGGGGTTCTTAGGTTTTTCACTGAACCACATTGCACTTGGATGGATAACTAGATTCTTAGGCAGGTGGCGATATTCACCGTCATTAAAGTACCACTTCCCGTTATCGGTGGGAGAGTCTTTTAATCGTTTTTTTACGCCCCGCCCTTGTATGTAGAAATATTGTTTATACTGCTCGTATGTTTCACGGTAGTCCTCGCCCATTGAGGCTAATTTTGTTTCATCCCATAGTGTTAAGCCGTAGTGTTCAGACATGTCAATAACAAACTGCCGAGCTATGAATTCAAAAATACTGCCTCCATATCCACCGCCTACGTTTGAGTGAACACCACGAAAACCAACTTGAAGTGCACCCTGTAAATCGGAAACCGCAAACTCTTTGCGTTGTTCGTCAATAGAAATTAAATGTATTGGTTGATGAATGAAAGTCATGTTCTTTGGAAGAGTGAAGCCTTCATTGTTTGCATTGCGAGCGTATGAATTTGGCTGCCAAAACTTTAAAGTAACAATCGCGCCGAGATAGTCTGCACCACTGCCAAGTGTTTGCCTTATTGCGCCCCTTTTTGAAGGGACTTGATCGAACAAGGTGACAAACCTAACCTTAATGTCCTTATATAACTCATCCTTAGCATCGATCTTTGATTGAATTTTGTTCAAAAATAAAGTTGCCGATGCTGCGCCGCGGCTAAAACCAAAAACATCTACTACTTTGTCTCCCTTTCTGAGTTCGTTCTCAAGGTTGTTCAACATGTCTTGGACGCGTTCCTCCATCGAATTACCTGTTGCTTTCTCTTCTAGGCTAATTCCATCAAAGGTGGAATAAGGTGTCCCGTCAGCGTGAAAACCCGAACCAATTCCATAAGCATAATATTTTTGGTTGTCATTATAGGCTAAATAGAGTCTCCAAACGTTTGTCTCGTCATTAGGTTTGTTGTTTGTTCCGTCGAAAAAGATTCCTGTGGCTAAACCATTCGGGTCCCAGAACATTATCGGGTTGCCGGCGGCGTAGGCGTAGGGTTCGGTGAAGGTGGTGGGGTCGTAGATGTTGGGGGCGCGGAAGTCGGGGTTTAGGAAGTGGCCGAGCTCTGGGCTGTAGTAGCGGTGGTGCATGTAGATGAGGCCGGTGTCCTCGTCACGCATGTGGCCGCCCAAGCCGAGGAAAGGCGCGTTGAACAGGGCGAAGGGCGGCCGTTCAAAACCCGTTCCTAGGTTGACCGTGTTGGTCGCTTTTGCGGTGTTGGTGGTTTCTCTCGAGGCCTCGGGGACCTCGAAGCTTTGCCACCAGTCCTCGCCGTAGGGACTGGACGGGGTGTAAAAAACCTTGTCGTCACCGAGGCGTTTGTACGCGAAGGGCGTGCCCAGATGGTCGTTGAAGATGTAATAACTGTTGTTTTGGTTTTCCAAATCCACAATGAATGCCGGTCCCATGGGGCCGTGGGCCACGGCATGGGTCCACCTGATGCCGGTTGCTTGGTTCACACCGACCGCGATCAATTTCGAGCCGTGGTACGAGAAAACCAAGGGATTGGGACTCAGTGAGGTTGCCGCGCGGATACGGCGGTGCCCACTGTCGTATGCATATTCGTAGGTACGCCCGTCTTTGCGCATGGCGCGTAGGCGGCGTTCGCCATCCCACGCGAACTCCTGGTTTGGCAAGCTCGGTGCGCTGATCTGTTCCAGGTTTCCGTTGGCGCTTGAATAGGTTAGGGTGGCGGTGCTCGCGGGGGGTTGGGTTGGGTCGATGGTTTCCGAGGGGTTCCAGGTGTTTAATTGGTTGACGCGCGGTCCGTCGCCGCCGGTGGCGGCGCGTTTGCGCAGTTGGACCTGTCTGGTTTGTCCGGGGTTATCTGGATCTTCTTGAGACAGAACCAGCGACAGTTGCTGGAGGAGTTGCTTTTCCCCTGAGCCGTAATCCTCTTGGAAAGAGAGGGTTTCGTAGGTGGGCTCGGCCTCAGGATCCGTGTTGGCGGGCGGGGCGCGTTCACCGATGTGCCGCTCCACGCTCACCCCACGCAGGGTTTGGTTGCCGGGGTTGAATTCGGGGGTAAGGATTTCGCGCAATTCGGGTCCCGCGCGCGTGACCGAGTCAATCAGCGCACCTTGGTAGTCGGCGCCGTTGCCGCAACCGTCAATTTGGCTGCCGCTTTTGTAGGTGATCTGAAGCGCGAAATCTTGGTCGCTGGTTTGGACATGGGTCAAACGTTGCTGTCCATCAAGACCGATTTGGAAGTTGGTCCCGTCGCCCCACTGCATGTTGGTCGGAAAGCCCGATTCCCAATTCGTGTAACGCGCGGACAGGCCGCCCGCCGCGACGAAATCGATGTTGCCGCCGTCGTCGTGGGAAAACACAAAAGACGGTCCGTTTTCGATGGTTAGGTTGGTCAGGCGGTTGTTTCGGTACCCATAAATCTGGGTGACCCCGTTGCCGTCTTGGTAACGTTCGATCCGGCTTAGGTCGTCGGTGTCGGTCGCGTAGGTAAGGGTTTCTCGGCTCGGAAGACCCACATCGCCGCTGGGGATGCGGTCCAATTGAACGAGGCGGCCGTCTGAATCATAAGCGGGCACCAAATCCTCGGCGGGGATCGCGGGGAGGGTGCCGCCGGTAGCGGTGGTTGCCGGCGGGGTCGCGGTGATGCGCGTGACCCGTCCGTTCTGCCACTGCAACGACCGGGCGATGTGGTTTGCCCCCTCGACCATGTCGGTGAGGCGGCCGTCGGCATCGTATTGGAACCGTTTCGGGGCGAGTCCGGGATAACCGATCTGTTCAAGCAAACCCCGCGCATTGATGTCGATGGTGACATCGTTAGGGAAATTCAATTTACTGGAATCGCCGTCACGGAAAAGCTGATGGATGGTTCCACCGGCGTTAAGTTCTTTGGGAACGCCCCAGGCGTTGAAGGAAACCAGGGTTGAAGGTTGGTGCGCGCGTTGATGGCGGACGAGATCCCCATGCGTGCTGTAGTGGAAGCTTTCGGCAGGCCGTCCCGCGGTTTCCACGGTCACACATTTTGGATTGCCGTTTTCGTGGTACTCAATGTGGACGGTTTCTTGGACCTGCCCGCCCCTGCTTTGGGTAATGGTTTTGGGTTGGGTTTGATTTGCGTCGTAATCGTAACTTATGGAGGTGCCGTCGCTGTGATCCACCTGGACCAAGTTCACATCATCATAGGTATAGCGCAGGGTTCCTTCGGCGGTGTAGGCGACTTTAATCCGTTGCGCTGCATCGCGTTCGACGGAAAGGGTCGGGGTCAGTAAACCGCCGGTATCGAGGACGCCCTGAGCGAGGAAGTACCCGTTCTGGTCATAAAAGGTTTCGACGCCGGTGCCGTCGGGGCCTTTGGCTTCCACCTGCTGGTAATGGGACTTCCAGATGAACTGGGTGGATTCGCCGGTGAAATTTCTGATTTCCCCCATGCGGTTGGTGACGGGATCGACCAAGACGGTTGCCTCGTTCCCGTCGCGGGTGAGGGTTGTTAAACCGAGCGCGGTGGTGTTGCGCTCCGTTTTAACCTCATCGCCCAGCCAGGTGCGGTGGGTTTGGATTGCGGTGCTTATGCCCTGCCCGGCTTCGGTCTCGGTAAGGACCCCACCCGCCTGGTTGGCTTGGGTGGTTTCCACTTTATCAATGACACCGCTTGCGCCCTGGTAGGCGTAGGAAAGGTTGAGCCCGCGTGCATCGGTTTGCCCGTTAACCCGGCCGCGGTCGTCGTGATCAAAGGCCCAGGACAGGTTCGCGGAAGTGATCCCCGTTGTCTGGGTTGCGGCGTTGCGGGCGAGGGTCAGGCCGCGACCGTTTGAGTGGGTCCAAGTTTGCGGAAAGCCGTCCGTTTCGTTGTGGGGATTCGAGGTGGTAATCGACTGGTTTCCGAAGGTCAAACGCGTGGGATAACCGAAACCGTCACTTTGAAAGCGCCTCGTGAGCGCGCTTTCGTTGTTTGTGATTTTTCGTTCCAGCCTCTTGCCAATGATGTTGGTTTCGACGTCGTATCGGCGTGTGTCGCTGTTGTTCCCAAATTCGGGAATGACCCGGTCAGCGTTGTTTTTTTTCCGGTTAAGCAGAAAATCCTGTTTCTTCAGCGTTTCGATGACCCGTGTGTCCACCCAACGCTGGTTTTGCGCCTTGGTAACCACCTCTCTTCGGTTGAGATGGTCAGACAAGGTGACTTGACCCGCTTGATAGCTCCAGCTAAAGAGCAGGTCGGGGGCGGCTTTGGCGGCGCCACCGGGGATATTGGGGGAATTCGCCAGTTGCATTTCCAGGGGGTTGCCGAATGCGTCCAGGCTGATGGCGACATCGCCGATGCCGTCCATCCGGTCACCGACGCGTCGGCCGACGGCGTCAATTTTTAGCCCGATGGTATCAGGGCGGCTATGGGTCGGCGTGATGGTGGCGCTGTTGACGAGGATGCCGCCCTCGTTGGTTACGTCGTAGGCAATGGTCCCGGCGGGTGAGGTTTCTTGGGTCGGCGTGCCGGTTACCCCGAAGTAGGTGACGGTGGATTTGAAGCTGTCGTCGGCGGTATCGACGGTTTCCGTCAGGCGGCCGTGATCGTCGTATTGGTAAGCGGTGCCGCCAGGCGCGGGTCCGCCGGAGACCTCGGCGCGTCGTAACAAATCGCGCTGATCGAACCGCAAGGTGGTGACGCTGCCGTTGCTCTCGTCGCGGATGGTCTCAACACGGAAACCGGCGTCGTAAGCGACGGTGTAGGTGCGCAGGATCCTGGCGCCGCCGTCTTTGGTCCTGTCTTCTTGAACCAGGCGGCCCAAGGGGTCGTAGGTCAGGGTGGTTTTCGCGTCGAGGTAGGTGGCGGAGGTGGTTTGTCCCCAGCGGTTGGTGGTGGTATGGCTGAGTTGTTGCCCGGTCTTTAGGTTGATTTTTTGGTTGGCGGCGGTAAAGGTTTTAACGTCACCACCCTTGGGGAAATAGGATTGGCTTGTTTCCGCCCCGGTCGGGATGCCGGTGATGTCGAACCGGCGAATGGGTACGCCGCTTGGTGAAAAGTCCTGGGTCACGCTGGGGCTGCCGGGGCTGGTGGTATCCGTGATGACCCATCGCGCGCCTTCTGCTTCCTTCTTAAATTGAATATTGGTTTGACCCTGGTCATGGCCGGGGTTGTAGCTTAGGCTTGCCGGTGAAAACTTGAAGTGTTCGCTTTCCTGGTAGGTCCAGGTCTTGAGGAAGCCGTCGATGGATTCGGTCGCGGTTCGTCCCAGTTGGTCGTAGGTGAATCTTTGGTCGCGGTAGGTGTCTGCCGTGAGGCGCCAGTCAAATGGTTCCTCAAGCGCCAGGCGTTCCCAGGTGAGGCTGCCGCCGGCCTCGCCTCGGCGCCAGGTTTTACTGAGGCGGCGCTGGGTGGTTGTGTCGAAGGTGACCGTCCAGGGTGGGGTGACGCCGTCACAACTCGGTACGGTGACGGATTGGGTTTCGCCGTTGACCCGTGTGAAGCGGTAGGTGGTGTCGGCGGCGCAGTAGGGATTGCTGAAGGTTTGCAGGGTGGCGTCGCGCGGGCCGCGGTAGGTCCAAGCGGCCAGGGTCAAGGGGCCGTCGTTGGTTTGGCCTTCAATCGAGATGAGGCGTTTGAGTTCGAGTTTGCCGGCTTTGATGTCCAGTGATTCCCAATGATAGGTGGTCGTACGCACCTCGGTGTCTTTGGTGGCGCGTTCGTGGACCTCGGTGAGATAACCGTCCGGGTCGTAGACGTAATCCACCTCGAAACCGTCGAAATGGACGTTGCGAACCAAACGGCCGACCTTGTAGGCGCCATAGGCGCGCTTGACCTCACGAAGGGGAGCCGGATCGGCGGTTTGCTCGGCGATGGTGACGGGCAGGGCGCGCTGCAATTTTTTGTCGCTACGGCGCTCGATACGGTTGCCCCACGGCAGGTCGACCCGTTCTTGTTCGACAACCCGGCCCCAAGCGGCGCCCGGCATGTCGGTGGTGCTTTGGAAACGCATCAGCGGGTAAACGAGTCGGTCTTGTTCTTCGATGGTGTCTTCCTCGAAGAGGTCGAAACCACTTTGTTCTTGATTCAGCCGCGCGAACAGGGTGCTGTACACGGGTAGCGGTAGGCGGGTATGCCACTGGGAACGCATGGTTTCCTGGTGTTCCAGTTGCCAGTTGCCGTCGCGTTTGAGTTTGCTTAGCGGATCGGCACGGAAGTTGGCCTGGTTGCCGTTTTCTTCGAGCGAGGCTTCCTCGCGCCATAAGCCGGGTTGGCCGACAATCACGCGTTGGTGTGCCTTGAGGGCGGTCAGTGGGTTGTAACCCTCGGGGATGTCGCCGGGCCGGAACCAGGTGGTGGTGCCAAGGTGAATCGCGTTGCTGTCGCGCATGCCGACACCGAAGGTGCCGATGGTGTAACCCAAATCCTGGTGATGGTAACGTCGGGTGGCCAGGGATAAGCGTGGATCGCGGCTGCTTATGACCGTGTCGGTCGCGCTGACGACAGGGGTCCGGCTGACCAGGTCGACACCCTCGTAATAACGGTAGGGGTCGTTGGTGGGTGGGGTAACGTAATCCAGCACAAAGGGATAGCGCATGGCGACGCGGGTTTTGGCCTCATGGGTGATTTCCACGTCGACCTCAAAGGCCAACAGACCGCGTTCCCGCAGCAGGGTTTGGATGGCGGCGTCTCCCAGCCACAGGCTGATTTCGCGGGTGTTGACGCTGACCATGCGCGAGGTTACGCCGGCTTTGGTTTCAAACGTTTTTTCCCAACGCGGCTCAAGGCAGCGGAACACCAGCTTCAATTCCTCCTTGGGATAAAGCTGAACCTGAAAGGTGCCCACCTCGGTGGTAAAGGTGCGGGTGACTTGCTCGGTTTGCACGCGGCCGGTGTCGTTTTGGTCGCGTTCCAAGTCGGTGGCCTGCAAGATGACGGTCGTTTGCCGTTGGAAGGGGTTGGGGGCCTCGGTGCCTTCATCCGGGTCCTGGCTCCAGGCGGTCATGTCGTAGGAGAGCCAGCCGACCTCGCGTCGGGCGACGGGCGCAACGGGCTGGCGGTAAAGGGTTTCTTCCGCGTTGGTCCAATACACCGAACCCTCGTGGAAGAACAAGGAGAAACCCACGGCGGAACCTTCCTCGGCGCCGAACTCGGCCATGATGAATTCGGATTCGGGGCTCACGACGAGGGTTTCGGTTTGCGTGGCCTGCAGTGCGCCGTAAACGGCGCGGATATCCATCAGCACCACGTGGTGCCCGGCCACTTCACTTTTCAAACCTTTGCTGAGGGTGAGGGCGATCAAGCCCTCTTGATGGTCGGTGGCGATGTTGACGATGCGGCTGGGGAACTGCAAGGTGACCCGGGGTAACTTGGGTTCGTCCGCCTCGCGTGCGCTTTTTTGGCGGGGAATCTCGTAAAGGTGCAGGTTACTTTTGGGCGATTCGGTGCTGCCGTAAATTTCGGTGAACAGGGCGATATCGATGTCTTTGAATAGGGAACCGTCGCGCACCCCGACCTGTTGCAAGACGGCGGTTCGCAGGCGGGTCCCACCGCGGCGGCCCGGTGCTTGATCGGCGGGCGGCGCCTGAAATGGGGCTTGCGGGGGATAGAGGGTGCGCGTGAGCAGGCGTTGGTCCCACCAAGTATCCTCGGGTGAAAGGAAGCTGTCCTCACCGGGTTTGAGGGTGCCGATGCCGGGATACCACAGCGAGGCCGCCGTGAAGGCGAGGTGCTCTTCTTCCTCGCCGATGTGGTAAAGCGGGGCCAGATCGAAGACCGCACGTGGGTAGAAGTAGCGGGCACTGAGACCGGCTTTGATAAAGGCGTATTTGAACTGATGGGATTGGAGCACGGGGGAAACCTGGGCTTCCCTGATGGTTTCCATGACCTCGAGGTACCTGCGCACATCGCGAACCTCAATGCGACCGATGGGTTCGCCGCCGTCGTTAAAGCCGGCGTGACCGAAGATCAGGAAGGGACCGTGGGCGGCGATGTCCTCAACGATGCCCGGCGAAATCAGGGTGTGGCGGCCGAGTCCGTGGAACCCCTCGCCGTCGTATTCGAACAGGTAAAAGCGGTTGATCGCGGCGACGGTATCCCACGTCAATAACGCGATCAAGCTGCCGTGGGGCAGGCTTTTGACCGGTTCGAGGCCGGGCGCTTCCAGGCTGCCGATCTCGCCGCCCTCGGGGCTGTTGCGCGCCTGCGCGGAAATGAAGGCGATGTGCGGTTTGATTTCGGTGGGGGCTTTGATTTCGTGGCTGTCCAGTACCTTCCAGGGTTCATCTGCTTTGCCGGGTTCGATGATTTCGATGGTGAACCCGGTGCGCCCACGTGCCTCGGCGCTTCGTTGTTTTACCTGGATCAACAGGTTGCGGTAGCTTGCAAAAGCGCGTTCATTCGAGGGGGTTTGCGCGATTTCGAAGGGATCGGCTTCCTGGGTGGTGAAGGTGGTTTTAAAGGTGTTGGATGGCATGCCGGCTGGGTCGGTGATCTCCAGCTTGACGTTGTCGTGGTCCTCAAGGTCACGGATTTCCAGTTCGTAGGTTTCGTCCATGCGCAACGAGGCTTCCGGTCGCACAAACAATTCGGTGACATAGTCGCCCGGCGCGACCGCCGCGCCGGCGGCGGTTTCAAAAAGCAAGGTCACCGGTCGGTCCTCGCTGTCTTTCAAGCGCACGGTTTCGCGATTAATGCGGCTGACCGGCTCGCTGAAGGAGACCTGGACCGCGTCAACGACGGCCACGTCGCGGTCTTTGTCGGCGGGCAAGCTGCCGGTCACGGTGGGTGGGCTGAGCGGATCGCTGCCGGGCGGCAGGCCCTCGTGGATCAGCCAGACTTTGCGTTGGGTGGTACGGGGTTGTCCAACCTCGGTTTCGAAGGTGGTTGTCAGGGTGACGAAGGTGCGGTTGTCGGGAAAGGCGCGGTATTCGTAAACCACATCTTTGCCGCTGTCGTTGGGGGCGACCTGGGTGGGGGCGAGGAATTCGGCCGAAAATTGGGCGGTGCGAATGTTGAGGTTTTTGCTGGTCAGGGTGACGCGGATACCGCGTTTTTGATCCACTTGGAACTTGCCGAGTTTGACCAGGCGGTTGGTCTCCGCCTCGTTGACGACGGCTTCTTCCGTGTCGTCCTTGAGCACGTAATCAACGACCTTGTATTCAAATTTGACGGAGTCGAGCACCCGGTCCCCGGGTTCGCTCGCCTCGGGCCAAACCAGCAGAGCGGCGGCGTTGTAGGCCACATGGCCTCGAATGTTGGGACCGGTGCTGAGGCCGCTCATAAAGGTGACGGCGTTGGAGACAGGGTCTTGGGCGTAAAGGCGCGGACGGTTTACCGCCGGGACGGTGGTGATGCGGGTGCGTCCGGTTTTGTCACTCATGGCCACCAAACGGAATTCCGGTTGGCCGGCAGGCTCAAAGAGTTCGTAGATGGGGGCGTACTTAATGGGGCGGAACGGTCGGTTGTCCTCGGTGAAATTTTGAGGGATAAACCAGTCGCCGGCTTCGGCCCAAGCAAGTTGGTGATCGGTTAGGTTAACCCCGGCTGGTAGCCTTTCTTCCCGCAGGGTGTAGAGGTTGGCGGTAAAGGTGTTGGCGGGATGAAGCTCCATGCCCAATAGCGCGTAACTTCCAAGGCCGCCGAGGGTCATGCCGAGAAAGACGGTACGCGCCAAGGAACGTTTGCCCGGATCGTTGGTCTCAGAGGGAATCGGCTGGATATCGAGCAGTTGCGCGATGCTGTGGCCCGCGATGGTTTGCGGGTTACGCGGGTCGGTGGGCGCCTGAATCCCATCCAGGTATTCGCGCAAGGTGAGTAGGTGATCGGGGTTGGCCGTGAGGTCGCTTTGATAGGGGGTCAGGTCCCAGGCGATGCGTCCTTCGAGGAACGGCAGCGGATCGCCGTCGAGGGCGCGCAGTTCCACGCCCGCGAGCAGCGGACCGGTCGCGCGGGTTGATGCGACAAGGTTGTTCTGGAGGCCGGACAACTCGGCGCCGTCGGCCAGACGCCACGATAATTCGCGGCCAAACCCGTTGCTGATGGTGTCGACTTGCAGGGTGATCCCGTCGGCGAGTTGAAGGTCAAAAGGTCGTGCGCCCAAAACGAAGCGGTTGGCGCCGGTTTTCACGGTGTCCAACAAACGCGTGGCGAAGGCGCCACCCGGTGTGGTTACCTCAATTTGGATGCGGTCGCCGATGTCACCCGCGAGGTCGCGAACCATGGCGCCGCCGGTCAGGGTCTCGGTGCTGCTCCAGGCGGTATCCAGGTTGAGCACGACCAGCTTGGCGCGGGCGGGAACCGTTTCGGCCGGGATGTTGAGTTGCAGCGTCGTGCCGTTGTGAGCGAGGAACCAAGGGTCCAAGCGAAGGGGCGTTTCCTCGGTGCGGGCATGGGTGGTGAAGGTGAATTCGCCGGCGACCTCGAGACGGTCACCGCTCGCGGCGGTCAGATCGGGGCTAAGGCTGACACGGTATTCGGTTTCGGCCAAAAGGGCTTGCGCTGCTTTGAGCCGCAGACCGGTGTAGCCGAGTCGGTTGGTGAACCGCAGCGGGACGGCGCCGGCGGGGCCGGTGAGTCTGACCTGTTGTGCGAGCAACGCCGTGTCCCAGGCCAGGGCTTGGCTGAACTCAAGGTCGATGAAGGCCCAGGTGGGTACCGCGATTTCGCCCGCGGCGGGCGTGTGGCGCACCAGGGCCAGGCGTGCACGGGTGAGGTTGATGTCGACCCCGTCCCGGCGTGGTGCGTCGACCGCGGGTAAATCGCGGGTGCCGTTGTAACCGGTGGCGGGGTGAAGCGCGGTGATCGTTTGGGTTTGGTCCCAGGTGGGTAGCAGAAACTGGTAGCTGCCGTCGGCGTTGCTTTCGGCGATCCAGGGGTGGGATGGGGAGCGGAGGACAACGGCGGCGAGCGGGTTGTTATCGAACAGCGTACGGCCCGCGATGGTGCCGACGGACAGATCCAAGGCCACCAGCGCGTACCAGCCGTCAGTGTCGACGACGGTGGTGTCGTCGTTACGCCAGCGGTCATTGTCGCGGGTTAGGGTGCCGACGAAGGCCCAATCCCCTTGGTCGCTTTGGCGCAAAAGGATCATGGCTTGGCGGGCGGGGTAGTCAAAGGACAAGACCGGCTGGAAGGGGTCCGCGTCACCGACGTTTAGTTGGAAACCGAACACGGTTTGGGCGCCGTGAATGAGCGGCAAGTCGGCGGGGGTATGGCGCACCAGGCTGATTGGTCGCTGGTCACCGCCGGCGCCGAAGTCGAGCGCTAACTCATCCAGTTCAAAGACATTTTGGAAGCGATAATCCTCAAGCCGCCGTGTGCCGGGATAGGCGGTGAACTTGATGAACGCGCTGTTGGTTTGTTCGGGGTTGATGTCGCGGCGGGATTGCACCGCAAAAGCGCCTTGCATCGGGACCGCTTGCGGCGCAAAGGGATTGCGGAATAACTGGATGTCGAGGAAGTGCTCGGGAACGTCGCTGGAACCGCTGCGCAATTGGTGTTGTTCCAGCACATGGACCCGCGCCCAAGAACCGGAAACCGCGGTCGGTTTGGCCGAGAGGGAGACGGTGGTGCGCGGCGTTTGCAGCAGCGATACGGCCTCGGGATCGACCTGGACTTGGGTCAATTCGGCGGCGCGCAACACGTGGTCGCGGTCGCGGCGGACGGTGCCCGCCGGCGCGGGTACACGGATACCGGGTTCGGCGGCGGCCAGTACAAAGCTGCTGTTTGCGACGCCGTTGATTTGGGCGCTTGGGTTGGGGCCGGTCAGTGTTTGCAGCAAACGCCAGCCGTCGTCGGCGTTTTGGAACAGGTGGAGCGCTGATCCGGCGGGAACGGGACCTGGCAGGTTGGTGAACCCAACCTGAATGTTTCCGGTTCCGGTGGTGTCGGCGACCTCAAAACCAGCGAGGGGGACCCAGCCGAGTGGGAGCAAGGCGGGCATGGCTTGGGCGGCGAGTGGGGTGATGCGCGCGCTGCCGCTGAAACCTTGCAAACGGATGTCGAGTTGGTCGTTCTGGAAGGGGAGACTGAGCGATTGCGGCGGACCGCGGGGGCTCAGGCGTAAATCGGTGAGCCGGCGCCCGCTTCCGCCCGTGGTTTCGACGCGGCGCCGCGCCGCGACGTAAGCCGGGTCGATGACGGCAAGGACCAGTGGCGAACCGGTGAGGGTTGCCTGATAACGCCCCTCGCCGTCGGTGACCAGGTCGCGGCTTTCAAGCGGGGTGGTCAAACGCAGGCTCACGCCGGTCAGGGGAAGGCTGTTGGTGTGGTCCAGCACGCGGCCGTGGACATAGGCGGGGTGATGCAGTTGCACGACTTGTTCACCCACGGCGCGGTTGCCATAGCGATCCTCGGCTTCCACCGAAATCAGGATCGTGGCTTGGTTGGCGGTGGCCGTCAGCGTGGTTGCGAAGGTTTGGCCGTTGTCGGCTTGGTGCAGCGTCGCATCGCCGGCGAGCACCTTTGCCGCGGTGATGTCGTCCGGTTGATCAAAGGCCACCGTCAGCGGGAAGGTTTCACCGGCGGCAACCTGGGTCGGCGCGGTGATGTGGGGCGTGGGCGGTTGGTCGTTAAAAGCAAGGGTGATGGTTTCGCTGCTGCGGTTGCCGGCGCGGTCGCTGACGGTATAGGTGAAACTATTGTCGCCCGCGCTCAAAGTAATGCCGCCGTCGCGGAACAAGCCGTTGGTAACCGGGACCAGGGTCCCGTCACGGCGCAATTCGAAGTCTTGGTCCCAGTCGTCGCGGACGGTACCGCTGATGGTGATGTCGGCGCGATTGACGGCATGATCGCTGCTGGGATCGGTAAATTGCAAGCGTGGTGCCTGGGTGTCGCGGTAGAAAACCAGCGACCGTTGTAACAAACCCCGGGTGGGGTGTTCGGCCCGCATAAAAAAGTTGTTGTAGCCGTCCTCCAGCGAGAAGACTTGGGAAAAGGAGCCGTCGGCCGCGACGGTGACCGGCGTTTGCCCAATGGTCAGGGCGGTATCCACCGGATCCACCGTGCCCGCCAACGTGATTTGCGTTGCCTGGGTCATTTCGGGCAAGGGGTCAATCGTGAGCGCGGGCGGGGTCTGTGCGAACAGGGGAATCAGACACCACAAGGACAGTGCATACAAAATCCGAATCATAGGAATCACCTTTTCAAAACTGCATAAAAAAGAAAAACAACAGGGGTCGGCGAGGTTCTCGAAATCTAGCCCACATTTCTCACCCGAAGTTCTGCTCCGGCGTTGAAATAGCTGCGATTACTTAGGTTACTTGGTTGCACCGTTGTTTCACAACGGTGGGACAGCCTCGACGTAGCGCTGCTACGCCGAATGGCCGGCCCCGCTGCGTTTGCCCTCGGTTGTAACCTGTGTACTCACAGCGATTTCAAAGCCTCGCGACGAATCCTCGTGCGAAATGCGGGTCGGTTTCTCCGGCTGTGCTAATAGAAACGACAGAATACGACAGCAACATGGCTTCCGGCGGATGGAAAACCTTCCTATTCCGACCCTCACTTATTCACGCGCAATTTGTGCCTAAAAGTAGGGAAATTTTATGGCCGGTTAGGTGGGGGGAACCCGGATTTCAATGCGTGTTCCCTGTTCTCCGCTTTGGATGGAACAGGTCCCGCCAAGCCGTTCCGCGCGCATGTGCATGTTGCGCAAGCCGTGTCCCGCGCGCTGGGTTGTCGCATCGAAGCCGCTTCCGTTATCCGCGATGCACAGGACAAACCGACCCTCGGAGGCACCCAGAGCGATGGTGACCTGATCGGCGTCGGCGTATTTGACCAAATTGTTCAGCGCTTCCTTGAAAATCAAGTAAAGGTTGCGGCGGACCTCCGGTGAAACACCCGTGTTGTGCCAGGCATCGTCGACCGTCATCTCGAAGGGGATGTCCGGGAGCAGTTGGGCCGCCGTTTCACGGAGTTTGACCACCAGGTGGCGACTGGAATCATTGCGGGCGTCGATGGACCACACCAAATCACTGAAACTCTGCACCACGGAACGCGACAGTTCGGCAATGCGCCCGGCTTTTTTGTGGACCTTGGTCCCCAGTCCGGGCACTTGGCCGATCCATTCGGCGGCCATGGTAAGCCGGGTCAGGATGGCGCCGATGTCGTCGTGCAGGTCGCTGGCGATTTGGGTGCGCAGCCGTTGCACCGCCGCGTGGTTGCCCGCCAGTTTGAGGTGGAGCAGTGCCCGTGCCAGCAGTTCCTCGCGCGAAAAGGGTTTGCCCAGGTAATCGTTTGCGCCGAGCCGGAACCCGATGACCATGTCTTCTACCTGGTTTTTGGCGGTCAGGAAAATGATGGGCAGGCGCGCCGCCGAGTAGGATTCGCGGATGCGGCGACAGACGTCGAACCCGGAAAGACCGGGCATCATGACGTCGAGCAAGACCAAATCGACGGATTTCTCTTCCAAAAGACGCAGGGCGGCCTTGCCGTGGTCGGCCGTAACCACCTCGCAGGTGAACGGGGCGAGGTAGTTGATGACCACCTGTTGGTTAACCGGCTCGTCGTCAACCACCAATACCGTGAAGGGTCGGGTTTCTTCGAAAGCGGGTGGGGTCGTTAGCGGTTCCGCCGCCGGTGCCGCCGCGATTTGGTCGGGCAGGCGTTGGGCGCCAAGCCCGGCCGTGGGGATCGGTGGTGGCTGATGCCGTTCGACGGTCGCCGCTTCTTCCGGCACGGTGCGCGGCAAGGTGAACCAAAAAGTACTGCCCTGGCCGAGGGCTGAATCGACGCCGAGTTCGCCGCCGTGGGACGCCACCAGCCGCCGCGTAATCGCCAGACCCAACCCGGTGCCGCCGTACAAACGCGTGATGGAACCGTCCGCTTGTTGGAAGGACTCGAAAATCTGTTGTTGTTTGTTCGGCGCGATGCCGATGCCGGTGTCGGTAACCATGACGCGCCAACCATCGGGTTGTTCTTGCGCGTGGACCCGTACTGAACCCTGTTCGGTGAACTTGACCGCGTTGCCGATGAGGTTCGTCAAAATCTGTTGTAAGCGGTTTTCATCGGCCGGGATCGGCGCCGAATCGGGATCGATTTCGTTGAGGAGCTCGAGCTGTTTTCCTCCGGCCAAGGGTTTGGTTAGGGTGAACACTACATCGACCAAGGCATGCAAATGGACCTGTTGGTAGTGGAGTTGAAGGCCGACGTGTTCCATGCGTGAAAAATCCAGCAGGTCGTTAACCAAGGTGAGCAGGCGTTTGCCGCCCGCGCGAATCATCCGCAGGTTGTGGTCGACCTCGGCGGGCAACTCGCCGAGGCGCCCGTCCAACAGTGAATCGGCCAGTCCGGTGATGCCGTGCAGCGGGGTACGCAGTTCATGGGAGGTGTTGGCGAGGAATTCGTCCTTGAGCCGATCCAGTCGACGCAGCCGGAGCACCGCTTCTTTTTCCAAGGCTAGGCGATGCTGCGTCCAGCGCACGTAACCCCATAACGCCAGTATTACCAACAGGATGTAGAGGGTGTAAGCCCAAGTACTTTTCCAGGGGGGGGCGGCGATGTGCAGCGTGAGCACCTGTTCGCGCTCATGCCACAGGCCGTCGTTGTTGGCGGCTTTGACGTGGAGTCGGTAACTGCCGGGGTCGAGGTTGGTGTAGGTGATATCGCTTTTTCGGCCCAGGTCGCGCCACGATTTGTCGAACCCGTCCATTTTGACGGCAAAGCGGTTGTGGGTCGGGTTGGTATACTCCAGCGCAGCGAACTCGAAGCTGAACACCGGCTCGCGGTAGGTGAGTCGCAGTTGGTCGGTGAGGTTGATGTGTTGGTCGAGGCCGAAGCCCGCGCCGATGACCTGGGTTGTGTTGAAAATTTTGAAGTCGGTTAGCGCCACCTCGGCCGGGTAAGGGTTGGCACGGATATGTTTGGGGAAAAAACGGTTAATGCCGTTGGTACCGCCGAAGTAAAGCCGTCCCTTGGGATCGACCAACCCGGTGGAAACGGCGCGATTGAGCAAGCCGTCGCCGACGTCGAAGTTGAGGAAGCGGTGTTGCCGTGGGTCGAACCGGGCCAAACCCCCGTTGGTACCCAGCCACAGGTAACCTTGCCGGTCTTCCTCAATGGCGTACACTTCTTGTCCCGGCAACCCGTGTTTCGGCGTGAAGTGGCGAAAGTCGTTGCTTTCCGGCTGGTAAAGGCTGAGCCCGTCGGCGGTTCCGAGCCAGACCCGGCCGTCGCTGCAGACCTTAATCCGGTGGATGATGTCGTGGCGCAAACTCCGCGGCCGCTGGGGATCGCGTTGAAAGAAGGAACGGTTTCCGGTTTGGCCGTGCAAGCGCAGCACGCCCTCTTGCATGAACGCCAGCCATAGATAGCCGTCGGGGTCCTCGGCCATGGCGCGCACCGAACCGCGCCCTGTCGAAAACGGTTGGTCGGGGGTGTCCTGAATACGGAAAAAACGGTTGCTGTCGCGGTCGTAATAACTGACCCCGGCGCCGTTGGTTCCGCACCAAATAAAACCGCGCGAATCGACCAACAGTTCCATGATGGCGAAGGCGCGCGGGAGCGGATCGTCCGGGCCGTAGTTTTTGTGACGGGTAAAACGGTCGGTTTCGGAATCCCAGGTCATTAAGCCGGCGAAGGTGGTCCCGAACCAGGGGCGACCCTCGGCATCCACGGTTATGGAAAAGACCTCGGGGGTGGGGAAACCGTCGGCCGCTTCCGGTGTGTAGAGGTAGCTGTGCCATTGGTTGCTGGGTTCGTGGAAGCGTTGCAAGCCGGTGAACGCCAAACTGATCCACAGGTTGTCGGCATTGTCCCAGGCCATGGGGCCGACATTGTTTTGGTGCAGGGCGTTGCGCGAGCCCGGCCGCGCGCGAATGGCGCCGAAACGGGCGGTGGCCGGATTGATTTTGGCCACGTTGTCGCGGGTTCCTACCCACAGAATTTGGGAGCGGTCGACGAACAACGAGCGGATCCTGCCCGCCGGCAGGCTGTTGGCGTCGGTGGCGGTGTGTTGGAAGGCGGTGAACTGATGGTCGACCGCGTTGTAGTGAACCAGCCCACTGCTGCCGGTCCCGACCCAGTAGCGGCGATCACCGGCCTCGGCGATGTAGGTGATTTCGGCCTCGGGCAGACCGGGATTGTTGCCGATCCGCCGCGGGACGACCTGAAAACGCGCGCTGTCGGGATCGTAGCGGTGCAACCCACCCAGGGTTGTGACCCAGACCTGCTTGTGGCGATCAACCAAGATCGCGTTAATGTCGAGATGACGCAGGCCGCCTTGCTCCGGCAGGGCCGCGAAGTTCCGCCACCTACCGTCAGGAGCGCGGTGGAAGATGCCGCGGTTGCTCAGGCCGACCCAGAGACCGCCGTCCTGGTCCTGTTGCACCGCTTTGATGCGTTGGCGAATTTGGGGAGCGAGCGGGAGTTTGACCGGGGTGAAGGCGCGGGTTTGCGGGGCGAAGTGGAACAGGCCCGCGTCGCTTCCCACCCACAAACCGCCATGTGCCGCCTCCGCCAGACTAAAGATACGGTTGATGCGTTTGGTGTGGGTCGCGCGCGGGTCACCCGCTTGGATGAGCCGTTCAAAGTGGTCGAAAGCCGGCAGGTACTGGTGTAAGCCGCCTTTACTGCCCACCCATAGGCGGCCTTGCGCGTCCAGGAGCAGGCAGGAAATTTCGTTGAGGACCAGCGAACCGGGGTCGTCGCCGTCGTGGCGATAGTGTTTGTAACGCAAGCCGTCATAGCGGCTTAAGCCGCCCATGTGGCCGAACCATAAAAAACCGGTTCGGTCTTGAATGATGGCCGCAATGTCGGGTAGTGGTTCCGGGTAAACCAACCGTTGGACCAGGGGTTTGCGGTCGGGGGAAACCTTAGCCGCCGTGGGCTGCGCCACCGCGGCAAGCGTCCACGCGAAGGCACACCAGAGCACAAACAGCACGTGGTGGATGGGGAGGTGGGAGTGCGGTGGAGCGGGTTGATTCATGCGTATTGAACCATTGGACGGTGGGAAGAAAAAGAAAGACGCGGGACCGGCCGCGCACCGGCCCAGTATGCCGCCCGTGTGGGATGGCTGCAAGCAAAGAGTGGTGCGTCAGGGGCGGCGCGCTTTCGTAGCGATGTGCGGCGGAGCCTGGTTTGGGAAGCCTTTTAGAAGCGGGTGGTGTAGATCTCGGAAATGACCTCGAACCCCTCGTCGCTCAGTTCTTCGATGCTTGAGTCGCGCTCACTCCAGCCCGCGCGGATTTTTAAGCGGTAGAAGCGTTGGAACGGCAGCTCCAGCTCGAGCGAAAACTTTTGCAGGTCGTCATCCCTTCTGAACCCGTCTTGGGAACGCGGATTGTCATAGGTGTTTTTACCCACTTCCAGCACCGGCCCCAGTTGAATTTTGTTGCGGAAGATGTAGCCGCCGCCCGCGTAGATGCGGCGGTTCACAAAGTAGTTGAACTGGTCGAAGATCGAAAAAATGGGGTTTTGTTGGCCGCCGCCGCGCACGTACCACTGACGCGTGAGCTTTTGTTCCATGTAGGCCGCGTAGATGAACACCTCGTCGTTCACCTGGGAGGATTTGGGGAAATCCAGTTCTTCCATGCCGAGGGAGACGTTGTAGTGGAAGCGGCGTTTAAACTCGTTGCGCAACCCGGCGTTGATTCGGGTGAAGGTACTGTCTTCCAGCGGGGATTGGTCGTTGTCAAAATCGAAGGTTTTGTGGGCGATGGTCAGGTTGGGCCAGAAATTGGGGTTGGGTTTGTAGAAGTAGGCCACCTCGTGGCGCATTTCCGAGCGAATCAAATCGTCCAAACCCTCGATGTCGGCGTCTTTGATATCGAGATCGTGCCAGCGCGTTTGGTAGCGGATGGTGTGGCGTGGCTTGAGCTCGTGGTTAATCAGGATTTGGGCTTCGTTGTTTTCGATGAAGGGGCGTTGGTCTGTTTCGGTGTTGAGGCGCGAGTTTTCGCGGTTGTACTGAGCGCCCAGCTCGAGGTAGGTGCGGCGAAACAGGCCGTACATGGTGCTTTTAAAGTTGTACTCCGAGCCGCGCAGGTTGTCGATGTCGGTGTAGTACTGGTATTTGTAGGCCACGCGGTTGGCCCACACCCAACGCGGCGAAAGGCGTAGGTAACTCTGCAGGCCGACCTCGGGTGTAATCGAAAAATCCGATTCTTCCCGGGTTTCGTCGGTGGAAAATACGTTTGAATCGTAGCCCACTTTGTTGAGCCCGATAATCGGGGTCAGTGAGAAATCACCGAACTTCCAGCGGGTGTTTTTGATGCGGTCTTTGACGATCTCGCTCCGGTTAAAGGCTTCCGATTCAAACCGACGCCGGTCGGTTTCTTGGGCCTGCAGGGTCGCCCAACTCAAACAAACGGCGACCGCGGCCGTCAGAAGAAAACGAAACATGGTCATCTCTCCGTTTCGGATGAAGCGCCCTTTTTCGGGCGGCGGTTTCCCACGCGATTCGCGCGGGTTGCCCACGTCATCCATGCGTAACGCGCTGTATGTGTTTTATATGGGCATCTTAGCCGAAAGCGGCATAACTTGAAACCTAAGAGGCGCGATAAATCCCGCCCGCGCCTCGGCGGGGGGATTCATCGCGCCTCGGCGCGGGCGCGAAAATGCGATGGGAATGCGGGTTAGCGCCTTTGGTCGTTGCCGAACGCAACCAGGTCCAGTACCTCAATCGCGCCGTTGTTGTTTTGGTCGTAACGGTTGTCGGTGAGGGGATCGCGGCGCCACAGTTCCAACGGGAACAGGTTCACCCAACTCGAGGTTACCTGGAAGCGTCGTTTCACGGTGGTGATGTTGCCGGCTTGGTCCCTGGCCGTTACGGTCAGGTTTCCGCTGGCTAGTTCCAGCAGGGGTTGCTGTAACCGGAGCGTCCAGATATGGTCGCCGCTTTGAACGAACTGATCCGCCAGATCCGTGCCCGCCGGGATGCCGTTCACCGCAAAGTCCGCCGTTACCGTGAAGCCGCCGTCCGCCAAGCCGGAATAGTAGTCAAAGGCGCCGAACCGAATTTGGGTGAGTGGCTCGAATTGGGCGCCCGCGCGCGGTTGGCTCACGGTTAAGGTGGGGCGCAGGTCGTCGAGGAACCAGCCGAGGTTGGTGCGGTTGCCCTCGGTGCCCGGCGGTGCATTGGCGGGACAACCCAGGTCGATCCAGGTGGCGAACATCATTTTTTCGTCCTCGCTGAGGGCCGGGATTGGTTCGTTGGTGATCGGGTGACGCGCGTTGGGCGGCGGCATGATGGTGCCGGTAAAATCCAAGTCGGCGTGGTTGGGATGGGCGCCCTCGGGCAAGGTTGCCGCGTTGCCCGGGACGCTTTCGGTGGGGTGATCCTCGTTGGTCCAGCCGTCGAGGCGTTCACCGAAAATCTTCCATACCAACAGGCTACGACGACTTTGGAACTTGCGGATGTAACGCGAGGCGTTGGTTTGTCGCCAGGTCCCGTTGGTGATCACCGGCGGAATGCCGTAGGTCGCGCCGCTGTCGCGGGCCAGGCGGTTGTAGGTGTTCTCCTGACGGTCGACGATGGTTTCGTCGTCGAGTACCAATGAGGCCGGCGCGCCGTCGCCGGTGTGGCAGGGAGCGCAGGAGCGCATCAAGATGGGTTTGATGTCGCGGTAGTACTCCACATCGACCGCCCCGGTTTGATGGGTGGTCAGCGCGGGCTCGCCCGCTGCCGTTTTGGTCAGAACCGGGGTTTGTTGGACCAAATCGATCACATTGTAGGTGGGTTGGGCCGCGGCCGTTAGGTTGAAGTCGGTGGGTTGTTCCGCGTGGGCGTGGCAACCACCGCAATCAACACGGGCCTCGCCTGGCCGCGACTGGTGCCAGGTTTGGCTCATGTTGAGCACCATGCGGTTGCGGTCCAAGGTTTGGAAGGTGTAGGGGACGTCCGCCGGGATTTTGGCCAAAAAGCTGGTGTCCGGGTTGCCGTCACCATCCAGCAGGGGATTGCCTTGGCCGTCTTCCTTGCGCAGCGGGATTTCGCCGAGGATGCGCAGCCGTTCGTTGGCGTGGTTGGTGAAGTTGTACTGGCCGCCGCAGCAACCGCCGTCGGGTCCGTAGCTGCGGTGGCTGGTGGGTTCCATCGAAAGGATGCGCACCGCCCAGATGTCGGCGTTGGTGTACAGCCCGGCGTCCGCGCCTTGCGAGGTCCAGTTGGGGCTGGCGCCGTTTTGGCTGGTATTGAAGGGATCCAGGCCGTTGAAGCGTGCGTCACCGCGACCGGGCGTGGTGTTGCGGTTGTAGAAGCCGGCGGTACCGACGATGCCGAAGGGCGTGCCCGCCGGCAGTTCTTCGTATTCACCGCCCTCGTTGGGCAGCCAGGGTTTGCGTGCTGGTTTGTCGATGCCGTAAATCGCGCGGTAGGGAACCACCGGTTTGGGCCACATTTCGTTGTAGTTAGGATCGTTTTTGATTTGCACCAAGTCCAGGTGGCTGTCGGCGGTTTCGTTGTTGGGCAAAAGGTAAAGGCCGCCGTCGTAGTAGGGCACGCGGGTGGGGCGGTTGAGGTCGTTGGCCGGGCCCGGTGTCCAGACCAGCAGCACGCCGTCCGGCGCCGCCGAGGGATGGGTCACCTTGCCGACCCGCATGCTGTCGGGGTTTTCCAGGTCTTCCAGGCCCGCCGCTGAATCGCGGCTATGGGTAAAAGGCGTCAGTGTTTCCAGGCCCGCCGGTGAGAAGGGGTAGCGTTTGATGTAGGGGTTGCCGTTGCCGTGTCGACCGGAGAGAATCGGCGGATTGCTGGGGTCGCTTGCATCGGGGGAACCAAAGGCGGGTACCACGCCGGGGTTGGCGGGGAAGGCCAACAGCGTGCCGAACCCATTGTTGTTGAGGTTGTAGTAGTCAATGACCGCGATGCGACCGTCGCTAAGCTGGGTTTGGAAGTGGAACACCTGGGGCGCCGTCATCGCGCTTTTGAGCGGTTCCCAGTTGCGACCGTCGGGCCAGATTGACCACAGACCCCAAATTCGTTGGTCGCGCAGGCCTTGCGCCTCGTAGGAGGAGAACATCACGCGGCCGTCCATCAGCACCGTGGGGTGCAATGCCGAACCCAGGTTGAGGTGGCCCACCTGTTCCACGTTGTGCCCGTCGTCGTCCATCACGTACAACTGCATGCAGGTTTGCGTGTAACTTTTGTTGGGCAGGAAACCGTTGCGGTTGGTGGTGAACATGATGCGGCCGTCGGGCAGGGGACAGGGCGAGAGGTTGAGGATGCCGTAACCCAGGTAGTTGGTGCCGTCGCCGTCGCCGAGCGGGTTGGTCGCCCAGTTGCCCGCTGCCTGGTTAGGGGTCCATTCACCGAAGGTGAGGCGGGTGATTTCGCGGGTGGCCAGATCCATTTTGTACAGGTCGGCCCCTTGGCGCGGCAGGCGTTTGCGCTGGGTGTTCAGTTGATTGCTGGAAAGGTCGGGAAAAAAGGCGTAGTACACCGTTTTTGCGTCGAAGGACAAAACGTGGTCGAGCACGGCGCCGTTGCCCGCGTCAATCAGTACTTCCTCGCTGCCGTCGGCTCGGCGCAGCATCAAATCCATGCCCGCTTCCATGCGGGCCGGGTGGAAGACCTCCGGCCATACCGTGTTTTCCGCATCGCCTTTGCGTGGCGCGCGTAGGTACAAAATATCGTAATCCACCTGGGCCGCGAGTGGCGCGGTGAGCAGGAGGCAGATCGTTGCTCGGAGCAAAGTCAGGCGTGTCCGGGAAACGTTCCTGGACACAGGGGGCGTGACAAACATGGTGAACCTCTTTTCTACATATATATAAGGGAGGGGAATTTAAGTACGGGATTGATGGTCGGTGACCGACCGGGACGGGCGTGGTTTTGCGGCTGATAAGTGTCCTGGCAAAACGGGAAATTACAGTCTAATATGCCGGATTTAAGCGAAGCGCGATGTGGGGTGACTCACGTGCTTGTGAAAGGTACCGCTTTTTGGCGTCTGAAGAAGGTCATTCGAACGGCAGCTTAAGTAAGTCTGTAAAAAAAAGACGAAATCCCGCTTTTCTGGATGAAATACTGGTCGTCTTGTGTTTCTCCCTTAGACGGCGACGGCGGGTGACTGCAGGCTCCCGGCTTCAAGGCCGTTGATTCTTCCGGTATTCTTGACCGCGTGCCGCGCGGCGTTGGAGGTTCAGTTGGTACACGTTTTGATGATGAGCATGTTGCTTTTTGGTGACCCGGTTTCCGGGAGCCTGCAGACCAAAGAAAAAGCCGTAACCGGTACCTTTGAAATAAAAACCGTGGGGGATCGCCAGGTGGTCGCCTTCGGTGGTAACTTCAAAACCAAAAATGGTCCCGATTTAAAAGTGGTGCTGTCTCCTTTGCCTTTTAGCCGGGTTTCCGGCAAAACCGCCATGACCGGCGCCCTGGTACTCGGTAAGTTAAAAGCCACCAAAGGCAGTCAACAATACATGGTCCCCGCCGGCGTCGATCTAAGCAAATACCAAAGCGTGCTGATCCACTGCGAGAAGTACAGCGTGTTGTGGGGTGGGGCGCCCATCCGTTAACCCAAACGAATCAAAAAAATGTATCTAAAAAAGGAGTACCGGGAGTACTCCTTTTTTAGTTTTGGCGGGTGACCGGCGCGGATTGCTGCTCCGCGGCCAAGGTTACAAACTGTTACAAACAAGGGGTTAAGCGGGAAAGCGGTGGTTTTTGGACGGCGCCGAGACCCGCGCGGCTTGGGCAACTATTTAGTTTTGGGAACTTTGAGACGATCTTACAGGTAAAGTCTGAAAGACGACTTTTTGTGTGTTGCCTGTCACGCTGTGCTCGAAGGCGCCGGCTCTCCTTGGTGTCGCCATATTTTCACCACAATTCAACCGTAGTTTGTGTTGCAGATCACCGCCCCGGAAGCTTGCCCGGGTGCCTGTCACGTTGAGGAGACCGTCCCATGAATCATTTTTTCCGTTTCTCCATTTTTTTTGCTTGCATTACCGCGCCACTCTGGGCCCAACCCGGCGGTGGAGGCGGCGGCCCGCTTGAGCCGTTACCCGCGCCACCCGTTCCCGTTGAAAACCCCATCACCACCGCCAAGACCAATCTCGGCAAAATCCTGTTCTGGGATGAGCAATTGTCCTCAACCAATACGGTCGCTTGCGGCACCTGCCACCAACCTCGTTTCGGCGGTTCCGACCCCCGTTCGCAAAACAGCGTTGCGCTGGCCACGAATCCCGGCTTCGACGGTTTGTTCGGCACCGACGACGACGTCATCGCCTCACCCGGTGTGCCCGTTAACTTCGCCGACGGCACCTATGGGTGGTCGTCTTCCTTTGAAATGTTGGAGCAGGTGACCAGCCGTAAATCGCCACCCGCCACCGACGCCGCCTACAGTCCCGAGCTGTTTTGGGACGGCCGCGCCGGCACGACCCTGCTTGATCCCGATACCGGCAATGTGGTGATTGCCGACGGCGCCGCCTTGGAAAATCAAGCCTTGGGACCGCCGCTCAGCGACGCCGAAATGGCGCACACCACCCGCGATTGGGACGAGATCACCACCAAGCTGGCAAGCGCCCAACCCTTGGTGCTATCGCCCGGCATTCCGAGCGACCTCGCCGATTGGATCAATGGCCGCGGCTATCCCGAGTTGTTCTCCGAGGCGTTTGGTGATGACGGCATCACCGCGGTCCGTGTCGCCATGGCGATTGCCACCTACGAACGGACCACCTTTTCCGACCAAACGCCCCACGATCAGGACCTGCGTAACGAAATCAACCTGCCCCAGCAAGAACGCCAGGGCCGTCAGGTGTTTATCCAACGCGGTTGCGCGACCTGTCACGGCGGTGCTACCTTCTCCGACAACAACTACCACTACATTGGTGTGCGCCCCAACGACGAGGACAACGGCCGTTTTGATGTGACCGGCAACAACGGTGATCGCGGTCGCTTTCGCACCCCGGCCCTGCGCAACATCGCCCTGCGCGCACCTTACTTCCACGACGGCAGCGCGGCGACCTTGGCCGAGGTTGTCGAATTCTACGACCGCGGCGGTGACTTCGACGCGCCCAACAAAAACAACCGCATCGTACCGCTTAATATGAGCGACGACGAAAAAGAAGCGCTGGTGGCCTTTATGCAAAACAGCTTGACCGACGCCCGCGCCGCCAACGAAACCGCGCCTTTTGACCGTCCCACCCTGTTCATCGAATCCGACCGAAAACCCGTGATTCAAGACAGCGGCGTCGCCGGTAGCGGTGATTTCGTGCCCCGCATCCACGCCATCGAACCGCCTTTGGCCGGTAACCCCAGCTTCACCATCGGTCTGGACCAATCCTTGGGTGGCGCCGCCGCTGTGCTCGTCATCGACGACACGCCGCCCGCCTCCGGCAGCATTCCCGCCGACGCCGCGTTTCTGCGCCGGGAAGTTACCTTGCAGGGCAGTGGTTCCGGGATGGGTTTCGGTTCCGTCAGCACCGCGGTGCCCAATGACCGACTGACGGTCGGCAACACCTATTACGCGCGCTGGTACGTCACCGACGCCGGCGCGGCCAACAGTCTGGCCGAAAGCGAAATCGCGGCCTTCACCGTGTTTGGTGAAGCGGTCCACAACGGCTGCCCCGCCGATCTCAACATCGACCGCTCGATCAACGTGCTCGACATGGTTACCTTGATCAACGACATGGGTGCCTGTGAAGGCAGCTGTATCTCCGATCTGGACGGCAACGGCACGGTGGAAGAAGCCGA
The DNA here is from genome assembly GCF_017377855.1 of Acanthopleuribacter pedis. Taxonomy (GTDB): domain Bacteria; phylum Acidobacteriota; class Holophagae; order Acanthopleuribacterales; family Acanthopleuribacteraceae; genus Acanthopleuribacter; species Acanthopleuribacter pedis. Next base: position 70,262 of record NZ_JAFREP010000034.1, read on the forward strand.
TTTCAACATGTCCCTCGACGATTGGTTGACCTGCGATCTGTAATCTTTAACCTAAGAAACGCGATAACTCGCGGTGATTTTAGCTAAACCTCTGGGCTGCAACGGTCTGTGAAAATGCTCACCGCACCCAGTGGGTGCGCTTCCGCTTTTCCCAAACCATTTCGCTCCAGATCTTTAGCCAAAATCACCGCGAGTTATCGCGCTTCTTAGGTTTAACCCACCTATTAATCCTCGCAACGCGCGGTGTCGGAAGCTTCCGGCGCCGCGTTTTTTTGTGCGGGCCCAAGTGAAGCTGACTTGGGTGTCATTTTTTTTGCGTTTCACGGTAGGTTCGTGGAATGGCGTTCTGTTATACTGAGTCCGCATTCAATTTTTTACATAAGCCCTGAGCCGGCTTGTTGTGGAGGACCCATGTCGCTTTTTGAGCAGTGCGCCATTAAAACCGAGGACGACTTTCCCCTGGTCGCCCGTTTCTTTGAGCCGGAACAAGCCGCCGTGGGCACCATCGTCATCGCGCCCGCCATGGGGGTCGGGCAGAAGTTTTATCAAGACTTCGCCGAATGGCTTCAGGGCCAAAATTACCGCGTGGTGACCTTTGATTACCGCGGCATTGGTTTCTCGCGTTACGGTTCCCTGCGCGGCTTAAAGGCCGATATTTTTACCTGGGCCCAAAAAGATTGCGGCGCGGTTTTGGCCGAAATTAAGCGCCGCGGCTACGAGGACCCGCTGACGTGGATCGGCCACAGCCTCGGTGGTCAAATTCTCCCGCTGGTGCCCAACCACGAGATGGTGCGCAAAATGGTCACCGTGGCCACCGGCAGTGGCTACTGGCGTGAAAATTCGCCGAGTCTCAAGCGCATGGTTTGGTGGCTTTGGTACTTCTTGGTTCCGCTGTCTCTGCCCTTGTTCGGCTATTTCCCCGGCAAGCGTTTTCGCAAGGTCGGCGATTTGCCGAAAGGCGTGATGGCGCAGTGGCGCCGTTGGTGTATGAACCGCGAATATTCGGTGGGTGTTGAGGGCGACGCCGTTCGCGACCTGTATGCGTCCGTGCAGCAGCCGATCACCTCGCTTTCCTTTGAGGACGACCAATACATGTCGCTGCGCAATACCGAGTCAATTCACAGCTTTTACCGCGGTTCCGATTTATGCCTGAAACGCTTGAGCCCCAAGGATACCGACGGCCAAGCCATCGGTCATTTCGGGTTCTTTCGCGCCAAATTCAAAGAAAGCCTGTGGCGCGCGCACCTGTTACCTGAATTGCAGGTTTGACCCGTCCTTTTCCCATACAATCCTTGCCACCGGACAAATCACCCCGGGTGGAAACGGACGAAAACCGTTGTCACCCGGGCGTTTGTTCCCATCACACGGATCACACCGACGAAAAAGTCGGGGCGGTATGGCAAACCCAAAGGTGAAGCAGGGATGCGGGTTAGCCGGCCACCATTTTGACCAAACCGGAGAAGAAACCGGTTTTTTTGGCGGGTTCGGCCGTGATGTGCTTGCGGATTTCGCGAATGAGGAACTCGCGAGCACCGTTTTCGTTTTTGTTCAAATTGTACTTGGGGGCGCGCTCGCGCAAAAACTCTTCAACCGTGGCCAAGGTTTCCAGGCTGTTGGGCGAGGTGCCGATGCCTGCCAGGGCCTTGACGATCAATTTTTTGTTTTGTGGGGAATGCTCCAGTTTGACGATGGCGAGGGGCTTGTTGGCGATAAGATACTGTACTTCACGCAACGTCAGCGTTTTCTTTGAACTCATAGGGAACCAACCTCCGTGTGGCTTATGTGTTTGACATCCTTGTCAAAAAGACCTCTTGTCTTGCTAAAAACTATCGGGTCCGGTCATGAAAAAGTTGACACCGTGATGGTGAAAAAAGGTCGTCGAGGGGCAAGCCAAACCGCGAAATGCGCGGCCGGTGCCTGTTTACGGCGTTTCAAAAAAAACGAAAAATGCGACAAAGGGGCGGTCGAAAAAATGGGAACGACCCTTTGCGGCGAACCTCGATGTAAAATTTTCAGTTGTTTCTTGTTGTGTTGGTTTTCATGGAGGGCGCTATATATGGTAGTGTCATGTTCTGAAATGTCGATTTCAAAATCTACACTCAAGCGTCCTTGTCTTGGTTCACGGTGTTTTTGCCCGCCTCTTCCCGGGGCATCCACCCGATTCGCCCGGCCGGCATAGGTTTGACCCGCTTGACGAGATGCGGCATGAATTCGTAACATGCGGTAACACCGCGCGGGGTCTCGCGCGCTGAGATGCCAAGTAGGTTTGGCACGCGGACGGCTTCGGTGAGGAGACAGATACATGCGACGAGTGGTTTTTAATCAGAAAGGTGGCGTTGGCAAGTCCAGTATCACCGCGAATTTGGCCGCGATTTATGCCTACCACGGCAAACGCACGCTGGTGGTTGACCTGGATCAACAGTGCAACGCCAGCCATTACCTTTTGGGCAAGGAACGGGCGACCCGACCCGACAACGCGGCCGGTTTTTTTGAGCAGTTTTTGAGTTTTCGCCTGCTGTTGAAAAATCCCGAGGATTTTGTCGTTCAATCCGATTTCGAAAACCTGTCGGTGCTTCCCGCTTCGCCCGAGTTGGGTGACCTGCAAAGTCGCTTGGAACAGAAACACAAGATTTTTAAGTTTCGCGACGCCCTGCGCCGTCTCAATGAGCACTTCGACGTGATTTTGATCGATACCCCGCCCGCGCTTAACTTCTACACCCTGTCGGCGCTTATTGCCGCGGAGCGTTGCCTCATTCCCTTCGATTGCGATCAATTTAGCCGTGAAGCCATTTATACCTTACTCAACAGCGTGGAGGAAATTCGCGTCGATCACAACGAACGGCTTAAGGTGGAAGGCATTGTCGTGAATCAGTTCCAACCGCGCGCCAACCTTCCCAAGCGGATGATTGAGGAAATGGAGGCCGAAAAGCTGCCCGTCCTCAAAACCAAACTTTCGAGCTCGATCAAAATGCGCGAAAGCCACGAATCGGGGGTGCCCCTGATTCACATGGCGCCGAACCACAAGCTGACCCAGGAGTTTTTACAGCTTTACAAAGAGTTGGGTTGAGTTCCGCCGACGGCGCCTTCATCTTGGACGGACGCCGGTGCGCCCGCGCCCGCCCTTGAGGCGCTTTGACGGTTTTTCTCCCGGGGATCGGGAACAATGTGTTGGTAGCCGCGTACTTCCTTAAGTCGCAACGCGGTTTTTTGGGTAAACTCAGACATCAACGTCGTTGCAATGATCCAAGGGAGGAGCCATGAAGGTCGCCTATCTCGCCGCCGGTGCCGCCGGTATGTACTGCGGGAGTTGTATTCGCGATAACACGCTGGCCCGGGAATTGAAAAAACAAGGCGTTGATTTGGTGTTGGTGCCGACCTACACCCCGATGCGGACCGATGAAAAAAGCGAGGCAGAGGCGCGGGTTTTCTTTGGCGGTATCAATGTGTACCTTCAGGCCAAATCGTCCCTGTTCCGCCGCACCCCCTGGGCGCTGGACCGCCTTTTGGATCGACCGGGTTTATTGAATTGGGTGTCGCGTTTTAGTTCCTCTACGAGTGCCAAGGATTTGGGCGACCTGACCGTGTCCATGTTGGAAGGCGAGCAAGGACCCCTGTACAAAGAACTGCAAAAATTGGTGGTTTGGCTACGCGATGATTTCAAGCCGGACTTGGTTCACCTGACCAACTCCATGTTGGCCGGCATCGGCGTCGGCATCCGTAAAGCGCTGGATGTGCCCGTGATCTGCTCGCTCCAAGGCGAGGAAATTTTTCTCGACGCCCTGATTGAACCCTACCGCGCCCGCGCCATGAAAGCGTTGCGGGCCCAGGTGGCCCAGCTCGATAGGTTGGTGGCCACCTGTGACGCCTACCGCGACGAAATGAGCGCGTACCTGCAGGTGGCGCCTGCCCAAATTGCCGTGGCCCGGTTGGGGATTGGTTTGGACGATTTTGCGCCCCGTTCCTGGGACGGCTTCGACGCCTCGAAAAGCCGGACCCTCGGTTTTTTTGCGCGGCAGTGCCCGGAAAAGGGGTTGGATCAGTTGCTCCACGCCTTTCAAATCTTGGCGCCGCAATTTCCCAACCTGCGCCTGCGCGTGGCCGGTTATCTCGGCGAGGGTGACCGCGCCTACGTGGAAGAACTCAAAAAGGAAAGTGCCGACCTCGCGCACCGCATCGAATGGTTGGAGGAATTGGACCGCGCCGAAAAAATTGCCTTCCTGCAATCACTCGATGTGTTTTCCGTGCCCGCGCCTTACCGCGATCCCAAGGGGCTCACCATTCTCGAGGCCATGGCCTGCGGTGTTCCGGTCGTGCAGCCCAACCACGGCGCCTACGTGGAAATCATTGAACACACCAACGGCGGCCGCTTGTTTCCCCCCAACAAAGTCGATGCCTTGGCCGCGGTGATCGCTTCCTACCTGCGCGATCCCAAGGTCATGCGGCGCGATGGTTTGGCCGGGGCCGAGGCCGTCGTCAACCACTACAGCGACCGCGCCATGGCCGACCAAACCCACCAGATCTACCGCCGCATTTTGGGGGCGCGCCGGGACTGACGCAAACAAACCCCGGCACCGGCGAAGTTGGGGCTTGTCCGGCCCGCTGAGTGTGTTATTTTGTCGCGATATGTTCGATTCTCCACGGTGGAACGCCCCCGTTATGGATACAGGAAGGTACGATGACAACCAACAACATAAGCGACCTCCAAGCCCGGTTTGATGCACTTAAGGCCCAAAACCTCAACCTCGATATGACCCGCGGCAAGCCCGCGCCCGAGCAATTGGATCTGGCCAACGCCATGCTGACCATCGTGGATGCCGACAGCGCCCGTTCCGAGGCCGGTACCGATTGCCGTAACTACGGGGTTGTCGACGGCCTGCCCGCCGCCAAGGCGTTTTTCGGCGAATTCCTCGAGGCCCCGGCCGAGCAGGTTTTTATCGGCGGTAATGCCAGCTTGACCCTGATGCACAACACCGTCATGCGCGCCATGTTGTTTGGCGTGCCGGGAAGCCCCCGTCCCTGGTGTAAAGAACCCGTGGTGCGCTGGCTGTGCCCCGTTCCCGGCTATGATCGCCATTTCAACATCTGCCGCGAGATGGGTATGGAAATGATCAGCGTACCCATGAACGACGAGGGGCCCGACATGGATCGCGTCGCGGCCCTGGCTGCCTCCGATGAAACCATCAAAGGGATTTGGTGTGTGCCCAAGTACAGCAACCCGACCGGTATCACTTACAGCGACGCCGTCGTCGACCGTTTGGCGTCGATGAAAACCGCGGCACCGGACTTCCGCATTTTGTGGGACAACGCCTACGCGCACCACCCGCTTTACGCTGAAAACGACAGCGTCAAAAACATCCTCACCGCCTGTGACGCCGCCGGCAACCCGGATCGGGTTTACCATTTCGGTTCCACCTCCAAAATAACCTTCGCCGGTTCCGGGGTGAGCGCGGTGGCGACCAGTCCCGCCAACCATGCCGATTTGATCAAACACGTCAAAATGGAAACCATCGGCCACGACAAATTGAACCAACTGCGCCACCTTCGCTTCCTCAAGGACATGGACGGCCTAAAGCAGCACATGCAGAAACACGCCGACATCATGCGCCCCAAGTTTGAAAAGGTGGTTGCCATTCTCGAGCGCGATCTCGCCGACACGCCGGGTGTACGATGGACCACCCCGCGCGGTGGGTACTTCATCACCCTGGAAACCGCGCCGGGAACCGCAAAACGCGTGGTGGAACTGGCCGCATCACTGGGCGTGAAACTGACGCCCGCCGGGGCAACGCACCCCAACGGCCACGATCCCGAGGACCGAACCATCCGCATCGCACCGTCGCTGCCCTCGCTGCCCGCGATTGAACAGGCCACCACCGTGATGGCCCTGTGTGTGAAGTTGGCCACCGCCGAAAAGGGTTAACCCGGTTCCCAAACCCAATTGAAACAGCAAAAAAACCAGATCAAGCCCTGTGCCTGATCTGGTTTTTTCTTTTTTGGGTTGCCCCTTTTTGGGTATCGCTTGCGCATGCTTTACCAAGATTTACCGGTCGATAGCGGAACTTAGCTTCTTTGCCTCACACTTACCGAGTTAGGGGGAAAGTCCTTTAGATCCTCGTGTTTCGGCCACTAAAAAGTGCGATACTGCTGAGGAGATCCCCTTTTCATCAACAGGGTTTTGCAATCCGGGTCGGGCAAACGGCCGGGTTTCAAACCGTTCCGACCGGCATTTCGGTGTTACCCCAAGGAGAAAAAAATGAAACAGCGAGTCTGGCTGCTGTCCTGCGCCTTTTTTGTGATGCTCACCGCGATTGGATGTGGCCACCCCGTCCAGGTTCCGCCCGCCCACGTGGGCAAACTCAAAACGCCGGGCGGCCTACAGGACGACCTGATCCGTCCATCCAAGTTTCGGCTCAATTTTTTATGCGTGACCTGTGACGACTTGGTTATTGCCGAGTCCTCCGATTACGGCGCACGCGAGGGTATGAAAATTTTCATGCCTTCCGACAAGCTGAATTTGGACGTGGAAGTACGCGGTACCTTTTCCATTTCCGACGATCCCGAGAACATGAAGAAAATTTTTGACCGTGTTCCCGCGGAGGCGACCGACGATCACCGCGTCACCATGATTTCGCTGGCCAAGGTGTACCAGATCTACGCGCAGCCGATTTTGCGCGAAACCGTGCGGTCGATTATGACGCGTTACACCATCGAAGAGATTATGAGCAACCGCGAAAAAATTTCAGAAGAGCTGACCGCCGCGGTGAAGGGCAAACTCGACAACACCCCGATCACCGTGATTTATTTCGGCCTCGCCGACATCCAGCCGCCCAAGGTGATTGTTGCCGCGCAGGAAGCCGCCAAGGAGCGCGAGATCGCCATCCAAAAAGCGGAGGCCGATAAGTTGGTCAAACTCAAGGAGGCCGAGGCCGCCTTGGAAGTTGCCGTCAAGCAGCAGCAGGTTGATTTGAAAGAGGCGGAAACCCAGGTGTTGGTTAACAAAAAATTGGCCGAGGGTGTGACGCAAGCATTTGTTGCGCAGCGTTCGCTCAAGGTGCTCGACCGCATGGCCGCCAACCCGAACACCGTCTTTTTTATGCCGATGGAAGCGATGAGCAATCCCGCCATGATTTTGGGCCCGGTTCAGAAAGGGCTCAAGGATCGCAAGTAACGCTTGGGCCTTGTGCAGGTTGGCGCCAAAGGGTGCCAACCTGATAGCGGTTTCTCAAGACGGGCGGTCTAGGTTCTTTCGGCGCTGTGCCGCGGCTCGGATGTGACGGACCGTCTTTTTGAGTCCAGGGTTGCTGTCATGGTTTAAGCTGTGTTCTTGTTGGGTTTTGCGCGGTATGTGTGGTTTTTTGGTCGGCTCCGGCGCTATAATAGCGGCGGATTTCACCAAGGCGATAGTCGGCGTATTCCCGGATCACCCCAAAGGTGTTGTCTTTAAAATTTAGACCGGGTGGTCTGTGGTTTTCGAGGTCGCTTTGGATCAATTTGCATTCAGAGGTATGATGTGACGACCATTAACGCGTATGCCGTCAAAGAACAAGGCGGCAAGCTCGAGCCCTTCCAATACGAACTCGGACCGCTTGCCGGGGATCAAGTCGACATCAAGGTGACGTCTTGCGGGATTTGCCATTCCGATCTTTCCATGATGGAAAACGATTGGGGTATGACCGCTTACCCCTTTGTGCCCGGCCACGAAATCGTGGGCACCATTGAGGCTGTCGGGGGCCAGGTCAAAAACCTGGTGGTCGGTCAGACCGTGGGGTTGGGTTGGTTCAGCGGGAGCTGTATGCACTGCCGCACCTGTATGTCGGGTAACCACAACCTGTGCCCCCAAACCGAGGCGACCATTGTCGGGCGGCACGGTGGTTTTGCCGACCGGGTGCGTTGCAAAGAAGAGTGGGCCCTGCCCCTGCCGGACGGCGTGGATTCAGCCGCTGCCGGGCCGCTGTTTTGCGGCGGCATTACCGTGTTCAGCCCCATCGTGGAATTTGATGTGAAACCCACGGACCGGGTTGCCGTCATCGGCATCGGCGGCTTGGGTCACCTCGCGCTGCAGTTTTTAAACAAATGGGGCTGTGAGGTAACCGCGTTCAGTTCGAATCCCGATAAAACCGAGCAGCTTAAAGCCTTGGGCGCGCACAAGGTGGTTAACTCCCGCGATCCCGAGCAGTTGGCGGCCTTGGCCGGCACCTTTGACTTCGTCATGAATACCACCAACGTCAATCTTGAGTGGGGGGCCTACATCGAAGCTTTGGCGCCCAAGGGTCGTCTCCACACCGTCGGTGCCGTACCCGATCCGATTGAGGTTCCCGCCTTTTCGCTGATTGGCAAGCAGCGCTCCGTTTCCGGTTCGCCCTTGGGCAGCCCGGCCACACTCGCCAAAATGCTGGATTTCTGTGCCCGGCACGACATCAAAGCCATGGTGGAACATTTCCCCATGAGTCAGGCCAATGAGGCCATGGACCACCTAAAGGCCGGTAAAGCGCGCTACCGGATTGTGTTGAACAACGAGGCCTAGCCCGCATTACTCACAAGGAATTCTGCTACGGGGCAAGCCATGTGATTACGAGGGGGCGGCCTTCCGCATTACTCGGTCGAGCCGCCTTCGCCGTAGCTCTGCTACGCCGAATGGTCGGACCCCTGCGCCGTCTCTCGGTCGTAACCTTCGTCCTCACAAGGCTTTCTGCTTCTCGCGACGAATCCTTGTGAGAAATGCGGGCTAGCCGCGCCTCACTCCTGGAGATTTACCAGAACCAAGCGCCGGCACCGGGATACCTTTCCCCGGTGCCGGTTTTTGCGTTGGGGGTGTGGTTGTCGTTGCCAAAAAATGTGCTTCTCGGAACTTTGGTTGACCTTGCTCACCTTCGCATGAGTCGATTGAAAAAACGCGGAAATTTTATTGACTTGCTCAAGGCGTTCTGTTCGAATATTCGTTGATCTTGCCTCTTTCGACCGTTGCCTTTTGTTGCCGCTATTTCGGCCGAGCAACTGGTTTTCAATTCATGCATTTTGTTCAAAAAACGCAACCCGACTTGAATTGCTCTCCAAGCATCGGGATTGTGCTTTCTCGGGTTTGGAACCGGATTTGATCCCAAACTCGTTTGCCAAGCTAAGTGCCATCGCTATTGATTTCGTCAGGATCATCTTTCCACCGCACCACGCGGTGACTGCCTGAACGGTGGTTTGGCCGGGGTTCACATATAGAGCATTGCTGCCGCGGGGTTTTCCCCTGCTCCATTTGGTTGGTCCCCTCCTCGCCCGTTGCAGGCCCACTTGAGGAGAGAAAAATGATCAAAAATCTGAAATCGCTTCTATTGTCCTTCCTCCTTTCTGTTTCTGCTTTTGCCGGCTCACCCGACGTCATGCTTCAGGGTTTCCACTGGACCTCACAGGCTACCAATTGGTGGCAAACCCTGGAGGGTCTGTCCGGGCAAATTGAAGCAGACGGCTACACCATGATTTGGCTGCCACCTTCTTCCGATGCCGCTTCCAAAGAAGGCTACCTGCCCCGTGAATTAAACAACTACAACTCGTTTTACGGTTCCCAGGCCCAACTGCAAAGCTTGTTAAACGCCCTGAACGGCCGCGGCGTCGCACCCATTGCCGACATCGTGGTCAACCATCGCGTCGGTTGTACCGGCTGGGCTGATTTCTGTAATCCGGCCTGGCCGAGCTGGTACATTGCCCAAAACGATGAGTGGAACGGCGGCAAAAGCGGCAACTCGGACACCGGTGAAGCCTATTGCTGCGCCCGCGATCTCGACCACAACCTGCCCCAGCTTCAAAACGACATTGTCGCTTGGTTAAACCAATTAAAAGGCATGGGTTACAAAGGTTGGCGTTATGATTTGGTCAAAGGATTCGCCCCTTGGGCCGTCAAGCTTTACAACGACCGCACCAATCCCGAGATCTCCATCGGCGAGTTTTTCGACGGCGACACCAATGCCGTACACAACTGGGTTAACGCCGCGCAAAACAGCACTGCTTTCGATTTCCCATTGCGTTTTCAACTGATCGACGCCTTTAACAACAACAACTACGGTTCTTTGCGTTTTGCCGGCTTGATTAGCCGTGACTCGAGCAAATCCGTGACCTTCATCGAGAACCACGACACCGAGGAACAGCGCGGTGGTGCGTATGTTCAGCCCTTCCCGCGTTTCCACCTCGAAGCCGGTTACGCCTTTATCCTGACCCACCCCGGCATTCCCTGTGTTTTCTGGACGCACCAGTATCCGTTTGGTGGTTTTCCCGACCTCAGCGATAAAATCCGTGAGTTGATCCAGATCCGCAAGAATCAAGGAATTACCTCTACCAGCAGCGTCAATGTTGTCGCCGCCGACGGCAGTAAATACGCCGCTTACATCGACAACAAAGTGGCCGTCAAAGTTGGCTGGGGTGATTGGTCGCCCGGTGCCGGCTGGGATTTGGCTTCCTCTGGTCAGAACTACGCCGTTTGGGTTCAAGGCGGCGGTGACGGTGGCGACGGTGGCGACGGCGGCGATGGAACCGGTACCACTACCACCATTCGCGTGCATTACGATGTCGGTTTCGGCAACAATATCGCCATTCGCGGCGATTCCGCGCCCCTGAGCTGGGGCAGCGGTGTGGATGCGAATTGGTCGTCAGGTAACGTTTGGGTTTGGAGCACCGATGCCTTTGCCAACGGCGAAACCTTCGCGTTCAAAGCCCTGATTAACGACAGTCGCTGGCAGTCCGGCGGCAACGTGGTCGGCCAAGGCGGCCAAACCATTAACGTCTACCCGAACTTCTAAATCAAAAAAAGGAAAGCACGGTCCCAGGCGGCCGTGCTTTTTGCATCCCTATTCATTAAAGAGACTTAGAGCGGGGTCAGCGCGAAGTCGTCGCAGTTCTGGGCGATTTGATGGAGCTGATGGTAATCGTCGCGGACTTTGAGATTGCCCTCAAGATTGAGGCCCTCATAGGTGCCCGAGAGGGTGCGCCCGTTGGCCGTGAGCGTGACACGGGTGCCGAGCGGAAATCCGCAGCGCTGCTGCCAGGCCGCGGTGAGCAATGCCGGCTGGGCTAACTTTTCGAATTGGAGCGGCAGCGTGAAAAAAAGTTGCCGCACAAGCTGTTCCGCTTGGGGCGGATCCGGCAGTTCATCCAGGGCCGCGTAGCCCTTGGGGAGGTTCTCCATACCCGCGTGGCGCTTGAGGTTCACGCCGATGCCGATCACCACCGCCACCTGTTTGCCGACCCAGCGCGATTCACACAAGATGCCCGCCAACTTGCGGCCGTCCAGCAGCAAATCGTTGGGCCATTTGAGGGTCCAGCTTGCACCGGGGGCCAGATCGCACAACACCTCATGGAGCGCGACCGCCGCGAAAATGGGATAACAAAATTGATCGGGCCGTGCCGGCGCGGGCGAACAACCCATCGAAAGCGCCAAGCCATGGCCTGGTGGCGACAGCCAGGAGCGGCCGCGACTGCCGCGCCCGCCTGTTTGGTGGGTCGTCCACAGCAGGCAGGCCGGTTGGTGTTGCAGCATGGTGAAGGCGTCGTCGTTGGTGGACGTCGCTTGGTCCAGGTGGATCAGTTGTTGGGGTGACCAGTCGAAAAACATCTTATCTCTTTCGGACGATTTCGTCGATGTCCTCGAGCAGCTCTTCCAAATCGGCGCCGGTCATGTCAGAGAATTCCTCAATGCTGAAATCCATATCGTCATAGACGAAATCGGCGCGCGAGCTATAGCCGTACAGCAGATCTTCGAGATCGCGGTGCGCGCGCATCAGCTTGCCAAGGTTGTCTTTACCGGAGACGCGCCGTTTCTTTTTGCTGCCGTCGCCTTTGGTACTGCCGCCGTAAATTTTCGGTTTTCTTGCCATGGTTGCCTCCCTCGGGATGTCGCCGGCTGAGCCGCGAAAACCACCACCTGCACCCTGATTTTCAGGGACTTAGGGCGTTGAACAAGGTGTTGGGTGGTGTGATTACCCTGTCATCATACCGCTAACCGCAAGGTGCGGCAAGGTTTGCTCACGTGATGGAAAAGCCGTTTTAAATGAATTGGTTGGCGCGTTGAAAACCGACTGTTGCGGCCCGCGCGCTTCTTCTCGGTGTGGTGCACCGCCGCTACTTGAAGTCGGGCGGGGGAGAGGGTAGGATAAGGCTCCACGCGCGGCTTTCCCTCGATGTTGCCGAGCTTCCACTTTTGGGAGCAGATCGGCCGGGTTCCGTTGTGGATGACGGGATGGTGGCGAAGGCAGATGGAACAGAAAAAAGAGTGGAAAAAGAAACGCGACAAAGACAAACCGGCGATTGAACTCAAGGGCATGCCGCACCACGATGAAGCCGAGCGGGTTTTATTGGGTGCCATGCTGCTGGAAGCAGACAACATCGCGCCCGTGCTCGACGTGGTTACGCCCGAAGATTTTTACCGTCGCCACCACTTCTTGGTGTTCCAGGCTTTGGTTTTGCTGTTCGAGCGCGACGACGAGATCGACCCCGTTTTGGTGGCCGACGAACTGATTAAACGCGACGAACTGGAAGACGCCGGCGGTTACGAATACCTGGATGAACTGACCCACGGGATTCCGCGCACCACCAACATCGAGCACTACGCCAACATCGTCAAAGAAAAAGCGATGCTGCGCAAGCTGGCCCACTTCGGCCAGAAACTGACCGAAATCTCGGTGTCGGGCGAGATGGACGCCATGGCCGCCATCGGCGTCGCCGAGAACTCACTGCAAGAGTTCCGCGAGGGCAAGGTCGACCACGGCTTCCGCGATTTCGGGGCGCTGATCAACGAAACCTACGAAACCATGCGCGAACGGGCCGCCCAAGACGGCGAGCTGGTTGGTTTGCGCACCGGTTTCATGGATTGGGACCGCATGACCGCGGGTTTGCAGAAGGGCGACTTAATCATTGTGGCCGCCCGTCCGGCGATGGGTAAAACCTCGTTCGTATTGAACGTGGCACTGAACTCGGCCGTAAAAGACGGCAAAAACATCGCGCTTTTTTCACTGGAGATGCCGGGCGCCCAGTTGGTGATGCGTTTAATCGGTAGTGAAGCACGGGTGAGTATTTCCTCGTTGCGGACCGGTAAATTGATGGAAGAAGAGTGGAACCGCGTCGCCTTGGCTGTTGCCGAACTGAGCAACGCCAACATTTTCATTGAGGACTCGGGTGAATCAACCGTTGCCCAGATGCGCGCCCAGCTCAAACGGCTCAACCAAGAGCACGGCGTGGATTTGGTGGTGATTGATTACCTGCAGTTGATGTCGGGTTCGACACTGCAACAACAGCAAAGCCGTGTTCAAGAGGTTTCGGCGATTTCGCGGGGTTTGAAAATCATGGCCAAGGAAATCGACGCGCCGGTGATCGCGCTGTCCCAGCTTTCCCGCGCGGCCGAGCAGCGTTCGGATCACCGTCCCCAGCTTTCCGACTTGCGTGAATCGGGTTCGATTGAGCAGGATGCCGACATGGTATGTTTCCTGTTCCGTGAGGATTACTACAAGGAAAAAGAGCAGACCCAAGACGACAAGGACCCGGACGAGCAGGAGTTCGGCATCGCGGAACTGATCATCGCCAAGCACCGTAACGGCGCCACGGGTTCGGTCAACCTGGCCTTCTTCAAAAAATACACCCGCTTCGAAAACTACAGCGAAGACATGGAATTTGTTTAAAGGTTTGAATGGCTTGCGTATGAAGTTAATGAAGGTTGCTCATGTGTTGGGTTCGCACCGATTCAAATCGTCAATCAGCACGACCCATTTGCCCGGGCCCTTTTTGAGAATGACCAAGTGGTTCGTTGCTTATTGCTGCAGTTGGCGGATCTCTTGGGTGAGGCATTGGTAGCTGACGTGATGATTCCGGCGATCATGGTACAGGAAAACCTCGGTTCGCACTAAAGTGTCTCGAGAAATGAATAAGTGAATGAATGATTTGGGGATGTTGAGCTTACTCGCCGTTGAGCGTAATCACGCAGGTTCGGCTGCTGCCGTAGTCGCGGTGTTCGTTTAAGTAGATGCCTTGCCAGGTGCCGAGGTTGAGTTTGCCCGCCGAGATCGGGATCGACAGCGCGTTGCCGAGCAGGCTGGATTTGAGGTGGGCGGGCATGTCGTCCGGGCCTTCGTAGGTATGCTCGTAGTAGGGTGCGTTTTCCGGCGCTAACTTATTAAAATGGCGCTCCATGTCGCGGCGCACGCTGGGGTCCGCGTTTTCGTTAATTGTCAGTGAGGCCGAGGTGTGTTTGATAAAGATATGGGCCAGGCCGATGCGGAACTTGGCCAACTCCGGGACCGCCGCCGTGATCTCGTTCGTGACCAAATGGAAACCCCGTGGTTTGGCGCCTAGGGTGATCTCTTTTTGGAACCACATGGTTCGGCCTCCTCGACTCGCATGTTGGGCCCACTCTAACAAATAGAAAAGGCCCGCATCGAAAAAATCGCGCGGGCCTCACGTGGGTTGGTTCAATCGGGTGCGGTTATTGGGCGACCGCCGCCTTCAGGGCCGCGACCTGATGTTCTTCCATGGTGCTTAACTTGGTTAATTCCAACATGCTGCCTTTTTCCACGCTGGCCGTTTCCCAAATGCCGGAGCGGAAACACTTTTCCGCTTCTTTGAACGAGGTTTCCGGGGTTTTGGTCAGCAGCTTGAGGAAGGCTTGCACGCGGTCCGGTCCGTCGGCCAAATCGACCTTGGGCAGACCGTCCGCCATCTCTTGGAACCGCGTTTTCTGTTTGGGCAAAAAGGCCTGGCGCGCGGTGCCGCGACGGGTGGTCAACTCGCCGATCAGCGCTTTAATCAAATCTTGTTGCTTTTCGTCGTTTTCAACCTTGAGGTGGTAATCCAGCGCACCGCGTAAGGCGCCCAAGGTGTAAGCGCGTCGACCGCGGTCGAGTGTGGCCAGCAACGCGGCGATGGGAAGAATGGTTTCACCCGCCAACGCTTGGCGTAACTCGCGCAAATCGTTGGGCAAACCCATGTCGTCCAAGCCGCTGAACTGGACCTGGCCCTCCTTGGGCGGTTCCGCGCTTTCGCCTTCCTCCAGCATGATGTTGTCAAATGCGCTGTCCAGATCGTCGAGAAAACCCACGTGATCCCCCTGTGGTGTGATAAATGTGGTGTGGCGCCCCGTTTCGGGTCCCGGTTATCTTTACAAAACAAAAACGCGTGACACTAAGATTCAACCCAAGGCAGGTTCCCGACTTGGGTCCGGCCTGTTGCATCAACCGAACCCAAATCAACCCATCGAAACCTGGGTATCTTCGTCGGTTGTGCGCGGTTGAAACGGCGTCAACAAATGGTTAACGGTCAGTGATTCTAGGTTTCTCCGAATTGGTAAAGACCGCGCGCCTCGGGCGGGGTCTGAAACACCTGGTGACGGGGTCACCCTTCCGTTCGGAAAACCTGGTGTGGGGAAAAACCGGCGCCGATACAAGATTGAAAAAGAAACATCCGCTCAAAACCGAACCATGTTTTATCGACGAAAAAACAATAGATGGCTCTAAAGATGGATCACTGTTTTAACCAAGGTTCCGCGGGGGATTGTTGGGGCAACAGCGCGTTTTCTTTTCAATCGCGGTTTGATCGAGCACCAGGTACGTTATAGAACTTCATCTTATAGGCTGAAACTTGCTTTGCCAAACGCAAATGGCCGATTGTCGGCGCCGGCCGGGCGTGTCTTGTTCGCCTCTGCTTGAGAAAAGAAAAGCCAACGTTGTGACAATCTTGTACAAGCATTTGATAAATAAAGGGTTGGTGCTGTATTATTTTTTGTGGGGCACGGCCTTCTCGCGGGTCTGGTTCTTTCAGGTTTTTGAGCCTTTGTGATCAAGACCTCATCGTAAGAAGGCGTCCGTTTCGCTGGAATTGTTGGCTAAGCAAGCTATGACGTGGCGCGGCAAGATGGGCCCCAAGGGGTTTATCCTTTGCGCGTTGACAGAAGAATGTGGCGCGTCACTTTCCCGTCCTTTATAATGCTTTCATCCTTGTGCGGTTTCCCCGGAATGCGGATGAAATCGCAACTGTATGTCTTTAAACCCGTATTTTTGATTGTTATGGCTTTATGAACCCCGTGCTTGGGGGCGTGAGCAGTGGGAGATGCCGTTGGCTTCGCACATTTTTCTATTGATTTTCATGGTGAGTCCCTTGACCGAGGTCAAGTTGGAGAACCGTGGCCGTTACTTGGGATACTTGGGACCCAGCCGCGTGTATTTAAATCAAGACGGTACCTACATGGCCGCGACCCAGTATCACCTCTGGCATTGGGATCGTGAAGGCAAGGTCATTAACATCCTTGGCGACAAGGGCGAAGGGCCCGGCGAGTTTGTGAATTTGGGTGAAGCGCTCTGGACGGGTGAGCACTACTGGCTGGTAGACGCATCTTTGATTCGCTCCAGTGTCTTTTCCGCCACAGGTGATTACTTGGCGAAATCACCGGTTTTTTTCCGGCAGTTTGTACGGGTTAAAGATCGTTTGCTGGCGGTTGACCTGTCCCGCTTCCGCGGTCGCTCCGATACCTATCCGCCGGTTTTGGTCGAGGTCGACTACCGCATTGAACCCGGTGGCGATTTGATTGTTGAGAAATCGCCGCACGCTTGGCGCAAAGCTACCGAGGCGCAGGGCAAACTCCAGAATAATTTCAAATTACTGTGGGTTGCCCATCGCGACGGGCGTTACCTGGTGATGGATCAACTGGAACCCCGTATTCAAATTTACGATGCCCAAACGATGGAAGCTGAGCGTGAGATCCCCGACGGCAAACCCTTCGAGGCCAAGTTCATTCCCCTGTTGTTGCGCGATTTTGTACCCCATCCCGACCGATGGCCGCCTACGCGGTTGAGTTTTCGCGATATGCGCGATTGGTTTAACGCTTGGTCACGGATTACCTGGTTCGGCGAGTTGGGTGCCGATTTTGCCGTGGCCTACACGGTGCCCAATGGCGACAAACTCGAGTCGCCCCTTCAGTATGTGGTTCGTGTCGGGCCCAACGGCCGTATGATCGGTGAGCCGGTTGTTTACGATGGTTACTTCATGGGCATCCACGACGGCAAAGCCACGGTCTTTTTTGATAACGAGGAAAACCAAGAATTCGTCTATACGATTCGGACCTACGACCTCTAGCTAGGGCCCTTTGTACGGGGTTGTGCCGGTCGGGCACGGCCTGGTTTAAAAGGTCTCCAGATTTGGGGCCGGTGCGTGCGGGTTGCCTGCTGGGCGAAACCCTGCCCGCCCTTGGATAGGCGGGAATGCCTCTTTCCTCGGCGGCTTTCCCGCCTGGCGCCTGATTTCCGTCGTAATCCTGTCTGTCGCCACCTTGTTGGTGGCAAAAGCCCGCGAGAAATGCGGGCTTTGCCTGTCGCCTGGCACGGCTTGGGGGCTTCCTGGCTTAATTTCTCTCCGCGGCGTGGTCGCCCCAACCTCGGTTCCATTTCCAGCCCAAGCTAATCACCGTCTCATCCGCGTTGCGCCACCCGACCGGGAGTAAAAACTGGTTGTCACTGTATTCAAGCGTGAGCAAGAGGCCGGGGTAAAGCAGGGCGTTGAGCGCGTAATCCGTTTTCCGCCAGTCCCACCATACGCTGGGCGCCGGATAGATGCGCGCGTTGCCGGCGTAGTCGTTGGTGATCTCGGAGTACCTGAATGCCGGGCGCAGCCAGGGGAGGATGGGTTTGCCGGCGACCGCACCGAGCAAGGGGAGTTCAATGGTGTAGGCCGCTTCGATTTCGAACCCGTCACGGGGTAGGGAAGCCTGCTCTTGGTCGACGTATTGTGCAAAGGCGGTGAATTGTCCCCAATAGACCCAGAGGTTTACGCCGAACTCTTCTTTTTTGCGGCCTTCAATGGGCAAGCCGCCCGCAAAGGCCGGGCCCAGTTCCTCCGCCACCCCGTTGAGGAGGTCGAGGTCGCCGCCGTAAAAGGAGCCGGTCATATCCACCGTGTCGCGCAGGTCGCGGTTGTAGGCAAACGCCATGAGGTTGACCACGTTCCCCGCGGCGACATCGCCGAATTTGAGGCCGAGCGCGATGCCCGTTTCGGGTTCATCAAAATCGTAGTCCTCCAGGTCCGCGTCGTAAAAAATCGGGAAACCGGAACCTAACTCGGGTTGTGGGTTGGCGCCGTTGGCGGGGTTGCCCGCGTCCGTGCCGTTGTCGCCGGCGAGGGCGTTGGTATCGCGGAAAAATACCGGATTACCGACCGTGAACGAACCCTTGACATAAAAGTGGTTGCCGATTTGGGCGCCCAGCTCAATGCCCGCATCCTCAAAGCGGTTGAAGGCGGTGGAGAGCACCCCGTAACCCTCGCTACGGCGGTCGTTTTGCCGTTCGAATTTGGCCATTTTTCCGAATTTCAGGTACCAGCCCGAGGCGCTTTGGGCCTGATCCTCCGCCACAAAATCACCGTAGAGGAACCAGGCTTCGTCAATATCGATTTTGTTGTCATCCGTGGTGGGGTTGCGGTCGTATTTATCGATGGTATCCAGCTTGAACTTAGCTTGGGCACGGGCGGACCACGCCTGGTGGATGGTCAAGCTAATCCGTGAAATCTCCCCATGGCTGCCGGGATCCGGGGTGTTGAGCGAGCCACGTTCGGCGCCGGGCGGTAGAAAATCATCGGGGAACGGGAAGGCAATGGGCAACGAAAGTTCGTCGCTATCGCGATAGTTGGCGCGGGTTTCCAGGGTAAAGGTGCCGCCGGACTGGGCGAGTAGCGGGGCGAGCAACCCAAAGCAAACAAGGATCATCGAAGAAAAACGGACGAAAGCCATGACAACTCCTCGGCGAGATACGAGATGAAAGAGAGGGGATCAGTTCATTATATACAGAGCCCGCCGGCCGTGAGCCGGGAATCGCGCCGGCGAGGTTGATTCGCCCTTGGATTCTATTGAAAAACTTTGAACGCGTTCAGGAAAATCCTTGCCTTTTGGTGAATGGGAACTTAGATTACCTATGTGAGCTTTTGAACGAGTTCAATATCTTAAAAAGCCTTTAAAGCCAATGATAACGATCCCTTGTGACTGGAGGTCCTATGTCTGTATCCTGCCTTTCTCCCGCCGCCAAGCCACCGGCTCCGCCGGTGTCTTCTGACCCTTATTTCGAATCCTCGGGACCGGGGCCGATCATCCAAAGCGGTGGCTCGAAACAGCATATTCAGCAGTATTACGAAGCATCGGGTCTGGATTACCGGTATTGGAGTCCCGGTTTTAACATGCATTTCGGTTACTACGAACGCGGCGCCAATCCTTTTCAACTGGAAAACATGCTGGCAACGATGAACCGTCGTGTTTTAAAGCTTTTGGGTCTTAACAGCGGGCGTGTCTTGGACTGTGGCTGTGGTGCCGGGGCGACCGCCAACCAACTCGCCCGCGAACACCAAGCGCTGCACATTACCGGCGTTAGTTTGGTTGCCGAGCAAATCACCCGTGCGCAAATCGCGAGTCAGCGGGTGCCACAAGCCCAACGGCCCCGTTTCGTGAACGCCGATTTCACCGATTTGCCCTTTGACGACGCCTCCTTCGAGGGGGCCTGGAACCTAGAAAGCGCTTGCCACGCGCCCGGGCCCGGGAAAGAAGCCTTGGTCAAGGAGGTCTACCGGGTGCTCAAGCCCGGCGCGAGCTGGGTTGTGGTCGACGGTTTCCTCAAACGCCGGCCCAAATGGCGTCTGCCCCGATGGATCCTCGGAAAAGTCCACGATTATTGGGCCTTGGAAACTTTTGCTGAGCGTGACGCCTTTGTCGCGGCGCTCGAAGCGGCCGGATTCGAGGCTATCGAGGTGATCGATTGGTCCTGGAGGGTCGCGCCCTCGGCCCTTCACATCCCACGGGTGACGGCTCATTTTTTTGCGAGCGAATACCACAAAAATAAAGCCAAGAAACTCGGTCACCACCGTTTGGCCAATGCCTTGGCACCCATGTTTGGTTTGGCCCTGGGCCTGACCCGATCTGTTTTTGGTTACTATGCCGTTCGCGCCAAAAAGCCGAGTTAGCGGCGTGAGCGGTGCCGTGCCGCCGCGGTTCGGCGGTTCGCTGTTATTTCCCTGCTGCATGGTCGGTGCGCTGACGAAACCTTGAAAAGCAGGAAGCTCGCCTGGATAACGCCGCTGCAGCCCCAAAACCGCCCAAATCGAAAAGTCTGCTAAGCAAACCCGTCCAAGGCTTGTTAAGATCCAGTTACCATCTATCGGTTCTTAAAGTTTGCAGATCAGGAGTGTTCGATGTCGGATTGCACCTTGTACGGAAGTTATACCTCGCCCTTTGTACGCCACTGTCGCATTGTGTTGTTGGAAACCGGCCGGCCCTTTGAATTCGAAGAAACCAACTACGACCAAAGCTATGCGAATTCACCGACCAAACGCGTGCCGTTCCTGCGCGACGGTGACCTGCACTATTATGATTCGAGCGCGATCCTGCACCACCTGCGCGACAAGGCGGGTCAAAAGTTCCTGCCGACCCCGGCAGACACCGAACTCTATGCCCTGGCGAACACGGTGCTCGATACGGCCGTTAACATTTTTTTATTGGAGCGGGACGGCATCAGCGAATACCAATCTGATTACATCCAACGCCAAAAAGACCGCGTCCAATCGGGATTGAAAGCCCTTGATGGGACCGATCTTTCTTTTGATGGAACCCCGGGGGATCCCATTTTGCGAATCGCCTGTCTTTTAGCCTGGGCGGAATACCGCAAGCGCTTCACCTTCAGCCAGTTTGGGAATTTGGCCGTGATGATGGACGAGGTCGGCGCACTCGACGCCTTCCAGCAAACGGCGCCCCCGCCACAATAAAACCTAGCGTGCGTCCGGTGATTGCGTGGTTTCGGATCTTCGAACGCCGCGTCGGGTTAGCCCGTGTTTTTCAAAAGGGCTAGCCCGCTTCGATGGTGTGAATAAAGGGGTATTCGCCTACCATCTAAAAGTGGTCCTGTCGGTCAGCACAAACCCTCTTTATTGGGTCGTGCGAAAAGATCCCCTTCATGTTGGTCAAGGAACCCTGGTTCGGCAAGATGATCGTTCGGTTGTTCGGGTCGCCCGCGCGCTTGGCCTTGGTGGACTTTGCCGACGGAACCATCGTGGCCCGCGCTCCAGTACATATTTGGTGGCCCTCAAAAGCGCCCATTTTTGTGCGTGAATGGTGACCTGGCGCGCACTTCGCCACCCGGGACTAATTAGTCTTCAAGTTTTCTTTAGGCACTTCCGATTTGCTTATTACGCGTTCGGTATTAAAATAACGTTACCGAAAACGGGTCCCGCAATCTAACTTCGTGAGGCACGCCCCTATGAAATGGTTTTCTCTGTTCCGTGATGCAGATCCTGCTCCTCAAGACCGTTTTGTCGTCTACCATGTCGGCCC
The DNA here is from genome assembly GCF_017377855.1 of Acanthopleuribacter pedis. Classification (GTDB taxonomy): domain Bacteria; phylum Acidobacteriota; class Holophagae; order Acanthopleuribacterales; family Acanthopleuribacteraceae; genus Acanthopleuribacter; species Acanthopleuribacter pedis. The sequence continues at coordinate 91,575 of NZ_JAFREP010000034.1, forward strand.
CAAACCCGGTTTCTGGCAGCGATTGCTTAACGGCCTAGGGATTCCCACGCCGGCACCTCAACCGGTGCTTGTGCCCGTGAAGCCGCAACGCGAGCGTCAACCCAATTAACAGAGCCTTTGTGAGGACGGTGTTATGCGTCGTTTCGTTTGCCTGCTTGTACTGATCACCCCGCTGCTTTTCGCCGGTGATCCCGCGCCAAAACCTGCCAAAACCAAGCCCGCTGAAAAAGTCGCGTCACAGAAAAAAGCCGACCAACCCAAGGCGCAAACAGGTGGTGGCGGGTACGTCGTCCAAATTGACGGCGGCGGTTTGGTCCGCAACCCCGATCTGACACCCGATGTCCAGGAAGCTTTGGCCGAAATGATCAACACCAGCAGCGAAGGTTTGGTTCAAGAAAGCCTCGCCGACGGCACCGTGGTTGTCGACCTCGAGGGTCGTTTTCAATCCGCCATGGTCGCCACCATTAACAAAGACGGCAAAGCCGTGGGCCATTGTTTTTCCAAGGATCCCAAACACAAGTGCGGCCAACACACCCAACCGAAAGCAGACAAGGACCCCGTCAAAGAAAAATAGGTCTGTTCCATCCCTCGGAACCTCCCGCCCCGGCAGATGCCGGGGTTTTTTATTTTGGGCCACCCCGTTCCGTTCCTATAATAAAGCCTGATCCCCGTTCCAGGATTTCCCCTCGTGAGGAGCGTGCCCGTGAGTACACGTCACCTACGCTATTTTTTTCGGCCCAAATCAATCGCGGTCATCGGTGCATCAGCGCGCCATGAGAACCTTGGGTCGGTCGTGCTGCGCAATTTGATCGACGCCGGTTACGAGGGCGAACTCTTTGTGGTGAACCAACGGGGGTACGCCCGCGTGCAAAACAAACCCTGTTTCGCCAAGGTACGCCACCTACCCAAGGTGCCCTCGATGGCGATTATTTGCACCCCGCCGACGACCGTTCCCCGGCTTGTGCGCCAGCTTGGACGGTTTGGCGTTAAAGCCGCGTTGATTCTCATGGGCGGCCTGTCGCGGACGCAGAGCCGCTCCGGGCGTCCGCTGAAAGATTCCGTGTATGCCGCCGCCGAACGCTACGGGGTACGCGTGCTCGGCCCCAACAGCCTCGGTATTTTGGTGCCGGGCCATCGCATGAACGCCAGCTACGCACACCTCAACGTGAAGCCGGGCAACGTGGCTTACGTCGGCCAATCGGGCATTATGGGTTCGGCCATGATTGACTGGGCCCACGGGCGCGGCATTGGTTTTTCTCACTTCCTCACCCTGGGCGATGCGGTGGATGTGGAGATTACCGACATCATCGATTACCTTGCCGGCGACCCCAATACCAAAACCATATTGCTACACTTGGAGCGCATTACCTCGGCCGCCGGTTTCATTTCCGCGGTTCGTGCCGCCTCGCGCTCCAAGTTGGTGTTGGCCGTGAAAAGTGGCCGTGTGGCGGAAGCACAAGAAACACCGGCTGTACCGCCCAGTGGCATCTTGTCGACGGATCAGGTCTACGATGCGGTGTTTCACCGTGCCGGCGTGTTGCGGGTTCACTCGACCGATGAAATGTTCGACGCGCTCGCCACCCTCTCCGCGGCCAAGAAACTGCGCGGTGAGCGACTGGCGATTATTTCCAACGGGGTGGGGCCGAGTGTGCTGGCCACGGACGGTTTGGTGTTGAACGGTGGGCGACTCGCCAAGGTGTCCGAGGAAACCATCAAACGTCTCGCCAAAATCTTGCCCGCGTTCTGGACACGTCGCAACCCGATTGACCTCAGCGCCGCCGCCAATGAGGTCCGTTATGCACGTGTCATGGAAATCGTTGCCGCCGATCCCGGGGTGGACGCCTTGCTGGTGATGTACGCGCCGACCCAGGCCGCACCGCCGATTGCCGTGGCGCGTGCCGTGGCCGAAACCGCGAAAAACATTGATCGGCCCGTATTGGTCAGTTGGATCGGTCTGACCAGCGTGCGCGAGAGTCGTGAACTCTTTGACAGCATGGGGGTTCCCCAATATTTCACCCCGGACAAAGCCGTGCGTGCCTTCATGCACATGGTTCACAACAACCGCCACCAAGCCGTTTTGTTGGAAACCCCGCCCGCGCTGACCGACAAAAGTTCCCTGGACCGCGCCAAGGTGCCTGAAATTATTGATCGCGCCAAAAAGGAGCGTCGCAACCTGCTCCACGTGCGCGAGGTGCGCGACATCCTCACCGCCTTTGACGTGCCTTTTGTGGATACCCGTTTCTCCGAAAATGTTGACGAACTCTGTGAAGCCGCCGCGGATTTAGGTTACCCCGTGGCGTTAAAGTTCCTGCATTCCGCCAATACCCGCCCTTTTTGGTACCAGGCCGCGGGGAACCGACCCTTCCGCGGGATTGTGTTGGCGATTGACAGCGAGGCGCGCTTGCGCGCCGCCGCCGGTCGTTTGGTAGAGCGTGCGCGGGAACGGTACCGCGATGGACGCGGCCTGGGTTATGCGGTTCAAACCATGCGCAGCGGCATGGGGTATATCCAGCTTAATGTCGCCGTAACCCGGGATCCCGTGTTCGGCCCGCTGCTGTTGTTCGGTGAAGGCGGCCCGCCGACCGCGGTGATGTCCGACCGTCGCATCGGCCTGCCCCCACTGAACATCGCCCTCGCCCGTGACCTTGTGCGCGGCGCTTGGGTTTATTCACTGATCCAGGCTTTTGGGGATCGATCCGACGTCTTGCTGGACGAACTGTGCAAAATCTTGGTCCACCTCTCCCAGCTTGTTGTCGACAATCCCGAAATTGAAGGTTTGGAAGTGAACCCACTCCTGATGAACCGCGACGGTCTCATCGCCTTGGACGGCATGTGTCGTTTGGGTGAACCCCGTGCTTCCTTGATTCAGGCCTACCCGGAAGAACTTCGCGAGTTGGCCGTCACCCGAAAAGGTCGCCGGGTGGAATTGCGCCCGATTCGCGGCGAAGACGAACCGGCCCACGCCGAATTCGCCCGTAGACTGTCGCGGGAATCGATTCGTTTTCGGTTTTTTCACCATCGCACCTCGATCGGCCACACCGAAATGGCGCGGCTTACCCAAATCGATTACGACCGTGAAATGGCGTTTATCGCCACGGAAGGCATTAAGGGTGTCAGCCACACCCTTGCGGTGATTCGTATTTGGATTGACGCCGATAATATCAGTTGCGAGTTTGCGATTATCGTCCGCGATGATCTGGCGGGGGAGGGGCTCGGCAGTATGTTGATGCGCAAAATGATTGACTACGCCCGTGCCCGCGGCATCTTGATCATGACCGGCACCGTGTTGCCAGAAAATGAACCCATGTTACGGCTTGCATCGCGGCACGACTTCCAGAGTCGCTACAACAGCGACGAGGGCGTGATGGAGATTTGGCTACCGCTAAACGAACCCGCCAATGAGTGGCAGCGCAGGCGGATGCGCATTCCCGGCAGCTACAACCCGGACGAGGACGACGAGGACGACGATTAGCTCGTCAGCCCCAGCCCGCGCGGCCAAACAACTTGACAGGACCCGCGTTTTCCAATAGGTTGGGCGACGGAGTCTTGCGCCGTGGATTTGCGCCACCGCATGGGCGGACACCGAAACAGAGACGCCCATTGATGCCCAGAAGAACCAATGCATGGGGAGCCGAGGATGAGTGAGTTATCGTTTGAACAATTTAAAAAAATCGTTGCCGAACAGTTGGGCATCGATAAGGCCAGGTTAGCCGAAACGAGTCATTTGACGGATGATTTGGGTGCCGATTCGATTGCGATGGTGAACATCGTTGCCGAAGTAGAGGCCTTGCTTGACGAAGAATTTGACGAGGTTCCCTTCGAGGACATCGAGACCTTGGGTCAAGCGTACAAACTGCTGACAGAACAAGGATAAAGTATGAGTAGTGTTGGGGCTTTGGGTGAAGTAACGCGTGGTGCCGAAGCGCGTGAAATACACCAAACCTACGCCGAGGAAGGGTTTATTGTCGCCCGCGGCTTAATCGACCCCGCGTTGTGCGAGAAAACACGCGCGTTGTTTGCCGAGCAAGTGCGCCCTTTTGAGGGCCGGATTTTACGGCAGACCACCTCCAAACAGGAGCGGCACAACATCAATGAACACGGCCACGTGACCAACCCGATGTTGGACGTCCACGAGACCATGCGCGACCAATTCCCCGCCTTCCACGGCTCGGTGCTTGATGTGTTGACCCATCCCGAGCTGGTAAAAACCGTGGAAACCCTGTTTGGCGAAGAAGCCATGATGGTGCAGAGCATGTACTTCGAAAGCAGTCGTGGTACCGATCCCCACATGGATACCCATTTTATTGACGCCGCCGAAAAAGGCCGCTTGGTGGGTGTGTGGATTGCGCTTGAGGACATTGACGAAAAAGCCGGTCGTTTCTGCGTGTATCCCAAAAGTCACCGCATCTACGAGGACGGTCTGTTTTCGGAAGAGGCGCAAGAAGCCGCGCGAACCTATGAGGATCACTCCTGCTCGGTCATTCGCGGTTATCAGTTGGAAGGCAAAAGTTTTTCTCTGAACAGCGTCACCAAATCGCGCCGTTTGCTGCGCAAGTACCTGCAAGTTTCCGGTTTTGAGCCCTACAGTCCGGCTTTGAAAGCGGGCGACGTGCTTTTCTTCTCCTCGCTTGCGATCCACTCCAGTAACAAGCCGACGGGCGTGGGCCAGACCCGCAACTCGTTGACCTGCCACTGGGTGCCCAAGGCATGTGGTTATGCGCGTCACGGCATTTACGAGCCGATTCCCGCTGATCTGATGCAGGTCCGCGATGTGTGGATGCAAAACCAACATCGACCCCAGGCGACACCGGCCTAACCCGCGATTGTCACAAGGATTCGTCGCAGAATTCCCCGTGAGAAATGCAGGCACACGTTTGATTTTTGGTTAACCCGTTACGAGGGCGTCGCGCGAGTTTCGCGACGCCCTCTTTTGCGTTGTTCTCCCGATTGGAGTGAAGTGTTATGTTGCCTCAGCCGATTTTACCCAAGGATCCCATGGTGGATATTCCCTCTCTGACCGCGATGCTCGCGCGTCGGGCCGAGCTGACCCCGGATCGTACCGCCGTGGTTTTCGGCGACGCCGCCCATACCTATGCGAGCCTTTGGGAGGCCGTGCGGCACTTTGCCGGTTACCTCCAGGACCGGGGTGTGATGGCGGGTGATCGCGTCCTGCTGCGTCTGCCCAACAGTGCCGATTTCTTTGCCGCCTATTACGGGGTTCAGTATCTCGGCGCCGTTGCCGTGCCTGTTTTTCACGGTTCCTCCGCGGCTCGGGTCGCCCTGCTCGCCAAATTGTGCGGCGCGCGGATGGTGGTGACCGCCAAAAACATCGCGGGCCCGGAACGCGACGCCGTTCTTTCGGACAGTGGTTTGCCGGATTTGGTGTTCGGCGATTGTGAGCAGGGCCGCGCTTTTGAGGGCGCGGCTGAACCGGCCGCGGTGACCTCGGAAGATCTGGCCATGCTGCAATACACCTCGGGTACTACCGGGGACTCCAAGGGCGTGATGCTGACCCACGGCAACTTGATCGCCAACGTGCGTCAAATGATCCCCGCCGCCGAATTCGTGGCCGAGGATGTGTTCGTGAGTTGGTTACCGGTTTACCACGACATGGGTTTGATCACCATGACCATGTGCCCCTTTTATCTGGGCGCCAAGCTGGTTTTGCTTCCCGTTTCGCCCAAACCCTTCCCCTGGTTCAAAGCCATCAAGGAACACGGTGGCACCATGACCGCCGCGCCTGATTTCGGCTACCGGTTTGCGACCAAATTCTCCAAGGGCGGCGGTGCTTACGATCTGTCCAGCCTCAAGCGGGCCCTGATCGCGGCGGAACCCGTGCGCCCCAAAACGATTGAACGCTTTGAATCCAAGTTCGATTTACCGGGTGTTCTCAAGCCGGGATACGGTCTGGCCGAGGCTTCCGTGGCCGTCACCTTTTGGGACATGCAACGGGGGGACCGCGTGGTTGACGGCGAGGGCCATGTCTCCGCCGGCAAAGCCATTCCCGGCATGGAAGCGGCCGTGGTCGTTGACGAACGTTTTGCCGCGACCGGGGAGCACGGTGAAATTGTGATGCGTAGCCCATCCTGCACCCAGGGTTACTACCGCAATCCCACCGCCACCGAGGCTTTGCATTGGCGGGACGGCTGGATTCGTACCGGTGACATTGGTTACCTAGATGAAAACGGCCTGCTGTTTATTGTCGGTCGTTCCAAACACATCATTATCAAGGCCGGTCGGAACTTGGCCCCGCGTGAGATTGAAGAAATCGCGGAGGACGTGCCCGGCATTCGTTTGTCCGCCGCGCTCGGCATAAGCGGTGAGGACATTCAGGGCGAGCAAATTCATCTGTTTATTGAAATTGAAAAACGCAGCCCGGACGCCGCACTCCTCACCGCCTTATCGCAACGCGTGACCCAGGCGGTATTTGATGTGTTGGGGTACCGTCCCGACAAGGTTCACCTGGGTAAAAACAAACTCATCCCGCGCACCCACAACGGAAAAATTCAATATGGAAAGCTCAAACAAGCCTGGCTGGACGGGTCTTTGCATCGGGACGGCTTGCTGCATGTTGTCGAATAGCGTTTTTATTGATGCCGCTGGACGCTAAAATGCGCTTTGTGAGATGAACGGCCGCGGAACCGCTCGCGGTCACCGTTTTTTCGAGCGATTGTGTTATCATGCCGCGTTAACCCGCATGGTGAACCGCGACCCGTGAACAGGCATGTTCCCTTTAAGGCCAACCTTGCCGGAACAAGGGGGTTCGCCGCGGGACCGGCAACTTTGGCGCCGTCGAGAACTGTCCCGAGAAGGCGGAACACGACCGCATCGAGCTGGGAAAAAGTTGGGAGATCGATGGCTGTCGCCCCGGTGTTTCCTCGCGGGCGTATGATGTTCATGGAACGGCAAAAATGGTAATCTAAGCTTTCTCCTAAAAGGAGCGGCCCCGGGGACCAAGAAGGGTGGATGGATGATATTTAAGGCCTTTGTTGAGCTATTTCCGAGCGAGGTTTTTTCCCTGCGCCGGATTACGCCGGCCAAAGACACACCGATTGCCGATAAAACCTATTTTGTCTTCGAGTTTTACCCCGCCCAAACCGGGCCTGGCGGCGGCGATATGCGCCGTGTTCTGCTCGCCCTTTACAGCGACGATTTAACCAATGATTGGACCTTTTTCCATTTGAGTCTCGATCCGGGTCGCCCCGATTTCGGCCCTTGCCTACACCCGGACTTTGTCAACGGGGCCAACTCGATGATTCTTTTAAAGGCCTTGCTCGACGAATTTAACGCCGATCCCCATTTTTATGCCGGGCTTCAGGAACGCTTCGGTTTGTTTCGCAGGGAACTGACCGGCAAGAAATACCGCGGCAAACCTTTTGGCTCCTTTTCCGGCGTCATGAAAGAAGGCAACCCGCTGCGTGTCCCCCCGGTTGATACCTTTGGCCCCGAACATCCCGCCTGGTGGCTTCAATCCCTGGAGGGCAAGGTCGCCGCGCTTCATGAAATGATGGAGCAAGGCGAAGACGCTTCCTTTCCCGGTGCCGGTGAACCCGTGGATCACGAAACGCGGCTCAAGGAATTGTCCGTTTTAATGGAGCCCTTGCTCCCGGAAATTCAAACCAGACGCCCCCCGCGTATCAGTCAGGTTTTGGAACGGTTCATCGATATGCACCACGATGCGGCCCTGCTGTTCCTGGAACTGTTACAGATGCATTACCCCCATAAAGAGGAAGAACCTGGCCCTGAATATCAACTGAGTTACTATCTTTTCTGTGAGGCGCTCCATAAACTCAAGTATGGTTTAGAGCGCAATTGGCGTTGGGCCGCGCCGATGTGGGAGCAGGTTCAAGAAACCATTGCCGATAAAATCCTGGTGCCGCACATGGGACAGTTTGTCCAGCAGGACGTGATGGAAGCCCTGCGCGAAAGCGGTATGGAGCCCGATTTCGTGTTAATCGAGGCCGCCCAAGAATTGGCCGAATACTACAACCGTTTTTCAGGACGTGACTCCATTGAAGAAATGGAAGCCATTCTTGAGGATATGGAACGTCAAGGCTTTGACGATCCTTTTGTGTTGGTGGAGCTGTTCCTGCCTCAACTACGCCTGATCCCACCCGAGGGCCAGCTTCAAATACTCTCGTTCCTGGCCGGGTACCGCAATCCTGTCATCCGCGAGATCGTGGGTTTGATGTGTCTGCATCACGACAGCGAGGTGCGCGTGCTGGTACCCGACATCCTCACCCAGGCTGCTCACGACGGTATGGTTTCGCCCGTTACCTTTCGGCGCTTGATCACCATGCGCAACTGGTTGCCGGAGGAACAACGTTCGCCCCTGGACGCCACCATTAAATCACTGCGCCGAGGCGGCTTAAGCCCGGAACCCAGCGAGAAAGGGCAACTGGTTTCGGTATATGCCAGTTTGATCGACGGATCCGGCTCGCAGGGCTTGTGGCTTGTCATCCAGCAAAAAGACCAGGTCATGCTCGCCAACCTTTTGCTCAAGCAAGGACTCGGTGTGCAAGACGTGTGGTGTAGTTATTTCGATAGCCAGGCCGATCTCAAACAAGAACTGGACATGGTTAAAAACCAAATCATTTATTACAAGGTCGATCCCGGCTATTTGGATCTGGTGCTTCAGGCCCACATCGCCGAGGGTTTCGAGCATGACGCGGTCCCGCCTACCGGCTTGATGTTGGTTGCCGAGACCCTGGGTCACACCGATTGGGGGGCCCAGGTTCAGGAAGCCGGTGAACTGATCGAGATGTTCCATGAACACATGCCCAAAACCTACCGCAATCCCAAGCGTTGGCCGACCCTCGCCAATCAGAACCGGGAATGGTTGATGCGGTCCGGGTTACACGAAACCTGGTTCGATGATGACGAGGCCGTCGAAAACGTGCTGTTTGCCAAAATCGGCGAACCCCAGACGTGGCTGCAAGACCTTGACGTCACCGCCGAGGTTCTGATTCAACACATCTTCGAACCGCGGCGGCGCCAGTGGATGAACCGTTTCCTATGGACGGGTATCTGGCTGTACCACGTGCGACCCAAGCCCCGTGCGCCATGGCATCTGTTTTTGATCCACGCGGCGCTGATCCGCGGCGGTTTCCCGCTCAGTGATTTGGGCGCGGTCGGCACCGTGCTGATTCAAACTATGTATTCGGCGTATTACCGTGCGCTCAACGAAAACGCCTCGCCGGCGGTGCATACGTTCGACTCCATCCCGGCCGCGGTGGATCCGGCCCCGCTGATTGAGGAGCCAAAGGAAGAGGAAGAACCGCCGCCGTCCAACCTGATCCCCTTCACCCGCGTGAGGAACAAATAAAGGTCGTGGGCCCGTGGACCCAAGCGGCCGAAGCGCGATGATCGGTTAACCGAAACCAGCGCGCGCCGACGCGCGAATCCCAAAGGTGGGGTGATCGGCATTACTTTCCGATGTCTTTTAAGCCTTCCGCGTGGGCGCGCATGCCCCAGTTGGATTCCTCAAACCACTGATTAATTTCGGCGACCGGAAGCGGGCGACCCATGAAGTAGCCTTGCGCATAATCGCAGCCGAGTTGCATGAGGATGTCCCAACCTTCGCTTTTCTCGACGCCCTCGGCGGTGACACTCAGGCCGAGGGTGTGGCCCAGGTCGATGGTCGATTTGACGATGGTGGCGTCGTCTTCGTCCGTATCCAGTTCCATCACAAAGCTTTTATCGATTTTGATTTCGTCGACCGGCAGGTTTTTGAGGTAAGCCAGTGAGGAGTAGCCGGTACCAAAATCATCAATCGCCAGCTTGATGCCCATGTCGTTGAGGCGGGCCAAGATGCTGCGCGCCTGCTGGGGATCTTCCATCATGGCGCTTTCGGTGATTTCCAGAATCAGCATTTCGGGCGGCATGTGGTGTTGGTCGAGAATTTTTGCAATTTTTTCGGGGATCTGCGAGTCAAAAAGATCGCGAACCGATAGGTTGACGGAAATCGAGAGGTCGATGCCTTGTTTGTGCCATTCTTCCCATTGGCGCGGGGCTTCTTTGAGGACCCACATGGAAAGCGGTTTGATCAAACCGGAACGTTCCGCGAGGGGCACGAACTCATCGGGAAAAATACGCCCGATCTTGGGGTGGTGCCAGCGAACCAAAGCCTCGCATCCGATGATGTAACCCGTCTCAAACGAGATTTTGGGTTGGTAGTAGAGGCAGAGGTCGTTGTTGTTGATGGCGCGGCGCAACTCGCCCAAAAGCATCAGGCGGCGCGGGCTGTAATGGTCGAATTTGGGATCGTAAAAGGTGTAACCGGGATCGGATTTTTTGGCGACCGACATCATCATATCGGCGCGGCGCATCAGGGTATCGGCGTCTTCACCGTGATCGGGAAACAAAACGATGCCGATGCTGGCACGTACCTCAAGCTGGAGGTCTTCCAGGTTGAAGTTGGGCTCGAGCACGTCGTGGATGCGGGTGGCCAAGAAGGCGGCATCCTCATTGGCGGTCACCGAATGGATGAGCACGGCGAATTCATCGCCGCCGAAACGCGCGACCAAGCCGGTTTCACCGATCACCTTGCGCAGGCGTTGTGCAATTTGTTTGAGAATCAAATCGCCGTTGTGGTAGCCGAGCGTGTCGTTGATCTCTTTAAAACGGTCCAGGTCCACGAAAAACAAAGCAAGCTTGTTGTCTTCAATTTTGGCGGATTCGAGCGACTTGACCAAGTTTTCGTAGAATTGGGTGCGGTTGGCGAGGTTGGTTAGACTGTCGTGGTGGGCCAGATAATGAAGGCGCTCCTCGCTGCGTTTGCGCTCTTTGATTTCGCTTTCTAGCTGGCGTACGTAACGCTGGGCCTGCTGGGAGAGGTTCCACTTCCGTGTCTGTGAAAGGGCCATTTGTTTGACGGCCGTTGTGTCGAAAGGTTTGCGCAGGAACAACAAGCGGTCGGTGGTGCCGAGCTGGGCGAGAATCTTTTCCCAGGAGTAGTCGGAGTAGGCGGTACAGATGACCATTTCAATATCGGGATAGCGTTCCCAAATGCGCGCGATGGTTTCGATGCCGTCCCAGCCGGGCGGCATGCGCACGTCCATGAAGATCATGGCGTAGCCGCGGCCCTCCTCGTGGGCTTTAATCACCATTTGCAGCGCTTCTTCGCCTTGGAATGCCGAATCGACGAGGTAGTTCTGGTACTCCAATAGGGAGTTTTCGTCCTCTTCTTCCGGTTGGTCTTGGAACAAACCTTTCTCGATTTGAGCGAGTTTGCGCTTTTCTTCCGCACGGGGGTTGCTCAAGACTTTTTTGAAATCTCGGTGAATGGATATATTGTCGTCGACGACCAAAATTCGGTTATTGGGTTTCATGCAGAACGGGTCATCCTTTCTAACGAGACTCATGGCGGGTGTACCGGCCAAGACCGGCAACCGAACGCTACATAGGGGCATGGAATGAAGTCCATTGTATTCTAGCGTAATCCCGACGGCTTGAGCCAAAAAAGTCACGATGTATTGATAAAAGACGGGGCCGCATTCGCGGTTTTGCCAAAATCCTCGGAACCGAGACGCAAACACCGAGGCGATGCGGTGGGTGCGCGGGTCAGCGTACGGGGTGGTTGCCGGTTAACAACCAGATCGGCAATCATCACAAAGCCTTGAGCCTTAACCCACATTTCCCGGCGGGCTTTTCCTTGCAAAAGCACCCGAAAAAACAGCTTTGCCGGGGGCATCTGTTGCGACCGGGGAGCCTGTGGTCGGGTGATGGAAAAGGTATCATTCAAAAAGAGTAGGCGTAACCTGTGCGATTGCAAAGGTTTCTGGATTATTTTTTCGGACGACCGGCGCGGGGATGGCTCAGGCTTGTCCCCGAGTGAGGGCGATTTTGCCCGGCCGGCGGCGTGGTGCCGACCGGCCTTCATGCGTTCGCGCTTTAGGTGTTTTCTTGCGACGGTTCTCCCGCGGTTTTTGCGAGCCACAGCCAGCCGAGGATGAAAGCCGTTCCGCCAATGGGCGCGACGGCGCCCATCCAGCGGAGATTAAACACGGCCAGCGTGTAGAGGCTGCCGCTGAAAAAAAAGATGCCCAGTGCAAAAAAATGGCAGGCGGCGAGTCCATGGTGACGGCGCGCTTGCGGGACCAACATGGCGAGCGTGTGGGTCAGATGGTAGGCCGCGGCGGTTTGGAAGGTCGCCGTGGTGCCGTTTTCGGCGAGTAAGGTCTTGAGCCCGTGGGCGCCGAACGCGCCGATGGCGACCGCGAGTGCACCGCTAACAGCCGCCAAGCGCAGCCAAGTGGTTGGTGTTCCCAGTTTCATGGTGGTGTTTCCCTTGATTCGGTTCCGGTGGGGGAACCGTTGGTGCCCGCATCTTAGCAAAAATGGCTGCTTCCCTCGTGGCTAACCCCTTTGTGTCGTTAAGATTGTCGCAAAAAAATGAACGCGGGGTTCGGCTCTTGCCGCCGGCCTTGGGATCGCGCTAAAGTGGGGGCGATTTGCTTATTACGCCACCTGGAGGCCCCCGCATGTCTGAGATGCCCCACCGCATTGATGTCGCCCCGATTGAAGCCTTTTTCACCGAATTGCAAGACAGCATCTGCCGTGGTTTGGAAGCCCTGGATCCCGGGCATCACTTTGTGGAGGATGCGTGGCAACGGCCGAAAGGCGGCGGGGGGCGTACCCGTACCTTGGACGGGCGCTTGTTCGAAAAAGCGGGGGTGAATTACTCGCGGGTATTCGGCGACGACATGCCGGGTTCGGCAACCGCGCATCGCCCTGAATTGGCGGGGCGTGCCTTCGACGCCATGGGTGTTAGCTTGGTGATTCACCCGACCAATCCCCACATTCCCACCACCCATATGAACGTGCGCTTTTTTACCGCTTTTCGTGAAGATGCCGAGCCGATTTGGTGGTTCGGCGGCGGCTTTGACCTTACGCCCTATTACCCCTATCGTGAGGACGTGGTTCACTGGCACCAAACCGCCAAGGCCGCCTGTGATCCTTTCGGCCCCGAGCTGTACCCCAAGTTCAAAGCATGGTGCGACACCTACTTTTACCTCAAGCACCGAGACGAAACCCGCGGCGTCGGCGGCCTGTTCTTCGACGATTACAACCAGGGTTCTTTCGACGACTGCTTCGCCTTCATGCGTTCCGTGGGTGAACATTTTTTACCTGCTTACACACCCATCGTTGAAAAACGGCGCGCTACAGCGTCAACGGAGGCAGAGCGGGAATTTCAACTCTACCGTCGCGGTCGCTACGTCGAATTCAATCTGCTCTTCGACCGCGGCACCTTGTTCGGTATTCAATCCGGCGGCCGCACCGAGTCGATCCTGATGTCGTTGCCCCCGCTCGTGCGCTGGCAATACAACTATCAACCGGAGCCGGGTTCCCGTGAGGACGACCTTTACCAAAATTACCTCAAACCGGCGGACTGGCTTTCGGGTGAAGGTTCAAAATAAGACCTAAGAAGTGCTGAAACGAGGGATTTTGGCTAAAGATCTGGAGCGAAATGGTTTGGGAAAAGCGGGCCGGGGTCGCGCACGACGCGCACCCATTGGGTGCGGTGCGCATTTTTACAGACCGTTGCAGCCCAGATAGTGTGTTGTGGGTTTGAGTGCAAGGGGAAATCTCAGGTTCCACCGTTTTTGTTAGAGCCAGGCATACCCCGGCCTAGCGGCCGATGAAGCGGCCGCGTTCAGCGGGGGCATTTTTTC
>NZ_JAFREP010000035.1 GCF_017377855.1 Acanthopleuribacter pedis
CGAAAGGTCGGCCCCGCGAAAGGTCGGCCCCGCGAAAGGTCGGCCCCGCGAAAGGTCGGCCCCGCGAAAGGTCGGCCCCGCGAAAGGTCGGCCCCGCGAAAGGTCGGACCCCTGTGCCGTCTCTCGGTCGTCATCTTCGTACGCACAAGGTTTTCAGCTTCTCGCGACGAATCCTTATGAGAATTGCGGGTTAGCTTGGTTTGTCGAAGCGTTTTTTGAGCGTAAAGGCGTGAGGACTTGGGCCGTGTTCCTGTAAGTACGCGAGCCGTTTTTTGCCTTCCTCCCCGCTTGGGGTCTCGTCGGCGGGATGCCACCACAGCACCAGCGAGGCTTGTTTGGTGCGGCGCTCGAACCACTGGTGGCGGTCGGCGAACACTTTGACGTGATCGCTGTGGTAGGTGTACTCGAATAAGGTGTCGGGATCGGTCCAAACCGACATGTTGACAACGATCCTCGCATCCTCGTAAAGCTGGATATCGGTTGAATTACCGCTGTCGGATTTGAGGCGCCACACAAAACCGGGAGCGGCCTCGGCGAGCGCGTTGACGGCGTCGAGCTGGGACATAAACCCGTGCATGCGTTCGTCGTCAAGGGGATACAGGGCTCGGGCGATGTTGTATTGCGCCAAATGGTATTCACGCATGGTTCACTTCCTATTGGATTTATCGAAGGTGGGGGATTCAGGCCGCTCGGTGTGCGGCTCATCCAAGGAGCATCCTTAATATACGTGGCGCAAGCGAAGGTGTTCATCAACCGGGTTCGAATGGTAAAATAACCCGATTCCACCGTGTGAACCAAAATCACTAAATACGTCCAACAGTCCTTTTTCCGGGGCCGATCCGGCTAAAAGACGCTTGGGAGGCTGCTGTGTTGCTGCGAAACCCCTTTGCCCAAACGCTGATGTGGGGCTGGATCTTTTTGCTCGGGACAACCGGGCTGCAGGCCGGTGAAACGCCGGGGGCGGTGGTGCCGCTGTGGTTGCCGCAAGATGCCGCCGTCGCGCTTGACGCCGCGCCGGGCGACGCACTTTGGCTCGAGGTGCGTTACCGCGTGCATCCCCAAGGGGAGGCGGTGCATGTGGAAAGCGCCGAAAAAGTATGGTGGATTCAGGAGCGACCCCTGCTGGTGCTGGGGGCGGCAGGTTACCCCTTGCCGGAGAAGCTGTTGTCGCGCACCGTTGCTTGGATCAGCGTGCACCAAGCCGACGGCACCCAGGTTTCTGTGATGACGATTCACCCACGCCGCGACCGCATTTCGCTTGGCGTGGACAGCGCGGCGATGAGCCGAGCCCTCAAAAAAGGGTTGGGCGACGTCAACGCGAGTTATTTGGCCCAAGTCGCCCATTTCCTGGCCGGCAACCTGGCGGCGCTTGATGTTCAGGGTTCCTCTTTTTCGGTGACGGGTGTCGGCGAGGTGATCGACAGCAGCGGCGCTTGGGTCGGACCGCCGATTTCGGGAACGGGTCTGTGGTCGGAGGGGAGCGGCGGCATTTTTTACGACGCCGAATCGGATGCCAACGACCATGTGGGCATTGCCACGACCGACGGCGCCGCGACCCTTACCGTGGGCGGTGACGACGGCGTGTTGTTTACCGGCGCGTTTAACCAGGGCAACATTCCCAGCGAAGGGGCGGGCACCCGCCTGATGTGGTACCCGCGCAAGGCGGCGTTCCGGGTTGGCCAGGTCAGTAGCACCACGTGGAATGATGTCAACGTGGGCAGCCGTTCGATGGCGGCCGGTTTTAACACCACGGCCTCGGGTTCGGCGGCGACCGCCTTGGGCGATCAGACCGCCGCGACCGGCTCGGCTTCCGCGGCCATGGGGCTCAAGGCGACCGCCAATGGGACCGCCTCGCTTGCCCTCGGCAACGAAACGACCGCGGAATCTTACGCATCCCTGGTGCTGGGTCAGTTTAACCTGCTCGCGGGGAGCAGCACCTCTTGGGTCGCAACCGACCCGGCCTTGGTGATTGGCAACGGGACCAGCATTAACCTGCGCGCTAATGCGTTAACCGCCTACAAAAATGGGAATTTTGAAATCGCGGGCGTCGGTACCCAACCGAGCGGCGGCACTTGGGCGGCCCCGGCCGACCGACGTTTGCTCGCCGGTGTTTCCGCGCTGGCACCGGCGACATCCTTAGACAGCCTCACCGCCTTGGCGCCGGTTTCCTCGTTGCAGCGCGCTTTTGGTGATGAACCGTCGCAAAACTACACGGGGTTTCTGGCGGAAGACGTGGCAGCGCTGTTCCCGGAATGGGTGGTCACCCTGCCGATTGAATCGGAAGCGGTGCGCAACAGCTTGGGAACGGCCACGGTGAAAGGTGTGCAGTTGCCACAGGCGTTTTTCGCCCACCTGGTGGCGGCGCTGAAGGAATTGAAGGAACGCAACGAGATGCTTGAGGCGCGCATTACCGCCTTGGAAAACCCTTAAATTATGGCGGTGTCTAACCTAAGAAGCGCGATAACTCGCGGCGATTTTGGCTAAACCTCTGGGCTGCAACGGTCTGTGAAAATGCTCACCGCACCCAATGGGTGCGGTCGGGCGCGACCCCGGTCCGCTTTTTCCAAACCATTTCGCTCCAGATCTTTAGCCAAAATCCCTCGCTCTTATCGCGCTTCTTAGGTCTAAGGTTCCTTCTTGAGCGACGGGTAATATTGCGTGAAAACCTGGTCCTCGGCCGCGCCGACCTGATGGCAGGAACGACAGGATGCGGCGGGCTGTAGATCGGCCAGCTTTTTGCCGGCCTTGAGTTCACGATCCGCAAAAAAGTAATATCCCCAACCCTCACCGTCAAATTGGCGACGGTCTTTGACCGCGGCCAACAGATCCATGCCGCCGGTGGTGAAATAACCAAATCCGCTCTCTGCCTCGCGCACCGTCACGTGGTGGTTCTCCATCAGGATGATGGTCCCATCGGGGAAGATGCCTTTTTCCCGCCTCATGCGCAAGGCACGTGGATTGATGTACACCGTGTGGATGCCGGGGAAAATCGCCTTGCCGTTGTTTTTGTCGTTGGGCACCATGCTCGTGCCCATGTAGGGCCACTGGCGGTATTCGGTGACGTCGGGCAGGGTTAGCTGCTTGCTGCCACTTAATTCGTAGGGCAAATTTGCCGCCGTTTGCCAGGCGCCGAGGAGCAATACACAGGCGGCGCAGACGGCAAACATCGGGGTTCGTTTCATGGTGAGCTCCTCTGAACGCAAGCCGCGCTTGCGTTTCGCGCTTTTCTCGCGGGAACCGCGAGGAATTGGCTGATGACCCCAAGGGTCGCGTTAAGTAAGCCCGCGGGGTGCCGATGACAACCATAACCGCGGAGGGGAGGAACCGGCAGTATCTGTGGTCCCTGTCTATCCTTCTATCGGATTCCCACCTTTTGAGTTAAATCCCATGAAATACTTCATCGTACAGGGTTACTGGTATCTGGAACAGGAAACCGGCGAGTTCCAGCACCGCATCGCGCGACCCGGTGAGATGGTCGCGCGCCATCCCGAATTTCTCGTGCGCAACGTTCACGTGTACCATCCGCTGTTTGCGCAATTGGCCTTGTCGGCCGATTTGTTGATACTGCATTTGGTAGCGGAAGAAGAGACGGCGCAAATCATCCAACGCCGCAAGAAACTGGGCAAAGCCACGCTGTACGAAATACCCGACAACTTTCTGAAGGTGGGCGATTGGGTGCCGCCCCACAACGCGCTGCGCAACCCAATGGTGCGGCAACGGATTTTGAGCGCGGCCCGCGCTTGTGACAGCCTAATACTCAGTTCGCCCGCCCTGCGCGAGGTATTTGGCGCGGTGAGCGACCGCGTCCAGGTTTTCGAAAACCAAATCGATCATTTCAGCGCGCCCCGCAAAAAAAACGACTTTGTATTCGGTTGGGGCGGGTCCCTCGGCCACGGCCATGACCTGGCCTGGATTTCGCCGGCGATTGAACGTTTTTGCCGCGATTTCCCCGACGCACGTTTCGCCTACATGGGCGACCGCGGCTTGTTCGACCGTCTCTTCGCCTACCTCGACAACGCCGATTACACTGAACCCGGCTCCCTCAAGGCCTACTACCATTTCATCAGAAAACTATCGGTGGGCATCGCCCCATTAATCGACAACGACTTTAACCGCTGTCGGTCGGACGGCAAGTTTATTGAGTTTGCCGCCCACGGCGTGGTGCCGCTGCTGTCGGATGTCGCCTGTTACCGCCACCACGGAATCGACGGGGAAAACGCGCTGTTTTTTAGCGATGGTGAATCCTTTTACCAACACCTAAAAACGCTCTACGAGCAGCCGGACCGAGTCGCGCGTTTGGCCAAGCAAAGCTACGATTACGCCAAGCTGAAACGCGCCCTGCTCAACCACGCCGATAAGCGCATGGCCTACTACCGCACCTTTTTACCTTTTGAACCGTCCTTGGATGAAATTGCCGAAATCCCGCCCTGCACCGGGCTGATCGCCCATCTACACAAGGCGCATTATTTGGCCGACGCCCACGAGTACACCGAGGCACTGGAGGTGCTGGACGAGGTGCTGGAAATGCATCCAACCTATGCTCAGGCACACATGTTGCGGCTCAAAACGCTGTGCAACTTCGGCTATCACCGCGAGGTGATGGAGGAATACCACGATTTCGCGTGTGAACCGGTGTACTGGGATGTGTTGTACTGCTACCTGTCCCAATCCGCGCTGGCACTGGGCGATGCCCGTCAAAGCGAGCTGGTGCGCAAGATCGCCGATCTCGGTCTGCGCACCCGCTGTAGTTACAAGCCGTCGCTCAACAACGAGCGCATGTTCCGTAAGTTGCTTAAGATCAACCCCTACGATTACGAGGCCCTCATTCGCCTGAGCCAGATCACCGCGCACAACCCCAAAAAGGTGGAAGAGGCGTCCGCGTTGTTCAAGCGCGCTGTGTTCATGAACCCCGAGGAACTGGGGGCCGGTTAGCCCGCATTTCTCACAAGGATTCGTCGCGAGAAGCTGGAAGTCCAGTGAGAACGAAGATTACGACCAAGCCACGGTACAGGGGTCCGACCTATCGCGGGTCCGACCTATCGGGGGCCGACCATTCGGGGTCCGATAGGTCGGCGTAGCAGCTGAGGCGAAGGCGGCTCGACCGAGTAAGGCGGCCGGCCGACCCGCGGAAGGCCGCCCCCGCGTAATCGCAAGACTTCCGGCTTCGTAGCAGAACTCCTTGTGAGAAATGCGGGTTAGGTCCAACAAAAAAGGAGTGCCGCGGCACTCCTTTTTTAGGTGTTTAGTGTTTGGTGTCTTCGTCCCACTCCTGCTGTGCGCCACCGGATGGCGGTGGCGGTGGCGGTGGGGCGCTTGCCGAGGCGGCAGGCGGGGGGGGTGGTACCGCGCTGGGGGGAGGTGGTGGAAACGCAGCCGTGGAAGTCGCGATCACCCCTTGCGCGCTTACGACTTGGGTGTTGGCGTAGGTGTCGCCGTAACGGCGGCCGTCCGGCTTGGTGCAGACCAGGTAGCATTCGTAGATGCTAATGAAAAATTGCAAGCCGCCGCCGACGAACGCGCCCGCTAAGGCGCCCAACACGGGAATGAAGCCGAAGAGCAGCGAAAGCACCGCGCCGATCAGGCTGCCGATCACAAGGGGCAGGTTGCGTTTGATCGATTCTTCCGGGGTCAGGTTGCCGCCGTTCATGTTCACGGCTTTCAGGTTAAAAATCTTTTTGCCCGGGCTTGCGCCGTCCAGCGCGGGAAGGGGGATCGCGTCTTTCATGGCATAAGCCGCGGCGCCGACGACACCGGCTATTAAACCGCCGATAAAAGGGATCAGTCCCAGGACCGTGCCCAGAATGATGTTGATAATGCCAAAAATGACAGCATCGATGATCGCGGCAATCAGGCGATTGTTTCTTATGGTATTCGCATCGGACATGAGGTTTCCTCCGAGTTGTTTCATGAAATAAATAAAAGGGTTATGAGGTGGTGATGAATACGGCCGGTGATCAGGCGCGCTTAGTCGCTGAAAAGGGTCAAGTAAATTTGAAAACCCGTTGATAACCAAAACGCACGGCAGGATGTTCATTGGCGGACTACCGGGTAAGTGGGTGTCCGGGGGGGTTGGGTTGCGAACAAAAGGTTGGGAAGAAACCAAGGGATGTTGCACCGTTGGAAATTAAGCGATGACTCATTCTAACTGATTTATTTTCAGAATTCTGTAGCTTCTCGTGCAAAAATGATGATTTATCGGTTTTGCGTTGCACTTGAATCAAGACGACGGCCTTTTTATGCGTGTGCCGTTCTGTAACCTGCAGTTGTTGATGGGTTTATCCTTTGGAGAGCTGGGAGGACGACGTGGATTGGATGGTGTTGCTGGTGGTCCTCGCCGGATTGGCGTGTGGCTTTATTAATGTACTCGCCGGTAGCGGCTCGCTGATTTCGCTGCCCATTCTCATTTTTATGGGATTGGACGCCAAGGTCGCCAATGGGACCAACCGCGTCGCCATCCTTTGCCAAAACATCGTGGGCGTTGGCGGGTATTACCGTCAAGGCGTGTTGGATACGCGACACGGGCCGCGCTTGATGGTACCCGCGGTCGTGGGTGCTCTGCTGGGTGCCAAATTGGCGGTGGAACTCGACGAAAACTTAATGCGGCTGGTGATTTCCCTGGTGATGTTTCTCATGCTGGGTGTCATTTTGGTGAAACCCAAACGATGGCTGGAGGGTGCTGTTGCGCCGCAACGGGAAGGCTTCCGGTTGGGCGAAGTGCTTGTTTTTTTTGCTATCGGTGTGTACGGCGGTTTCATTCAGGCCGGGGTCGGTGTGTTTTTGCTGGCGGGTTTGGTGTTGCAATCCGGCTACGACTTGGTCAAAGCCAACGCCGTGAAGCTCTTGATTGTATTGGGTTACACCCCGTTTGCCTTGGCGATTTTCATCTGGGAAGGTCAGGTCGATTGGACCTATGGTTTGCTGCTGGCTTGCGGCAACATGCTCGGCGCTTGGTTGGGCACCAAGGTGGCCGTTTCCTGGGGGCCGGCGTTCGTTCGCTGGGTGTTGATCGCCGTGGTAGCGGTTTCCGCGGTGCGGATGTTGGGTTTGTCGCTGGGCTGGTTCTGAGCCCCGTTCCTAATCAGGGTTGATCAGCCCGGTTGTCGCCCGCGAGGCCGGCTAACCTGCTTCGTGGCGGTCTTTCGGGATCGCGAAAGACCCAGGATCGGCCCCATCTGCCAAGGGGCCGACCAGGGCCTGCCCGTCCTTTTCGGACGGCGGTTGGTGGTTTGGATTGGGAGAACGTTTTCGGTGGATTGGGGTCCCGGGACGGGTTTTTTGGTTCGACCCTTGGTGAGGCATTCAAGGGGCGCGGCCGTTGCGAGGCTCGGCTAAATCGGGGTCAAAACTTCCGCCGTATCTCGCGAGGTCATGGAGACAACCACCTTCCCCCGCGATGTTTTGGTTTGCGTGTGGTGAAGCGCCTCTTTGGCTTGGGCGTAGGGGTACACCTTGCCGATAAGCGGTTTCAAACGGCCTTGTTCGACCATGTCGGCGAGCAGGGCGAGCTGCCGATGGTCCGGGCGCATGACAACACGCCGGTAGGCGACTTGGCAGGTGGTTGCGGTTTGGACCACCTTGTCCGCGCGCCGGCCGGCAATCCAACGCCAGATCAGGTTGAGGCCTTGGCGGCGGGCGGTTTCTGCATCGACCGCGCCGTGGAGGGCGACCAGACGACCGCCGGGACGGATCAGGGGCAAGCTTTCCAGGGAAACCGCATCGCCGTAAGGGTTAAACACGACGTCCACGTTCCAAATCAGTTCGTGAAAGTACTGGTTGTTGCTTTCGATGACTTGGTCGGGACCGAGCCGCTCAACCCAGGCGCGGTTCGCACCTTGAATGGTGGTCGCCACATGGGCGCCCTTGGCTTTGGCCAGTTGAATCGCCATGGCGCCGGGTAGTTCGTCGCCGCCGTGGATGAGGACGTCCTCGTTTTCGCGAAGTTTGGCGCCCTCAAACAAGGCCTGGTAGGCGCTGAGGCCCGCCCAGGGTAGGCCGGCGGCCTGTTCGTGGGTCAGGCACGACGGCTTGAGGCTCACCTGGTGTTGGGGGACGCGTACGTATTCGGCGATCCTGGTTTGTTCGTCTTCGATGAGGCGGCCGAAGACCTGGTCTCCGACGGAAAAATCGCTGACGCCAGCGCCGCATGCGACGATTTCGCCACTGATATCGGCGCCGCGATCCTCGGGGAAGATTTGGCGGTGAGCGGACTGAAGATCACCGTTTAATACGTTGGTTTCAATCGCGTTGATGCCGGTTGCTTGTACTTTGATAAAAAGGTCGTGGCCACTGATTTTGGGGAGGTCGGTAGAGGGAGAAAGAGGGCCGAGACCCGGGCGGGTTCGGCTTTTCGTGAGGAACGGTAGCATGTTCAACTCCTACGGTAGCATGGGCTCGTACGCCGCAAACCAACGAGGAATAGAAGGTGGCTGGTGCGCTGCATGATGCAATAAAATTGCGGCGTCCGGCGTGCGATCCGCCCGCGTTATCCGAACCGACCGGATGATCCCTATGGACCGCACGTGAGGCGTAAGAGCAAGCAGGGTGCCGGCTTCGGAGGATGGTCGGGGCTTTTTGCTAAGCGTTTATGTTTGAATATGCTTAAGGTGATTCAGCTCGATGCGCGGGTGTCGAAAATATGCCGCTTGAACGATCCGTTGTGCCTGGCCTAAATACAGGTGTTACTCCGATGGATGCAGGTCTCCAGATCACCTAGCCGAAAAAAAACGACATGGTTGGGAATAGGTTAAAGAAAGCCCGTGTTTGCTCATACAGGCAACAAATACGCGTTGACCTACTCCGAGTCATGAACATGTAAACGGAAGGTTGGATGCCTCCAACTTTCGTGGGGAGAAAGCCGGTGTCCTGCACCGGCTATTTTTTTACCCGCTCCCAGATGGGCGATGATCCGGCGAACCCCACTGGGGTTCGCACACCCTAACCTGGGGGCCATAACTGGTTTAAAACGTGAGCCAAAGGCGAGCCTCTTCCAGCAACGCCGGCGGCGTTTTGGATTTCAGCCCTGATCAAATGGTTGTGGAACAACCGTTTGTTCTGGGTCCCCGGGGGTTCCCGTCGTGCAGGCCGCTGAAGGCGCCGGCCAAACAAAAACCACGCGAACCCAATGGATCAACACCATCCATAACCAACCGAACCCAACAAACCAAAACCAACCGAACCCAATGGATCAAAACCACCGAAAAACCGACCCTGCCTCCATGAACCGCCGCGGGGCATGAACCCCAGGCGCCTCTGGTGTCAACGCCTTCAGCGTTTTCCTGGCCGTGAACCCCCGAGACCCAGGGGGCGACCATTTTCAATGTTCGTACCCGGGGCTGACCGATTGCCCTCCTTCAGAGGGCGTCCAGGGTGGCGAGGCGAAGCCTCGCGTTCATTCAAAGCATGGTCCGTGGATGGGGTGGTGCGGCCCGCTCCGGTGCACGCACACGCCTCGGCGTGTGCTGAAGTGGCGCGCCGGGTCGACAATGGTCCAAAGAGGGTGTTGCGGTGTGATTACATGTTGGTGGCACAACCATTTGCTCTGGGTTCCCGGGGGTTCCCGAACCCTAAACCCCGGCGGGTTGGCATCACAACCGGAATCAAACCGAACGTCGGCGGAAACCGAATGGAATCAATTCAAACGCCGGCCGGAGATGGTCCGCGCCCCAAACAAAGATGCCGGTCGCGGGCAACCATCCAGCCATGGGTAGGCCGTCGCGAATCGCTAGTGGACGGCGAGCGCTTCTTCCTGCTCCGCCATCATCGAAACCACGACCTTGCCCGTGGCCGGACAGGAGCGGGTGCGGCGAATCGCCTCACTTGCCTCCGAGAAGGGGAACACTTTGTCGATCACCGGTTTAACCAAACCGAGGTCCACCATTGTCGCCAACATCGAAAGCTGGTGACCGTCGGGACGCATTACCACGCGACGGTACATCACTTCATGGGTTTCCGCCGTTTGAATGACCTTGCCCGCCCGCAGGCCCGCGACAAAACGCCAAACCGGGTTAAGCCCTTGGCGCCGTGCTGTTTCCGCGTCGACCGCACCGTGCAGGGCCACCAAACGTCCGCCAGGTTTCATGATGCTAAAGCTCTGGAGTGATACTTCGTCGCCGTATGGGTTAAACACCACATCCACATCTTGAACCAACTCGTGGAAATTCTGTTTGTGGCGGTCAATCACCTGATCGGCGCCGAGTCGTTCCACCCAACGCTGGTTGCAACCCTGAATGGTGGTGATCACGTAGGCACCCTTGGCTTTGGCCAGTTGGATCGCCATCTCGCCCAAAATTTCGTCGCCGCCGTGAACCAACAGCTTTTCGCCGTCACGCAATTCGGCAACTTCAAACAGTGCTTGGTGGGCACTCAGGCCCGCCCACGGCAAGCTCGCCGCCTGTTCGTGGGTCAGGGCAACCGGTTTCAGGGTGATCTGGTGCTGGGGAACACGGACATATTCGGCGACGGTAGTTTCTTCGCCTTCGATCATACGGCCGAAGACCTGATCGCCCACCGAGAAACCAGTGACGCTCGCGCCCATCCTTACAATTTCACCACTGATATCGGCGCCGCGATCTTCGGGGAACGCCTGTTTGTCTACCGATCTCAGATCGCCACGTAACACGTTTGTTTCGATGGCATTAATGCCGGTGGCCCGCACTTTTATCAAGACGTCGCGGTCACCGATCTGGGGGAGGGCGATGTCACGTACAACGGGATTAAGGTCAAGGTCACCGTAGCCTTTGGTCATCAAGGCAAGCATGGTCAAACTCCTACTGAAAATGGGCAAACGCCGCACTAAAAACCTAAAAATGGGATATCGGTTGGTGGTCAAGATGCAGGTTTGTGGTTTCGAAGCGTGATGTGCTGATCAATCGAGAATTTGACGAATGGCCGGTTGCGCCGCACCCGCTTGCCTCGCGATGAACCATCGTGAGACGTGTGGGCTGATTCAAGGCACTCCCCGCCGCGGTGTCCCTAAACGGACACGAAAAGAAGCGTAACAAGTTGGCGGTGGGGTGACATGATTTTCAGGGCAAACGAACTTTTCGTCTGTGATATAGATAACTGTCCTGAAGGTTTCGGGATCGGTTCGCCGCGGCATAAGGTCGCGTAAAGGTGATCCATGGGGTTACGAATCAGCGATAAGTCGCGTCTTTCGTGTCTCATAAAGCAACACGGCGGAAATGCGCCGCGTGGCCGAAAAAAATGAACAAATTTTTTGAAACCTCTACCAGGGTTGGACCCGTTTGGTCGCCTTTTCAGACTTTTTGTCCAATGAAGGGCGTTTGCCGACCGGGGACGATGGAAAAACGCGGATTGGCGTTTTGGGTGACCGGGTGGTGAGGTTTGGTCGCATGATCCGCCGGGTTGGGTACAACCTAAGGGGAACTGAAGCGAGGGTTTTTTGCTAAAGATCTGGAGCCAAATGGTTTGGAAAAAACGCGCCGGGGTCGCGCTCGACGTGCACGACCACACCCACTGGGTGCGGTGAGCATTTTTATAGGTAGTTCCAGCTCAGAGGTCTAGCTAAAATCACCGCGAGTTATCGTGCTTCTTAGAAAAGAGCCTTCTACTTTAAACGATGCGCGGCGATGAATTTATAAGTCGTTTTCGCTTATTCCTGTCCTTGCGTTTTCAACAGATCATGGAGGGGCACCAACGTGATTTCCATATGCTCGGCGTCGGAATCGCTGAAGATGGCCTCGTGATCCGTGGAACCTACAAGTTCTTGGGCGGTGTGAAACAGTTCACCGACGCGTGAGCCATTCAGTTTGAAACCAGCGTACGTGTAATCGCTCCGGCCAGGACTTCGAATCCCGAGGACCAATGTTTGGTCAATGACCTGCGCAAACTTGATTTCGGAGTGAAGCTCAAAATGACGTTCCATTCTAAAATCATCAAGCCGAAGCTTTGATATCACTTCAACATCGGGCGTCCGCCAATGGGGTAGCATCGTTTTTACCTGCTCCACTTCCTTAAGCATCTTATCGTAAACAGTCCAACCACTGACTAGACTCTCTAAGACCACATAGCCGGCCTCTGTTTCGAGAAGAAATCCTTTGTAGGACTGACTGTCGAGATAGGGCACGCGATCATCGAATACTTTATGCGCTTTTCGTTGGATGTTCATATCGAAATCCGTTTCGACCAATAGCCATTGATCGGCGTAAGCATCTGCAAGAAATACATAACCACGTTCTGTGCCAATGGCTTTACCCTCTTGGGCAAAATGAAGGCCGCTGGGTATCGACTTTGTGGCTATAAGCCGTCCTTCGGTGTCAAAGGTTTTTAATTGATTTCGGTATAAATCGAGAATAAGCCACTGACTGAGCCTGTTGTTGAAACTCGGCATGAGTGCGATGCTGAAGCCGTCTGGGCCTTCACCTGATTGGCCGAATACATAAGTCCAGTTTCCCTCTTTATCATAACTGTGGAAATGATTTCCTCTCGGTCCCATGTGGGGAATCAAAAGGTGATCATGGTAGGGAACAACGCCATAAATCATGTATAGGTCATTTGTTTTAAGCGAAAGAGTTTTTCCTGGCAATATCATCGTCATAAAGCACATAAAAAAGAACATCATTCATCCTTGAAGAAAAACCAAGCACGGCCTTTAACCTAAGAAGCGCGATAAGAGTGAGGGATTTTGGCTAAAGATCTGGAGCGAAATGGTTTGGAAAAAGCGGACCGGGGGCGCGCCCGACCGCAACCACTGGGTGCGATGAGCATTTTCAAAGACCGTTGCAGCCCAGAGGTTTAGCTAAAATCACCGCGAGTTATCGCGCTTCTTAGGTTTAACCGCGCTCGGCTAAGGGGTTTTCAATCTTTGATTTCTTTACTTCTTGTCTTCACATGTAGTAAAGGAACAATTGGTGTACTTGCTTCTTTTTTGACAGCCGTAGAAACCCCAGCTCTCTTGAATTTTTCCATCGTGAGTAACTAGCTTTTGGTTTTCCTTACAACCTCCGTTACCACTGGATGGCTTATCATCAGGTGGCCCAGGACGATCTTGAACCTCAATGGTTTGATCAGAATTTTTTGCAAACATTGCACCAGAAAGAGTAACAAGCAGACACAAAAATAAAACTCTTGTCATGTACAGAAACTCCAATGATTTTTTTCAATCTCAAGGACGGGCCATGTTACCAGTTCACGTAAAAATGGGCGACCATGAAAATGTGTTAGGTTTTTTTGTTGTGACTTCTGTCACATCCGGGTAAGTGGTGTATCTAGAGTTGCTTATCGTCGCATGGCTGAAAACATCGAACAATTTTTTGAAACCTCTACCAGGGTTGGACCCGTATTGCTTTTTCAGAACGTTCGTTTAGAAAAGTGGCGTCGCCGATGCCGCTTTTTTTTGACCTGGTTTCAGAACGATTGTTTAGAAAAAGGAGATGCTCCACCATGCGTCGTTTCATCCTCTTGTGTTTTGCCCTTGCGCTTCCCCTGTTCGCGGCCGAAATTCCCGCCGTCGACGACAAACCCATCTCTGTTGAGTTCCCGTTTATGTCTAAATACGTCAATGTCTTAGGTAGCAATATGCACTACGTTGACGAAGGCTCGGGTGACCCCATTCTGTTCCTTCACGGCAACCCCACCTCCATGTACCTGTGGCGCAACATCATGCCCTACTTAACCGAAAAAGGTCGGGTCGTGGCTGTCGACAACATCGGTTTCGGGTTCTCCGATAAACCCGATATCGACTACACCTTCGCCGATCACGCCGCTTATTTACGCGCTTTTATCGATGTCCTGGATTTACGCAACATCACCCTCGTCATTCACGATTGGGGTTCGGCGCTGGGGTTCGATTACGCGGCCGCGTTTCCCGACAACGTCAAGGCGATTGTGTTTATGGAAGCCATCCTGCCGACCATTTCGGACACCATCACCAACGGTCCCGGCGGCCCCCTGTTTGCCCAAATGCGCGATCCGATTCAAGGATGGTCCTTCCTGATCCGCCGCAACGGGTTCATTGAGGACATTTTGCCGGGGAACATTCTTCGGGAGATGACCCACACCGAAATGCAGCATTACCGACGGCCGTTTTTGTTGGAAGCGGATCGCAAGCCCCTTTGGGTTTGGCCGCTTCAGGTTCCGATTAACGGGGTTCCGGCCGAAACCCACGCCGTTGTTCAGAATTACGGTGCTTGGTTATCCCGAACCGATACCCCCATGTTGATGTTTGCGGTGACGCCGGGTGCCATTGGGCCGGGGGAAGCGGTGGCCTGGTCCCGTGAGCACATCGACAACTTGCGGGTTTTTCATCTGGGACCCGGGCTCCACTTTATTCAGGAAGACTACCCCCACACGATTGGGCGCTTAACCGCGCGGTTCGTGGATTCC
The DNA here is from genome assembly GCF_017377855.1 of Acanthopleuribacter pedis. Classification (GTDB taxonomy): domain Bacteria; phylum Acidobacteriota; class Holophagae; order Acanthopleuribacterales; family Acanthopleuribacteraceae; genus Acanthopleuribacter; species Acanthopleuribacter pedis. The sequence goes on from NZ_JAFREP010000035.1 coordinate 14,344, forward strand.
CTTCCCTAACGACGGCGCTGTGCCATAATCAGTGGGCCGAGCGCCGGTTCGGCCCATTTTTTGTGCCCTGAGGTCCTTCATGGGTAGACCCAAAAATTTCGATGAAGAACAGGTTTTGGAAAAAGCCTTGCAGCTCTTTTGGTCGCGTGGCTTTTTTTCGTGTTCGATGCAGGAATTGGTCGCCATGATGGGCATCAACCGCTTCAGCTTGTACAGCGCCTTTGGTAGCAAAGAAGGTTTGTTTAACCAATGCATGCGGCGTTACTGCCAACGGGGGAAAAGGTTGATGTTCCAACCGCTGAGCCGACCTGACGCGGGTCTGGCCGAGCTGCACGGGTTCTTTACCCGGTTGGCGGAGGTCGCGGGCTCCGAAAAAGGTGAGCGGGGTTGTTTCATGAACAACAGCCTTGCCGAACTCGATTTGTTGAATCCCGAGGCCCAGGCGATTGTGAACCGCTGGTACGCCGACATGCGTACGGTTTTTTTGAAGGCGTTGCAGCGTGGTGGGGCGGAAGGCGCCTTGGCGGCCGAAATCGATTGCGAGGCGCTGGCCGACTTTTTGGTAGGCACGGTGATGGGCGTGTGGTCCATGGCCCGCACCGATTTACCCGCCGCCCACATCAAGCGTTACGTGGAAACCGCGATGGCGCAATTGCCGCAACCGGCTTAGCCTCCCGGGGCGATCTGCCGTCGGTGCATGCTGCCGAACATGCCGAGGACGAACAACATACCGGTGGTGACCAGGCATAAGCCGCCGACCTCGATCCAGCCGGGAATTTCACCCAGGACCGGGATGCCCAGGATCAGCGCGCAGCCGGGGACCAGCGCCGCAAACACCGCGCCGCGGCTAACACCCAAAATCGCCAGCGCCTTGTTGTAGCAGAACATGGCGATCACCGCCGAGAATACGCCTTGGAACAAACCTTGGGTCACGATTTCACTCGTGGAGGCCGCGCCCATGTTGCCCAATCCGAAGATGAGGTAGATCGGAATCAAAGCGAGCATCGAGGTAACGTTGACCCATGCGGTTGCCTGTAAACCGGTCATGCCGGTTTGTTTGAAAGCGACGGTGTAAATGCCCCACATCACCCCGCAGATCAGAAAAATGAGATCGCCGCGCCAAACGTCGCCCGAGCCCAGGCTCAAGCCGCGCAGACCGACCAAGGTCACACCGATCAGAATCAACGGCCAGCCTATCAGCCGCGCGGGCGTGGGTTTGTCGTCCAACAACCACCAGGCGGCCAGGCTCGAAAAAGTCAACATACAGCTTGGGGTGATCACGCCGAAGTGGCCCGCCGGTGCGATGGAGAGTCCGTAACCGCTGAGCACCAGGTAAGGTGCGCCGGCCCCGAAAAACATCAACAGAACCAGTTGGGGGCGGACCGCCGGCCGCGCGGTCGTGTGGCGCAGGGTCTTCAACCAATAGGGGAGGAGGATGGTGCCGGCGACGCCAAACCGCAAGACCGCAATATCGTAGGTATTCAGCGCGCGGGTGAGGGAGAAACGGGAGAAAACCGGCCAGGCGCCCCAAATCAAGGCCGTTAGTAAGCCGAACATCACACCCTTGGCGATGTGGGAGGAATCGGTTTTCATCGGAACTCCTTCAGATTCAGCAGCGTGATTCGCCTCGAGGATTTTAGCGCAAATCTCGGCGACAACCCGCTACGGTTTTTGTAGCGCTTATGCTACGGTATGTGTAGCGCTTTCACAAGGAGGAACTATGGCGATTCCGACACCCGGCCAACCCGTGCGGGGTTCTCGTTCCGGCGCGCCGATTATGGCACTGTTCGATTTACTCGGCCGCCGCTGGGGGATGGGCGTGCTGTGGCGGCTCAGCGAGGGGCCTTGTTCTTTTCGCGTTTTGCAGGAGCGTTGCGAGACGATTTCTCCCACCATTTTGAACCGGCGCCTCAAAGAATTGCGCGAGGCTGAATTTATTGTGCGCTGTGACCAGGGTTATTGCCTGACCGATTTGGGCCGCGAACTCCACCAAATGCTGGTTCCGCTCAGCTGTTTCTCGCGCCAATGGGCCGAGGTGTTGCGGGATGAAACGGAGGAACCATCTTGATGAAAGACGTACTTTATACGCTGGAAACCTTAGATCGCGCGGCCCATCTGCGCGAGGATCAACCCTGGCTGGCGGCGCGTCTGCGCGATCCCGAAAGCCGTTTCGTGTTGCAGCGCGGCACTGATTTATGGCTGATCGAAACGGATCCGGCCCGGGTGGCCCACGCCCTCTCTGAAGATGTAAGCGGGACACGGCCCATTTTCCTCGGGCTGCGCGACAAGCGCGCGGTGTTTGCCCTCGATTGTGATCGCGACCCGGTTACCCCGCCCGGCCCGGGTGCCTGGCACGGGCTGCGTTCGGTGGTGGCCCAATTGGCGCCGGACCAAGCGACCGCCGCGGCCTACGCGCGTGCCATGGTGTTTTGGCAGCGCGCCCACCGTTTTTGCGGGCGCTGCGGCGGTCCGCTGAGCCTGACCCACGCGGGCCATGTCGGCCGCTGTACCGTCGCGCGCTGCGGCGCCCAAATCTTCCCCCGCACCGATGCGGCGGTGATTATGTTGGTGGAATACCAACCGGCACACGGCCCGCCGCACTGTTTGCTGGGGCGTGGTACGACCTGGCCGGAGGGGCGTTTTTCGACGCTCGCCGGTTTCCTCGAACCGGGTGAGTCCCTGGAACAAGCGGTGCGGCGCGAGGTTCAGGAGGAGGCGGGAATCGCGGTTGGCGCGGTCGATTACTTGGCTTCCCAGCCCTGGCCGTTCCCGTCCTCGCTGATGGTGGGCTTTCGCGCCCGCGCCTTAACCCGCGACATCCAATTGGATCCCAAGGAGTTGGCCGAGGCGGCTTGGTACACCCCCGCCGAAACCGAAGCCTACCTGGCGCGCACCCCGGAACGCGCCAATTCCGGGTCGATTTCCACCCGGCTGATCCAACACTGGCTGGCGGAACAGCGGGAAGCCGGTTGGCTGTGAAACGGCGGGGCCCTTCTTAGGTTAAATTAGCAGGTTCGATCAAGCAGGCCCGGCGCGGCATCCGTAGGCTTAGGGTCAAGGAGTGGGAAATGAAAGCATCCACCGTCGAATCCTACCGCTTGCGTTTGTGGCGGGTGCTGGATTTTATTCAAGCACGTTTGGACGAACCCCTGCCCGTCGCCGATCTGGCCGCGGTTGCCTGTTTCTCGCAACACCATTTTCACCGCGTATTCCGCGGGATGGTCGGCGAAACGGTGCAAAACCACGTGCGCCGGCTGCGCTTGGAACGCGCGGCCCTGGCCCTGCGCCATGGCGACTCCGGGATTCTCGACATCGCCCAAGATGCCGGCTACGAAAGCAACGAGGCTTTTTCGCGCGCTTTCAAACAGCATTGCGGCGTGGCCCCGTCCGTGTTTCGCGAACGCCGAGAGCTTTCCTTCCCACGCCGACCCGGCGCCATCGCGTTCGGGCAGATGCCGCCCATCGACGACTTAATCGTCCCCGGGCTGGGAGGACCCTTGATGAAAGTAGAACTTGTGACGCGAGAAACGCTCCGCTTGGCCGGCTTACGCCACGTCGGCCCCTACAACCAATGTGGCAACGCTTGGGAAAAACTGCTGCCGATGATGGGCAAACTGGGCTGGTTGTCCGGTTGCGAAAGCATGGTCGGCTTGTGCCACGACGATCCCGAATCCACCCCGGCGGAGGAAATCCGTTACGACGCCTGTGTGGTGGTCGACGAAACCTTTGAAGCGTTTGACGATGTGACGATCCACGGCATTCCCGGCGGCACCTTCGCCCGTACCGTCCACGTCGGTCCGTACGACACGCTGAACAAAACCTACGCGGCTTTGTGCGGGACTTGGCTGCCGCAATCGGGGCACGAGACCCGTGACGAACCGGCTTTTGAGATCTACATCAACGATCCTGAAAGCACCGAACCCGAGGATCTGGTCACCGAAATCTATCTACCGATTGTGTAAACCTAAAACGCGCGAAAACGCGCGCCTCTTAGTTTGAAGGAGCCGTTATGACTGAAAAAATCGATCTTTATAAATCCTTGAAACAGGAATACGCCGCGCCAAAAAAACCGCGGTTGGTGCAAACCACCGACGCCCTGTTTCTGGCGATTACCGGCCGCGGTGCGCCGGGCGGCGAGGGTTTCCAAGAAAGCGTGGCCGCGCTTTACGCCGTTGCCTATACGGTGAAAATGACACGCAAGGCCGATGGTTTGCAGGATTACGTGATTTGTAAATTGGAAACGGAATGGTGGGGCGACGACGCCGAGACTGCCCTGACCGACCAACCGCGCGCCGAATGGAACTACCGCCTGCAAATCCGCACCCCGGATTGCGTGGATGAAGCGGAGCCGGCGCGCGCCGCCGCGGCCCTGATTGACAAAGGAAAATCGCCGCGCGTGCGTGACGTGGTCTTTCACCGGGTGGCGGCCCATCAACGGGGTCAACTCCTCCACGTCGGTCCCTACGACGCGGAAGGCGACGCCTTCGAACAGATCCGCGCGATGATCGAAGGGGAAGGATTAACCGCGGCGGGACATCCGCGCGAAATTTACCTCAACGACCCGCGCCGAACCGCCCCGGAAAAGCTAAAAACCATTCTCTGCATGCCGGTCGCGGGCTAATCGCATGGTTTGCCCCGCGGCAGCATTCCTTGTGAGCAATGCGGGCTAGGGTTTTGTGAGGAGGAAACGGCTTGGTTGCGGCGTGTTTTTCCGGCCAAGCCGTTTCTTGGTCGGCCCGCTAGCGGTAAACGCGCAGGCCGTTGGGCATGGCGTTGTAGTCGTTGAGGCGTTGCTCGATGTACTGCACCAGGTCGGCGTAGTTATCGGCGACGGCCGCGATGATGTCGGGTTGTGGTGGTTGGTAGGTCAGGCTGGGGTTTTGGCCGTAGAGCGCGCGGTAGCAGATCATGCCCGCGAGCAGGTAAACCGTGGGTGCGCCGTGGGGGGCGTCATCGACGTAGAGGTCGGCGAATTGGACGCCCTGCATGTAGGGTCGGGTTTCGACGATGTCGGCGATGATGGGTCCGACCGGGATGGTGCGCAGGTTGTAGGCCGGGCGTTGTTCGCGGATGAGGTTTTGGTAGGTGCGGAACCATGCGTAGTAATTGCCGGAGGCGGTGTATTGGTTGAAGGCGGTGAAGTCGGCACGGCTCAGTTGGTTGGTGTTTTCCACGTTGAGGCCGAGGATGATGGGTTCGGGCCAGTGCATGTAGAGCACGATATCGGTGTTGGGTTCGGCGCTTTCGACGAAGTCGAGGACGCGGAAGCTGTCGGCCAGGTATTGGGCGGGGGTGAGCCATTCTTGTTCGAAGTTACTGGGCATGAAGAGGGTATGGGTGAAGTCGCGTTCGGCGAAGGTGGTCGGTGGGAATTCCGGCCAGGCGTCGTAGGCGTTGGTTGGGTAGCCGATTTGGGGGATGGGTGGGATGCCGTGGTAGCTAAGCTGGCCGAATTGGCCGCTGCCCGCGGAAACCGTGCCGCTTGCCGCGGCGAGGGCGCCGAGCCAGTAGCCGGTGTTTTGGGTGCCGTGGTTGAAAAGGGAATGGCCGAAGTTGTAAAACCGTACCTCGTCGATGGGACCGCCGCCGTCGCCGCCGTCGGAGCCATCGCCGCCATCGCCGCCGTCGGAACCGTCACCGCCGTCGCCGCCATCGCCGCCGTCGGAACCGTCTGAGCCGTCGCCGCCATCGCCGCCGTCGGAACCGTCTGAGCCGTCGCCGCCATCGCCACCGTCGCCGCCGTCCGAACCGTCGGCTGTTACCGTAATGCGCACAATGGCATAACCCATTAGACCCCAATCGCCGCCGTCGAAACCGTCGGTCAAAGCATAGGTAAACTGGGCTTCTCCAACAAAGTCAGCGAAGGGTTGAAACTGGAGGCGGTTGGTTTCGCGGTCAAAGGTGAGTGTCCCGTTAAGCGGGTCGTCGACGAGCACAAGGCTGAGTGGATCGTCGTCGACATCCACATCATTGGCGAGCAAGTCGGCGGTGTTCAGCGTTAGGGTGGTGTTTTGGGTTATGAAAAAGCGGTCGTCTCGGCCTTCGGGTGGCGTATTGCCGGGTGAGCCGTCGGAACCGTCTGAGCCGTCGCCACCGTCGGAACCGTCGCCACCGTCCGAGCCGTCGCCACCGTCGGAACCGTCGCCACCGTCCGAGCCGTCGCCACCGTCGGAACCGTCGCCACCGTCCGAACCGTCGCCGCCACCTGAATCAGTGATGTTTAGGGTGACCAGGGCAAAGGCGTAGCTGCCGTCCCAGCCGAGACCGGCGCCGTCGTCGATCAAGTAGGTGAACTGTGCTTGCCCGACAAAACCGGGGTTGGGGGTGAAGACAATCGTTTGCGCACCAGGGTTGAACTGAATGTGGCCGTTGCTCCAGTCGTCGACCAGCCAAATGGTTAAGGCGTCGCCGTCGGCGTCGCTGTCATTGGCGAGAAGATCGGCGGCGGTCAGGTTAAGGGATGTGTCCCGAGGGATGGAAAAGGCATCGGGTAGGGCACGGGGGGGCGCCGCGTTTAGCGACAGCGCTGTCAGAAACAGCCAAAGGCAAGAGCTTGTGAAGGAAAAGGCATAGGTAAACCGCATTTATTGTGTCCTTTTGGTCATTTCGCGCAAAGCCGCGACAGCGAGGTTTCTTCAGTGGCCATCGCTGTTCGCGGTCGAATAGGGAAGGGGAAGTAAGTGATAAAGTATTTTGCACGAAAGGGTTATAGAGAGATTAAGGTTGGTGCGGGAAGTAGGGAAACCGCTGTAGATTACGGAGGACGTGTTTGCAAAAACTACCACGCGGCTGCTTTACTGATGGTTGAAATTGGCGACACGTGCGTCAAGTCACGGGTTATCTGTTTGTTTTCACGCGTGGTCGTGGATCGGAGCCCTTTTCAGAGATAAACCCATGCTAATGGGCGCCATGGTTTTCGGCGCCGGGGAGGTGGTTGTGAACCTAACGAACACACCCGTTTTGGGATTGGCGTTTCGGCCCTTTTTCTTGCTGGGCGGGGCATTCAGCGCCCTGAGCATTTTGGTGTGGAGCCTTCACATCGGCGGCCGGCTCGCCTTCGAGCCCTTTGGTGGTTCCTATTGGTGGCATGTTCACGAGATGTTGTTTGGTTTTGTGAGTGCCGTCGTGGTTGGCTTTCTCTTAACCGCCGTGCAAACCTGGACCAAGGTTCGCGGCGTTCACGGGGCGGCGCTCCTGGGTTTGGTGCTCCTGTGGCTTGCCGCGCGGTTTTTGTTGGCTTTTCCCCAGGCGGCCCCATCGTGGCTCATCCCCTGGGTTGACGGCTTGTTTCTCCCTTGCGCCGCTTTGCTGTTCGCGCGATCCATTGTTAAAGCCAAAAACCGGCGCAATGCCGTATTTATCCCGATCTTGCTTTTGATGGCTGTTGCCAACGGGATGATGTACGGGTCGCGTTGGCTGGGCGCGTCTCCTTCCATGCGCGAGGGCGCGCACGCGATGGTGTTGTTGGTGACCTTGGTGATGTGCTTGATCGGCGGACGGGTTTTCCCCATGTTTACGGCAAACGGCACCGGCACGCCTCGTGTACAGCCCATTCCCTGGCTGGAAAAGGTATCGCTTGGGTCGGTTGGAATCGTGGTGGTGCTTGGTTCAGGGGTGTTGCCTGTTCCTGGCGCCGTCGTCGGTTCGTTTTTCGTTTTAGCGGCTCTCGCCAACGCCCTGCGCGCGTTCCGCTGGCGGTTCTGGGTGACCCTGGGCACGCCGCTCGTTTGGGCGCTTCACCTAAGTTATTGGGCGATCTGCTTGGGTTTGCTGCTGTTGGGTTGCCACCATTGGGGTTTTGCGATTCGCCAATCCATTGCGACCCATGCATTAACCGTGGGTGGGATGGGCGGGATGATTTTGGCCATGATCGCGCGCGTTTCCTTGGGACACACGGGGCGACCCCTTGTGGTCGGTCCCGTCATGACCGCCGCCTTTGGGTTGATGGCGGTTTCTTTCGGGGCCCGTGTCCTCGGCCCGTTTTTGGGATTGCCCTACGCCGCGCTGATGATGGGCGTTGGTTTCGCGTGGACGGCGGCCTACACGCTGTTTGTCATTGTTTATTTCCCGATCCTAACCCAGCCAAGAATTGATGGAAAACCCGGTTGATTTCAAGGGACGGGGCGGGTACCGCCGGGGAGGCGAGTTATCGCGCTTCTTAGGTTCTAGATGTGTTTAGGACGCATTGTTTTTAGATCGTTCTTGAGACCCGCGTTTTTTGCAGAAACCATTTTCGGTTCGCTGTCGTACACATCCAACCATGGCCCCGGATGCACCTGTATGCCGGCAGCCAAACAACCCACAACCGCCAACAACCGCTTAGTCCAACACCAACCGAGGCAAACCGCCGGATACCGTGACGGTTTTTGTCAAACCTCTGGAACGCGTTGTGTCGCTTCAACTCGGCCAACCGCATGCTTCCAGATCTTTTACAAAAATCAGCCAAATAATCCGCGTGTTTTTACCCGCCCCCAAGAAGGGATCTGTCGCGTCTAACGCAAGTGATCTTGGCGTTTCGCTCTTTTCTTATGGAATCCATGAGGAAGGCGTTTAACGCTGAAACCCTCGTCCTTGCAGAAGGGTTGTCGCGCCTGAACCCCTTGTGTGTAATGCGGGTTAAGTCTCACTTTATCCTTCTTCCGGGGGACGGCTCTTTCTGCCGACCTTGGTGGTACGCCGTGTCTTGTAATCGGCGTCGATGTCCGCGCGTCTTGCGCTAACTTTTCAAGGAGTCTTTTGTGAAGTTCTTTACACGTCTTTTTTTTGTATCTGTTTTGTTTTTAACCACAACCGCCGTTTTCGCCAACGGCAATCTTCCCACTACCGTGGTGCATATCGGCCCCGGAAGCGATTTGAAAACCGAGGTGGCCGACCTCGTCGCGGCCGGTGGCGGTACGCTCATTTTGGAGGAGGGTACCTGGATCGTGCCCGCCGGTATGATTCCGGTCACCGTTCCCATTCGTATTTTGGGCGCGGGCGCCGGGTCCACGGTTCTGGAAAGCGGCATTGATCGTGCTTTCCCCTTGTTCGACGTCCAAGCCAACTTTTCTCTTGAGGGGTTAACTTTCAACGATTGGGACGAACCCGTTGTTCAATCCCTCGGTGCCACCCTGGAATGGTTGGAAATCCGCGGCTGCCACTTTTCGAACGTGAGTCACTACGTCATCACAACCCACAAGACCCAGGGAAGCATCCACCTGCGTGCGGACAACATCCACCGCTTCGTTTTGGAAGATGCTCTGTTCACCAATTGCCACGCCGCGCTCAAATTGCGCGCCCACAAATACTTGCGAAACGTAACCATTCGCAACAACCAGGTCGACGGCGTGGTCGTCGCCGGCTTTTTGGTGGGGGTCAACGGGCCGAACTACCAGCCTTACCAGACCGATTACGTGATCACCGGCAATACGGTGAAAAATGTGATCGGTCCCCAGGGGAATACCAACGAAATCTATGCGATCCAAGTTTTGGGTAGCCAGGCCGTGATTGCCGACAACCTGGTTCAAACCGTGAAAAACGATACGCCAAACAGTTCCAGCTTCGGGATTTACACCAAAATGACCGACTCGATTATCCGCGACAACACCGTGCTGGACGTTGCCGGCGCGGGCATTCAGGTCAAAGGACGCAGCCCCAATACCGCGAACAATGGTGACAACTTGGGTTACGGCAACAGGGTGACCCATAACCTGATTCAAGGCCCCCATGCTTCAAACGGTCTGATTTCTTTCGGAATTGCCTTAAACTGCAGTGATACAACCCTCTCCGATAATATGATTTCCGAGGTGGATCGCGGTATTTATCTTCATTTTGACGGTACCAACAACCTGATCGAAAACAATAAGATTTCCCATTTCCGCGCGTCCGGCATTCAAATTGACCAAATGGCCAAAGGGTTGACCATCCGCCACAACCGCATCTTCGCCCATCAAGGCAGCGGCGGTAAAGGAATCTATTTCAACGCGTTCTGTGCTAACGAGGGTTTGTGCATGATGGTGAATGTCCTGGTTGAAGGCAACCACATTGAGGCCATGAACGATCAGGTCGGTGTGTATTTCAACGCGAGCCAAAGTGATCCAGTCCCCATTCGCAACATGACCGTTCGGAACAATGTGATCCGCGATGCGACTTACGGCATTGGTTTCTTCAATGATGGGACCTATGAGAACGTGGTGATTGCCGATAACACCATTCAGGCAACCGTTCCGATCCAGCGGTTGGACCGGGTGGACAGCTACCGCATTCACGGCAATGACAATGGTGCGGCTAAAATCCGCGGTTCGTTCCCCATTGCGGGCGGTGGCGGTGCGGTTTTATCCGAAACCGTCGACCACGGCGCGATCATGACGCCCAGCGTGGAACAGGTCAAGGTAACCTTGATTGGCGACCCCGCCGATGTTGCCACCGTTTCCGCGACCGTCCAATCGGTTGGTTCCGCGAGCTTCCAAGTTGTGCTGAACCAAGCTCCGCTCAACGATATGGTTGCCTTTTGGGAAATCCAGCCGGATGAAAAGGTCATCGACAACAACCAATAATCGACCCATTCATGAATCGGTGCCGGGGTTCGGGGATCTGTACGATTTTCGAACCCCGGCATTGCGTTTCGCCCTCGCCGGCCCGCCCCCAAGCGCTTCATCTCACACCTTTTACCCTTCCGGTCCTTAGCGGGTTGACAGCCCACCCGGCGCGGTTTACTGTGCGAGAAGGAACTTTGGGGAGGACAGAGCTTATGTGCAAGCGTGCCGCGGTGTTGGTTGGGTTAATGGTGATGAGCCTGGGTTTACCGCTTCAGGCCATGGAAGACGGTTCCAAGTTGGCCGCCAAACTCAAGAAACACCATCAAGGGAAAGCCTACGAGGGCCAATTCCACATGCTGTTTAACACCGAAAACAACGGCATCCCGGTCAAAGCCACGACGGAATCCAAGGTGGGTTTCAAGGATCCCAACCACCTGGCGATCACCTCCACCCTCGATTTTGAAATCCCGGCCCTGCCTAAACAGCCGGGCACCGATATCCACCAGGTCCACGACGGCAAGCGCATGTGGCTCGATGTCAAAATCGGTGATTTCAAAAACAGCCAAGTCTTGACCATCAGCTTGAAAAACATCGCCAAGGTTCGCAACGCCCAAGGCCAATTGTCCTTCATGCCCGGCAAACCCGGCGCGGTCGATCCGATGAGCCTGATCCTGCAATACCTCACGCTTTTCCCCTGGCGCATCGAGAAAACGGAGGGCGATTGGGCCACGCTTTATACGGAGTTGCCCTCGTTGATGTGGCACCAATTTGGGGTGGTCGACCCCGAGGGCGCCAAAATTGATTTCAGCTCGGTGCGCATTGAAGCCAACACCCAAACCAACGCCATCCGGGCGGTGCGCATCGGCAAGGGCGAAAAGGCCCACATGAACCTGACGGTGAAAAGCTACGAGCAGGTGGCCAAAAACAGCTTTGCTCCAGAGCGGTTCCAGTACAAGCCGCCCACCGGCGCCAACATCAACGACTTGGATGTGCGCCTGGGTTTAGCCAAGCCGAAAACGCCCGCGCCGCAAAAAGCGCCCGTCAAAGAACCGGACCCCAAGAAGACCGAAACGAAAAAATAAGCGAATCTTTGTGACAGCAACGCCGACTTCGTAGGTTTTTATCCGTTCTTCCATTCACCCGCGGCGATTTTTTCGTTATGCTGCCTGTTGTTTGGGACGCCGTCCTTCAGCCGCCCCCGCGCGGCCGTGCGACCCCGACGTATTGATGCAACGAAGGTGATCGCGATGCGCCGTATTATTTTAGTAGAAGCCCCCGACGCCGTTGGGCTCGTGTACAAAACGACCGGTGTCTTTTTTGATTTGGCCCTGAACATAGTCAGTACCGACGAATTCGTCGAACCCAAGGAAAAGCGTTTTTTCATGCGGGCCGAGGTGGTTGGCGAGGCCGACAACCAAACCCTCACCGACTTGCTCAAGCAGCGTCTGCCGGAAGAGGCCGTCGTCCGTGTTGAAACCAAACGTCCCAAAAACATCGTGATCATGGCCACCAAGGAATCGCACTGCCTGGGCGACTTGCTAATTCGCCATTACGCCGGCGAACTCAACGCCAACATTCTGGGTGTGATCGCCAACCACGAAACGCTGCGCCCGTTGGTCGAGAAATTCGAGATCCCGTTCACCTGTGTCCCTCATGAAGGCCTTTCCCGTTTGGATCACGAGGCCTTGGTCCGCAAGGAGATCGACCCGTACGAACCGGAATACATCGTGCTGGCCAAATACATGCGCGTGCTTTCGCCGGAGTTCGTGGCGGCCTACCCGCGCCGCCTGGTCAACATCCACCACAGCTTTTTGCCGGCATTTATCGGCGCCAATCCGTATCGCCAGGCTTGGCAACGGGGGGTCAAGGTCATCGGCGCCACCTCGCACTTGGTGACGGATGATTTGGATGCGGGACCGATTATCGCGCAGCAAGTGTTGCCGGTGACCCACAGCCACAGCGCGCGCGACATGGCAATGGCGGGCCGCGACGTTGAAAAAATCACCTTGGCCACCGCGCTCAAGCTGGTGTTTGAGGATCGCGTCATGGTCCACAAAAACCGCACCATCATCTTCGAATAAGGATGGTTTGGGGATGGGCGATTGTGGGTGCCTGCTTATTTTTGCCAGTTGCGCCTTGGATCATTTCTTTCTTTCTCAGGATAGGGCGATTAAGCGTGGCCTGCTTGGTTGAACCGGTACCGCCTGGGATAAGCAGGATGGGGCGGTGGGCAGGTATCCCCAGCCGGGCGTCGCGGCGCCGGCGGATGACTGAGTCCACCAGGAACATGATGCTTCATAGGGTGCGGGTCGGTTTCGGTGGCTTTTGATATCAGCCGTTGTGAAACGGCGTGAATTGCGGCGCACGAATCTTTCATCCAATAGGGGCGTGCCTGATTCTCTTTCGTTAACACGAGGCAGACACCCTCAATCGCCCATCCGAAAAGAAGGAACCCGGCCCCTCGTCCGCTCCGCGTACACGGGCCGGGCCGATCCTAAGTTCCTCGCAGGGAGTTGATCTCCGTGCGGATTTCTCGGGCCATGTCCTTGGCGTTGGCGCCGAAGTTCATGGTGATGTGGTTGCCCTTGAGCTGTTTGAGCTTCAACCCGTTGGGCATCAACTCAATCCAGGGAATGTGCATGTTGAGTGGGTTCAACTTCATGGCTTCCGTCGGCCGGAAGAACAGGCCGCGGCCCGGATACTCCAGCGGCTTGTAAGCGTGCATGCCTTCTTGGTGCGCCATCCAGGTGTTCAACATCGGCAAGCCGAGGTTGTCCGGCAGTGCCGAGAAGTTGTTCGCGGAACGGGCGCGATCATTGATGAAGTTGAGCTGGTCCTCCGCATCCAACCCCTGCAGGTCGGACAAGGCCAGGTTCAATTGGTCGCCCAATAAGTAATGAAGGATTTCGGCCGTGCCCGCGACTTTTTTGGGCATGTAGCCCGGTGCCGGGGTGTCGACCAGGATCACCAGCGCCGGGGTGCGGCTCTTGGCGTGCATCTGCTGGGCGATTTCGTAGGCGACCAAACCGCCGTAGGAGGCGCCGCCGATAATGAAGCGCGATCCTTTGGTGATCTTTTCCATTTCGGCCACGTAATCGGCGGCCTGGCGTTTGATGTCGTTGACGGGGTCGCCTTTGCCCATCATCGACGGGGCCTGGAAGGCGTACACGGTTTGTTTGGCGCCGAGGTAGTGCGAGAAGTCGCGGTAGAACAGAATGTCGCCGCCGATGGGGTGCACCATGAAAATCGGAATGCTTTTCGGGGTGCCTTCCTGAATCGTGATCAGCGGCGAATCCTCGTTACCCGGTTGGCTGCCGTCGCGGCTTTCCGCGATTTTTTCGGCCAGCGAGGCGATGGTGCGGCGCTGCAAGACGATGTGGTTCGCCAAACCGACGTTGTGTTTTTTGGCCAGTTGGTTGACCATGCGCATCGCCACCAGCGAGGTGCCGCCCAGTTCGAAGAAATCGTCGTGGATCCCGACCCGTTGCAAACCCAGCAGGTCTTGCCAGACGCCCGCCAGCAAACGCTCGTGCGCGGTGGTGGGTGGCACGTAGGGGACGTCCACGTTGGGGCGGTAATTCTCCTCCTCCAACGGGATGTCGTCCGGTTCCATTTCGTCGGCTTCGAGTTTGAGGTCCTCGTCGCCGCCTGCCGCGTCGCGGTGTTTGGGTGGGTCGATCCAGTGGGGTTTGCGTTCGAACGGATAGGTCGGCAACACGATGCGGTGGCGGAAGGTGTCGCTCTGGAAGCCTTCCCAATCGACATCGACCCCGTTTAACCACAAACGACCCATGGTGGTCATCAGGTAGTGGGTGTCCGAATCCTGCTCCTGCGGTTGGCGCATGGTGGACAGGATGGTGTGGCCGCGGTCCAGCGCGTTGCTTTGCTTGGCCTCCAAACTCAAGGTGTGGTCCGGGCCGACTTCCAGCAGAATGCGGTCGGGGTCCTGCAGCAGCACCTCGACACCGCGTGCGAAACGCACGGTGCCGCGCATCTGCCGCGCCCAGTAGCTATGACTGGTCGCTTCTTCTTGGGTCAACCAGGTACCCGTAATCGTCGAGATGATCCGGTTTTGCGGGGGCTTCAGATTGATGCCTTTGATTTTTTCGCGGAAATCGGCGAGGTGCTCGTCCAGCATGAAGCTGTGGAAGGCGTGGCGCGCGAACAAGCGGCGCGTGTAGACCTTCTTCTCTTTCAGGACTTTGAGCAAGTCGCTGATGGCGCCCACCGTACCCGAGATCATGCAGCCGGCCGGGTTGGCCACGGCCGCCAGGGAGAGTTCGGGATTGTCGTGGATCAAGGCCTGCATGTCGCTTTCCGGCATGGCCACGCGAATCATTTCACCCGGCGGCAGCCGGCTGGTGATCTCGCCGCGGGCGACCAGCAGTTCCAGCGCTTCGTCCAGCGTGAACACGCCCGCCAAGCAGGCGGCCACGTATTCGCCGGTACTGTTGCCGATCATGGCGTCGGGCACGATGCCCCACTTGCGCAGCAACTTGGCCAGCGCGTATTCCAAGATGAACAGCGAGATTTGCGTGATGTCGGTTTTGTGGATGGTGCGCGTGCGGGCGCGGCGATCCTTCTCCGACAAGCTTTCGTAGAGTTTGGGGAACTTGTGCTGGAAGCGTTCCCAGCAGTAATCCACCTCTTCGCGGAACACGAGTTCGACCTTGTACAACTGGTCGCCCATGTTGGTGTACTGGGCGCCCTGGCCGGGGAACATAAACGCGATGGGCCGCCCTTCCTGTTCCTGGTAGTTGGTGTAAACCCGTTCCGATTTGCGCTCGATTTCCAGCACGGCTTCGTTCAGCGATTGACACACCAGCATGCGGCGGTGTTTGAAATCCTCGCGGCCGACGTGCAGGGTGTGGGTTGCATCCGAGAAGTTGATGTGTGGGTTGTCCTTGAGAAAGCCGGACAGGTTTTGGGTGGCGTTGTCGAGCGCCTCGCTGGAACGCGCCGACAGGGTCAGCAGTTGCCATGGCCGGGTTTTCGGCGTTTGGTGGGGGCGCGGCCCTTCTTCCAAAATCAGGTGGGTGTTGGTGCCACCCAGGCCGAAACCACTGATGGCCGCGCGCAAGGGTGTGTTGTTGGTGCGTTCCCAGGTGCGCGTTTCGGTGTTGACGTAAAAGGGGGTTTCCGACAGGTCGACCTTGGGATTGAGTTTTTCGTAGTTGATCGTCGGCACCAGCTTTTGGTGGTAAAGCGAGAGCACGGTTTTGATGAAAGCGGCACAACCGCCGGCGGTGTCGGCCCCGCCGATGTTGGATTTAACCGAACCCACGGCACAGTAGTTGTGGCGGGCGTTGTGGCGGCCGTAGACCTTGGTCATGCTCTCGAGTTCGGTGGCGTCGCCGCTGAGCGAGCCGCCGGAACTGGTTTCTACGTAGGTAATGGTATCCGCGGGCACGCCGGCGGTTCCCAGCGCGCGACGAATGGCCGATTGCTGGCCGTCCGTGCTGTAGGCGGTGTAGTTGGTTTTGTTGGCGCCGTCGTTGTTGGCGGCTGAGCCGCGGATGACGGCATAGATGGTGTCGCCGTCTTTGAGCGCGTCGTCCAAGCGTTTGAGCAGCACCACCCCGACGCCTTGGCTGGGGACGATGCCCGCGGCGCGCGCGTCGAAGGGTCGGCAATGCCCGTCGGGTGACAGCAACATACCCGGCTCGTAGAGGTACCCGGATTTTTGCAGGTAACCGAACTGAACGCCGCCGGCCAGCATCATTTCACACTCGCGGTTGACCAAGGCCTGGCAAGCGAGGTGGATGGAAACCAGCGGGGTCGAGCAGGCGGTTTGCACCGTGACGGCCGGCCCGGTCAGGTTGAGCATGTAGGAGGCGCGGGTACACAGCGAGTCTTTTTCGTTGGCGATAATGATCGGGAAAATGCCGACCGTGTCGACCAGGGTCGGGTGTGCCAACAGGTGTTGGGCCAGGTAGTGGTTGAAGCCCACCCCGCCGTAAACACCGATGTGTTTCGAGTACTTTTGCGTGCAGTAACCGGCGCGTTCCAAGGTCTCCCAGCAACACTCCAGGAAGATGCGTTGCTGCGGATCCATGATTTGCGCCTCGCGCGGGGTTACGCCGAAGAAGCCGGTGTCGAAGCCTTTGGTGTCGCGCAAGATACCTTGGGCGCGCACGTAGTCCTCGTCCTCAACCAGTTCGGGGTCGACGCCCTCGGCGATCAGTTCTTCCTTGGAAAAGAAGGTGAGGGTTTCCTTGCCTTCGACGAGGTTTTGCCAAAATTCCTCGGGTGAATCGGCGCCGGGGAAGCGGCACGACATGCCGACGACGGCGATATTGGTCCCCGGCAACTTGCGGTACTGGTCCTGCAACTCGCCGATCTCTTTTTGGTAATCGGTTTTGAATTTGTAGAAGCTTTGCTCGTCTTCCTGATTTTCGAAGTGGAGGTCGAGCGAGTGGATGGTGGGGAACTTAAACAAATCCAGGGGTTCGAGGTTCTTGCGCAGCAGTTCCGGCAGCTTGTGGAAGACCTGAACCATTTCCATGGCGGTCCCGCCGATTTCGAAGAAGTTGTCGTGGAGGCTGACTTCTTTGAGGTTCAATACCTCGCGCCAAATCCGGCTGATGATGCGTTCGACCTCGCTGTAGGAACGGGGATATTCGCGCTGGTCGCCGGGACCGAAATCATCGGAGATGGGCAGTGCCTCGCGGTCCACCTGGCCGTCAGAGCGCATGGGCAGTTGCTCCAAGTAGGTGAATCGCTCGGGGATCATGTAGGCGGGCAGGCTTTTGCGGAGGAAGGTGCGCAGTTCTTCCGAGGGCGGCGGCGTGGCGCGCACGGTTTCGAGGCAGGCGATCAGCACGGCCCGCTCGTTCTCCCGGCGGCGCAGGGCCACCGCGGCGTTTTGCACGTCGGGATGGCTTTTGAGGCAATGTTCGATGTCGGTGATGTCGACCCGCATGCCGGATACCTTGGCGTGTTCATCACGGGTGCCGAGGTATTCGATTTGGCCGTCGCTGAGGAAGCGCCCGACGTCGCCGGTTTCATAGAGCAGGGTGGCGCCGTCGTCGAAGGGATTGTTAATGAACCGCGCCTGGTGCTCGGCGCCCGAGGCCAGGAACTCGGTTGCCATGCTGGTGCCGCCGATGTAGATGTCGGCCGGGACCCCGATGGGGACGGGTTGCTTAAAGGCGTCGAGCAGGTAGATCTGGGTGTTGGCGATGGGTTTGCCGATGGAGACGGTGCGCGTGTTTTTGGGATCGCATTTGCTGAAGGTCACCGGGCCGGTGGCTTCTTTGACGCTGTAGACGTTGTAGAGATCGCTTTGGGGGAACTCTTTAAAGAAGCGCTGCTGGAGGCGCGTGCCCAATTGTTCGCCGCTGCAGAACACGCGTTTGAGGTAGCGGCTGCGCTTGGCTTGGGCGGAAAGCAGGAAGCTGTCCAGTTGCGAGGGGGCGAAGTGGACGGCGGTGACCTTTTCGCGCTGCATGATGTCGGCGAGGTAATGTTGGTCGCCGAGCCGGTCTGAGTCGGCGAGCACGACGCGGGCGCCGCAGGAGAGCGGCCAGAAGAACTCCAGCACGGAGATGCCGAAGGCAAAGGGTGATTTGAGCAGAACCGCGTCGTTGCGGTCGAGGCTGAAGGCCTCGCGCAGCCACAGCAAGCGGTTGCAGACGGCCTTATGGGGTTTGACGACGCCCAGGTGGCGGTTGCCGCTTTTGGAGGTGAACATGACGTAGGCCGATTTCGGCGTGTCGGTTTTGACGGGCGCGGCGGGCACGTCGCCCACGGCGCGGCTGATTTCCTCGTAAAGGCAGGAGGTCAACCCCGCGACTTGGTCGCGGTGGGTCGCGCTGGTGATGACGTGGTTGGGTTTGCTATCGCTGAGCATGTCGTCGCGATGCTGCTTGGTGAAGCTGGGGTTGAGGTGCATGTAGGCGGCGCCGCTTTTGAGCACACCCAGCAGGGTGGTCAAGAGGTCGACCGAGAGCTCGAGGTTGACCGCGACCACGTCGCCGACACCGATGCCTTTGCCGTGCAGGTAGGCGGCGATTTGGTTGGCGCGTTCGTCTACCTGAGCATAAGTCAACGAGCGTCCACGTGCCGAAACAGCAATGTTGCCAGGGGTTTTCGCCGCTTGTGCTTCGATCATGCCGTGGATGGTGAGGGTGTCGTCGATGGCAAGGGTGTTGTCGTTCCAGTCCGAAATCAGCGTGCGGTACTCGGTTTTTGAGAGGATCGGGTACTTGGCGATGTGCCCGTCCGGTTGATTGGCGACGGCCTGCAAGAGGTTGGCGTAGTGGTCTGCCATGCGTTGGATGGTGTCGTCGAGGAACAGGTGATCGTCGTATTCGAAGAAGGCGCGCAGGCCTTGGGGTTCGTTTTCGATACGCAGATTGAGGTCGCAGATGATGTTGTCGGTTTCGAAGAAAAAGGAGGTCAGTTCACAATCGGTGACCACGTCGGGCAGGTTTGCCGGTTCTTCGTATTGGAACATGACCTGGAAGAAGGGATGGCGGCTGAAGTCCCAGTCGATGTCAAAATCGTCGGGATAGGCTTCCAAGAAGATGTCGCGGTTGCGGTCGATTTTGGCGACATTGTCTTGGGTGTAATCGAGCAATTCTTGGTAATCGTTGATCGTGTGGAGGCGGTTGCGCAGGGGCAGGTAGTGGGCGAGCGGTGCGATCAGTTCCTCAAAATTACCGCGCATGCTCAGGGAGCGGCGCAGGCCGACCGTAAAATCGTTGGCGCCGGAGTAGCGGTGGAGCAGCGCGACATAAGCGGCGAGCAAGGTGTTTTCGAGGGTGGCGCCTTTGGCTTCCGCCATCTTGGTGAGCGCCTCGGCGATGCCGGCGTCGATGGCGAGTTCGTGGCTGGCGCCTTTGTACTCTTGCACCGTCGGTCGAGGCCGGTCGCAAAACATTTGGAAGACCTTGGGTCGGTCGGCCAAGTAATCGCGCCAAAAGGCGTGTTGTTCGGTGTAGTCGCTGCTCGCAAGGAAATCTTCTTGATGGTGTTTGAGCGCCTCGTAGCGGTCTTCCAGCGCGTTTTCTTCCAGGGGCAACTTGCGCACCGCGACATTGTAGAAGCGCAGGATGTCCAGCGCCGTGATTTGGGCCGAGGCTTCGTCGCCGATCATTTGATGGAGCACCACCAACAAGCGACACACGTAATCCTCGCGGCGCACCAGCACCGCGCGCCACAGCGGCCCGTTTTCGTGGTTAAAGGCCTTGTGGGCGAAGGTGTGGAGCAGGTCGTCACAGGCCGCGTCCCGTTCCTCCGCGGGCAGTTTGGTCAAGTCGCGGTAGCGGAAAAGCTGTTCCGGTTCGGTACTGGACGTCTGGTAGGGAAGCCCGTTGTGCATGGGAAACACGTTGTCGAGGCAAGCGTGGCGGTCGGCGACCTGCGCCATCGCCATTTCGAACAGTTCGGGCATGACGCGCCCGCGAATTTCCACGCCGAAGACGGCGTGGTGCGCGGCGGTTTCCAAACCCACCTGACGAATGACCCACAGGCCTGCCTGTTGGCGGGTCAGCGGTTCACCTTTGGGTGCCTCGGGTTCGGGCGGTTCGGGTGGTGGTGCCGGGGCCGTGTTTTCCGCCGTCTTGGCGGGTTGCGGCGCCGCGGCTGTGCTTTTCGCCGCGCCCGCCGCTGCGCCCGCGGCGTTCGCCGTGGGGGAGGGTGGCTTGGCGGCGTTGCCGAGGAAGGCGATGAGCGCCTCTTTCTGGTCCTTCAGCTGGTTTTTCAGCTCCGCCGTCATGTGCCCCTTGGGCGCCTTGAGACGGAGCTTGTCACCCTCTAACCAGATTTTGATATTGCGACTTCGCAGTTGCGACAGAAGATTGATGACGCTCACAGCTCAAACTCCTCTTCTTCTTCCGGTTCATTGCCGGCCGCCTCTGCCATGTTTTGGGCCGTCCATGCCAAGGTGTCGATCACCTGGGCCAGGCCCACCACGTCTTGATGGTCACTCAAGCTGTCGGGCCCGATGGGGAGCCCAAAGGCGTTTTGCAAGGCTTGTTGGTGTTGGAGGAGCCATCCCGCGTTGACGCCCAGTTCGGTCAGTTTGGCGGTGGTGCTCAGGGGTGCTTTGCCGGTTAGCTCGCTCAGCAGGCCGACCAGTGTGGTTTCCGTCTCGGTTTTGGGCGCGGTGACCGGTGCCGGCGCGGGCGCCGGTGCGGCCGGTGCTTTGCCCATCAGCCCGTCCAGGTGGGCCGACATTTGTGCGATGGTGGGTTTTTCATTAAACAAGTGCGGCGAAATTTTGACCTTGAACTTGCGGCGAATGTTGGCGGTTAACATGGTGGCTGATAGCGAGTCACCGCCGAGATCCGTCCACACATCGTCCGCGCCGATTTCGTCAATACCGAGGGCGTCCTGCCAGAGTTGGGTCAGCATCGGGGCCGTGTTTGACGCGGCCGGAGCGGGAGCGGGAGCCGGTGCGGGTGTTGGTGCAGGGGCGGCGGCGACCGGGGCCGGAGCCGGCGCGGCCGGCGCGGGGGCCGGACGCTTGACGCCCATTTGTTCGTCGAGATGGGCCGCCATTTGG
The DNA here is from genome assembly GCF_017377855.1 of Acanthopleuribacter pedis. GTDB lineage: Bacteria > Acidobacteriota > Holophagae > Acanthopleuribacterales > Acanthopleuribacteraceae > Acanthopleuribacter > Acanthopleuribacter pedis. The sequence continues at coordinate 35,371 of NZ_JAFREP010000035.1, forward strand.
GCGATGGTCGGTTTCTCATTGAACAGGTGCGGCGAGACCTTCACTTTGAACTTGCGGCGAATCTTCGAGGTCAGCATGGTGGCCGACAAGGAATCGCCGCCCAGATCGCTCCACTCGTCGTCTTTGCCGATTTCGTTGATGCCGAGCGCGTCTTGCCACAGTTCGGTCAGTTGTTTTTGCGTGTTGGAATCCGGCGCGTGGAATTCGGCGACCACCTTGGGCCGGTCGCGAACCGGATCCGATTTCTGCACGGGTGGCGGTGGTGGTGGGGCGACGGCGACCGCCGTCGCGGCGGGTTCAACCGCGGTGGTGGTGGCCGGCTTCGGCGCCTCGATTTGCGATTGCGCCGCCATGAAGTTTTTGATGTCTGTCAGCATGGTGGTTAGGTCGAAGGGCGAGACCACGATCTGCGGCAGGTTCTTGACGCTCAGGGCGCGGTGGAAAGCCTCGACCCCGTCTTTGTTGGCCATCATGGTGGCGAGGCGGCGGTTGTGGGCTTCCTGTTGTTCCGGCGGCAGGTCCATGTCGACCGCCATGCCGACCTCGCGCCAGCCGTCCCAGTTGATCGCCAGCGTCGGCTTGCGTTCTTGGCTGTTGCGGTAGAAGGAGAAGGCGTCGAGGAAGGCGTTGACCGCGCAGTAATCGGCAAAACCCATGTTGGCCAGGATGGTGCTCGTTGAGGAGAACAGCACCATGAAGTCCAGGTGGCGGTCCCGGAACACCTCGTCCAACGCCAGCGTGCCGTAAACCTTGGCCGCCAGCATGTTGGCCGTGTTCTCGCGGGTCAGCTCGCCGATCATGCCGTTGGGGTAAAGGCCCGCCGCGTGGATCACGCCGTGAATGGTACCGAAGCGGTAGCTCGCCTGATCGGCGATGTCGCGCAGTTTGCCGGTGTCGGTGACGTCCGCGGAGGCGACCATCACCTCGGCGCCCAGGCTCTCCAGCTTCTTCAAGCGCTGAATCTTCTGACTGGTGCGGTCGTTGGCGTCGTTTTGGGCCAGGTACTTTTCCCATTCGTCGCGGCGCGGGAAGGTCGAGCGACCGACCAGGACCAGCTTGGCTTTGACCGTTTCGGCCAAAAACTCCGCGATCACTTGGCCGATACCGCCCATGCCGCCCGTAATCAGGTAAACACCGGCCGGCCGCAGGCCGCGCGGCCCGTCCAGCGGTTCGATGTTCATCGATTCGTAGGACTGTACCCAGCGGTTGTTGCCGCGCCAGGCCAGGACTTGGTCCGTTTTGCGACCCGTCACCTCGGACAGCAGTTGTTCGACGATTTGTGCCTCGTTGCCGTTGGGCGTGTGGCCGAAGGCGATGTCGATGCTGCGCGTGGCGATGTGCGGGTACTCGCGTGGGATGACCTTGAGCGGACCGAGCAGGGTCGCTTTTTCGGGATCGGTCAGGTCGCCGCCGATGATTTCCTGCATGTGGTTGGAAATGACAAACAGCTTGATCGGATCCAGCAGGTTGGCCTCGTCAATCGCCTGGGCCAGCCAAATCAGCGAGTAGAAACCCATGTTTTGACAGTTCTCCGCAAATGACTTGCGCTCGCGGAACAAGCGGCTCGGCGTCACGCTCCACAGGTGAACGATGTTGGCGGGGATGGTTCCCGCATCGGTTAACTTTTGCAACAGCCGCGTGTAATCGTTTTGCTCCTTGGGGTTAACGCTGTAATGATCGCGACCCAATTCTTCAAAACGCTCGCCCTGAATGACCGTGACCAGGCGAACCCCGTCCCGTTCCAGGCGGTCTACCAGCTTGTGGCCGAGCCCGCATTCGTCGGCAAACACCAGCCAAGGTGCGCTTCGGTCGCTCAGGCGGTCGATGCTGTAGCTCGGCGGCGGGGTGGCCTGTTTCCAAATCGGGATGTTGAACCAATCGTCGAGTGAGGTGAACTTGCGTGGCCCGCTTGCGGGCGCCGGTGCCGTCTTGCGCGGGGTCGGCAGTTGTTTGGGTTTGGTTTTGGGTTTGGCTTGTTCTTTACCGGGATCCACCCAGAAACGGCGTCGTTCGAACGGATAGGTGGGCAGCGGGACGCGGCGGCGTTTTTGATCCGCGTAAAGCGTGCCGAAATCGAAGGCGACCCCTTCGACCCACAATTGGCTCAGCGCTTCCTGTAAGAAACGGATGTCGGAAAGTTGGTCCTTGGGGTGACGCAGCGAGGTGATCACCTTGGAGTCGCCCTTGCGGCGGACTTGGCCGCGCGCGAAGGTGGCCAGCGCTTTGCCCGGTCCGACTTCCAGCAACAACTGGTCGCCTTTTTCCAGCAGGGTTTCGACACCGTCGGCGAAGCGTACCGCTTGGCGCAAGTGTTGGGCGTAGTAACTTGGGTCGGTCGCCTCGGCGTCCGTGATCCACTTGCCCGTCAGGTTGGAGACGTAGGGAATTTGGGGCGGGTTCAACTTGAGTTTGCGCACCTCGTTGGTGAACTCGTCCAGCATGCCGTCCATCATTGCGCTGTGGAAGGCGTGCGAGGTGTGCAGCACCGTGCTTTTGATTTCCTCGCCTTCCAGCGTGGTTTTAAAGCCTTCAATCGCATCGGTCGGCCCGGCGACCACACAGCGCGACGGCATGTTGATCGCCGCCACCGTCAGGTTGGCCGGCAGCTTGGGTTCCGCCTCGGCCGCCGGCATCGGCACCGCCAACATCGATCCGGTCGGCTGCGCGAACATCAGGCGACCGCGTACCGTAACCATGCGCAGCGCGTCTTCCAGGCTGACCACGCCCGCGATGCAGGCCGCCACGTATTCGCCGATGCTGTGGCCGATCATGAACTGGGGTTTGACGCCCCAGTGCAGCCAGGTCTTGGCTGTCGCGTACTCAATCACAAACAGCGCCGGTTGCGTGTTCGAGGTTTTGTTGAGTTCCGCCGCCGCCGCTTTGCGGCCTTCCTCGTCGGTGATCTCGGGATAGATCAGGTCGCGAATGTCGCTGCCGAACCAAGGCTTGAGCAGGTCGGCACAGTGGTCGACCTGTTCCTTGAAATAGGGTTCGTTTTCGTACAAATCACGGCCCATTTGCGGGTACTGCGCGCCTTGGCCGGAGAACATGAACACCACCGGTTTCGGTTGTTTGCTTTCAAAACCGGTGTGGATCTTTTTGGTGTCGCCGTCCTCGAGGATGCTGATCGCTTCCGCCACGTTGCCCACCACCAGCGAGCAGCGGTTGGCGAACAGTTTGCGACCCGTCATCAGGGTGAAGGCGATGTCGGCCAAATTCTGGTCGGGGTTGTTTTTGAGATGGCTCAGCAGGTTCTCACGGTGCGATTGCAGCGCGTCCGGCGTGCGTGCCGAGAGGGTCAGCACGTGGAAGTCGCGACCTTCGTCGCTTTCGATTTTTCCGGTGAACTCCTCCAGCAAGGCGTGGGCGTTGGTGCCGCCGATGCCGAAGGAAGAGATGCCCGCGCGGCGCGGCGTGTCGCCGTGTTCCCACACGTGCAGGTCGGTGTTCACCACAAAAGGCGTACTCTCGAAATCGATGTCGGGGTTGGGATTTTTGAAGTGCAGGCTGGGCGGCATCAACTTGTGTTTCAGCGACAGCGCCGTTTTGATCAAGCCCGCGACACCCGCCGCCGAGTCAAGGTGGCCGACGTTGCTTTTCAGCGAGCCGATGCGGCAGAAGCCGGATTTTTGGGTGCCGTAGCGGAAGGCCTTGTTCAGCGCCGCGATTTCAATGGGATCGCCGAGGTTGGTGCCCGTGCCGTGGGTTTCGATGTAGGTCACACTCTCCGCGTTGATGCCTGCAACCGCGTGGGTCTCGGCGATGACCTCGGCTTGGCCGTCGACCGAGGGCGCCGTGTAGCCGACCTTGTTGGCGCCGTCGTTGTTAATCGCCGTGGCGCGAATCACCGCATGAATGTTGTCGCCGTCGGCAACCGCCTCGTCCAACCGTTTCAACAGCACCACGCCGGCGCCGCTGCTGACCACCATGCCTTTGGCTTCCGCGTCGAAGGCGCGCACGTGGCCGTCGGGTGAGTGAATGCCGCCCTCGTTGTAGAGGTAACCCGAAACCTGGGGTACTTGGATGGAAACCCCGCCCGCCAGCGCTTGGTCGCATTCGCCGCTAATCAGCGAGCGGCAGGCTTGGTGGATCGCCACCAGCGAGGTGGAACAGGCCGTCTGGACGTTGAGGGCCGGACCGCGCAGGTTGAACTTGAAGGCCACCCGCGTGGGCAGGAAATCTTTGTCGTTGAGCAGCATGATTTGGAAGGGGCCGAGCGCCCGTTCCAAACGGGGGTTGGTCATAATGTTGTTGATGAAGTATTCGCTGCGGGTGACGCCCGCGAAACAGCCGATGCGACCGGGGAAGGTTTCCGGGTTGTAACCCGCGCTTTCGAGAGCTTCCCAGGTGATTTCCAGGAACAGGCGCTGTTGCGGATCCATAACTTCCGCCTCGCGTGGGCTGAAGCCGAAGAAACCCGCGTCGAAGCCGGCCACGTCGTTGAGGACGCCGCGTGCGCCCACGTAATCGTCGTCGTTGAGCAGTTCCCGATCCACGCCCGCGTTTTCCAACTCTTTTTTGGTGAAGCGTTTAATCGATTCGACCCCTTGGCGAACGTTGTCCCAGAAGGCGTCGATGGTGTCCGCGCCGGGGAAGCGGCCCGCCATGCCGATGATGGCGATGTCGCTGCTCCCCGTGCCCGCCGTGGTCTTGCGGGTGTAGGTCGCTTTCGTTTTCTCCACGCTGGGGGCCAGGTGTTCCGCCAGCGCCGAGATCGTGGGGTATTGGAAGAGGTCCGTGTTGGTGATCTTGATATCGTGTTTTGATTTCAACAACTTGCGAATCGCGACTACCTGCAGCGAGTTACCGCCCAGGTCGAAGAACTTGTCGTGAATGCCGATGTTCTGGATCTTGAGCACCTCGCGCCAAACCTGGGCGATGGCTTCCTCGAATTCGTTTTGGGGCCGCACGAAGTTGGCCGAGAGTTCGGGGCGATCCGTCGAGGGCTCCGGCAACTGCTTGCGGTCGACCTTGCCGTTGGGTGAGAGCGGGAGTTCGTCGAGGAACACAAAGGCCGAGGGCACCATGTAGTCCGGCATTTTGGCCGTCAGGAAGGTGCGCATTTCTTCGTTGGTCGGGGCTGGGTTTTCCTTGGCGACCGAGTAGGCGACCAGTTGTTTTTCGCCCAAGCCGCCCATCTCGCGCACGACCACCACCGTTTCGCGGATGTTGCTGTGCTCCGCGATCGTGGCTTCGATTTCTCCGATTTCAATGCGGAAGCCGCGGATTTTGACTTGGAAGTCGATACGGCTGATGTACTCGATGTTGCCGTCGTCCATAAAGCGCACCAGGTCGCCCGTACGGTACATGCGCACGCCCGGGTTTTTGGTGAAGGGATCCGGCACAAATTTGTCGGCGGTGAGGTCGAAGCGGTTGTTGTAGCCGCGCGAGACCTGGATGCCACCGATACAGAGCTCGCCCGCCACGCCGATGGGGACCGGCATGAAGTTTTTGTCGAGCACGTAGATTTGGGTGTTGGTAATGGCTTTGCCGATGGGCACCAGCGGGCGGTCGTAATCGCGCGGGCAGGCCCACCAGGTGACGTCGACCGCCGCCTCCGTCGGCCCGTACAGGTTGTGCAGCTCGGCCTTGTCCATCAAGCTGTAAAAACGTTCCTGCAGGTTCCAAGGCAGCGCTTCACCCGAGCACAGCACCCGTTTCAGCGAGGTACAGGTCGCCACGTTGTCTTCTTCCAAAAAGACCTGCAACATCGAAGGCACGAAGTGGATCGTGGTGATGCCGTGCTGTTTGATCAGGTCGATCAGGTAACTGCCGTCCTTATGGCCTTCCGGCTTGGCCATCACCAGGCGCGCCCCGATCATCGGCGCCCAGAAGTGTTCCCACACCGAGACGTCGAAACTAAAGGGTGTTTTTTGCAGGACGCGGTCGTCCGGGGTCAGGTTGTAGGCGTCTTGTTTCCACATTAAGCGGTTGTAAATGCCGCGGTGCGTGTTCACAACACCCTTCGGATTACCCGTGGAACCCGAGGTGTAAATCATGTAGGCCGCGTTGTCGACCGCCACGCCCGAGTCCGGTTTGGTGTCCGGCTCTTTTTCCACCTCGGCCCAGTCGCGGTCGATGACCAGCACCACCGCGTCCGACTCCGGCACTTTCTCCAGCAGGTGCGATTGCGTGATCAGGACCGGTACCTTGGCGTCGCCCGCCATGTAGACCAGGCGTTTTTCCGGGAGACCCGGATCCAGCGGCACGTAGGCGCCGCCCGCCTTGAGAATCCCTTGCAGGGCGATTTCCAGTTCGATGCTGCGTTCCATGCACACGCCGACGAAAATCTCGGGGCCGACCCCTTTTTTGCGCAGGTAGTGGGCCAGTTGGTTGGCGCGCCGGTTAAATTGGTCGAAGGTGACGTGTTGGTCCTCGAAGACCACCGCGATGCTGTCTTGTGCCACCGCCGCCGTGCTTTCCATCAACTCGTGCAGGCATTTCGCCGGCGGATAGGTTCTGTCCGTCGCGTTCCAGGTGTCGATGATTTCCTGTTGTTGCGCCTGGTTCATCATCGGGAAATGGCCGATGCGGCGTTTGTGGTTGGCGGCAACCTCGCCCAGCAAGTTGGCGTAGTTGTCGCAAAAACGCTGCATCGTGTCGTCGTTAAACAAATCGCTGCTGTAGTCCAACACCCCGTAGAAGTCCGGGCCGTGTTTGACGATTTTCAGCGCCAGGTCAAATTCGTCCAATTGGAACTTCACCCACTGGCGTTCCAGCTTGATCTCGCCCAGGTCCCAATCTTCCTCGCCCTGGTCGTTCAGGCGTACGATGGGATCCGTGCCGCGCCATTTGAGGAAGCGGTTGGGGTTTTCCCACACGAACAACGTTTGGAACACCGAGGCGCGGCTGGCGTCGCGTTCCGTTTCCAACTCCTGCACCAGGCGCGGGAAGGGGTACATCTGGTTTTTGATGCAACGCATCGCCTTGGTGTTGCTGTTTTTGACGTACGCGCTAAATTCGGGGTTGCCCTCAAAGGTGGTGTGGAAGCAAATCGGGCTGACCAGGTAGGCAAACACCCTGTCGAACTCTTCCGTGCGGCCCAGCGTCGGGGTGCCCACCAAAATTTCTTTTTGACCCGTGTAGCGGTGCAGCAGCAGTTGGTACAGCGACAGGTACAGGCCGAACAACGACACTTCCGTTTCGCTCGCCACCTTGCCCAAGGCGTCGGAAACCGCTCGTGGGATGGGAAACTTAATAAACTTGCCCTTGAAGTTGGGGAAGGCCGGGCGGTTGCCGTCAACCGGCATGCCCAGCGGGGGCCGCTCGCCCTTGAGTGCATCGAGCCAGAAGTCTTTGAGTTTTTGCCCTTCTTCGCCGTCGAGAATCGCGTTTTGTTTTTCGGCCCAGTCCTTGTTTTGAACCGTGATCGGTTCCAGCTCGGCCGTTTCGCCCTTAACCGCCGCCGCGTAAAGTTTGCTCAATTCGTCCAGTGCCAGCATCACCGAGTGGACATCCATGCCGATGTGGTGCATTTGGAACCAGAGCACCGGGTCTTTGTCGCCGCGGTCAAACAGAATCCAGCGGATCGGCGCCTGTTCGTCCAAATCCCAGGAGGCATACACCTCTTCATCCAGGCGATGCACCATTTCCTCATCGCTGAGGCCCGCCACCTTGATCACTTCAAACGGGGTCGGCATGGTGTCGTGAATCAATTGCATCGGTTCTTTGCCGACCAGCGAATACGTCGAACGCCAGGTGTCGTAGCGCGCCACCAATTTGGCCAAGCAGTCTTTGAGCAACGCGGAATCCAGCTTGGAGCGAACGTACCACGCATAGTTAATGTTGTACGCGCGCCCCTCCGGGTCCATCGTATACAGGTACCAAAGGGCTTTTTGTCCCTCGGTCAAAGGATGTTGCTCCACTACTTCGCCTTTTTTGTTTGCGATGCCTGCCATCTTGCTCTCTCCTTTACGCGCTGAGGTCTCTGGGTCTGGGGCGCTTGCGCGGGGCTTACCGATCCGCGCTCGTTACGTCTTGGGTCGCGAAAGCACGGGTTACCCGAACCAAATCGGTGTCGGGTTTTCTGAGTGGGATAACCTCGAGATGAGGGTGCCCAAAGGGGGTACCGGTGAGGGGGTCATCATGCCGCTCCTGGCCATGTCACGGTGTCCGGTGTCAAAACGCCGAACACGAGATGGGTCGCGGCAATGACGGAAGGTCTCACGGTGCCCGAGGGATGGAACAGCGAGCCGTCGGTGTGTCGCGGTGTTTTGACGGAAAACTTCAGTTGTCTAAGTTGGGAAACTCGGTAATCCCTCAAATTCTGTCATTGGCGCGTGAGGGTGTCAAGTCGGTTATCTGTTGAGATTGCTTGAATCTTGCTTCTTTATCCGAGGTCGTGAACATCGGTTGATTTCCCGAAAAATTCCGAGCAAGGGCTTCGCGAAATTCGAGCGCTTTTACCTAGAGTGTTCGATTCTGGTGGATGTAAGCGCATAAAATGCTGGAGCAAAACTTGCGGGAAAAAACACAGGCGTACTGGATCGTACGGCGCCCATTTTTACTGCAAGTTGTAGCCCGGCAGGTTATGGGAGTGCGCCGCCGAGAATCGTTCACTTTCGGTTCTGCTTCTTTCCGGCTGGTTCCCTGGAAACTAGGGATTTTCGGTTACGTTGTCACCTGGGGCATGCTTACCCTTTCGGGAATCTGTTGGGTTGGCTTAAATTCCGAACGTGATTCCCGCGGGCTTAGTCTGTTTCTACGCCCAGGGTGCGGCACAGTGCTTGGCACGGATGGTCCGGTTTCGTCCCCGCAAACCGTTGTGTTTGCGTGCGGCACGAGTAACCCGTCGCCAAAATGCGATCCTTGTCCGTCGCGCCCTCGCGGAAGTACAGACCCCAGCTCATATCGAAAATGCCTTTCGAATGGTCCAGGTTCTTTTTCTCGTGACCGTAGACGCCCGCCATCCCGCAGCAGCCCGCCGGCAAAATGGTGAGTTCCAAGCCCAGTGCCGCAAACACCCGCGCCCATTGTTGTTGCGAATCCAAGGCGCCCGTTTTTTCCATGCAGTGGCCGAGCAGAGAAAAAGGTGCCTGTCCGTCCACTTTGCGGTCCACCGGGAAGGCCGGATGATCGGCCAGCCATTCTTGCAGCAGGTGAACCTCAAACGGCAAGGCGTCCACGCCCAGGATGTGTGGGTACTCGTCGCGGTAGGTCAGCACCACGCTGGGTTCAATGCCCACCAGGGGCACCCCGCTCACCGCAAGGGCCGCGTGGGCGTCGCTGTTGCGTTTGGCCGTCTCGCGGAATTCTTTGAGAAAACCCTTGATGTGGAGTGCTTTGCCGTTTTCTAGAAAGGGTGCGATAAACACATGGAACCCTAGATGTTTTAACAGGTTGTGGGTGGCGCGAAAGACCGGACAATCGTAGAAAGCCGTGAAAGCGTCTTGCATCAGCACCACCGCGCGCGCTTTTTCTTCCGCGCTCAGTTGCTTCAAGCGTTCCGGCGTCGCCAGGCTCAGGCCCTGTCGACCCATCCAACGCGAGAGCGTGGGCACGCTTAATTTCGGCGCGTCGACCATGCCGAACGAGGACGCCGCCACCTGCTCCGCCACACCGTTGTGGCTCATCACGTTGGCCAAACCGGCGAAACGCGCCTGCATCGGCAGACTGCGTTCCATGAAACCCACCAGGTAATCGCGCATCGGGCGTTGGTAGCGCGTGTGGTACAGCTCCAGGAATTGCGCTTTGAAGTGCGGGATATCGACATTGATCGGGCACTGGGTCGCGCAGGCTTTGCACGACAAGCAGCCGCCCATCGCCTCGTAAACCTCGTGGGAAAAATCCTGGGTGCCGCGTTCCAAGGCTTTGCTGTTGGCGCGCCGCGTCCACCAGGAACCCGACGCTTTGAAGCGGCTGAGATCCTCGTTTTTGTCGCGGTGATCGCCCAGTGTTTGGCTGTAGGTCACCTTGCCTGATGCGTCCGCCTGGGACAAAGCCCGCAGCCATTCGCGGATCAGGGTGGCGCGTCCCTTCGGTGAGTGAATGCGGTCGCGCGTCACCTTTGAGGACGGGCACATTACGTGGTGATGGTGGACGTTAAAACAGGCGCCGTTGCCGTTGCAGTACATGGCGTTTTGAAAGGGTTGCTGCACGGTGCGCGGCACCTGGCGGTCAAATTGGCCGCGCAAGGGCGCCTCAACCTTGACCGTCTCGACGTCCAACCCCGCCGGCGTGACTACCTTGCCTGGGTTCATGCGGTTGTCCGGGTCAAAGGCCGCTTTGATTTGCTGGAGATCCCTGTACAGTTCGTCGCCGAAAAACAACGGCGTGTACTCACTGCGAAAGCCCTTGCCGTGCTCCGCCCACATCACGCCGCCGTACTTGCGTACCAGGGCTACCACGCCGTCTGAAATTTCGCGAATCTTGGGTTCGTCCAGTTTGTCTTGGAGGTCCAGCGCCGGGCGCACGTGCAGACAACCCACATCCACGTGGCCGAACATGCCGTACTGCAAACCGTGGCTGTTCAAGAGTTCGCGGAATTCTTGGATGTAGGCAGCCAGATGGTGGGGTGGAACCGCCGTGTCCTCGACAAAGGCGACTGGTTTGCGGTTGCCCGGCATGTTGCCCAGCAGGCCTACGCCTTTTTTGCGCAAATCCCACAAGGCCGCCATTTGTTTGGGTTCGCGGGTGAGAAACACCCCCAGTCGGTTTTGTTCGTGTTCGGCCGCTTTCAACTGCGCCAAACGCGCCTCAACCTCGGCCTCGTCGCTTGCCGCAAACTCAACCAGGTTGATGTTTTTGACCCGGGGATCGTCGCCGATGGCCGTTTTGACGCGGCCGTAGATTGCGTCGTGGCGTGCCAGCTCCAGGATTTTGTCGTCAATGGTTTCGATGGCGCTCGGCTCCGTTCCCAGCAACGCCATCGCATCGCCCAGGGCCGCGTCAAACGACGGGTAACGCACCAGCGCCAAGCCTTTGTGTTTGGGGATCGGTTCCAGGTGGACCCGCGCCCGCGTGACCATTGCCAGCGAACCTTCCGAGCCCGCGATGATCTCGCCCAGGTTGAATTCACCCTTTTCGTTGGTGACCTTGGCCAGGTTGTAACCCGTCATGAAACGCCGCATTTTGGGGAATTGCGCTTCAATCAGCGCTTTCTTGGTGGTGACAATTTCGTCCACCACGCGGTGGATCGCGCCCACTTGATCCTCGCGCTTCTTGATGTCCGCCAACGCCTCCGGCGTGATCGGGCCCGTCTGCCAAATCGTGCCGTCCAGCAACACGATTTCCATTTCCAGGATGTGGCTGCTTGTTTTGCCGTACACCCGCGAACCCTTGCCGCAGGCGTCCGTGTTGATCATGCCGCCGATGGTGGCGCGGTTGCTGGGCGACAGGTTGGGCGCGAAAAATAATCCGGTTTCCTTCAAGTGCTCGTTCAATTGGTCCAACACCACACCTGGCTGAACCCAGGCCCAGCGCGCCTCGGTATTCACCTCAAGAATGTTGTTCATGTACTTGGAACCGTCGATGATCAAACCGCTGGTTAAGGATTGACCGTTGGTGCCCGTGCCACCGCCGCGCGGGCTGAAGGTAATCGCCTGGTAGTCGTCGTGGGCGGCGACGGAAAAGGCCGTCGCGATGTCCGTGGCGGAACGTGGGAAAATGACTGCCTGCGGCAAAACCTGGTAAATGCTGTTGTCCACCGCCGCCACCAGTCGGGTGGATAAGTCGAAACGGATCTCGCCGTTGAAATCGGCGTGGGCCGCGAGTTCATCGAGAAATTGGCGGTAGAGGGGATCGGTTTTGTTGTCGATCTGGAGCTGGGGAATCAAGGGGGTTCCTCCCGTGGGGTGGGTCGTGGGGGACGGGTGGCGGTTCATCGTGGCTTGGAACAAGCAGCGATTCTACACAATAAGATGTGTTTTTTGAAGGGTTTGGCTTTGGATAACCCTTTGTGGAGAAAGCCTGGGCGCCCGCGTCGAAACGTCATTTCCAGTAAAAAGGTGTGGGTTGCTTTTTCAATCGGAACGAGCTTCGGTGGGCATTAGAAAATAATGGAAGGCCGCTGTTGCTTGACTTCGCCCGAAGTTGTTGATTTCGGGGAGGCGTCGAGGATCGCGCATGTGTAAGATTTTTGCTGAATCACGGCTTCAGCTTGCCTTGGGCGGCGGCGCTCACCTATAATTGCCGCATCCCATTTTAAAAACATAGACGGATAGACCCATGACCATTGTCATTTTCGATTTTGATTCGACCTTGTTGACGTGTGAGAGTTTGGAAGAAATCCTGAAGCCGGTTTTGGCCGACGCCCCCGACAAAATGGCCCAAATAGAGGCGATTACGAAGGAAGGCATGGAAGGCAAGCTGGACTTTAAACAATCCTTGGCGCGACGTTTGGAAGTGGCCCAGCCCACCCTTCGGCTGTTGCAGGACTTCGGCGCCGAGGGCGATCAATGGTTAACCGAGGGCATCGCTGATCTTGTGCGCGCTTTGTTGCAACGCGGCATTGAGGTGCGTATTGTCTCCGGTGGGTTATGGGAGGCCATTGTGCCCGTGGCCGGCCGGCTGGGGATTCCTGCCGAGCGCGTCCACGCCGTGCGGCTCAAGTGGGCCGACGACGGTTCCTTTGTCGGCATCGACGACCAGGATCCTTTCAGTGAAAACAAAATTGTGGGTTGTAAGCCGTTGTTTGAAGGGCGCGACGCGACCAAAATCGCCGTGGGTGATGGGATGACCGACCACGCCTTGTTCGCCTCGGGTATTGTGAATCATTTTGTTGCTTATACCGAGCATGCACGCCGGGAGGCCGTCGTGGCGACGGGTGCGCCCGAGGCACGGAATAGCAAAGAGCTGGCAAACATTTTGGAGGCTTGGTTATGACCCAGGGAACCGTTTTTAACAAAGAAGAGATCAAGATTGTGTTGTTCGAAGGGATCAGTCAAGCGGCTGTTGAGGTTTTTGGTCAGGCCGGTTACACCAATGTGGAACTGTTGCCCAAGGCCGTGGATCGCGAGACCCTGCTGGCAAAACTCAGCGGCGCGCACATGATCGGCATTCGTTCGCGCACCCAGCTCAAGCAAGAGATTTTGGAACACGAGGCCGCCTCGCGCCTGATGGCCGTCGGCTGTTTTTGCATCGGTACCAACCAGGTCAACCTACCGGTTGCCGCCACCCGCGGCGTACCCGTGTTTAACGCGCCCCACTCCAACACCCGTTCCGTTGCCGAGCTCGTCATCGGCCACACCATCATGATGATGCGCAAAGTGTTTCCCAACAGCATGGCGGCGCACCGCAAGCAGTGGAACAAATCGGCCGCCGGTTGTTACGAGGTGCGCGGTAAAACCATCGGCATCATCGGCTACGGCCACATCGGTTCCCAGGTTTCGGTGCTTGCCGAGGCCATGGGCATGAAGGTGATTTACTACGACGTGCTGACCAAGTTGCCGCTGGGTAACGCCACCCAGGTGACGAGTATGCAAGAACTGCTGAAAACCGCCGATGTGGTTTCGCTACACGTGCCCGCCACGCCGGAAACCAAGGAGATGATGGGCGCCGAGGAAATCGCGCTGATGCGTGAGGGGTCTTATCTGATCAATGCCAGCCGCGGCAACGTGGTCGTGGTGGACGCTTTGGCCGAGGCGATTCGTTCGGAGAAACTGCTCGGCGCCGCCGTCGACGTGTTCCCCAAGGAGCCGGCTTCCAACACCGAGGCCTTTGAGAGCCCGCTGGTTGGTTTGGAATCGGTGATTCTCACCCCGCACATCGGTGGTTCGACCCAGGAAGCCCAGCGCAACATCGGCCGCGAGGTTGCCGGAAAGCTCATTAATTATTGTACGCACGGTTCCACCATCGGCGCCGTCAACTTCCCCGGCGTGAACCTGACCCACTCGCCCAACACCATCCGTTTGCTCCACATTCACCACAACCGACCCGGTGTGCTGCAAAAAATCAACGACGTGGTCGGTGACCATGCCATCAACGTGTTGGGTCAGTACCTGCGTACCACCGAGGATATTGGTTTCGTTGTATTGGACATCGACGCCGCCCACGGCCGCGAAAAAGTGAGCGTGATTCGCGATCAGCTCAGCGAGGTGCCCGGCACCATCCGCACCCGTAAGCTGGTTTCCGACGAAGAAGGCGATCACACCATTCTCGAATAAATCGGGCGTTTGCCCCCTCTTCGGCGGATGGTTTCGACCGCCGTTTTGGGGTGGGGGCGCTCGCCGTGTCTGTCACGGGCGGCTGTTCGTGACCGTTCTGATGCTTGATCCTGGACATAGAAGGGGGCCGTTTTTTTGGGATGGGTTCTTGGTGAAGCACGGATCCAACCTCGGGAAAAAAGATGAAGCCGTGTTCCGCCTTGGTTTGAATGAGGCGTGGCTTCTTGGTGAGAAGAAAAAAGGAGGTTTACTCGGTTTCGGTCAACCCATTATTTTTTAGATAAAAATTGGTGCGGGAAAAAGGGTGTTTTGTCCGTTGATTTGCAAAAGAAGATAAAGATGCGGTGCGTTTTCTGTCAGTAACTTTTGGGATTATGTACTTATGTAGAATATGGCAAAACATGTTTTGTGCGGACGTGCTCTTCAGACGCGGTCGTGGAAAGCTAAGTTCCCCTAATATCAAGCGTTTGCCTTGAACCGGGGTGAAGATTTTCGGGTAGTTATCGGTTGACAGAGCCGTGCCTTTGTGGAATGATTTCTGGAGTTTCTCCAAAATGACAACGTGATGGGAAAAAAAGACTTGCGGGGCTTCTACACAAGGTGTTCCGCTGGTTGATTATTGCCGTTTTGGAGTCGCCCCGTTTTCATGAGGCTTCCAATTCTTGTCCGATGGAAGTTCTCGAGCTTCAAGCAACGAAACACGCGTGGCGTACTTGTGACGAAGTTCAATCTAAGCTGTGAATTTGGAGGGCTTTGATGTGCTCTTTTCGATCCCGTTTCGGGATGTCTCCCTGGTTTATTTTTCTCGCTCTTTTTGCGGTCTCATCTGTTGCCGTAGCGCAAGACGAAATTGACTTCGCGAGCATGGATCTCGAAGATCTGCTCAACGTGGAAGTCACCGTTGCATCGAAATCGAAAGAAACCGTTGCCGATGCACCATCATCCGTTACCGTGTTTTCCCGCCAGGAAATCCAGAACATGGGGATAACGACCCTTCAGGAACTGTTGAACTACGTGCCTGGTTTCCAAACCGCACGCCAGCAGGAAATCGGTACTTGGTACGATGCCGTGAGTTCTCGCGGTCGCCGTACCGATCCCGGTGCACCTGAGATCATGTTTCTGATTGACGGCCAACGCCTCAACGACTATTGGCGTGGTGTTGCGGGTCCCTACAACAACAACATGACCCTTTCGAACATCAAGCAGGTTGAGATCATCCGTGGTCCGGGTTCTGCACTGTACGGTTCAAACGCGTTCTTGGGTGTTGTCAACATTGTTACCGACAACAGCCGCAACGAGGCCGGTGGCTCCTTCGGTTCTTGGAACCGTCGCGAGATTTACGCCAATGTGTCTCAGGAAGTAGAGGGCATGACCCTTGCGGTTTCCGCCAGTGGTTTTGCCGACGAGGGCGACTACTACGACCAGATGCCGCTTTGGAACGGTCTGGACCGCCCTACCAACGATCCCATCGAAGGTTTTGACGGTTATGTGAGCTTGAGCGGTGAGAAGTTCCGCATCAACTTGCGCCACACCCAGCGTCACCAGGAAGATTTCCGCCAGTTCGGTAACGTTTCCAACGGTGAGCAATACTCCAACGAAGAAAGTTCTTCGTTCAACATCTCCTACACCTTTATTAACAACGACAAGTTGAACTTAAAGGGTTTCGCCGGTTACTTGCGTAACCAATCCGACTTCTACGGCATCGTTTTCCCACGCGGTGTGTTGCAGGCGATTGGTTTGAGTGATCAGCCCGACGCGGCGTTCGGTGGTACCGTGTTGTTGTCCAACCAGACCATGGGCAGCATGGACGCCGTGTACAGCTTCAGCGAAAAGCATCAGTTGTACTTCGGTGCCAGCTTCCGTCGCGCCAAATTGGAAAACGTCAGTTTGCAGAACAACTGGGATGCCGGTGCCCTTTTCAACGGCGGTCCTTTCCCCATCGAGTTCTACAGCGACGTTCGCGAAACCTTTGGTTTGGGTGAGACCGGTACCCGTGAAGTACTGGGCATCTACCTGCAGGACAAAATCGAGTTCGGTAAGTTCAAAGCGATCATCGGTGGTCGTTACGATGACTACGATGACTTCGGTTCTACCTTCAACCCTCGTGGTGCTTTGATCTACTCTCCCGGCAAATCCAAGTTCAAGTTGATGTACGGTCGTGCCTTCCGCGCGCCTTCTCAACGCGAGCGTACCAATACGGATTTGACCTTCGTGGGCAACCGCGATCTCGATCCTGAAACCGTTCAAACCATCGAACTTGCGTACATCCAGCAGTTCTCCGGTGGTCAGTTCAGCTTGACCTACTTCGACTCCACCATCGACGACGGTGTTCAGTTGGTTGAATTCAGTCAAGGTGGCGGTACCGTTGCGTTCCAACCTCAAAACGTTGCCGAGCAAGATTTGTCCGGTTTCGAGTTTGAAGGTCAGTTCCAGTTGAGTGATTCTTTCATTCTCCGTGCCACCGCCACCTTCTTTGGCGACACCGAGGAAAACCCCCGCCAGGTTGCTGAAACCTTGGCGGCCGTGATTCTCAACTACAACCACGGCCGATTGAACCTCAACGTGAACGGTTACTACCACGACGAAGTTCAAAGCTCCGCGATTGACGAAGCCACCGGTGATTTCGTGACCATCGACAGCTTCTTCAAAACCAACTTCGCCGCCAACTACAGTCTCAACGACAACTTCTCCATCAACTTCCGCGTACTCAACGCTTTTGATGAAGACTACTACACCGTTGACAACATCATCGCCTTCCTGCCCAACGGCCTCCCCGGTCGTGGTCGCAGCTACATGGGCGGTTTGAACCTGCGTTTCTAAATCCCCAGGTTCTTTCAGTCTGTTGAAAAGGGTCCCCTCGTTGGGACCCTTTTTATTTGTGGATCCTTGGTGGATGGGTTTCGATGGTGTGGGATGGGGTGTTCGGTCATTTCTTAAGCCGGCGATTGATGCCGGCGGAGCGGCTTCGATCCCGCGGTGTTTTGGTATTTGTTTATTTCTTAGGATGGCAGGATGGGTTCAGGATGGCGATGAATGTTTGCCTGCTTGGTGGGGCCGATCCCGCATCCGGATGGATGGGTCGCGGTGTGGCCCAACCCGCATTTCTCACAAGGAATTTTGCCGCGGGGCAAGCCATGCGATTACGAGGGGGCGGCCCTCCGCTTTACTCAATCGAGCAATACTCGACATAGCGCTGCTGCGCCGAAGGGTCGGCCCCGCTCCGTTTGCTCTCGGTCGTAATTTTCGTACTCACAAGGCTTTCAGCTTCTCGCGACGAATCCTCGTGAGAAATGCGGGCAACGTTGATAAATCGGATGGGGCCCGCCGCGGTGGGGTGTTCGGGGGTCGGCAGCGAGCTTTGGTTCGCGGTACCAAGCGGCGTTTGCCTTGAGCCTTAAATCGGCTCCGTTGGGCTGGGTTGCGTTTGTGCCGTCTCTGCCCCTCAGCAATAACCCAAATCAATCCGTCCCATTGAATGCGCCCCGATCCAGGTAGCCCCAATCATCCTCGCTTCCTAAATGGAAAAAAGGCGAGGCGCCAACCCACCCTCATCCTCGCTTCCTAAATGGAAAAAAGGCGAGGCGCCAAACCACCCTCATCCTCGCTTCCTAAACAGAAAAAGCCGCCAATTGCTTGGCGGCCTTTGTTGGTTGGTCGGTTTTGGGCTTAGCGTTCGTTGGGATCAATGAGCGCTTCGTAGGTAAGTCGCTCGAATTGGGCCTGCATGTCGTTGCCCAGGAAGGGAACAAGCTGGGCCATCATGATGCCGATGAGTTCTTGCTCGGGGTCCATGAAGAACATGGTATTGAAGGCGCCGTTCCAGCTAATTTGGCCGATGGAAGCCGCTTTGCCGGATTCGCTGGGATCCACGTGAACACCGGCGCCGTTGTTGAAGCGGTAGCCTTTCCAACCGAACTGCTCGGTGAAGGGATCCATACGTGGATCGTGGTCACGCACGCTGAGCAAGTTGTGGACGGAGCGACGGTTCAGGACGCGGACGCGGCCCCAGCCGCACTTGGGTCGGATTTGACCGCCGTTCTCAACCATTTGCACCAAACGGTAGAAGTCATTCAGCGTGGCGGAAAGACCGGCACCGCCGGAATAGATCTCTTGAGGACCCATGAAGGGAAAACCGTTGTCGGCGTAGAAGTTGGGAAAGAGTTCGACCGGATCGTTGCCCAACGCGCGAATGCCGTTGCCGTCCGGCGTGTAAACCGTGGCCATGCGGTTGATTTGGTCGGGGTTGTTGGTGAAAAAGAAGGTTGAATCCATTTCGAGCGGAATGAAAAGGCGTTGGTTCAAATAGTCGGCCAGGCTCATGCCGGTGGCGACCTCAATCACGTGACCGAGGACATCGTGGGAGAGGGAATAGGTGAACTGCTCGCCGGGTTCGAACAAAAGCGGCAATTCGGCCAAGCGTTCCGCGACCATTTCGCCCAGGGTGGTGGCCCCACCTTGAGGAACCGTGTTAAAGCCGTCCCAAATGCCGTTGTCGGCGTAAAGTTGGCCGAGGACCGGGTGGTTGTGAAAGCGGTACTCAAGGCCGGAAGTATGATCTAAAAGGTTTTCAATAAGGATTTCGCGACTTGAGGCCGCCACCGTAAAGTCGGTGGCGACACTGCCCTCTGTTTGCTGGATCACGCTGGGGCTGGCAAACTCGGGTACGAAATCACTGAGCGGGGTGTGGCGGCACAAGACGCCGTCCTCGATGAGGGTGAAGGCGGCCACGCTGACCACGAACTTGGTCATGGAGGCAATGCGGAAAATGGTGTCGTCCTGCATGGGGCGTCCCGACTCGAGATCGGAGACACCAAAGTTCTCGCGATAAACGACATGGCCTTTGCGAGCGACCAAAACGGAAACACCGGCTACGGTTTGATTGTCGACGTATTCCTGCATGGCGCGTGATAAATCAGCCAGCTTCTCGGTAGACATACCGACCTTTTCCGGGCGTCGCAGCCGGAGCTCGGTGGACTGTGCGGCACAAAAAGAACCAAAGATAAGTGTCACGGTGACAATAGCAGACTTAAACGTACTCAACTTGAACCTCCCTGAATGACCAAGTTGATTGGTGACGAACTGATGGAAAGTGTTCACTCTTGGCATAGATTGAAAGTCAATATAGGGGCAAAATGACGAATGATCAAGGTGCGACCTAGGGAAATATCGGGGTTTTCGAGTAGTTCAAATGACGACTAACAAACGCTCAAGTGGCAGGCCTGGTGAAAGTTGTTGAAAACGTGAAACTTCCGGGGCCGCCATTGAATTTTAGTCCAAGCATGGCTGCTCAAAAAAATCCGAAAAAAAATCGCGAAGAGTGCGGATAACTTGTTCTGATAATAGACTAGCCAAGGGTTTTCGCTCAAGAGTATAGAATAACCTAAATTATTCGATGCGTGAAAAATGCCTGTTCCTTAAAAAATCGAAGTGGGGTTTGGTCGGTGGTTTCCTTTGGGGCGCAGGGTAAGCGGTTGCTTTCCTCGGGGCACCGTTCCGTGATGTGCCTCTCTCTTGTCGTTTTTGTGACCCTTCAGAGTCTGCTTTTTTGTGATCGGGCTCACGCTTGTTGGATGCCGTTGTTTTCCGGGGCGGGCGAGTTTGCCCGGGTTTTTCGGTTCAAAATGTTTGGCGTAACGTGAGAAAGTCACGGCCCCCGAATTGGGATGGTGCCGTGACTTTATCGAACTGTGGATCATATATGTAAAAGGGATAGGAAACCAATCAGAACGGTTGTTGGCCTACCTGACTTGAGGAGATGAGTAATCTTAGTCGTCGTCATCGTCGTCATCGTCATCGTCGTCATCGTCGTCATCGTCATCGTCGTCATCGTCATCGTCGTCATCGCTGTCGGCATTGAGGGCGTCATAGGTCATGGTTTCGAAGGTTAATTGGACTTGGGTGAAGTCAAAAGGAACCAACTGGGTCATAACTACACCGACCAACTCTTTTTCCGGGTCCATGAAGAAGAAGGTGTTAAAGGCGCCGTTCCAGGTGACTTGGCCGACGGAGACATGGGGTTTCCCGGAAATCGCCGGATCAACATGCACACCGGCGCCGTTGTTAAATTTGTAGCCGGCCCAGCCAAACAGATTGGTGAAGGGGTCCATGAAATTATCGCTTTCTTCAACGGTTAAGATCTCTTTCACGGTTTTCTTCTTCAAGATTTTGACCTTACCATTGCCGTCTTTTTTCTTGATTTTGCCGCCGTTGGCCAGCATCTGGACGAAGCGGTAGTAGTCATTTAAGGTAGCGGAAAGGCCGGCACCGCCGGAGAACACACCCTGGGGGCCTTGGGTGGTGTAACCACTGTCGGCGAAGAAGTTGGGGAACAACTCAACCGGTTGTTGGCTCAATTCGACCAGGCCGCCGTTGCCGTCAGGCGTGTAAACCGTGGCCATGCGGTCGATGCGGTCGGGATCTTGGGTGAAGAAAAAGGTGTCTTCCATTTCGAGGGGATCAAAGATGTTTTGTTGCAAGTAGTCGGACAACTTCTGGCCGGTGGTCTGTTCAATCACATAACCCAAGACATCGTGGGCCAGGGAGTATCTGAATTCTTGACCGGGCTCGAACAAGAGGGGAAGGTTGGCCAAGCGGTTGGCGACCATGTCGCCAACGGTGGCGGGACCGTCGTCGGGAACCGTGTTAAAGCCGTCCCAGATGCTGTTTTCGGCGTAAAGGACGCCCAGTACGGGGTGGTTGCGGAAGCGGTATTCGAGACCCGAGTTGTGATCCAGCAGATTATCGATACGAATCTCGGTTGCGGCAAGGCGAGTGGTGAACACGGATTCGGGCTCACCCGGCACGGCTTCGATCACGCTGGGGTTGGCAAATTCAGGGACGATGCTGGAAAGCGGCGTATCTTTATCAATGACCCCGTCCTCAATCAACTGGTAGGTGGCAACGGTAACAATGAGTTTGCTCATGGAGGCGATGCGGAAGATGGTGTTTTCATTCATGGCGGTGCCCGATTTGCGGTCGGCCAAGCCAAAGTCTTCGCGATAAACGACCTTGCCTTTGCGGGCGATGACGGCGGAAGCACCGGCGATCATGTTGTTGTCGACGAAACCCTGGAGGGCGGCGGACAGATCGTCGAGTTTGGCGGCGGACATGCCGTGTTTCTCAGGATCTTTAACATTGAGGTCACCGGCGAGCGTTGGCGTTACACTGGTGATGAGAAGTGTCATCATGACGAAAGCAGACGTAAAAAATTTCAACTTGAACCTCCCTGAATGCGCAAGTTGATGCATGGTTTTTTGTTTAGATGTGATGCTCTTTCTGAGTAAGTACTGGTCAATATAGGGAGTAGTTGACCCTGAAGCAAGGTCTAAATGAGGTTATTTTGGTATTTCTTTGCCTTCAAAGAAGAGTCAAAAATGTTCTAAAGTTGGGCTGTCAAGCAAACCCTTGGGATGGTTGTGGTTTCCCCTTAAGTTGGGAATTTTGACGAAAAAAAACAGCGATAAAAAAGCTGAAAAAAGTGAGTTAGCGTCTATTTTTTTCGAGAAAGTCCAAGGGAAACCTGATTATTTTCAGTGTGTTTGCTTTTACATGATGTTTGTCAACGTCTTTTTTGACGGAGGGTTCAGCCTGTTCGGGAATTGTTGATTTTTGGTTGTGGTGTGTATTTGTGTAGCAGTGTTTTTGTGTGCTGTTTCTATGTGCTTTGAATTTTCGTGACTCTTTGTGCTCGTTTTGCCGCGTGCCCCCGGCGCGATGAATCGCCCTGCCGCCACGGTTTCCATCTGGTGTCAACCTGGGAATGCGTGGTTTTCCCCTACTTCGCTGCAACTTTCGGCCTTGGCCGCTCACGTACCTCGCGTGTGCTTTCAATCCCTTGACCGATGGCGCGCAATCACCCGTGGTGATTTGTCGCGTTTCTTCGGCTTATCCAATGGCTTCCTCGCTTGACTTTTGACGAGCCGGGCCCTGTAATGATTTCATTCCCTCTATATATAGTGACTCGATGCTTTTTCCAGGGCCCTGGTTCCGGTTTACCGGAGCTTGAAGCGCCGTTCCACGGCGTGCCCGCGCCCCATGGGTTTGCGCCTAGGTGTTCGCGGTCTCCGGCCTCCAATCGGTAACCCGTTGGTTCGTCTCGTGCGGACGTTTTCAATAAAGGTGGTGACATGAAATATTTTGGGATTGCCAACGCGAATCATTTAAAGACAGCAGGTGCGGCGCTGTTGCTTGGTTTTTTTTCGATCCTTGCCCCGGCCCAATCGGCCCTTTCTAACGAGCCCTTCCAGCCCCTGGCCCCCGCAACAGCGCGGCTTTCGCAAACCTTGCCGCGTTACGATGCCGATTGGCAGCGACTGGCGACGGTCAGCCAAAAGCAGGGCGTGGGTTTGACCGTTCGCTTCCACGAGCAGCACGGCACACCGCGGTTCATGAGCGGCAAGCTCAGCGAACCGAGTAGCCAATCCGCCGAGCACATTGTGACGGCTTTTCTGGCCAAACACCGGCCCGTCTTTAAGATGGGCGGCGAGGACGCGTTTCACATCGCCGATATTCAAGCCGACCACCTGGGTTGGCAACACGTGAAAGTGCGGTTCTCCCACCGCGGTGTGCCGGTCTGGCCCGCGGAAATGATGGTCCATCTCAACCGCGAGGGTCAAATCGAGGTGGTGAACGGGGTCTACCGCCTGCCCGTGCTTGCCAAAAGCGAACCCCGTCTGGACCGTGACGCGGCTGTTGCCCTGGCGGTGAAACAGGCCGATACGCCGATTGCCCTCAAGGCCGAGGCCGAACTTTTGATTTACGATTGGCACATCGATCAGCCTCGTTACGCTTGGCGTGTGCGCCTGCAGGCACGGGACATCGCCCCCCTCGACGAGGACCACTTTATCGATGCGATCACGGGTGAACCGCTCAACCGCATCAACCGCATTTGCGATCATCTGGCCGCCTACCGGCCGACGCCCAAGGTGCTTCACGCCGCGCCGCGCCCCAATCTCGACGCGCTGGTGCCGAGCGTCGCCGAAACCCGCGACAAAACCGCCGTAAACTGCACCGTGTATCCCACCCTCGACGGCTCGGTGAGCCGCACGGTCGGCGGGTACAACTCGGAGGGACAGGTCCTTCTGATCAACACCGCCAAGGCCATGTTCCCCGGTCAAATCGATCCCAACACCTTGGCGGGGACGATTTACGTGTTGGAAACGCAACACACCAACCAGCCGGTTGGTATCTCCAAGGATCCCAACGACGACACCCTGTTTAACGACAGCGCCGACACCCACGCCGCCGGCGCCGTCGCCTACATGATGAGCCACACCTACGACTGGTTGCAGACGACCTTCAATCGCAACAGCTGGGACGGCAACGGTTCGGCCATGCGCATTTTCGTCAACTTTCGCCAAGATCCAGCTACCGGTTACGACAACGCCTATTGGAACAACCGCGAGCTGGTTTTCGGTGACGGCGGCCAAATCACCCGCAACTGGGCCTTTTCACTGGATTTCGCCACCCACGAAATTTGCCATGCGATTACGTCTTCCTCCGCAAATCTGGTCTACCAATTCCAGTCGGGTGCCCTCAACGAGGCCTTTTCCGATATGTACGCCGCCACCAATGACGACGCCAACTGGCTGCTGGGCGAAACCATTACCATTGCCGAAACCTTCGGTGCGCCGGCCTTGCGTTCCCTCGCCGACCCCAGCCAAGGCATGGCGCGCGGTGCGCCGGGTTGGCAGCCGAGCAACATGAACGAGTTCGTCAACCTGCAAGCCAACCAGGACAACGGCGGCGTGCATGTCAATTCGGGCATCGTCAACAACGCTTTTTTCCGGCTGTCGAATGTGGTTGGCCGGGATCGCGCCATTCAAATCATGCACCGTGCCTTGACCTCCTACCTGACACGCAACAGCCAATTTACCGATGCGCGCGCGGCGGCGGAGCGGGCGGCCGCCGATCTTTACGGCGCCACCGAACAGCAGGCCGTCAGTGACGCATTTGCCGCGGTCGGGATCGGTGGCGGCGGCACCATTAATACCGGTGAAAACACGGCCACCACCCTGTACTATCCCTTCACCGCGCCCTACGAGCGGTTTGGCCAAAATTTCGGCAACCTGTTTTCGATCACCAATACCAGCGATCAGGCCGTCACCGGGACCGTGAGTTGGATCGGTCCCGACGGCGCCGCCACCTTCACCCAGGAATTTAACCTCAACGCCCACGCCACCACCTGGGGCCGTTCCGATCCCGGTGACCAGTGGGTGAAAGTGACCGCGCCGGTGCGGGTGATCGGGGCATACCAGCACATGACCGAAAGCGGCGACAGTTGGTCGATGATTCCCGCCACCCCCTACATCAGCAACGGATTGTTCATTCCTCACGTGGCCACCAGTCCCGATTTTTGGACCGTGGGTGCCGTCGCCAATGTGGCCGATACACCGTCCAATGTGCTGTATCTGGACAACTTGGATCAGGGGTGGACGATTAACGTCAACAGCTTTAACGCGGGTGTCGCCTTTGATTTTCTCGAGGGAATTTATGGTGGGACCTACCCCAATGTCTCCGCCCAAGGCGGGTTGTGGGGCTTTTTTGTCAACTACGACACGGCCGCCGAGAAAATTCTCGAATACAACATGACCGGCGCCGAGATTTTCGGCAGGAAAGACCGCCCTCAATCCGCGGGTTTGATCATGGATGCCACCAGCGGCCGCAACCTGATTTTTACCCACGTGGCCGAGGATGTGGGTTCCTTTTGGACCGGTTACTCGATTGTGAACCTGACCGGGGAAAGCAGCCCGGTGAACTTCCTGTCATTTGATCGGAACGGTCGGGTGCTGGCCAACGAGGTGCGTACCATCGGCGCCTTTGGCAAATTGTTGGCCGTGACCGGGGATCAGTATGTGCCGGCGGGTACATCCTGGTTTATGGTTTTGGGTTTGTCCGAGACAGCCTCCATCGCGGGCATGGAATTATTCGGCACCACCAACAACCAAAGTTTGGCCGGCTTTCAGGCCACACCGTACACCAGCCGCAAGTTTTACTTCCCGCTGGTTTATTCCGGTGCGCAGAACTTGCCGGACGCCTTTGCCGGTTTACCCGCGACCTTTACCGGCATTTCGGTGGTGAATCCCAACACGGCCACCGCGACCCTGACCTTCCGTTTGTACAACCACCAGGGCCAGGTTGTGAGCGGCAACATCCAACTGGCGCCGGGCGCCAAGTTGTTGAACACCCTAGCCAACCTCTTTGGTGTGACGGACTTCTACGGCCACGTGGAAATTTCCTCGGATCTGCCGGTGGCCGGGTTCTCGTTATCGGGCTTTGCCAACGGTCAGGAGTTGGCCGCGAATCCGATGGTATTTTACGAGTAGCCACGCGGCATCCGTAAAAACAGGAATGGAAGGGCGGAGACTGCTCGCGTGGTTTCCGCCTTTTTCTTGAGTAAATTTAAGGTTGCTGTTTTTTTTGCTGAGCGGTTTTTTGGTGACTGGGCGGGGTTTGTTTTCTCCCGTTCTGCCGTTGTTTTGGGGTTATTCCAGACTTCACCGAGCATGCTTCCGATTGCCTTTGCTTTTCCTCCGGCACGGCGATATCATGATGCATTCGTGGAAAATACTGGGGCTGTGGTGGCTTCATTCTTGATTGGAACTCTTGTTTTTGTACCATCGAAGGGGGTTTTGTGAGTATTCCTGTGCTTCAGCCTGGTGATCGCATTGCAATTGTGAACCGTGGGGAATCGGCCAACCGGTTTCTCAACGCCCTGGACGATTTCAATCGGGAGCGTGGCACCGAACTGCGCAGCATCGCACTGTACACGAGACCCGATCAGCATGCGCGTTTTGTCCAGCGCGCCGATTACTCGTTTTGTTTGGGTGACGCACTCGAGCCGGATTTGGCCGCTTCAGCCGGTGAAGGCGGCCCCGTTTTAAAGAGCCCCTACCTGCAGTATGAGCGTTTGCGCGAAGCTTTGGTTGAAACCAAAGCTAAGGCGGTTTGGGTCGGCTGGGGTTTTGTGGCGGAACACGCCGAATTTTCCGATCTCTGCCGCGATATGGGCATTTGTTTTATCGGCCCCACCGGCGACGCCATGCGCAAACTCGGTGACAAAATCGGCTCCAAACATTTGGCTGAATCGGCCGGTGTTCCGGTTTCGCCTTGGAGCAAAGGCCCGGTCCCCGATGTGAAGGCGGCCAAGGCCCACGGCAAGAAAATTGGTTACCCGTTGGTGATCAAAGCCACCGCGGGTGGCGGCGGCCGCGGCATTCGCAAGGTTATGTCGGAAAGCGAAATAAAAGACGCCTTTGAATCGGCGACCTCCGAGGCGGCCAAAGCCTTCGGCGACGGCACCGTTTTTATGGAAAAAATGATCATCGGCGCGCGCCACCTGGAAATTCAGGTGCTGGCCGATACCCACGAGAACGTGTGGGCCGTGGGCGTGCGCGATTGCTCGGTGCAGCGCCGCAACCAAAAGGTCATTGAGGAAGGGCCCGCCCCGATTCTGACCCCCGAACAAGACGGCCACTTGCGCGAGGCCGCGCGCGGCATCGCCCGCGCCTCGGGTTACCACAACGCCGGCACGGCCGAGTTCCTTTTCGAACAGGAAAGCGGCGAATTTTACTTTATGGAAATGAACACCCGTCTCCAAGTTGAGCACCCGGTAACCGAACTCACCACCGGGTTTGACATGGTCAAGGGGCAAATCCACGTTGCCATGGGCGGCGAACTGGAAGGCGAATCGCCGGTAACCGTCGGGCACGCGATTGAGGTGCGCCTCAACGCGGAAGATCCCTACAACCAATTCGCGCCTTCTCCCGGCCACATCGAACTGTTTAACCCGCCGGGCGGACCGGGGATTCGGGTTGACAGCGGCATCGAAACCTTTTCCGAAATTCCCAGTTCATTTGACTCGATGGTGGCCAAAATCATGGCCTACGGGCGCACCCGCGAGGAAGCCCTGGCGCGGTTGACGCGGGCCGTTCGCGACACCACCGTGGTCATTCAAAACGGGACCACCAATAAATCCTTCCTGCTGGAGCTGCTCAACAACCCCGTTGTCAAAAACAACAGCTACCACACCGCTTGGCTGGACCGCCAAATGGAGGAAGGCGCTTTTGGGCACCACCAGAATCGCCAGTCGGCCCTGATTGCCGCCGGTATTGAGATGTACAGCGCCATGTTGCACGAGCAGCGCAAGGAATTTTTCCAAACCGTATCGCGGGGCCGCCCGCAACGCCTGCCGATCGCGGGCAACGCCGAGGTCGAAATGAAGCTCAACGGTCAGAGCTACAAACTCGGCATTCGCCTGATTGAACCCAAGTACTATCAAATCCACCACGAGGGGCGTTTCTTCACCGTCAAAATGGTGGCCGACACTCCCTACAAATCGCGCCTTTACTACGATCAGGTCAAGTACGATTGCCTGATCACGCCCAAGCAGGACGATTACCAGGTGGAGATTAACGGACTCAGTTACCTGGTGGAAAAAGACTCCGGCGGGATTGTCAAAAGTAACTCGCCGGCCTTGCTCCTGAAACTGCTTGTTCAGGAAGGACAGGAAATTAAGGAAGGCGAACCGCTGCTGAGCCTGGAAGCCATGAAGATGGAAATGGTGATGCTGTCGCCTCAATCCGGGACCGTGCGCCAGCTTTTCGTCAAGGCGGGCGACCAGGTCGCCGCCGGCGATCCCCTCGTTTCCATCGAAACCGACAAAGAAAGCTCAGCCATCGAAAGCACCGCCGAGGCCGTGACCTTTGCCTACGATTCCCAACCCGAACAGGAACGCGATCAACACGATCAAGTCATGCGGGAATGCCGCGGTTTCTTGAAAGGGTTCGACATCCACGGCGATAGTTTTGACAGCTTGGTCTCGCGCCTCAAAGAAACCGTGGATGCGCTGGCCCAAACCGATGCCGGCAAAAACACCCTTATCGAGTTTTTGGAAGACCTTTACCAGCTTTATCGGGACATTGAGTTCTTGTTCCAGAAAGAAGTGTCGCTCTCCGAAACCGATATCAGTTCGCCCGAGCAAAACTTCTTCATTTACCTGGCGCTGCTGCGCTCCGGCCAAGAGCACCCGGTGGAAGATTTCAACGACTGCCTCAAGCTGGTGTACAGCCATTACGGCGTTTCCTTGGAAACACCGATTGATGAACTGGAAGAAGTCATCATCCGCCTGTTCTCCTCGCACCACTACCACGACCGCAAAATCAAGTTGCTACGCACCCTCCACGACGCCTTTAGCGGGAGTCGCGCCTTTACCGAAAACGACTTGCTCAAAAACCTGGTCGACAAACAGATCCAGAAATCGCGCTTGGCGTTTCGCTCGTTGCACAACCTGCTGGTCGACTTCTTTTATTCTGTTTTTGAAAATGCATCCTTTACCTCGGTTTCCCAACTCTCACCCGCCAAACTCCACGAGGTTATCGACCAAATTTTGGGCATGCCCCAGGGTTCGAAACGGGGTGACCTCACCCAGCAACTGATTTTCTCGCCCCACGCTTTGGTCAAACTGCTCATTTCACGGTTCGGTTCCGCCGAGCCCGGCCAACAGGGTGCCGTGCTGGAACTGTTGATGCGGCGCATGCACTTGGAAGTCTCGCTCAACGAGCTTCAGATCTTTGAGGAAAACGACCGCGTTTTTGTGCTGTGTGCCTATGCCATGGATCGCAATCGCGTGGTGTCCGTGGGTTACGGCGATGATTATGCCAACCTTGATGCGGTTTTGGCCCATGCCGGCAAAACCGTGAAACAACAGCGCGACGCCAACGAAATTGAAATCGATCTGTACTTCCATTCCGCCGAAACCTTGAACGACGAGGCTTATCAGGCACAAATCAAAGCGGCCCTGGCGACCTTCCCCAAGGTCAGCCTGCTCACCAAAATTCGCTTTATGATTTCCGACTCGCTCTCCATCCCCCGCTGCTTCATGTTCGTGCATGATCAGAGCGGGTATCGCGAACGGCGCAGCTACAGAGGCCTCACGGAAAACATGGGTCAGCGTTTTTACATCGACCGCTTGCAAGGGTTCCACACCGAACGCTTGCCCACCGAGGAACACATTTACCTGTTCCACTGTAAGGCACGTGAAAACGATGAGGATCAGCGGCTGATCGCCTTCACCGAAATCCGCGAGCAACCGCCCGAACCCGGCCAAGACTTTGTGTACCCCGCCTTGCACCGCGAGTTCCTACGTGTGCTGCGCGCCCTGCGCCAAAAACAAAATCAATTCGGTCCCAAAAGCAGCGGCAGCTTCTATTGGAACCAAATCATCATTTACATTCGCCCCTTGCTGAACGTATCGCGCGAATCCCTGCTGGCTTACCTGCGTTTTATCATCTCCGGTTACGAGCACGTCCACCTGGAGAAGGTCCGCATCTACTGCCTGTTGTCCCAGCCTCACGGCGATGTGGCCAACCTGCAAATCGAGGTCAACTTCCCGGCCGATGTCGGCATTGAATTCCGCTACTCGCCGCCCTCGACGCCCGCGATTAAGCCGCTGTCTTCTCGTGATTTACGCCATGCCCTGGCCCGTCGTCGCGGGTTGAACTATCCCTACGAGGTGCTCGAACTGCTCACCAACGGGTATTTCTACAAGGGTGAGTTCGAAGAGTTCGACATGGAACGCGGTGAAAACGGCGCCTGGCAAGCGGTTTCGGTTAAAGGTCGTCCGCCCGGACAGAACCGGATCGGCATCGTGTTCGGCATCATCACCAACTACACGCCGGGCCACCAAGAAGGCATGCGTCGGGTGATTGTGCTCAACGACGGGAACTTTGGGCTCTGTGCCTTGTCGGAACCCGAATGTCGCTCCATTCTCGCCGCCATTGAGCTGGCCGATAAAGAGAAGTTGCCGGTCGAATGGTTCGCCGTTTCTTCCGGGGCCAAGATCTCGATGGAAAACGGCACCGAGAACCTGGACTGGACCGCCCGCGTTTTGCGCGAAATTATTCACTTCACCCAGAAAGGCGGCGAAATCAACATCATCGTCGACGGCATCAACGTCGGTGCCCAGTCCTACTGGAACGCCGAGGCCACCATGATGATGCACACCGCCGGTTGCCTCATCATGACCCCGCGCGGCACCATGGTACTCACCGGGAAAGGCGCCTTGGATTACGCCGGCAGCGTGTCCGCCGAGGACAACATCGGCATCGGCGGCATGCAGCGCATCATGGGTCCGAACGGCCAGGCGCAGTATCCCGCCAAAAACCTGCTTGAGGCCTGTCAGATTCTTTTCCGTTACTACAGCTTTACCTACTGTCAGCCAAATGAGGCCTACCCACGGGTCCACTTGGTTGAGGACGCCAAGGATCGCGATGTGACCCAAGCGGCCTACGCGTTTGACCTGACACCCGACTTCAAACAGATCGGTGACATCTTCAGTGACGCGACCAATCCCGGCAAAAAGAAACCCTTTGATATGCGTCAGGTCATGCGCAACGTGGCCGACCATGGCTGTCGCCCCCTGGAGCGCTGGCCGTTGATGGCCGAGTCCGATACCGCGCTGATCTGGGAAGTGACCCTTGGCGGTTACTGCGCGACCATGATCGGGATTCAGTCGTTCCCCATCAAGCGCCGCACCGAGGTGCCCAACGACGGTCCCGATACCTGGAGCGGCGGTACCTTGTTCCCGCTCTCCAGTAAAAAACTGGCGCGCGGGATCAACGCCTCCAGCGGTCGGCGACCGGTGGTGATTCTGGCCAACCTGTCCGGCTTTGACGGTTCCCCTGAATCCTTGCGACGGCTTCAATTGGAGTACGGCGCCGAGATTGGCCGCGCGGTGGTGAACTTCAAAGGAATGATCCTCTTTGTGGTGCTGTCCCGCTACCACGGCGGCGCCTATGTCGTGTTCTCCAACGTCCTCAATCCCGGTCTGAAAGCGGTTGCGCTGGAAGGAACCTATGCCTCCGTCATCGGCGGTGCGCCCGCGGCCGCGGTCGTTTTCCCCCGCGTTGTGCGCAAACGGGCCTTGGCCGATCCACGCATCACCTCGCTCCAGAAACAACTGGAAGTGGTGGAGCCGAGTCGCCGCGACGCCCTGCGCCGCGAGTATCAGGAAACCTTCGACGAGGTTTACCGCGCCAAGCAGACCGAAATGGCCAACGAGTTCGAAGAGGTCCACACCGTGGAACGCGCCAAACAGGTTGGTTCCTTGGACGACATCATCAAACCCGAGCAGTTGCGTCCATTCTTGGTCCAAAAATTGGCCGAGGAATACGAGACGCGTCACTTCCTCAAAGGTCAAGACATGGAAGGGTAAGCGCCCGGTTCCCGGGCGAAAAGCGCCCAACCCTTGCTACCGGCCGAAAAAGGGCCGCGGTTTTTTGACCGCGGCCCGCCGGCTTGCTATGATCCGTCCGTTCTGCCACACGCGGCTCCCTGTTGCAACAGTGAGCCGCGTGCTTGGTGTTTGGCCGACCGGCTTGTGTTCGGCCCAAGTTTGCTTTGACGCCGCCTGGCAACGTCCCTCGGATGAAGGCCCGCGGCGGGACGACCCAGGGTCGTCGGACCTTTAGGAGTATGTAATGAGTCAACCTGTTTTCCTGTTTCCCGGGCAAGGTTCCCAAGTTGTCGGCATGGGGCGCGATCTCTACGACGCCTTTGCTTCTGTTCGTGATATCTTTACCGCCGCCGCCGACGTGGCCGGCTTTGACGTGGCCGCCGTCTGTTTTGACGGCCCGATGGAAACCCTGACCGAAACCCGCTTCCTCCAGCCCGCGATGACCGCAATGGTGCTGAGCTGTTACCAAGCGGCCCTGGAAAAGGAAACCCTGCAACCCCCCGCTTTTATGGCCGGCCACAGCCTGGGCGAATACGCCGCGCTGGCCGCCGCCGGGGTATTCTCTTTTGAAGATGCATTGCGCCTGACCACCGCGCGCGGCAAATTGATGCAGGAACAGGCCGAGGCCAACCCCGGTGCGATGGCCGCTATTCTCAAGTTACCGGCCGACACGGTGAAAGCACTCATCGAAGAAACGGCCCTGGAGCACGACCTTTGCCTGGCCAATTTCAACGCACCCCTACAGCTGGTTGCCAGCGGTTCGGAAACGGGCATTCAGGTGCTGATGGAGAAAGCCCGCGAACAAAAAGGCCGCGTTTCCCAGCTCAAGGTTTCCGGCGCTTGGCATTCCCCGCTGATGAAAGGCGCGGAAGAACCCTTTAACGCCGTGATCGATGACATCACCTTCCACACCGCCAAGGTCCCGGTCCTGCTGAACGTGACGGGTGAACCCGAACAAGAAGGCAAGGTCATCAAAGCCCGCATGAAAGCGCAAATGTGTTCCGGGGTGCAGTGGTGCCCGGCCATGTTACATGCTTGGGAAGAAGGTTCCCGTTTGTTTGTGGAATTCGGCCCCAAGGGCGTGCTCGGCAAAATGCTCAAAACCATCGTCCCCGACAAAACCCTGCTGGAAACGAGGATCATCGACAGCGTCCAAGCCGACTGGGCTTAGGCGGAAAGGGGCGTCCTCGGTAGGTGGCGCCACCTTTGGATGATGGCTTGGATGGGTTGGGTGTAGCCGCGGACAGGGCTTGGTGTTCGTTATTTCTCAGGATGTTCGGATGAAATGAGGATGGGCGGTTTGCCGCCTGTTTTACCGGGCGGGGATCGCGCCTTGGATGGATGGGGTGGCGACCGCGTCAGTTTTTTTCCCCTCGGGGTCGCGCCCGGAAAAGGGGCGGCCTGCTTGCCGAACCGCTCGGTGTGATCACATTGGGCAAGGCTACGATTCGAACAGGCTCGGGAAGCGACACCCAAGGTGGCACCGCGCAACAACATCCATCGTTAGGAACCAGACCAACGAAGTGGCGGCTTCATCCGCGGCGTCTACCAGCCAAAAGGGGAGCCAGGCCAAAGCGCCCATCCTCATAAAATCGAAAGATCCTGAGAGAAAAACAGACGAAGTGACGGCTTCATCCAAGGCGGATTACACCCAAAAAGGGAAACCCCGCCGAAGCGCCTTTCCTTATTTAGCGAAGACAGGATGGTATACGTAAATGCCCTCCGAAACGGCAAGGTTGACGCGGGGGATGCCGCGGCGTACCTGAATATCGTCGATGATCGTGGTGCCGCTTTCAATGACGTAACCGTCCATACCCGCGACGCGGTGTTCAATTTGGTAATGGTGGTTGCCCAGCGCGGTGATCTGCAGTTCTGCATCGCCCGCCTTTTCCTCGAGTTTGATGCGGCGGTTACCCATGCGCAGCATCGCCTCGCTTGACGGTTGGTAGGCGGTGAAACGGACCGTAAAGGTGCCGGCGCCCTCCTTGTTGAACACGGCTTTGTCGGCAGGGTTCAGCGGCACCGGGATACGACCCTTGGCGGCGTAGTGACCGTCGGTTGAAAGGTTCGTGTTTTCGCTTTTGACCAAGGTCATCCCCGCGGGCAGGGGGGTCGGTGCCATAAACATCGGTTTGTCTGGGTTCGGGGCCAGTGACTCAAAGTTCTGAAGGTAGGCGAAGCGTTCGCGGCGCGCCGGAACCGTTACCACGTAGCGGCGCCGGTTGCCGGTGACCGCCCTTGGGCGATCTTCGACATGCTTGCGCAAGGGGTTGGCTTCTACGGCCGATTGTGGCGCATTGAATTGAAGTGATTCCAACTGGAGTAATTGGGTTTCGGCGGGGGTCGGTTGGGTAAGGGTCGCGCCGTTGGATGGTTTCCAAAGCGCGGTCGGAAACAAACACAACCAGATTGCTGCACATACAACTTTGCGGATCATAAACAAGCTCCTGCGGAACCTAAACCGTTGCGGGGTGCACCTGCACCGCGATCACCCAGTCAACGTGGTGGAGAACGGAGGTCAAAAGATTGGGAAAGCCTTTCATTCGGCTTCAACACTTAACGTCCCCTTTCAGGGCAATACCGGTCACAAAAAAACAAAAAAAATCTAAAAACAATCTTTGCTGAAGGTTTCTTGTAAAGTATTTGAATAATTGGGTTTATGTTGGGAGCGAGGAGGGGTTTAATAAAAAGGTGCGGAGGGCGTGAAGAAAAAGTGATGCATTACACGCGGCAGGGATGTCCTTTTTTACCGGCAAATGGGCCCTGGTACGGCGGAATTAAAAAATAGTTTTCCAGCCACGCGGTGGGCGCTCGAGGATGTGTTGGAACCATTCGGCTTGAAGCGCGAAAAGTTCGGGGTAGTGGCTTTGTAAGCGGCTGATCTGTGCGGCGATTTCGGCCAGATAGGTGCCTTCCTGGAAATAGGCTTGCGTGAAGCCACGCCATTGTTTCATGAGCTGTAAAGGCGCACTCACCAATCGTTTGTACCAAATGAGGAAATCGGGGTCAAGGGCGGGGTCCGTTTCGGCGGCAAGAAAACGATCTCTCAGGGCAAATAGCCGACTCAATTGCTCGAAGCGTTGTTGCAACAGCGGGTAGGCGTCGAAATCCGCGTGGGACGGTGGCTGTTGCCAAGCCGGACTGTCCGGTTGAAACAGGGTGGCTTCCAGATGGAGCATTTGGTTTTCCAGTTGCATGCGTCGTGTTTCGCGGGGCGCCTTCGGCGACGGCAAATCTTGCCGGCCCAGCAGACGGCGACGTGTCGCCAGCAGATCGTCCAGGTGGTTGGTTTCGTAGGAAAGGATTTGGCCGAGGTAGTGGCGGCGGTCCGCGTCAGGGTTTGAATTGGCCAAAATCACTTTCCTCCGGTGGTTGTTTGAGCGAATAACCCAGTTCTTCCAAAAAGTCGCGCAACTGGTGGTGGGTATCGAAAAACCAGGTTTGACCGTCTTCTACTTGGCCCGCTTCCCAAAGGGCGGCTTCGTAGGCGTCGATCAGGGTTTCCAATTCCTCGCGGCGATGGTGGTTCACCTCGGCAAGGGCTTGTTCCGCGAAGAACAGCAGGTGCTGGTACTGTTCTTGGTCGCGTGGGTAAAACTTGAACTGGGCCATGCGTTTCAGCGCCTCGTCCAGGTCTTTCTCGTCCAGACCTTTGACCTGTTGCGACAACACGCTGCGGAATGTTTGGCCGTTCTCACCAATCAAGGCTTCGACCTCCAGGACGCCGCTGAGATCGTAGGTGAAGCGAATGAAAATTTCCTGCTCCTCCGTGGAGGGGGGGATGCCGGAGACCTTTAACCGGCCCAGCAGGAGGTTGTCCTTGATTTTGCGCGATTCGCCTTGGTAGATCATCACGTCGACCTCGCGCTGGTTGGGGTACAAGGTGTAAACCACTTCCTCGCGTGACACCGGCAGCGTGGTGTTGCGGTGGATGATCGGCAGGAAATAACCGGTGCGGTAATCGCGGCCCAATTGCTTGGAAACGGCGATGCCGAGGGTGAAGGGACACACATCGGTGAGGACGAGGTCCTCGACCGCGACATGGTTTTCGTACAGGCCGGCTTGGACCGCGGCGCCCATGGCGACCACCTCGTCGGGATGGTAGCGGCACAGGGCGGGTTTGTTAAAGGTGGTTTGCAGCAGGTCGGCGATCATCGGCATGCGGGTGGCGCCGCCGACGAGAATGGCGTGGTCGACCTGATCCGGTTCGGTTTGGCCGTCGCTGAGCGTTTTTTGGATGCAGGCGGTGAGGCGCGGTAGGAACCCCTTTAGCAGGGTTTCAAAGGACGCGCGGCTGAGGGGTAATTGCGGGGGCTGTTCGGCAAAATCGCCGCCGGCCTCCGGCAAGCGCAGACTGGTCTCCTGTTCCCAGCTCAATCGAACCTTGGCGGCCTCGCACTCTTTCCACAGCCTGGCGTAGCGGTGCGGATCGGCGTCCCGCAAGAATCCGCCGGCGGTCTCCTGCTGCTCGCAGGCCCATTGCATCAGCGCGGCGGTAAAATCTTCACCGCCGAGCATGCTGGAGCCGGAAGTGGCGATGATTTCCAGACTGCTCTCGAAGATGTCCATCAGGGTGACGTCGAGGGTGCCGCCGCCCAGATCAAAAACCAAAAGGCGGCGTTCGGATTGGCGGTCGTGGAAGCCGTAGGTGAGCGCGGCGGCGGTGGGTTCATTGATCATGCGGGTCACCTTGAGCCCGGCCAATTCGCCCGCCCGCCGCGTCGCCTTGCGCTGGTGATCGTTGAAATAGGCGGGAACGGTAATGACGGCCTCGTGGATGGCGGTGCCCAGGTGGGCCTCGGCGTCGCGTTTCAGCGATTGCAACAGGAGCGAAGACAGTTCGATGGGTGAAAAAGATTGGTTGCCGAGGGTGAAAGGTTGGTTGGTGCCCATCATGCGTTTAAACCGCGCGGCGCATCGCCCCGGTTCGATGAGGCTCATTTCCTTGGCGGCCGCGCCGGTAAGCACGTGGTTGTCGGCGGTGATGCCGACGATGGAGGGCGTGAGGAAGGTACCAACGCGGTTGGGGATCAGTTCGGGGCCGTGGTTTCCCATAACGGCACACAGGGAATGTGTGGTGCCTAAATCAATGCCGATGATGCGTCCCATCGCCTGCCTCGCCCCAAACTGGGTACCTCATTCTCGCGGAAAACCGCTTGTTCGCTTGCGTGTCCGCCCACCGAAACGTTTTTTGTCCCGGTTGCACGGGAAAAGCGTTGGTCGGCCCACAACCCGTGCGCTTGGAAGCAAACGGGTTCGGTTTTGACCTAAGAAGCTCTGAAGCGAGGGATTTTGGCTAAAGATCTGGAGCGAAATGGCTTGAAAAAGCGAGCCGGGGTCGCGCCCGACCGCACCCAGTGGGTGCGGTGAGCATTTTTACAGGCCGTTGCAGCCCAGAGAATTAGCTAAAATCACCGTGAGTTATCGCGCTTCTTAGGTTTGATGCCGATGTGCCTGCGCGGCTGACCGCGCGCCGGTTCGTGCTTGGTTCTTAATATAGTAGATCCCAACACGCTCGGCGACCGATTTTCCGCTGCCTTGCCCACGAGCTCACTTTCTTTTGCGTCGGCTGAAACGCGTGGATTCGTTAGAATACAGACATCCCAGTTTCAAAACCCTGTTTCCAGGAGGCCGAGATGGCAACGCTGATTGAAAAACCCTCGATTATTGAGGCGGCGGGCAACAAGCCGAAAATCATTGAAGAGTACATTGGGCGTGTCAATTCCAAGACCACGGATGTGAGTGTGGCGCGCATGAAAAGCCCCGGTGGTTGGGTTGAACCCGGCCAAACCCCCGAGTTCGACGAATACACGGTGGTGCTTAAGGGCCAATTGCGCGTGGAAACCAAAAACGGCACTTTTGATGTGGCCGCGGGCCAAGCGATTATTGCGCACAAAGGCGAATGGGTGCGCTACAGCTCGCCCCACGAGGACGGCGCCGAGTATGTCGCCGTGGTGTTGCCCGCCTTTTCGATGGAGACGGTTCACCGCGACGAATAGGGTTACGTGGCCTAGGTTTCCCTTTGAACCGGCGGTGTTTCGCGCAACGCCGTCAGTATCGCCGTGCGAATGGTTCGTGCCGCGGCGGTTTTTCCGTGGTCGGCGCGGCGGATCAAGCTGATGCGGGCTTCCTCACGGGGGCCGTTGCGGTAGGGCCTCATTTCCGTCAAAGCGCTGTTGAGCGCAATGGTGGCCGGCAGCAAACCGACCGTGCCGCCGCCCGCCACCATGGCTTCGATCAATTTGAGTTCACTGGTGGCCATCACCCGTTTGGCCGCGAAAAAAGGGGCGGTCTGGAGTTGTCTCAGGAGGGACGCTGTTTGCGGCATTTTGGGGTTCACGACCAGGATGCTGTCGGGGTCGGTGAACTCGTTTTCGTCCCTTGCCCAAAAGCCGATGAAGTCGCGGTACAACTCGGTGAGCACCAGGTCGGGATGGGGGGTTGGGTCGACGGCGATACCCAGATCGGCCGCCATGGCGAGCACGGTAGCTACCACCTCGCGCGAGGGTTGGTGCAGCAGTTCGAGATGGAGTTGGGGGTGGTCGCGCAGCAGTTGGGGGGCGAACCGCGGCACCGTGTACACCGCAACCGTCGCGTGGACGGCGAGGCGGTAGTTGCCAACCACCGCATCCTGGGTTTGACGGAGCGCGTTTTCCAGGTCGCGCCACTGGTGTTGCAAGTCGCGGGCGCGGTTCAGCAGCAGCGTGCCCGCGCGCGTCGGCGTGACCCCTTTTTTGCCCCGCAGGAACAAGGTTTGGCCCAGCCGGGTTTCGATGCGTCGCAGCATGCTGCTTAAGGCGGGTTGGGTTAACCCGCGTTCGGCGGCGGCACGGGTGAGGTTGCCCGCGGCGGCGATGGTGGTCAGGGTTTCCAGTTCATCAAAAGAAAGCACGGTTGTTGCCTAAATATTAATTCTCTTTATGATAAACCAAAAAACCATTTATTTTCATTTTGAATACGTGCAGGCCATAATCAGGGCATCCCACCCGCGGCGTACCGCGTCGCCCGTTTCTTTCAACCCATTGGGGCTCCCGATTGGCTGAAAAAAGCGGGCCGACTCAAGCGGCTCGGGCACCGGGATGACGAAGAAGAAAACAAAGCACGCCCCACGTAGGCAACGCGGGGGCGTCACGATGGTTGATGTCGCCCGGGAAGGCGGACGTTCAACAACTTGCGAACTTTGTATGCGGCGAAGGGCTCCTAACCCTCCGCCGCTTTTTTTATGGCGGGAGGAGTACTCCTCTTTACCGCTAAGCGAGATATTAAAGATTCCTGTTCCGACGTGGGCATTGCACTTTTTGACAGACAACGGTCTTATTGCCCGCCCCTTGGTGGGTTTACCGCATATCGAGCAGCACGGACAGGTCCTCAAGCGCGAGAACCTGTTTGGGTGTGAGGTAGGAGCCCAAACGGTGTTTTTTAAGTTGTTTCGGTAAGCTCAGATGGGAAACACTTTTAAGTTGGTAGGTTCCTTGTAAGTGAAGCAGATCATCGTGATTAAAACGGATCGTGAGCTGTTTGATTTGGGGGTTGTCGCCAAGGTCGATCCTACGCAAACGCGTACAATGTTGGATGGCGAGTTTCTCGAGTTTTGGTGCCCTGGGCACTTTGATAGAAAAGAGTTTTGGAAGGCTTTGTACATCCAGTGTTTTTAATTGAGGGGCCTGTTCTAAAAAGTCAAGATCCTTGATCTGGATTTTTCCCTTAATGCTTAAACGCTGAAGGGATTGGCAAGGGACGGCGTTAAAATTTTTGAGGAGGACATTTCCGCTTTCCAGTTCCAGGTGCGTGAGTTTCTCAAATGGCGAGAGGAAACTTAAATCTGAGATGGTCAAACAGTTGATCAGGCTAAGGCGGCGCAGTGGGGCGTTTTTTGATAGGTTTAGCGTTCGCCAATTGACACGTTTGTCAATTTCGATGAGCTTAAGCGATTTAAGGTTTGGAAATTTCGTAAATGAAAGGGTGTCGCTTGGGTTAAAAATGATACCGACTTCCAGGTGGTCGACCTCCTCAAAAATAGGTACCGGAACCTTTGGTTGAAAGCGGCCTTCCGGGTTCCTGGCCGGCTCCGTGAGAAGGTCCGAGGGGATCAATGACAGGGACAGGCGCTGGAGCGGCAGCATGGTGAGACGGGCCTGGTTAAGTACTTCGTTCAGTGCGTCCAATTTGAGTTCTCTGCATTGGGGGACTTTTTCCCTCAGTACCTGAATGTCGAGTGGGACGCTGAAATCGGATAGCTCAAGGTTGGTGACCTGATTACAGGCATCAAGAAGCTTGCGTAAACCGTTTTGAGATATAGGACCATGCCATTTGACCGTGGTTAGGTTATTAAAGGGAAACCGAGGTTGTTCTGATTCAGGTCGTTCGTTTTCAATATTGCCAAAACCATGGAGCGGGTTATAAGCAATTTCTAGGGTTTGAAGGTGAATGGCGCTTGCGAACACGTTGAGGGC
The DNA here is from genome assembly GCF_017377855.1 of Acanthopleuribacter pedis. Taxonomy (GTDB): domain Bacteria; phylum Acidobacteriota; class Holophagae; order Acanthopleuribacterales; family Acanthopleuribacteraceae; genus Acanthopleuribacter; species Acanthopleuribacter pedis. The sequence goes on from NZ_JAFREP010000035.1 coordinate 75,159, forward strand.
GTTAAAACTCGTGTCTTTTAAGGATAAGTGCATAAGGTGTTGAAGGTTTTTGAAGTTGATATTATCGGTGGGTGTTGCTAAATCATCGATTAATAAGGCTTCAAGTAAGGTAAAGTTGTTAATTAGCTCTAGGTTTAACAATTTTTCACTGCCCAGGAGCTCCAGGTGAATGATGTTTGGGAATTCACGCAATGCGTTGAAATCTTGCAGGTTGAGGTTGTTCCTCAAGATGAGGGTGTTTAAATAGCGCCGGTTTTTTGCAGGGATGGCATCGAGCCCGTTCAGTCTTCTTAGGTCTGGGCAGGAATCGATGATCAGGGTTTGAAGCGGTGACTGGTTGAATTTGAGCAAGGAAAGGTTTTCAAAGCCGGAACAGTTGATGAGTTCCAGATGCGTGATTTGGGGTGGGATCGGTAGCGCTCTAGTTAGGTGCAAATCCTTTAAGACAAGCCTTGAGACCTGCTTGTTTACAAGACCCAGGCTACTCCTTAAGTAAGGGATGTGTTTCCGTTTGTGGGTAGTTTTTTGCAGGTTGCCGCCTTGCTTGCTCGGGGTGGGTTTTTTCTTGACGGTGGTTTGCGGTCCGGTCAAGGAGAAACTTTTGGTTTTGAATCCGGGTAAATCTTCCGGCATTCCCGTCCGATGCAACATCATCGGGTTGTAAAAAGTTGCCTTCCCGCCCCCGATCATAATGATCATAACGAAAACAAGCAGGGCCCAGCGAAACAGGTTGAAAAGATTTGAAACATGGTTGTCCGTAAAAAAAGCGCGAAGGATAACGATAAAACCGAAGACCGCGAGTGCAAACTCAACGCGGTTTTGGATAATGTAAGAGTAATCCGTGGAAAGAACTTGAACCACGTATTTTGCCAGAGCAATTGATTCATCTAAAAACACACGGATCGTGGTGAGGCCGGCAAAAACCGTGAGGATCAAACCCGTTTTATTCCCAAAAATTGTCTTGAAGAATCGTTCCGTGTCCGTCGGCTCCGGCAAACAGCCCCTCCTAATTAAAACCTAAATTGAGCGATTCTTGGCGGCGTACTTGAGCAATCTGTTGGGCTGCAACTTGTCGTGAAAATGCGCGACGTACCTTACAGGTACGCCTCCGCTTTTCCTAACAAGTATCGCGCCAAACCTCGGCGCGTCCTGCGCCTATACTTGCACAATTGCATCCGACCGAATCGCACACTTTAGGTAAAAGAGCCGGTCATCAAAGATGAGCCGGCTCTGCCGCGGGATGAAATAAAGGAAACGCGCCTATTGGTAGGAAAACAGTTTTACCTGATAGTCGGAATCCGTGCGGGTCGATAAATCGGGGGCGAGCACCACCGCGGCGTTGTCGCGCATACCCGCAAAAAGACCACCCAATATCGGATCCTCTTGAAGGACCGTTTGGCCTTCTGAGTCAATGATTTGCAACACGAGAGACAGCTTTTCCTCGGTATGACTGGTGGGCACTTCATAGCCAAGCACAAACAAATCATCCATGCCTTCTAATGGGTAAAGGCCGGTATTTTTAGATAACCCATACTGTAATTGGTGTTTTGACACGTAGGCCACGTCGTCGTGTGCTTTCTTAGGTGTCGCCTGTTTATAAGATACAAATCCTTCACGCGTTAGGGGCAAGGTCGCTTCAAGTTGGTAAGAACGCGTTTTGATGAATTTTTGTGCCATGTCCCCCAGCTCATCAATTGCCAAGAGGGTTCTGCCGTCCGCGGTGGTTGCAATCCAACTGCGCGTAAAGGCTGCCGGAATCCCGCCGAGACGCACATCTTTTACCTGGAATGATCGCCGAACTTTTTGAAATACGGGGACGCTGTCGGGGGTAGTGACCTTGAATTGACTCCAACGAAAGATCAACGAATTGGGATCGTTTCGCCAAAACTCCAAACCGAAGAAACGACCATTCGGTGTTTCCTGTAGGGTTCTGAAGAAGGGGGGTTGTTGGGAGTTGTAGGTTCGCGCGCGGCCGATGTAGTGCAGGTTCTCGTCAAAGGTCAGCACATCGCCGAACCTGTTTTTCGCTTTATCTGTCGTTAGCACGAAGGCCAAATACTGGTTTTTAAGTTTGACGACATTTTGGAGGATGCGCCCTCGGTTTTTGTCGCCCAGGATTTCCGCGTCATCGATTTCGGCGATATTGACGGTTCTCGAGTGGGTCCCATCGGGGGCGATGACCACAAAACTGTCGTGGAAAAGGCTGCCTTCGGTCCCTTTCCCTTTAATTATCAATGCGCCGTCTTTGCTCATGGTACAGCTTGTGCGAACCAAGTTGCCCTCTAAACCATATTGGTTGAGGTCGATGCGATCTGGAAATCCCAACATCAAAGTTAGCAATGTACAGACGAACATGTTCGATTCTCCTTAATTCTTGCAACCTGAACCCCAGCTATCGCAATCGGCGACAAGGTCGTCTGGGTTGATGTTTTCGGGCCCCAAGAAGGTGGCAATGTTGGGTTCCCCTGGATCGAAGGTGACGGGGGTGGTGTCCGGGTCCGTGTAAAAAATCATCAAGGCAAGCATACAGGTCAGCATGTTGGCTCCTTCAGAACGATCAAGAAATCAGAACAGGACAGGGACAACATTAGCACATCCAGGATCGTACGTTCTCTCGGAGGGCGGTGTCTTAACGTGTTTTTAAGGATTTTTAGGTCTCTCAAATTTTCTCATATACAATCTTGAAGTTCAAGAAGTTATGTTGAGAATTCGTCTCTATTGTCCCTACTTCTGCGAAAACGGCACAAATCTTGACAACTGTTTTGGGCGAAGCACATGTACAAGGTTAAGCAACGTTATCATTTGAAGGATGTTGCCGGCCTTTAGGTCCTCAAAACCTTCGTTGGCGTGAAACCTAAGAAGCACGATAACTCGCGGTGGTTTTGGCTAAACCTCTGGGCTGCAACGGCCGGTAAAAATGCTAACTGCACCCAGTGGGTGCACGTCGTGCGCGACCCCGACCCGCTTTTTCCAAGCCGTTTCGCTCCAGATCTTTAGCCAAAACCCCTCGCTACAGAGCCTCTTAGATGAAAAGACAAGGTTGGGTGCGTTCCCGCGGTAGTTTGTTTTAACTTGTGATCTCTATCCTTAAATGCGGAAATAACGTGCGTTTTGGATCAGAAATAGTGTTTTCAATGTCTTAAATTTTTCAAATAATTGCATTTAAAAGGTTTGTTTGTGGTTGTGTCGCGGTGTGAATTGAAAGAAAAACCGTTAAATAGAAAGAGAACCATAGCCTAATCGGGGATTATGGGTAGTGTGTTTTGGCGATGATCTGTGTAGTCCAAGCGTGAACAGGAATTTCAGAAGGCGAGCATAAGAAACGGCGGGAACTGTGTCAATCCAGTGAGGCCGATCACAGGTTCCATCGCTGCCGGGTTGAAATGAAAAGCACGCCCCACGTAGGCAACGCGGGGGCGTCACGATGGTTGATGTCGCCTGGGAAGGCGGACGTTCAACAACTTGCGAACTTTGTATGCGGCGAAGGGCTCCTAACCCTCCGCCGCTTTTTTTATGGCGGGCCGGACAGCGCGCGGTTACAGCTTTCCGCCACCCAAGGGATTGAGGGTGAGGCAGTTGCTTTGCATCATTAGGTAAACCTTGGTTGCGTTGTGCAGCAGAAAAGTGCGCGAGATGCGGTGTAACTCGTTGTAAATAAGAGGGATCAGTTCGTCCATCGCCGTTTTGTTGCCGGCCTGCCATGCCTGTAACAGCAGGATAAGGTTGGATTTGGGTGATTGAGTTGGGTTCATATCTGTAACAGGGGCTCGGCGCGTTGGAGATGGTCCTGTGCTTCTTCCGGGCGGCTGTCTTTCAACAGGATTTCACCCAAAATTTTATGACTCATCAGGGTATCGAAATGGTCCGTGCCGAAGCGACTGCCGCGGCCGGCCGGCCGTCGTGCATGTAGGCCGAGGCCAAACCGTTGGCGGAAATGAGGGTGGACCGTTGTTCAAAGCCGAGGCGTTTTTCGTTGGCGGCGAAAACCTGTTCCATGATGCGGGTGGCTTTTTGGGTGCGGCCGAGTTGGCCCAATAAGCGTGCCTGCATGCCCTTGGCCCGCGGCGTATCGATGTGTTCCGGGCCCAAATGCGTTTGTCGTCACGCCACTGCTTTTTCGATAAGTATCAGGATCTGTTTGGGTTGGGTTCGCCGGTGGTGGCTTTGGCGATGCCGAAATCGATGACCTTGGGGGCGGCGACGCCTTCCTCCTCGCAAACCAAAATGTTGGTGGGTTTGAGGTCGCGGTGGAGACAGCCGCGGCGGTGGGCGTGGTGGACGGTCTCACACAGCCGCAAAAAGAGTCGGAGCCGTTGTTCAATGGTTTCGCGGTGTTTGTCGCACCAATCGGAAATCGGGGTGCCCTCGATGTATTCCATCGCGAACCAGGGTCGCCCTTGTTCGCTGATGCCGCCGTCGTAAACATGGGCGATGTAAGGATGTTTTAACTTGGCCAGGGTGTGCTGTTCCAAGCGAAAGCGCGCCGCCACCTGGCGGCTGTCCATGCCGGCTCTGATCAGTTTGAGGGCAATCTCGCGTTCAATGGGTTCGGCTTGGCGGGCCAGGTAGACAACGCCCATGCCGTCTTCGCCGAGCTTGCGCACGATTTGGTAACGGCCAACGGTTTCTCCCGGCTTGGGGTCGAGCCCGCCTTCATCCCAATTGAACAGCGCTTTGTCGAGGACGTTGTCGCGCGAGGCCTCGGCGTCGACACGCGGCATGTCGCTGACTTCCCGATGCAGGGCCGGATCCTCTTATTCGAGGGTGGCAAGGAACGCGGTGCGTTCCCCCGGTTCCATCTCGGAGGCTTGCAGGAAGATACGTTCGGCGTGTTCCCAAAAATCCGTGGTCACGGAGGGCTCCCGTGGGCGAGCGTCGGAGGATCGCGGCATAAGGCGAGTGCCGCATCCAAAAGAGGCCGGTGATTTTGTGACAACCGACCGGCGCGCTTATAAAGGTCGGCAAAATGCTGTTTGCCGATATTCAAAACGCGTTATTTCCAATGATACCTTTCTGGTTGAAGGCAAGAAATACGGCAGGGCTTCGGCGGCAAAAAAAATCGCCCCGACCGAGGAACTCGGCCGGGGCGATTGGCGGGGTGGCGTAACGGAATCGTTTAGAAGGGGACACCGACCGGGGTGGCGGCGAGGCGTTTGTGGAAGCGCCGCGGCAGGGTTGTGGTGATCCCGTGTTTGAAGGGGACACCCATGCGCTGCAACCAGTCGATGAAGATGTTGTTGAGCATGGGATCGAATTCAGAGCAGTTAATCAACATGGCGAAAGCGGCCATGCGGTTGGGCAGGTACACGAAGCTTGAAACGCCGCCGTAGGTGCCGCCGTTGTGGGTGATGATGGGTTCGCCGTTGATGTCGTCGACGATCACACCCAAGGCGTAGGGCACCTCGGAAGGGGATTGCGGGGCGACGGTCAGCATTTGGTCCATGCTTTCGGCGTTTAGGAGGTTGCCGCTGAACAAGGTGTGGACGAAGGTGAGCAGGTCCTGGTTGCTGGAGACGATGCCGCCGGCGGCACCCGCGAAAGCCAGGCTGATTTGTGAGACATCGAGGTAGGTGCGATCATCTTCATCGTAGGCGTAGACGTTGGCGCGGTTGGGGACGGGTTCGAACCCGCCGAAGAAGGTGTCGTTCATGGCCAAGGGGTTGAAAATCAGTTCGCGGTAGAGGTCGACCAAGGGTGTGCCACTGACCTGTTCGGCGATGAGGCCCGCCAGGACGTAACCGGAATTGCTGTAGTTCCAGCCGGTTCCGGGCGCGAAGTCAAACCCCTTGTCGAAGGCGAAGTCGACGATTTGGCGTGGGGTCCAAACGGGACCGCCGAAGAAATGGGCGTGAACCACTTCGCCGAATTCGGGTTCGGCGGTGTAGTTTTTCAGGCCGCTGGTGTGGTTGAGCAGCATGCGGGTGGTGATTTCGTTGCCGCGGGGCAGGTCGCTGAGGTAGGTGGCGATGGGCGCGTCGAGATCGATGGAACCCGTCTCTTGCAAGTGGAGTAACAGGGTGGCGGTGAACATTTTGGTGATGCTGCCGATGTCGGAACGCATGGTGGAAGGGGCGGAGGCCTGGGTTTGGGTGTTGCTGACGCCGGCGGAACCAAGCACCGGGGTGGTGCCGAACATTTGGTAACCCGCGGAGAGGCCCGTTTTGACCTGGGCTTGGCTGAAGCGGCGGGCCACGATTTCCTGCCAGGCCGCCGTTTCCGCGCCAAAGGTCGGCGTGGCGGGTACCGCGTAAATTTGTTGGACTTCATCTTGGAAGGTGAGGGCGAAACCGGTTAATGCAACCTCGCTCCATACGGTGACGGCCGCATTGGCGGGTGTGTTTTCAGGGACCAGCTCGGCGAGCATGCCGACCCACTTACCGCGGGCACCGATGGATTGGACCATGGTGGTGCGTTGCTCACCGGAAATCACCTCGATGAACAGTTGGGCTTCGTCCGTGCCGGGGTTGGTGATGACCAGCCCGCTCTGGCGGCTGTTGTTGTGCTCCAAATGGGGAAAGGCCAAGCCGGAAGTGGTGGTACCGATCAGGGGCAGGCTTGCCGTGCCGCCGTGGATCAGCGAGCGGAAGGTCATCACGCCGCTGATTTCGACGATGCTGCTTTCGACACGCATCCAGCCGCGGTCGTCGTTTAAGTCGGGGACCAGATGTGCCAGGGTTTGGTCTACTTTTTCACCCGGTTCAAGCGTCAAACTGTGACGACCGGATTCCAAACCGAATTGCCCGTAGGCGACTAAGTTAATGTCGGCACGGGCCGGGGTGGGGTTAAACAGCACCAATCGGGTTTCCCATTCGTCGGTGGTTTGGGTGTAGTGGGGGACATAAAAATGATAACTCTGAGCGATGAGTAGTGAACCGAAGAAAAAAGCGGATAAAGCGATTAAGCGTTTGTTCATGAAAACCTTCCTTGCAAGCCAAAAGATCCGGGGCCTGGGGCTGCGCCTTCTTGCGAAACCAAGCGTAGGTGGTTCAGTGCGGAGGAAATCCTTCGCAAAAAAACAAAAAAGAAAAGGCCGCGGGTTTTGATGCCGCGGCCTTTTCTTCGGGGTTGATTAACTCAGCCCGCATTTCGGCTTCGTCGCGAGAAGCTGAAAGCCTTGTAAGCAATGCGGGTTAGGGTTTAAGGGTGGTTTTTTGATCGAACAAGGCGTCGATTTCGGGCGAAGCCTGTTTGTCGATGCCGAACACCCCGCGGGCCCAGTTTTGCACGACCGCGGCGAAGGCATTGTCCAACACGTTGCAGTTGACCAGCATCGCGAACGCGGCGCGTTGGTTGGGGTAGTAGTAAAAGGTTGAGGCGCCGCCGAGGGTACCGCCGTTGTGGTTGTAAATGGGTTCGCCGCCGTCATCACCGACGACCACGCCGAGGCCGTAGGGTAAGGCGGCACTGGAAAGTGGGGTGACGGTGAGCATTTCCTGCAACGCGGCTTCGCTCAGCACGGCGCCGCCGAAAAGGCCGTGGGCCCAGGTCACCATGTCTTGGCTGGTTGAGATGATGGCGCCGGCCGCGCCGGCCCAAACCAGTGAAACATGGGTGACGTCGGTGAAGGTTCCCGTCACGGTGGAGAAGCTGTAAGCGTGGGATCGGGGATCGATGGTTTCGAGGCCGCCGTAGAAGGTGTCGTGCATGCCGAGAGGTTGCCACAGGCGTTCGCGGTAGAGGGTCAGCAGCGGTTGACCGGAAACCTGTTCGGCAATCAGACCGGCGACCAGGTAACCGGAATTGCTGTAGTTCCAAGCGGTGCCGGGCTCGAAATCAAAACCCTTGGCAAAGGCAAAATCGATGATGTCCCGCGGCTGCCAGGGGGGAGCGCCCTCGAATTGCGCGTTAATCTGTTCCGCGAATTCGGGTTCCGCCGTGTAGTTCTTGAGGCCGCTGGTGTGGTTGAGCAACATGCGGGTGGTGACCGAATCGCCGCCCAACAGTTCGGGAACGTAGGTTGAGATGGGTAGGTCGAGATCAACCAAACCTTCTTCCTGAAGTTGGAGCAAGATGGCGGCGGTAAAACTTTTGGTGATGCTGCCGATTTCACCGCGCATATCGGCCTTGGCCGGCTCGGCGGGGGAGCGGTTGACAATGCCGGCCGCGGCGATGACGGGCGTGGCGTCGCCATTTTTGTAGCCGGCGCTGACGCCGACCTTGACTTGGGCTGCATCGAAGGCGCTGTTCAGGGTGGTTTGCCAAGCCGCCCGTTGTGCCCCGGAGGTGACCGTGGCCGGCACCGCAAAAATCTGCCGGCCGTTGTTCTGGAAGGTTAACGCGAAACCGGTGATGGGCGCGGTGCTCCACACATCAACCGCCGCGGCGGTCGGGGTTTCTTCCGGCACCAAATCGGCCAGCATGCCGACCCATTTGCCGCGTGCCGCCAGGGTGATCGTGGTGGTGGTTGTCGCTGAATCGCCGCGGATGCGCAGGGTCACCTCGGCTGCTTCCGTGCCGGGATTGGTCAGCACCAAACCGCTTTGGCGCAGGTCGTGGTGTTCGAGTTGGGCAAAGGCGAGTCCGTCGGAAAGGGTGGTGATTAGGGGCAAGGAGGCGCGTCCGCCCAGTTGCAACGCGCTGAAGGTGAGCACCCCGCTCAACTCGGTGATGTTGCTCTGGATGTGCAACCAGCCGCGTGATTCGGCAAGGGCGGGAAAGAGCGCGGCAATGGTTTGGTCCAACCGTTCGCCGGGGACCAGGGCGCGTTCGAGACGGCCTGCTTCGCCGCCACTGCTGTCGTAGGCCGTGATCGTCACGTCGGCACGGGCGCCGGTGGGATTGTAAAGGACCAGGCTGGTTTCCCATTCACCCGGCGTTTGGGTGGTATGGGGCAGGAAAAAGTCGGTGGGTTGCGCGAGGAGCGCGGCGCTGAATAGGCAAAAAAACAAAAGGCTTCGTGTTGGTTTCAAGAAATTCATCCTCATGGTTCGGCCGAGGTGTCGGGTAAAAGCTCGGCACATGGTTTGGACCTTGGCTGGTCGCGGCGGAAAAGACAGGAACGGAGCCGGCCAAGTGGTTTCCAAAATCGGTTAAACCTAAACTAAGTGAAAATAGAGGCGAATGCTCGAAAAAAAGAGGGCGACAATTGGAAAAAGTTTGCAACCAAATGGTCTAATCGGGAAGCGAGTAGGGTACAACCCGCATTGCTCACAAGGAACGTTGCTACAGGGCAACCCATGCGATTACGAGGGTTGCCCGGCGAACGGTCGCCCCGCGAAAGGTCGGCCCCCTGTGCCGCGGCTTGGTTGTCATCTTCGTACGCACAAGGCGTTCCGCTTCTCGCGACGAATCATTGTAAGCAATGCGGGCTCGTTCGGTTGCGGTGAGGTGCCCCCAAAAAAGGAAACGGCAAAGCGTGGGGTGAACGCTTTGCCGTGGTGTTCCTGAATCGGTGGGGGTGCTCACTGATTCAAGTCCTGGTCCGCGGCGTTGCTTCAGTGCTTCTTCTGAATACCGCGACCCCGATATGGAGGTCGGCTTGTGAGGCCTTCCATCAATATCAGACGTGAATCAGGGAACGATTGTTTGGTGTTTGCCTAAATTTTTTAAGAATAACCCTTAGAAAGCAGCTTATTGCCATAAGGCGAGGCAGCCGACCGCGATCAGGGTGCCGGCCAGTGCGCCGATAACCACATCGGATGGGTAGTGCAGGCCGAGGATGACGCGGGAAATGGCGACCATCATGGTAAAGGGAATGAGAATCCAGGCCAGGACCGGAATGGCGGCGACCATCACGATGGTGAACGAAACCGCGTGGAGCGTGTGCCCGCTGGGAAAAGAGAAGGCGTCGAGTGCGGGGGTCCAGTCGGAAACTTCGTCGAGCGAGGCGTAGGGACGAGGACGGGAAGTGGAGCTTTTGACAAATTTGTAGAAGAAGTGGCCGACCACCCCGACCGCCAACATTTGTAGCGAGGTCGTGCCGCCGATTTTGCCGAAGAGCAGGGGCAGTGCCAGCATCCAGGCGTACCAGAAGATGCCGTTGCCGAGCCGACTCACGGTCGAAAACACCTTGCGGACCGGTACGTATTGACCGGCGCGGTTGATTTTAAGACACCAGGGGCCCTCGATTTGGTCCATGCGCAACAAGGTGAGTTTGAGCCTTGAGTCCAACATGGGAAACTCCTTCTTTTCCTTTTCCCAGGAGCGCATCCTCTAAATCGTCGATGGTACGGGACCATCCACACGTTTGCGCCAAGGGAAGAACCGCTTGCTTGAATCGCTCGATGGTTTCGGGAAGCCTCGCCAACGATTCTACACGTTTTTCGAAGCTCACGTCTTCATTAAACGGCACCAAAGCCGCCGTCTCGTCGTCCTGAAGGTACTGGGCCGCCGCGGCGTAATTAAAGGCGACAATCGCCAAACCACTTGACATAGCCTCAAGTACCACGTTACCAAAGGTTTCGGTAACACTGGGAAACAAGAACACATCAGCCGATGCATAGTGGGCTGCCAGCGCTTCGCCTTTTTGCATGCCCGCAAATATGACGTGGGGGTAGTCCTTTTGCAGTTGCAAGCGGGCGGGGCCGTCGCCGACCGCGATAAATTTGGCACGCGGTTGCACGGCGCGAAACCGTTCAAAGGCCGAGATCGCCAATGCTACATTTTTTTCCGGTGCGATGCGGCCGACATAAATCACGGCTATGTCTTTTTCTTCCAGGCCCCAGGCGCGGCGGAGTTCTGGATCGCGGCGCTTGTGGTTAAACAGCTTGGTGTCGATGCCGCGGCCGACAACCTTAATATCGCGGTAACCCCGTTCGGTCAGCAGTTGTTTCATTTCACGGGTGGGGACCAGGGTGAGTTCGGTGCTGTTGTGGAAACCGCGCAGGTGGCGTTCCACCAAATGGCTGATCGCGCTCAGGCGGTAGTATTTGGAGTAGGCGTCGAAGTTGGTGTGAAATTCGGTGACGCAGCGGATCTTCAACGCTTTTGCGGCCTGAATCGCGGCCCAGCCCAAGGGACCCTCGGTAACGACCTGCACCACATCGGGGCGCTCTTCGCGCCAATATTTCTTCAGGGTTCGCACCATCGGCAGGCCGAACCGCAGTTCCCGGTAAAAAGGGATCTTCAAACCTGGCAGGGCGACGACCTTGAGCAATTCGTGGTGCATGACACCGGGCTCTTCTTTTTGGCGAGGGCGGAACAACTGAATGCGGGTCTCGCGCTCAAGCAAGGCCTTGACCATTTTACCGATGGTTTTGGAAACACCGTTAATTTCCGGGGGGAAGGTTTCGGTGACCACGGCGACGTTGTAGCGTCCTTTGCCGGTTTGTGGGGTTTGCGTGGCGTGTTTCAAAGCGTATCCCTCTTGCCAAACTGCGTCGCATGTCCTTAGAGCGCATGCCTTTGTAAACTTCTCGCTAGTCTAGGCAAGGGGTGTTGGGCCGGCGTGAAGACCCATCGAGGCTTTGGTGAGTGGCGTGTCAGATGTGCGCGAAGCGGGTGTAAATCTTTTGTGAGGTGGTTCGCTCGCCGGGTTGATTACCCAGATAAACGGAGGCGTGGGTTGCGTGGTTTTTTGAGGTACGCTCAGAAAAAAGATGAGCCTGAAATCTTGACGGGCGATTTTGTTGCGCTAAGATGAAACGCGAATACCAAGTGAAAGAACCTGATATGAACCACACCACCCGTCCTCGCCCCGGCGATTCGGGTCCGGTGACGTTATGGTTGCAGCGTTGGTACCACGGTGATCGCGAGGCGTTCGACCGGTTGGTGGCCCTCCTTTACACGCCGCTCAAGCAGCGCGCCCGCCGCTACCTAACGCCCGAGGCCACGTTTTCCGCCACCGCACTAATTAATGAATGGTACCTCCGCGTCGCCGGCTCGACCGCGCCGACCCTTAATAATCGCGACCACTTCCTCGCGGTGGCGGCGCTTAACCTGCGTCGTCTGGCCGGACACCTCCGGCGCCGCGCCCGCGGCCACGCCCGCCGCCGTGCCGATCAAAGCGTGCCCACCTTTGCCGCGTCATCCCCCGTGCGGCCAACCCGTCGGCGTGCCTTGGATCAGGCCTTGCAACGCTTGGCGCAACGTGACCCACGCTGCGCGCGGGTTTTTGTCATGCGCCACTTGTTTGGGTTGACCCAAGCCGAGGTGGTTCGCCAAACCGGCCTTTCGCCCGCAACCATTAAACGCGAGCTGGCTTTTGCCCGCGCGTGGTTGGCCGCCCAGGTGGGCGTCTCCCACGGGGGGCCGCGTGTTTGAGCCGGGAGGGACGGCGCACACGCCCGACTGGGCCGCGCTCAAGGCCTTGTTTCACCAGGGTTGCCGCGGCGGAGAGAAGGCGCGGCGGCAGATTCTTGGCTTGTGCGCACCCAAAACCGCCGCCTTGCTGCGGGAGATGTGGCGGGAGGCTGAAGCCGACAGCGCCCTTGCCCCCGCCGAGGAAGCGGACACCGCGCCCCCATTGCCGCCCGCGATGCGCGAGCGTTATGAAATCATCGAACCCCTTGGGCGCGGCGGGATGGGCCGGGTATTTTTGGCTTGGCAGCACCGGCCGATTCGCCGCAAGGTCGCCCTTAAATTCCTTTCGCCCCATCTCTCCACCTCACGCGAACTGAAGCGCTTCCAAGCCGAGGCAAATACCACCGCCACCCTCAATCATGCCGCCGTGGTGAAGGTTTACGACGCGGTTTTTTCCGAAACAAGCCAACCCTGTTTGGTGATGGAGTATGTGGTCGGCCGGCCTTTGAACGTCTATCTCGAGGAGGTGGCTCCCTCGCGTGACGCCCGTCTGGCCCTGTGCCGCGATGTCGCTCGCGGTTTGGCCTACGCACACCGGCGCGGGGTGATTCATCGCGACATCAAACCGGCCAACCTGGTCGTTTGCTTGGAAGATCAACAGCCTCAAATTAAAATCATTGACTTCGGCATTGCCGCGCTGAAAACGGGTTTGAGTGACGGACCTTCAGCGCGAGACGTCGCCGGCACGGGCGCAACCCGTTATTGCGGCACACCGGGTTACATGAGCCCGGAGCAGATGCGCGGCGAACCCATGGACGGCCGCGGCGACGTGTTTAGTTTGGGGTTGGTGTTGCTCGATGCATTGCAGGGTCGCGAGGCCCGTTTGACGCGCTTGCGTGAGGTTGCCGAACACATCCCCCGCGACCGCCGTGTCCCCTTGCCGGAACCCCTGGGCAAACGCGGGTGGCGTGCCGGCTTGTCGCCCGCCGAGGCGGCCGTGATCGAAAAAGCCACCGCCGTGGATCCCGCCGCCCGTTATGCCGACGCCGACGACCTCGCCGCGGATCTTCAAGCCTTGCGTGAACAACGCGTGGTTTCGCCCCATGCGCACAGCCCCCGCCGCGTCTTGGCCGCCTGGCTGCGGCGTCGGCCCTTGCGGGCGGCCTTGGGGGCTGCCTTGCTGCTGCTCCTCGTCGTCACGGCCGGCCGATTTCATCAGGTGCGTCTGCGCCTCGACCAAATGCAGGCCGAGTCCGTGGTCAAGGAGATGGGTTTACACCAACTCAGCAGCCAATCCCAGTTGCTGTTGGCCATGATTAACCCCTCGATCATGCCTGCCACCCCCGAGATGCTCGCCAATCTGAAACGCATCAGTCGGAATTTGGACGAAAGTCGGCTCGTGGCCGAGGTTCAGGTGCTTTTGCGTCTTGAGCTCGGCAGCGCTTTTGCCTATTACAGCGATGTCGATGCCGCCATGGGCGAATTCGAGGCCGCTCGGCGTTTGTTGGAGCCTTTGCCCGCGCGGTTCGACCAGGAGCGGATTTTCGTGAACGGTGCGGCGGCGTTTTTGTTAACGCGTCGGCAACAATATGCCGACGCCGAGGTTCGGTACCAACATGCCTTACAGGAGGCACGGGGAAAACTCGGGGTTACCCATGAACTGTCGCTGGCGCTTGCCGGTGGGGCCGCTTTGCTCCAGGCCGAAACCGGGCGAACCCACCGCGCGCTGACCCAATTTCGCGAGGTGCTGGCTTTGCAGGAACGGCACCTGCCCTTTGACAACGGTTTGCTGACCGCCACCCGTTCCAATTTCGCAACCCTGTTGACCCGCACCGGTGATCTCGCCGGTGCCGAGTCGCTGCTGACCGCCAATTTAGTGGTGCTCCGCGCGCGCCACGGTCCGCGTCATCCGCTCACCTTGCGCGGTGAGCACAACTATTTATTCTTGCTCTATAGCCAGGGTCGTGTCGATGACGCGCTTGCCGGTTTGAAATACCTGCTGGCCGTGCGACGCGATGTCTTGGGTGATCGTCATCCCGACGTCGTCTTAACCGCGGCCAATGTGGTTGGCTTGCTGACCGCGACGCGGCGTCACCGTGAGGCGGTCGAATTGGGGGAAGCCATGGTCCTTGCCCTGGACGATCCCACCCCGAGCCGGCCAATGCGGATCAACCTACAGCAAAACACCGCCCACGCCTGGCTGGAGTTGGGCGAACCGGCGCGCGCCGAGCGCCTGTTGGCCGGATTGCCCGACGATCCGACCGGGGGACCGCTCGCCGCCGTGGTTGCCTTCACGCGTTACGAGGCCCAATTTGCGCAAGGCTGTCGGCGCGAGGCTTTGTTGGGCATGCGAACCTTGTTGCGGGATTTCGAGCAGGCGCATCCCGCCCATCGCGCCGATGCGACCCGCATGCGCCGCGCTTTTGAAGTGTTGGTCCAAGAAGCCGCCGGCTCTGGGGACCGCCTGCCGGATTAGCCCCAAGGATGATGCTTCTTACGTAAAACCCTCCGACGTACCGCCTTCTCGGAATTGAAGCTACAATAGGCGGGGTAGGGGCGTACTTTTGGAACAGCAACCACCTTGGCATTTGTTGCCGGCCGATCCTCGGGGTTTTTTTGGTCTCACCCGCGATATGACGCGGCGCGATCTCAAGCGTCGTTATGTCGCCTTGCTGAAACGCTTTAAGCCTGAACACCATCCCCATGAGTTCATGACCTTGCGTGCCGCATATGAGAAGCTCTGCGCCGAACTCGATCAAATCGCCGCCGAGGCCTCGCTCGTCGAACAGGTGCTTCCCCCCGAACCCAAGCCGGCGCCCATGCCCCGGGGAACCCCGCTGCAAAGCATGCACAACGTCGAACCCGAAATGTGTTACCGGCACCTTACCGACCAACGCAAGAAGGAACCCGAGCATTATGTGCTGTTGGCGTTTCTTTCCGACGTGATCGATCACGGTGAACCCCACGCTTTTTTGCGCTGGGTTCTGTTCGGCCTCAATCAATTTCCCGACGACCCCGCGCTTAACCGCCTTTTCGATGAGGTTTTGCTGGGGGTAGAGCCCCACGGCTACGACACCGTGCTGCGCATCTTGGCCGACACCTGCGAACCGCGGCTTTTCTACCAATTGGCCTTGGCGCCTTTTGCCACCTTGCTCACCGTGTTGCCCTTTGCCCAATGGAAAACCTTGTTGTTTGATTGTGAATCGCGGTTGCGCGCCGAACGTCTGCCGTTCCGGCTTCCGTTTATGGTGGAGCTGGCCAGGCGCGGGTTTTGGCGTGCTGATGCGTCTTGGTTGCACCAGTTTTTCGAATACTTCGACCACCAGCTCGACGCCGTGGACGACGAGTTGGAAATGGACCTGGATTTATTGGAGATTGCCTGGGCCTACCGTTTGGAATGGTCGGAAAAAACCGAAACCACCCCGCTCGCTTTGCTGCTGCACCAACAGATGCAGGCTTGTTTCGCCGCCGATACCCCCGCCGTGCAATCGGCGCTGGAGCGCCTGTGCTTAACCCTGAAGGAACACGCCCTGCTGTTGACCGAGGAGCCGGACGACGGCGGTTGGGTTAACTTCGAACATCTGCTCAACCGGCTTTTGGAACGTTACGCGCCTTATTACCGCGAGGAAGACGGCGTGCCGGCGAGGGTGGCCGACTACCTCGTGCGCCATTTCTTGGTGGAACTGGAGGTGTCGGGCGAGAAACAGTTCATTATTTGGTTGTGGCGTTATGCCGTTTTGGCGACCTGGGGTGGTTTGTTGTTCCTCGCCATCGCCTTGCCGCTGTGGTTTTCGTTTTATGTGCTGGCGGCCTTGCCGTCCGCGGCCAAGGGGTTGTTGTTTTTCGTTGGGCTTTACGCGTCGCGGTTTTTGTTCGAATGGTTGCCCATCAGCGATTACTACCGCCGTTTCCAGATTTGGTTTGGTGAGCGGATGTACCGGACCCACTGGCGCATCGAGACCTTGCAATTTTTGAGTCGCAGCGGTTTGAGTTTCGATCACTTCGTTGCCTTGTTAAAGGAGATGCCGAAGGAGCAGAACGTGCCGCGCTGGTACCTTACCTTGTTGGAGGAGGACCGGGTCTTGGCGTTGTTCGCGAGGGCCCAGTGTTTGACCGGCGATTGGTGGCGCTGGCGCAGCGGTTATTTGAGTTAACCGCACAAAACCAAGGCTTGGTCGCACCCGATAAAGAACAAAATAAACGGTTGTTCGGGCACGGCGGAGAACGAACCAAACGCATACAAAACCGGATGCTGAAATGAGGGTGATCCGGCGCGCCCTAACAGGGCGCGCACACCGCCGTATGTGGACCACAAATGATTTAAAACGTGAGGCGAAGCCGAACAGCATCTGGTTACACCGAAGGTGTTACGGATTTCAGCCTAGGGTAAGCGGTTATGGAATAACCGCTTACCCTAGGACCCCGGGGGTTCCCGAAACGCAAACCCCACGGGGGTTGGCATTTGAGAGATGAACAAACAACGAATGATGGGGTGGGCCACGGTGGTTGAAACCCGAAAACCCAACGAACCGAACAAACAACGAATGATGCGGCGTGCCACGGGGCTTGGCACCCAAAAACCCAACGAACCGAACAAACAACAAATGATCCGGCGCACCGCAACGGGGTAGGCACCCCGATCAAACCCCGTTTCATCAACAGATAACCTTGTGATGGTTCTGCGATTTGGCAAAAACTCACCATTACTTGATGTTCCATTCATGGAAAACCCGCACAGGGTGGGTATTCTCCGGGCGGTTTGAAGGAATGAACGATTGAGAGATTTTGTAGTTCGTTGAAAAAATAGAAAGAAGAGATTTTTTGTGAGCAGCCCGCAATTCCCGCGAGGGGTTCGGCCCAGAAGCAGAACCCCTCGCGAGAATTGCGGGGAAGGCTCGTGCAGGACGGCGCCTTTTTTCCGCTTAACAGCCTCGTAGGTATAAGGCTTAATCCTCAATCAGCGCCGCCCGCTCCGTCATCATGACCCAGCTCACGAAAGTTTGCGCCCGGCGAGAAAAGTCTGTGAGCCGCTTTGTTCTTCAGGTAGACTTCCTCTCGTCTAAGGCGTAAGCGTGGTGAATGACCACCCAACGCATGATCTTCCTTCTTCTTTATGATGACGAGACGATGTTCCGGTGTTGCGGCCGGAAGCGTCAACATGGATTTCGGCACGGGGCCGCGTTCAGGACAGGCGAACCCCCACCGCCACGAAATATGCCCTGTACGGCACCCATGATTGTCCTTTATCGCCCTACGTCCCACGAGCTGCTTCCCCCATAAAGTGCGTGCTCGTCGGGCCGCGGGCGCGAATCCCGGCGCTGAGCCCGGGTCGAACAGGTTCTTGGTATGGAATCAATGGATTGTGTGATTGTGAGAGAGGTAGCAAGACGTCAAAATGACGGAAATATCACAAACTTCTCAGTTGTAAGGCGCGTAAGCTTGGTGGATGTCGGGCGAGGGTTTTGGGTTTCTCCCGCTGCGGCACAACCGATCCCTTACACATGAAGCAATCAATCTTGGTGAGAAACACGTGGTTTTGCGAGCCCTTCCCAGCATGTCCAGGGTGACCTGCTTTTCGCAAGATCGAGGTAAACAGCCCCGCGGTTACGTCATAACTGTGTGGACTATCGAGGAAAACTATGGCAACGTTAGCTAGTTTATTAGAGCTTGGTAAGCAAATGGAATCACAATTGAAACCCATGGAAACGGTCATTCTTACGCAATTTTTGCGCGACTACCTTAACCGCTTCAACGCCTACAAAATGAATTTTGGATTTCGTAAAGGCGCATTTGAATTTGCGGGCCAAGCGCGCAACACCAACACCGCCAAGCTGGACGGTGTTGAGTACGACCTGGAACCCATGCTCCAAGCCTGTGAAGCCCCCGGCCACGTCAGCATCGGCGGTGACTTCGTTGTGGGTTTCGACTACGAACCCCTGACCGAAACCGGGGCCATTACCCAGGAAGTCGGTCTGTCGATTTTTGATACCGCCAACCACGGTTACGACGCCTTCTTTTTGTCCGGTCATATCCGCGGCTTGCTGCTCAATATTCTGGATGCGCACATTCGCGACCGACGTCGGATTGAGAACCATATCTTTACGGAACTCAACAACTTACTCAAGGGCCCCTTGACCCAAGCGCTGGTCAAAAGTACCAACCCCAGCCGCGCCACCCGCACCCGCGGCGCCGTGGGTCTGCATGGGCAGTTCCACGTCGACACCGGCGATTTTAACTTCGTCTGTACCGGCTTACCGGTGTTCTATTACAGTTCTGTTCAGAACCGCTTCATTTACTTGGAACCCAACAGTGGCCCGCCCCTGGGTTACTTCTCCGAGAATGACGCCTTCTACAAACCCTACGTGCCGCACAACGTCAAGCTTCACCCCGGCGATTACTTGATTCTGGCTACCGACGGCTGCTTCGAGTCCGAGTGTTACGAAGATTTGTGCCCTGCCTTGGGTGCGCCCCCTGAACCGATCGGCTTCTTCCGTTACCCGGAAAACTTCAACATGGAAAACACCTCCGCTTTTAGCCTCTACGACATGGCGCCGGATGAGATTGGGGTGCAAAACGATCCCGACATCCAATCGTTCTGTCACTTCTTGCAGCCCTATGTGGCCTCCGGTGTCGGTGCTTCCTTGATCGTGCAAAATGCGCTCGAGGCCATCAAAGAAACCCCCTACTTCAACTTCGACGACAAGTCGCTGATTGTGGTCAAGGCATTGGGTGAGGAAGAAATGATCGCCATTTAACCCCTGAGGCGCGGCCTTTAGCTGCACTTTATTTGGATCTGGACAGCCGGTCTTTTGCTGCGAAGCGGCAAAGATCGGCTTTTCTTTATTTTGTTGCGTTTCGTTTTATGAATCGCTGGAGAAGCCTTGTAAATGGTTTGTTTTGAGCAGTTTTTCCAGAAGAAACGAAGGCCGGTGGTGGGGCGTTTCCCCGCCGGTTTTGCCGCTTCTCCGCCTTGGTTTTTTGGGAAAAATGCCGTGGTCGGTCTTTTTTTGCTGGTTTCACGCCGGGCTTTTTTGCTATTTTGATGGGCAACATCAGGTACTTAACCACCAGGGCATTCATTCCCCCACTTCCCCCAAGGAGACGAACATGAATGTTACCTGGAAATCCCCAACCATCTTTTTGGTCGCCCTGTTGAGCTTCCCCCTGCTCGGCTTCGGCGAATTCAGTGCAAACCTCGGTGTCACGCCCGACTACGTTTGGCGTGGCGAATCACAAACCGACGAAGAACCCGCCCTTCAAGGCGGCTTAGATTACGCGTTTACCAACGGCCTCTACGTGGGTACGTGGGCGTCCAACGTCAAATTCGGTGACGAGCGCGATGTGGAAATCGACCTCTACGGCGGTTTCGGCACCGAGTTCGAATCCGGCCTAAGTTTGGACGTCGGCCACATCAGTTACGTCTTCCCCGACGGTGACGATGTGGACGAAGCCTACCTCGGTCTTGGATTTAAGATCTTTGAAGCCAAGTACTACTACGACTACGACAATGAGAACAGCTACCTTGACGGCAGTTTGAGTTTCGATCTGCCCAAGGGGTTCGGCCTCGGCCTGCACGCCGGCTTATTCGACTTTGACCAAGGTGAAGACCGCAACGACTACAAACTTGCGGTCTCTAAATCCATGTGGTCGCTCGACTTCGAATTGGGTTACACCGACACCGATTGGGATTCCAATATCCACGACGGTCGGGTCACCTTTTTGATTAGCAAAACCTGGTGAATCCCTGTTTGCGCCGCCTGAACCACGGGCCGCGCCGCATCGGAACGGTTGATGAACCACCCATGCGAGGTGGAACCCCGGCGGGTTCCACCTCTTTGTCTTGGATGCCTATTGGGTAAATAAAGCCTTCACATTAATCGGGAGAAATCAGAAAATAGCCACTTTGTTGATGAAGTGTAAATGAATAAGTGTCTGATATTATGAATCGGGCTAGCTTATCTACTGTTGATGGGTGGTTCTTCTTTTTCCGAGGTCGCTTATGGCATCCGCTGACGATCCCGCCGCGCGCCGGTCCCCGCCGGCACAAAGCCAATCCGAACCCCATGATTTGGATGAATGGTTCGTGTTGGTATACAACGACTTGCGTTGCTCCGCCCGTTTTTATTTGCAGCAGCGTGGCGCTGATTTGTCCCTACAACCCACCGCTTTGGTCCACGAGGTTTACGAGATCCTTCACGGTGAAACCGGTTTGGTTTTTGAGAGTCGGCTGCATTTCTTTCGTTGCGCCAGGCTGATGATGCGGCGGTTTATCGTTCACTATGCTCGGCGAAAGTTGGCGCAAAAACGGGGCGGCGGTTTGACCCACCATACCCTTGATGAATCCCGTCGGCTGGGGTCGGCGGCTTGGTCGCCCGAACAGTTGTTGTGCCTCGCCGATGCGCTCGAAACCCTGCGCGCCTGTGATCCGCGACGCTGTCGCATTGCCGAATTGCGTTTTTATCTGGGGTTGACCCATGACGAGATTGCCCTGGTCTTGGGCTGTTCCGCCCGATCCGTCCGCAGGGAATGGCAGACCGCGCAACTTTGGTTGGCCCGTGAACTGCGCGGGGTCGCCGCGCCCGCCGTGGGACGGTTGGCCTAATGACGTCTGATCGCTGGCGGCAAATCGCCGCGATGCTTGAAGAAGCGCGCTCATTGCCGACCGCCGCCCGAGCGGCCTTTCTTCAGGAGGCCTGTGGCAGCGATGCCGACCTGCGCCATGAGGTCGATTCCCTGTTGAATGTGGATGAGGCCGCGCTTGCCCTGCTGGAGCAACCCTTTATGGAAGCGCCGGATTTGGTCGGAAAACGTTTTGGGGCCTATCGCCTGGTGCGGGAACTGGGACGTGGCGGCATGGGGACGGTTTACCTCGCCGAGCAGGATGAACCCCATGTTCGGCGGGTTGCGATCAAATTGGTGAACACCAGTCGTCCCAGCGCCATGCAACAACAGCGCTTTGCCCTGGAGCAGGAAATTCTGGGACGCTTGAACCACTCGGCCATTGCCAAACTGTACCAGTCCGGCCTGGTTGCCAATGGACCGGCTTACTTTGTGATGGAGTACATTGAAGGGGCGCCGATCACCGATTATTGCGACCAGCATCGCTTAAACCTACGCGAGCGCATTGAACTGGTGATGAAGGTCTGCGACGCCGTCGCCCACGTGCACCTCAAGGGTGTGGTTCATCGTGATTTAAAACCCTCCAACATTTTGGTTCAATCCGAGGGCGAGGCGGCTCAGCCCAAAATTATCGACTTCGGGATCGCCAAGGACGCCTTGGGCCGCGAGGACCTGACCCGAGAAGGCGCCGCCCCGGGAACCCTTCGCTACATGAGCCCGGAGCAGGCCGGGCTCAGTGGTCCCGACGGTCTGGCCGTCGGCTGCGATTTTCGCACCGATGTGTACGCCTTGGGTGTGGTGCTTTACGAGTTGTTGGTCGGGAAACCGCCGCTAACCTGGCCAAAGGGAAGTGGTTACGCGGAGGTGGTGCGTTTGATTTGCGAGGAAACGCCACTTTTTGCCGACGAGGCGTGGCGGCGATCGCCAACGGCGGAGCGCGAAGCATTGGCGCGGCGGCGCGGTGGGTCGTCCCGTGCGATCCGGGCACGGCTCGGCGGCGATCTGCGCTGGATTTTGGCGCGGGCCCTGGCTAAACGGCCGGAGGATCGTTACCCATCGCCGCGCGATTTTTCCCGCGATCTCCAGCGCTTGCTCCACGACCTGCCCGTTGAGGCGCGACGGCCCCATCTCGGTTACATCCTCGGCAAGTTCGTCAAAAGGCACCTCGCCGCCGCCGGTGCCCTGGGCGCCGTCGCCGCGCTCGTGCCCGTGTTTGTGCTGATGCTGCTGTTTCAGCAACAGCAAACCGCCCTGGAGCGGGATCGTGCCCACCGCGAACGAGATTCGGCCGAGGCCGTCACCGAGTTTTTGGTTCGTTTGTTCCACGCCAAGGATCCCTACAAAAAACATGAGGGCGAACGGTCCGTCACCGATTTGCTGCAAACGGCCGGGGATCAAATGAACCGCGAACTCGAGAGCCGACCCCACCTGCGCAGCCGTCTCTTGGGAACCATGGGCCGGGTGTACCATCATCTCGGTCAGGTCGATGAAGGGCGTACCCGCCTGGAGCAAGCACTCGAGGATCGCGCGGCCCTTGCCGAAACCGCGCCGGAAGTGTTGGCCGGGAACCTACGTTACCTCGCGCAGCTTGACCAAGAAACCGGACGGTACCAACAAGCCGAGGCCGGCTACCGGGAAGCGGCCAACCTGTTGGCGACCCATTTTGGAAGGGATCACCTGGGTTACCTTGAGGTGCGCAACCTGATCGGCCACCTTCAATTCGAGCAAGGCTTGTACGAACAGGCAGAGCCCTTGCTGGTGGAAACCCTCGCCGCCTTGCGCGACGCCCCCAGGGTTGACGACCTCCAAATTGGGCGAACCCTCAACAACCTCGCCGTGCTTAAGCAACGTCAGGGCAAATTTGACCAAGCGGAGGTTTACTTTCGCGACTCCCTCGCGATTCATTCTAAGGCCTACGGTGCTTCTCATCCCCTGATCGCGGTGTTGCGCAACAACCTGGCCGCGATCCATTTCCAGCGCGGCGAATACGGGCCGGCCGAGGCCCATTACCGCGCTTCGCTTGAGATTAAGGTACAACGGCTTGGCTGGGATCATCCCAGCATTGCCAACAGCCTAAATAATTTGGCAGTGCTGCATCAGGAACAGGGGCGGTGGGCGCTGGCGGTTTCCGAATTGTGCCGCGCGATTCATATTCGTGAGCAACACACGGAACAGGTGACGCTTACCTTGGCCCAGGGGTATATCAACCTCGGCCGCAACCAAACGCTGCTCGGCCAAACCGATGATGCACGCGCCTCTCTGAACCTGGCTCACGCGATGATCACCACGGCTTTTGGTACCGATCATCCCCAAATTCCCTTTGTGCTTAACAACCTCGCCCGCAATGAGGTTGAGGCCGGTTTTGTGGCACGGGCCGAGGCGCTTTTCCGCGCCGGTATCCAGCACAGCCTTAACCACCAACGCACCAGCGAATACTTGACCGCTGTTTTGGTGGCCGGTTTGGCCGACACACTGAGCCGGCAGGGGCGTCACGCCGAGGCCCTGTACCAGGCCGAAAGCGCGCTTGGTTTTTTGGCCGACATCGGTCATGAGGACCACTGGATGTTTTTTCAAGTGCAGACCACACTGGGCGAGGCCTTGGCCGGGCTGGGGCGTTTTGAGGAGGCCGAGCCGGTTTTGCGGGAAGCTTACGCCGGAACGGTTTCGCGGTTCGGCGCGGATCACTGGAAGACGGGCAAGGCCCGCGCCGCGCTTTCCCGTTTGGAGAACCGCAAGCTCACTTGGTAGGCCGGCTTGTGGTGTTTCCGCCGTGGTGCTTTTAGGATGCGCGCGGTTTTTGCCATTTTTTTGGCCGCTTCCTGCCCGCGAATACCCAGTTGAGATAAGGCTGTTTTGCCAGGCCCTTTTGCGGTGCCTGGTAACGGTTCCACTTTTTACCTGATGAGGGATTTACCATGATGAAGTTTTCGTTCGGATGGATGTTGGTCTTATGTCTGTCCTTCTCGTTTGATGTCGATGCGCGTTCGCCCAAAATCGACCCCGCTGTTTATGACGCTTTTGCCGACGAGATCGCGGCTTTTCGAAACAAGCGGCCGAGCCCCAAAGAAGCCGGTTTGCGTGTCATCATCCACCTCGACCCCATGGGGCGTTTGCTTGCCAAGGATGTGGGCCGCGAGGAAGACGGTTCGCTGGACCTGCTTGCCGAGGACGTCTTTGAGGCGCAATCCTCCTTGATCGACGACCTGCAACAACAGGGCGTGCCGGCGCGGCGCACCAAAAACGGCGAAACGGCTTTTGCCGTGGAATTGATGCTGACTTACCAGTACGCCTTTGCCGCCACCGTTTCCGATATCGCGCTATTGGAAGAGGTCGCCGATCATGACGCCGTGACCCGGGTGGTGGTTGACAACCTGAATCATGCCCATACCGCGGAGGGGCGCGCCTTGACCGGTGCGACCCGTGCTTCCGCCCAAGGTTTCAATGGTGCCGGCATTGGGGTCGCCGTCATCGATTCCCATTTTGACCTGCTTCACCCTGAAATGGGTGGCTCGACCACCTTGCCCAACAGGGTTTTTGCCGGGGGAACCAATTTTGACAGGATCGGCGCAAGCATCCATTCGCAATTTGATGAAGATTGTGTTCACGGGACGGCGGTCGCATCCATTGTGCGGCGTTATGCGCGCGGTGTGGACCTCTACGGCGTGGTGGTGTTGCCCAATGCGTGGGACAGCGTCGTGGCCGAGGCGATTAACTGGTGTGTCACCAATCGCAACGGGTTAAACGGCGGCGATCCCATTCGCATCATCAACATGTCCCTTGGGGGCGGCAAGTTCGAGGGGGCTTGTAACTTCGGGGTCATGCATTCCGCCGCCGGTACCGCGCTGAGCCGCGGCATCATTGTGATTGCCTCCTCCGGGAACAGCGGCTGGAGCGATAGCATGGGGGCGCCTGCTTGCTCCAGCAACGTTATTTCGGTTGGTTCAAGCTGGGATGCAACTGATGCGGCCTACACCCCGTTCATGCCCGCCTTCTGTAGCGACAGTGAGCGCCGTGTCGATGAACGCGCATGTTATTCGAATACTTCGCCGGTTTTGGATGTCTACGCCCCCGCCGAGTCGGTTGTGTGCGCGTCTTGTGGTGGTGGTACCGCGGCTTTTGGGGGAACTTCTTCTGCTTCTCCCGCCACCGCCGGCATGATCGCGCAATTACTGAGCGCCAAACCCAATCTGATCGGCGCCCAAACCTTGGTGCGCAATTTGTTGCGGGAAACCGGCCGACCCGTTTTAGGGGATTCGTCTGGTCGCCGTATCGATATCGGCGATGCGGTGGCGTCTTGCGCGCCGCGACCCACGGGCATGACTGCCTGGTGGCCGCTCGGCGACCTAGTGCCCGGCATCCCCACCGTCAGCGATCTTGCCGGTACCAACAACATCGGCACCAAAATCAACGGCCTTCCGGGAACCACGGGTCGGGTCGGTTGGGGCGACACATTTAACGGGTTGAATCAATACATCCGGGTGTCGCACCATGGCGATCTCAATTTGGGCACCGGTGATTTCACTATTTCGGCGTGGATTCGCACCAGCCGTGAAAATCAAGTGATTGTAACCAAGCGCAACAGCTCGGACAGCCGCGGTTATTTATTGATGTTCTACAACGGTCGTTTGCTGTTGCAGATGGCCGACCATGTGCGCGGCCCCGCCAATTTCCAGGCGCCGGTGATTCCCGAGTTGTTGGACGATACCTGGCGGTTTGTGGCGGTGACCGTGGATCGCGATGCAACCCATGGTGGGCGGATGTATGTTGATGATGAGCTGGTGTTTACCTTTAACCCGACCAGCCGTCGGGGGAGTTTGGATACCGGCGATCATTTTTACATCGGTCGCCAGGATGGGCTCGGTGCTTATTACCAAGGGGTGATGGATGAGTTGACGCTCTACAAACGCGCCTTGTCCGCCCAGGAAGTTGCCGCCGAATTCTACGCGGGTTATTTGGGGAAATGCCGTTAAGGGCGGTTCAGAAATGCGAAAAGGCAGCCGTGAGGCTGCCTTTTTTAGCGCGGCGGAAAACCCGCCGTGAACCCCGCGGGGTTTGTCTTAGTAGACGGTGCTGCGCTTCACGTTGATTTCTTTGGCTTCCAGGTTACCGTTGCCGTCGCCCCATACCTGAACCACGATGTGAACGTACTCGGTTTGCAAGGAGTAGTTACCGCCGGTGCGACGGTTCATCACGATGGTCACGGTGAACGCTTGGTGATCGCCGGTAGGTGCCATGATGTAGTAGACGGGGTCTACGGTGATTTGGCTCAGGTTGTGGCCTTCGTCCAGGCACGTGCGGTAGTTGCTCAACACAAGGTTGTCGTTGTTGAGTGCTTGGCGCAATTCTGGGTAATCAACCAGTTGGTTTTCTTGTGCGAAAGCACCAAAAGAAACGGAGGCGATCAGGGCGAAAGTGGCAATTTTGAAAAGATTTTTTGAATTCATGAACATAGCATTCTCCTAATGAAGCGTGTGAAATTGATAAACGATGCTTGATGGGGTCTTTTGGAAGCAGGGTTGAATAGTCGTGCGAAAACCATTCATCCGGCAGGGACAAGGTGCTTTCCCATTTGATCTGGAAACGCCTTCGTGTTGGGTATGAATGAATGAGCCCAAAAAGGCGCCGTCGGAATCCGTTTCGCTAGGGTTTGGTGCACCTTGCGATATGATGGTTGTGACCCATGGTGGCCGCCCGTACGCGATCCGCGTTTTAACATAAGATGCGGTGGCCGTTGAAAGGTCGTTTTTGTTTGGGGAGGTGTCGCGCGGATAGTATCGAGATCAAGCCTTGAGCATACTAGCGTTTCAAGGCTGTTCGCGCCGCGTCACGGGGATAAGGTATTGCAGTTGCGATGCCGGCTTTGCCGGCCGTCGGTTGCTCTGTAACACCTCTGTAACACCTAAATGAAACTGGTCAGATGAGTGCTGGTTCATTTCCGAAAAAACGAGAAAGGGCGCTTGTCTGCCAAGTGCTCGCTGCCCGAAAGTACGTGTGTTAAGAAAATGTGAATGTAAAGAATATTTCTCCGAAAGCAAAAGGCTGTACGGCAGCCCGTTGGTGTGCGGGCTCACATTTTGATGTGTTAATTGGGAAAAAATAAATAATTGTTGTGATTATCTCTGTTTTTGAGTGTGAATCATGCCTGCCATGAGCCTCGGGGCTAAAAAGAGAATGTCTCCGAGGTGGTGCGGCAACACTTAGGACCCGGGGGGCTTCCCCAGAGTTCTTGTCTTTCTTTTACAAAGGC
The DNA here is from genome assembly GCF_017377855.1 of Acanthopleuribacter pedis. Taxonomy (GTDB): domain Bacteria; phylum Acidobacteriota; class Holophagae; order Acanthopleuribacterales; family Acanthopleuribacteraceae; genus Acanthopleuribacter; species Acanthopleuribacter pedis. The sequence goes on from NZ_JAFREP010000035.1 coordinate 102,205, forward strand.
TGTTCCTTGCCGTTGTCTGCTTTGCCATCGAAAGAGGTTTATCCCGAGCGCCAAGGCCGGCTCATCGATTTTTCGGCAATCAGTACAGATACCCAGATTGGACCCGCTGTTTCGGCATTTTTGCCTGTTGGACAAGGGCTGTCTCGCACCTTTGTTACGCTCAGTTGGCTGCTTTTAATGGGCTGTTACTTTTTGATTAGAGCCGACCTTTTGCCGGTATCAACCGGTAAACCTTCATCATCGGCGTATTGTCGACGTTCTCCGTTTTGACGTTTTCACCCTTCACATGAGAGGTAATCCGATGCAACGAACCGCTTTTCTTCAGACCTGCATCCTTGCCCTTAACGTCCTTTCTTTTTTTCCCTTACACGCATTCCAAGAAGCCGTGGTGACCCGCGTCGCCGCGCGCGAGTTACCCACCCAGCGGGAGGAGATCGAGCCGCTTTCATCCGATGCCGACCAAATCGGGTTGCGTACCGAGATTCCCTACACCCACATCAACGAGTTCACCGGCAAACACAACATCACCCTGGAAGCCGTCGGCGTTCCCGGCCTGAGCCTGACCCCGATCTACAAAACACCGGAGGAACCCTACTGCCGCAACAGCTCCGACTTTCAGCTTTGCCAACTCTCCGGTACGCCCGACAGCCATAACCTCGGCCTCGGCTGGAGTTTTAACCTGGGTTACATCGTCGCCCGTAACCGCGTGATCAGTAGCGCTTTTGCTGATTGGGAACGGGTCCGTTTTGTCGACTCGGCCGGGAACGCCGCGGTTTTCGGTCGCGACGCTTTGTTCCAAAAGGGGCCTTTCGACGGTGGTGCACGGGACGCTTGCGACACTTTCGGCTGTCTGCCCGAGCAGGCCGATGTGCATTTCATCGATCGGAACTTGCGCCGCATCACGCGGCAATGGCGCGACGACGGCACGTTGCTCCAGGGTTTTTCCCAAAGTAATTATTACCTCAAAGAACCCAACGGCCAGGTTACCGAGTTTTTGGCGCAACGGCGTGTTACCGATGAAGCCAATCGTTCGGCCGTGCGCTTTTACCCGATTCGCATTACCCAACCCAACGGCCGTTTCCTGACCGTGACTTATGTCGGTGGGTTGGATGCCGACGGGACGGTTCCCGAGCCGGCGCGCATCGCCTCGCTGGTCGACCAAGACGGGCGTCGCCTCGTCATTGATTACCACGGACCCGAAAGCGCCTACCAAGGCCTGCCGGAAAAAGTCG